>DCDL01000044.1 GCA_002316385.1 Clostridium sp. UBA1056
CAGAACCCTTAGATAGTGCTACTATCTGTAGAACCTATTTCCTTGTCTAACTCAAAATATACTTCTCATCTTTGGCTTATTATTTATTTTCAGATGCCTAAAAGTGACAATAGATATTGACATGAAAGTAAGGGTAAGGTGATTATGTGAAAACAATTTGGAAAGAGACTCAGTGCTCAATGGATACATTAAAGGAGTTATTTAACTATATAAAGGTTACTCCTATTACCCTTAGAGTACTTATTAATAGAGGAATAGATAATAAGGAGAAAGTTGATGAATTTTTAAATTCTTCATTAAAAAGGCTACATAATCCTTATCTTATGAAGGATATGGACAAAGCAATAAGGATTATGGTTGATGCCATAAATAATAATGAAAAAATTATGGTTTATGGAGACTATGATGCTGATGGAGTTACTAGTACTGCAATTCTTTATAAAGCTATAAAAAATTGTGGAGGAAGAGTAGATTATCATATACCACATAGAGAGAAGGAAGGCTATGGCATGAGTGTTTCAAGAATAGAAGCCATAGCTGAAGAAGGATTTGACCTTATAATAAGTTGTGATAATGGAATATCTGCTATAGATGAGGTAAAAAGAGCTAAGGAGCTTGGATTAAAAATAATTATTACAGACCATCATGAGCTTCCATTTGAAGAAGTAGACGGAGAAAGGAAAGTGATAGTTCCAAGTAGCGATGCCCTTATAAATCCTAAACAAGAGGATTGCAATTATCCTTTTAAGCTTTTATGTGGAGCTGGTGTAGCCTATAAGTTTTCTTTAGCCCTATATGAGGCTATGAATATGAAAAATAAAAATACTGATGAACTTTTAGAGCTAGCAGCCATTGGGACTATATGTGACGTAGTGGACTTAAAGGATGAGAACAGGATAATTGCTAAAGAAGGACTAAAGATTCTTTCTAATACAAAAAATCTAGGACTAAGAGCTCTAAAGCATATTATTGATATAAAGGATGAGGTGACTTGCTACAATGTAGGTTTTAACATAGGACCTTGTATAAATGCTACCGGAAGATTGGAAACAGCTCAGCTTTCTTTAGATTTGCTACTTTGTGAAGATGCAAGTGAGGCCATGGATATAGCTACAAGGGTATTTAACCTTAATAAAGAAAGGCAGGATCTTACTACAGAAAGCGTAGAGCAAGTTTGTGCAGATATAGAGGGAAGTTCATTAATAAATGATAGAGTGCTAGTAGTATATAATAAGCATATCCATGAAAGCATTGCTGGTATTGTAGCAGGAAGAGTTAAAGAAAAGTATGGAAAGCCAACCTTTGTTTTAACAGAAGGAAAAGAAATGCCTAAAGGGTCAGGAAGATCCATTGAAGAATATAATATGTTTGAAGAAATGTTAAAATGTAAGGATGTACTAAGTAAGTTTGGTGGACATCCCATGGCAGCGGGACTTTCCATTGAAGAGGAAAATATATCGAAATTTAGAGAATTATTAAATGAAAACTGTACTTTAGACGAGGAAGATTTAGCAGTAAAAATAAAGGTAGACTCTCCTATAAAGCTAAACTATGTAACAGAACAGGTTGTACAAGAATTTAAGTTACTAGAGCCCTTTGGTAAAGGAAACCCTTCACCTATTCTTCAAGCTAACAAAGTCTTAGTAGGCGATATAAGATTTTTAGGTAGCGAGCAGCAGCATGTGAAGTTTAGATTTTATGTAAATGGAACCAATAATATGATAGAAGGACTATACTTTAATAAAAGAGATGAGATTATAGACATATTAAAACAGGTTTATGGTGATGATTATAGTGAATATGAGAGTGGGTATATAAGACCTAAAGGTTTATCTTTAGATATACTATTTCAACCAGATATAAATGAATATATGGGAAGAAAAAGTGTACAATTAAAACTTAAAGATATAAAGTTAAAATAAAATCAGCTTATGATTTTCATAGGAGAGTAAATAACAAAGAGATGCACCTATAAGGTGCATCTCCTATTTGTGGGTTTACTTACTATTAAAGAAATTTAATTAGATATTATTATATCCTATAAATTTTTTTCGTAAGCTTCAACCATTTTTTTAACCATTTGTCCGCCAATTGATCCAGCTTCTCTAGAAGTTAAATCTCCGTTGTATCCTTCTTTTAAGTTAACTCCAACTTCTTGAGCTGCTTCCATCTTAAATCTGTCTAAACCTGCCTTAGCTTCTGGTACTAATAATCTACTTTTGCTTGTCATTTTAAATTCCTCCTCCAATAAATTAGTAGAAGTCAACAAACATATTAATGTGAACCTCTTATTATTTAAATAAATTTTGCTAACTTCTTAAATAATAAACTTACCACATGCTACTTACAATGATTTAACTATAGATTTCTTTCATAAGCTTCAACCATTTTTTTAACCATTTGACCACCAACTGATCCAGCTTCTCTAGAAGTTAAATCTCCGTTGTATCCTTCTTTAAGATTAACTCCTACTTCTTGAGCAGATTCCATTTTAAATCTGTTTAAGCCTTCTCTAGCTTGAGGTACTGCTGGTTGATTAGAATTATTATTGTTTCCCATGTAATTTCACCTCCTTTGAGTTGATAATAGTATTGTACCCGGATATAAAAAGAATATTTAAGAGAAACAGTGGCAACGTATGAAAGATTATGAGTAATTACCTTTTAATGTATATAATCTATGGTTTTCATATAAATTTCATATTTTATATTTACATTTGTCTTCATATGTGGCATAACTTAATATGAAGCATAATATAGCTAATATAATATAAAAGTTATATAGTAAATAAATATTATTCTTAGCTTTAGCAAGATCATATATACTTAGCTAAGGCTTAGATATTTTTCTTTGAACATATTTCAAAGATGTTGAAACTTTTACTATGTTAATTTTAGGAGGACTTTTAAATTGAGTAACAAAAAAATTATTATGACAGGTGGAGGAACAGCTGGACATGTAACTCCCAATATCGCACTTATGCCTAAGCTAAAGGAGCTGGGATATGAAATTCAGTATATTGGTACTGAAAATGGTATAGAAAGAAAACTTATAGAAGAAGAAAAAATAAAATACCATACCATATCTAGTGGTAAGCTAAGAAGATATTTTGATGTTAAAAACTTTACAGATCCTTTTAAGGTTATTAAAGGTGTTTTCGAGGCAAAATCAATTATTAAGAAGGAAAAGCCAGACATAGTTTTTTCAAAGGGAGGATTTGTATCAGTTCCAGTGGTGTTAGGAGCTTATTTTAATAGAATACCAGTTATAATACATGAATCAGATATTACACCAGGGCTAGCAAATAAAATATCCATGCCCTATGCAACAAAGATTTGTGTTACCTTTGAAGAGGCTATGGAGCATGTTAATAAAAAGAAAGCTGTACTTACAGGTTCTCCAATTAGAGGTGAACTATTTAGAGGTAGTAGAATAAAGGCTAAAGAGTTCTGTAAATTTAAAGATGATAAGCCTGTAATTCTAGTCACTGGAGGCAGTTTAGGTTCAAGAATTATAAATGAATGCGTTAGAGAATCATTAAATGATTTACTTAAAACCTTTAATGTAATACATCTATGTGGAAAAGGCAATATGGATAAAAGCCTTAATGTGGTTAAAGGATATGCTCAGTTTGAATACATTAAAGAAGAGCTTTCAGATTTAATGCAATTAGCAGATATAGTGATTTCTAGAGCTGGTTCTAACACTATATTTGAACTTTTAGCTTTAAAGAAACCTAATATTTTAATACCACTATCAGCTAAGGCAAGTAGAGGAGACCAAATTTTAAATGCTAATTCCTTTAATAAAGCTGGATATAGTAAGGTCATTGAAGAAGAAAACTTAAATGCCTTAAATCTTTTAGAAAATATACAAGAAGTGAATCGAAATAAAGCAACATATATAGAAAATATGAGTAAAAGTAAACAAAGGGATAGTCTTGGTAAAATAGTTGAGCTAATAGAAAATTGCAGAAATAAATAGATTTTCTATGTATATAATAAATATGGTACCAAGAAAGTAGTGGCACTAATATTAAATAGAGAAATTAATTAAAATATTATTTTAAGCAATAGCACCTAATTGATTTAATCATTACGGGCTATTGCTTATTTTTTATGGGTAACAAGATATTAGTATAATAAAATACACATGTTGTATTAGAGGTACTTCTGTAAAATTTGCTCAAAATCTTTTATTAGTGTTACAAATACTCCAATATATTATTCGACAAAAGATATTAATTCTAAGTACAGAGAGTCTAAATGTGGGGCTACGTCATTATTTTAAAGGGAAAATAAGCCTTATTTCAGCACAAACTTTAAGGGATGTCCACCAATATTTTTATAGTTTATATATTTTATTGCTGTAAATTACTATAGAGCCTAATAAAAGGCTCTGTAGTAGTTAAAAAGTTAAAAAGTTATGTAGGGGAAATTTTATATATTTAAATATGCAAAAAGTTAAAATTTTAAAATGTTAACTTTTTACGAAGTTCTCTATAACTAAATATATATACTTTATGAAGAAGACTATAAAAGACTATAGATTTATCAAAGGATAATTTATTAAGGCATCTGAAAATAAANNGAGTTCTTTGCTTCAGAGGGGGGGGTTATCCCACTGAAGCTTAGAAAAGCTTATATATTATCTTTCTGATAAGTACATAAAATACTGTTAAACAAGTCAATAATATTAATAAATTCCTAATGAACGTTGATTATTAGAAGTTTTAATTCCTTTAGAAAAGGCTATTTTTTAGGGGATTATTTTCAGGGAAATAGTTATATTAGATATATTAATGTTAGAACAGTAGTTATAGTGTATTGGATAAATAGAAGGAAGATAGAGGAAATATTTATGGATATAAAATTAAAGTTTTTAGGTGCTACAAAATGTGTTACAGGATCGAGCCATTTACTTACTATTGATGATAAAAATATACTTTTGGATTGTGGATTGTTTCAAAGTAATGATTTAAAAACTTATAGCAATAATATATTAAATATAAATCCAAAAGAAATTGATTATATTATATTATCCCATAGTCATGTGGATCATAGTGGAAGAATACCTCTCTTATTCAAGCTAGGATTTAAGGGAAAGGTTATTTGTACTGAGCCTACTAAGGATTTATGTGAATATTTGCTGAAAGATGCAGCGAGAATTCAAGAAGAGGAGACCTACTTTAGAAATCTTTCTAGATATAATAAAGATGTAGAGCCTATAAAATCATTGTACAGTGATGAAGATGTAGAAAAAGCTTTAAAAAGTTTTTATACCTATGGATATGATGAAGAGATTATATTAGAGGATAATATAAAAATCATTTTTCGGGATGCAGGTCACATATTAGGTTCGGCGATATGTGAAATTTTAATCAAAAATTATGGGGAAAATTGGATTAAATTGATATATAGTGGAGATATAGGAAACGTAAATAGATATATTATGAATAATCCAGAAAAAGAACTGAAAGGAGATTTCTTAATTATTGAAAGTACCTACGGAGATAAGGTGCATGAAGAAAAAGATAATTATTCAAAATTCCTAAAAGTTGTAAGGGAAACTATGGAAGAGCAGGGCAATCTAATAGTTCCTTGTTTTTCTTTAGGGAGAACACAAGAGATTATATATATGTTAAATAATTTTATAGAAAGTGGGCAGGTAAAGGGATGTAATGTATATATAGATAGTCCATTGGCTTCAGGAATTACTAGAATATTTAAGAAGTATGAAGAATACTTTGATAGGGAGGCAAAATCTCTTATAAAAAAAGGTGATGATCCTATGGATTTTAGAGGTCTACACTTTGTAGAAAATAGTGATGAAGCTAAGAGAGTATATGAAGTTAAATCAAAAGCCATAATTATTGTAGCAGGTGGTGTTTATGATGGGGGTAGAATATCACAGCATTTAAAGAATAACTTGCCAAGGCAAGAATGTGGAATTTTAATCACATCTTATCAAGGAAATAAAAGCCTAGGAAGTAAGTTATTAAAAGGAAATAAAAGAATTAAAATAGGAGGAGAAAATATAGATGTTAAAGCTAAAATCCATTATATGGATGGTATGTCAGGCCATGCAGATAAGATAGGATTATATAATTGGGTAAGTAGTATGATAGAAAAACCTAAAAAGGTATTTGTAGTTCACGGTGAAGGAAAAAATATTGAATCCTTCACAATGAAATTAAAAGGTGAAGGATATGAAGTAGTTACACCAGCATTTTTAGATGAATTTACCTTAGAAATTAATTAAAAACTTAACAATCTGTGTTAGTATTTTAGGGTTGAATTTTAAAAGAATTAAGGTATAATTTAAGTGTAAGGTCATGTTAAAGATTACCAAGGACTAAATTGCATATTAACAGGGCTTGAAGTAATAGTTAAATATAAGTGAATTCATGATAGTGTTTTAACAATATTAAGTGAGATTAACATTAAATTAGAAATCGATTTTCTAATGAAGCTTAGTTGAGCTTATTTAGTGTGGTGTTGTTATGCTTACATCCCCAAAGGGTGAAGGTGTGCAATGTACATACACCACATAAACTATATACTACATAAAATAAAATTATGAGTTTGCTAATAAAATATTTATAGAAGAAAGAGGGTTGCTTACAATGAGAAAAATGAAAACTATGGACGGTAACACTGCCGCAGCTCACGTAGCCTATGCATATACTGATGTAGCAGCTATATACCCAATTACTCCATCATCACCAATGGCTGAACACTGTGATGAATGGGCAGCGCAAGGCAGAACAAACGTATTTGGGCAAAAGCTGAAAATAATGGAAATGCAATCAGAAGCAGGTGCAGCTGGAGCAGTTCACGGTTCATTACAAGCAGGTGCATTAACAACTACTTTCACAGCATCTCAAGGATTATTACTTATGATACCAAATATGTACAAAATGGCTGGAGAATTACTTCCAGGAGTTCTACACGTAAGTGCTAGAGCATTAGCATCTCAAGCCTTATCAATATTTGGAGACCATCAAGACGTTATGGCTGCAAGACAAACAGGGTTTGCTTTACTTGCAACTAATAGTGTACAAGAAGTTATGGACCTTGCTCCAGTAGCTCACTTAGCAGCTATTGAAGGTAGAGTTCCATTCTTACATTTCTTTGATGGATTTAGAACATCACATGAAATACAAAAAATTCAAGCTTGGGATTATGAAACTCTAGGAAAATTCTTAAATAGAGATGCAGTAGATGCATATAGAGCAAATGCTTTAAGTCCAGAACATCCTGTAACTAGAGGAACAGCTCAAAATCCAGATGTATATTTCCAAGCTAGAGAAGCTTCAAACCCATTCTACAATGCAATTCCAGGAGTTGTAGAAAAATATATGGAAATGATCAACAAAGAAATTGGTACTGATTATCATGTATTCAATTACTATGGAGCACCAGATGCAGAAAGAGTAATAGTTGCAATGGGTTCAGTATGTGACGTTGTTGAAGAAACAGTTGATTACTTAGCAGCACAAGGAGAAAAAGTTGGACTAGTTAAAGTTCACTTATTCAGACCATTCTCATTAGAACACTTCTTTAAACATATGCCAACAACAGTTAAAAAGATTGCTGTATTAGATAGAACAAAAGAGCCAGGATCTGCTGGTGAACCATTATATCAAGATGTTAGAAATGCATTCTATGATAGAGCTGAAAGACCAGTTATCATAGGTGGAAGATATGGGTTAGGTTCAAAAGATACTACTCCATCTCAAATAGTTTCTGTATTTGATCACTTAAAAGAAGAAGAACTTAAAAATGGATTTACTATAGGAATAGTTGATGATGTTACAAATACATCATTAGATATTACAAGAACTATAGCTACTACATCAGAAGGAACTGTGGAATGTAAATTCTGGGGATTAGGATCTGACGGAACAGTTGGGGCTAACAAGAGTGCTATAAAAATTATAGGAGATCATACAGATATGTATGCTCAAGCATACTTTGCATATGACTCTAAAAAATCTGGTGGAGTAACAATGTCTCACTTAAGATTTGGTAAGAAAGAGATTAAATCTCCATACCTAATCAATCAAGCCAACTACATTGGATGTCATAACCAAGCTTATGTTCATAGCTATGATGTATTAGCTGGAATTAAAGATGGTGGTACATTCCTATTAAACTGTATTTGGAATGAAAAAGATTTAGATGAACACTTACCAGCATCAATGAAGAGATATATTGCCGAACACAATATAAACTTCTACACTATAAATGCTGTAAAGGTTGCTCAAGAAATTGGTCTTGGCGGAAGAATAAACATGATTTGTCAAGCTGCATTCTTCAAACTAGCTGAAATTATTCCAGTTGATGAAGCTATTAAATATCTTAAAGATGCAGTTCAAACATCTTATGGTAAAAAAGGTGAAAAGATAGTTAAAATGAACAACGATGCTATAGATGCTGGAGTTAATGCAATAGTTAAAGTTAACGTTCCAGAATCTTGGAAAAATGCAGAAGATAAAAATGAAGGTAAGAAGGAAACTCCAGACTTCATTAAAAACATCGTTGAAGTTATGAATAGACAAGAAGGAGACAAACTTCCTGTAAGTGCTTTCGAAGGAAGAGAAGATGGTACTTTTGATCATGGAACAGCTGCTTATGAAAAGAGAGAAATAGCTATTAATGTACCAGAATGGATTCCAGAAAACTGTATCCAATGTAACCAATGTTCTTATGTATGTCCACACGCTACAATAAGACCATTCATCGGAACAGAAGAAGAGTTTGCTAATGCACCAGAAGCTATTAAGCTTGCAGATGCTAAAGGTGGACAACTTAAAGGATTAAAATTCACAATATCTGTATCTCCTCAAGATTGTGTAGGATGCGGAAACTGTGCACAAGTTTGTCCAGCTAAAGAGAAGGCTTTAGTTATGAAACCTCTTGATAGTCAAAGAGATCAAATCGATTCTTGGAATTACACAGTTAACATGAAGAAACGTGAAAACCCACTGGGTGTTGCTTCAGTTAAAGGTAGCCAATTTGAGACTCCACTTCTAGAGTTCTCAGGTGCTTGTGCAGGATGTGGAGAAACTCCATATGCTAAGCTTATAACTCAATTATTTGGAGACAGAATGATGATAGCTAATGCTACAGGATGTTCTTCAATTTGGGGAGGAAGTGCTCCTTCAACTCCATACACTAAGAATCAAGAAGGTAAAGGACCAGCTTGGGCTAACTCATTATTCGAAGATAATGCTGAGTTTGGTTTAGGTATGTTCTTAGGTGCTAGTCATCAAAGAGAAAAACTTAATGACCTAGTTAAAGAAGTAGTAGAAAATACTTCAAATGAAGAATTAAAAGCTGCTTTAAATGAGTGGTTAGAAAATAAAGATAATGCAGAAGGTTCAAAGGCTGCTGCTAAGAAAGTACTTCCATTAATTGAAGCAGATAAAAATTGCTGTGAAACAATGGCAGAGTTATATAAATTTAAAGATTTCTTCGTTAAGAGATCTCAATGGATCTTTGGTGGAGACGGTTGGGCATACGATATTGGATATGGCGGTGTTGACCACGTTCTAGCATCAGGAGAAGATGTAAATATATTTGTATTTGATACAGAAGTTTATTCTAATACTGGTGGACAATCTTCTAAAGCTACTCCAACTGCAGCTATTGCTAAATTTGCAGCTTCAGGTAAGAGAACTAAGAAGAAAGACCTTGGAATGATGGCAATGAGCTATGGCTATGTATATGTTGCTCAAATAGCTATGGGAGCTGACCAAGCTCAAACTCTTAAAGCTATAAGAGAAGCAGAGGCATATCCAGGACCATCTTTAATCATAGCCTATGCTCCATGTATCAATCATGGAATTAAGACTGGAATGGGTAATACTCAATTAGAATCTAAGAAAGCTGTTGCTTGCGGATATTGGGGATTATACAGATACAACCCAAATCTTAAAGATGAAGGTAAAAATCCGTTTATCCTAGATTCTAAAGAGCCAACTGAATCTTTCAGAGACTTCTTATTAAACGAAGTAAGATATGCATCACTTCAAAAAATGTTCCCAGAAGTAGCAGAAGAATTATTTGCTAAGACTGAACAAGATGCAAAAGAAAGATTAGAAACTTATAAAAGACTTGCAGTTCAATAAGAGTTTTAATTAAGTTAAGGGCTGTCTCAAAATATACTAAATCTTAAATCAGTGTTGAGGATGTACTTATATTATTGACGCTCCTACAAATGGCATTCGCTAACAATAATATTAAAGTACAACCTCAACATTATATAAAGATTAGTAAATAATTTTGAGACAGCTCTTTTATTACATAAAAATTAAGGTAATAGATTACTTTTATTTAGATTAAAAATAAAAGTATCATATAAAAGTAAATCTAGTTTATTCCTATAACATTAACAAAAATTTATTATAAAAACACTTCTAAAATACATAGATTAAGGGTACAATGAAGAGGAGAATTATTTAAGGAGGCTATTATTATGGGAAATAACTGTTGTGGACATAATGAAGATAAAAAAGAAAAAGGATGCTGCGGAGGACATGAAGAAAAGCATGAGCACCATGGATGCTGCGGAGGACATGAAGAGAAGCATGAACACCAAGGATGTTGTGGTGGACATGACCATGACCACGATCATGAAGAATGTGGATGTGGATGTGGAGAACATGAAGCAATGTTCGTTGAGTTAGAAGACGAAGAAGGAAATGTAACTGAATGTGAAATAGTTGATGGATTTTTATTTGAAGAAAATGAGTACGCTTTAGTACAAAATCCAGATGATGGTTCAATATACTTATTTAAAGTAGTTGGTGATGATGAAGTTGGCGAACTTGTTGTACCAGAAGATGAAGAGTATGATGCAGCAAAAGCATATTATGAGGAATTACTTTCAAAGGAATATAGTGAAAACTAATTAAACTTCTAAAAGCCGCTAGCTATATAGCGGCTTTTATATCATATAAGATTAACAATACTAAGTTGTATTAGGCATGTGAAAATAAAGAATAGACCAAAGGTTCAAAGTATATTTGCCGCGAGACAAGGAGTTAAAAGCCTGTCATAGTAGCGCTATGCCAGGCTTTTAACGACGAAGTAATCGTGGCAAATAGACGAGAAAACTGGTCTATTATTTATTTGATAATGCCTTAATAAGTTGTAGCAATCATTAAGCCATGGTGAATGAAATAAATAAAGAAATTTAAATAATATGAAAGTAGGGTTAATTCTAAATGGAAAAGTTAGCTATATTTGATATTGACTATACATTAACTAAGAAGGAAACTTCTATAGAATTATATAAATACATGCTTAAAAAGGATAAGAAGTTACTTAAGTATTTACCATCTCATATAATAACTGGTCTTTTTTATGGCTTAAAGGTTTATAATGCAGGAAGAACTAAGGAGAACTTTTTAAGGTTTTTATCAGGAACTAGTGAAGATGAATTAAAGTTTATAGTAAAAAGTTTTTATAAGGAGAAATTAGAGAGTATCCTTTATGAAGATGGGATTAAAGCTATTAAAGACTTTAAAGAAAAAGGGTATAAGATATATTTGATTTCTGCTTCACCAGAGTTTTATGTTAATGAATTTTATAATATAAAAGAAGTAGATAAAGTTATAGGAACTAAATTTCAGATGAATGATGGAAAGTTTAGTTGTAAAATTTCAGGAGAAAATTGTAAGGGTGAAGAAAAAGTAAAAAGATTAATGGAAGAACTTAAAAAAGACAATATAGAAGTTGATTTTAAAAATTCATATATGTTCTCTGATTCCCTTTCTGATCTACCACTTTTAAAGTTAGTAGGTAAGGGATATCTAATAAATTATAGAAAAAATCATGAACTAGAGATTTTAAGGTGGCGATAGTTATGGATAATTGTATTAATGATTATTTTATAAAAAATGATGAGGTTTATGAAAGAGCAGAATTTCAAGATATATATGTAGTAGAGGGGAAGTGCATATATGAGGTTATAAGAGTTATAGATGGAGCTCCTCTATTTTTAAATGAACATCTAGAGAGACTTGAAAATTCATTAAAACTAGAGAAAAAAGAAGATTTTATATCTATGGATATGATCAAAGATTACATAGAAAAACTAATAACTATAAATAGAGTTGTTAATGGAAATCTTAAGTTAGTATTAAATAAAGATAACCTGTTTATATTTTTTATAAAGCATTCCTATCCAACTAAGGATATGTATAATAATGGAGTGAAGACGATACTTTACTTTGGAGAAAGACATAATCCTAATGCCAAAGTTATAGATAATTCCTTTAGAGAAAAAGTTAATGAAAAGATAGCAGCTAGTAATAGTTATGAAGCTATTCTAGTGAATCATGAGGGATATATAACAGAGGGAAGTAAGTCTAATATATTCATGGTAAAGGGTGATGAAATTATTACAGCGCCAGTAGAGGGAGTGCTTCCAGGAATAACAAGAGGTGAGATAATAAAAGCTTGCCATGAGCTAGGACTTAAGGTAAAAGAAGAAAATATCAATTGTGAAGATATTAAAAATCTAGATGGACTATTTATATCTGGAACTTCTCCTAATGTATTACCTATAAATGAAGTTCAGGGAATCATAAAGTATGATAAAATTTGTGATAAGATTTATAATATAAAAGATAAATTTGAACAGCTGATTATAAAAAATTTGAAGAACTATAAAATAACTAAATAGTAAAGTATGCAAAAAACAATACGATAATATATTATAGTATATTTTAGTATTGTTTTTTACATTTTAGTAGAAAAATAGGTTTGTAATATATATTAGGGGTGATGATGTGGAAAATACAAGATTAAGAGGAACAGCAAAAATACTTGATGGTAAACTAATTATTAATGATGGAGAAAATGTTTCTGAAGGTCCTTGGATTGTAAGGGGCAAGGGTGTTAGTTTATTTGTAGATGGACAGGAAATAAAAGACAAAATAAGAGTTGACACTAAAAATAAAATAGAAGTGTTTTTTCAAGAATCTAAGGCAACTAGAGAATTAACTATTAACCTTAGTAAGGATAAAATTACAGCTGATATATCAATAAGTTATGGCCCTGAAATTATTTATACTTTAGAAGATACAGAAGAAGCATCTTTGATTACCTTAAATTCAAAGGTGAAAGAAGAGAACTTTCCACCTAAATTTACGTCAGATGAAATTTTAAAAGAGCTTAAAGAAAAGGGTATAATTTATGGAATAGATAATAAAGTGTTAAGCTCTATAGAAGATATGGACATGGTGGAGAATGTAATTATTGCAAAGGGTAAAGAGCCCACTGAACCTGTAGATGATATATTGGAAATATATTTTGATACTAATGACATTAAAACTTTTAAAAGTGATGAATGTGGTAACGTAGATTTTAAATCCATAGGTAGTATAACTAGCGTGAAAAAAGATGATGTTCTCGCTAAGCGTATCGCAGGAAAAGAAGGAACTATAGGTATTGATGTGTTTTCCATGACTATTGAGCCTAAAAAAAGAAAAGTGAAAGATATGATAGTGAAGGCAGGCTGCAAATTTAAAGATAAGGATACTATAGTTGCTACAGCGGAGGGAAAACCTCAATTAAGAGGATGTATTTTTCAAGTTAATAATGTTTATGAGGTTCTTAAGGATGTAGATATGACTACCGGAGATATTAACTTTATAGGAGATATAATCATTAATGGTAATGTAAATGAAGGAATGAAGGTTAAATCTGGAAATACGATAGAGGTAAGAGGTAATGTTGTAAGAGGTAATGTTTGGGCTGAGGGAGATTTAGAAATTACGGGTAGTGCAATTTCCTCTACAATAAAGGTTAAAAGTGAATTTGCAGAGTTTAAAGGATATTTAGAACAACTTAGATCTGTAGTAGGTAGTTTTGCTAGCTTATATAAAGCAGTAATAGCTGTTAAAAAAAGTGGAAACGTAAATGCAGATACAAAAGATTGTGATATCATAAAACTTGTTATAAAAAATAAGTTTCCAGTATTGACCAATACGATTAATAAGTTATTAAATACTATGGAAGAGGTTAATGACATTAACAATGAATTGTATAGAATATTAAAGATTAAATATGCCAACAAGAATTATATATTAATAGGTAGTGCAGAGGAATTAAATACTGTTAAGAAGTTAGCAGAAGAAAAGATAAAAGATATAGAAGCCATGAAGGATATTAAGTCTAATGCTACCATAGGGTATATACAGGATTGCACAGTTACTTCTTCTGGAAATGTAACAATAGATGGAAAAGGTGTTTATAAATCTAATATTACTGCAGAAAACGGTATTTATTTTATTGGTGAAGGGCAATGTGAACTTCGAGGGGGAAAAATCAAGGCTGAAAATGAAATTAAAATAAAAGTAGTAGGTTCAGCTTCAGGGGTTATGACGGAGGTAGCAGTAGGTAATGAAGGACATATATATTGTGATGTTGCTCATCTAAATACTAAATTCATAGTTGGAACCATGGAAACTATAATTGATGAAACGTATAAACATGTTCATGTATATATAGACAAAGATAGAGATTTAGTTGTTGATAAGTTTAAATTTTAGGAGGGATAAAATTGGCAGAAGAGTTTAAATTGCTTATATTTAGATTAGAAAAGCAATGTTTTGCAGCAGACATTAGAGAAGTAGAACGTATCCTAACCTATGAAGAACCAACAAAAATTCCAGATTCAGAGGATTTTTTAGAGGGGGTTATAAATTACCAAGATGGTATATTACCTGTAGTTAGTTTAGCTAAAAAATTTGGAATAGATACTTTAGAAAATAAGGAGAATGGTGGGGCAATAATAGTTACTAGAAGTGAAGAAGGTGCCATAGGAATTATAGTAGATGTTGTAAATGAAGTTATATCTATGAACCTAGATGACTTAGAGGATACTCCAGAGATATCTTCCAATATATCTAAGAGATACATTAAGGGGATAATAAAAGACAGAAATAAAAGTGGCATTATTTTACTTCTGAATTTAAATGAAATTCTTTCGAAGGATGAAAAGAAGAAAATAGAAAGGTAAGTTATGAAATATAGGGAGGTAAAAGTAGGAATCGGGGATTATAAAATAGCTAAATCCCCAGATAGACTTATGACCATAGGGTTAGGTTCTTGTATTGGTATTGCTATGATAGACAAAAAGAGTGGGATTGGAGGCCTTGCACATATTATGCTTCCAGACAGTAAAAAGTTTAATAAGATATCCAACGAGATAAAGTTTGCCAATCTTGCAATACCTATTCTAATTAGGGTTATGGTAGAAAATGGGGCAAAAGAAAAGGAGTTAAGAGCTAAGATCGCTGGTGGAGCAACTATGTTTAACTTTGCAGATAACAAAGTTAATATGGATATAGGTGCTAGAAATAGCATTGCAGTTAAGGCTATATTAAAGGCAAGAAAAATACCTATAGATAGTGAAGAAATTGGAGGAACTAAAGGTAGAACGATAATATTTGATACAGTAACAGGCGATCTATATGTAAAAATTATAGGGGAAGGGACTAAAATTATATAGAAATTAATGATTGGAGTGATTACATATGGTACAGAAAATTTCGGTTATAGTTGTAGATGACTCCGCTTTAATGCGAAAGATGATATCTGATATGATAAACATGGAAGATGATATGGAAGTAATAGACATTGCTAGAAATGGTGAAGATCTACTAGAAAAGTTAAAAAAGCAGGTTCCAGATGTTATCACTCTAGATATTGAAATGCCAAAGATGAATGGAATAGAAGCATTAAAAAAAGTAATAGAATTAAAGATACCTACTAAGGTTATAATGCTAAGTAGTTTAACTCAAGAAGGTGCAGAGATAACTATGGAGTGTTTAGAGAAGGGTGCTATAGATTTTGTACCTAAACCATCAGGCTCAATTTCTTTAAATATTAACGTAGTTAGAAATCTTTTAGTTTCCAAAATAAGAAGTACCAGATTTGTAAGAAAGTCTCCTATAATTAGCAGAAGAAAAGACACTTATACAAAAGAGAGTAAAGCAAGAGAAATAAATAGAGTATCTACAACTTTAACAATAAAAGAAAGAAGTTCAACTACTAAAGATATAAGAAGTAAAGAAATAAGGAATAAGAAAATTTCAGCAATTGTAATAGGAGCGTCTACAGGTGGGCCTAAAGCGTTATTTAATGTTATTACAAATCTCCCAGAAAAATTAGGAGTTCCAATATTGGTGGTTCAGCATATGCCAGAAGGATTTACTAAGGCTTTTGCTGATAGACTTGATAAATTTTCTAGGATGAAGGTAGTAGAAGCAAGGGATGGTATGACCATAGAAAAAGATGTTGTATATATAGCTCCGGGTGGTAAGCATATGGAGATAAGTAGAAATAAAACTGTAAGCTTAAATTTAGAACTTCAAATATGGGGAGTAAGACCAGCTGTAGACAAGTTATTCATATCAGGAGCTGAAGTGTATAGGGAAAAATTATTAGGAATTATTCTTACTGGTATGGGAAAAGATGGAGCTAATGGAATTGTTGAAGTGAAAAAAGTAGGTGGAGCTACTATTTCAGAAGATGAGTCCACTTGCATAATATATGGAATGCCTAGAGCTGCTTATGACACTAATATGATAGATGAAGTTGTTCCACTTTATGATATTAGTAAAAGAATAGCTAATATAGTACTGGGGGATGGGGAAAATTAATGGATTTTAAAAAATTTGAAAGTTTCGTATTGAAAGAGTTTAATTTAGATTTATCTGGGTACAAATCAGCTCAGTTACATAGAAGGATACTTGCTATTATGTCTAGGACTAATGCTAAGGATTTAGATGAATATATAATATTAATAAAAAAAGATAAGGTCATAAGGGAAAAGTTTTTGGATTATGTTACGATAAATGTAACAGAGTTCTATAGAAACCCTCAAATATTTGAGGAACTTGGAAATTTTATAAAGAGTGATTTACCTTATAATAGACCACTTAAGATATGGAGCGCAGCTTGTTCTATTGGGGCAGAACCTTATTCTATATCTATGATGCTAAAGGAAATGACTCCAAGTATAAGACATAAAATACTAGCTACAGATATAGATGCAAATAGCCTAACTAGGGCAAAAGCTGGAGAATATATAAGTAGAGATGTTAAAAACATACCTAAAGTCCAGCTTAATAGGTACTTTAATCATGAGGGGGAAAAATTTGTAATTAGTAAGGAGATAAAAGATCTAGTAACCTTTAAAAAACATGATCTTATATTAGATAACTATGAAGGCGGCTTTGACATAATAGTATGTAGAAATGTAGTTATCTATTTTACTAATGAGGTAAAGGATAAAATTTATGAGAAGTTTTCTAAAGCATTAAATCAAGGTGGATTATTATTTATAGGTGCCACTGAAAGTATATATGGATATAAAAATTTTGGCTTTGAAAAACTTTCAACATTTATTTATAAGAAAATTTAAGGAGGGGTAATATGGACACTTCTCAATATCTATCTATGTTTTTAGAAGAGTCAAGTGATAATCTACAGTTATTAAATGAATCATTACTTATATTAGAAAATAATTCTGAGGATATGGAAATATTAAATCAAATTTTCAGAGTGGCACATACAATTAAAGGTATGGCTGCAACCATGGGATATATTAAGATGGCAGAGCTTACTCATAAGATGGAAGATGTACTATCTAAATTTAGAGAAGGCCAGCTTAAGGTAACCCATGAGGTAGTAACTATATTATTTAATTGTTTAGATGTTCTAGAATCTATGGTAAGTGATATTGCTGCTGGAGGTGATGCGGATTTAGAAGTTGATGATATTGTAACTCAATTAGTGAATATAGCAAATGGTGATAAAAATATTGAAGACGAGGAAGAAAAATCATCAGATGCAATAGTAAATGAAAAAGCTGTAGAATTAGGTATTGATGAGTATGATATTGATATTTTAAAGGAAGCTGTAAAGAATGACTTCAATACCTTCCATATCCATATAGGAT
>DCDL01000045.1 GCA_002316385.1 Clostridium sp. UBA1056
ATCCTCTTCGCGGAGCCATATTTTTAGTCTTACAAGGTAAGGCTTTTTTTATTTTTTGATAATAAATATATGGCTAAATATTATCTATCCTTATGCTCAGTATATATCATTAATTTATTTCCATCTGTTTTAATTATAATATTACCGTTTATATCATTTCGAAGTATTTTAGAATCTAGGTCTTCTAAAGTATCTAAGGTAGCTTTAGAAGGATGACCATAATCATTTCCCATACCGCAACTTATCACAGAAATTTTAGGATTTACTTTAGATATAAATGCTTTAGAAGATGAAGTTTTACTTCCATGGTGTGCTACTTTTAATACAATAGATTTTAATGAATTTTCACTAGATAATAAAATATTTTCGATTTCTTCCTCCATGTCTCCAGTAAATAAAAAGGAAGTATTTTTATTTACGTATTTCACTACTATAGAATGATTATTTAAATTATCATCAGATATATTACCAGCCCAAAGAAAGTCTAGATAGGAGTCCTCTGAAAGCTTAATTTTAAAATTATCTTTAATGACTTTTACTGGAAGTCCTTTATTTTTAAGAGCTTTTATCAAATTGTAAAAATCCTTGTCTGTGGTTAGAACTTTAGGCATAATAAACTCGTCTATATTAAATTTATTAACTATATCATCCATAGAACCAATGTGATCTTCATGGGGATGAGATGCGATAACATAATCTAATTTTTTTATTTTATGCTTTTTTAGATAAGAAATTAGAGTATCTTTAGCACTATTTGAACCACTATCAATTAAAATATTAAAATCATTATTCTCAATAAGAATAGAATCACCTTGACCAACATTTATGAAATGTACCTTTGTTTCTGAATCTTTCAATGAGGAACTAATATTGCTTTTAATAATGTATCCAAATAAGAAAAAGATAGTAAAAAATATTATAGATGATATAAATAGAATTCTATTTCTTTTAAAAAAACTTTTCATAAAATCCCCTTTAGTAATATATAATAGTTAAAGTATTGACAGAATTTAAGCATATACTTCACTAGGATACATATTATTGTTATAATTAGATATAAATATTGAAAGGAATGTGGATTAATTGAGAAAATTAAGATTTGGAATAAAGTTTTCTTTTAAAATGGCTCAAATTGCCATTAAAAGAATTACGTATTCAATACATAAAAATAAATTAACAGAAGAAAAAAAAGAAGAGTACTTATATAATTTAGAGAAGGATTGGGCTATTTCTACAATTAAGTATTCTGAATTAAAAGTTGAAGTTGAGGGTAGTAAAAATTTGTTAAATCAAACCTGTGTTTATGTATCAAATCATCAAAGTATGTTAGATATACCTGTGATAATGATGAATGTAAAAGATACTTCAGGAGCTGTTGCTAAAATTGAAATGAAGAAAGTGCCTGTTATATCCTATTGGATGAAAGAGCTAGGATGTGTGTTTTTAGATCGAGAGAATGGTAGAGAAGGGCTAAAGGCAATTCTTGAGGCTATAGAGAAAATAAAAGGTGGTAGATCTATGCTTATATTTCCGGAGGGTACGAGAACTAGAAGCAATGGTGTAGGTGATTTTAAAAAAGGAAGCTTAAAGCTTGCAGTTAAGGCAAATGTACCAGTGGTACCAATTACAGTTAATGGAACATACAAAGGGTTAGAAGGAGATCCAGAAGATTTGATAGCGAAAGTTATCTTTCATAAACCAATTCATATGGAAAGTTTAAGTAAAGAGGAAAAAGCTAATTTATCTGAAATATGTAGAGAAATAATAGCAGAGCCTTTAAAAGAAAGCATATAATTAAAAAGGGGCTTTCGAAAAATAAGCTAATCTAAATAAATATTGAATAAGCACTTATATTATTAACGCTCAATAGTTTCGGAATATTGATTAACTAAAGTATTTGTTCAAGATAAGATCTACAGCACAACAACTCGTATATACTCAAACAAGTTGTGTTACTTACGATTTTACCATTCATAAATACTAAATAAAGAAATGTCTAAGGAGGTTCTTCTAATAAATTAGNNAATTAGAAGAACTAAGTTCGAATAACTAAATCCAAGATTTAGATTCTTACTTATTCAAATGGCATTTGCTAACATCAATATTAAAGTACATCTTCAATATTTTATATAAGATTAGTAATATATTTTGGAGAAAGCCACTTTATAAAAGTATATCTAGTCAATAGTTAATACTATAGATTTAAGTCTAGTCATAGCTTCTATACTATACTTGATACCTTGAGTACCCATACCAGAAGATTTAACTCCAGAGAATGGAAAGTGGTCTGGGCCTCTCTCGGATTTATTATTTATTTGAACAACGCCCACTTCTAATTTATTAGCTACATAGAAAGCATCATTAATATTTTTTGTAAAGACACTAGATTGAAGGCCATACTGTGATCTATTAGCAATTTCAATTGCTTCATCCATATCTTTTACTCTAATTATAGGAAGTACAGGACCAAAAGGTTCTTCCCAAGCAATACGCATATCACTAGTTACCATATCAAAAAGAGTTGGATATATTAAGTTATCATCTCGTTTATACCCATGTAGTAATTTAGCTCCCTTATTTAAAGCATCTTGAATAAGGGCTTCAACAAAATCTGCAGACTTTGTATCAATCAAAGGAGTAATTTTAGCGCCAGATTCGGGAGAACCGATGGTTAGTTTTTTTACTTCTTCTAATATTTTGGCTGACAGTTCATCAGCAATATCTTCTGTAACTAATACACGTTTAATGGCTGTGCATCTTTGGCCAGCATAGCTATATGCACCTGAAACAATTTCTCTAGCTGTATCATCTAGATCTGCATCCTTAAGTACAATGGCAGCATCCTTTCCACCTAATTCCATTATCATAGGTACCATACCTACAATTTTAGCTATATGTTTACCTACATCTGTAGAGCCTGTAAAATTGATAAAATTAATATTTTCATTAGTAACGAGATAATCACCTATTTCAGAGGATTTACCTGTAACAGAGCTAAGTACTCCATCGGGAATACCTGCTTCTTGAAAAATCCGAATAAGATGAAGAGCACTAATAGAACCTTGGGTTGGAGGTTTTAGAATAACACTATTACCACCAATTAAGGCAGGAGCAATTTTAGAAGCTGATAAATTAATTGGATAATTAAAAGGTGAGATAGCAAGAACTAAGCCAATAGGAACTCTTTGAACTAAACTCATCTTATTCTTTTTAAAGCCAGGAAAAGTATCTGCTGCTATGGTTTCTCCTTCTAAATTTTTGCCAGCATCTGCAGTAAATCTTATGAAATCTGCAGTACGCTTTACTTCAGAGATAGAAGAGTCAATATCCTTTCCTATTTCCATCATGAGAATTTTAGAGAGCTCATCACAATTTTCCTCTAGTAAAGTTGCTGCTCTATGTAAAATTTCAGAACGTTTATTAACAGGCATATCACTCCAAGAAATTTGGCTTTCTTTAGCAAACTTTATCATTTGGTCTACATCAGCTTTACTCATTTGAGGTATAGTACCTATAAGGGAGTTATCACTAGGGGAAAAAATGTCTATAGTATTTTCAGTTGTCATCCATTGACCATTTACTAAATTGCAATAATGATTTTCTTTTTTTACACATTTGAACAAAGAAAAATCACCTCTTTCATAATAATATTTAATAACATTATTATTATCAAAGAGATGAGTTTAAATACTATAAATAAAATATTATGTTTTAGCTTATATTTAATACTTCCAAAATTTTTTCTTCAGGAATTTTTGAATTAGAAAGGAGTCCAGAAACACAGGTTACATATTCAGGTTTGGAATCATTACTCCACTGAATTTTATCATTAACAATATTTTCAATTATTTCAGATACATTGAAACCAAGACTTTCTAGAGAATATCTTAATTTCTTCGGAAATATACAAGACATATTATTACTACGAGAACAATTATCGCAAACTAAACATCTTCCAGAAAAGAGAGCTGTAGCATCACTAAAATAAGACTCTAATGAAAGCACCTTATTATCATTAAATTCTCTAAAACTATAATAAAGACCATTAAAAGTATTAGAAAATTCATCATTACTATTACTTATATCACTATATTTAGTAAGAGAATAATTAACAAGGTTATTTAATTCATCCTTAGGGATTTGATTTATATAGGTTTTGCCACTAATGATATAGCAATATTTATATTTAGAAACATATTCTAAATCACTAAAGGATAATGGAGGACATGACCATACCTTACTAAATTTATTACAGCTTTCGCAATATTTGTTTATAGTCTTAGGATTATAATATTTTAGTACCTCGTCTATAGTACATTGTTTAACAGTATAAGAAACATATTTCATCATTTTATAACACCTCAATTAATTTTTATCATAGGACAGTTAAGTATAGAATATTTCCCCATACATGAGTTGTATTAATGTAGATTCATATCAACATAACATTTTGTTACTAAATTTAAATTTGAAATAGATACTTAACTAGATACAGTGATTTAATTACAACCTATGTAAAGATAAATATAAAAGATTCATAAAAGTATATGTTATTACAAAACCATCTAATTCATTATAAATTAAAAATAAAAAAAATCCTATGAAATTATTAAATAAAATAAAAAAAGCCGCAATTGCGGCTTTAGGAATTAATCCACATCAGTATATTTACTCTTAGCAAAGAAGGATATAGCATAAAGACCGGCTAATCCTACTATTACATAAACAATTCTACTAAATGCGCTTATAGCACCGAAGGCACTAGAACCTGCAAATAAAACTGCAACTAAATCAAAGTTAAATAAACCTATTAGTCCCCAGTTTACCGCACCAATGATAACTAAAATTAGTGCAATTGAATCTAATACTTTCATAAATACATCTCCTTTTATATAGATTACAGTTGATAGTATTACCATTAACTATAGTTTTTAAACAAGACAGTATTAGAAATAATATTATTAATATTTTGTGAATAGATAAAAAAAGAGTTATAGTGAGTACATTTTTATAGATATATATTATATAATACTATTTAGTTATATGAATTGGAGGAAGGGATTATATGAAAAATATATTTATATTCTTGGGAATTATTGTATTATTTTCGATTGTAGTATTAAGTATATATACTTTGCTAAAGAAATTTGTACTTGACAAAATAAAAATAAACAAGTGGATAGTGCTAGTAATAGCCTTTATTGGATTTATAGCACCACCATTGGTATTTCCGACATTACCAGTGATAGTAACAAATTATGTGGTACCAGGTATATCTGCTGTATTATTCTTATGGTTTTGGGATTTGTGTGGTTTTATGAATAGAGTCCAAAATAAAGTTGCTCAAACTACCTATAATAAGCCTAAGAGTAAAAAAAATGATATAGTTATAAAACCAAAGGCAAAGCCTAATAGAGTTAAAAATAATTCTAATAATAAATAAAACATATATTTTAATCAACTAAAGAAGAGGATGTAAGTAATAAATGATACTTACATCCTCTTCTTTATAAAGGTATATAAATATATTATAAAACCTTTTGTCCATTTATATAAGTTTCTAAAATTTTAGTGTCCTTAATTTTATTTCTATGCACCGAGGTGATGTCTTGAGATAAAACTACAAAATCAGCTAGATAATTTGATTTTATCTTACCCTTTATTTCTTCGTCAAAGGACATATAGCTAGGTACTGTAGTATAGGCTTTTAAAGCATCTATGGCAGTAACGCTTTCATGGATGTTGAAACCACCTTCAGGTTTATTATTTAGGTCTGTTCTATTAACAGCTCCATGAATTCCTTCAATTATACTAAAGCTTTCGATAGGAGCATCAGAACTAAATGCTACAGGGATACCCTTTTGTATCATAGAATTAAAGGCATAGCTACTTTTAGTTCTATTTTTACCTACAGCTTTTTCAACTATAGGATAATCACTCATAATAAAGGCTGGCTGAACATTAGCTATTACACCAATTTCCTTAAATCTATTTAATAAATGATCATTGGTAAATTGACAGTGAACAATAACTGGTCTAAGATTATCTTCATTATCCTTAGATATTTTTTCATAGGAGTTTAATATCATTTCACAAGCTCTGTCACCTATGCCATGTATGATAATTTGAAACCCTTGATTAAACCCTTTAGTAATCCAGTTGTCTAATTCATCTTGAGAATAAATACTAATACCATTATCAGAGGTATCCTCATAATTATCTATCATAGCTGCAGTACGTGCACCGAGAGAACCATCTTGAAAAAGTTTAAGACCTCCAACTTTGAGGAAGTTACTACCTACCTTTGATTTCAGGCTAAGAGCCTTAGCTTCTTCTAATAGTTCATCAGTATTAAGACAAAGTTGAAGCGTTATTCTAACTGGAAGTTTACCTTCTTGTTCTAATTCTTTGTAGGCTTGCATTAAATTAGGTAGGCTCCTACAATGAGTTAAGTCTTCGGTTTGTACAGAGGTTATACCACATTTAATTAGGTCATTGAAGGTACTACAAAGAAAAGCTTTTATATCTTCTACAGGAGTAGGAGGTACTTTACTAAGAGCAATATTTAAAGCATTTTCACGAAGAATTCCGGTAGGGATACCATTTTCTCTGTCGATTGCACCACCAGCGGGATTTTCTTTCATTTTGTCTATACCTAATAGCTCAATAGCCTTTGAGTTAATTACTCCAATGTGACCACATATTCTAGAGAATACAATTGGATGATCACAAGAGATTTTATCTAGATCATATCTATTAGGAAGTCGTTGTTCTTTAAAATAATTATCATTCCAACCCCTAGAGATTATATATGTATCTTTTGGAATATTATTTCTAGATATATAAGATCTAACAACTTCTATCATTTCCTCTATAGAGGAGATATTATCTAGTTGTACTGCATTTTTTTGAAATCCATAGTTAAGTAGATGCATATGTGCATCATTAAACCCTGGAACTACAGTATTACCATTTAAGTCTACAATTTTATACTTATCATTAGAAGATAATGATAAGAGCTCTTCATTACTTCCTACAGCAATAAATTTGCCATCCCTTACAGCAAAACCTTCATAAATTTTATCATTATCTAAGGATATAACATTTCCATTAATGTATACATCTATAGACATATAATCACCACCTTAATTTAATTAGTATATCTTGTATTTAATCTCATGGAAGCATATGCATATAATAGTCATACTATATAGGTTATTTATTCTCTAGAATGATATTAAATCCTTTTTATCCTTGTAAAAGGTTTCAATAATTAAGAAATATTAAATAAATTATAGGTTTCTTTGGATATATAACTTGTAAAATTATTATAATATGATAAAATTTAAGTATAAATTATTTTAAAGGAGAACATTATTATGTGTAGATGTTGTTGCTGTTGTGAAATATGTATAATTTAACAAGATACTACTGAGCTATAATAATGTAATTAATAATTGATATAAATTTTAATCGTTATTTAAGCTACAGTTAGTTCTGTGGCTTTTTATATTGTATACTGAATATAAGTGAAAAATAATAAAGCCAGATGTGATGTAAAGTATAAGTATATTAGGTGAATAATTTATAAGTTACAGAGCGGTAATTACTATGAAAACATTAACTATTAGAAATATGTAAAGGAGATATGAAATGAGTTTTTATCTATACAATACCTTGACTAGAAATAAAGAAGAATTTATTCCTACAAATAAAAATAAGGTTGGAATGTATACTTGTGGTCCTACTGTATACAACTATGCTCATATAGGAAACTTAAGAACTTATATATTTGAGGATGCATTAAAGAAATCTTTAGAATATGTAGGTTATAAAGTTAAACATGTTATGAATGTAACGGATGTAGGTCATCTTCAATCTGATGGAGATGAAGGTGAAGATAAGATGGCTTTAGGTGCAAGCCGTGAGCATAAAACAGTATGGGAAATTGCAAAATTTTATGAGGATGCCTTCTTTGAAGATTGTAAAAAATTAAATGTAAAGAGACCAACAGTAGTATGTCAAGCAACAGAACACATAGATGATATGATTAAATTTATTCAAAAGCTTGAAGAACGTGGTTATACATACGAATCAAATGGAAATGTATACTTTGAGATAGATAAGTTTGAGGATTATACAAAGTTAGCTAATTTAAGCATAGATGAATTAGAAGCTGGCAGTAGAATAGAAATAGATCCAAATAAGAAAAATCCATTAGATTTCGTACTTTGGTTTACAAATTCTAAATTCTCCAATCAAATAATGCAATGGGATTCTCCTTGGGGTAGAGGATTTCCAGGATGGCATCTAGAGTGCTCTACTATGAGTATCAAATACTTAGGTGAGCATATAGATATTCACTGCGGAGGAATAGACCATATACCTGTTCATCATACAAATGAAATTGCTCAATCTGAAGCTGCTTTAGGCCATAAGTGGGTAAACTATTGGGTTCATGGAGAATTCTTAGTCCAAAGTGGTGGTAAGATGTCTAAATCAAGTGGAGACTTTTTAACAGTGTCTAGACTTGAAGAAGAAGGATTTACTCCTTTGGATTATAGATACTTCTGCTTACAATCTAAGTACAGAAAGCAACTAGTATTTAGTTTTGAAAACTTAAAGGATGCTCAAAATGGATATAAGGCATTAAAGAAAAAAATAGCAGCTTTATTAACTAATGTAGATGAAAGTAATAGTGTAAATAAAGAAATTATTAGTCAATACCAAGAAAAATTTAAGGTACAAATAAGTGATGACTTAAATATAGCTAATGCATTTACAGTGCTTAATGAAGTTATAAAGGATAGTTCATTAAATAATAAAGAGAAGGCAACTTTAATTGAAGATTTCGATAAAGTCTTCTCACTTGATCTTATGACCATCGAAAAGGAAGTTGTTAAAGTAGACGAGAAGCTTATAAATGCGCTCATTGAAGAAAGAAATGTAGCTAGAAAAGAAAAGAACTATAAAAGATCAGATGAAATAAGAGCACAGCTGTTAGAGATGAATATAGAGGTATTGGATAGTAAAGAAGGAACTACTTGGAGAGTAAAATAAAGTATTTTTAGAATAAATCCACCTGATGTATTTAATGCATTGGGTGGATTTATGTTTAAAGGTGAGAGAGGAAGATATTATGCCAATTCTAACATTAAGAGCTATAAAAGAGCATGAAGCAGTAAGTATTAGTAGAGGACTTATAGATGAGCTAGAGGAATTATTAGAGTGTCCACGCGATTATTTCACTTTAGAGCTTAGGAACTCCACATTTATAAAAGATGGAGACATATGTAATGGATACCCAATGGTTGATATTAGTTGGTTTGCTAGAGGGCAAGAAATTCAAGATAAGGTAGCGAAGATAATTACTAAATATATTAAGGAATTAGGATATGAAACTGTTGAGATAACTTTTCATGTTCTTGAAGAGAAGTTATATTATGAAAATGGAGTACATTTTTAATAGATAATAAATAAGAATACATGGGTATGTTTAAATAATGTTTCCATGTGTTTTTATTTAATCATCACATTTGCACATGGTATTAATGAAGTTATATACTCTACATTCTAACACAGGATATACACAATTAATTTGTTCTAAAATTTTGTAAGCAGTTTTTTCAGATTTCTTTAATTTAGCAGTTTTTCTTTTTGTTGTAGTAGAATTGTTTAGTAAGTCCACTGTTGCCATAACAAGGGAAGATGTATTGGAAAGCTGAGATAATATTTGAAGTAAAGGTAATATACAATTATTCACGTATAAAGCTTCATAATCATTAATAGTCAATAAGTTAAGTTGAGTTCTTAATCTATTAAGACTGGTAGTAATTTGAGTTAAAGAAAGCAATTCATCTTTAAGAGAAAATATAGCGGTGGGGTCAGAAGCTGATTTCGTAGAACTTTCGTTTATTTTATCAAGGCTAGATGATATTAATTCTGACAAATTATCTATGCTATTAGCTATTTTATTGATATCCTCCATAAAATACTCCTTAGAAATTTAAAGTTCATATTTAAAATATATTAATTAATCTATATGTTTATTCATTTAATATAAACTATGTTTATTGTGCTAGTTAAATATAGAATTCTTCATAAAAAGCATAGTTTCAGTTAATATAGATATATAACATCTTACATAAATATATACTTAATTGTACATGGAGCATTTTAAAAAGTTATAAAGGAAACTAGTTAACTTTTTAAATAGTTAACATTTTCTAAAAGTCGCTGAATTAATTGGGATTTGACGTGGTTATTCTTAAAACTCAGGATGACTAGATGGCAGTAGTATTATCCAGAGTATTTTTAACTAGAGCAATAGGTAAACTTATAAATAATTAATTCATAGGTAAAGGGAGAGTTAGAAGATATAGTGTATATAAATATATGTTTTTATATATAAATTGTTGGAGTAATAGAATTACAAATTGATACAAAATATGGATTAGTCTTAGGTCCATGACACAAAACAACATAAGTTGTAGGTACATATTTAAATTAAGATAAAAAAATATAAAAATATTATTGACATAATAGGAGTTATCTAGTAATATAGTAAGAGTCGTTGGAAGTAATCGATGATAATGAA
>DCDL01000013.1 GCA_002316385.1 Clostridium sp. UBA1056
AATATGACCAATCTAAAAAGTTAAACTTTTTAGATTGGTCATATTTTATATTTACATAGTAACCTTATATATATATAACATAAGTGGCAATGTTACTATACAAATTATATATCCTAATTTTTTAGAATCTTTTTTAGAAATGTATTCTATACCATTTAGAAATGAGATTATAGCAGGTGAAATTGAACAAAATAAAATTATAATTCTAAAGGTAGTCCTATTTTTATTTTCACTATAATAACAGATATAAAATAAATAAAATAACAATATAAAAGTCAATGTATTTAGTATTATCTTTATTTTTTAAATTTTCCCATATTCCCTCCTATTTAAAACTGCTTATTATTTTATTAGTGTTAGTATATAAATGTGGATACGAAAATTTAAACAAAGTAAAATGTAGATAAAAATAAGGATGGTCGTATCTAGCATCTGTTATGGATTTATACTCTAGATTAGTGACCCCCATATTCTATAGATAAAACATAAATAAGTATAGTTCATTTGTATCTTTATTTAAAAACATATATAAATAATCATCTGATTTTTGAGAAAAACTAAAGTAAATCTCTTCTGATGTTAATACTTGATTATAAAGCAAATCATTCAAGCGCGAAGAGTTAAACTTAAAGTTACCATTTCTAAATTGAGACGCTTCAATTATAATATAATAGCGATCTGAGGTGATAAGGGCCATATTATCTAAGCTTACATTTATATTGCTTGTATAAGTTAATTTAAATACTTCTGTAGAAGCACCACCAAAAAGGCTACCATCGTATGAATTATCCAAGCGTTCAAAGTTATCGGTTTCAGGCAGGTCAATTTTCCATTCAGAATTGATTTTTTCTATTGAAGGTATTAATTCATCTTTTAAAATACCATAGCCTGTTTTCAGAAACTTTATCATATACGAATCTTTATAGGAATACAAACTAACACATAATACAAATAATATTAGTGGAATTGAAATAAACATATACTTTCTTTTCACTTCAAAATATCACCTCTTTATATATAATTTAAAATTAAGATACATAGATAGGCTATCATATAATGAACTATATGTAAAATACTAACTATTTTTAAACTAATATACATGGGGTAAATATATTTTATGACAAGCTTTTTAAAATGGATATGATGGAGTTATAACAAGAAGTTTGAGTGGTTATAACATAGTAAAAATATAACTACACAAATTCTCAGCGAAATAATAATTATAAAGCTGTAATTACAAAGAGCTGTTTTAAAAACTAACTTAGAAAGTTAATTCTTAAAACAGCTCTTTTGCTACCTTTATTTCAAGTTTAATATTTTCCCATCTATACTTACACCATTACTCTTTAAAATCTTCTTATCATTTTCATTTAGATTACTGAAATATATTGTTAGTTCCTGATTCTTTTTATTGTAAATATAGTCTTTTACGATATGATTTTTAGCTTTCATTTCCTCTAGGGCATCCACTACACGCTTTCTCTTTCTATCTATCCTGCTACCCCTCCAGTAGATTCCAAAGGTTGTACTGGCTAAATTGCAGCTTGTCTCAAGAGGCTCATTGTTGATATAAGCTTTGTATCTCCTCATTTGAAGCCAAGTTGATATTTGCTTGGCATCCTTGCTAAAGGCATTATAAAGGTCATTACTATATTCAAAGGCACTTCTTTTCATTACCATTTCCTTTAGTAATCCACCTAGCTTTACCTTTACCATTTTAATTTTATTTTCTTCATAGATAGCACATTCTAAAAGAGATCCATTGATGGAGAACTTCTCATCACCAATACCTGAAATTGTACCCTTTAGATTAGAACTACTTAACTTTATATGAGATTCTATAAGATCGTTATGAGATTTCTCGCTATGAGATAGCCCCATTTCCTCTGCCACTGCATAAACACTTGTAATGATTTCCTCATCATTTACTATATTTCTAAAGTTATAGTAATAAACACAAAGGGCTACATCTAAAGCGTTCATGTATCTCAGGGCTTTAATAAGAGCTAATTCTGTAGCAAAGTTAATAGCCTCTATAGGATTACCATTTTTAAGTTCCAAATAGGACTTTTGCTCTAACTCAAGGATTATCTTGTCTATGGCCTCAGGTTCTGCCATTATCTCCATTTCAATAGGCTTTATAGCGCTTATATCCGTATATTTCTCTAAAGCTTTCATATCACCCTTGGAGTAGATAGTAGCTCTATTAGTGGTATCTACTAAAATGTTAGAAAATATAGTAGGCACCTTGGTTAATTCATTTTTTTCCTCATAATCGCATATATAGCCAGAGAACATTGTTAAAATATCATTTTTATAAGCAGCCTTTAAAGATCTCTTAGGAATTAATTTAATATAGGGAAAATCAGTAAGTAAAGAGCTTTGATTTTCCTTCCATGAAGTTATTCCCTTTATTATCATCATTTTATAATCATCAGGAGTATTAACCCCAAAGTAATCTTTAAAATCTTTCTTACTTCGCTCACCATTTAATACCTTCTCATATTCATGAAAAATAGTGTGGATCTCATCCTCCATTGCCCCTTGGTGCACATCATCTAAAGACTTTATCCATCTTTTTCTGGTATCTATACATCTACGCTTTATATTTATCATCTTCTCTTCACGCTGATACTTATTAGTCATTTCGTAAAAATCATCATTTAAATGATTTAGTATTATATTAAAGTCTTCATTTATACTTTTTTCATACTTACTTATAAACTCAGTTCCAATAAAAGTTTTAAATTCTACCATCATAGTATTCAATGGTCTCACCACCTTATGTTTTCATATACTACCCATTATTATAAACTAAAATAGGTAAGAGGTGAATACCACTATATTGTAAATTATTTGATTTAATAGAAACTATAGCATATAATTTTTATATAGATGGGACGTAATTATAAAATTTTATAACTTAATTACTTATTTAGATTAATTTTTTACATAAGGAGTGATTTTATGCTTAGTTATATTATCAGCATTGTTTCTGCGACTATACTTGCAGTGTGGACTTTTCAATTATTTTATAAGAAAAGAAAGGTCTATAACTTACTATTTTGCATAGTTTTTACGATTGATTTATTAAGAGTAATTGTCCTAGATGATTACCTTTACTTACATTCTAATGCTACTACAGTAATTACATTTATGCAGCTAGGAATTTTAATAGTTGCTATTACCTTATTTTCCCGAAACAAGTATAAGGTAAGTAAGAATTAGATAGTAGAATATGTTCTTTAAAAATTGAATAGTACAGTATTTAAGAATTATTTTTTTTAGCTTATTTTACATAGTATACTACTTCATAACATTCTTAAATTATAAAAATAAAGGAACACATCAGTGTGCCACTGCATCAATATTTACTTGACCATCACCAACTATTACAACTCTATGTGCAGGTGTAATAGGAACTAGATTATATTTTGGTGATTTCGGCTCTAGATATAAAATTTGTGTTGCAATGAGGTTTTCATTAAAAACGATGACATAAACACCCTTGTCTGAAATATTTTGAACATAATAAGAACCATCTTTTGAAGGATTAAAATCTGATATTCTATAAAAACCCTCTTTAAATACATTTTGGGCAAATGCAGGTGTTGAAATAGATGCACTAAATATAAGAGTTACTAAAATTAATAATACAATAGTAAATTTTTTCATAATCTAACCACCTTTCAGTCTTATTTTGTGTAATATCAATAAGAATATACAGATTTGTGGTTTAGGAAAATATGTTAGATATAGTCACCCATTTCATGTATAATATGTTTAAAAAAGATAATGTAAGTAGGTTAGAATAAAAGATGAAAAAGTATTTAATATCTTTAATTTCACTTTTTATAAGTATTACATGCATAGTTTCTTGTATTATTATGTATGATAAAACTTCAATGGGCTATCTTTCTTACTGCCAGTGGCTGGGGTATTCTTTAAAATTGGAATCACCACAGCACTTACAGTTTTTGTAATATCTTGCTATGAAAAATCAGAAGAAATTGTTAAAGAGTTAAAAGAAACAGAATAATTTAATTAATAAAATAAAAACACCGTAATATTCAAATCAGAATTTTACGGTGTTCTCGCGTCTTATAGAACCAGATCATTAAATTTTTATCTATGTTAAGCCCCTAAATCTATACATTAATTATTATAATATATATTACATATAAATAAGGGAGGTCAGTTTATGGGATTAATTACTTTATATAAGATTGAAAGTCTTGGAAAAATATAAGTTAATACTCCATATTCTGAAATGTTAAAACAAGGCATTATGATTATAAATTAAATAATTTCTTTAAATATCGCATATTCAACTTTGAATAGTGGTGTATTTCCACAATTTAGTTAAATTTTAATAATAAAGGAACGCATTAACGTGCCCCTGCATCAATATGTACTTGACCATCACCAACTATTACAATCCTATGTGCAGATGTAATAGGAACTAAATTGTATTTTGGTGATTTCGGCTCTAGATATAAAATTTGTGTTGCAATGATGTTTTCATCAAAAACAATAACATAAACAACCTTGTTTGAAATATTTTGAGCATGATAAGAACCATCTTTTGAATGATTAAAATCTGATATTCTATAAAAACCTTCTTTAAATACATTTGCTGCAAATGCAGGCGTTGAAATAGATGTATTAAATATAAGAGTTACTAAAATTAATAATATAATAGTAAATTTTTTCATAATCTAACCACCTTTCAGTCTTATTTTATGTAATATCAATATTAATATACAGATTTGCAGCTTTGGAAAATAGGTTAGATATAGGCACCCGTTTTAAATCCAAGTCTTTGGTAATACTTAATATTTCTTAATTAAAAAATAAAAAGCCATAAATCTAATTATGACTTTTTAATACTATAGTTTGAAAAATATTACACTTAATTTAATATAGCCCTGTCAATAAACTCATCTTCGTACATTTTGCTTCATTCATATTTAGAATATACATTCTAATATCATTCTTATATTCTTCTATATAATTATTAAATTCTGCTATTACTTTATTTTTTTATAGCTTGCATAAATAACAACTCTAGTTATAGCAACCATTACTACTATTATAATCATTATTATTACTTTTTTATTCTTTTTCATTTTGTCCTCCTCTATGTATGAAATAAAATATATTCGGAAACCCTCAAGTCTCCATTTATTTCAATGTTTTTGAATTATTGCATAGTAGTTTCAGAGTTTGCTTTATATAATAAATAACAAATGTATATAAAATTGTAATCTAATTTTATTCTAATTATAACATTAATTCCAATATATTGTACATAACTAGACAAAAATCGGCTCTCTTTCTTAAAATTCAATATTTTAATATAAGCTAACCTTATATTTACCGTTTCTTGATACAGTTTCACCCCTATAATGAGGACATACTTACTATAAATGGCTACTTCTTAATTAACCTGAGAACTTTCCCTGGAAATATATGTAATGAAATTGCAGCTTACACATCCTTAGAATACTATCGTCACATGTGACATTTTTTAAAATTATCCTCGTTATATCTTACATTTTAATATTATTACTTTGTCATAATAGACAGTTTCTATAAGTAAGTAACGAAGAAATCAATAAAATGAGATAGGCATCCAATATATAACTATTAGTGAGAAAATTTAAATACGAATTTTTACAGTACATATTTATACTATGCCTGCACAATTTCCATGGTTTTTAAAACAGTTTTAATTGAGACATATACTTCACTCCTTTTGTTAAGGATTGTGTGTTAAATACTTTATACAACAAAACGTGAAGTTTGCCTCTATTTTTTTATAAAAAAACAATTGTAAATGCATGTTATCAAATTTTCTCAACTATAAATAATAAAAATATAAGGAGATTTATAATGAAAAAATATCGTTTATTAATTTTTTTCTCTGCAATTACTTTAGGAATGTCTACATTTTATGGTTTTAATGCATATGGTCAAAGTAAAAATAATGAAAACATAGCTCAATACTCTGAACCCGTGGATCATAAATATGAAGATATTTATAATGATGAGAATAAAATAGCTAATAATATTAATTGTGATGATTACTATGACCCTTTATTAAGTAGAAATACAATTAAACGTACACAAAAAATTGAGGGATACTATGGGGCTGATAACTATTGGATTATAGATGCTAAGGAAGATGGAAAAATGACTTTAAGTTATGATTATAATTTTAATGAAAACGGTATGTATCAATTATTTTTATATACCCCAAATAAAGACATTGTAAAAATATTTGGAAATACATTCGGAAATGGTCACCAAAAGAATGAAATAGAACTAGATGTTAAAAAAGGAATTACTAGTATTATAGGATTTGGTTATAATGCTAATGCGGAAGTGGAAATCTCAATTGAAACATATGGGAATACTGAAATTTAATACTCAAAATGGCAGAGTGCAAATGCAACTTCACTTTATCCATGAGTATCTACATAGTTTTAGAGAATTTTTAAAAAGTAAAATATATAACAAAGCTACAAAATATATTGTTATATAATAAAATCTCACAGTGAAGAATTAACAAAGCACGTTAGTTCCTCACTGTTTTTTTATTTATATATGGTGAATACATTTAAAATATTTAGTTTTATCTAAGATTTAGACTCTTTTAAACCATAAAAATTATAGGCTATAGTTTGATTAAACTTTGCTAATTACCTATGTGTGATGTAAACCATAATCCTGATTTTGTTTTATACAAATCCATTACTAAAATGCGGTTATCTTCATAGAATAAGCAAACCATTACTCTACTTTTATCATCGGAAGTATATTCTAGATCTGCAGTTCCTTTTAACGTTTCTGTAAAATATCCATGACGTGAAGTGTAACGTCTTGCAACCCTTATTGGATTCGCATGTATGAATATAAATGATAACAAAAAATAAATAGTAATGGCTAAAGAACAAATAGTAGTTAGTTTCGGCTTTTTCATGTTCAATATCTCCTATCCTACGTACATTCATCATATATACATTTATACCATAAAAAATATAATATTTGAATCAATAACATGGCTGTAAGATTTATAAGTAGCTGAAGAGCTAGGAGTAAAACCAACAACGATGCAAGGATAGATAAAGAATTATAACAGTCACCAAAGGAAGAAGAAATAGCAATGTTAAAACTAAACGATGAAGATGATTATTTTAACTGTAAACACCTCTTTTAATGTAAAACAATTATAAATTCAATAATAAGGGTAAAAACTTAATGATAAACGATAAATTTTTGTTGCTATTTCAAATAATTTGATGTATAATATGCTTAAAGAAGATAATGAAAGTAGGTTAGAATAAAACATGAAAAAATATTTGGTATCTTTAATTTCAATTTTTATAAGCATTATATGCATAATTTCTTATAATATTATAGGTTCTGAAGTCCTTGCAGACGGAACTTTAGTAGAACCATTTTTCTTAATACCACTAGGTTGGTTATTCTTTGCAATTGGAATCATTGCAGGAATTGCAGCTTTTATAATATCTTGTGCTCGTAAACCAAAAGAAGTACAATAATTGAATTGATGAAACAGAAATACCGTAATATTCAAACCAGAATTTTACGGTATTTTTGCGTCTTATACAACCAGATCATTAACTAACATATAAACAGAGTTCTTTGCTTCAGAGGGGCTCTTTACTCCCACTGAAGCTTACTAACAAAATTCTTAGTATCAGCATTTTTGATACTTAAAAGTCGTTGTCCTTTATGGGAAATCGTTATCCAGGGGCGTAGCACCTCATAGCCTTGAATAAAGATTGATCACGTTATTTCCCATCCTATATACAACCCTTCATTGTAATAGCCTACAAATGACTCCTAAACCAACGAAAATTGCAGCTATGAATAGCATACCTGCTTCTACTTTTCTATTATTATTATAGCTATCCCTTGCATTTAAAATACTTACTAGAGAAAGTAGTAATAACATAATGGGCATATTCTCCCATACGCCTGTTATGTGTAATACTCCCACAATAGCAACTAAAATTGCAAATACTATTTCTATATACTTCAATTTTACCTACCCCTTATTATATAAATAATCTATAATTCATCTTATCCTACCATTAAACACCGACATACAAATCAACTATACTATAATCCATAATAAAAGTAAAAATAAAATAATTTTACCATAAATAACCCTTTGTTAATTAGCCTGATAGTTTACCCTAGTCATGTATGGTATTTTAATATTATTACTTTTTCATAATAGATAGTTTCTATAAGTAAGCAACGAAGAAATGAGATAGGCATCCAATATACAAGGTAATATATAAAAGCTAGTTGTAGTTTATTTGTACACATTTAATAATTTGCTAATTCACTTAGGGAATTAACGTTAATAATATGGGCTCCACTATGTATTCTTTGCATAAATGTTAACATTACATCTGTAGGTACTGAAATACACCCAGCTGTTGGGATTCCATTACTACAATGTAAGAAGAATGCACTTCCGTTGCCTACACCAGCATTATAATTTAAAGTAATTGCATAACGATATTCATCAGTATAACCTGCAAGATGTTCATTTCCATTTCCTCCGAAATCTCCTTCTTGCCATGTATTATAGTATGGACTATTTACATCTGAAATCCAATAACTGTTATTTGTTATTTGTTTATATGATAAATTAGTCCCTGGATTACCCCCAGTTCCAAAGGCAAATCCTAAACTATAACTACCTTTTGGTGTCCTTGAAGCATACTCTGATGCTTGTCCAACTCCTTGAGAACCTACAAAGCCACTTGTTTGTAGTACTGTTTGCCAAACTCCATTATTTTTTTCTAATAAATAAACTTGTGCTGAACTGCCACTTGCAACAACTCCAATTATTTGGTCAGTATATTGAGCAGTTGGAGACTGTGCTATAAAACTTTCTACACTGCCATTTTCGTAAGGATTATAACTTACTCCTCCACGTGAATATGAAGAATCTCCTCCATTTGAAGAACTTGTTACATTATAATTATCATTATTATTACTTTCACTAGGCTTTTTCTCATCATTCTCACTTGTATTTGATGGATTATTTTTAGCTTCTTCCTTATTAGCCTCTTCTTCTTTTTTCTTGGCTTCTTCTTGTCTCTTTTCTTCTTCAGCCTTTTCTTGAATTAAATTATTAGTACTATCTGTAAGTCCATCTATTTCTTGAAAAGCAGACTTGAAATCTTTATTAGATTTTAAGTTTTCTATTAGAGCTAATTTAGTTTCTATATCCTTTTTTGTATCATCATCTAATTTAGAAATATCTAACTCTTTAAAATTTCCTATCTTTGAATCTAATTCAGATAGATTAGATGCTTCTAAGTTAGTAATGAAATCATTTATTTTCTTATTTATATTTTCAGCTTTATTAAAATCTTTATATTCTATTGAAGCATTATATTCATTGATCAAATTTTCATATTCTTTAGCTTTATCCCCTAAAACTAATTTACCTACTCTATCTTCAGCGGACTTTTCTTGTTCCTTCATAGTAGCAACTTTAATTTCAATTTTGTGATTTTCTTCAGCTTTATAATAAGTAAAGATTCCTCCTGTAATACCTGCTACAGTAACTACTGATACAATGATTTTTGCTTTTTTACTCATTGTTTTATTTCCCATATTATTTTCTCCTCTATAAAATTATTTATGCTATCTTAATTATAACTAGGAATTTACCCTAATCATATACAGTATCTAATTATAACTTACATATCTTTAGAATACTATCGTCATATCTGACATTTTCAAAATCATGACTCTCGCTATATCTGACATTTCAGATTTATAACCCTCGTCATATGTGGCATTTCTTAAAATCATTACCCTCGTCACATCTGACATTTTTAAAATCGTATACTATCGTCATATCTGACATTTCTTAAAATAATCCTAGTCATATCTGTCATGTTTTAATAAATATAGGGTATAAACTTACATATTTTAGTTAAATAATCGGAATTTCTATCATTTATTGTAATATTTTTACTTTTAATTACTAAAAACCACCCTTTAATTTGTAAACTTTTTATGAACAACTGCTTACTTTTTTTGTAAAGTCGTAGGGAAATCCTCGTCATATCTGGCATAAATCGTGTTTTTAATCTTAACTTTTTCCGAAATCGTAGGAAAACTATCGTCATATCTGGCATAAAAAAATTTTAAATCGTGATTTTTCAAACTGACCGAGTAGTCAGGTAACTGAACATCAGTTATATCAATGCCTAACAAAAATCGTAGGAAAATCCTCGTCATATCTGACACAAAGCCATGAAACCCGCATTCTACCGTAAATTTTTTTTTGAAATCGTAAGAAAACTATCGTCATATCTGGCATAATTGAGAATTTTGCAATTGATTATAATATAAATTAAAATGGCCTTATACATATGGTTATGACTAAAAATATTATGATATCTAGCTTTACATTATTGAAAGGAGGTTAAGAAGAAGTGGCTACAAAACTATACAATTCTCATTTATCTACCCTCTTATTTGAGTGTAATGAGTACTATATTCTTGATACTTATATTTCTCTTGTGCATATAGCTAGTGAAGTTAATTCAAGATATTTAATACAAACCTACAGTGATTCTAAGGCTAATCTTATATCATTAGTAATGAAACATGTTAATGCCTCCTATAAGACTGTATATAACTGCGTAGAAACGCTAATTGCTAAAAATATATTGGCTTATGATGTGAACTTAAATAGTTGGATTTTAGTTGATATGGAGAATATGACTAGGGCTAAAAGTAATGATTCTACTGATGTTGATTCCTTATATAAATTAACCGGTTATACCTATATTAGAAATTTCTTCTTTACCCATGAGTTTGGAACTATGAAAGCTAGAGAAAAACGCCTTATTATATATATGACTCAATTAACCGATTCTAAGGCCTCAAATTTTCATAAAGATTTCTCTATGAATCTTCTAAAGCCTGGTAGCTCTTGGCTAAAGGTTTTAAAGACCAAGTGCAAGTATTATGCTAAGTACACCATAGAAAAGATGTTATATAAATATAATCATATCTTTAAAGATAACTCTCAAAACCTTAGAGCTGAAGATCTATCCCCTAATCAAAATAAGAGATTTAAATTTTCTTTTTCTTGTTCTTCTATAACTGATAAGAGGGATTTAGAAAATCAGGCCATAGACCTAGTTATTATTAATAATAAAAATGAATACAACCTTATTATAAGTAAAATTAACTTTGCAGATGTCACCTTAAGTAAAAAGCTTATTATGCACCTTATAAGAGCTATATCCAACCTTAAGGAATGGTTCTTAAAGGAAAGAGTAGTCCAAATAATAATTAATAAATATAGAGCAATACAAGTTCATAAAAGTAGAGAAAACATTAAATCTCTACCAGCCTATGCTGCAGCTGTAGTTAAAAGTGTTATAGAGGAATACAATAACTTTAAATCTAACATTACTTCAAAGAGCATAGCAAATTATGAAGTTGGAGAATACTTTGCAAAGCATACTGAATCTGCTATGGATGACTTGTTAACTTTAACAAAAAGTAACTTATCATTATTTTAGAAAGGCCCATTGACTTTAAAATTTAAAGTCAATAGGCCTATTGGTGTTTCTGCAATTTAAAAAAGTTTATAAAAAAAGAGATAGGAAGATTTATTTTCCTATCCTTTTTTTATTTTAAATATATAATTCAAAGCATATATGGAATTATAATGAATATTTTCATTCAGTTTCCAACCTTTTTTTTTGCCTTAATACCAAACTTTATGTAAAGTTATAAAAGTTAATATTATAGTTATTAAATTTGTTAGTATCTTTATAAATAAATATGTACTTTTCATTTAACTTTAAATGTGATAAAACTCCTCTTGTATCAATGGTTTTAAGAGATTTTATGTTCACGATAAACTGTATGTATATAATATTAACTGTAAGTATACTTAATTAATTGTAAGATAAGAAATAAACTAGATTAGGTCTTATGGTGGAAGGTGGCATCTAGGTTTTAAGTAATATTGTAAGCTTTGGATAATATGTATTCATTGGTGTTATATGTTATAATCCATATAAAGTTCTTGATAGAGGCAACTTTAAATCTCTAGTAATATATTGTAAATTATCGTTTTAAATGGTATACTACCTATAAAATAGAATATGGGGGTTTGAAATGAAAAGTGTAACTAAGATATTAGGTTTTATAGGGTTTGGACTTAGTATATTTGTGATTATTTTATTTATGTTACTAGCAATATTTGCACCAGGTTCTGATTGGAAACCACTTTTGTTTTTACTAGCAATTTGTTTACCTTTTATAATTTTGGGGTTAGTTGGTACAGTTAACTTTTTAAAAAAGAAAATATTATCCGGAATATTTATGATCTTAGCAGGTATAGCAACTGGATTTTTAGGTTTGATGAGTACTGCAGGTGGAAAACTGATAGGTGGTATAAATATGGCAGTTGGATTTATAGCTTGTATATTGTACATTGTAGCAGCAATATGTTGTTTTACTATTAATAATAAAAATAATAATATATCTCAAAGTACTTAGGAAACTAGGTGCTTTTTTAATACTAAAAAATGAGGTGATTAATATTAAAGAAGTAAGATGCCCTATTTCAAATTTGTAACAAAAAATACACATAATTTGTAGAATATTATATCACAAATTATGTGTATTTTTTATTTAGCATATTAACTATTTTGTTTATGTAAGTGTAATTTTAACATGACCTTTAGCCTTTTTTCCCGTAAGTTCTATCTTTACATTTCGGCTATCATCTTTAGATACTGATATGGTTTTGTCAATTGAATCATTTGTATCTAATAATACTTTTTTATCATTATAAATCTTAATCCCTAATTCGCCATTATCAACAGTAGAGTTAATTTTCATTTCGTAAGTAGATTTTTTAGAAGTTATTTCTTTTAGGTCTGTTCCATTAAATACTTGAAATTTAATATCGTAAATATTATCTTTAGTGTTATCACTCCAAAACGTTGTTTCGGCTTTCCCATCTATTTGGCTGATGATAAAATTATTTCCTTCAGCTACATAAAATTTACTTATTTCATTGATAGTTTTACATCCATAAAATCCAAGTATAAATAATAAACAAACAAATACAACTGTCAATATTCTTTTTTTGCCTTTTCTCATAGTATCCATCCCTTCATATAAATATTTATAACTTTAAGAGCAAATTTAATATGATTATTATAACATATAATGTAATTTGTGGCTTTAAGAATCCTTTTATTATTGTGAAAAGCATATTATGCCACTGTATTTGAATTGCTAATAAGAAATATTATTACTTTGAAGAGCTTATCCGATGACTACCCGCTCTAATACTCTATCGCACTCTGTGAAAGCGATTCACACAAAATCAGATATTTTGGTTCTCTGCTTTTCTTCAAAGTGGGAGTAAAGAGCAGCTACGTCACTGGATAACGATTTTATCCTAAAGGAAAACGACTTCTAAGTATTAAAATACTGATACTTAGAAGTCTGTTAGTAAGCTTCAGTGAGAGTAAAAACTCCATCTGAAGCAAAGAACTCTGTTTATGGAAGTAAGTTGAAATTAGTGCTATAATTGGCATATGAATAGATTATACTTTAACACACATTTATAAAATTATATAAATATTGAAAAACGGAGGGATAAATTATGCTAATAGATGAAAAGATTATAGAATGCGAACTTCAATATACAAAATGCTTCTCAGAATTTTATGAAGATCAGAATATAGCTAGGTTTCGTGATGATCAATTAAAGGATATGTATTATCATAATTGCACATTTATAAAAAAATCAATTGATGAAATTTCGTTGAACCAGATTATACAAGATGAAATTGCATTGAGGCTATCAGAAAAAAGTAACTATTGCAATATTCTTTTAAACTCTGCTGTCAACAGTTCTTTACTGTCTACTCTTAGATATAAGCCTGAAATATCCCAAAACGGGTATTATTCTTTTGATATTTCTCATTTCCCAAGACTAAATGATGTATCTGGGTGCATAATAAATAAGGTTGAAAATCAAGAAATGATAGATAATATTTTATTTTGTGACTTGCAACATGATGAGAAAAGTCTTGGAAAAGATTTTTGTACAAGAAGATGTTACAGACGTGGTAAAGTATATATTTCTGACAAAGGTGTAAATTCTTATGTTTGCTATCATAATGGTGATATAATAGGAAATTGCGATTTGTTTATTTATAATGGTGTTGCGAAAATTGAAGATTTTTCTGTTATTCCAAAATATCAACGAAAGGGATATGGTACAACTATACTGAAATCCCTAATTGATATTGCAATAAAAGAGAACTGCAAAACTATTTATCTGGTTACCGATGAGGATGATACTGCTAAAGAAATGTATCTGAAAATCGGATTCAACAAAATAGGAGAAAGAACGGATTTATTTTTTAAACTTTAATATACTCGTTACCAATTAGCACATGGAAAATAATGTAGTTAAGACATAACCTTCTTATATGACGACTTAATTGATTCTGCATAAACCATTGTTTATTTTATTAATTTTAGTTGGAGGAGATCTAAATGGTAGATTCAAAAGGATGGGAATGGGAAAAAGCAAATCAATCACCTTGGCTAAGACCAACTGATGATGTTTATTATCTGGCTAACAAGTGGTTAGAGTTAGGCTTTAAAAATGTTTTAGACTTGGGTGCTGGATTAGGGAGGCATTCTATATTTTTAGCACAACAAGGTTTTAAAGTCTCAGCTATAGATATATCAGACTATGGAGTGAATCATTTAAAAGAATGGGCTAAAAAAGAAAATTTAGATATTGATATTAAACTTGGAGATATGATTTCTTTACCTTATGCAGATAATTCTTTTGACTGTGTATTTGCTTATCATTCTATTTCTCATACTGATACATGGGGTACAAAAAAGGTTATAAGTGAAATAGAGAGAGTACTAAAGCAAGGTGGAGAAGTATATACTTCAATGTGTTCTAAAGAATCTTGGGAGTTTGCTAAAGCTGGGTATCCCAAAATAGATGAGAATACAATATTAAATAAAGAAGATGGACCAGATAAAGATGTACCACATTTTTATGCTAGCTGTGAGAACATTTTAGACTTATTTCATAATTTTGATATAGAAAGGATACGACATATAGATTATTGTTATTTAAATTATAAAAAATTAGATTGCAAACATTATTATATAAATGGATGTAAGAAATAGTAAGTAATTGGATATGTTCAATGAATGAGATTAATTTGTAACAGAAAATACACAGAGTTTGTAACACAATACGTTACAAGCTCTGTGTATTTTTTGTTTAATATATTTAACTAATTCTTCTATCAGCTCTATTTACTATTATCATGCTCTTTATCCAATATATCCCGACATCTAAGATATGGAATTGAATCATAACTATCCATTAGATCATCTTCAGCATTAGAGATATCTTCACTTATTTTTTTATCAGGATCATCCTTAGACTCCATTAAATCCTTTATGTATAAAGCATCAGCTATAGTTTGGCATTTAACCATTGCTAATAACTCTTTTGATGCACAGTTTGCTGGAATACTTTTAATACATTTACGCTGATTTCTACCATCAATAATATAGACTTTTATTACACCACATTCAAGCACATACTCTATTTTACTATTACCTGGTATATTAATTTTATCATTCTTAGAGCTTGTTTCTTTTGTTATTTTAAAAAATTTATCTTCTATATTTTGCTTTTTATTCTTATATTCATAATTTTTTATAGAAGAGTTATTTAAATTGATTTTCATTATAAATACTATCCTTTCATTTATAAAGTTTATTGAAATATTTGTATTAATTCTAAAATTTATACAATACTTATATTTTCGTGCTTTTATTCAAATAGTAAAGGTAGTATTTAAATTTCATTCCATATTCCTAACTTCCACACTTCCGATATTCCACCCCATTTAACCCGTTGATATAACTAAGGTTAAGCCTCCTAGAGAAAGTTGTATTCATAGTTTTAATTTATACAAATAAATTGTAGAAATTATTCTCAATGAAATGATAAAGATTATGTGAAATAATTTGTACATAAGTTGAAACATTTTTGTTACAAAATATGTGTAAGTATTATAAAGTAATGTGATGAGGAAGAGAATTATGTTCTAGTTTTTAATGTTTATCTAATAATCTTCCCATTATAACAGTATTATAATAGTTTCCATCTTTGTGGATACGATCATTTATTAATACCCCTTCTTCTACAAATCCATATCTTTTATATAATTGAATTGCCTTTGTATTTGTTTGCACCACGGTTAAGGAAATCTTTTTAATTCCAAAAGCATCTGCACATGCTAGAATATTTTCAATTAGAACTTTACCAATTGAATAACCCCAGTATTTCTTTAATATACATATTCCAAACTCTGCTTTATGCCTAAATCTACTTAGCTTATTTCCTTCTAGACGAGCAAATCCAACAATTTTACCTTCAACCTCTGCAACTAGAAATATGTTTCTTTCTGCTATTGAATCTTCATAAATAAGTTTTTCAAAATCTTCTGGAGTTAGTAAACCTTCACCAGCTTCTCTATCAAGATTTTCTGTTTCTCCATCAATTTTAACTCTTAGTTTAGATAACTCAATTGCATCATATTTTGTTGGACAGCGAAGTATCCATGTTAGACTATTACCTTCTATTATTTTATTTTCAATAATCATAAATTACCTCCGTAGTATTATTAAAATAAGGGCATCTATTTATCCCCCTAAATTTCTATTTATTTTATATTTAAAAAATAGATTAACATTACCTTGGGTTAACTACTATTAATTCTAACAGTTTTAGTAAGTATTGTATATTGAAATCATTTTATATTATTTACTTACGATACAGTATTTTCAGCAAAAATAACCTTAGACAAGTTATTTCAATGTCTAAGGCTATTCTTCGTAGTTGCTTATGAAACTCGGCTCACATTCATTCGCTGAGTAAATTCTCAGTATTATCTTTAAGTGTTAGTCTCTTCTTTAATCCTCTTTCTTTTTTCGGAAAAAGTCCAGTTATAAATAAAACTGCTATCCATACTAGAATTATACTAGCAATACTTTTAACCCCGCCTTGAAGTTTAAGTATGTTTATTTCATATAATACATAATATATTATGCCTAGCAAAAACAATGGAATAAAAAGTCTTATAAATGATTTTAATAATGTTTTGTCTTCTTTTTTAGAAATAAAGACTCTCTTACCCTGTTTTAATCTTACAGCAAATAATAAAATATATACTACAAGTGCAACTGCTAAAGCTACTGATATACCAAAGGTTGTATTTCTATACTTCTCCATTGCATAATATTGTTCAGGTAATGTTCCAGTTTCATATTCTATCCAAAAATTATATATATCTTGTCTTAAGTCTACCCCATTATCGCTATTTGTAAATATAACTACTCCATCCTTTTTTTCGGGGATAATACCATAAACAGCATGCCAGCCTCTATTATCTCCACTATGGTATATAAGCTCACTACCATCAGATAGCTCTTTCTCAAAAACTCCTAGTGCAGAATCTGACATTACTGGTTTATGCATTAAATCTACAGTTTCACTTTTTAAAATATTTCTTCCTTTAACCTCATTGTTAACTCCATCCATACTAGCTAACATAAACTTTAAAAAATCTGGTACAGTGGTTTTAAGTCCTGCTGCAGCCTTCTCAGTAAAATTGTAATTTGGAATTACTTGGTTAAAGTATCCATATGATTTTGACATATTATCATCTGCAAAACTGTCACTAAATGAACTATTATCCATTTTTAATGGCTTCAATATTTCTTTCTCCATGTAATTCTCAAAAGTTTCTCCTGTTACTTCTTCTATAATTAGCTGTAATAATGTATATCCTCCTCCTGAGTAGATAACATCACTTCCTGGTTCCATACCTATTTCTAATGGTTTATTAGGAAATATATTGGTTGATAAAGATTCCTCTATTGTAGGTATTTTCTTACCTGGATCTGTTCCTAAGTATCCATGGACTGTTAATCCTGCTGTATGACTTAGTAACCTTTTTATAGTTACCTCATCCTTATTGAATTTGGACTCTGGTAAATGCCATCGAGTCAAATATTTCTCTACAGGATCATCCAGAGATATTTTACCTTCATCTACCAATTTCATAATCCCCCAAGCTGTGAAGCTTTTTGAGATTGATGCTACTTGGAATACTGTATCATTGCTTATAGATTTATTCTTTGCTTTATCTTCTAATCCATAATTTAATACATATTTAACTTCACCGTCTTGAATTATACCTATAGCTGTTCCTTCAACACCGTAACGCTTTTGCAATTCGGGCACTGACTTATCTAGCCTATTTTTAAATTCCTCTATACTTTTGCTATTAGAATTTTTACTTGCCGCAATAGCAACATTATTGCTCAGCAGCAAATTAGATAACATTAATAAACTTAATATTACTGTTAATAATTTACCTGATATACTTTTCATTATCTTAACTCCCTTTCTTTTAGCTTATAAGAAAAGTATAAGTTAAAAGAAATACCTGAGCCACTAAACTACATAACGTTTATATTACAGTTTTGTAATGTTCAAGCAAAAAAGCACAACACTAGGCTGCACTCTTTCTTAATTTACTATCATATCATTTGCATACTTCAATGTAATAAAGTAGTATGTAAAATATCCAATATAGTATGTTCCTAGGGTTATAAATATAGGAACTACTATAGGTCTTTGTATAATCTTTTGTGCAATAGACATTGCAAATAAATTATGAACAGTTCCAACTATTACAGGGCATATAAATACAAGAATTAGCTGCTTTGATAATATTTTTTTAATGTCTTTATTTGTCGCTCCTAATTTCTTAAGCATTATGTATCTTTTTTTATCACTGTATATATCTGATAGTTGCTTAAATAGGATTATGCTTCCTGTACAAAGCAAAAATACAAGAGCTAAGAATATGCCTATAAAAAGGAATATCCCATAAATTTGCGTAAGTTCTTTCTTTTCTATAATACTGGATATAAAGTTATGTGGTTTCTTAAATTCAATATTTTTATATACTAACCTTTGAATGCTTCTAGACATTTCTAGTGACTTTCCTTCATTTTCTATTTTAATTACTCTTAATCTATGTATAGTTCCCTTAGTCTTAAGTTCATTAAACACATTATCTCTAACTACTACTAAACTATAAGTTGAATACTTGTTCAATAATAATTCATCGTATTGCTTATTTATATTAAAAATTTTATTTTCATCTATTAAGTTTATTGATTTATTGTCTAAAGTATCACAAAATAAGTTTGTATTTTCTCCTTTAATATAATAAATATCATCATTGTTTTTTAAATTAAAATACTCTCTGTTCTGATATTCCATTATGGTTTGAAAATCGCTTTCTTTCATAAGTTGTACGACTTCTTTAATAGGAGTGCTAACCTTATTTCTTTTATTAATTAATTTATAACTAGCATTTTTATTTATAAGCTCTATAGTTTTATCAAATTCTATTTGATGGTTGCTTTTCTCTTTGTTTAGTATGCTGTCTATTTCACTATTTACCTTCTGATTTTCAGCGTTTATATTATAACTAAATTTATAATTTTCTTTTACATTTCTATCAATATCATAGTAAAGATATATTGTATATCCTAGAATTGTTACGCTTGTTGCTATTAGTATAGCTATAGTTGAAAATATTTTTGAATTACTAGATATTTTATAACTAACTTCAGAAAAAGCTATAAGATTTCTTCCTTTATAATAAAAAACTTTATTTTTTTTGATAAAACTTATCATAAGTGATATTGATGATGAAAAAAATAAAAATGTACCAGGTATTATTAATACCAAAATAACAAATGATAGTCTTAATTCCTTAAATAGTAACTGACTTGTAGCTATCATGTACGATATTACTATTAAAGTTATTCCAATTACGCCTTTTATTGCAGAGCTTTTTTTATTATTCATTGAATCTCTTTCATCTTTAAAGAAGTCAATAACCTTCTTTTTTCTTATTACAATATTATTTCTAATACCAATTACTATAAATATGATTATAAATATGATTAAGGTTTGGTAAACAGCTTTGTAGCTCAAGCTCATTTTAACTATAAGAATTTCTCCAATAAGCTTTACCAAAATCATTGTTATTATTTTAGTAAATATAAATCCTAGAGTTATCCCAAAAGATATGGCAAGTATTCCTATTATAAAACTTTCATATATAAATACTCTTGCAATTTGATTTTTTCTCATTCCAAGTAAGCTATAAGTTCCAATCTCCTCCTTACGCCTATTTACAAGGAATAAATTAGAGTAATATATAAACATAAATGAAAACAAAGCTAAAATAATTGAAGCTATATTTATACTTTCTACCAGCCTTTTATCTATATTAACTAGCGCTTCGTTATACTGTATAGACTTAAAGCTAAAAAATATAAATACACTAAAAACTACAGACATAAAATACATAACATAATTAGCCACACTATTCTTTACATTTTTTATAGCTATATTAAATAAGTTCATTTCTATCACAACCTCCAAGTAAAGCTACTGTATCTAGAATTTTATAATAGAATTTTCTATTACTTTCCCCTTTAACTAACTCTGCAAATATAATGCCATCCTTTATAAATAGAATTCTATTGCAGAAACTTGCACTTGTTGGATCATGAGTTACCATAAGAATTGTGGATTTTCTTTCAGTATTCAATTTTGAAAATGTTTCTAATAAATTTCTAGCAGCCCTTGAATCCAGAGCTCCAGTAGGTTCATCTGCTAATATTAGTGCAGGATTAGTTACAATAGCCCTACAAACTGCACCTCTTTGTTTTTGTCCTCCAGATATTTCATAGGGATATTTGTTTAGAATAGCTTTTATATCAAGTGCATCTGCAACTTCTTCTACTCTTTTTTCTATTATAGATACCTTTTCATTCTTTAAAGACATAGGTAACATTATATTTTCCTTAATAGTAAGTGTATCTAGTAAATTAGAATTTTGAAAAACAAAACCTAAATTATCTCGCCTAAAGTCAGCTATTTCGTCCTCACTTAATTTACTTAAATTTATATTATTTATAATGACTTTACCTGATGATTGTGTATCTATAGTAGATATTATATTTAATAAGGTTGACTTACCAGCGCCTGAGGCTCCCATTATACCAACAAATTCACCTTTTTCAATCTTAAAACTAACACCTTTTAAAACTTCATATTTTGATCCATTTTTTCCATAATACTTTTTTAAATTTTCTACTGTCAATATATTTTCCATAAAGTATTCCTCCCTTTTAATTCATAAGATTATTATATAGACTATCATTTTCTTTAGCGATATATTTAAATAATATAAAAATAACATTTTTGTAATGTAACATTCTCCATGTTATAATTCACTAGTGATATAGTTTATTTTTAAATATTTATTAGGAGGTGCTAAATGTTTAGAATAGTACTAATCGAAGATGATGCAACTCTAAGAAATGAAATTGGAGAAGAACTTACAAAATGGGGACATTCTGTCTATAAAATAGAAAACTTTGAAAATATTATAGAAGAATTTAATGTTATTAATCCTCAACTAGTTTTGTTAGATATAAACCTTCCTTTTTACGATGGTTTTCATTGGTGTAATGAAATAAGGAAGACCTCTAAAGTACCAATAATAATTATATCTTCTAGAAGCACTAATCTAGATATTATAATGGGTGTAAACTTAGGTGCAGATGATTACATACAAAAACCTTTTTCAATAGATGTACTAATAGCAAAGATTAATGCAACTTTAAGGAGAACTTATAACTTTGCTGAAATAGATTCAAACAAAATTACTCACAATGAAGTAACCTTAGATCTTTCCACAGCTAGTCTTTTATATAAAGATAATACTATAGAGCTTAGTAAGAATGAGCTTAAAATACTTCATGAATTAATGAAAAACATATCTAAAATAGTAAGCCGTGATAAACTTATGAAAAAGCTTTGGGATAGTGATTGGTATGTTGACGACAGCACATTGACTGTAAATATAAATAGGCTAAGAGGAAAATTAAAGGAAATTGGACTTGATAACTTTATAGAAACTAAGAGAGGGTTAGGCTACATAATTATGTAGTTGTAAAAAATATTATGAGATTTATAGATTTTCTTAAAGATAAATTTGAATTATTTATCTTCAACTTTTCTTTTTTAGCTTTTGTTATTCTAGTTATTATTTTTTCACCACTAGATATAATTCTATTTGATACTATATCCTATATAATCATTGTCGATTTAATATTTTTAAGCTTTTATATATGTATTAGCTATTATAGAAAAAATAAGTTTTTTAATTTACTAAGTGAAGGTATTAATATTGATAGGATTAGTACTATTAATTTATTTAAATTGACTAATGAAGAAAAAATATATGTTAAATTTTTAAAAGACTATCAAGAACAATGGGAAGATTATATAAATGAAATTAGAAATAATTTCCAAGGGAATACAGAGATTATGGATATGTGGGTACATGATATAAAGATACCTATTTCAATATTAAAGCTTATAATAGACAGGAATGAAGATTCCTACCATGAACAGCTTTTAGATAAAATAGATAATGAAGTTATGAGAATAGAAAATTCTGTTGAAAGAGTACTCTATTTATCAAGATTGGAAGATTTCCACAATGATTTTCTTATAAAAGAGGTTCAACTTGAGAAAATATTGAGGGAAATAATTCGAAGGTACTCAAAATATTTCATTTCTAAAAAAATTAAATTGATTCTAAATAATATAGATTATGTTTGTTTATCTGATAAAAAATGGCTCTCATTTATATTTGACCAATTAATAAATAATGCTCTAAAATATACTGAATCTGGGGGTGCTATATCTATAACAGGTGAAAAAAAAGGTAATTCATTCATAGTTATTATAAGAGATACTGGGTGCGGCATAAAAAAAGAGGATTTAAACAGAATTTTTAATAAAGGGTTTACTGGGAATAATGGTAGAAACAATGCAAAATCTACAGGGCTTGGTCTCTATCTAGTAAAAGAGTTGTGTAATAAACTTGAACATGACATAGTTGTAAACTCAATATATAATGAGTACACAGAATTTATCGTTATATTTAAGCAAATCATTTAATTCATAATCCACTTTCGTTTAGTTTTTCCTATTTCATCGTTAAATTGGAGCTACAAACCACATTTTCCATTAACAGTTATGATAAAATGGCTCTAGCAAAAACTGCTAGAGCCATTGATATTTACGGAGAGATCATGACTTGAGCCCATGGTACGCCTGATTTTGAGACAGGTGTATAAAAAACCTCACCCTAAAACAAAATAAGCACTCTGTGAAAGCGATTAAGTGGATTATCTGCTTTTGGTCTAAGGATTGCTTAGTATTACCAGCACTAAGCTTTTCTTACTAGAATTCTTAGAAACTTGTTTCTTTAGAAGTCTGTACTCCTCAGCTCGCCTGAGCGAGTTTTCTTACTTTATACTATATTAAATTTTTATAAAAAATAAACCTAAATATTCTTATTTTATAAATTGGAATTTGTGAGCTCTATGGTAGATTTTATATTATTATACTGTTAATAAAGTTGTTTAAATTGATTTTAATATTTAATCAATCCCATTGTCCTGGAAATCTTAATTTTTGTAGTTGTGGAAACTTTTTATTATATTCTTCCACTTCTTCCTTTGGAAGATTTTCAAAAACTTCCGATTCGTAGAATTTTCCCTTTATGCCTTTCATACTATCTTCTGCTAATTCAATTTCCATAAATGCATCGAAGTTTTTACCATCAGCAGTTGTAATATTAAAGTTGTCACATGTTTTAAATCCTATTCGAGGATAATAATCTGGTTCTCCAAAGATTACAATCCCTTTATACCCTTTATTTGCAGCTAAGTTCATTGTTTCCCTTAATAACAGCTCACCAACTCCACATCCTTGCCATTTAGGCTCTACACAAAGAGGTCCAAAGGTTATAATCTTATGTGTATCTGCACCATCAACAATTCGTGCCTTTGAATACATTATACATCCTATTACATGTCCATCCTTTACTGCTATTCTGCTTAGCTCTGGAAGATAGTCTTTATCTTGACGTAATTTATGCACAAGGTAATGTTCGTCACATCCAAGATGATGCTGATTCCAAAATGCATGCTGTGTCATTAACTCTACATTATACCAATCATCCTTTGTTTCCATTCTAACTTCTATTTCTTCATGATTTAATCTTTTCTTTTCTTCTGGAAACCATCCAAATTCTAACCTTACTTCTTTTCTTTGTAAATCATTGTTCTTGTAGCAACAAGTATCCATACCAATCAAGCTAAAGCCTTCATGCTGATAAAAATCTACTGCATTAACATTACAAGATTGTGTTTCTAGTATAATAGCTCGACGACGCTCTCTTCTTGCTTGTTCCTTTGCCATTTCAATTAACGAATGACCTATTCCTTGCTTTTGATATCTTTCTGCTACCCAAAGTTCTGTAATTCTTAGACGATTAGACCATAATTCTTGATTAGTTTCAATTGCAGCAACTAATTCATCATTAACTAACACTCCCCAAGCATAAGCATTTTCCCAGTGATCTTCATATAACTTATCTGGGAAATCATATTCTTCTGGTGTATGAGTTACTGGATCTGTAAAGTCTTTCTTTTCTATCTCAATAGCAAATCCTTTATCTATTTTATTTACTATAACATCATAATATTTATCTGTTGTGTACCTTATTGGAATTATAGTTCCCTTCCATTTCTCTTTTGATAAATGTATAATTTCATATCCCATAGCCCTTATCCTCTCTTTTTTATATTAATTATTGTCTTAGCATGCTTTAGTTCTGCTTACTTTATAGTTATCCTACTCCCCTCAACAAATTACTATTTATAATACTCAAACTTAAATTGGAATTTATACTCCATTATTATATTCTTTAAGCATTCTATTTTTTTGAAATAAGGTTAATTTTTTATATTTTATTATTCTCATTATATCATTTGAACATAATTTATCTAGCTTTGTAAAACCAATCTTTATACTATTTTTGATGACATTATTTCATTCCTTATTTATCTTAACGATCTCAATACACTGGTATTTAGTGAATAATTGGTATAAAGTACAAATATACACTCGTGAAAATGTGTATGGTAACAAAGAATTAAATAGGGCTCAATATTCATAACCATTTTAAGGACATTTTATAACTTCTGTTGGTCTTTCAGTAATTACTAAATTTAGTTTATAGTCTTATAGTATTGTACTACAACAATTGAATAGCATGAATTAGTTAAAATAAAAAGAGCCGTGATTTTACTCTACGACTCTTAAAAATAAGATGGAATACTATTTATCTTTAATATTTTTTAGCCAGTTATAAGCATCTTTTACTTCTTCATCATTTTTATAAATATTCATTACTTTTTGTAATTCAATAGCGAATTCAATAAATGCTTGACCAATTGATGTTATACAATTTCCATCTATAACAACATCCTCATCTACTATAACTACTTTTTCATATACGTGCTTGTTGTTTTCATCTACTCTAAATCCTTGACTATCACCATTAGCCTTTTTATAATCAAGCAATCCGTAATATGCCATAAGCTCGGCTCCCCCACAAATACCAGCAATAAATTTATTCTTTTCATTTAATCTAGAAATAAACTCCTTCAGTTCTGTTTTTTCATAAAGATGCTCTGGATTTCCTCCAGGAATAATAAAAAGATCAATGTCCTCTGGATTTAATTCATGTATTGTTTTGTCTGGCAAATATTTTTGTTTTTCTTCGCTTACATAAACACGATTTTCTAAAGCAACTGAGAAAATATTATCCCTAAACCCATTAACAGCAAACACAACTTCAAATTCACAAAAATCATCATAATAAAAAACACATATGTTCATTTTAAAACCTTCTTTCTTCTCCTTATAGTCTGTTAAGTATTTTTTTAATCTCTTCAATAGTAAAATTTGAATTCTCTTTTTCTAATAATCTAAAATATAGGCTTCTCAAAAATCCTTTTATATTGACCTTTAAATGAAAGTTGTCTATATAGCTATTCTTTGGATTTTCAATTCTAAATTCTTGTAACCATCCCACTATTTCTGAATTGCTAAGTATTTTTCTGTTAAAAGCGTTCTCTACTACCGTAACCATTCTTTCACTCTCTTCATCTATATAAACATAATATTCTATACATACCTTAGCTTTTATAGAATCCAAAATATCTATCAAGTCAGTTTTATTAAAAGAAATACATTGAACTAATTCATCCAAAGCATCTGCGGTATGAGCTGCTGAGTGTGCCCAGCCTTTCACTTCAACATATCCTCTTACATCTCGTTCATTAAGCATATATTCTATAAGTTTGTCCTTTACTTCATATAATACCTCTTCTGATAAGAAATTTTCTTTTCTGTGCCTATCTATAATAAGAGCAATTACTAGCACTGAGAAGGTTCTTTTAAAAACAGCATCCTCATCTCTATCATACAATCTATAAAAAAGATGCGATCTGCCTAAGCTAATATTCAACAACTCTTTAAGCTCTTTAAAAGTAAATCTGTTATTTGAAATCCAAGTATACAAAATTTCATATATTAGATTATCTCGAAGTTCAGGATCTAATGATCCTATATTCTCTAGCATTTCTAGCCCAAGGGTAAAATAACTCTTATCGCTTTCAAGTAAATAGTTATTTTCTTTAATCCTTTTTAATTTCTCTTTTAACATATTTTCTTCGTAGGTCATACCATCCCTCCTAATCATTTTAACTCTTTATTTTTCTATTATAAAACACAATGACTGACACCTATATGTCAGTCATTGTATTTACTATATATTTTATTTATATATACGGTCATTTCGCTCTTTAATCTTTTAGGACTTAAGACTTCACATTCATTCCCAAAGCTTAAAATGAACTTTTTTAAGCCTTCATCATCAGGAAGTGAATCTTCAACTATATATGTTCCATCATCTAAACACTTAATTTTATCCCTTGAAAAATATTCACTCAATTGTTCTCCTATTTTACTAGAAAACTTTAATGTAATTAGAATACCATTTCTTTCATAACTTTTACTAAATATTTTTCCTATTTCTTCTTTGGAAATAGGATTTTTTATAAAGCCCTCTCCTAATTTCATATTTCTTACTCTAACAAGCTTAAATTTTCTATAATCTTTTCTTATTCTACAAAAGGCAATAATGTACCACTGTCCATTACTAAATTCTATTTGAATTGGTTCCACTATTCTATTTGAATGTTCCATTTTTCTATTTATATATTCAAATTCTAATGTCCTATTGCATTCAATTGCTTTATTTATCAAGAATAAGTACTCCCTAAGCTCACGCTCCATGCTAAAGTGAGACATATCTACACTAAGCCTTTCATATTCTTTCTTTTCATTATCACGCAAAGTTTCGAACTTGAGTATTATGTCATTAAATTGCGGGTTGTTTCCAAATAGAAACTTTAAATTATCCATTACAGCAATCAAAGGCTCAATTTCTTTTTTATTAAAGAATAAATTGCTCAGATTATAGTTTTCCATAATATAATAGCCTCCACCTTTTCCACCAGTGGCAGCTATAGGTACCCCTGCCTCACTTATTTTTTCTATATCACGATATATGGTTCTCAAGGATACCTCAAAATGTTCTGCAAGCTCACTTCCAGTGACTAAACCTTTTTGGGAAATTATTATTAGAATTGATAGTAATCTATATGCTCTCATAATATAAATAGGTTTTAAACCATTCCTACCTTATCATCAAATTTTTCTTATTAATCAATAAATTCTTCTGTAATATGAAATACAAGTTCTTCTTCAGTGTATTCACGAGTCACTGGAGCAAAAATATTTTCAGAGCAGTCTATACCAACTCTTTTAGCAACTGCAACTGCAAATTCACGAAATGCAAATCCAATTGCAGTAATTAAGTTTCCATCTTCATATAAAGGTTTTCTAACAATATTTTCTCTTGGAACAACTGGATATTCATCCATAACTTCTTCAAATAATCCACAGCAGAACTTATGATTTTTTAATATCCCTGCTTTTCCAAGTAAAATTGGAGAGCTTGATATGCTAGCAATAATTATTTCTTTATCATCACAAAATTGTTTCAAAAACTCAATATTCTTATCATCATTTAATGCCTCTCTAAAGTCCCATATTCCAGGAAGAATGATGCAATCATAATCATCACGATTAAACTCTGAAAATACTTTGTGTGGTAATATTGTAAATCCATCTTCACTATTAATTGGGTTCAAGGATGATGCAAATACTGTAATCTCTTTATTATACCACTTAAATAATTCTGTAAGACAACTAATCTCTTGCATACAGAATTGGGGAAATATCATAATAGCAGCCTTTTTCATATATCTCTCTCCTTCATCTAATATAAATACCCTTAACTCAAATTACTATTTATCTTATATTTAAATGTAGATTAACAATGCCTTATCTAGTACGAATTATAACATTTTTTATAAATATTGTATATTAGAACCATTGATCCCATTACTTGTAATACGGCATTTTCATTTATAAAAATAGCCTTAACCAAGAACTAATGATTAAGGCTAACTTTCTTTTATTAAATTTCATGACTAGATAAGCTTATTTACATTATATATAAATTATTTCTACTCCTGAAAAGTTTATATTTCCACATATAGTTAGAATATTATCTGCTGTTCCTTCATTTCTATTTTTTTCAGTTATTGCACCAAAAGATATATTAGCTCTATCTTCAACAGTCCAATTTCTAGGTACATATAACTCCACACCAGAAAAAGAAGAGTCTATTCTAACAACTCCTTTTCCTTCATGAAGAACAGCATTATCAAAATACACTTTCATTACTCCAAAGCTACACTTTAAATCTGCTTGTTCAAACTTATCTGTATTTATATACTTAATACTTCCAGAAAATGATGTCTGTAACTTTATATGACTTTCATCTTCTGTATCAATGGTCTTAAATTCATAAGAATCCCAATCACTTTTACTGTGAGCCCACTTAGGATGTTTATTAAAAATCATAGAAAGACCAATACTTCCAAGTAATGCTGCTATTAATACTGTCCATGGAGTAATAGCTGTTATACCAAGCTGTTTATCATAAATAATACAAAGAAATGCTATCGGGAATAAAATACCTTGGAAATTAACTTCTAATAAACTCTTTATAATGATATAAACTAAGAAAGCTGTTAATAATATTGTAAAAATATTTATATCTGAAAAATATCCAAGTTTATTGATAATTAAAGCAATTCCACATAATATAAGAAAGGCTCCTCCAAAAATTTTTTCTTTCTTCATTCTATCTCCTCTTTTCTAATAATTTATTTTTTAAAGGTTTATAATAATGTCTTGAAACATATACCTTTTTATGTGTTTGTTGAAATTCAACTATACTAGATGATGTTAAATTGCGTGTTATTGAGTAAACATAATTTATATTCAATATTGTTGATTTTGAAATCCTCATAAAATCTTTTGGCAAGATCTCTTCTAATTCATAAAGCTTGTATTTTACCTGATATACATTATTAACAGTATGTGCACTAACTGTAGTTTGTTCCGTCTCGAAAAACAGTATCTCTGACAAAGAAATATAGTACTCAGTATTATTTTTGTAAAAAGTCACCTGTTTTTTTTGCAAAAATACATCATTAAGCAGCTTTTGAATATCTAAAATATCATCATTTAATTGACTACATTTAATAATAACTTCGTCTTCATTTATTCTCTCATCAACTTCAACTCGTATTTTCATATCTTCACTCTCCACAATATTAATTATATGCTTGGGATTTTCTTTGTAAACAGAATTAAAGTATGTCGTTAATTTCTTTAAGTAAGAGGTAATTTTTCTATAAATAAAAGTCTCATTTATTTAGGAAACTTGACCTACATATGCTTTCTGAATAAGCTATGCTAACTAAATAAAAGATTTAGTTAGCATAGCTTATAGTGTGGTTCTCCATATCGGTAGCAAGTCAGGTTTTTTACCAGGAAAAAAGATAGAATATTTGTATATCCTACCTTTCATAACTAAAAAATTAATATATAGCCTCAAATAGTCTACTAAAATATCATCTAATGGATTCTACATAATATAGAGACTCCTATTTTACCAGTTGCAAATCTGCATCAGCTCCTTCTCCTGTTAAGTTTGAAACAACATAGTATTGATATATATTACCGTCTTTTTCATAACTAATTAATAGGTTTGAAAATATTTCTGGTATATAGGCCTCTATCTTTAACGACATACTAGTATCAAAACTTTTTTTATTATATAAATTCTCGTTCACTTCACACTTGACTCCATCATATGAGATATTTTGGATTTTAAAATTTGTTAGAACACTGTCTGTTGTCAAAATAAATATTGATGTAGGAGATTCTGATAAGGATAACTCTTCATTATTTGTGTATTTACTCAAATTCACTACAGATACAGCGCTTAACTTTAAGCCGGTATCTTTATCTACAGGTGTTTTTATATCCTGTGTATCTTTTTCTTTGGTGGTACCCTCTTTGTTCTGAGTAGTTGTTTTTTCTTCGGTGGTACTCACTTTGTTTTCCGTAGTTGATTTTTGTTCAGATAATGGAGTTTCTTTTCCGCACGCTGTTAACAATATGCTCCCCATTAAAAATAATGCTAAAATTTTTCTTTTCATTATACCCATCCATCCTTTTTCTACATTATAATTAGTATAGAGGTAATTGCCCAAATTCATCTTGGGCAATTTGTAAGCGTCAAAAATTAAATGGCTTAATTCATGATTTTAATTATAAATCAACCCCCAGCATATCATTTAAGATTGATACGGGGGGTTTAAATTATTTTTGTTTGACGAAGTAATTTTTAGTTCCTTTTGAAGTATCCCTGATCATGGTAATATATTTTTCAACTCTTCTAGCGTTTTATATTCTACGGCTGATAAGCTATTGAATAAATACACCTTTTACTTGATGGGATAAAATCACTATTCTTTTAGAAAAACTGATTTTATCCCATCTTTTGATATTAATTTTTTATAATATAGTATATTATTTTCTTCTATTAATAACATACCATATTAGACATACTACTAATGACACTGTACTTATTATTGCACCTAATATTAATCCAGGAGTAATATACCTTAATTCCAAGCTATGGTCACCTTGTTCTAATTCGATTCCCGTAAATATACCATTTACTTTTAATAAATCAACTTTTTTTCCGTCAACCTTAGCTGTCCATCCATTTTTATAGGGAATATTTAATGCTAGTATTCCTTTTTCATCATTTGTGATATTTCCTGATACATATGGGCCATCTACCAATAGATTATCAATATTATATTTATTTATATCATTTACCCACTGATCATATTTCTCATATGAACTATATTGTAAATCCATTTTGTCAACTATATAAGTTCCCGGTGTCAATGTTATTCTTATACCTTCTGTATTATCTACCATCTTAAATGTGAATTCATTTAAAGGATATGTCCATTGACCGTTCTCTTCATCTTTAAAAATTTCCTTACCATTAACAGTCATAGTATACGATTGTCCATTTTCTGGTCTAATATTTATAGTAAATAAAATTTCTCCATCAGTATCATTATACTTATTATCGATTGGAAGTATTATCTCTCCTGATTCTCCTACATAAAGTTTACTATCCTCATATTTTACATTAGATAGTTTTGCATCACTATAATTAACTTCTAATTCATGAACAGTATCAAATTCTAATTCACTCTTTTTAATACCGCTTATCTCTTTATCTATAAATGCAGTATTTAATAATGCCACATCCCTCTCTGCATAATTAAGATGTTCTAGGTTATCTATATTTTCATAGCTATCATACCATAAATCAAATCCTACTGTATTATCATTTTCATAAAGTGTATATTTATCATTAACAGATTTTAGTTTATATCCATATGGTGCCTCTTCATTATTATATAATAGCTTATATCTAACTCCAAAAGCACTTTCCAAAAACAATCTATTATTAAAGTTTGCAAATCTACTAGGTGATACAATATCTTGAACAATATTATAATCTACTTTCATCCACCTATGTACATTCTTATTTATCAAGCTATTATAGGCACTAGCACCATAATTCATATAATTCATTGGTGTATTTTCGTTATTCTCAATTTCATATATGGTCCTATAGAATTCATTAGTATTAGGTACAGTTTCAGCTAATATCTCTTTCTCTAAATCATTGTCCATACCTCTAAGATTAAAAAGAGCCTTATCAAAAAAGTAGTATTTATTTTCATAAACGGTAATCAAATTTACTTTACAATTTTCTATGCCCCCAACTAAAATGCATACTATAATCATAAAACTCAAAATTGATTGTAACACTTTACTATTCGACATCTTTCTAATATAAAGTATAACTATAGAGCTAATTCCTGCAAATAGAATTATTATATCAGCTGTTGCTACATATCCACCTCCTCTTTCTTCCTTTGTATAGAGCATAATTACAGTGAATAATCCAATTAATAAAATTTTAATAGCACCTTTGATTTTATAAAGATTACAATCTTCTATCCAGTTTGGAATCGCATAGGCAATTACAAAATTAAATATATATAACCATCTGTATGATACATAAGAAAATCCATTAAACATACTATAAGCCATTGGTATCATATACAATATAATAAATATAGTAGCTAATAGTGTCTTTCTTCTTGTTTCAGTGCTTACTTTTTTTAATGGTACTGTAAATACTAATAGCGCAATTAATGGTAGACCTACAAAATCATTATAAAGAAATATATTTTCAAATGTTAATTTATAAAAATTTGCATCAAATAATTTAGGAATATTAGAAGTTACGCTAAATCTATCTGAACTCATAAATGCAATTATAGCTGGAATAAATAAAAATGCAGCTATCCCTATACTTAATATAATCTTCATTCCAAATTGAAATCCTTCTTTAAAATAGCTTTTAATTTTCTCTTTAGTACTATTCCCTTTACCATATGTAAATATAATAGCAAAAATACAATAGAAAATTAGTGACATATATCCAAAATAAAAACTATTTAAAACAGTTAAAGTAATTCCTAAAATTAAAACAAAATTTTTCTTTCTCTTCTCCCAGATCCTATACCCTAAAATTGTTAGTGGTAACCATATCATGGCATCAGTCATATAATCAAAGGCTAGTGAATTCCTTAAAAATATAATAGATAGGCCATAGGCTATTGCCCCAATAAAGCTTGTATATTTTTTTTTCCCTTCATACCTTAATAAGCTATACATTAATGCCATTAAAATAAATTGCTTTAATATACTCATGCACAGTTTGAAATTTATAGATGAAAGGTAGCTCCAATTTGCTCCTACTATTTTTTTTATAAAATATGAAATATAAAAAAAAGGACTACTTGTATAGTAGTATGTAAATTCTCCTAAAACATCTCCACCTAAACCATATGTCCACGACCATAAAAGATCGCCTTTATCTATTGCATTTTCAATAAAAGGGACAAAATACATAAACTGAACGCTACTATCTGTACCAGGTATTGTAAAACCTTTATTTCCAAACAAATACATTTTATGATTTAGAAGAGCAATTCCTAAGAAAGCTATTGAAATTCCTATTATATACAAAATATATTTGCCCGTAATCTTCTTAAATTTTAAGCTCTCTTCTTTTAATAGTAGCTTAGTCATTAAAAAGGTAATAGGTATTGGTAATATAGATGCTAGTGGTCCTGCTATAAATGGCTGTATATTTAATATATTCACTAAAATAAATAGTGTTACGGTTGAAATACAATAATTTGCTAAAGTAGTTAATGGAAACTTTATAAATTTTGATAAAGTAGGCTTCGTCTTAAAAGTGAAGTAACAATTAAGAAAAAATGAGCCTATCATACTTATTATAAATGCCAATGTAAAACTTATCATATAAGGTATAGACATCCATAAAAATAAAGCATACCAAATATAATTATGTATAGTATTTATTCCGCCTACAAAAGCAAACCTTAAGAACATAAATTTCTTACTCCGACCATCACGTATATTTCTTATTATCAGTCTAAATCTATTTTCCTTATGCTCACTCATATTCGCTCCCCCTTCTGGCATTTAATACCATAAATGATGTGATTACTCTTTAAGCTCTTTATCATTTATATTAGTATCTTTAATAATATAGTGTGGTCTTTTCTTAACTTCATAATAAATTCTACCAATATATTCTCCTATAACGCCTATAGAAATTAACTGAACTCCACCTATAATTAAAACAGCTGTTATTAGTGTAAAGTATCCTGGAGAATCTATCCCATTGATTAGTATACCTACTAGCGTTATAATAATATATACAATACTCAATAATAATAATATTGCACCTAAATAAATTATGGATCTTAAAGGTTTATTGTTGAATGATATTATTCCATCGACACCATATTGTAAGAGGGATTTAAAACTCCACTTACTTTCTCCAATTTCTCTCTCTTTATTATCATAATCTATATATTTTGTTTCAAATCCAATCCATGAGAATAAGCCTTTAGAGAATCTATTATATTCTGTTAAACTAAGCAAGTTATCTACAGCCTTCCTACTTAATAATCTAAAATCGCCGACTCCATCAATTAATTCTACGTCAACAAATTTATTAACTATCTTATAGTATAATTGTGAAAGCTTCTTTCTTACTATCTTTTCGCCATTTCTATTTCTTCTACATATTACTTGATCATATCCACTTTTGTAATGCTCTACCATTTGCGGTATTAATTCAGGTGGATGTTGAAGGTCAGAATCTATTATTATGGCAGCATCTCCAGTAGCATTCTTAAGTCCTGCTAACATAGCTGCTTCTTTTCCAAAATTTCTTGAAAAAGAAATATACATAGCATGATCATCTTCTTTAGAAAAATTTATCAAAACATTCTTTGTATTATCTGAACTTCCATCATTTATAAATATTAATTCATAATCACACATGTTAGTTTTTTCATATTCCAATAAGATTTCTGTTAATTTTTCATATGTTCTAATTAGGACTTTCTCCTCATTAAAACAAGGGATTATAATTGATATCTTCATTTTTCTCCTCCTCACCATTTCAACATTATACCATAGATTTCAACAAAATACATAAATAAGTTTGTATTCATTCTTTTCCAAATATCTTCATAAATATTGCTGTTATATTTTTTAGAAAGATCGATATTATCTAATAGTTCCTTTGACCTTTTACTCTTTTCCCTTGAGTTCATAGCCACTATTAAATTCTCCAGTTGAGTTAAAGAAGAAATCAAATTTGCATTTTGAAAAATCAATCAAGATCTTTATTCTTATCATTCTTTCACATCCTGTCTTTATCCGATTACTACCACCTCTAATACTCCAATAGCACTCTGTGAAAGCGATTCGC
>DCDL01000058.1 GCA_002316385.1 Clostridium sp. UBA1056
TTTAGAATAATAAGCCTCTACCCTTACATTTGTTCCAACATTTAAAGTACCAATTTTAACTTTAGCTTCACTATCAGCATATATATCAACAGCACCTATTAAAGTATCAGGTGTTCCTTTATCCTTTTTTACATAAGCAAAAGAATTCTGATAATATATCCTGTAGCTATCACTATATTCATCACTAATATAGAAAGAAGAACCTGCAGTTAAATTATCTATTACTTTAGAAAAATTACTATCACCATAAATTGGTTTACTTTCTTCGAATTTTACTGATTTAGCTTTAGATTTAAGGGCTGAAGTCGCTATATAAACATGAGTATCATTGTAATAAATAGACGTTAATTTAGAATAATAAGCCTCTACCTTTACATTTGTTCCAGCATTTAAAGTACCAATTTTAACTTTAGCTTCACTATCAGCATAAATATCAACAGCACCTATTAGAGTGTCAGGTGTTCCTGGTTCAGGAACATCACTAAGAATTCTTCTTCCAGTTGCAAAATGGTCCTTCCAATAACTGGTGTTGATATTAGCACGAGTGATACCCTTAGTATCACTAGCATGAATCATCTCACCATTTCCTGCATATATACCAACATGAGTTGGATTAGGTCCATCATAGGTATCATCAAAAAATATTAGATCACCTTTTTTTAAGTTACTAAACGATACATTAGTACCATACTTCACTTGAGTTGTAGTCGGAGGCTCTAGTGTATATCCAAATTGTTTAAATACGTACCAGACAAATCCAGAACAATCGAACCCACTAGGAGTTTTTCCACCCCAAACATAAGGAACCCCCATATATTTTTCAGCTTCTGCTATAACCTGATCAGCAATAGTTGTTGCAAACACTTTTTTAGCAGGAAAAGCTTGGAATATTAAAAAAGTAGCCATTACTATAGAGAGTAGTCTAAAGAATTTTATTTTTGATTTCATAATATCTCCCCCTTATTTCATATTTTAACATTATTATAATATATAATACAAAAAAGTCAAATGGATACAATGTAATTTGTCGTACTTTGATATTGTGTATCTGTAAAAATCAGTTAAATTATTTTCTCTAATAACTTCAATATAAAAGAAGAGAAAACTTCTTTTTTCATTCCCTCTTCCTTACTTAAATAATTCACTTTTATAACTTCTTAATATTTATCTCTGTAAAGATTGCTACCAATCCTATAATAGATGGCCTTTATTGCTATTTTGAATTTTCTTTCAATTCTGGTATACTATATATAAGTACATACACGGGGGGGAAATGTTATGGCAATAAATAGTCAAAGAGAATTTGAACTTTTAAAGAAAATTGGTTTTATACGAACTGGCGGCTCAGAAGAAGAGTTAAAAGCCGCAAACATTCTACTAGAAGAAATATCCTCAATAGGATGTAAGGCATACTTAGAAGATTTTAAAATTCCTACTTCTAAAATTAAGAAAGCCTCACTAAAGATAGTTGAGCCCTATGAAAAGGAATATGAGATTACACCATATAACTGCTCAATTAGTACACCTGAAGGTGGGATAACTACAGATTTTGTATATATAGAAGATGGACTTGATGCAAATTTAGTTGACCTTAAAGGAAAATTTGTACTTATAAATAAGCGTCCAGATCCTAAGCTTTATAAAAAACTTATAAAATCTGGTATCGCGGGCTATATCACCATGTGTGGTACTGCCATAGATGAAGAAGATAAAACTGATATTACTGTAGCTAGAATGCGTGAAAAGAATACACAATATGGAAAAGTACCTACTTTAAATATGCGCATGAAAGATTGCTTCCATATGGTTAAAAACAAAGCATCTAAAGTGAAAGTAGAATTAATTACTGAAGATATAGAACTTACTTCCCATAATGTTATTGTAACCTTAGAAGGTTCTAAATACCCTGATGAGATAATATCTTTCGGTGCTCATTATGATAGTGTTCCTTTCAGTACAGGTGTATATGACAATGGGGCTGGTTCAGTTATTATAATGGAACTGCTTAGACATTTTAAAGAAAATCCACCAATAAGAACTGTAAAGTTTATATGGTATGGCTCTGAAGAAGTTGGACTTCTTGGTAGCCAAGCTTATTTAAAGGCTCATGAGGAAGAACTAAAAAAACATCTTCTAATGATTAATGTAGATGTGGGAGGCTCCATTCTTGGAGAAGAGGAGGCGCTAGTTACTGCTGAAAAAAGCTTAGTTGATTATATAGATCATATGGCTAAAATTAAAGGCTTCCCACTTAAGGTTGAACAGGATATATACTCAAGTGATTCAACAGCCTTCGCTGATGCAGGAATTCCTTCTGTTGCCTTCTGCCGTTTTGCACCTGAAGGTGGAGCATTCATCCACACTCGCAACGATGTTATTGATTTTTTAAGTGCTGAAGCCTTAGAAAAAACTACTATTATAACTAGAGAATTCAGCGAATTAATTATAAACTCTGTAGTATTTCCCATTGAAAGAAAGATTCCAGATAACATGAGAAAAGAATTAGATAAATACTTTGGTAAAGAACCTAAAAAAGAAGATTAATTGAATGGAAAAAATAGCAATAAAGGCTTACATCCCTTGATGTAAGCCTTTATATACTCTAATTCAATATCTTAATCTTCCTATCTCTCAAAACTTTAGCTACTATATGAATACCTACCATTGTAATTAATAGCACCATAGCTGTATATAAAGAATCTATGTTTATAACATACATTGTAAGTAATATATAATTTAAAATTGATCCTGCTATTAGAAATAAAACAAATAAAAGTAATATGATAGCAATTTTTTTTACATTATCTTTACCTTTTAGTACTGCTTTCCTTAATCCTCTACCAAAAATAAATGTAAAGAAGAGATAATCAATTATAAACATAAATATCACATTTAATGTCATTGGGATATTTATTAAGTAATATCCTAATGATGTTATTGCCGACATAAATAATGCTAAGTTAATACTCTTAACTACATTAAATACTGATTGATTCTTAAATTTCTTTGTCTTTATTATTTCTTTACAAAAATCTTCAATATTATTACCAATAATATTTTTTACATCCATTTCGTCATTTTGTGCATTTACTAATAAGTCTTTTACATCTTCACTCACTTCATTTAGAAAGTCATTAGGTATATTACTAATTGATAAATACATTACTATATTTGTGTATGTATCTTTATATTCACCTTTTAACACGTCACTACTCATCTGCAATTCCCCCTATAATATTATTCACATCAACATACAGCTTTCCCCAGTAGTTTATAAAGTTTTTAAGTTCAAGGGTCCCTCTATCTGATAATTTATAGTATTTTCTATTTACTCCTGTAGGTGATTTCTTTTTTTCAGAAATTATTAATTCATTTTTTTCAAGCCTAAGCAGCAATGGATACAGTGTTCCCTCTACAATATCTTCAAACCCACTTTCTTTTAGTTTTGTTAATAGCTCATAACCATATGTCTCTTGTCTATAAATTATACTTAGTATACAGCCTTCAAGAATTCCCTTAAGAATTTGAGAATTATTATTCAAAGTAATCCCTCCTTACCTTGTAATACAAAGTGTATTAATATTATATTCAATTATACTTTGCATTGCAAGGTATATATAAACCAAAATAGAAAAGAACCCCTAAGATAGTAATATCAATACTTAATAGGTTGATATATTTATTACTCATGAAATGGCAAATATTATGTGTTAGATTATGTATCATAGAATGTTAAGTAATATGTATAATATTTGAGATAAAAGTATTTCATTATATGTACTAAATATGTACTTATTTTGATATATATTTAGTATATAAATTGTAATATATTTATAACATAATATGTACAGTGGTTGTAACAATATTTGTTTCAAAATATGTATATATCAAGATGAAAATTAATAATGAAAGCTATGAAAAAGCTGATGATAAAAGGATAAAGGGCTAGATGCTACTTGGTATCTAGCTCTTTATCCACTTAAGTTAGTTGTTAATACTTTTTTAATCATACAATCTTTTTTATAAAAGGCTATTCCATACTTTAATATATTTGTATAACCTTCATTTTCTGATACTTATGGTGGTAGGAAGTAAAACTATTTATTCTCTCACCCCTTATAAGATAATATAACTTGCTCTGCTAGGTGAATTTAGTAATTTTCATAAAAGAATTATTTAGTTCATATATATAACATTATATATAGCATTATAACTTTTTAAAAAGTTATAATGGAAACTATTTAAATATTTAACATTTTAAAATTTTAACATTTTAAAATGTTGGTCCATTCATTGGAAGTTGGTGTTATCTACCTTTCTATGTATGAATAAAAGTGAAATATAAATAATATTATTATCTATGATGTCTTTAACTAGCACAATAGGTCAATATAGTAAAAGAGCTTTAGAAGTCAACATTATTTTTAAACTTTTCGTATTAAAAAATTCGTTTAAATAAATCTGGATAATCTATAACAAATCCTTCTTTATCTACAAAAAATTCTGCCATAAATCCACTATCTAAATTTTCATATCTGTATTTATAACCGTCTACATTTGATTTCAAGTAGGTATAACGCTGTTTTACAGGTGTTATACTAAAATTGTAAATATCAATATAAACTACTTTGATTTCTCTTGATTCTCCAGATTTTAATGATAACCGCCTAATTGGAATTGTATTCGTAAAAGGTGTAGCAGAAATATCAATATCTATACAGCCTTCTAAATTTTTCAACAGTTTGCCGGTATCTGTTGTCCAATTTCCACTTCCATCTGATTGCAATACCATATCTCTATAGTTATCATCAAATACTTTCATATGAAATTTATAAACCTTCCAGTCTAAACTACAGTGTATAGTATATGATATTCGAACTGGCATATCATCTTGCGTTGTTAGAATGACTGAATTTGCCGTAATATATTCATTATCTTTCAATAGGAATAAATGCTCCAATCCTGTCTCACTAAATTTCTCCCACATTGCGTTCATTATAATTTTATTTTCTTCTTTCATTAATCCCATCTCCCTATTACAAACATCTGTTCTCATTAATTATACTAAATATATTTTTATATGTCCATGTTAAAACATTATATTGATGTTAGCATAATATCATAAACACATTTAATCGAAGGATTCAATGCAATGTAGCCCATGATTATACAAAAACAGCAGACTATAGAGAAAGAGAACCGATATTTGCATATATGCATACATTATATTGGAATTAATAATATAATTGGAATGCAGATTAACTGTAACTTAATGTTAATTATATTTTTAAACGAACTATCTATTATTTATATTTTACGGAGGTATTGAAATGGATTTACGCCTTACATTTAACGAAGTTGCATCGGAATATGACAGAATGCGCCCACTGTATGTAGAGGAACTGTTTGACGATGTAATAAAATTTACAGGCTTAAACAGCAGTAAAAATGCACTTGAAATAGGTATTGGTACAGGCCAGGCTACATTACCTTTTTTGAAGACTGGCTGTAAGGTTACTGCTGTTGAATTGGGGAACAAAATGGCAGCGTTCACAAAGGCAAAGTTTTCGGAATTTGAAAATTTCGATGTAATCAATGAGGATTTTGAAAGTATTATCCTTGACAATAATTCTTATGACTTAATTTATTCTGCATCTGCTTTTCAATGGATAACGCCGGAAATAGGCTTTCCAAAAGTTTATCAGCTTTTGAAAAGCGGTGGAGTGTTTGCAAAGTTTGGTCATTCTCTATTTCACGCACAAGGATATGCCCATGTAGCTGCTGCAATGGATAAGGTCTATGATAAATACAGACATGCTTTTTATGCCGACAAAAGCATCAGTTTGGATAAAGTCCATGATAAATACAGGCAGACTTTGACCTCGATGGGACCTCCGACACCGCACAGCGAAGAAAAATGTCTGTGGCAAGCGAATGCAATTAAACAATACGGATTTGCTGATGTAATATATAGGTCGTATCATCAGACATTAACATATGACTCTGAAAGCTATATATCATTAATCAGTACCTATTGCGACCAAATAGCATTGCCGGAGAACATAAGAATACTTTTTGGAAAAGAAATAAAGGAAGCAATTGACGGTAATGGCGGAAAGTTTGCTCTTTCTGATACAATGGATTTATATTTAGCAGTAAAGCCTTAACCTCTACTAAAGTATAATCTTTTTATACATTACTTAGGAAACTCGACTCACATTCGCTTTAGTAAAGGAAACTCCTTCTCACATGCGTTCAAATGAGTAAGTTCGAGTAACCAAATCAAAGATTTGGACTCTTACTTAAGTTCCTTGGTCTTGATATAGAAGTTAAAAGCAAAGAAAGAAGTGCTTCATCCTCACAAGGTTAGCACTTCTTTCTTAACAAATTTACTTACATTTCTTTGCTATAACAGTAAATTCACCTGGAAGATTTTCATCGTGGTACTCACATCGGCGTGTCCGAGAAGCGCCTGCACATCCTTTGGCGCTGCACCGCCCACAAGCAGGACATAATAACCACTCATGTTTCTTCATAGTTTAGTAACCGAACATAGTAAGAAGCGTTTTAATATCGGTAATCCATTCGGAAATCGTTTTGCTATTTTCAGCAAGGCGTTCGCTATTTTTTTCGTATCCCTGTAACAGCTTTAGCTGATGTTCCCAATAGTACTGCAACTTTTCAAAAATATTTCTCGATATGCTTTGTATCCCTGCTTCACTGTTTATCTCATTTCTGAATTTCAGAAATTCGTTTTGAAGTGTATCCGCTGAAATTCCCATGTGCTTTTTAAAATCCCTGAGTACCCACTGACGTTCAAAAATATTCATATTCCGCCAGCCTTCATATTGTTCTTGAAATGTACTGATGATTTTACTTATAAGTTCAATTGCCAAAGGGGAAATGCTACATTTTTCCTCCATAATGACGGGTTCTTTCACCTGTACGTCAAAATCATTGAGAGCCTGTATGGATGAAATTTCCTGCCCATGATATTCTTTTGCCTTTAGGACAGATACAGCAAAGCCAACGCCTGCGTCTGTGACATCTAAAATATGCGACGCATTCATCTGATAAAATTCATCTACCGTCATCCCCATATTAGAAGCAACGATTTCTATGCTTTTTTCCGCTGTGTTTGTTTTTACCAAACCAGGGCTAATGGTATAGGCGGAAACATTCGTCCCTTCCAATTCCATAGCCAGTGTATTGGAAAATTCTACTTGTGCCGTCTTGAAAATCTCATATGCTCCTAAATATGGCGCCGCTCCAGAGGAAGAAACAAACACGATACAACCGCTATCCCTATTCTTCATTTGATGTAAAAACAGCGTTGTAAGCAGAATCGGGGCTTTCAGGTTTATTGCGTAGCTCTGATCCCAATCCATAATATTGATAGTTCCGATACTGCCAATTATGGCAACAGTGGCGTTGTTAAAAATAATATCAGGGCACCCATATTTCGTTAATATGTCTTCACATAATTGCTTGGTTGCCGATTCATCGGATAAATCGGCATGAAAAAATTCCGCTGAATTGAAATGAATCTCGTTGATATATTCGGCTGCCTGTGTACCTTTTTCCCTGTTGACTTCTACGATAAGAATTTTTGCCCCCATTTCAGAAAATGCCTTTGCGGCTTCAAAACCGATACCACCGCCTGCGCCTGTTAATAGGACAATTCTTCCCGCTAAAATGTTACAGTCCAATTTTCTGTTCATAATCTGTTACCTCCCAATCATATAAGATGATATTTTTTCAGTAACACAACAAGCTGTTGCTTTTCCACTTCGTCAAGCCCGTTTATTATCCTGTTCCCTATATCATTTTGGTATGCTGTATAAGCCTTTATACATTCCTGTTTATATATTAGTTTAATAAAAAACTAACTTACAGTTTCCAACTACTTTAATAGAACTCGGATATTCTGATATATTTATGAATATTAATTTCTACAGCACTTATATTTTCAAATCTAAATTTTTGATTGCCAACATGGAATTATCCATTATAATACCTGTTTCTGTAAAAGAAAATGAAGAATATAATGTTTTAGCTTTAACATTGTTTATGTTATAAAAAAGAACTATATATTCAGCTTCTCCATAAGGCATAGTTTCAATGTTTCTTAAAGTTTCTGCAAAAGATTCCTTTCCGTATCCTTTGCCTTGAAAGTCTTTTCCAATCATAAAGTGAGAAATAAAGTAACTCTTTTTTTCGTAAAAATACATATTTTCAAATGTTTCATGGTCAAGTATATCATAAACGTACATCACAAATCCTATCAAAACATCATCGACATAAATGGCTAATGGATTCGCTGGGGTTCCGTCTGAATTCATCGCATGAGCGTCTGCAAAACTTCTAAGATTAGTTGTTTCTAAAAATTCTTTTTGATTTTCTTCGACTTCAAGAGATATAACTTCCTCAATATTATCTCCATCAATTTTTCGTAATTGAATCATTTCTTATCCTCCTATGATAAAATTTACCATCTAAAGTATTACTTCCAATATACTTCAAAATTGGCAATAACATTTAGTGTTTACAAGATAATTATATATCAATTTATAACTCTATAGTTAAATTATTCTGGTTACTTATAAAAACAAATACATTAGTGATTTGAAAATGATATAAAAGACATCATAACTATCCATGTACTATTATGGTAAAATATATATTTAACATCCTTTCTTTTTTCTAAAATAAATGTAATAGTATAATTCTAGGCAAAATAAAAAAGTCGCAGATTTATTCTACGACTTTCACAGTAAAAAGGTTGCAAAATTCGCGCTGAGAGTAAATATAAAATCATGACTAAATATATTGGCATTATAAATAAACCGTTATTAAATAATTAACTATTAATAATCAGTACACCAACCTATTTAATTTTATGATTTTATTCTACCTCTCCATGCGTCTTATGCTATGTGGTTATATAACACTAAGATAGCTGGACGACATTCCACCTTCCATAATCATACTATTACACTTATAAAGTAGCATAATATTTACTAGTTGTAAATTTATTCCTAGTCATTTATATTTTTGTTAATCGTTCTTCTCATAGATAATAGCATTGGATTAAAATATTTTTTCCGAAATTTATTACCATATAAATTACATGTTTCAAAATCCACATGAATATATTTAGAATTAACCTCTCTACAATAGTCATTTACAGTTTGTAATAGTTCGCTGCCTATTTTTTTATTTCTATATTCTAATTTTATATAAGCACCAATTTCATCTATTAAGCCGCAATTTTTCACAGACAAATCAATAAAGTTATTATTGTCAGCAATACTTAAATTCATAAAACCAATTGGTGTTTCTTTGTCCCATGCTATAAACACATTATTCTTTAATATTAGTTCTTCAATCTCTTTTAAAGTTAACTCATCTCTTTTTAGGAATAAAGGTGCTGAAGAGTAATATTGATTTGATTCCTCTACAAGTTCATATAAAACATTCGTATCTTTAGTAGTAGCTTTTCTAATATCATGTGTATTTTTTTCACTACATTTAATATTGCAATCGCTAAATGCATCTATTAAATATGAGCCATATCCTAAGTCAAATAGTATGCTTTTTAACTTATTATCGTTATAAAATATTGTCCACATATGGTTAAAAATATTTTTATTAACCCATTCCTGCGAAATACTTTTATATATTGCTTGATATACAATTTCCTTGTATTCTTCAATAGATGCATGTCCTATAGCTGGGCAAAATACTGAGTTTTCTCCATTGAAGGGGAATACATCATATGCTAAAAAACCTACGACCCTATTCTCTATCTTTGCGACAATAGCGCTTTGATTCTTTATTTTCATCTTAAGAAATTTTTCTAACAGTTCCCTTTGCTCTTTCCAATAGGAAGGAAAACTACCATCATTACAGTAGCACTCACACTGAGCTACCCAAATTTTCTCTGCCTCTTCAATATCTAAGTCCGTCATATTACTTATTTGTAATTCTTTATTCATACAAGTCACTCCAATCATTAGCATTAAATTTTCTAATAGTTAATCTTTTTATTTTTATATCCTAGGATCTCTTAATTTGTAATTTTGTACCACAAGATGAGTATATCAAATGTATATCTTAATTATTAATGCTAATTCTTTTCATAAACAAAAAAGCACCATAAAATATTCTTTATAGTGCCTTCTAATAACTATTCTACGTTTAATTTTGCAATTATTCTATGAATCCAGTTAGGTGACAAATAGTATATTTCCGAAAGCTTTTTCACTGATATGCCGCTTTTGTATTTATCATAAATTGTCAGATTTCTTTTATATACTTCATCTTTACTCTTTGTTTTGTCTCCCCATGACTTTTTATTGCATTCTTTTCTTGGTATATAGATATATTCACCGTCAACATAGTCTTGAATTATATCGATTAATTCTTTCGGTAAAATATCTGATGCCCTTTTATAGCTCATTTTACTCCTCCTAGTAACTTATTTATTAGGATTGAGCAAAGGCTATTTCATATTTTATTATGCAATAGCCTTTGCTATGCATAATGAACTTTTTTTGTACAAGCAATACCTCCATTGAAATAAATAACATAATTGTTAATTTATAAATATTTTAAATAATATTATACATGAATTTTAAGTTTATTTCAATTATTTATCATGTGTAAATTATAAATGGCAACTATATCATTATCATGAAATGGTGAATAGTATGTGTTAGATATTGTGCAATAGAATGTTATTTAATATGTATAATATTTGAGACAAAGTTATTTCATTATATGTACTTATTCTGAAACTAAACATATTTCAAAATAAGTACATTGTTTGTTTAGTATCTATAACATAATTTGTGATATATTTGTTAAAAGGTATGTACAGTAATTGTAACAATAAATGTATCGAATATTACACATATTTTAATAAAAAAATTAATAATGAGAGTTGTTAAAAAGATTGATAATAAAAGGATAAAGAGCTAGATACCAAGCGGTATCTAGCTCTTTATCGACTTAAATTAGTTGTTAACTTTTTTAATCATACAATCTTTTTTATAAAAGGATATTCTATATTTTAATATATTTTTATGGCCTTCATTTAGTAGAGGTTTATCATAGTACATTACAAAAGTATCAATAATGAAAAAATAGTAATTTAGGTTTACATAAATAAGCCTAATATTACTACTTTTATTTGTAATTTATTAATACTATTTGGATAGTCGCTCATACAAATACCTAATTGCAGTCTCTTTAGATTCAGGTTTATCATGACCTACAACATATTTGTTAAAATTGAGTTCTTGAATAAATTCGATATAAGATTTCAATTTTAATTTATCATATTGTCCATTTAGATTATAACAATCTCCACAATCAGCATCACCTATAAATATAGTTTTTTCACTCTGAGTATATCTAAGTTATCCATTTTATCCCCCCTCATAAAATATAAATAATCATTACTTTAAACTTCCATTTATATATATTATATTAAAATAATTTTTATTTCGCATTATATAACTATAATATTTTTTATTACACATGAAATGATAAAAGTTATGTGTTATAATCTACACATAGATTGAAACATTTTTGTTACAAAGTATGTACAAATGTTAGGAGGTAACGTGATGAGAAAGATAATAAGTATTACTAATAATAAAGGTGGTGTAGCTAAGACTACCACTACACTTAATATTGCAGTTGCATTGACTAAGCTTGGAAAAAAGGTATTAATGATTGACTTAGATCCTCAGGCAAGTTTAAGTGTTAACTTTGGAATAGATCCTTTAGAAAGAATGGTCAGCATAAATAATGTTTTAATTGAGGATACTCCAATAGAAGAAACTATATGTGCCACTCACATAGAAAATTTATGGATAGTAACAAGTAGTATAGAATTATCTAGGGCTGAGTTCACTATAATTAATAAAATGGGGAGAGAATATATACTAAAAAATAAGATTAAGGCCCTTGAAGAGGAATATGACTATATAATAATAGACAACTCTCCTAGCTTAGGAATTTTAACTATTAATAGCTTAATGGCTGCTGATTATGTAATCGCACCAACAGATCCTACTTTCTTTGCCCTTAAAGGATTAGAAATATTAAATTCAACATTAGAGGAAGTTAAAGAGTGGAATAAGAAATTAGAATTTTTAGGAGTAGTAGTTACTATGTATGATGGTAGAACTAAACATCATAATGAAGTGGTAGCAGCATTAAAGGAGAGATATCCTGTCTTTGAGGACTTTATTAAAAGAAGTATTAAATTCCCTGATGCCTGTCTAAATATGAGTAGTATTTTTGAAACAGAGGGAGATAACTTTGAGGGAGCACAAGCTTATATGAGTATAGCAAAGGAGATTGTTAGCCATGAGTAAGAGAGCAAGTTTAGATAAGAGAGAAAAAGAAACTCCAAAGGTTATCAAAGGAGTTATGAGTGCCTTTGTATCAAGTTCAGGTAATAATAATGAAACTGAAGATGATACAAATAGCAAAACAGAAAGTGTACAAAAGAAATCACAGAAAAGTAAACAAAAAAGTAACACAAATGATATAGAGAGTGTTAAAGAGAGTGATATAATAGATGACACAGATAATGTTAAAGATAATGATTCAATAGATAATACAAATATTGATACAAATAATAATACAGAAAGTGTTATAAATAATATTACAAATAATGAAACAAAAGAAGTTGCAAATGATGTAACAAAAATTGTTACAAATAGAACACCTAAGATAACTCATGTAAAGTCTATAAAGATAGGAAATAAAACCCTTGAAAGCACTTATTCCAGTGATGAATTAGCCACTAGATGTGCTTATCATTTAAGACAAGATACCATAGATAAAATAGAAGTATGCTCTAAATTATCTGGAATGAAAAAAGCTGAATTTGTTGACTTAGTTTTAAACAGTGTATTAACAGAAATACTTAATAAGGGAAATAAGAAATAATATAATAAGTTAATAATAAATACAATGATATAAAAAGATGGAGGAGAATTTTATGTTTGAAATATACCATGGAAGTAATATAGAAATAAAATCACCTCAGCTTATTAAAGAAAGTAAATTTTACAAGGATTTTGGTGAAGGTTTTTACTGCACAAATATAAAGAAGCAAGCTATAAGATGGGCAATTAGAAAAGGAAAATCCAAAGGTTATGTAAGTACTTATAATTATGACTATATAAAAACTAAAGATTTAAATACCTTAAGATTTAATGTTATGACGGAAGAATGGTTAGATTTTATTATATCTTGTAGAAATGGTAAACCTCATTCCTATGATATAGTGGAAGGCCCTATGGCTGATGATGAAATATATAACTATATTAATGACTATATAAGTGGAGTTATTCCTAGACATGTATTTTGGGAATTAGCTAAGTTTAGGTATCCAACCCATCAATTATGCTTCTGTAGTGAAAAGGCATTAAGTTGTTTAGAGTGGAGAGGAAGTGAATTATATGAGAAATGATAAATTTGATAATGATTTATTTTTTACCTGCTCTATTATCGAGTATATAGGTAGGTTAACTAAAAATAAAAGAGCATATATAGTTAATATGCTAGGTGCAAAGGGCATTGACTTTATATATGAATTTGCAGACGTACTACATTCAGAGAATATAGATGCCGTTGCAGATGAACTTATAAGGGACTATAAAATAGTAAATGGAACCTTTGATAATGTTAAGGAATGTGAAGAAGAAGAGTATAGGGTTCCTTCATTTTGGGATGTAGGTAAGATTTATATGAGATTAATTATGCCTCTTTGCGATAACGAATTTAATAGTGACAAGTTAGAAATTTTAATAGAGGTTTATAATTCTTATATAGCAGAGTGCATAGATGATTATGTAATTGGTTTCTACTTTTCTAGTCCAGAATGTATATACGAAAGCTATAAAGCAGGGGAAATGCTGACGATTTAGGTAAGTGGAGAAGATGGAGTTGAACATTTGATAAGAAACTATAAGATTTATCATACTGTTGATCCTATGTATGTTTTAGAAGATTATCAAGATTACTTAGGAATAAAACTTTTCAATGGCTTTGATTAAATTTCAAAGCCATTTTCATATAAAGTAATTAAAAATTGCATTTAACTTTTACTTATTGTAAAATTGTTACAGATAACGAAATGGGAGTTAACTATTTGTATGCTAGTAACGGTACTTCAGGTGGATTAACAGTATTATTAGACTCTGATGGAAGACCAATTATAACTAAAGGAGCATAATATTTTATGTAGAAATATACTCTTCAGTCTATTACAGGATAACTTGAACCTACCTCAATTTTTCAGATGTTTGCTATAAGGGGCTAATTCAAAATATAGTTTAAAGTTCATTAATGCAATAGTGGATATAAAATTAATAGAATAAGGTTATTAAAAAGTATTTTAATGTGAAGGATGATTTCTGTTATTAAGCAGAAATCATCTTTTTTCAACGGTGTTAGATATAATTATATGCCTTTCAATTTTGGCAGTATGCATGAACTTTACTAGCTCTCTACAAATTTAGTCATGTCCAATTCGGTAAAATTCTGTGGTTTAAAAGTTGCAGGTAACGCTGAAATAACGAAATAGAGAATTATACAAGTTCCAACCTTATCAATAAGATTGTTAAATACTTTAGGAATAAAAGAAGCGGTAAAAATGCTTGCTCCACTTTGTTTTATCCACATTACTGCAATATCAGATATAGTTCCTGTAAGACCACCATATACATATATCCCAATTGGAGTTCCAATTAAAGGTGCTACAACGCTAAGTATAAGTCCTATGATTAGTGATGAAATAAACGTAAATTTAATCTTTCTAAATACAAATCCTACTACAAGACCAATTATAATACTAACTATCATAAATGGAATTCCTTGTGGATTCATTAAGATGCTAGCTAAAAAATTGCTTAAGCCACCAACTGCTGCACCATACCATGGTCCAAAGTAAATTGCAATAAATACGGTTCCTATAGTATCTAGATAAAGTGGTAATTTAAGTGAACTTGTTATAATACCTAATACAATATTAAGTGCAATTGCAAGGGCAGAAAGCATAAGTATCGATGTGTTTGAAATTCTTTTATTCATTTATAACTCCCCCTTATATTCATATAATTATTCTATTTAATCCTTCCTTTAATCCAACTATAGTTATATTTATTCCATTTTCATGAATCATCCCTTCTAACACCTCCATAAAAACGCCTTTTTCTTCCTTTACATAAACTCTTTGTATTACTGCATTAATATCATCATGGCTTGAAAACTCACCACCCCACTCACCGAAACATGTAATATTTACACCACAGCTTGGACTTCCATCAATGCCAATAACACCAAGAACTTCGAATTTATCTGATGAATTTACATACTCTTTCATTTGTAATATGTAAGGTTCCAGCATTCTCCTACAATTGTCTCTGAAAAATGGATTATCAAATTGCTCCTTTGTATGCCCCCAACGATTAGAGCCATATAAATTAAATTCAGGACAAGGCAATTGAATAATATGTAGGTCTTCTTTAATTGCTTTACATAAAAAATTCTTTCTTGCTATTTCTTCTTCAGTAATACCTTCTTTTACATTAGAAAGAACTTTTGAAGCTGTATTTAACACACAATGACTTACGAAAACAATTTTCTTTTTCTCCATGATCAATCTCCTTATAATAAATAATATTCTATTATCTTACAGCCATTTAAAATATAACACACATTGTAAGTGTTTGAAAATTGAAAATATGGATAGGTCCAAAACCATCCATAGTAAATATCTATAGCATTTGAAGTGTTCTACATATTTTTGTCATACATAGATTTAAAAGTTATCCCTTATTGTAAATTAGATAAATTATTTTACAATAAGGGATAACTTTTTATGTAAAGGTATTTTACGCTTAATATCAATAAAATAAAAAAGATAATATATTAATCTTGCTAAAATAATACAAATAATAAGATAGAGAATGTACAAAAGAAATAACAGAATATGTTACAAATATCATTACAAATAACAACACAAATATTGACTCAAAAAATGTTTCAAATCATGTAATAAAAATGCTACAAATAAAACTTTTCAATGGCTTTGATTAAACTTCAAAGCCATTTTTCATATAAAGTGATTAAAAGTTGGACATCCCTTAGTTTAGTAGCACTTAACCCTACTGAAGAGGTTAAGGAACAGTTATTTAATTTTAAAATGCTTAGCATTTTAGAATGAGACATCACATATATTATTTAGCTGAATAGTTACTTATTGCTTATGTAAAATACTAGTATCTTTTTTCTCCGATCTTCTTTACTGTTCCTGTAATTAAAGTTATCAGTGGCCAAGATAATGCTACTAGAAATAATGCTACAAATATAAATACACCACTTACAGGAGTAAATATGAATATCTTTCTTGCTGAAGGAATTATAAAACTTATTATGAAAACACCAATCATACTTAACACTAGAGCTAGTTTCCAAATGCTTAAAGGATAAGCTACTCTAGCTAATACTACAAGACCTATTCCACCTGCAACTATTACAGATAATGTTCTACATTCCTCTAATGAAAGGCCTGCAGTATATGCAAGAATAAATATGGTTACTGTACTCAATGCTATTACCACTCCATTAGGAATGGAAACTTGTAATATCCTCTTTAGAAATCCTTTTTCTACTCTATCCTTATTAGGTCCTAATGCTAAAAAGAAAGAAGGAATTCCTATTGAAATAGATCCTATAAGAGTTAGTTGTATTGGCATTATAGGGTAAGGCAGAAGTGCTATTGCAAATATAGTAGATAGGATTATAAAATTCATTGCCTTAGTTAAATACAACTCTGATACTTTTTCAATGTTATTTATCATCTTTCTTCCCTCTGATACTATTTCAGGCAAAGCACTAAAGTTAGAATCAAGCAAAACTAATTGAGCTACTGCCTTTGTTGCATCACTACCTGATGCCATAGCTATACCACAATCTGACTCCTTTAATGCTAATACATCATTAACTCCATCTCCAGTCATTGCAACTGTGTGCCCCTTTGACTGAAGAGCTTTAACTAATTCTCTCTTCTGATGAGGAGTAACCCTTCCGAATACAGTATTCTCCTCAACCATCTTCTCTAACGCCTCTTTGGCCTCTGGCAAAGTTCTAGCATCAACATAATTTTTAGCTCCTAAGACTCCAGCCCTCTCTGATACTGCAGCAACTGTAACTGGATTATCCCCAGAAATTATCTTTAAAGCAACTCCTTCTTTTCTAAAATATTCTAATGTTTTTGGAGCTTCTTCTCTAATTATATCCTCTATTAATATAAGAGCTCCTTTCTCAATATTATTAGGTAATTTTTCACTTAATTCTTCTTCATTAAAATTAGCTAATAATAATACTCTTCTTCCCTTCACTGCTTCTTTCTCAACCTGTTCTCTTATATCCTCATATGCATCTCCTAAAATCATTTCTGGAGCCCCTAATACCCAATTCCCTTTATATTCAATGGTTATTCCACTCCATTTTCTAGCTGATGAAAAAGGTACCTTTTTTAATATATTTAAGTTTGATGAAGTACTATACCTTTCTAAAATTGCATGTTGAGTTGGATTCGTGTGAGGAAATGCATGAACTACAGCTGATAATATATCGTCTATATCTTTTTTGTCTCTTTCGCCTAGGACCACAACATCAATTAACTTTAAAGCTCCCTCTGTTAAAGTCCCTGTTTTATCCAAACAGAGCACATCAACTCTAGCTAAAATCTCTGTAGCTGGCAGTTCTTGAACAAGAGTTTTCCACTTGGATAATCTAACTACACCTACAACAAAAGTTAAGCTTGTTAATAAGACCATTCCTTCTGGAACCATTCCAATTATTCCAGCTGTAGTCCCTATTACTGCTTCCTGCCAACTTCTCTCACTAAAAAGAATTTGAGTTGTTACCAATAGCCCTCCTATTGGGATTATTAACCACATTATTATCTTTAATATTTTATTTGTGGCTCCTTGAAGCTCTGAATTAATTAATTTAAACTTTCTTGCCTCATCTGCAAGTTTTGTGGCATATGTATTAGCTCCTACATTGATTACTTTGGCATAGCCCTCTCCTGCCACTATAAAGCTTCCTGATAGAAGATTAGTATTTTCTTTTTTTCCAACAGAATCTGCTTCTCCAGTTAATAGTGATTCATCTACTTCAAATTCACTATCTTTAAGAACTACTCCGTCTGCTATTATTTGATCTCCTGGAGTTAAAATCATTACATCATCTAAAACTAGCTCTTCTACATATATCTCCTTATCCTCTCCATCTCTAATAACCTTAACCTTAGACATATTAAGTACAGAGAGCTTTTCTAGTGTGGCCTTAGCCCTAAGTTCTTGTATTATTCCTAATAAAGTATTACTTAGTATAACCCCTGCAAAAAGTGCATTTTTAGGAGAACCTGCAGTTATTACAATTACCGCCAGCACTGCATTTATAGCATTAAAAAGAGTAAATAAGTTTGCCTTTATTATTTGTCCTATTGTCCTTGAGGGTGCTTTAGGAAGTATATTTACCTGTCCTTTTTTAATTCTTTCCTGCACTTCTTCTTCGGTTAGACCTACAACTTTTGACTCTACTTTTTCATTATCAACTACTTCATCCTGAGTTTCTAAATTTCTATCCATATATCTATTTAACTCCTTATTATAAAAATCTAAAATTAGGCATCTGAAAATAAATAACAAGTCAAATATACGAGCATTCTGACTTATTTATTTTTTGAATATGCCTTAATATAACTATTCAGCTAATCATCAGTTACTCATATTAATCGTAAAATATATAGTTTTATTATATACAATAAAAACAAAGATACACTATGAACTAAAGTAGAACATGAATTTTATGATATATATTGTAAAGTATTGAAGAAAAATTACCCAATATATGTAATACATATTAGTATCTGGTGGATAAGTGGTATAAAATATAAATATGCACTTGTATAAAAGGCAGATAATTATTATTTAATTGTGTGAGGTGGAAAAATGCAGTCAGTAGATTTTATGAGTATTAGTAGAGAAACCCAGAGAATTGTAATCCATCCAACGAGAGAAGAGGATTTTGTAGCAATTAGAGACGGTCTAAAGGGGCAGAAAGTACAGCAAAACAAATATGATGATGAAGAACTCGAACTTGCAGATATTTATACAGAAACTTTTTGCAAAAACAATGTAGATACATTAATACAGTATGCAAAAGGTGATAAAGCATATTTGTTTCGTACTTTTAAGAAAGAGGATGGTAGCTATATCGGCGGTGTTATTATAAAAACTATTTTGCGGAAGAATTTTCAGTGGGCAGAGGTTGGGTATTGGCTATTAAATCAGTATTGGGGTAATGGCTATGGAAGTGAGATGTTAAAGTTAGCAATTGATATAGCTTTTAAGGAACTTGGCTTTCATAGAATAGAGGCACATATAAATTTGGATAATATAGCTTCTCAAAAGACAGCAGAAGCAGCTGGAGTGAAGCTTGAGTGTATCCGAAAAGGATTTATCTTTGAATCTGATACATGGACAGACAACATGGTTTATGTCATAAATAATACAGATTGATTAGTATTATAAGTATACTAAATTCAACGAATGTTTTTGTAACAAGCAGCATATAGAATAAAGAAATAAACAAATATTCTAGAGGTGTTACATTTTGATATTTAAAAAAAAGTGGTGTATATTAACTTTTAAAAGTATTCACATTAAATATGTATTACTAAGTTTAATTGTCTTTACTGCTTCTATATTACTTATTTTTAACAAAGTAAGTAATAGGACATCAACAAGCAGATCTTCTTATAGTAATGGCGAATGGATAGTTGTAACTGTTACTAAGCCCGATAGTAAAAGTGAGTTATGGATGATAGATACTAAAGATCAAAGGAAACAAAAGTTAGTAAGTGATAGATATCCAATGATAAAAGGTAAAGTTAATGCTGCTGGAGATATTTTAATTTATTCTGATGCTATTGGGAACAACCCATGGGATATATTTAAACTTAATATACCTGATAATGAAACTTATCAGGTTACTGATGACCCTTTAGGCCAATTTAATTTGCATTTCGGTGACGAAGAAGGAAACATAATACTTGCAAAGAGCGGAGGTAAAACTTCTCCTGTTCCTCAGATATCAATAGTGGATATAAATGGTAAAAATGGAAGGAGTATTGAATTAGATCCTGATGTTGCTGTGCAAGATTTTGATGTGCGTGACAATAAAATAATTGCATTAACATTTTCTTTTGAAGAATTTATAAAAACGAAATTTAAAGAACAAAATAATTCTGAAAAAATCAACTACTCTATTATAGAAATGGATATGGAGGGGAGCAATAAAAAAGTTATATCTGAGATAAAGGCTGTAAGTGTAGACTCAATCTCATTTTCGAAATCAAAAGATTTTATCATACTAGGTGGAGCGGGACTACATGATAATGAAAAAGGATTCTATAAGTTAGATATAAATAAAAATAAGATAGAGAACTTATTAACTGAAGAACAGGTCAAAAAAACCAATGAAGTCTCTCAAATTTCTCAACCTTTTATCGCAGCTCTTAGTTCTGATGAAAAAAATATCTACTTTGCTGCTATTCCTACTGGAACAAGTGAAAAAAACATTTCAGGAATAACAGTTTATCCAAATGCTTTGTATTGTTATAACTTTGATAAAATGAAAATAAGCAAAGTTTTTGAAATTCCAAGTTCATTTATTCCTTCAATATCTTTTACCTATAAATAAATTGATAATTTCATAATTTTTATCATGTAAAGTCTTTTCCCTTTAAAGTTAATACAATTAATTATTAACAGTATATAAACTATAGAAATAACCTTTAGCACTCATTAGTTCCTCAAATGTACCATACTCTGTGATTTCTCCATAACTTAGAGCAATAATATAATCATAGTATATAGCTATGATATGTATACTCGATTACCATAAGTAAGTTATGTTTAAATTAAATTGTGTTATAATTTAAATAGCCCTACACCAATTTTTATTTATAGATATTGACGTTTAGGAGTAATCCAGTACAAGCATTTAAATTTCCAGTAATCTTTTTATATTTGTAGTAGATTTTAATACTGGAAATTTAATTAAAACTAACTGAAAAATATATTATAGGAGAATTGCTATGGAAAATAAAATTAAAATAACAAGTCCCAGGTATCAACAAATAGCTGCAGATGTTGCAGCAAAAATCGCTGACGGTCATTATAAAGTTGGTGATAAGATTTATGCAAGGTCTTCTCTTGCAAGTCAATATGGTGTTTCATCTGAAACAGCAAGACGAGCTATTTGTGTATTATCCGATTTAAATATTGTGGATACTTCAAAGGGAAGTGGAGTTACTATAACGTCCTATGAAAATGCCATTAAATTTATTAAACAATATAATGACATTACAACTATAAATAATCTAAAGGAAGATATTATTGATAGTGTTGAGAGACAAAAAAAAGAAATTAAATTTCTTTATGGGCGTCTTTCTGACCTAATTGATAAAACTGATAGATTTCGCTCTGTAAATCCATTTATTCCATTTCAAATAGAAATAACATCTGCTACACCTTATATTAACAAATCGGTATCAGATATAAACTTTTGGCATAACACATCAGCAACAATAATTGCGATAGGAAGAAACGATTCTTTACTCATGTCTCCTGGCCCATACGCGACCTTTCAAGAAAATGATATATTTTATTTTATTGGAGATGAAAATTGTATTGATCGTGTTAAAAAATATATATATCCATAAATAAACTTACTTTATATAAATTAATACAATTTAACAGACTATCTCAAATAATTAATTAGTCTTTATCAGAATGTTGAATGAAGATTTGATAATTATTTAAGATAGTCTATTTGTCATGCTTATCCGATGACTAGCTGCTCTAATACTCACATCTTCTTCAAAGTGTGAGTAAAGAGCAGCTACGACCCTGGATAACGACTTCTAAGCTTCAGTGGGAAAAAACTCCTATGAAGTAAAGAATTCTGTTTATCCGATGACTAGCCGCTCTAATACTCCAATCTTCTTCAAAAAATTCTGTTTATATTTGGAATTTGACAAAGTAACAACTTAATGATAGTATTGAGTTGTTACTTTGAAAGGAGGATTTATATTGATAAAATTCGAAAAAGTTTCAAAAAAATTTAAAAATGCTACTGTCCTTTCAGATGTTACTTTTGAGATTGAAGAAGGACAATTAGTAGCCATTATAGGTGAAAGTGGTTGCGGAAAAACAACTACACTTAAAATGATTAATAGGCTTATAAAACCAACATCAGGTAAAATTTACATTAATGGTGAAGATATTAGTATGAAAAATGTAATAGATCTTCGAAGAAACATTGGTTATGTTATTCAACAGACAGGTCTATTTCCACATATGACCATAAGAGAAAATATTGAACTAATTCCTAAAGTTCAAAACAAAAGTACTGAAGATATAACTCAAAGAACTTATGATTTAATGGATATGGTAGGTCTTGACTGCAATAAATTTCTTGATAGGTACCCAACAGAACTTAGTGGTGGTCAACAACAAAGAGTAGGTGTTGCAAGAGCATTCGCTACAAATCCAGATATAATATTAATGGACGAACCATTTTCAGCTTTAGACCCAATTACTCGTTCAAGTTTACAAGATGAACTTGTTAGCTTGCAATCAAAGTTAAAAAAGACAATTGTGTTTGTAACTCATGATATGGACGAGGCTGTAAGAATATCTGATAAAATATGTATAATGGATAAAGGTGAGATTATTCAATATGACACTCCTGAAAATATACTAAAGAATCCTGTGAACGATTTTGTTTCAGAGTTTGTTGGTAAAAAAAGAATATGGGCATCTCCTGAATTTATTAAAGCTGAAGATATTATGATAGAAAATCCTATAACTTGTTCTGAGGACCTATCAATATTTAAATGCATAGAAAAGATGCGTTCATATAAAGTTGACAGTTTAATGGTTATTGATAACAAATCTAAAAAACTACGAGGTATTGTAAAGGGAAAACAAATACGATTAATCGATGATAAGTCAATTAAGGTTAGTTCTATTCTTGAGGATAATTATACTTATGTTTCCCCTGATGATACTATAATCGATGTTTTAAAAAGCGTAAATGAAAATAGCATTTCAACAATCCCCGTTTTAAATGATAACGGTAGTCTTATTGGATTAATCACAGAAAGTAGTCTTGTTACAACGCTTAGCCAGCAATATATAGAAGAGGAGGCGTAGTAATATGAATATTTTTGAATACTTTTTGCAAAACAAAACTCAAATTATCTCATTATTGATTGAACATATCGAACTTACTGCAATTTCAGTTGGCCTAGCCATTTTAATCGGTGTTCCCTTAGGAATTCTTATTTCTTATGTGAAAAAGTTAAATAAACCTATTCTTGGAATGACAAATATTATTCAAGCTATTCCTACCATGGCTTTATTAGGACTTTTTATACCACTTTTAGGTATAGGAACTCTTCCAGCAGTTACAACTGTAGTTCTATATTCTTTATTACCTATAATTAAAAACACATATACTGGAATTTCTAACATTAATCCACAGACCATTGAAGCAGCAAAAGGAATTGGGTTAACCAAATTTCAAATACTAACAAAAATTCAAATTCCACTAGCACTACCTATTATAATGGCTGGAGTTCGTATTTCTGCTGTTACTGCTGTAGGATTAATGACAATTGCTGCCTTTATAGGTGCAGGTGGTTTAGGCTATCTTGTGTTCTCAGGAATAAGAACTGTAAATAATAATCAAATCCTAGCCGGTGCAATCCCAGCTTGTTTACTTGCTTTAGTTGTAGACTTTTTAGCTGGTACTGTTGAAAAACTAGTAACTCCTATAAGTTTGCAAGAAGTTAAATCTACTACTAAAAAAGATTTGATTAAAACTCGTAAATTTCAAAAAAGATTATTAGTAATTTCAAGTATTTTTATTATTTTAGTATTTGTATTTTCTTCAATTACCAAAGTTAATACTAACTCAAAATCTATTACTATAGGAAGTAAAGATTATAGTGAACAAATTATATTAGGTCACATGGTTGCTGATTTAATAGAAGAAAACACTGATATTTCAGTAAATCGTAAAGTAAATCTTGGTGGAACTCAAGTATGCTTTTCTGCTTTGAAATCTGGTGATATAGATTTATACATTGAATATAGTGGGACAGCTTATGGAGATACTTTAGGCTATAAACCTATAAGTGATGTGGAAAAAGTCTATGACACTGTGAAAAATGATTTCAAAGAAAAATATGATATTGAAGTTTTAAACCAAATGGGATTCAACAATACCTATACTCTAGCTGTTAAAGAAGAAACAGCTAAGAAATATAATTTAGAAAGCATCAGTGATCTCTCACGTGTTGCAAGTAATTTAAAGTCTGGAACTACTCTTGAATTTTTAAATCGTGATGATGGACTTCCTGGATTAACTAAAGAATATAATTTTACATTTAATGATTCCATAGGACTTGATGGTTCCTCTCGATATACTGCTCTTGTCAATGACAAAGTAGATGTAATAGATGCCTTTGCAACAGATGGTTTATTGAAAAAGTTTGAATTAAAAACATTAAAGGACGATAAAAATTTTTTTCCACCTTATTATGCAATGCCTATAGTTAGAGGTGAAACTGTTGAAGAATTTCCAGAAATAGTTCCTATATTAGAAGAACTATCAACTGTTCTTAATGATACTGTTATGATGGAGCTTAATTATAAGGTTGACGAATTACAAATTGACCCTGCTGATGTAGCACGTGAATTCTTAGAGGAGCAGGGACTAATATAAATAAAAAATGTAACCTCTGTCAAGAAAACTAAAAAAGAGTGCCTTAAATTAGAAGATGATTTCTGTATTGAACAGGAATCATCTTTTTTAAGTGGAGCTAATATAAGTCACAGCAATAAGCTATACTTTTAATTTCTGACTTCACATAAAAAACACAATCATACCTTATAATAATTGATATAGGAAGGTGAAAGCATGAATGAAAAGATACTTGTAATTGAAGATGATTTAGACATACAGGAAATAATATGTGAGTTTTTGCTTGCAAATGGATATGTTGTTGAAGTAGCTGAGGATGGATTAAAAGGCATTGAAAAATTTAATTCAGATAAATTTGATTTGATACTTCTTGATGTAATGCTTCCAAAGATTGATGGTTTTGTTGTTTGTGAAATTATTAGAAAGACATCTAAAGTCCCAATAATAATGTTAACTGCTCTAGAAGAGGAACAAGATCAGATAAAGGGTTTTGAACTAGAAGTAGACGACTACATAACGAAGCCGTTTTCAGTTAATCTTCTAATTAAGAGAGTTGAAGCAGTATTTAGACGAACAAAAGCTATAGATGAGGAAGCAAGGCTGAGTTTTGAAGATATCCTTATTGATGTCAACTGCTTTAAGGTTTCAGTTAGTGAGAAAGATATTGAGCTTACTGCTAAAGAGTTTGAACTCCTCAAGATATTTATTAAAAATAAAGGCAGAATTTTAACCAGAGAAGTGTTATTGAATCAGTTATGGGGTTATGATTTTTATGGAGATGCTAGAGTTATTGACACTCACATTAAAAATTTAAGGTGCAAGTTAAAGATTGATTATATTAAAACGATTAGAGGTGTTGGCTATAAACTTGAAAAATAGTACAAAAAAAGGTATTACTTTTAAAATTTTTAAAATCACATCAATATTGCTAATTACTTCAACAATCTGTATATATTTAATACTATATTTCTTACTGCCAAGCTATTATTATAAATATAAAAAAAGTAATATTGAAACAGGATTGAATAAACTAGAAAGCACTGTTTCAAAGCTTTCAATTAATGACGCTAAAAGATACTTTGATGAGTTTAATGTTAAATATACTGTTAGCTTGACTATACAGGATAGTCTAGGAAGGCCTGTATACTTACCATTTAATTTGATAGGAATGTCTATATTAGATCAAGGTAGTATAGCTAATGCGTATTCATCCATAAGTATATCCCAAGCAGGTAGCATTTTAATTCAGGGTAATAATCAACCTCCTTCTACCTATATGATTTCAAGACAGATAACTTTTTTAAATGATAATCAAAGCTACACTATGAATGTTATAGTGCCGCTGCAGCCAATAGACGAAGCTTCAAAGGTTATTTTTAATTTACTACCCTTAATTGGCCTTGTAGTCCTTATTATATCAGTGGTAGGAGCCTTTATATATTCAAAAATAATTACTAAGCCCTTACTTCAAATAAATAATGCAGCTAGACATCTGGCAGCTTTAGATTTTGAAAAAAGCTGTGAGGTAAAGAGTAATGATGAAATAGGAGAAATCGCCTTAAGCTTAAATGAATTAGCCTCTAATTTGCAGTATACTATGAATGAACTTAAAAATACTAATTTACAGCTTTTAGATGATATTGAAAGAGAACGGGAAATTGAAAGGAAAAGAAGAGAATTTACTGCTACAATTTCACATGAATTAAAAACTCCAATTACAATAATAAAAGGTCAGCTTGAAGGTATGCTTGGCAATATAGGAGTTTATAAGGATAGAGATAAATATATGAATAGATCTTTAATAGTTTTGCAGGATATGGAGTTAATGGTAAAAGAAATACTTGAAGTATCAAAATTAGAATCTCATGATTTTAGGCCGCAATATACAGAAATAAATCTATATTATCTAGTTAATAATTCTCTTAAAACCCTCAGTTGTCTTGCAAGTGAAAGGGGTATAAATTTAATTCTAAATATATCTGAAGAAGTTTATGTTCAGGCTGATGAAAAACTAATTAAAAAGGCAATATCTAATGTTATTAATAACTCAATTACCCATTCAGCGAGAAATGAGAAAGTCTTTATAAACTTATGGGAAGAAAAAAATAAGGTAGTACTAACTGTTGAAAATACAGGGGTACATATAGATGAAACTGAATTAGAAAGGCTCTTTAATCCTTTTTATCGTATAGAAAAATCTCGGAACAGAAGCACTGGAGGTACTGGTTTAGGGTTATATATTGTAAAGACAATATTTGAGGCTCATGGAATAGAATATAGACTGAGCAATACCGAGTCAGGAGTTTGTTTTAAAATTATTTTTAACAGAAGCAATTAAGCTTCTGTTTTTTCATGCTAAAAACACTTAGACTTCACAGTAACTACACAATACAAATTTACAATTAATAATGTAATAAGGCATCTTCAAAAAATAAATAAGCTAGAATGATCGTCTATTTGACTTATTATTTATTTTCATATGCCTAAATATTAAAAATAGGAGGAAGAACAATGAACTTTATAAAAAGAGCAATATTAAGTGTTACTAAAAGAAAAGTAAAAACTATAATATTAATTGTAATTTTAAGTGTTATAGCAAATATGGTCCTTGCTGGTTTAGCAATACGATCTGCTACTGTTAAATCAGGTGAATTTGCTAGAAAAAAACTTGGAGGGGCTGTATCTCTTAGTGTTGATTTTGAAAAGGCAATGTCTAAATCAGGTAATAAAGGTGGTAAAATCGACATAACTCCACTAACTATTAAAGATGTAGATAAATTAAAAGACTTAGAACATGTTAAAGCATATAATTACTCATCCTCAGGAATGGTTTCGTCAGAGAATTTTAAACCCGTTGTGAAAGAACAAGATGATAAGAAGGATGATAAGAATTCTCCACAGGTATCATTTGGTGGACCCGCAGATATGGCTCAGCCAGATGTATCATTAGAGGGTAATTTATATACAGAGCTCTCTCCTGACTTTACTGAAGGAAAAAGTAAGATCATTGAGGGAAGAAACTTAACAGAAAGCGATCAAGGAAAAAATGTAGCAGTTATAGAGAAAAAACTAGCAGATAAGAACAATTTAAAGCTTGGCGACAAAATAAAAGTAAAAAGTTTAGAAGGGAAAAATACTGTAGAATTAGAAGTGGTAGGAATATATACAGCTGAAAAAATTGAATCAGATCCTATGATGGATTCTATACCATTTTTAAGTCCGTATAATAAAATATATGTGCCTAATTCAGTTACATCACAATTGGACTCTTCCTCATCTGAGCAAACAGATACTATTCAAAATGCTGTATATTATATGGATGATCCTATGAATGTTGAAAGCTTCAAAAATGATGTAAAAGCTTCAGGTATAAATTTAGAAGATTATAAACTAGATGCAAAGGATTCTTTGTATAAGCAGATGATGGAACCTATCGAAAATGTTGGATCATTTTCAAAAACTATAGTTATTATAGTTGCCATTGCAGGAGCAGCAATTCTGTCACTCATAATAATTTTATCACTTAAGGACAGAAGATATGAAATTGGTGTGTTAATGTCTATGGGAGAAAGCAGATTTAAAATTGTTAGTCAATTGCTAGTAGAGACCATGATTGTTGCTTGCATAGCTTTTAGTATATCAACATTTACTGGGAATGCAGTAGCACAGAAAATAGGTAATAACCTATTACAGAATGAAATAAAGGCCACTGAAAATCAGAAAAATTCACAACCTTCAATCGGAGGAGCGATTGCAATTGGACCTGGAGGAACAATGAACGAACAGGTTGATGCTATAGATAAAATTGATGTTGGTGTAAATTCAAAGGATCTTCAAAAATTATATTTAATTGGATTCCTAATCGTAATTCTAGCAACAGCTATTCCAGCAATATCAATAATTAGGTTTAATCCAAAAACGATTTTATCTAAAAATGAATAAGGAGGTATAAAAATGGGTGCAATATTAGAATTAAAAAATATAAGTTATCACTATCAAGATGCTTCAAAAAGAGTATCTATTTTAAATAATGTTGATTTCAGCTTTGAGAAAGGAAAGTTTTATACTATATTAGGCTCCTCTGGGTCAGGTAAAACAACACTTCTTTCTTTAATTAGTGGCTTGGATACACCTAAATCAGGAGATATATTATTTAGTGGTGAGAATATTAATAATATAGGATTAACTAACTTTAGAAATAAAAATATAGGAATAGTATTTCAATCCTACAATCTTATACCTTATATGACATCTTTACAAAATGTTTTAACAGCAATGGAAATAACTAAAAATAAAATAGAAAATAGAAAACATAAGGCTTATGATTTATTAGAAAATATGGGTTTAACAAAGGAGGAAACCAATAGAAACATATTAAAGCTAAGCGGTGGACAGCAGCAGAGGGTTGCAATAGCTCGTGCATTAGCTACAGAAGGAGATATAATTTTTGCTGATGAACCTACAGGAAACCTTGATCATGACACAGCCATTGATATAACAAACCTATTTAAAACATTGGCTCATGAAAACAACAAATGTATTATTGTTGTTACACATTCAAACGATGTAGCAGCTCAATCAGATGTTAAACTTAAACTTAAGAATGGAAAACTTGTTATAGCTTAAAGACTTTTGTTAATTTATTATCCAAAGATGATAAGTGATGTTAATGAAACTAATAAATTTCCAATTTAATAAAAAATTTATCTTAAAATATTACCAGTCGTCTTATAAAAAAGGAATCAGAATATTAATCTGATTCCTTTTCGTAATCTTTAATATCTTACTCTCATGCTATGGTGACATTCACTTGCATGTAGGTATGATTCTAATATTAATACCATCTTAGAAATGTATCGATGAATTTTTTGTCTACTACTAATGCCATAGGAGAATTCCAAGTTTTCTTTGTTACATAATTATCTCATTGATATTAAACTGTTAAACCCTTAACTTCGTATTATATTATATCAATTGTAAAAAGGGTAATATTTATTAAATGATATGAACTTTGCTAAATTTGTCTATTTTAGAATCAGTAAACTGGCGAGTAATAACAATTAGTGTTCTATCATTAAACCTCCTGTAGATTAACTTATTAATCACAAAACACCCTCGATAATTCGAGAGCTATTTCATTCATGTGATTCAATAATTATATTAATCTACAAAAGGAGGCTATGCATAATGCACGCATAATAATCCTCTCCTATTCACTTCTTTGATTTTAATCAACCCCTCAAGTTTACTTATTAGGGTTAACTTACCATTATTATATCATGAATATTCATAAAATTATAATTATTATTCTGTATAGTTAGATATATACATTATAATGGAATTTTTGCTATAATTATCATATGGATACACTATAATTTAGTACACGCTTGTAAAAATTATACGCAATAAATATATTAAGGAGAAGATAATTATGAGTGAAATTTTCGATATTTCTTATAATGACATTGATATTATCAAGAACCTTTGGGAAAAGAATAGGTTATATCATCAGAATAGTTCAGAATACTTTAAAGAATCATATCGCTCCATTAACTTTGATGAAAGAATAAAGGCTTTTTCTATGTTCAATAAAGATACAATGAAAATAACTGTGGCTAAAAGCAATGATAAATATATAGGATATTGTATATCAACCATAGTGGATGGAACGGGAGAGCTTCAATCACTGCATGTTGATGAGAGTAATCGAGGTAATGGAATCGGGAGGCAACTTGCATCCAAACACATAGAATGGATGAAGGAAATGAATTGTAAAGTGATTGGGGTAACTGTATCCCAAGAGAATGAATCAACGATATGTTTTTATAGGAGTCTTGGATTTTATCCTAATACCTTATATATGCAACAAAAATAGAAAAGCTATAAATGAATTATTTATAAATATCCTATTATAATGACTATCGGTATGTAAGCTATTAAAGTATATTAATTTAGGGGGAAATAACATGAGCTTATTGGAACTTAATCCTAAAGGAAGGTTTAGCAATCGTGTGGAAAATTATGAAAAATATAGACCTAACTATCCAAATGATATAATAAAATTTCTAAATACAAATACAAGTTTTACAAAAGAATCTATTGTTGCTGATATAGGTTCTGGAACTGGTATTTCTTCTAAATTATTTTTGGACAATGGAAATAAAGTATATGGTGTAGAGCCTAACGAAGATATGAGAAGAGCAGGAGAAAGGTATTTATATAACTATACAAATTTTTATTCTATAGATGCTTCTTCTGAATGTACTAAATTAGAATCGGAATCAATAGATGTAATTGTTTGTGGACAAGCAATTCATTGGTTTGAGCCAGAAGAAACAAAAAAAGAATTTCTTAGAATATTGAAACCCGATGGATTCATAGTAATAATCAATAATAGAAGAAAACCTGGTAGTGAATTTATGAATGGATATGTAGAATTAATTAGAAAATATTCTGAGAGTGAGGTCAGTAAACCACTTAATACAAATTTGGTAGATTTCCTTGATTCAAAAGCAATTTACAAAGAGGTATTCGAGAATCCTCAGATATTTGACTTAGAGAGACTACAAGGGGATCTATTATCCTATTCATACATTCCTAGTGAGGAAGAAACAATATTTAGTACCATGCTTTCAGAGTTTAAACTTCTATTCGAAAAACACAATAAAAGTGGAATGGTAAACTTTGATTATGAAACAGCGTTGTATGTTTGTAAAATAAAGTAATATTTCTATATGAAATAATTCGAATTATTCTTTAAAAGATGAATTAAGGGAAGTCAAAATTATATGCACCAACCTTTTAATTATACACTTCTTATTTACAGTGTTTAATTTTTGGAGGTCACTTCAAAAATGGCTTCCCATAAAAATTTATACATTTCAAATACTGTCTTAATGCTTCATTCTCTACAATTGTATAATTAATACCATTAGTAGTAATCTATTCATCACTTTGACTATTTTTATTAATATAAGTTTTATCTATACTCGTAGATACAGTTATTGGCACTAATAATGTAGCTACCGACATCATAGAAATAATTTTTGTTTTCGTAAAATCACCACAAATTAAAATAAATTGGAAATATAATATTTCCCACTAATAGGATCAAACACATATTTAATTACTTGTCCATCTTTTTTCATATCTATAACATATGCTTTATTTATACAGATATTAGGAGAATTAAGCAATAGCATATTGCTAGTATCTATATCTATATGTTCTAAATTTTCTTCACTTTGGATTATTTCGATTGCTTGTTTATAAGTAAAGTTGGGTCTATTAATCCCAAATAGTAATGTTACTATAACTATTAAAATGATGGGTACAAATTTATATAACTTCTTTTTTTGTAATGAGTAACTAATAATAATTATAAAAGAATATGCAGAGTAGTAAAAGCCTGAATCTAATACTCTATGATAAATAAAATGATTAATAATATTCATAAATACGAATGAAATTATAGATAATATTGAAGTATATATAAATATAGGTGTAATAACTAAATTGTTCTTGCGCATAAACAAAATATCCTCCTCTTTAGCAAGATATATATTACTATATTGTAATATAACACATAATTTTCATTATATCAGGTTATCGTCCTAAAAAGGTAATAAATATGCTTAGCTTAAAGGGATATAGTATGTATATATTTGAAAATGAAGAAGTAAGAGGACTATGAGGGCTAAATGCATGGAAGAACTAATTAGAAACTTCAGCTATAGAAGTTAAAGATTCCTTATAAATTTTGAAGAGTATATAAAATTATAAATTACCTAAATAAATCATTAGGTAATTTATTTAGGTTTTTCTTTGTACAAAAAGAATTGTCCAAAGTATTAAAAGCGTTGATGAAATAATTATACATAAAACACCAAATTCCTTACTTAATATTAAAAGGAAACCACTTATTAATAAAACAATAACATTAAATATTTTATATATATTCATAGGCAAACTCCTCACATAATTTTATACTATTATAACATATTTTGGGATACTATATATTAGGATATAGAAACTTTTTTGTAACTATGTAGCTATTAAAATAATTTTAAATTATTGTTATTGTTATTTCAGCTAATGATAAATAGTGGTAAGTGTTATGAGTGAAGGCTAAATAATAGAAATATATAACTAATTTTTTAGTAAAAGAGCCTTAAGGTAGCTCTTATGACCTTATGATAGCTCACACTACGATAGTATTATATATAATTATTAATAAAGTATTGTAGTGAATATACTATTTTCTCTAATCTACTATAATCTATAACTTCAGCAGTATCATTTGTGGTATGAATAACTTTTTTAATATTTTCTTCTGAAATAGAAATGCTTGTATAACCTTTTGCTTGAAAAGACATATCATCGCTTCCTACTAGTAAATCTTTTTCAATTGCATTTATGCCATATTTATTAAGGGATGATTTAATATTACTCATTAAATCAATATAATTATTGTTAATATCTACTTTATTAAATACATTCCAGATATTAAAAGTATTAAAAAATGCTATGTTTCCTCCATCTTTATATCCTACTGAATCAATATTTATATTGATAATATCATCATATAAATTAGCTATTTCATCAGCAAAGTCTCTACTTCCAATTAATCCATATTCTTCACCGTTAAATGCAGCAAATACAATATCATATTTAAAAGGGCCATTTAAAGAGTCATTTTTCAAATAAACAGCTAATTGTATTAAGGTAGCTATTCCTGAAGCATTATCAACAGCACCTCTATAAATATCATCATTTTCTTTGCCTATATGATCAAAATGAGCAGATAGAATAATTGCTTTATTATTATCAGTACCGCTTATCTTCCCAATTACGTTGTTAGCAGTTACGTCTACCGACTTCATTTTCCCTTCTCCATTGGGGGTTAAACGTTGGGTGTATGGAAAATCATAATAAAAATCATTTTCTCCAATTGGCTCTAACTCAATAGAATTAAATATGCCATTTATATATTTTTCAGCTAAAATATTTCCATCAGTTCCAATTCGCCTACCTTCAAATTTATCTGAGCATAAATTTTCTACTATGGATTTCATATTTTCGATAGGTTCATTTCTAATAGAAATATGGGAATCAGTTTTATTTATAAATAAAGCAAATGCTAATACTACAAAAGCACATAAGACAGTTAAAAGTAATAATTTCTTTTTAATAATAAGCACCTCCTCCTAGGTTATAAAAACCATAATAAATTATAGTTATATAACAAATTATATGGAGAAAAATTATAAATAGAATTTAAAAATATTTACTATGATTAAAACAGATAAAAATTAGCTTAACTTATATTCTAGAGACTCTAGAGATGTCAAAACTTAAGATTACTGATACTTTATTTAATAATGGTAAACTGGGAATTTAATTAATTTAAGTTACATATATGGTACATATATTGTTACATAAAAATTACAAGTAATATCACAAAGTATATTACAATGAAGGTACATAAAATAGCACATGTAAATCTTAAAGATGTAGGAAATATCACTATTGAATGTATTTATTATAAAAATGGATTAATATTTATATGTGTTTATAATTTAATATAATGTACCTTATAACGATACTAAGATAAGTGATTTTAAGAGAAGACAGTCGATATTCGTGTGAATATAATAATTTATAAATATTTACTAGATTGATTATCCATAGGTTATGTATAATAGAGTATATAAACTAACGAATATTTGTATTATATTGTGCGTTAGATTTTTGCTTAACTAATATATAAACAGGAATTTGCAAAACAGAAAAGGAGATTAATTATGATTGAATACAGATTTGATACACAGTTATTAATTGAGGGGGAAAATCTTTCAGAAGATGAAATCAACGAGTACATTACAAAAAACATTGAGGGCGATTGTTTACTTGCAGTTGGAGATGATGAATTGATAAAAATACATTTTCACACAAATACTCCATGGAAAGTGCTTGAGTATTGTGCTTCATTAGGTGATATTCATGACATTGTTATAGAAAACATGGAACGACAAACCAATGGTCTTCAAGGCTAAACAACTTTAATAAGACCTATAACTGAAGTGCACCCCAAATGTTAAACATGTGATATAAATCATATTTAACATTTGGAGGTGTATTTTTTATTTCTTTTATAAAAGTAGCTGTATTTCTACTTTTACAATGAGGGCATATTTTAACTAACAATAATATTAAAATACATGTTCAATATTTCATATAAGATTAGCAATATATTTTACGAAGTACTTCACACATCTGTACATCAATACTAGTGGAGTGCTTACAGTATGCAATGGTATCGTTTCTTATTTACATGGGTATAATGTGCCTATGGTATTGATATGGAATATCTCTGAAGGTATTAAGGTCATATCGGTGAAACAAAGCATGGATTTTACATGTTAGTCTGTTTAAGCTATGGATAGTTCATTGTAACTATATCAGTCATTACTATTAATTAAACTAGGGGCTTTTGTTAATTAATATAGAATAAATAAATATTCTTTAGAATAAAATTTTTATTGACAAACAATAAAAATTTATTTATTATAACATTATAAAGTTAAAGGAGAGATTGATAAAATGGAAAAAAGTTTAAATTATAAAATTTTAAATTGTCTTGTATTTCTAGGTCTATTTATTACTATTTTAATGCTTTTTGCAACTCCACTTGTTACAACTGCTTTCTTAAAAAGTAGATTTTCTTTAATAGATACTAATTTAGTGATAAAAATTTCAATTTGTATTTACATATGTGCTGTTCCATATGTTATGGCTATATTTAATCTAAAGAAAATCTGTAAGTTAATTGCAGAAAATAATGCTTTTTCACTTAATATTGTGGGCTATTTAAAAGTAATTTCTTTCTGTTCATTTAGTGAAATAATTATTTTTATCATAGGCGCAACATATGTAAAGCACTCAACTGTTTTTTTAAAGAATGCTCTTTTATTCGGTCCTATTTTTATAGTTACTTTTATCGGATTAACTATAGGATTTTTATTCCTAGTACTATCACAACTATTTAGAATTTTTATAGAAATTAAAGATGAAAATGATAAAACAATATAGAAAGGAGTATTTCTATGCCTATTATAGTAAATCTAGATGTAATGATGGCAAAAAGAAAAATTAGCTCTACAGAGCTTTCGGAAAAGATTGATATAACTATGACTAATATTTCGATTTTAAAAAATAACAAAGGAAAAGCTATTCGTTTTTCTACGTTAGATTCATTGTGTGAAACTTTGGATTGTCAACCAGGAGATATCTTGGAGTACGTATATGAAGGTGATGAGCGATTGAAATAAAAAACTTATAATTAAGGAGAGATAAAATATGATAAATATTAAAAATATAAGTAAGATTTATAATATTGGTAGTGAGAAACTTACTGTATTAGACGATGTTAGTTTAAATATAGAAAAAGGTGAGTTTGTTGCCATAGTTGGGCCATCGGGTTCAGGTAAATCCACCCTAATGAATATGATAGGAGGATTAGATAGACCCTCAAGAGGAGAGGTAATCATTGAAGGTGAGGATATTAGTAAGTTTAAAGACAAGAAAATGTCTAAATTTAGAAATGAAAAAATCGGATTTGTATTCCAATCCTTTAATCTAGAATCTACTCTTACAGCACTGGAAAATGTTTTGATGCCCCTTATGATCGCAGGAGTATCTGATAAAGAAATGAAAGGGAAAGCTAAATCAGTGCTTGAAGCCTTGGGTATGGGAGACCGAATGAAGCATAAACCTACAGAGCTTTCAGGAGGGCAAAGACAGAGAGTGAGCATAGCTAGGGCTTTAGTAAATGATCCTAAAATAATTTTAGCGGACGAGCCAACTGGAAATTTAGATTCTAAATCAGGTGCAGCAGCTATGGACATGCTTACTAGTTTTAAAAAGAAAGGATATACCATTGTTATGGTAACACACAACATGGAAGAAGCAAGATATGCAGATAGAGTTATAAAAATTAAAGATGGTAAGGTGGAGGTGTAATATGAAACTGAAAAATAGTATAAAAACAGCATTTAGAAATTTAAATAGAAGAAAAACGAGAACTTTTCTTACTTCTTTTGCGGTTTCCATAGGAACTATGTTAATAATACTTATGGTAAGTCTTGGAGTCGGGGTACAAAAGATTATAGAAGATAACTTGAAAGCTAATGCTTCTGCAAATGTTATTAATGTAACTCCTTATAAGACAGAGCAGGATGGTGTAAAGTTAGAAGTCAATAAAGAAGGAGAAAATTCTTCTGAACAATCAAAATCAGAGCCTAAGATTATAGATAAGAATGCTTTAGATAAAATTAAAGAGATTAAAGAGGTTGAAGACATAAGCGTTTATACATATATACCATCTATTGAGAAAAAGCTTATGGATAAAGAGATAAAGGATACAGCTATTTTGGCATATGATTTAAACTATCCGATATTTACTGAGAATAATATAGAAGCAGTAAGAATTAAAGAAAAGAAAGAAGATTTACAACCAATTATCTACGGTGAAATGCTTAAAAAGGAAGATAAGAACTCAATATTAGTAGGTAAAAAACTATTAGATAAATTAGGTATTACTGATGCTGAATCTGCTGTTGGAAAGGAAATCACTTTAACAGCTAAGTTACCAGATATGTCTGGGATACCAAAGATGGACCCTTTAGTTAAGAACTTTAAGATTGTAGGCGTAGTAGGAGAAGCATTTCCTAATAGTGAGCAGTTAATAGTTTCTATGGATGATGCAAAAGACTTACTTGGTTACTTGAATTTAAATGAAAATTCTTACGAAGAAAATGGAGCAGATAAAGTAGAAGTGACAGTAAAAAATATATCTGATATTTCAACAGTTTCAGATGAAATCACTAAAATGGGCTATGGAGCTACAAGTATACAATCAATGATTAAAAATGTTAAAGCTACTTTCACTGTAGTTAATGCTGTATTAGCAGTAATAGGTGTAATAATAGTATTTGTTGCTTCTATAGGTGTAATTAATACTATGACTATGGCTATATATGAAAGAACAAGATCTATTGGTATAATGAAAGCCTTAGGATGTTCTAGAGGCGACATAAGAAGATTGTTCATTGTAGAATCAGCTGCCATTGGGTTTATAGGAGGATTAATAGGTATAGTTTTTAGTTTAGTAAATACTCAAATTATTAAAGTATTCTTAGATAGTTTCTTGAAATCAAAGGGAATTAATAATGTTCCTAATATTTTCTCTACTCCTATTTGGTTAGTTCTTGGGACTATGGGATTTGCTATATTAATTTCAGTCATTGCAGGCTTCTATCCTGCTAATAAAGCTTCAAAGCTTGATCCTGTAGAGTCCTTAAGATACGAATAAAATTAACATTTACTTGCAATTTAGGACAATCTATTATGGAAGATAGTAAATGACAAAGGCTAAAAGCCTAATTCAGGATGTATCTCATAGATTTCATTTTATAATAACTAATAATGTCGTAAAGTTTATATTATTTCTTACTTATTTAGAGGCTGTTGCACTAAGTGCAACAGCCTCATCTTACGCACTTTATTAAAGATTCCTTATTTAAGAATATAGTGCAACAGTGAAATAGAAAGAAACCTGAAGTCTACATTTCCTATATCTATATTTCTTAGCCATAACTCTTAACTTATTAAGCATCTATGGAGTCATGATTAATATAAATAGATTAAGAACATATAATAAATTGGGAGGTGGATTTTATGGGATTACTTACTTTGAATAAGATTGAAGTGATTTGTAAAAAATTAGAGGATATTGAAAAGCATTTAGTTGATTTAGATAAAAAGATTAATACTACTATTAAAGAAAATGATTCAATTAAAAATCAAGTATCTGAATTAAAGAAATAAAGGCGAGTGTATTCATCTAATCATCTGAATATCTAGTAAAGTCAAATATTAAAATTCCTGAAAACATAAGTATAATAATTTTAAAAAAGTGTCTGTAAACAGTACTGGTATGTCATATAGTAGAAAAATTTTCACACTTACAGCTTTAAATATAGATAAAACAACATTAAATTTTAAATATAGAAGTCTATATTCTAGTTCAGATTTTAATCCATTTACATTTAAAATAAATATAGAGATAAAATAAAGAATAGTACATGGGCTCATTATAGCCTATGTACTATTTAAATTTCACTAAAAAGTAATATATACATTACATTGCTTAAAGGGCCTATAGTGATTATAATATACATATCAATAGAATCTTAGCTTTAGGCATAAGGAAGAAAAGATAGGTGGAATAGATGAAAAGAATACCCTATGGTATAAGTTATTGTAAATTATGTTAAGATTGTTTATATTAGGTGGTGCAGAATAAATATGAAAATTCAAAACAAAAAGACATGTATAGCAGTGCTTATTTTAGTAACAATAGAGCAGGCTATTAAAATAGTAATTAACAACAATTTTCTTGACAAAAAATTTCCTATACTGCCGCCTTTGCTATACTTTGAGCCTATGTTCAATAGAGACTATTCATGGTTTAATTCTATGTTACAATTAGGGATCGGTAAATGGATACATATTTCAATAGTAGCAATTATGAGTATATTAATATATCTATTTTATAAATATCTAAATAAGCAATTTGGACCTAACAAAACTATAAATATTATGTATGCTTTTATATTTTCTGGTGCTATATGTTCATTAATTGACAAGATTTTTTGGAATGGTAGTTTAGATTACATATTAGTAAATGGGTTTTTTACCTTTGACTTAAAAGATGTATATATTAATATTTTTATGGGATTGCTAATCTTAGCATTGCTCTTAAAAAACAAAGTTTTAAACCAAATTGATGATGATATAGTAAAAGATTTTACTAAATATATTCTACGAAAATCATAAATATAAATTACATCATTGAAAGAATAAGAATTATTAGCTATTTTTCATTTCTTTTAAAGGTACACCTTTTCATACATCATTAGACATTACAAATATAAGTTTGATAGGAAATTTTAGAACTAAAAAAGTCTAGGATTTAATTTAATTCCTAGACTTTAATTCCTAGACTTTAATTTCTCTTCACTTTTTATTGTAGAACTATTCACATGTTATCTTAAATTTTCCTGTTGGTTTACTGTTATACATATTTTCATAGTACTCTATTTCTAGTTCATTTGATTCATTATTTAGTGCAAACGACATATTAGCACTACATTTCTTACCCTTACTAATCGCTTGCGGATGTTTATCACCACCTGCTGGGTATGTCTCTAATACATTACCAGATGCGTCATAAATCTTAAAATGAGAACTAAATATATTTAAGTTCTTTTCACTTTCAATATTCTCATAAGTATAGTCTATTTCAACAACCTTATCAGCCTGTTTATCTGAATAACTATTTCTTTTCTCTATTAATTTTGCACCATCAATAGTTAATGACATTACTTTAACGCCATTAGCATCAGTTAAATATGCTGTTTCACCTACCTTGAACTCTGTACTTTCTTTTGGATTATCCTTAGTAGTATTTTTATTAGTGTTATCTTCCTTTGCCTCCTCCTTGCTATCATTTGTATTAGCAGCAAGAACTTTTTTCTCCATTTCTAATAATTGAGAGTATCTTTCTTGAGTTATATTTACTCCAGAAGTTCTTCCAAAAATAATTCCACCTAAAATAAAGCACAATATACCTATAGTTATTTTATTTGTCATTACTGATTTTAATTTTCCCACGTTGTATCCCCCTTAATATTAGTCTACCTATATTATATAACACATTCACATTTTGTAAATATTTTACCAAATGAGGATATTGTATGAAAATATTGAGGTTTATAACAAGAACTACTCTACCCGATGGATTTTAAAGATTTTTGAGACTACTTTTAGGAACAGTATATATTATAGATGCTAATAATAGTACTATTATTAATAGAAAAGCTAGTATAGCCAGTGCTCTGCTAATTATTAAAGATAGCACAAAACCGGTTACACCAATAACGCAGCCTATAAAGCATGTTTTTTTGATTCTTGATAATGCTATCTTAGGGTTATATTTTTCCTTTTCCTCTTCATTAAGAGAGTGATACCACTTTATCCAGTTAATACCCTTTTCTGGATTAACTACTTCGAGAACAATTAAAATTATAAAAAATCCTAGAGTTATATTTAATAATCCTATTTGATATATGCTCATTCTCTACCTCCTATTAATAAATACGAAATTAATGATACATAACCACATACCATATAACTTTATTACAATCATAAATACCTATTTTTCAATATTTTTATTCATATTCTCAATCTTTTTTTTAGTTTAAGCTCTGTAATCAATATTACAACAAAGAACTCTGCAATTTGACAATATGCTAATACTAAAAACATGCGTTCTACGTTCTGTTTATTTACAAACAATAGAATTATTAAGGAACACACAGCAAAATTAATTATTCCTGTAATCAGAAATACTTTTCCTGCCGATCTTTGAGCAAAATCCCATATTTCCTGATTTTTTGACGATTTTTTAGTTCTGTATCCAATAGTAGAATTAATATCTTTGGGCGGATGCTTTAATAATAACGTTCCTATAATCACAAATGACAACGAAATAATAGTTGTAAAAACAAAAAGGCCTGTAATCATAATTATCCTCCTAACAATAAATTTTGAAATATATTTTTTATAAGATGTATATGAAGTAACGAATATACCAATCATTAGTAAAAAGACAATAATGCTCATTGCTATTGTCACATTTATACCGCTAAAAAAACATGCTGAAAGGATAATTGCGTTCCTACTGCCATGAATAATTTACATCTCGATAATTGACTTGATTTCCATCCATATTAAATAGCTTCATTAAGTGTATTTCTGCAATAACTACAATAGCTATTGCAGTTAATAAATAATATATTAAAGCTATCATAGTTTTTGATTTATTTACTGAAGGCATGGTATAATTATATTAATTTCATTATAATTATACTATGATGTAAATATATTCATATAGAAATGGAGAGTATCATGAAAAAAAATAAGAAACATTCTTGTAAATTTATGACATTAGGTATGTGCTGGGGACCTGCGATCGCAGTTGCAATGAATCAAATGTCAAATATGTATCTATTTATAATTATAGGCATGTTAATAGGAGGATTACTAGATTATTCACTTCATTGTAAAAATAAAAAATCAGTGGGTTAAAATTTTATTTTATCGGGATATAGGCAACATTTTAATCTAGCTTTGATTAAATATTTCAGAAAAAATACAAGGTGGCTATAGGTGTATTCAGTTCAAATAAATACATTAGCTCCATTTTTTAACGACCTCAAAGGGGTGACACAGACTTTATAAAAACAAATTAAAGATATACTCTGATAATACTTATTATACAACCTACAAAAAGAATACTTATGCTTAGTATTCTTTTACATCAAATACAATTTCATAAGCTAGAGCAATAGTAGAATCTATTACTATACGTTTATTAAGTAATCCTTTTTTACTCAATTGAATATTAAAAACCTTATAGACAATATAAGTATTAACATTAATATTATTATTAGAATCAATATTAAATTCTTGATTAATATCTTTAGTTTGATTAACATTCAATTTAATATTCAATGCTTCTTCAAAACTTTTTTTCAATCTCTTATCATTGTTGATATTTGAAAAGAAAAAGTTTTGAAAATCTATTTTGCTTAATTCTACAACTCCATCTTTTCCTGCATGAGAGCTACATACCGGATATAAATAAACTTGGTTACTTTCTGTAACTTCTTCTACTGAAAACCCTTTTATTTTATCATTAAATTTTTCCTGAATAATATTAACTTCACTTTCATTAATTTTAATTTTATTTGTTATTTCGTTAATTTGTTTATTATCAACTATCAAAGGAGATAGATTATTCCAATCGTTAGTATTATAAATATAATTATTGGTTATTAGAATATAGACTATAATAAATAAGATTAGTGAAATTAAAACCTTTTTAAACAATATTATATATTCCTCCCAATATATTGATTGATGTTATATATTATACTTGAGTAACTATTTAGTTACTCATATTAATTGTAAAATATATACATGAGGATAACATTTAGTTTATAATTTTGTTATTGAACAATTTATGTAAGTATCCGAATAATTATATAGGATGTCTATTGACATCCTATTATTCTGTAATATGATAATACCTTTTTTGAATTATTTATTATCCATATGTTTTACATAACCAACTATTCTTAAGTTGATGACATTGGGAAAGCACCGGTGAGCTTTTAATCACCATCTTAAGTATGCCTTGAAGATGATGAAAACTAAACCTTTTTACGTCCAATATACATTAAATGTTCAGCAAAACTCAACAGGTCTTCAGATTCACATACTCTTTCTGCAAAGTCAATCCATTTACCTACTATCTGCTTAGGTTGTTGTTTTAATAAATCCATGGATGGAGCAAGAATACTCTCACATGAAAATAAATGAAGTTTTTCAAGGTTGAATTGCTCCATAAAAGGCAGGATATTTTTAGGGTTAATTAGATAAGCCTTTGTAAAGGAATCGCCGCAAAAGTCAGTTCCGTCGATAAAATATTGCCAATCTTGTATAACTTTATTATCTAATATCTTTTCAGGTTTATCTCTTAATGTATAAATAATTCTGGCATTTGACGATACAAAGCTGATGTATATAATCCCATTAGGTTTGAGCAGAGATAAACATGAATTAATAATATTTACTCTATCTGTATTATCAGACAAATGGTAAAGTGGACCCATCAACAAAATATGATCAAATCTATCATTAACAATATTTGTTATACTTCTTGCATCCCCTGATATAGCATTAAGATTTAAATGCTGCTCTGCAGCCCTATCTTTTGCAAACTTAACATTATTGGGGGATAAATCAATAAGAGTTACGTCACAGCCTTTTTCTAAAAGATATAGAGAATATCTTCCTGGGGCACCACCAACATCTAAGACTTTATCACCCTGAATAATATATCTATTAAAATATCTTTTAGTTATTTCAAATTCTACATAATATTTGTCAAGTCTTTCCCATTCCATTCGCACATTGTTATCATAGTAGTTTTTAACTATTTCAATATCATCCATTAATTACACCTTCATTTCAATTTATTAAATATAGTATTCCTGTCCACTTTTCTGGTAATAATATATCAACATTGATTTAAAACAAAGCCCATTATTCTATAATATTATGATACCTTTTTTGAATTATTTATTACCCATATGTTTTACATAACCAACAATGGACATATCTTCGTTTATTCTCGTTACCTCTGCAGTTCTGGTATAGCCTAGCTTTTCGTATAGATAAACAATTTCTCTTCTCTTCATGGATTGTATCTAAAATCCATTTAAGTGATTTGGAATGGTTTTTTTCTATTATTTTTAATGCTTCTTGTGCTATTCCTTTGTTCTGATATTCTGGAAGAATACATAAACAAGAAATTTTACATGTGTTATCTTCTAACTCAGTCACTCTAACCCATCCAACATTAACATTATCTAATTGAAAAATATAAGCAGTTGTATTAGCTTTGTCGATTTTTTCTTTAATTGATTCTACACTTTCCATTGCAGGATTAATGTGGTAATCATGATATTTATTAAGCAATGGCATAAAAGATTTTCGTTGGATACTTTGAATAATATCTACAAATTCACTTGTGATTTGAATTACTTTTAGCATCTTCATATCTCCTATATATCCATATTATATATTCACTTTTATTTGTTCTTTCCCGCTTTCTGTTTTTTTAGAAAATACATTGGAAAGTAGGAATGGTAAGAAAATAACAAAATTTACGACAAATAAAATCACAATATCCTTTATGGTTATTACTGAATTTGCAATATTTGCACTTCCAGTAAATACTGGAATCAAGTTATTATTTAAGAAATGTAACAATACCACACTCCAAATATTTTCTGTTTTTAGATAAACATATGCGAAAAATATTCCAAGACTTATACAAGTAATTTGATGACCCAATACACTTAAAAATGGAGTCTCTGGGGCATAGAAGAACAGATCCAGTGGTAAATGCCATAATCCCCATATGATACCAAGCAGTAATACACCTTTTCTCCTACCAAATCGATTCATTAAAATCGGTTGTAGATATCCTCTCCATCCATATTCCTCACCAAAGAAAGCAGTAAATGCAGAGAAAAAGCTGAATGGAAGTGCTATAAAAAATGCAATCTGCATGGGCAGTGTATCCCTTGAAACGATTGTTCCAATTGAACCATCTATCATACAACATATAATTATTCTTAAAGTATATAAAACGACAAATAATCCAATCATAAGCCAGGACACTTTCCAATGTCCACCATTAATATGATAAGCGATTCTGTTTTCCTTCTTCTCTGTAAGATAACATATTCCTACAACAATGCTTCCAACAGAAATAACTATTGTAAAAATTGTAGTTACCTTCATAACATCAAAAAACATAAGACTAAATGAGCATACCATCATCATTCCTGTCAAAGTCAAATAGGAAATGAAGAATTTCTTTGGAAGCAGCCCATCCTTCCAATTAAATATCACATAACATAATATTACACCAGCTGCTGGATAAAACATCTGCGCATTTCCAAATATTGATACATCTATCCCTTTCCCATGAACTATTGACATTGGTATTCCCATCAAAAATGGTACACCAATAGCAACTAATACAAAAATTAATAAATTTTTCTTTTCTCTCATAATTATTACTACCTCCCAAATCTAATGTAAATAGCAGTTTTTATAAACAGAGTTCACCTCATCTTACAAATTATTCCTTAAACTATATATTTATTATACATAATTTGTATATGGTTAGTCCATAATTACTTCGTAATTCATTATGACTAAATTAAATTTCTTTTATCTAATTTTAGTAAAAACCTCACTTGCAGTGGTTCAACGTAACCACTGCAAGTAAGGTTTTTTCATTTAATACCACTATATTTATTCTTCATAATAGGAAACTCACTACTCGCATAAGTTTGTAGGAGTAAGTTCTATTTGCAAAATCATATTAGTTACTTTATTGCAATTGTTCTTTCATTTTAGCTTTGTATTTTTTAAGTGCGCTTATAACTCTAATACCATATACAAATGCTGATATTAAGAATAATAATATAGGCATCCAAGCCCAAAGGCTCATATCAAAAATACTAAAATTAGAACTATTATACTGTAAACAAAAAAGATAAATATTCATCTTCTAAGTACTATACTGCAATAGTTATTCATAATAAATAATAAATTAACTTGTTGTGCTAGGTAAATCTAGTAGTTTTCATAAAAGGATTATTTAGTTCGTATATGTAACATTATATAGCATTATAACTTTTTAAAAAGTTATAATGGAAACTATTTAAATATTTAACATTTTAACATTTTAACATTTTAACATGTTGGTCCATGGATTTCACTTTTTTTTCCATGTCCTGTTTCTTCTTATGTAACTGGAAAAATAATTTCTTCGAAAATTGGACCTTATCCAGTAATAAAAGTGACTTTATATAATGAAGAAGATGGTATTGCTTATACATTAGGTAAATACATAGAGGATATAGATATTTAAAATATCTATATCCTTAAAGCACTGAAATTTAATAAAGTATTGTATAATGTTTATGAGGTAATCTTCATGAACATTTTTAGTAGATTGAAAGTAAATATTTCATATTACTCTTCTGATTCAGCAAAAAGTTCTACAATATTAGGATCACTATGAGAGAAAAATGCACTTTTTCCTTTGTCTAATTTGGCGATCTTACGCATATCATCCTCATTTAATTTAAAATCAAATATATTAAAATTCTGAATCATTCTTTCTTTATGCACAGACTTAGGAATAACAATAACACCTCTTTGAATTAAATATCTTAATGCGACTTGAGCTGTAGATTTATTATATCTATCTCCAACTTTTTTAAGAGTTTTATTTGTAAAGATATTATTTGTCCCTTCTGCAAATGGTGCCCAAGATTCAATTTGTACTCCATATTTATCCATGATTTCCTTAGCCTTTACTTGCTGATTAAATAGATGTGTTTCAACTTGATTAATTGCTGGAACTACCTCATTAAACTTAATAAGATCTATTAATCTATCTGGATAGAAATTACTTACCCCTATAGCTCTTATCTTACCTCTCTTATACATTTCCTCCATAGCTTTATATGTGCCATAATAATCACTGAAAGGTTGATGTATTAATACTAAATCCAAATATTCAAGTTGAAGCTTTTTAAGTGACTTCTCTATAGAAATTTTCGTTTTTTCATATCCAGCATTCGATATCCACACTTTAGTTGTAATAAATAATTCTTCTCTTGGAACATTGCACTTCTTAATTGCTCTTCCGACAGCTTCTTCATTACCATATGTCTGAGCGGTATCAATCGAACGATACCCTATTTCAATTGCCTCTAATACACACCTCTCACACTCCTTCAAATTTTCAATTTGATAAACCCCATATCCTAAAATAGGCATTTTCACTCCATTATTTAATGTTATATATTCCATATATTCCTCCTTCTTTCCATAAACTATTTTTTATATATTTGCTATTACTATTTATAATATTATTTTCTCTAATTATTCTTTCAAGAATATCTAAATGCTTTTCAGAGATTTTTTTATTTACAAATATTGATACAGTTAATAACACAGACTATGGTACATATATATTTACAAATATTGATACAAATAAAGTTACATAATTATTTACATATTTTTATACAATTATTGTTACATAATATGTGACATAAACTGTTTCAAATAAAACACAAAAATAATTTGAGTTATGATTTTAAAAAAATATAAAATTATTAAAATATTTTTGTTGACAAAATTATTCTAATAACATATCATAATACTAAATTATTAAAGCGAAATATTAAAAATTATAAATGCTATGATAAGAAATAGTATCATAAGGTAAGCTAACAGAGAGAAATCCCCCTAGCTGAAAAGGATTTTAAGTGTAACTTATGTGAATGCATCTTTGAGCACTGTCTCGAAATATAGTAGACGACAGCGTGAACGCCCGTTAAAGCGTTGAGGTATGATTGTACCAAAAATGAGATGTCATTGTATATTTTTTGTTATATGCATGATAATTAGAGTGGAACCGCGGAAGTTAACTTCTGCCTCTAAATTTTTAGAGGCAGGAGTTTTTTTATTTACAAAAAAATTAATATATAGGAGGACTATTATGAATTCTTTACAGTACTTTGATTCCATAGCTAAAAGCTGGAACGTTATAAGAAGCGAATATTTTGAGGAAAGACTAAAGTATAAAATATTATCAATAACAAATATAAAAGACAAAATCGTAGCTGATTTAGGCTGCGGTACAGGTTTTGTTTCCATGGCATTGGCTAATGAAGCAGCAATAGTATTTTCCATTGATAACTCCACAAACATGCTTAAAGAATTATCAGCTACTGCTTCAAAACGAGACTACAAAAATATCTACCCTATAAAATCTTCACTAGATAATCTAGCCCTATTTGATGAATCTCTAAATGCAGTGTTTATAAATATGGCACTTCATCACATAGCGGATGCAAAAAAGGCAATTAGTGAAATGTATCGGGTTCTTAAGAAAGATGGAGTAGTTATTATCTCTGATGTCATGGAGCATAATGGACAATGGGCAAGAGAAGAAATGTTCGATGAATGGCTCGGCTTTTCAAATAAACAAATGGCAGAGTGGCTAGAAGAGGCTGGCTTTAAAAATATAAAAATAGAAAATACAGATTTAAGTTGCAAAGGTTATTCTAGCCGGGGAGAATACACTGAAACAGGGATTTTCTTAGCTAGTGCAACAAAATTATAATTAGATTTAGGAGGAGTAAATAAAATGAAATTTGAATCATTATTAATTCACGGTGGAATAGATGGGGATAAGAATACAGGGGCTGTAAATGTTCCTATTTATCAGACTTCAACTTATAAACAGCCTAAGTTTGGCTTAAATAAAGGATATGAATATTCAAGAACAGGTAATCCCACAAGAGAGGCTTTAGAAAGACTTATTTCAGACCTTGAGGAAGGCCATGCAGGTTTTGCTTTTGCTTCAGGGATGGCTGCTACAACTGCTGTACTTTCACTATTTAAGTCAGGAGATAAGATAATAATTTCAAACAATGTATATGGTGGAACCTTTAGAGTTCTAGATAAAGTATTTAACAACTTTGGTATTCAATATTCTATAGTTAATACCTCTGACTTAGATGAAGTAAGAAATAGCATTGATGAAACCGTAAAGGCCATATATATAGAAAGCCCAACAAATCCTCTTATGGATATTACTGATATAGAGGAGGTGTCAAAGATAGCTAAGGAAAAAGGTATATATACCATAGTGGATAATACCTTCATGACTCCTTATCTACAAAAACCAATAACTCTTGGGGCAGATATAGTTATTCATAGTGCAACTAAATATCTTGGAGGTCACAGTGACATAGTATCTGGTATTGTTGTTGTAAATAGTAAGGAACTAGCAGAAAGACTTCATTTTGTTCAAAATGCTACTGGTGGAGTTCTAGCTCCCTTTGATTCTTTTCTTTTAATTAGAGGAATTAAAACCTTAGCAGTAAGAATGGATAGACATAATTCCAATGCAAAGATTATTGCTGAATTCCTACAAAATAGAGAAGAAATATCAGAGGTATATTATCCTGGTTTTGAAAGCCACCCAGGTTATGAAATTCAATCAAATCAGGCTAAAGGTTATGGTGGAATGATATCTTTTGTCCTTAAGGAGGGCTATGATTATAAAAAATTCCTTGAAAATCTTCAAATTATAACATTTGGAGAAAGCTTAGGAGGAGTTGAATCCTTAGCTTGCCACCCTGCCTCCATGACTCATGGCTCCATACCTTATGAGCTAAGACAAAAGGTTGGTATTGTAGATAATTTAATAAGATTATCTGTGGGCATAGAAAATGCTGAAGATTTAATACAAGATTTAAAAAATGCGTTAAAGGAGAGTATATAAAATGGTCAAAGTAGAAAGTTTTTTGTTAGATCATACAAAGGTTAAAGCACCTTTCATAAGAAAATGCGGAACTCAACAAGGTGAAAATGGAGATACAATCTCTAAGTTCGATTTAAGATTTTTACAGCCTAACGAAGAAGAGCTTCCAACAGCAGCAGTTCATACTTTAGAGCATTTACTAGCAGGCTATATGAGAGAAAAGATGGATAATATAATCGACATTTCTCCAATGGGTTGCAGAACGGGATTTTATATGATAGCTTGGGGAGATGTTGAAGTTGAAGTCGTTATTGAAGCACTGAATTATAGCTTAAATAAAGTTATAGAAGCAGAAGAAGTTCCTGCAACTAATGCAGTACAATGCGGAAATTATAGGGATCATTCTCTATTTTCAGCGAAAGAGTATGCAAAGCACGTTTTAAACGAGGAGATTAGCAGTGAAATATTTAGATAGTATCAAAGAGCTTATAGGTAATACCCCTATTATAAAGCTTAATAATTTAGACATTAAGCCAGGGATTAATATCTTTGCAAAGCTCGAAAATCATAATCCTGGAGGAAGTGTTAAAGACAGAATAGGAATTTGCATGATTGAACAAGCTGAGAAGGAAGGAAAGTTAAAGCCAGGGTATACAATAGTTGAAGCTACTGCTGGGAATACTGGTATTGGTGTGGCTCTCGGGGCTATAAATAAGGGCTACAATATAATCTTTGTAGTTCCAGAGAAATTTTCAGTTGAAAAACAAGCATTGATGAGAGCCTTAGGAGCCAAGGTGATAAATACACCTAGAGAAACTGGTATGTTAGGGGCTGTTGAAAAAGCTGAGGAATTATTAAAGACTATAGAAAATTCTATAAGCTTAAAACAGTTTGAAAACAGAGCTAATCCACTTGCTCACTATAAAACTACTGGTCCAGAAATATATTCAGCCATGGATGGGGAAATAGATTATTTTGTTTCTGGCGCTGGGAGTGGAGGTACTTTTACAGGAGTTACAAAATTTCTTAAGGAAAAAAATAAAAATGTGAAAGGGATTTTAGCTGATCCCTATGGTTCTACCATGGGAGGTGGAACCATAGGTTGCTATGATATTGAAGGTATTGGTAATAACTTCATACCTAATACAATGGATATGAAGTTAGTGGATCAGGTTATAAAGGTCAACGATAAGGAAGCCTATGCCATGGTCAAAACTCTGGCTTTAAAGGAAGGACTTATTGTTGGAAGTTCCTCTGGTGCTGCCGTAGCTGCTGCCTTAAAGATAGCTGAAACAATCCACAGTGGCAATATAGTTACCCTTCTTCCAGATCGAGGAGACAGGTATTTCAGCAAAAATATTTATTAGTTAGGGGTGGTTATATCTATCAATCATCAATTATAGGTGGTGCAATCTGCATTATAATTAACTTTATCATTTAATTAATTGTAATAATTTCTTAAAGAACTAAATCACTAAAAGCCATGATTGGTTTAGCGATTAACTTAAAGTTTGTATGAAAAAATAAGAAGTGAAGTTTCTTTCTCAAGGAAACTTCACTTCTAACATTTTACACTCCACTTATAGGAGTGATAAAATGATTAAAACAATTTATTTTCATAAATTAAAACTATAAATACAACTTTCTCTGGGAGATATAAACTTAGTAATTTCAATGGGTTAAAGGCGCAAGAACATAAAAACATAAAAAGCTAAAACATATAATAAGATTTAAATACTTTTTTATTTTTAGCTCCATTTTAAACCAATGTTGATATAAGAACGTGATAAAAGTGGACAAATCAAGTTGTCCACTTTACTATTTAGTTCGTCTAATATCAATATTGTGAATCAACTTAACTTTGTATTATATTTATTTGAGCAGTATATATGCAGTATCATTGCACACATTTAAAACGCTTAAATGGTAGCTTAGAATTTACATACTAATTGGAACTTTAAGATTGCATTAAATTTCTAAGAAAATCAGCTGTTGATAAAACTTCTTTAATATTTTTTTCATTCTTCATATTTAAATTTACATATTGCATAATTTTTCTAATGTCAGTTAATGAATTTTCAAATAACTTATTCATCCAATTATATCTTGGAAAAAGCCATACATGAAAGTGGTTTGAACGTTCTTCTTGAATAATAACCACTTCATTGATATCACTAATCTCATTTAAAGCTAATCTAGATTTATATATTAGGTTAGTAAGTTCTGTTACTTCATCTAAAGTTAATTGAGCAATTGATTTTAGATGTTTTTTTGATACTATGACGAGAAAGCCTTTTAGTGGAGTTTCTAAATCTTGCTGTATAAAAAAATTCTCTGTTTCCTTTATAATTCCACCTGGAGGTATAATATTCCCTTTATCTATTTCACAAGCGATACATTCAGATTTCCACTCATTATTCATAAAATCTTTCATTATAATTCACTCCTTCATGATATTATACAGTTACGTCTTAAATTACTATTGTTTAATAGTTTATATTTTTATTATACATAACTTATGGATTATAATTCTGGTTGAAATATAAAATAAGTAATATTTAAATAAGGCTCTGTTTTAAACCAATGTTGATATAAGAACTTAAAATAGTGAACAGATAACCTGTCCACTATTTTATTTTAGTTTATTATGATTTAATATTCCGTTAACAATTCTAACGCCTCATTAGCCATTGATAAAATATTTGCTTGAATATTATTAGCATTTTTCAATTCTTCTTTAGTGTACCATTTAAGTAAATTAGATTCTCCATTGGCTGGTTTTGTTTCATAAGATTTTGCAGTTGCATAATAAACAAAATCTATATGACAATGATCTGGGGTTATTTCACCAAAAATTGTGTGCATAGGATTTGCTAATAATTTTTCGCCCACCAATTCACATGATTTTTTTAGTTCTTTGTTTACTGAGTTATAAATACTTATTTTTAAGCCAGATTCTTCTTTGGCTTCACGAATACATGCCTCCTCTGGCAATTCATTAACTTCTATATGACCACCCAAAGGAAGTATTTTTTTAGCCTTTTTGTGTGAGTGTAATAACACTTTGTCTTCATGAACAATGAATATTGAAACTGTAAAATGTCTATCCATATGTATATTTTCCTCCCTTTAAAATTTTGTATATAATGGTAGTTTACATCTTAAACTATATTTTTATTATACATAACTTATGGATTATAATCCCATAAATTAAACAATTATCATCTTTTAAACAGATATTGGTTGTCCTGTCTTAAAATCCTCCACCATAGTATAATTATGTGCTGTATTGCTATGTGCAATCAAGTTTTTAGTGGGTTAAACTGATAATGCTTACTTATAGTTATAACATCATTTTCTTTTTCAAATATATCAAATATTATCCTCTGATTACATACTGGCATTATTCTCTGCATAATAGTAAAAAGATTTTAAACTATTTAACTAAATATCTTTTTATTAATGAATTTCTAAGTTTTATATAATCTTGCTGATCTAATGAATAGCTTAATTTCACATTTCTTTCAGGTATAAATTCCATTTCTTCCTTCTTTCCAAGCAAACTTGCCAATTCTTTCATAAGTTCATCCTTTGAAATACCCATTTTTTCTATTTCCTTAAATATATTAAAATCTTGTATTCCAAACAAGAAATTTTTCAATCTTACTGAACTCATAGGTTTAAGATCTTTTCCTGGATATATTAAAAACATATCTCCTGCATTCCATTTTGGATATTTATATCTTATATCCTTAAAAGGATCTGTTGGCCATATAGCATATGCCCATCTTAAAAAACCTTCAAAATTCCAATAATATGTGAACCATCCCTTTAATCTACTTTCAATCAATGGAGATTTAATAAATATATTCAAATTATCTGGAAAACAACAAGAATACCATGTAAATCTGCCTTTTCTTTTATTTACTTCCTTCTTTATTTCAGAAAGTTTTTCAATATTTTTTATAAGCTCACAGGTATTTAATGAAAGGCTCTGAATATTTTCTCCAAAATTCACAAAAAACTGCTGATCATGAATAGCACATTTAAAATTAACCTTATGTTCTGAAATAGCAGATTGTATAAATTCTACGCATTCTTTAAACAATTCAACATTACTAGGCTCATCACTTATTACCTTAACTTTATCCCATAAACCTCTTTCTACTAAATGACTAAATAACATAGAAAGATAATTTTTAAGTTCATCCCTTGATCTTATAAAATCAAAGCACTGCTCTTTTTCATCATAATAAGTTACCCTCATAGGATCTTTATACTCTTCTATAGGATTTCCAAATGAATAGGCATCCCAATTTCCTAAAATACCAAATATGTTAATTTCCTCGTCAATTCCATGCTTAATACAAATATCAATATACCTATCAAGTGATGAGAAATCGCATTTTATTTTTCCTTCTCTATCCTTTAATACTTTTACAATATTAAATTCAAACAAATTGGAAGCATTTTCTTCAAATTGATAGCATCTTTGTCCAGCCCATGGATAATCTGTAACAATTAAATCAATTACTCTTTGTCCTAAGTCTGATAAATCTTTTATATAATTGTCTATTATTCCAAAATGTTCGTCTGAAAAATATTCTACATCATAAGCTCTCGCCCAACTATTAAGGTGTTGCCAAAGATCTAAATAAAAATCTCCTTCTTTAACAGGTTTTAGTATATAGTCAATTATTTTGATAGTAATACTTTGGCAATTAATTAATTTTTCTTTTTCATATCCTTTTGTATGATAAGCTTTTATTTCTAAATTTAATTCATCCTTTGAAAAATTACTAGGGATTTTTCCAGATACCCATATCATTTGATATCCATCTTCTATATAAAATGATTTATGCTTTAAAATAGGATCTCCTACTAAGCTTCCATCATCATTTTTAACATATCCTAAGAATCCCATATCAAATATTTCATCACAACCTGAAATATCTATACGAATTTTATCATTTAGTACTTTCCAATAAATATCTCTAGTTTTTTCTAATGAGCAAAAAAAAGGCTCATCTCCTTTTAATAATATTTGAAATGCAAAATTCTCTTCTTTTACAACTTCTAAATTTTTATTCTCAATAAAGTTTTCTTTACCTTTTATATGTTTTACTGAACTATCTAAAATTTTTAAATCCAAATTCATCTTACTACAACCTTTTTTATTAAATTTTTCTCTAATGACTACCCGTTCTAATACTCCCATCGCGCTCTGTGAAAGCGATTCGCACCNNTGATACTTAGAAGTCTGTTAGTTTGTATCTTTTCTGTAGATAATGCCACATCCTACACCTAAATTTTTGAAATCTCTAAGTGCATTTACTTGTAAGCTTGTTTCTTGAGGATAGTCCTTTTTTTCTCTATATTTTTTACCAAAAATATATTGTATAGCCATATCACTTGAATTGCTTTCACCTATGACCTCAAATCTTCTTGCAAAATCTAGAATATTGCTTGAGGTCGAAAGTATATTTTTGTTTCCAGAATACAATAACCATGAATTGCAAGTATATGCTACAAAATTATGTTTAGGAAAATATTTTGCAAAAAAGATTTCTGCTCTCTCGAAGGATTTATCAATTTCATCCTTTGACAAATCAACACCTCTAAGAATATGAACACTTAAAGTTGGCTTTCCTTCTGGAAGTTTTTTAAAAGCTTCATTAAAATATACAAGCCCTTTCCAAGTTAAATATTCCATATGTGCTATTTCAAACTGTAAAGAACCAAGTTTGAAAATATTAAGCTCATAAATGTGCTTAAGCCACATAATATCTTCATCATTTAGGCCTAACCTACCATGCTCTTTTGAATACAATCTTTGGCGAAGTGTTACATCTGATAAAGTATCGTACAACACTTCCTCAGGTAATCCTTTTTCATCATATATATTTTTTAGTTTTACCATCTTATAAATTAATATCATAAGTCTAGTATAGCAGTTTCTTTTTTTTATTGAATATTCTTCATTATCTCCTAAATAAGCTTCATCTGAAACCTTGGATATATAAGAATAATTAGCAGAAATATATTTTAATGCTTCGACTTTTGCTTGTTCATCAAAATCCAGATGAAGTAATAACTCGGAAAGTGTATCTATAAATCCTACTTGTTTCATGCTTTTCACCTCTTGTAATTACATGAAACATTATATATATTTGAAATATTTAAATCAAATTTAAATATCAAATATATATTCATTTAACTATTTAAGATTTAAATAATACTTATTTTGTTCTATGCCTTCTTCATCTATTATTGAATTTATAAATGAACCTTCATTTTTTTCAATAACTTTTATAGAATAAGAAACGATTTTCCGTAACTATTCCTAACTTCTTAACTTCCACACTTCCAATATTCTACCATGTTTGAACCCTTGATGTAACTAGGATTAAGACTCCTAGAGGAAAACTGCATTTTATAAACAGAGTTCTTTACTTCTGTTATATTGAGAGAATATTCATAGTATTGCATTTTTAGTAGCTGTATGGTATATTATGGCTAAAGCTTAATAGTAAATTTTAGCCGAAAGGAGTGAAAGTTTTTTTATGCAAAAGTTATATGAGGTGATTTTAAAATAATTGCATATAGGTTCAAAAGGATTTTTTATGAGTACTTAGTATACTCTTTATTTGTTGTGCCTTTTGAACAACTTTGATTTAACCTTTCAGCCTTAATAGTTAGTATTAGAATTCACGGTACAGGTTAGCGTGTATTTTTTATGCCCAAATATTAGGTATACCACAGTAGGTTAATCTTGCTGTGGTATTTTTATATACTTTTTTATCCGATGGCTACCCGCTCTAATACTCCTATCTAAAGAGCAGGTAGCCATCGGATAACGATTTCTAAGCTTCAGTGTGAGTAAAAACCCCTCTGGAGCAAAGGATTCTGTTTATATAAATAACTTTAACAAATAAATTTAAGATAATGCTCATTCATTCAGAACTTCATATAACTTTATCTCAAACTCAAATTAAGCTTTAAAATTTAAGTAAGCTAAAATTTAGCTTACTACAGAAAAGGAGATTTTATGAGTTTAGAAAAGTTAGGATGGGACACATATTTTCAAAATAATTTTGAGCCCTATTTAAGTAATGGGTTCTTTGCTGCAAGAGTCATAGCGCAGCATAAAGGAAACTATATTGTTCGTTCAGAAAAAGGTGACTTTAATAGTAGACTAAGCGGAAAATTTATGTATAATGCAGATGTTAAAAAAGATTATCCTGCAGTTGGAGATTGGGTTGCAATTAAGATTATTAATGATACTGAAGCTATTATATATGCGATATTACCAAGAAAAAGTTACTTTGCTCGTAAACTTGCTATATCAGGCGGAAGAAAAATGAAAAACGGTATACTGATTGGAGGAAATATAGAAGAACAAATTATAGGCTCAAATATAGATATTGCATTTATTGTAAGTGGCCTTGATGATAATTTTAATATAGGTCGAATTGAAAGATATATTACCTTAGTTCTTAGTAGTAGAGCTACACCTGTTATACTGTTAAATAAATGTGATCTTTGCGATAACATACCTGATTATATAGAAAAAATAAATACTATTACAAAAGGGATAGCTGTACATCCCATAAGTGTTTTAAATAATATCAATATGAATATCTTTGATAAATATTTATGCTGTGGTAAGACCATAGTATTTCTTGGTTCTTCTGGTGTAGGCAAATCAACAATTGTTAATTATATTTTTGGTGATGAAATACAAAAAACAAATACTATAAGCAGTTCTAATGGTAAAGGCACACACACTACCACAAGTAGCCAGCTTTTACAGCATAGTTCAGGCTGCTCAGTTATTGATACTCCAGGTGTTAGGGAGCTGCAATTATGGGCTGATGAAGATATACTTTCAGAAAGCTTTCAAGATATCTACACCTTGGTAGATCAATGTAAATATAGAGATTGCAAACATGAGAAAGAAGTTGGTTGTGCAGTTAAAAAAGCTATTGAAGATGGAACATTAAGCATTGAAAGATTTAACAGCTACAAAAGTCAATTGAAAGAACTTAAAGCTCTAAAGGGCAGCAAAGAATCATATTATAATAACAGGACAAATAAATTTAATAAAAGAAATATGAAAAGAGGTTAAATTGAATGTTAAAATTAAAGTATTTGTTTGATAATAAAGACTTAGCTCATATGATACTCAAGAATTGGGAGTACGATTATAATGATCCTAATCTATTAGAATATTATAGGATATCTGCAAATGCAGTTTATTTGTGTAAGAATCAAGGTAATACTTTTTTTCTTAGATTTACACCTACCGAGGAAAAAGCCAAGGAAAAGATACTTGCTGAACTTGAATTCCTGAGTTATCTGAGAAGTAATGGCTATCCTGCAGTAGAAACTATACTATCTAAGTCCGGCAATGAACTTGAAGTAGTAGACACACCTTGGGGAACATTCTGTGCTGTTGCATTTAAAAAAGCATCTGGCAAACAAATATCAGAAATGCCTTTGACGAAGGATTTAATCTCTGGCTTAGGTAAAGCTTTAGGAAAATTGCATAAACTAAGCAGTGCTTTTAACCCAATAAGAGACAAACGAAGTGATTGGAAAGAGACGATGGATTGGATGGAAAATGTATTATTAACTTTTCCAGATGAAATTGCTACTAAAAATGAGCTATCTATACTTAAAGCTTATTTTTCAAAAATACCAACTACAAAAGAAAACTTTGGACTTATCCATTATGACTTTGAGCCTGATAACATATTTTATAATGAAATCACAAAAACCTATAATCCAATAGATTTTGATGATGTGATGTATCATTGGTATGCATTGGATATCGAGCAATCATTAGATAGTATAAGAAGAAATATGCCAGAAGAACAAGTAGAACCTTCGATAAATGAGTTTATTAAGGGTTACCGCTTAGAGTATGATATTTCTGATGAAATGCTTAAATTATTGCCTATTTTCAGAAGATATGCTAATTTATATGGATATGTCCGTATACTTCGCTCCATGGAAGAAAAATGGGACAACGAACCTGATTGGATGATTAATTTGAGAATTAAGCTAAAGAATTTATTAGATTGTAGAAAAGATAATTTTGCAATGCCTATTTAATTAATTATAGAAGGAGTGTTATAGGATTTTTTAGTTATTTTCCTATTACACTCCTTTGAGGTAATCCCCGAATATATTAACTTTTTAACATACCATAATTATATATTGAATTAAATTAAGTTTTACCTAAGTATATCATTGGAAATAACTATGAATATTTACTTGATATATTATCAATCAAATCCATAATTTCTGGACGTTTAAAGCTTGATGCAACTTGAATAAAGTTTACAATGCTATGTGATAGAAATTTATTCTTATGATATACAATAGAAAAGGAACGATTCCATGTACAATCTTCATTTTTTAAAACTACGATACTTCCATCCTTAATCTGTTCTTGGACTAATCTCACAGATAAAACCGCTAAGCAGCCTTGCTCAATCACAGCATTAATCATAGCTGTTGGGCAATTTGCTACCACACTTTCTTTAATTGTAATACCCCTTTTATTTATATAATCCTCAAACTGTTCTCTTGTTCCACTTCCTTTTTCTCTCATTGCAAATCGTTGATCATTCAGTGTTTCCACTGTAAAGTGGCGATTTTCAGCTAATGGATGATTCTTATTACACACCAATACTAAATAATCATCAACCACTGGAATGCTTACTAAATCCTGACTTTTAACAACACCTTCTACTAGGGCGATATCTATGTTAGCTTTTAACAGTTCTTCTTCAATTGCTTGTGTATTATTCACATAAGAATAGATTTCAACAGTATCATCAATGCGCTCAAATTCTTTAATAATATCGTTGATTAAGCAGCTTCCTATTGTAATTGTTGAACCAATGCGGAATGCTTGTACCTTTGATAACTCTAACATTTTACTTTCTAATTCATCAAATTGCTGTACAACCTGCTTTGAATAATAGAGTAATTTTTTTCCTTCCTCAGTAATAAACAGTTTCTTAGATAAACGTTCAAATAATAAAAAACCATAATGTTCTTCTAATTCCTTTATTATTTGGCTTACTGTTGGTTGTGATAAATAAAACTTTGCTGCTGCAATGCTCATTTTCCCGCTTTCTGCTACCTCAATAAATACACGTAAATGTTTAATAGTCATGTAATCTCACCCTTCTTCTGATATATACCATATCCGGTTTACATTTTCGACATATATTAACAAAAAAGTTCATCAGCTTTTCCTATGATACTAATAAGATATTACCACTTTCATAATATTAACTCAAATGCTATATTTAGAGTAAGGATATGTTAAATAAATGACAAAGGAAGTGATTTTGTGAAAATACTTATTGTTGGTGGTGTCGCTGCTGGTACAAAAGTAGCTGCTAAATTAAAAAGAGAAAATCGTGATTTAGAGATTACCATCTTAGCAAAAAGCAGTGATATTTCATACGCGGGCTGCGGTTTACCATACTATGTTGGAGATTTAATTCATGAACGTTCTGGTCTCATTGTGAACACACCAGAAAGTTTTTCTTCACTTACAGGTGTTAAGGTTTTAACGCAAATGGAAGTAACTAAAGTAAATCAAGTAGAAAAATCTGTGGATGCTTTAAATTTATCTACGAATGAGGCCTCTACATTTACATATGACAAATTAGTAATTGCTTCCGGTGCAAATCCAATCAAGCCAAGCCTTGATGGTGTGGATTTAAAAGGTGTTTACTTTATGAGAACTCCAGAAGATGCAATTTCATTAAGAGATTCTGTAGAAGCAGGAGAAATTAAACGAGCTATCGTTGTTGGTGGTGGCTTCATAGGACTTGAAGTTGCTGAAAATTTAGCATTACAAGGCGTTAAAGTATCTGTTCTTGATATGGCAGATCACGTACTTCCAGGTTTCGATCCTGAATTTTGTGAGTATGTAGAAAACCATCTTGCTGATCACGGTATTATGACTTTTACTAACACTCGCCTTGAAGGTATTCTTGGAGAAGAGAAAGTTGAAAAAGTTAAGACACAAAAACGTGCGATGAAATGTGATGCAGTAATTCTTGCAATGGGTATTCGTGCTAATACTGCTTTCTTAGAAGGCACATCAATTGAACTTATGCCTAATAAAACAATTAAGGTAGATGAATATTTACAAACAAATGATAAAGATATCTATGCAGTTGGTGACTGTGCTTGCGTAACAAATTCCATTACAAAAGTTCCTGCTTGGTCTCCTATGGGATCTTCTGCAAATATCGAAGGTCGTGTTGCAGCAAGAAATATTGTTGGTGGCAACTTAAAATATAATGGTGTATTAGGTACCGGTGTTTGTAAATTACCAGAATTAAATGTAGGCCGTACTGGTTTAACTGAACAACAAGCAAAAGATGCTGGTTTTGATGTTGCTTCTGTTGTAACTGTAGTAGACGATAAAGCACACTACTATCCAGGCGCATCATCATTTATCGTAAAAATGATTGCTGATAAAGAGACTAAGAAATTATTAGGTCTTCAAGTACTTGGTAAAGGTGCCGTTGATAAAATGGTTGATATCGCAGTAACAGCTATTACCACCAATGCTTCATTAGAAGATATTGAGAATATGGACTTAGCTTATGCTCCACCATTCTCTACAGCAATCCATCCATTCTCTCATACAGTAAATGTATTACTTAACAAAATCAGTGGAGCATTTTCAACAATTACTCCATTTGAATATAAAACTAACAAGCCAGAAGGTTATCAAGTAATTGATGCTTCAATTACTCCTTCTATTACTGGGGCTCCTTATATTGACCTTACAAAAGTGACAGGCCCTGTAGAAGGCTATGGCTTAGATGACAAATTACTCTTAGTTTGTGCCAAAGGTAAACGTGCGTATCTATTACAAAATCGTTTGAAACATTATGGTTACACAAATACTCTTGTACTTGAAGGTGGTTCTACTTTTTCTGAAGTGGAATTATAATACAAATTTTATATAAATGGAGGAATTAACTATGATAACTCAACTTAAAATAACTGCTGAAGATGAAAAAAGAGTTAAAGGAATGGGCTTTTTAAGGAACAGGGGGACTGATTGCTTCTCTGCCAGAATTATAACTGTAAATGGTAAAATAACTGCTGCTCAAAACATATGCTTATCAGAAGCAACAGATTTATATGGAAACGGTGTTGTAACTTTCACAACTCGTCTTACAGTTGAATGTCAAGGAATTCACTATGATAACATCGAAAAATTCCAAGAATACATTGCAAAAGAAGGCTTAGTAACTGGTGGTACTGGTTCTAAAGTTCGTCCAGTTGTAAGTTGTAAAGGTACTACTTGCCAATATGGTTTAATCGATACATTTGGTCTTTCAGAAGAAATTCATGAAAGATTCTACAACGGATATGCAAAGGTTAAATTACCACACAAATTTAAAATCGCAGTAGGTGGATGTCCAAATAACTGTGTAAAACCAGACTTAAATGACATCGGTATTATTGGCCAAAGAATCCCTAACTATGATGAAGATAGTTGTAATGGATGTAAAAAATGTAGTGTTGAAGAAGCATGTCCAATAAAAGTTGCTAAACTTGAAGATGGTATCTTAGAAATCAATAAAGATCTTTGCAACAACTGCGGACGTTGTATTGGTAAATGTCACTTCGACTGTATTGAAGATGGTACTACGGGATACAAAATCTACATTGGGGGTAGATGGGGTAAAAGTATTGCTCAGGGAGTTCCACTAAGCAAGGTATTTACAACAAAAGAAGAAGCATTAGGAGTAGTGGAAAAATTAATCTTACTTTACAGAGAACAAGGACAAACTGGAGAACGTTTATCTCAAACAATCGAACGTATTGGCTTTGAAGCAATTGAAAAAGAATTACTTTCAGATGATATTTGGGCACGTAAACAAGAGATTTTAGATTCAAAACTTCACTTAGTTGGCGGCGCTACTTGCTAATTCAAAGCATCTAGATCCATAGCACTAAGGCACGTGAAAATAAATAATAGACCAAAGATTCGAAGTATATTTGTCACGAGACAAGGAGTTAAAATCCTGTCATAGTNNATCTATTATTTATTTGATAGTGACTAAAATAAATCAACTGGTTATAATCTTAAAAACCACCTTAAAAGGGTTCTATCCAATGCATATGAAACCCTTTTAAGGTAGTAATAAAGTTTAGGCATCTTCAAAAAATAAATAAGTCAGAATGTTCGTCTGTTTTGTGTACCCGCTCTAATACTCCCTATTTATTTTCAGATGCCTTACTTGCTCACTTTATCCGATGACTACAAGCTCTAATACTCCATCGCACTCTGTGAAAGCGATTCACACAAAATCAGAAATTTTGGTTCTCTGCTTTTCTTCAAAGTGGGAGTAAAGAGTGGCTGCGACTCATGATAACGTTTTCTAAGCTTTAGTGGGAGTAAAAACCACCCATGAAGCAAAGAACTCCGTTTATTTATATCTTTATTTGTTTATTTTTTAACAAAACATAGTCAAATATGAGGAGATGAGCTAATGAACAAAAAATCCTATCTTGCCATTGTGGTTTGTGTTATCATTGCAATTATTGCTACGTATTTAGGGGGATTACAAAATGTTATAGGTGCACCGATGATTGGTCTATTCATCGGTATGTTAATTGTCAATTTTCTTCCAACCGTAGATAAAGATTTTAAAAAAGGAACTACTTTTGCAGGAAAAAAATGTTTGAACATTGGTATTATACTAGCTGGTGCTACACTAAACTTTACTCAAATTCTTGGGTATGGTGCAAAAGCACTTCCATTAATCATTTTTAATATCTGTCTTGCTTTTTCTGTTGCCTTTTTTGTTGGAAGGAAATTAAATCTTTCTAGTAATACATGTACCCTAGTTGGTGGAGGTACTTCCATCTGCGGTGGAACTGCTATTGCAACTCTTGCATCAATTATTAAGGCAAAAGAAACTGAAATTGCATATGCAATGACAGCAATCTTTTTATTTGATATTTTAGGAGCCTTAACTTATCCATACATTGCATGTGCTCTTAATTTAACTGCCAACCAATTTGGTTTCTTAGCTGGCACTGCAATCAATGATACTTCCAGTGTTGCTGCATCTGAAGCTACCTATAATGCTTTATGCGGAGTTGATCTTAACTTAGCAATTACCGTAAAATTAACTAGAACAACTATGCTTATAGCTCTTGCTGTAATTTTTACAGTACTTGCAATTCGTAAACAAGCAAAAGATAACACTACTGCTGCTACTGAACAAGCAAGCGTAGGTCAAACAGTATTAAAAGTATTTCCATGGTTTATCCTTGGATTCTTATTAATGGCTGTATTAAACACAGTTGGTTTATTTAGTCACATTAATGGATTATCTAAATTATTTAAAGTTGGTTACAAATTTTTTATTACAATCGCTCTTGCTGGTGTAGGTTTCAAAATCCAATTCAAAGACCTATTTACCAAAGGGGTTAAACCTATTATTCTTGGTGGATGTACTTGGTTAGCAGTTGCAGCTTCCTCCATGTTATTCATTCACTTATTTGCAGGATATGTAGGATAATATACTAGTTATTTAGGAGTGGGGCTGTCGCAGAATATGTTTTGCGAAAGCCCCGTTCTTTTTTTACAAGTATATCATTTAATGTATTTGTGGCAACTAATAAGACTAATAGTTTCTTTTGTCCTATCATAGAGTTATATATCGTAAAACTTATTCATTGTGAGCTGTTGATTTTTTTCTATTAGCAACTAAAACACCTACAAGTGGATGTAATTTATGCACTTCAACTGTAAAATCAAAGTTAGAGAAGCAATTTACTAACTCTTCAACACCCGATGGAAAATCTACTTCTGGTCCATATCCTACTATAGCAAATTCTTGTTCATAATCGTTAGGATTTTCAAAAAACATTAAATCGCAAATGATGATACTTTGTAAATTCTCTCCGCCTATATTAATCATTTTTTCTATTGCTTTTTGTTTATATATAGTAGTTAAATGATGTAGAGCATAATTGGAAATAATTTTTGTAATACATTTTTTCTGTAAATCTACATTCAAGTTAGGTTCTTCAAAGGTTCCTATATAAAGTTCAATATTATTTACTTTTTCACTCTGTATATTTTCCCTAGCTTGTCCAAGCATTCCATCACTAATATCTACACCAATTGCTAATTTTACTTTTGGAGATAGCTCAATTATTTGTTTACCAGTGCCGCATCCTAAATCAAGTAAGACATCATTAATATTAGGTTCAACTAATTCATTTATTAATTCTGCCGTCTTAGACCTCCAGTAATAGCTATCAGTAACATACTGGTTGCTTGCATCATCAAATCTTTGTTTTGCTCTTGTTTCCATATTTGTAATCTTGATAATATCTATAAGTTGCTGAACATCCAAAAAACTATTATTTTGTATTTGTCTTTCGGCTTTATTTAGGGCAGTAATAACTGTCTCAATATGCTTCTTCTTTTCATCTAATGCTTTTGTTTGAATACTGATTATACTTTCTACATTTTGACCTTCTTTATTTATAAGTTGTCTTATTTATTCAAGTGATAACCCAATAAATTTTAGTGTAGTAATCTGCTGTAACTTGATAAAATCTTTATCACAATAAATTCTATAACCTGCTTCCGTTTTCGAAGATGGGTGTAATAGTCCAATCTTATCATAATGAAGCAATGTTTTTACAGTTACCCCTGATTTCCTAGCGAACTCTCCAATTTTCAAGATTTAACCCCCCTCTCAAAGCTATTATAAATCCCAACCTTGGGTTAGAGTCAATACTGTAGCTTATGAAAGTTAATTAATGTATTCTTTACCACTATACAGGTGTAAAGAACTATTAGAATGCTTGCTGATTCTATCCACTTTTGGTTGTAGGCTATTTCTGAAACCTTCTTTATCATGTCTTTATCAATAATTACACCAAATTTCCATGATTGCTCATTCCCGCCTGAGGGAGATAGTCTTCCTGCTTCAAGAATATACTTAATTACCTCCATAGATATATCTTCACCTGTAAAGTCTCTAATGCTTGTTCTATTTCTTAATAAATCTAATAACATATTTAACATCCTTTCTTTTTTCTGAAATAAACAGAGTTCTTTGCTTCAGAGGGTGTTTTTACTCCAACTGAAGCTTACTAACAGAGTTCTTAGTATCAGTATTTTCGATACTTAGAACTCGTTGTCCTTTAGGAGAAATCGTTATCCAGGGTCGTAGCCACTCTTTACTCCCACTTTGAAGAAGATGGGAGTATTAGAGTGGGTAGTCATCGGATAAATATAATAGTATGATTCACGGTAAAATAAAAAAGTCGCAGATTTACTCTACGGCTTTCACACTAAATAAGTAAATATATAATTTTATCATTGATAATTAAAATAAATACTTACTTCTCTATATCATCATATCTAGAAATAATCTTACCTACTATTCCATATTCAACTGCTTCGTTAGAATTTAGCCAATAATTCCTATCTGTATCTTGTTCTATTTTTTCTAATGTTTGACATGTAGCATCGCTAATAATCGTATTAATTCTCTTACGAACTCTTATAATTTCTTTTGCTTCAATTCCTATATCTGTTGCAGGTCCGTTAAATCCACCTAATGGTTGATGTATCATATATCTAGTATTTGGTAAAGAGTATCTATTTTCCTTATCTGCTCCAAGATAAATTGTAATTCCTGCGCTTGCAACCCAACCAGTACCAATTACAATAACTCGTGGTTTTACAAATTTAATCATATCATGAATTGTATCACCAGCCTCAACATGACCACCTTGACTATTAATAAATATCTTTATAGGCTCATCTCCCATTTCTTGAAGAATTAAAAGTTGTGCTGTTACCTTTTCAGCTAAAGCTTGATTAATTTCTCCTGAAATTATTATAGACCTTGATTTCAATTGTTTTTCTATAACTAAACTTGAAGTTTCTTTTTCTTGATTTTTCTCTTCATTATTCATACTAACAATCTCCTCTCAATAAAATGTATTCTACAACATTATATCCATTTTTTAACATTGTAACATAAAACTATCGTATTATAAACACCTCAATCATATTAAAACTTATGATTTAAGAACTTTACACTCTCTATACTATATTTTACTTAATTATACAGTTTTATTAAAAACATCATTTATTTAGGAAACCCGACGCACATTCGCTCGCTGAGTAAGTTCTGCTAACTAAATCATCACTTATGGTACTATGGTTCACCTTTCCCTAAGTGAAAGAGCTTAGAATTGCCCATATACTACCTCTATGTTTACTCTACATAATTTTGGTATAATATCCAGCATTGCTATATATAAAAACGTATATCTTAGTAGCATATAGATTGAAATTATCTATTGTTATAATAAGTAATAATAATATGTCCTATACCAAAAAATACTGATGTTATCATCAATAATATTTTTTCTTGTATTATGCCACTTGATAAAAATATTATTGTTGTAATAATAGCAAGTAACATTGCTTTTTCGATTGATGACTTTTTAAAATATAAAGACCATACAAAACAATATAATATTGATAGCACACAAATTAAGAACATATATAAAACCTTCCCATTAGTAAACCAATAACCATAGTCTAATAATGGTATATTAAAAATCATTAAAGCTATTGACCCAAACTTTCCTATTTGCTCAATAAGTTCAACTACTTTATTATTATATTTACTTTCAAAATTTTTCTCTTTCATTGCAAATATAACATTAGGTATTATAATGATTAATCCATATGTATTTAACCAATCCATTTTTATAGCCCCTTAATTTATCTTGCACTAAAAAATAAACCTATATAATTTTTTCTATTTAAAAATATTAATCTCAATAATATAAATCGGGATTTAGCGAACTGTGTGTTATGTTCATAACAGGAAGTTATGGTTTTATTGCAAGTTGTAAATCTATTGTATCGTATATAGTAATAATGCCACCGTTATCATTAATTGCTTCTCTTATTTCATCAAAGAATTTCATTCTTGTCGTTTCTTCAATAGCAATGTGGTCTGAATAGGTGCCTAATAATGATGTATATTCATCGGCTGTAAAGGTTCTTGTTCTATGATAAAGCCTATAACTTATATCTATAAATCCATATTTGTAAGCTATGTTCGCTATATTTTTAGCATTTTCCTCACTATATTCATCTCCACCTAATGAACCAGGCATATACTTTGCATATATATTTTCAAATGCAATATGAATATTATTGCGTTTCTTGTCTTTATATGGGCGATTAGCAAATCGTGCAAAAACACCACCGCTTTTTAACATATCAAATACTTTGGTATATCCTATATCTTCAGGAATCCAGTGAAAGGCTGATGCTGAAAAGATGAGGTCAAATGAATTAGGAGGACACTCAAAATCTTGAAATGCCAAATTTTCAATATTAAATTTCTCATAATTTTTAAACTTATATTTTGAAAATTCCGCTAACTGGTCACCTAATTCAATTGCAGTTAAACTACAACCAGTTTCAAGTATTGGCAATGTTGCTTGTCCAGTTCCTATTCCAACCTCAAGCACATTGCTTGACGGAGTTATTTCTTTTACATCAAAAATATCATCATATAGCTCTTTAACATAAGCAGGACGCCACCTGTCGTATTCAGCGTAAACAGAGTTAAATGTGGTTTCTAAACCTTTAATCATTGACACTTTTTACCCCTCCCATTATATAAATAATCTCCTTAACAAATTCCTATTTGTCTATTACTCAGATTTGTTACTAATTTTATTTTAACATATTTTGAAAATATGTCATTACTTACAATACGGTATTTTCATTTATAAAAACATCCTTAGCTAAGTTATATCAATGGTTAAGGCTAAAAACTGCATTTACTTATGGTATAGTTCTCTGTATCATATTCTAAATTCTATTATATTTTATATAGAACTACTATTCCTTCCTCATTCATCTTGTTCATAGATGTCACCTAATCCATAATCTAATGAGTGGTTATCAACTATTTATCTTGCGTTTTTTCTCAATGCTCCTTCCAATATTCCTAACTTCTTAACTTCCACACTTCCGATATTCCACCCCATTTAAACCTTTGATATAACTAGAGTTAAGCATCCTAGAGCAAAACTATATTTTATAAATATATATTTAATTTTTAAAAATAATTAATTGCAGAGTAGAAAGCAGTCAAGAGTAACTACTAATAATTACTATAGTTTAATTTGAAATATGAAAAAGATATAAGTTAAAGGAAGCTCAGAAGGGCTTCCTTTATAATTTAGAAGATTTATAATTCTTGGGTGTTAAGAAGGAAACTTTCCCTAAGGTCTTTCACACAGGACAGGTCTTCTTTTAGTAAAGCGGATCTCCTTTTTATGGCAAAAGCTATACCATTATGATCCTTGTGACCTTTAGGGGTGGTTTGGATTATAGCTTTATATTCTTCAATGATTTCTTCTAGTTTTTCTATTCTTTTATCTAAACAATATATTACTTTTTCTTTTGGTAGCTTATCTAAAAATAGAAATGCAACATCGCCAGAAAAGTTGATTTCATCTACATTTTTTAAACTGCTTTCCATTAACTCTAAAAATAAGGTCTCACCTTTTTCTGTTATAGAAAAAACTTTTTTTGTGGGACGGTTTTCTGTTTGTTCTTCCTTCATTTGAATATATCCTTCTTCTTGAAGCTTGTTTAGTATAGCATAGGCAGTGGGTTTCTTTAAAGGAAGTATGCAACTCATATTATTTTCAATAAATTCGTTTATTTGATAACCGTGTTGACTTTGAAATTTTAATAATCCTAATAATAAAAGACGTCTATCACTCATAATTATATTTAATGAGGGATACTGTTATTGATAAGTATAAAACCTCATTAAAGTTCAACTCCTTTCCATATTGTCTAACTTTTTTACGTAAGGTGATTCTAAGACTTAGATGGAGTGAATATGAGTAAAAGCTTACTACATATGAGTCTTAGAAAAATTTATCCAAGGCATATCTATTGAGTAAATGATTTAATATTTATTATAGTCATACTTGACTATAATGTCAAAAGTGCTATAATGAAACTAGTCAAGAATGACTAGTTAATAATAATTGATATTATTTAAAAAGGAGATAATAATATGAGTAAAGAAAAATTAATGTTAAATATACGTGAAAATACAAAAGATCTACATGCTATGGCTGAATCTACTGGTTTTATTAAGAGATTATTTGCTGAAAAGGCATCAAAAGATAGTTATGCAGAATATCTATTTAACTTATGTTTTATTTATAAAACTATAGAAGAGGAGATGGACAAGAATAAAGATAATGAAGTAATAAAACCTTTTATTTATGAGAAATTAAAAAGAGGTAAGGCTATAGAAAAGGACTTAGAGTTACTTTTTGGTGAAAAGATGAAAGAAATAATTCCATTAAAATCTACTGAAGTTTTTGTTAATAGATTAAAAGAAGTGTCTAAAATGCAACCAGAGCTATTAGTAGCCCATGCTTATACAAGATATTTAGCGGACTTATTTGGAGGAAGACAAATGTTTTCTCTTATGGAAGACTACTATAAGATTGATAGAGAAGCCTTAAACTATCATGTTTTTGAAGGAATAAAAGACATAAAATCTTTTGTTGGGGTATACCACAATAAGCTTAATGAGATTGACTTACCGGAAGAACTTCAGGATAAATTTTTAAATGAGGTGAATTTAACTTATTTATTTAATGTAAATGTATCTGAGGAAATGGAGTTTAAGTTAAATAAATCAGAAAAGTAAAGATAACACTTAGACAGAAGAATTTATTAAATAGTTATTTTATGAATAAAACCTATGCAAGTTTTAAACCTGCATAGGTTTTGTATATTGCATGTGGGCTACTGGTATCACTCATCCCTGTTGAAGGGAGGTGATACATATGAGTAACCACGTTTTAATGTTACTATTTCAAGGTAGATTATTCTTGATAGCACTATTAACACTAATCAATACAATAAAAACCTTATTTATTTAGAATGTTCACATACATGTTTTACAACAAGTTCATATAATGTTTTAACAGGGGCTCCTGTTCCTCCCTTAGGTGTACAATCATTTCCATCATCTGTCCAAGCAGTTCCTGCAATATCTAGATGTAACCATGGCTTATCTTGCACAAACTCTTCTATAAACATACCAGCTGTAATTGTTCCAGCATTACGTCCGCCAATATTTTTAAGTTCTGCAAAGCTACCATTATATAATTTTTTAAAGCATTTATCATTTGGAAGTCTCCAGAATTTTTCTCCACTTCTCTTTGATGCTACTAATAACTCATCATAAAAAGCATCATCATTACTTATTACTCCTGTTACTTCAGTACCAAGTGCTACTAATACTGCTCCTGTAAGGGTTGCTACATCTACTAATTTTGCTACATTTTCTTTTTCAATAATATAAGTAATAGCATCAACTAATGTTAATCTACCCTCTGCATCTGTATTTAATACTTCTATAGTCTTACCTGCCATAGACCCAATAATATCTCCTGGTTTATAGCTTCCACCTGAAATAGCATTTTCACAAGCTGCTACTACTGCTATTACATTCTTTTGTACTTTATTCTTTGCTAATGCTTGCATTGTGCCAATAACAGCGGCTGCTCCACCCATGTCACTTTTCATAGTGTCCATAGATGTTGATGGTTTAAGAGAATATCCACCTGTATCAAAAGTAAGACCTTTACCTACAAGTCCAAATTTTTCATTACTCTTAGGATTACCCATATATCTCATAACTATTAGTCTTGGCTTATAAATAGATCCTTTTGCAACCTCTAAAAATGCCTTCATTCCTAATTCTTCTATTTTATTTTCATCAAATATTTCTACTTCAAAGCCACTTTCTTTTCCAACTAAGGCTGCACGTTCTGCTAAAGTTTCTGGATACAATATGTTAGCAGGTTCATTTACAAGGTCACGAGCTAAAATCACACCATCAATAACATTGGTAGCTTCTACTATTTTCTCTGCCATTTTTACGGTCTTTTCCTTTGGTGCACCTAATATAGTTACATGTGGATTATAGATTTCTTTCCCTTTATTATACTTACTGAATTTATAGCCTGCTAATTTCACACCTTCTACTATAGCTTTCGTAATACGGCCTGTACATAATCCTTTGACATTTATAAAGTAAATACCAAGGTTATCTACATTTAACTTTTCAGCTTGTTTCATAGCTTTAGCAATTGCATTTACAAAGTCCTCTCTTTCTACCTCTTCATATTTACCTAACCCTACAAAAATCTCATAATTTAAATCATTAGTAGTTCTATAAAATATTTGTTCACTTTTTCCTTCAAATGCTTTTTTTGCTTTCAATCTCTCTAAAATCTCATTATCTGTTTGTTGATCTTCATATACAAAAGTAACAGTACATTGTAAGCTATCAACACTTAAATCTTTTACTTGTATCATCTTATGATACCTCCTTTATTAATTAATAATTATTATTATCTAACATTATATCACACTTCGTAAAACTTATTAAAGGATTTTTTTCTAAATATATAGGTAAAATAAATCAGAAAAGTAAAGATAACATGACTTAGGCAGAAGAATTTATTAAATAATTATTTTATGAACAAAACCTATGCAAGTTTTAAACCTGCATAGATTTTGTATGTTGCATGTGGCTACTGGTATCACTCATCCCTGTTGAAGTGGAGTAACCACGTTTTAATGTTACTATTTCAAGGTAGATTATTCTTGATAGCACTATTAGGTGTTTTTTAAGTATATAGATTGATACGCTACATATAAATTCTATATAATCCAAAATAAATCATTCTTTAATTTTATCTTTACTATAATTATCATCAATATCACTTCTTATCTTAGTTGCTATATCAGAAACATTGTTTATTATACGGTTATAAGTACTTCTTAATTCAGTTAGGGAGGCTACCTTTCCACGATTTTTTTTCTTCCTATGCACCTCTATTTCCTGTGAAATTCTTTTATTCTCTGCTCTAAGTGTCCAAGCAATTAGTGTAGCTGTATCATGCTGTTTTTGATACTTAATTAAATTTCTTCCTGAAAACTTGATTCTATTATCTTTGACATTTATTTTTTCTAGTGTTTCTCCTAGGATATTAGCAGCATTCTCCAATGAGTCTTTAAATGTATTATCTAGTAATGTCATATATTTTTTTGTATCATTTCCATACTTACCAGAAGCAATCTCATCTTTAATTTTTTCGTATTCTATAGTATATTTTTCTATTAAATGGATCTTGTTACTATCTCCAAATGAAGATTCAATACGATTCAAAAACTCATACCCTATTAAGGCATTCTTTGATATAACTGAATCATTTGTATCATTATAAGCTTCACCATCATAATTTTTTTCTATATTCTTATTATTGTCTTTAGTTTTATATTCATTAACAGCTGAGTTTATTGGGTAGAAGATTGTTTCATTAATTTTAATTGAGCTCATAATAATTACCTCCAATTTATTGAATATACTTTATATATCGAAAAATAATTGAAATACTACATGGTATAATTTTCTATAAGAACCATTTTGAATTTGTTTATGCTAATTTTACAATCTTTTAACTTGCTCTAATAGTTTCCAACTTCCTTAATGAATTTAATTAAGAGTATAAATCTATAGAATTTTGCTGACGCTACCCAAGCTATATCCTAAAACCCATCTTTGATTTATTATTTATTTTCAGATGCCTAACACTCCAAAATGTTAATTATTCTATCCGCTTGATTTGCTAAATCTTTACTATGCGTAACCATCATTACAGTCTTTCTATACTGTTTGCTTAAATCCTTAATTAGATTAAATGCTATTTCAGCAGCCGTAGAATCTAAAGATCCAGTTGGCTCATCTGCAAGAATGATATCACCTGGCTTGAGTATTGTTCTTGCCAGTGCTACTCTTTGCTGTTCACCACCTGAGAGTGTATTAACCTTTTCATCTTTAAATTCTTCTAAATGAATCTTTTTTAATATTTCCTCTATTCTTGTATCCTTTTCCTTGGTAGTGATATTAAGGAAATTCATTGCCAGAAAAAGGTTCTGATAGATTGTCATATCATTGGTTAAAATCTTTTTTTTATATCAAGTTGTCTCCTTTTCATATCATTAATATTCTATTTTTTCAAAACACAGTAACTATTTAGCTAATCTAAAGACTCACTATTTTAACCAAGCTTGTCTCTGTAAGTGTATATCAGTTTATTATTTTTTCAAATATATTACTTTTTATTTGTTATTTGTTATCTATAATAAATAAAGGGGTCACAGAGATGCGTGTAAAATTAGGCCACTAAATTGATTTTATTTACATTTTATAATATCACAAAAGTAATAATGGAACTTATGTGACGGATAGGATATAAACTAGCTACAAAATTTTTATATGCAGTTCATGAAGAAATTTGGATACGACAGCAATTCGTGCAAAAAAACAGCCATAAAATAGTATTTTCTATTATGATTATATATAAATCAAGAATAGGGTTACTGATTTATGGCTGTTATAACGTTAAATGAAAACTGTGAAGCAACTTAACTTTAAATAATGCTTATTAGGCTCACTTATTCCCTTTCAACAGGAAACCAAAGTTCATATTTGAAATTGTCTTTGAGAAAATATTCATCTGGATATACCTCAATATCTGGGTAATTTTCATTGGCTCATCTATATCCAGATGATGGCAACCATTCATTCCAAAATCGCCCAACAAGACTTGGTATTATGTCTTATTTTATATTCGCTTCATAATGCTTTTCATTAAGTCTCACTACTTCAAGTTCTTTTTTATTCTCGCTCAATTTCAATGCTAAACTTTGAATTCCAAAGAATTCTGTGAAAGTATGACTCCCAATGATAAGATTTATCCCCTTAAACTTAGCATATTGAATCGTATACAAATTACATTCACCTGTAATGTATACATCACACTTATTTTCAACTGCTTCCTTAAGGCAAGTTGTTGGCCCTCCATTACCACAGACTAAGCCCACTCGCTTCACCTTTTTGTCATTAAATCGCCAAGATTTAACTGGTTCTTCAAGTAGATTTTCAATATTTTTTACCAATTCATTAAATTCAATTTCTTCATCATATTCTGCGATTCTACCAAAATATAATCCTTCCCATTCGTGGGTTCTTTTAACATTTTCTAAATTCAATTTTTTTAATAAACTATCATTTGTTCCAAAGTTACAGTCATCAAGTGGTAAGTGATTATAGTAGTGACTTATACCGTACTCTGCTAGTTTTTCTATGCATGCCTCTTTTAATCCATATATTTCATCCCATGCATCGTGGTGTGTCATCATCATATCAACTCCATGAATTCTTGCTTCCTCTACAGTTTCAAGCGTCAGGTTAACACAGTATCCTAATTTTTTAACTTTTTTATCTGCATGGTATGTAATCCCAGATTCACTAAAATAGATTTCCTTATTTGTTACATTAAAAAGTTCATTAATTCTTTCAACAATATGTGAAACATCCATATACTTACCTCCATAATTTACGTTAATTTATTAATTACATTTTATAAGTACAAACTTTCTTAGTATAATAATCAGTAGGTTTAATCCCTATTTATCTAGCTATATTTTTCAAAATATTTCCTATATAATTATAGCATAAGCCAATGATACTTTTAATATCATTGGCTTATTTTACATTTAATCTTTTATATAAATTGGAATTTGACTACTTCCGTGTTATTACCATAACTCAACAATGTATTAAAACTTCAAAATATACTATTCTATAATATATGCACTAACAATTTCACCATAGTAAGCTGTGTGAAAATCCTTGTTTGCTCCATGAAATGAGCTTTCTACGTCTTGTGGGTAAAATTTCATCTTATTCTCTTCTGTAATCTCATTCTTATTTTGTTTTTGTTTATATACAACTTTGCATTCAAGTGTTAGTGGAAGTTCTTTGATAGCTGGAACTGAAATTATATTAGGTGATTCAAGTGACAAGTTAAGTTCACTAATCTTATCAGTTACATGACCAGACTTTGTACCACAGATAGATAATATTTTTCTATTAAACTCACCAATTGGTATGTTTATAGTGAATTCAGGATTTTTTTCAAGTTGTTGTTTCGTGAAACGATTCTCTCTTACGAAAACTGTAAAAATCGGCTTTCCCCATTCAATCCCCAGAGTTCCCCATGAAATAGTCATAGAGTTAACTTTATCATCTGTTTTTGTTGTTAATAAAACACCTGTTTTAATAGCTTTCATAATCTCATTGGCATAATCGAATACTTGTATCTCTTTTTTCATAATATCATTCTCCTTGTAAACTTGATATATCTATGATAAATTAGTATATAATTAGTAGCAAGTATGCACTTTTTAGTTAGATACTATCAAAAAGGAGAGTAAAGATGGACAATGACGTAAATGTTAAACCATTTGCTTACGCAATGTCTTTGATTGACGGTAAATGGAAAATGCACATATTATTTTGGCTTTGGAAAAAGTAGGTTCTTAGATATGGTGAGTTAAAACGTTCACTTGGAACAATTGCTCATAAAATGCTTAGTACGCAATTGAAAGAATTAGAAGCAGATAATTTAATTATACGCAAAGAATATCCTCAAGTTCCTCCAAAGGTAGAATATTCTCTATCAGAAAAAGGATTAACAATTATGCCTGTTTTGCAATGTTTATGTGAATGGGGTAATAATCATATTGATGATTAATAGTGTTTTAGTGAAGAATATATAAATAATCTTCACTAAAAATCTTCCTATTTATCTATTATTCAACCACTGTGCCTTGGTGAGACAGGTAATAATTTCTGTTCTTACATCACCCATCAAAGGCCAAGGCTTCTCATGATTGGTACGGTGATACTTAAACCCACATTTCTCTTGAGCACGAACCGATTTCTCATTTCCCTCAAAGTACCCGCACCAAAGTGTATTAAGTCCAAGGTCTTCAAAACAATAGCGCATCAATTCTCTAATAGCCTCTGGTATAAGTCCTCTCCCCCAGTAAGGGACACCAATCCAATATGCGATTTCTCCTTCATCTGGTCCGATGCCGAAATCGCTTGCTTCTCCTATTAAAAGTCCTATACATCCAACAGGTTCTTCTTGTCCTTTCAGAACAATTGCATAGATCCCTTCGTTAGAAAACACGTCCCTGATGGTTTCTCGGCTATTCTCAATGCTGGTATGAACCGGCCACCCAGCTATTGGACCAACTTTAGGATCGCTGGCATACTTATATAGAGCAGGTGCATCTTCAATTCTCCATGGTCTCAATAGGAGACGTTCTGTTTCTAATTCCATTTTAATTTTCATTTTAATCCTCCTAGAAATTCTTATTTTTCAAATTTCCACTACACGATACTTCAAGATTGCAGAATATATTTTCCCATTAAAATCACAAACAATTAATCTTAGTATTTAGCAGTGTTTTTAAAGTTATTTAAGATTATGCTTTTATTTTATAATTTTAAATACTATAATCATATCCTTAAGAATAGCTATAATTGTTTTTTCCTATCTAAAAAAGAGATTCTACCGAAATGGTAAAATCTCTTTAAATTTATTTATTTACTATTTTTCTTACTGAATCATATGATAAACAATAAGCATTAGCAATATTGCTTATTGTTGCTCCATTTTTATATTGATTGATTATATCTCTATTACGTTTCTTGTAATATTCTCTTGAACCACTACATTCCCCCCATTTTTGCCTCTCACCTGATGCGGGAATATATAATAGTTCTCCATCTACATAATTCAAAATTTCCTTCAATAATTTCTTTGGAAGTACATCTGCTGCATTAATATATTTCATATTCATACTCCTTTACTTAATTAATTAAATAAAGTACAGAATCAGCAGCTAATGCAACTTTTTATCCCACACAGTTTGTTGCATTTCTACTATTCTGCATGGGTATAAACACTACTAAAATTATTTCCAGACTTCAGATTTATAAGCATACCTACCACCTCCAAAATTTCTGAATTAATAAGTATGAGTATATCATAGCTTGTATCCATGTCAATGTCTAATATTTCAAGTACTTCTTTTAATTTTGGTTCTCCATAGGTACGGTTCACCGTAACGGGTATAACGTAGACTTTTTTATTTGTAGTTTTCCTTATATTATTTCAGAAGTAAATAGATGTTATTTACTTATCATATGCTTTTTCCATACAAATTAGCATACTCTCACTGCTTTATTTTCTATTTCCTTCACTATCAAAAATATTCTTTAAGTGTTTTTCCGAAATATAAACTCCTATTAGTATAACTGGTATTACACCAAGAGAAACTCCTATTAGTATAATTAATGCTTGATTATAGAATATCATGCTGCACACTGTGGATATTATAGCATATGCCAATCCGCAGATGATTAATACCCTTCCACCATAAGTATTGCCTTCTTTCCACGTGTCAGCATTTTTCTTTGAAAGTTTAGTTCTATATCCAACATAGTCATTTATACCTCCATTAGCTGCACTTTTACATAAATATCCTCCTCCAATAAGGATTACTGACAAAAATATTGAAAATACAATACTAAATATACCCACGTATATTACCCCAACCAATTAAAATTAATTTACTTAACTCATTTTTACTATAAATTGCAGGTACAATAGCCATTAAAATGTATGCTATTGGTGATAAAGCTACAGATACAGCAAAAGACATGTGATTCAATAAAAACTTATCACAAACTCTCATAAGAATTTTCTGTTACATTTGGCAACAGTGTGTATAAATTGCAACCACACAGTTTATCAAAATACTTTTTCAACTCTAAAAATGATTTCCATTTATCAATAGTGAAATCTGGTAAGCCATGCCTTAATGCCACATCAATTAATCTTTTCTCCATTATACAAGCACCATTTGGCAATGATATTGCATCACATAATTGTATTAATCGGTCATAATCATCATATACAGTATTCTTTATAAAGCGTGACAAGAAAATCTTTTGTTCTTCTGTACAATCAAATTCTCCAAAAAAAGTATTTACATCTTGTATTGGATATGAATGTGTTAAACATATTTTAGCAATCTCTTTTTGATTTAAACTCATCATATAATCATACCCATCAATTGTATGCATAATTGATTTTATACCTTCTCTACGACCTATATCATGTAATAATCCCATAACATAAGCCTGATTGCTATCTAATATGTCAATTTTATCTGCAATCAATTTAGCATTCAATCCAACAGACATGCTATGGTTTATCCACGGTCCCGGATTTCGTTGTGCAGCTGTTGATAGTTCTATTTCTGCTTCTTTTGGACTTAACATAATAACATATATCCCCCTTCACAAACTAACTTTTTAATATATTAAATTTTCATTTCTCCGCAAGTTCAAGGTTATCTACCTATTTAACTGTATTATAAATTACTATTTACCTTATACTTAAAAGTTTGATTATCATTTATCCGATGACTACCCGATCTAATACCCCATCTTCTTCAAAGTGGGCGTAAAAACCCCCTCCGAAGAAGAACTCTGTTTATTTGAGTTCTTTAAATTATAACATATTTTGGAATACCTCACTGCTAAACTTATTATATTTTATTACTTATTATGCGATATTTTTACGTATAAAAATAGCCTTAGGCAAGTTATATCAACACCTAAGACTATTTTTTGCATTTGTTTAGGAAACTCGACCTACATTCGTTCGCTGAGTAAGTTCTCCGTATCATACTCTAAATTCTATTAGAGTTTACATAGAATTAACTACTAATACGCATATGACCTAATCTTTACTCCTTACAATTTGCTTAAATTTAAAATCATTAAATAGTTTTGAAATTATGTATAACTACTTAACCACCCAGGGTAAGTGTAGACTCAACAAGTAATATTTCTAAATATAGGATACTATACTTACTAAACAGTAAGACTGAGTTACATATTGTAAGATTACCGTTATGGCTTTAAAGAAGTCAGTATAATAATATAAGTACATAGAAAGCAATAAATTAAGGGAGAGAATATTAATGAAAAAAATAAACAAATGGATTTTAGGTGGGGTTATTGCCGTTGGAATTTTTGCATTAGCATCACAAGGATTACAGTATGTTTTAAAAGGACCTAAAAAGCCTTTTAATGCAATTTTAGTTAGTGGGAAAAGTGAAGATGTTAAGGAAGCAAAGGAAATTTATAAGGATAATACTAACTATACAAAGGATTATACATATAAGATAGTAACTGAGGATAAAACTGTTGTTGAGGAGGGAAAGGAGGTTAAGGACACTCAAACTTATATAGTAATAACTAAAGATACAGTAAAAGCTATGATAAAGGACCAAATATTTCGTGAGAAGATTGATGAAACGTCAAATTTAGATACACAGTTGCTTAAAGAGATGCCTAATATTGATGGAAATGAAATCTTGATGTTAGGGAGTGATTACTATAAAGATATATCAAAATTAAACATTCAAGGAGTAGAGTTGTCTATGAAATATGGTAATTATTCATGGATGGGATACCTTCCACCAGAAGGAACAATAATTATAACTGATGATAAAATCTACGATGCTTTAAAAGGTTCTGAGCTTGACATGACTCTTATAAGATTTAAAAAAGGGACTCTTGATTTAAGAGAGACATCTGATATGGCAAAGGTTAGAAATACACTATCCGGTGTGGCAGATAACATAGAGATAAATTATTCAATTATAGAGGATTAGGAGAGAAAAACATGGAAATCTTAAGAGTAGAAAATTTAACAAAGACTTATGGGGAAGGAGATAATAAAGTTGAAGCATTAAAGGATATAAACCTTTGTATAAATAAGGGGGAATTCGTTGCTATTATAGGGGCATCAGGGTCAGGAAAGAGTACTCTGCTACATCTTTTAGGAGGATTGGATAGAGCTACTTCAGGTAAGGTTATAATTGAGGAAAAGAACATTTATGATTATAAGGATGCGGAGTTATCCATATTCAGAAGAAGAAAGGTAGGCTTTATATTTCAATTTTTTAATCTGATTCCAGTTCTTGATGTGGAAGAAAATATTGAGCTACCGGTTATATTAGATAATGAAAAGGTAGATAAAGACTATTTAGATGAAATTATAACAATACTTAATCTGCAGAATAGAAGAACACATCTTCCATCAGAATTGTCAGGAGGACAGCAGCAGAGGGTATCAATAGGACGTGCTCTTATTAATAAGCCAAGTATTATACTGGCAGATGAACCTACAGGAAATCTGGATTCAAAAAATACCAGGGAGGTTATTGAGCTGCTCAAGCTTACCGCTCGTAAGTTTAATCAGACTCTTATACTAATAACTCATGATTCCAATATTGCTTCTATGGCTGACCGTGTAATTACCATAGAGGATGGGCGGATAATAGAAGATAGTTATTTCAATAATCAGGAGAAGTAAGGAGGGAGTATTTTGATAAATAATTATAAAGCTCTAAGTACAAAATATTTGAAGCAAAATAAAAAGCGTACTCTCTTGACACTTATAGGGATTATTTTATCACTTTCCCTAGTAGCAACTATTGGATTATTTGTTAAGAGTGCTGAAAAGTCCCAAATTGAAAACGCTAAATATATGGCGGGATTTTCATTTCATTTGGGGTATGAAACCTACACAGAAGATATATTATTAAAGGTATCAAATAATCCTAATGTGCAGCTTTACGGTATCATGGAGCAGGGTGATACAGTTGCTTATAGTGACATTTACATTGATAGATATTATATGGATAAAGGGGCTACTGAATTATTTAAGTATAGTGTTAAAGAAGGTAGAATGCCTAAAAATGATAATGAAATTTCTATAGATCAGTGGGCAAAGAACTCCATTAAAGAAAATCTGAAACTTGGAGATAAAATTGTTATTAAAGAAAAACCCTATACTGTGGTAGGATTTTTGAAAAATGATGAATATTTCCAGCGTACAAAAAGCTGTAGAGCAATTTCCTTCAGCAATGCTCCTAAAAATGGGCAATTGATGGTAGAAATAAGCCCTAAGGCTGATTTCAATGAAACTTTAAAAAATCTTTCAAAACTGACTACTAATGAGAATTTAATACTAAATCAGTCTCTTATTAGATTAAATGAAATGAGTTCAAACAAGGTGCTAATTATAGTTGCTTGTATTGCTGTTGCCGTAGTAGTCAGTGCATCAATCGTTGTTATACATAATTCATTTCAAATTAATGTAGCAGAAAGATTGAAACAGTTCGGTCTCCTTAGAAGTATTGGTGCTACTAAAAAGCAGATTAAAAGGATAGTTTTTAGAGAAGCAACTATTCTTCTTATTATTGCTATACCCATAGGGCTTTCTATAAGCATTGGTGCTATATATGGGTTAAATTTTGTTTTTAAACTAATCTTAAAAGGGGATAAGTATCTGTCACTAGTACGCATTGACGTCGGTGTTTTAATTATTAGTATTATAATAACAATTTTAGCAGTGTATATTTCAAGCTTAGTCCCTGCAAGTTTTGTAGGAAATATTTCTCCTTTAGCTGCCATAAGTAGTCGTGTTATAATAAAGAAAGATGTTGTTAAAAGAAGAAAGTATCCATTGCTTAAAAAGATCTTTAATTATAAGGTTGTAATGGCAGTGAAGAATATAAGACGTAATCCAGGCAGATGCCGGACCATGATTTTATCAATTGTTATAAGTTCGGCTTTATTTATTACCTTCACATCTTTCATGGATGAGGTATTCACCATGAAAAGTCCTAATGAGGCTTATGAAACCATTGATTTAGATGTTAGTAGATCATCTGATAAGGAGGGTACAGCAGGTGATAATAATCAAATAGTTGATAATAGTAGTGGAGAAGTTGATAATTTAGCAGCACAGCTCAGCACCTTAAGCAATGTAGATAAGGTTTATATACAATATCCTGATGTATTTGGTATGGCAGAGGTTCCATTAAATAAAAGGATTAAGGAAGCAGAAGGTATTTTACAAAAACGAAAGTTTGAAGATGGCTACAAAGAAGTCATTGGTACAAAAATTAAGGGCTATGACAAAGTGGCCTTAGAGGACCTTAGTAAATACCTATTAAGCGGAAATATAGATGTCAATAGGATGAACTCTGAAGATGGAGTGATTCTAGTAGATAACGGAAAAGTACGAGACTATAACACTAGTAAGCTTTATATTGGTAAGCTTACTGACTATAAGGTAAATGATGAAATTATCATACTTAAGGATAACAAAGAATTTAAAGTTAAAATAATAGCAATCATTAAAGACGATATCTTTGAGAGGGATGATTCAACTAATGTTTTAACACTTATTACCGGAGAACAGGTTCTTAAAAATCTTACAGGAGAGTCACCGAAGATTAAAAATTTGAGTATTGCTTTAAAGGATGAGTCATTGGATTTAGAAACAGCTACAGAGGTAAATAATATTCTAAAGGACTATCCTTCCTATACTGTTATTAACTATGCAGATATGAATAAAAGCCAAAGAAATTCAATGCTTATGATTCAGGTACTTGTATATGGTTTTATAGCTGTAATTACATTAATCAGCAGTATAAATATTATAAATACAATTACTATGAATATAACCCTAAGGCGAAAAGAAAGTGCTATGTTAAAGTCAATTGGAATGTCACAGAAGGATTTGAAAACAATTATAAGATATGAAGGTATGTTTTACGGAATAATTGGAGGTACTTTGGGTGCCATAGCTGGATGTTTTTTATCCTACAGTATATCTAATGTTTTATCAGATGTTGTTGCAATGCAGTGGAAGCTTCCTTTAGGGCTAAGTGTAATTACAATTTTAGTAGCAATGACAATAAGTTACTTATCTACACTTATTCCTATGAAAAAAATTGAGAAAGATAATGTAATTGAAACTATTAGAGAAGAATAAGAAAATGAGGGTGGATTTTTATGAGTAGAATACTATTTGTAGAAGATGATATAGCTTTAGGATATGCCTTAGACTTTTCATTAATTGATGAAGGGTTTGAAGTAGAGCGGGTTGGTACTATACAGGAGGCAAAGAGTAAGTTAAGCAAAGGTAACTTTGATTTAATACTTCTTGATGTGAATTTACCTGATGGTAATGGGTATGATTTCTGCAAATATGTAAGAGAGAAATCCAAGATACCTATCATATTTCTTACTGCACTAGATGATGAAGTAAATATTGTTATGGGCTTACAAATAGGAGGAAACGACTATTTGACTAAGCCTTTTGGCTTTAGAGAACTATTGGCAAGGATTAAGGTGCAGTTGCGTTCTAAGTTAGAAGAATTAAAAAAGGAGAAGTTAATAAGCGGAGATATAACTGTTAATATTGTCACAACCCAGGCATTTAAGAATGATGAATTATTAAATCTAACGGCGTTAGAATATAAGCTGTTAATATTATTTATGCATAACCCACTAAAAACAATGAAACGAGATGATATTTTGGGAAATGTCACCAGTGAGGAAGATGCCTTCTTTGATGATAATACTTTGTCTGTGTATATAAGACGTCTTAGGGAAAAAATTGAAGATGACCCTAAAAAACCAGAATATATTGTGACTCAGCGTGGAATAGGCTATAGGTGGAATGTTAAGGTAAGGAGTGAATAGAAGTGAATAAGATTTTTGTTAATTATGAAGTGAAAAAAAGTACTTTTATTTTAATATCACTTCTTACTTTTTTTATAATTATTCAAGGGATAATGTATGTAGTATATACTAATAATCAAAAGCAAGATTATATTGATATAATGGGTTGTTTTATATATAAAGCCAAAATCCTCAATCCGGAATTGGAAAAAGAATTAATTCCACTGATTGCTAATGATATTAATGATGCAGATAAAGAGGCTGGCAATGCACTCTTAAAAGAATATGGGATAACAACTAAACTTGATAACCGCTTATTTCCCAACTTAAGAAATAACTATGGAATATTAGCGGCCAGTGTAGTTTTTGCATTACTCATATTAATATTGAATTATCTACAGTTTAACTATTTCTTTAAAAAGGTAAGAAAAATAACTTTAGCAGCCAACAAAATATTAGATAATGAGTATAGTATTCTAATTAATGAAGATGAGGAAGGCGATTTTTCCAAATTGGCTATAGCATTCGCTAATATACGCAGTATTATAAGAAATAACCTTAGCTCTATTCAAAACGAAAAGGAGTATCTTGTGGAGCTTTTACAAAATATATCCCATCAGTTAAGGACGAAGCTTACTACTATGATATTACATAATGATATATTATTACATAGAAAATTAACAGAAGAACAAAGGATACATTTTCTAGAAGATAACCGGAATCAGCTTGATAAAATGAATATTATGATAAAAAATATACTAAAATTAGCAAAGTTGGATGCAAGCACAATAGAATTTTATAAAAAGGAGAATAATCTAAACAAAACTATTGAAGAAGTTGTATATGACCTTAAGCGGCTGGCTAAGGATGATGATATTGATTTGAGTATAAACTGTAATGAACAGATTAATTTATTGCATGATAAGTTTTGGATGCAGGAGGCTTTTACTAATATTATAAAAAACTGCATTGACCATACACCGCCAAAGGGAACCATCAAAATTAGTTTAAATGATAATCCTGTATATTTTCGAGTTACAATTGAAGATACAGGAGAAGGCATTGCAAGAGAAGATATTCCTAATATTTTCAAAAGATTTTATAAGGGTAAAAATTCAAGCAAAAAAGATTCTGTGGGCATTGGATTAGCAATTTCAAAATCTATCATTGAAGCTCATGATGGATATATTGATGTTAAAAGTGAAAAAGGGGAAGGCACTAGTTTTTCTATAGCCTTTATGAAGTATTAATTCCGTTATATTTAAGGCACTTTCAAAAAATAAATAAGTCAGAATGCTTGTCTATTTTGTGTCATACTGCATCAACAGAACCCTTAGATAGTGCTACTATCNNTTTATTTTCAGATGCCTAACCTAAGCTATATGTTATTAGGAAATCATATTAAAATATAATATTGAGTATTAGTGAGATAAGCAGTACCGTTTATCTCTTTTTTATATAAAAATCAATACCCTGATATTATAATCCGTACAGTAGATAATTTTGTATAAAAACAAATTTATCTACTGTCATATAAACTTTCTATAACACTATGTTAAATAGTATTTTTTTATTTACTCAATTTCTTGTATTGAAAACAATATTATAAAGCTGTTTAAGCTCTTAATGTTTATTTATAAGTTTCAAATTATTATTTGGCAATTTATTCACCTTTGGTATTAATTCAAGATTTTCGTACAAACGTACAGTGTTGGAATGTACCTCAACTCTTTTAGCTACTTCTGCTGTTTTATGTTAATATTATAAATATAATTTTTATACTGATTAAGACATAGTTTAAATTATTACGAATTAAGGGCATTTACCTCCCTTGACTATATAGAATTTTATTTATCTTATGAATTTAGGAGGTGTCGTATATGAAAAGACATCTATTTCTTTACCTTCCATAATTAATGAACTAACTAAATTGATCCATAATAAATAACAATAATTTTAAAAGTAACCATTAGGTTGTATTGGGAGGTAAATATATGAATTTAAAAAATAAAAGTTTACTTGAGATCCATATAGCTGTTTTTTTATTCGGCTTATCAGGCTTATTTGGAAAGTTGTTATCATTGCCAACTATGATAATTGTCCTTGGGAGAGTTTTCTTTTCAAGTGTCTTTTTATTCATTATAATGCTTTATCTCAAGAAAGATATAAAACTAAAACAACAAAAGCATTATTTTTATTTGGTAATATTGGGGGTAATTTTAGCAATTCACTGGAGCACTTTTTTTAAGTCCATTCAGATGTCAACAGTAGCAATAGGATTGCTTACATTTTCTACGTTCCCTGTTTTCGTTACTTTTCTTGAGCCATATTTTTTCAAAGAGCAAATTAAGTTGTCCGATATTATAATTGCAATTGTTACGTTCTTGGGCGTAGTGCTTGTTATTCCAAAGTTTGAATTAGGAAATAGTCTAACTCAAGGAGTTTTGTGGGGGATATTATCTGGCTTTACTTATGCAATTCTTTCACTGCTTAACAGAAAATATGTAAAAGAATATTCAAGCTTGGTAATTGCTTTTTACGAACAAGCTGTGGCAACAATTGTATTAATTCCTTTTCTATTTTTACAAAAACCTGTTTTTCAACTTAATGATATATTATTACTTATCCTATTAGGTACGGTTTTTACTGGAATTTCTCATTCATTCTTCATAAATGGTTTAAAGAATATCAAAACACAAACAGCAGGTATTATATCAAGCCTTGAGCCAGTTTATGGTATCCTTTTTGCTACTTTTTTATTAGGAGAAATACCAACATTAAGAGAAATCTTAGGTGGGATTATTATTTTAGGTACTGTTCTTTACTCAACTATTAAATCCAAATAACTCTAATTATTCTTATTAGATGAATTAAGGACTTACTGCTTTGCGGTAAGTCCTCTTTTATCAAGTTTTTACGATGGTGATAGCAATATTAATACTGAATTGAAATCCATGTCCTTTAATGCTTGCACACAAAAAAGTATACGTCATTTATGATACGGTTCACCGTAACTACCCCAAGTGAGGTTTTACATTTAATATCGCTATAGTTATTTAACTGGTAATCTTACTTCGAAGATAGTTCTCTTCTCATCACTATAGGCTACTATCGTTCCTTGGTGTAATTCTATAATATTTTTTGTAATAGCTAGCCCTAACCCAGATCCACCTATATTACTATTTCTTGATTTTTCTACTCTATAGAATCTATCAAATATATATGGCAAGTCTATTGATGATATTGATTGACCATAGTTTACAACTTGAACTACTGCCATATTCTCTTCAAATTTTGTCATTACATCAATATAAAAACCATCTCGGCCATACTTAATTGCATTGGACAGCAAATTTTCAAATGCCCTAACCAGCTTACCTGCATCTGCATTTACTATTAGCTTATCCTCAGAAAAGTTGATTCTTGATTGCATGTTTGCATTTTTAAATTGATATTCAAAATATGCAACTACCTGACCTAGCAATTCTACTAAATTAATATCGTTTTTATCTAAATTAATAGTGTTATTTTGCATTTTAGTAAGCTCAAACAAGTCATTAATAAGTAAATTCAATGCTTTTGCTTTTTCGAATGCTATATTAGCGTAATATCTTAATTTCACTTCATCTTCATACTTATCAGTATCAATAATTTCCAAATAGCCCATTATAGAAGTTAATGGAGTTCTTAAGTCATGGGAAACATTAGTTATTAAATCATTTTTAGTTTGTTGCGTTTTTCTTTCTTCTACTGTTATCTCTTTAAGCTGCTTTGAAATATTATTGATATTTTCAGCTAAATTTTTAATATCTCTTTTTGCATTAACTTCTATTGGTCTGTCCAAGTCACCATTAGCTATTATTTCACTTTGATCTATAATAGCTGCCAAACTTTTAGCTTTTCTATAGGTTATGAGCAAATATAACCCCACAAATAATAATACTTCAATATAGGCTACATCTCCGAACATTTTATATTCAATAATTCTCCAAATATAATTAATAAGTCGAATTTTAGTGTTTATATACAAATAATTTAATATTTCATTACAAGGAACCCAAATTATATAAGTTAATAATCCAGCAGCTGCTACTTCAGCTAATGATGATAACCAATATTTATAGAATCTTTTATTTTTCAATTTTATATCCAACTCCCCATACAGTGTGAATTACCTTATTTCCTTCCATATGATGTTCTATCTTATCCCTTAGTCTACTCATATGCACCATAACAGTATTATTAGATTGATAATATTTTTCCTTCCATACCTTTTCAAAAATTTCCTCTGCACTAAAAACTCTTCCTCTATTTGTAGCTAACAGATATAATATTTCAAACTCTCTAGCAGTTAGATCTACTTCTTTATCATCTACAGTTACCTTATGTTTACTCTTATATATAACCATAGATTCAATTCTTATTAAGTCCTCTGAAACTTGCATTTTAGTATTTAAAAAATATGCCCTTCTCAGTAATGCTTTTACTCTAACTATAAGTTCTAATTGATTAAAAGGCTTGCATACATAGTCATCTGCACCGGTCAGAATACCTTGAATTTTGTCTATATCCTCTGCTTTTGCGCTTAGCATAAGAATTGGTATGGTATACTTTCCCCTTACTCTTCTGCAAACCTCCAGCCCATCAATACCTGGCATCATTATATCTAAAACTATCAAATGAATTTCTTCCTTCTCTAATATATCTAAGGCTTCCTCTCCACAGCTTGATTTAAATATACTATATCCTTCATTTCTAAGGTTTATTTCTAGCAAATTTCTTATTTCTTTTTCATCGTCTACCACAAGAATATTAATATTCATTTACGCCTCCATTTTTATAATTGTCGTTCTAAGTACTCCTCTAATGTAATTCTATTATCATAAATATACTTAGCAGCTTCCTTTCCTATATATCTAATATGCCAAGGTTCATATTCAATTCCTGTTATATTTTTCCTCCCATAAGGATATCTTATAATAAAACCAAATTTATAGCAATTCTCTGCAAGCCAATCTGCCTCTTTTGTTCCCTCTACGAAATATCTATCTTCGTTAGTAATGTCAATACATAGTCCTGTTTGATGTTCACTTGATCCTGGTTTAGCCACATATGCATCTGCAAGTTTCCTGCCTTCTGATTTCACTCTACTAATATAAACTTTTTCCTGTGATTTATAAGATCTATAACCTGAGTTACCAAGTAATATTATACCGTCTTCTTTAGCCGTATTTATCAATTCTTCTAATGGCTTTACAATAACTCCTGCTACATGTTTTTCTTCCTTGTCTGATTCATCTGCAAATGGTATATTAGGTATACATAACCCTTCTGGTATATAATTTTTATTTAAGCCATACTTTTCATTTACTAATAGTAATTTTTCATCCCCATTACTACCAATTTCTTGTACTAACTTATCTTTATCATTTAAACTAATATCAATTCCTTTAATATTTGTATTTTCTAATTCTAAGTCTGAATTTCCTGTCATATACCAAAATCCACAAATTATTATTACACTAAGCCATAATATTTTTTTACATGCTTTTCTCATATCTTCTACTTCCTTCCTAACATCATAATTTAATTGTAGAAGATAGACTTTACAATAATTATAAAAAAACCTTACGAAATCTTAAGTTTATAAAAGATAGAATTAAATACATAAATTTATTAAATTATTTTGTTATTTTACATATCCTTAATTCCTTATAATAAGTTTAATTACATATTTACCAGTGTACATATTTAGGATTTAATACCATAGTTAGAATAATTTTAAAATAATCACAAGTAAATAAAATAAGTGAAGGAGCAATATTACGTCCAATTTTAGTAAAAGCCTCATTTATTTAGGAAACTCCACTCATATTCGCGTTAGTAAAGGAAACTCCTTCTCACATGCGTTCGAATGAGTAAGCTCGAGTAACCAAATCAAAGATTTGGACTCTTACTTAAGTTCTGCTAACTAAATCAAAGATTTAGAGCATCGCTTATGATACGGCTCACTGTATCGGTGGTGCGGAATAACAATTTTAATATATCCGTTAGTAGTATTACTAAAAATCGCATAATTCACTTTCTTGAATTATGCGATTTTTAGTTTCTAATTATTTAATTGCAGTTTATTTTTTGAGTATCTACGGTTAATACTTATAACTTTGGTTCTGTGTGTCAAATCGTTCATAGCTTTTATTTCATGAATTACTATTTTCAGAATAAAATTTTAGGGCTTCTCCGATAAATTTAGATGCGCCACTACCATATTGTTTATCAATGGCTTTTATCCATGTGGAGTTTGATAAATAAAGCTCTGCTGTATAGCCCCAATGATTCTCTCCCTCATCCACTTTATAAAATTCTTGACTTTTTTTATCTGCATCTGATATTTCATCAACAATTTGTTGAACCTCTTTTGAATAAGGATCTTTACTTAAGTCAGATGCAAGCTTTTTATATAGTTCTTCTAATTTAGGTTGCTTATCTCCAAAATAAATTTTTAGAGCTTTTCCGATAAATTTAGATGCACCATTTCCATATTTCTTATCAACTTCTTCTATCCATTGGGGATATACTAAATAAATTCGCACCATATAGTACCAATGATCATCTCCATTATCCATTTTGAAAATTTCATAATCTTTTTTAGCTGTATTTGTTATTCCTTCAGCAATTTGTTGAATCTCCTTTGAAGAAGGATCTTTACTTAAGTCAGATGCAAGCTTTTTAAATAGTTCTTTTAATTTAGGATGCTTATCTTCCAAGCAATCTTTTTTAAATTCATCATATTGTTCTGCTAAAGTAAACGTAGCACTATTATTAAGATTTTTCTTTAAAGCGTTAGCATATTTCTCAATGCTTCCATATTTCTTTATAGCCATTTTAGCAATTTCATCTTCATTAGATTTAAATTTTTCAATATGGTCATTATATTTATCTACACTACCATAAATTTTAATTACCTTATCTTCGTGTTCTGTTTTAAATTCTTCCAATACGTTATAATATTCACTCATATCAAATTCTTTAAAATTCATTGTGCTTTCTCCTTTTAAGGTTTTATTTATAAGCTCTATTAAGCCATTTAATCTTTTACGTTTTAACATAAGCAGCTTTTTCTGATTTTTTAATGCTTGCATTTTATCAAAATATGGACTCAACATTATCTCTTTAACATCTTTTAAGGGTATATCAAGCTCTTTGAAAAATAAAATTTGCTGCAGAGTTTTAAGGGCTTCATCATCATAAAGTCTATATCCAGCCTCTGTAATTTCACTTGGTTTTAATAATCCTATTTCATCATAGTAATGTAGTGCGCGCACACTTATTCCTGTCAAATCCGAAACTTGTTTTACTGTTCTCATTACTACACCTCCAAGTCTGATTTTACAGCTATCAATATTATCTAATACTCAGCCAGCTATGAGTTTTTGTTAATATATTCAAGCTATATTTTTATATTACACTATGACGTGGTGTTAGAGTCAACGCTTTACAAAAGAATTTACAGACTCTTTAGTTTTCTTGTTTTTCAAGTTTAAGCAAAGAAAGTTCATGAGAAAAGAGATTGTAACAAAAATATTTTCATACTTTTGTCACAACCTCTTCTACTTTATTTATGGTAAAGCTCACCGCAACTATTTGAAGTGAGGTTTTAATTATATAATTAAATTTACTAAAATAAAAAGAATAAAATATAAATTAAAAATCAAAATTATCTGGATCTGGTCCTACCCTTAAATCTTGGTTTAAGCTATCTATCTTATCAATATCAACCTTACTTAGATTAAAATCAAATATATCTATATTTTCAATTAGCCTTCTCTCATTTGTAGATTTAGGAATAGTTATTACTTGACTTTGTAAATCCCAACGTAGTACTATCTGAGCTACTGTTTTATTGTATTTTTTAGCTATTTCTTTAAATATCTCATTTTCTAATAATCCATTACCGGCCATTAAAGGTGACCATGCTTCAACTTGAATAGCATTTTCTCTGCAAAATTCTCTAACCTTTTTTTGACTTAAGTAGGGATGTAATTCTACTTGATTTATAACAGGTTTTATTTCAGCATCACCTAATAAATCTTGAAGATGATGAACTTGGAAATTACTTACTCCTATAGCTCTAACACGGCCTTCTTTATATAGATATTCTAATGCTTTCCAAGCTTCTTTATATTTTCCTTCTACTGGCCAATGAATAAGGTATAAATCTAAATAATCCACACCTAATCTATTTAAGCTTGCTTCATAAGCTGCTATGGTTGATTCATATCCTAAATCAGCATTCCAAACCTTAGAAGTTATAAACAAATCTTCCCTTGAAATCCCTGCTTCCTTTATACCTTCTCTTATTCCTTCTCCCATAGCTTCTTCATTTCCATATATAGCTGCACCATCAATGCTTCGATATCCATTCTTTATTGCAACTTTAACTGCATTTATTAATTCTGAACTATCCTCTACTCTGAAAACCCCAAGTCCTAATCTTGGCATTTCAATACCGTTGTTTAAAGTAATTGTACTATTCATATTATCTATGATATTAATTCTTCTCCTTCCAAACCTTTAATTATTTTTTATTAATATATTTATCTTATGAAATTCATAAAATTCTTATTTTCTCTTTTTGGTGCTTCAATATTATCTTTCCCCAATTCAACAAGTTTCATTAGCCAGGTCATATTCTTACCTAATACTCTCATTATTTGCATTCCCTCACTATCTTGAAGAACCTCATTTTCTGTTCTACCATAAGCTACATTCCAATAATTTGATGTAGGCATTAACATTTCTGAATAAGTAATATAATTATTCAATTGATCAAATACCGGAATTCCTCCTGATCTTCTAACTGCAACAACACTTGCTCCAACTTTATGTCTAAGCATACCGTCATTTACTGATGTTACAAGAAATGCACGGTCTAAGAATGATTTCATGGTTCCTGCAATAGCAGAATAATGAACTGGAGATCCTAATATAATTCCATCAGCCTCATTCATCTTTGCAATCCATTCATTAACCTCATCATTATCAATGACACATTTTTCATTCTTATTTCTACTACATCCCCCACAGGCTAAGCATCCACGAATTACCTTATTTCCAACGTGAATAATCTCCACCTCAATGTTTTCTTTTTCTAGTTCTTTTGCTACAATCTCTATTGATTTATATGTATTACCCTTCTTTTTAGGACTTCCATTAAAAGCAACTACCTTCATATTATATCTCCTTATATCTGTTTTTTATTTCCCAACTTATGCCCTCATTATATAAGCACCTATACTACTTAACAAGTACGCACTTTTAAGTTAGATGTCTTACCTAAAGGTAAGATTTATTAGAATAACTTATTTACATGGGAAAATAAATTATTAATAAAATAGACCATATTCTTTATTTATATTAATAATTTTAGTATAATGTCTTATGTAAAAAAATTTGAAAGTAGGTAATTTAATGATTTCTTTCAATAACCAAAAATATGTTTGTTTATTAGATTTTGCAATGGATTTTATACGTGGTAAATGGAAGGCTCTTTTACTATGTAATTTATATAATGGCCCTAAAAGATTTTTAGAACTTCAAAGAATTGTTGAAGGCATAAGCCAAAAAATTTTAAATGAAAATTTAAAAGAATTAGAAAGCGATGGATTAATAGGTAAGGTAATATATGCTGAGGTTCCACCTAAAGTTGAGTATCATCTAACTGATAAAGGAAAAGAAATTACTAAACTCATTAAAGAATTTGAAGCTTGGTCTATTAAATATTACCCTGATTTAGATGGCAGTTGTGAATAATATAATTAATATTTCTTCTTCATTGAATTCTCATTAAAACTTAAAAACTCCTATGTAATCACATTATACATGGGAGTTTTCTTACTTTATATTATATCAAATTTTTATAAAAAATAAGTGTATACAATTTTTATATTTTAAATTTAAACTTCCAGATAAATTGGAATTTGTCAGGTTCTCATTATGCTTATACTCTGATTAGTGCTCATCAATGTACTGATTCAGCGTGTTGTGGTACACATCGATGCTTGTCTCCTGAGGCTCGGTTTCTTCGTTCAAAACAAGATCAACCATATGGTGTGAAGTTTTCCCTCCTATGGTCATGGATTTAATGCAGGAAACACAATAGACCACAACATCCTGACAAGGCATCTGGGCAGCTCGCTTTTTTTGCAGCTCTGTCACTTTTTCAATTGGAAGCTGCGGATAGAAATTATCGCCACAACAGATGGACTTTGTTCCGCTGTATTCGGACTCGATGATTTCTATATTCATTTTCCGTAAAATGCTTCTGACCGCGGCATGCACCTGGGGTTTTGCTCGGTATGAGCAGGAGTCATGCACAGAAACCGTCAGTCCGGTATGGTCCGGCAAAGGCAGATTTTCGATACTGTCCAACACTTCCCATAGAGAAATGGTCTGTATACCTTCATATAAGGAACGGAATCTTCTGTCGCAGCCTGCACAGTTATTGATGATAGTAGCGCCATGAGGTAGTTGCGGATTATGATGGCAGCAAATGTTATGTAGCTGCACTGACCCGAAATATTTACCCAGCATATTCAGTATTTTTTGCTCGGATTCAGGTTTGTAAATACTGAGTGCGCATCCGGGGTTAAAGTAGCATTTTCTCATATCAATGTCGGAAATATGAATACTCGAAATCTGGATTCCATTCATTTACTGTTCCTCCTTTCCTTCAAGCTCCAGTAGAGCTTTTTTCATATCAAGACCACCTGCATAACCAATGAGATTTCCGTCTGTTCCCACTATTCGATGGCACGGAACCACGACCATCAATGGATTTTTGTTGTTTGCCATGCCAACTGCGCGGCTCGCTTTCGGATTACCAACCACCGACGCTATTTCCTTGTATGTACGGGTTTCGCCGTATGGAACCTGACAAAGTGCATTCCACACTTTTTTCTGAAACTCCGTACCGCTAAGCTCGTATGGGAAGTCGAAGATCCGGCGATGTCCTTTGAGATACTCGCATACTTGGTCAAAAGCCAGATCGGAAAGCGCCGAATGTTCGTTATCGACATCGATTTGATCCACTTGTTTCAAAAAAGTGATTGCTGTATCGGTATATCCAATTTTCAAAATTCCAAATTCAAAATCATAGAAAGCGTATTTGCTCATTTTTGATGCTCCTTTCTGTATGCCACAGGAGATAATCCTGTTTTTTTTTAAAAAAGCGATAAAACGATGACAATCCCCCAAATCCTACGGAATATGCGATGTCAATAATCTCGTCATTGGTGTCTGAAAGTAGCTGTTTTGCTTCAGACAGGCGCAGATTACCCACATATTCAGACAGCGTAACGCCATATTCGTCCTTAAAGATTTCAGACATGCGGCGCTGGGATATGCCCAGATGCTGCAGCTCCTGATTCAATTCACATCTCTTGTGAAAAGAATCCTCCAGCAGTCGCTTTGCCTTTTCTGCGATTTCTTTGATTGGCTGATAGTCTAAAAGGTCGCTTCTGCATCGCTTGCAGGGACGAAAGCCGGAATCTTTTGCTTGTTCTGCGGTATCAAAAAAGCAAACATTTTCACGCCTTGGTACCTTTGATTTGCAGGAGGGACGGCAATAAATGCCAGTAGATTTAACTGCATAGAAAAAGATACCATCATAAGACGCATCATTTTCGGATATTGCTTTCCACATTTCTTCTTGTGTCATTTCTTCGGCACCTCCTTTTTTCTTTTTGGTGAATAATCCCTCATTTCCGGAATTGCACCTCCGGCAATCGCCCAAAGATACAGGCTTGCCACAGTTCCATAGGGCGAGTATCGTCTTGCGTATTTCGCAAACTTTTTTCGATCGATGCTTCTGTGATGATACAGCATCCGCATTCCGCGGTGAATGGCAAGATCCCCGAAGCTTACAACATCGGGCCGCTGCATACAGAAGATCATGATCATTTCAGCAGTCCATATGCCGATTCCTCTGAGAGCTGAAAGTTCATTTATGACCTCAGCATCAGACATATGATGGAGTGCATCGATGTCAAATTCTTTGCATCTGACTTTCTCTGCAAATTCTTTGATATATCCGGCTTTCTTGAAGGTCATGCCAAGTTTTTGGAGTTCAGTCAGTTCAAGAGAATATATCGTATCTGCGTTAATAATCTTAATCATGTCATTAAGCCTTTGCCATATGGTCGCCTGTGCAGAGGTAGAGATTTGCTGCCCGATGATATGATGAACCACGGAGGAGAAAAGATCGCTGTCAACCTCCCTATATATATGTCCAATCTCATCAATCGCCGCGCCAAGCAGCTTGTCACGGCCTTTTAAGAATTCAATCTCCTTGCTGTCATATTCAAAATACAAAAAATCACCTCCAATGCTGCAATTATAGCATAAGCATCCGATAATTTTCTTCTCAATTCAGGATATTCAATTCGTATTTTTAATATATGATTAAAAATACTTGTAATGAAAGCTTCATGAATGAATTAAATGTTAAGCTTATTTCAGTCTCAGGCAATCATTTAGAATTATTTAGGACTAAGAGTTGAATTTGTATGAGAAAAGAAGTAGAATATACTTAACTGGGTTATACATTAACCTGGTGATGTATATTTCTTAAACTAATTTTTTAGAAGGTGATTTTATGAGTGGTGAAAATATAGAATAATATATATATGTTATTGGAGCAAGAGAGAAAAATCTTAAAAATATAGACGTGAAAATTCCAAAGAAGAAAATAACTGTTTTTACAGGTGTTTCAGGTTCGGGAAAATCATCTTTGGTCTTTGATACAATAGCTGCAGAATCCCAAAGGCAATTAAATGAGACTTATTCCAGTTTCATACGTCATCGACTGCCGCATTATGGGCAGCCAAAGGTGGATGCCATTGAAAACTTATCTGTAGCAATTATCATTGATCAAAAACGTATTGGTGGAAACTCAAGGTCAACAGTTGGAACGATTACGGATATATATTCATTGCTAAGATTATTATTTTCCCGTATAGGAAAGTCCTTTGTGGGTTATTCCGATGTTTTTTCCTTTAATAATCCTCAAGGGATGTGTGATAAGTGTGAGGGGCTCGGAAAAATAGATATGATAAGTATTGATCGGTTACTTAATAAAAATAAGTCACTTAATGAAGGCGCAATTTTATTTCCCACCTTTGAACCGGGAGGCTGGAGATTAAAAAGATATATTCACTCAGGTTTTTTTGATAATGATAAGAAAATTAAAGATTTTACAGAGGAAGAATTGGAGTTGCTTTTATACAAATTCGATATTAAAGTAATCACTTCCGATCCAGAATGGCCAAAAACTTCTCTTTACGAAGGACTTATTCCCCGCATTGAGAGAAGCTTTCTAAAAAAAGAAGAGGGGGAATCTGTCAAATACAAAAATGAAATAGCTAAAATTATCGGTCAGGAAATATGCCCTATCTGCGGAGGTTCCAGATTAACAGAAGCGGTTTTACAGTGTAAAATAAATAATAAAAATATATCAGATTGTGCTGAGATGCAAATAACGGACTTGCTTGATTTTATCCATACCATACAAGAGTCTAAAGCCGCCACTATGGTTGAGGCAATTTCAGACCGCTTAGAGCAGTTAGTATCTATCGGTCTAGGCTATTTGAGTTTAGGCCGTGAAACCTCTACGCTTTCCGGCGGTGAATCACAGCGGATAAAAATGGTTCGTCAGTTAGGCAGCAGTTTAATAGATCTTACTTATATCTTTGATGAACCGAGTGTTGGCTTACACCCTCATGATGTTAATAAAATTAATGTGCTTTTAAAACAATTGCGAGACAAAGGAAATACAGTCTTAATTGTGGAGCATGATCCAGATGTTATCAAAATCGCTGATTATATTATAGACATAGGACCAAAAGCTGGTATTAACGGCGGTGAAATCATATATCAGGGTAGGTTAGAGGGTTTGGCACATTCTAATACACTGACGGGTAGATATTTATACAGTCATGCACAGCTAAAAGAGAATTGCAGAACATCTACCGAATATTTGTTTTTAGAAAACGCCAATTTGCATAACCTAAAAAATATTAGTGTTAATATTCCAAAAGGCGTTATGACAGTTGTAACCGGGGTTGCAGGTTCAGGAAAAAGCACGTTAATCAATCAGGTTCTTCCAAAATCTTATCCAGACACAATTTTTATTGACCAAAAATCTATTCAAGCTTCAAAGAGATCAAATATTGCTACTTTTACAGGAATATTTGATAATATAAGAGAGTTGTTTTCAAAAGCAAGTCACTTGAAGCCCTCTTTTTTTAGCTTCAATTCAAAAGGAGTCTGTTCTAACTGCAAAGGTCTAGGGGTAACTTATACAGATTTAGCCTTTATGGATACAGTGGAAACTGTGTGTGAAGTATGCCAAGGAAAGCGTTTCACAGATGAAGTATTAGACTGCAAATTGCGCGGCAAAAGCATAAATGAAGTTTTAAATATGACCATCGACGAAGCCTTGACTTTCTTCTATGAAAAGGAAATATATGCTGTTCTCAAGAGACTGGCAGATGTAGGAATCTCATATATTACACTTAGGCAACCATTAAATACTTTATCCGGTGGCGAACTGCAAAGAGTGAAGCTTGCTTCTGAATTGGAGAACAGGGGGAATATTTATGTGTTGGATGAGCCCACAACAGGGCTTCATATGTCCGATATATCACAACTTCTTAAAATTTTAAACCGCCTTGTTGACCAGGGCAGCACAGTAATTGTGATAGAGTACAATTTAGATGTGATTAGTCAAGCGGACTGGATTATTGATTTAGGTCCTCTTGCTGGACAACACGGTGGTAATATAATGTTTGAAGGAACACCGAAAAATTTAGTAAATTGTGCGTCTTCTTTAACAGGACAATATTTATATAAATATATAAAGTAAGGAGAATTTTTATGGCTAAAAAAGAATTGGAAGAATCGTATATTCCCTTTCAATGCATAATTATCAGCAATATCAATCGCTTTAACATTGAAGGGGTGACAACGGCTCAATATAACGTATTGGATATCTTAGATAAGCAAGGCTCTAAGACTACAAAGGAGTTGGCAGAAATCCGTGGGATTACCCAAGCGGGGATATCGAAACTTACAAAAAGGCTTTTGGAGAAAAATTATATTATCCAAGAGCGGCGTGAAACAGATCGCAGAGCTTATGACATCCTGATTACTCCTGAGGGAAAAGATTTTCTTGTAAGATCAGAAAAATTCAGAAATGAAATTATGGATTTAATTGAGAATACGTTAACGGAAAAAGAATTGGACTGTTTTGTTAAGCTTTGTACAAAGATCACTGATTCATATGTTGAGGAATAATATTAACTGAAAGCATAGAGAGCATTTTTTTGCTCTCTCAAATAGCTAACTTCTATCATTATTAATTATTTTTTCTTAAACTCCTTATTATCTAAAATAATAACCTCTGACTTATCTTCTTTTGCTGCCTTCTTTGTGTGATTTACAAGTTTTATAACGTCCTTATATGATTGTTTTGCTCCCTTTACAAGCAAGGGTACTCCTATAAAATCAATTTTTAACCACCTAGAAAATAATCCGCCAAAGGTCATTGGTAATGGAACAGTTGGCGACGTATTAGAAAATATAATTTTCTCATTTAATAGTTTTTGCTTATGAAGCATAGAAGTTAAATTATATAATCCTGGAATTAAAACCTTTGAACGTCCTCTACCTACAGTATAGACTTCATTTCCATCTTTATCACTTCCATAATAAAAAAGTTCTCCACGATTTCCACATACTAACTTATTAAAGTTAGGTAAACTCAATATTTCATCCTTAGTTGGTTCTCGAGTTTCATCTAGCAATTCTAAGTGATAAGCAATTGCTAAAATAGATGAGTGGGTTCCTCCATAACAATTATATATGTATATCATTAAAATCACCTAGTTTCTTATTTTTTATTTTAATAGTTGTAGTATATACATTAAACATTGGTGTTAAACAATATTTGAACAAGTTTTATCCAAGGCCTTCAATGTTTCTACAATCCTTTATATATAAAATAAATTTAATATGTTGAAATCTACAAAACAGATATTAGTTATTAGTTGAGCATTAAATAGTAATTTATAACAAAGAATATTATTAGAAAACAATCCGTTACCACTACAAAACCTAATCTCTTAATAATTTCATTAATGTATGTGCACTTCCATCAGCATTAACAATATCATCATATGTAAGGCATGCCTCAACTGCAATATTATATGCTTTACCCAAATCCACTACATCCTCAGATTTATGTGCATCACTTCCCTGCAATGATTTGAAGAAAAGAACTCGTTATCCAGGGACGTAGCTGCTCTTTATTCACACTTTGAAGAAGATGAGATTATTATAGCAGGTAGTCATCGGATAAAACACAAAAACAACTTCTATGTAAATTTTGTTTATAGCATTCTCCTATAAGAAGTCTATAAATTCATTACTACATAAGAATATAAAAACATATAGAATTAGATGATTATTTGTAGGAAATTAAATTCCTTTCCTTCTTCTTATCTGAGCTATATAAAAAATTTGAATTGTCTAAAATAACATTTATAATAAAATCATGTGTTATACTTTATTGTGAAATGTTTTGAGCTCCAGCAAAGGCCAATGGATTCAAACTTTTAAGATTATCAGTTAATATAGATATAGTTTATATTAGATTTTATCTAGACATTTATTTTTAATAAATATTATGTCAATATAATATGTAGTTTTTTACATAAATTATACTTATAATTTATCTATAGAAAATAGATTAAAAAGTATATTAACCCGTCTGAATCTTCTTTATAAACAAGATTCAAGATAATAAAAAAGGAGAGAAATTAATCTCTCCTATGGTAACGTGCATACTGGTGGAACATGGTAATAACTACATTTTTTCTGATTGACAGTATTGAATAAAGTTTGTACTGAAAAATAACCTATTCCGTAAGTTGAAGTTCCAGATCCACCCCATGTTGGAGTAGTTCCTTTCTTAACATAATTAAGCGAAGCGGTATTTATTCTTTGTGCGTTAGCTGCATTAAGTTCCATATTTGCATCTAATTGAGAAACATTTTTATATTCCTTACCTTTATATACTTGTGTGTCTGTCCATTGACCAGGAGAAACATAAAGTCTTACATCATTAATTTCTTTAGTTACATTTAATAAATAAAGAACTGCTTGACAAACTGCTCTATGGTCTGGGTGGGCATCATGATGGCTATGAGTTTTAACTCTTATATCTTTTATTGCTACTCCTGAATTAATTGAAGCCTGATTTAATAAATCTCTTACTCTAGTAAGAACTAACGGGTTTACAGTTCTTAAATCATTGCCATCATCACCAGGAAATGTACTTGTAACCCTTGTTGAAAGAGTTCCATCTGTTAATCTTGTAGTACTTCCTTCTATAAAACTTGCTCCTAATTCTCTTATGGAATTAATCATTTCTGTATTTCTAGCATTTATAAAACTTTTAGTATCTGATGGAATACCATTTGTACCTTTAACTCCTGAAGCTGAACCATCTGTTACACACCCAGAATAAACTTTATGACCTGCAGCAACGTGGTTGATTATAGCTGCCCCCATTGAAAGTGTTTCATCATCTTGATGTGCTGAAATAAATAATATTACTGACATATTTTTTTCCTCCTTTTATGACTTTATATCTATATATAAAGGAAAAAATTAAAAAAATGTAAACTCCATTATTAAATTTTTCAAAATCACTATCAATCTTTTGTTTTTCTTTCTTTTTTGCTTCATAATTTAGATTGTCTTAATTGACAAGTTAAGAGTTAAAATTGGATATTAATAATAAATCTTATTTATTAACTTGTTGTATGTACTCTTCTTTAGTTAATGCATATATTAGATGAAATATATCTTTTCCATTATGGTATCTCATATAATCATCTATAACTTTCATCCCTAGCCTTTCAGCAATTTTACTTGAGCTAGTATTTTCAGCAATTACTTGAGCTATATATTTATCAGCATTAAGAACATTAAATATGTAATCTACACACGCTTTAATTCCTTCTATTGCATATCCATTACCCCAAAATTCTTGCTTTAATATATATGCAATCTCTATATAATCAGTTTCCTTTATACTTACTGGTAATATACCCATTATTCCAATAACTACATTAGTTGATTTTTCTACAGCTAAATAGTAACTGTATCCAAAGTCCTCATATTGTTCTGTAATTTTATCTATCCAAACTTGAACTTCTTCATCCGAGTAAGTTTTTCCCCATCCAACAAGCATTAGTTTTTCATCTTGCAAAATGATTTTCATTTCTTCATAATCACTTCGCTTTATCTTTCTCAATGTTAATCTTTCAGTTGTTATATTCCCCATTTGGCCTCCTAATTCAAAAATATATTTTTACTATTATACAACTATATATTATGTCTTTTCAATAATAAAGTTTTATAAAATAAATAATATATAAAGACCGTAATTTTCAATAATTCTAAGTCTTTAATAAAGGACTTTAAAAGAAGAGAGGAAATATATTCCCAAATAGTAAACTTTATTTTAGTTTTACCGTTTATTAGTGTATAATTAATACGTAATTTTATGAACGATGGTAAGGTACTACGAAGTAAGGTTACTTTATTTTTAGGGAGGTAATTTTAAATGAGAAAAAAATATTTAATTATTATGGTAATTACTTTTATTCTTTGTATTACTGGTTGCAGTAATTCGAGTTCGAATGTTGAAAGTTATCTTAATAGTGGGACACGAATTGATTCAAAGGTGAAAGACATTATGCCAGAGATAGAGGATTTGCCCGAATATGAGAATATCGAATACAAATATACAAATAAGTCCATGTTAATTTTTGAATCTCACTCTGTTGCCCTTATTGTGAGCTATGATGATAATACATTTGAGAGTGAAAAAGAGAAATTAGATGAACAATATACTTTCTTAGATAAAAAAATCAACGCTGGTTATGATGAAAGTAAATATTACATACCTGAATATGAGTTTTCAGTAGAGAGTTATACTTTTAGAGTTGTAGATGAAAATGGTACTCCTAATACGATATTTCCTAAATTCTTTGGAATGATTGGAATATCTGAAGAGAAAAAAAGTATAGCCTATTTGTATTTTTATGATGAAGATTTAGATTATATAGGAGAAGAAAATGAAAAAAATCCTATGGCTAATTTTGTTAAGGAACATTTTAAATATAAATTTTAGCTATACATTCTCTCTTAGTTTTTATTTAAATGTAGGTGTTCTTGAGAATAAAGAAGGTATGATTGGTACAAATATAAAATTAAAAGATGTACTAATATAAAAAGGATACACTGTTGACTTTGAATATTTTAATAGTGGACATGATTATTTATCCTGATGAGAAACTTTGGGTATTAGTATAATATTGATGATAAAACGGTTGTCGTTTATAGAGGATGGTTAATGATGAAAAAAATAATACATATATGTTGTTCTGATAGTTCCATAGAAAGTGTGAAATATGCTATAAAAAAAGACGTAATAGAAGGTGAAAAAGTGATAGGACTTATTGATGATTTATCAAACGGACCTATAGATGATATTACTGATATGAACAGAAGAATTGATTGGTTTAGAAGAATATATATGGAAGAAGGAAATGAAATTTCTGAAATAATCAAGGGTTATTATAAAAAATTTACTAAAGATATAATAAAACTTAAGGATGAAGATATTTATCTATGGTACGGTAATAGTGCAAAGGAAATCTGTGGAATGTTACATATTTTATCAATGCTTGAAGAGAAAATTCAGAACGTATATACCATTAATGTATCAGAAATTACCTATAACACTGGAAAAAGGAGTGAATATACACCACGAGTTGTAGGAGAGGTTATGCCTGAAAAGTTAGTAGAATTTATAGGAACAAGAAAATCCATGGACTTTGAGAGGTACTCTAGTTTAATGGCATTATGGGATAAGATGAAGAGAGAGAATTCCAATCTACGTATTTACGAGGATAATAAAGTTAAAAGTGCTCACGTAGATTACTTTGATAATATGATACTACGTTATACATATAAGAAGTTTATGCATAGTGCAAGAACAATTGGAGAAGTTATAGGTAGGACTGAAAGTTATATTTCTGACACTTTTATTTTTTGGAGAGTAACAGAACTAATAAGAAATGGAAGAATTTCTTATAGAGGGAATTTAGGTCTTATGAGGGAACTGAAAATAAAAAAAGCATAATAGATGATAATTTAACTCGAATAAAAAAGGTCTATCTTAAAATAAATAATTTCAAGATAGACCTATAAATTTTCATTTAATTACTTTATCTTAACATAATCTCCAAAAATATTGATAAAACCATTTTCATCACCAGAAATACTCATTCCCCTTTGAGTAAAGTAAGCGTCATCAAGATGATCATCATCTAATAAATACATTAAATGTACTTCTTTAGTTTCATTTGGTTCAAAATCACAGAAGAAGAAATGACCTCCTGGATAATCTGATTGATCAAAATATATTGGCTCTTTACTGCTCGCAATTTCATTCCCACCTCTAATATCACTAGGAAATGCTATAAGAGCACCATCTGATGCTTTTGTTCTATATTCAATAGTTGGATAAACCCCTATATCTTTTAACTCTTTATCAGAAGAATTTCTCAATGTTAAAGTTACATAAGCAAACTTTCTTCCAGCCGTTTCAGTAACATAATTCATTTTATTATTTTCCCATTTAATAGAGACACTTCTTTCATAATCCTTCAGTGTTCCATCTTCATTTATTGCTTCAAGATATCTACCATAATCCGAGAAATAATTTTGATTCACTTCAGGTAACTTATCCATAATTTCAACTTTATTTAAAGTAAAGGTTAGATCTTTATCTTGCAAACTTTCATAACTTAATTCTTCGCCAAGATTAAACACGTGATCAGCTGGAACCGCAGGAGCTATATATACATCCTGTTTTCCTTTATTAATATCTTCAACCTTTGGATCATAAAGCTCCAAGAATTCATCAGGAATTACTTCGTATTTAATATTTTCTGCTACTTTTTTCAGTTCGTCTAAAGATACAGCACCGCCAACTGTAATAATTTGACCATCTTCCTCATAGATTAAGTCGATGCTATATTTATAAAGCATTCCTTCGCTTGTTGTGATATATGCCTTTACACCTCCAATAGTAGTTTCCTCTACACCACTTATATTATAACTTTCAGCTTGATATATATAATCGTTTTGATACATAAATATCCCCGCTTCTGAACCAGGTTCACCATTAGGGGAATATTTTCCTGGAGCATTTGCAAGAGGTGAATAACCTTCAGGAAGATATCCAGGAGTTATATTAATTAGAGGTATTTCAGTAATTTCAGATTCTGATTGAACATCATAAGTAACCGTTCCTGCTTCTTCATCTCTACTTGGTGTAAATATAATTCCTTTATTTATCCCATAAGCTGTTATGGATAGTGCTAAGGTAGCTGTAATAGCTGCAATAAGCACTATAGTCTTTTTCCTTGTCATTCCTTTACCTTTTCTATTAGGCATAGGAATAGGATCTATACCATTTACCTTTTTAATCATTTTCATCTTCTCACTTTCATATTTTTTTGAAAAATTATGTGGTTCTGTAAACTTATCTAGTTCTTCCATAGCATCTTCTTCACCTATAAGATATTCCATTCTATCAATATCAATTTTATTATCCATACAATTCATCTCCCATCATTTCTTTTTCCATCAGCTCTTTTAATAGCTTTCTTCCACGTTCATATCTTTTAGCTGCTGCTTTTTCACTGATATCTAATAATAGTGATATTTCCTTATAACTAAGTTCGTAATAACAACGATACCTAATTATCTCACGGTATTTTGATGGTAAACTAGAAAGTAATTGTACGACGATTTCTCTGTCTTCTACTGTTTTTACATAAGCATTTCCTTGTTGACTTTCACTTATCGCTGGATCGTCCACACCTTTAGCAAATAGTTCAGATTCTTTTCTATTCCTACGATATATATCAATTGCAACATTTTTTATTGTGTATGTTATTAAGCGTTTTGTATCTACACTTTCTACACTATTAATACCTCCAAGGTGTGGAATTAACTTTAGAAATGCGTCTTGAACTGCATCCTCTGCTTGACCTTCGTTATTTAAAATTGAATATGCAATGCCATACATTTTATATTCATAAGCATCATAAAGCTGCTCTAACATGTTATTTTGAAAATTTTCATCTGATGAAGCTTTCACTTAATCACTCCTTATCTTTTAAGAGTACTCTCAACCAATATAACGAATGAAACTTAAATTTGCGACATTTTTATACTTAAATATTTTATTTTGTTTTAATATACATTATTTTACTATAAATGTTATAACAGATATTAAAAATAATTGTGAGCAGATTAGTTAATATAATTTAAAAAAACTTTATTTTTTACATCTTTTACAGTTTCCATAGTAGTAAAGCGATAAAGTGTTTCTTCAAGCGGACCAATAAAACTATTTATAAAGCCCAAAGTTGCAACCCCTGTTCCAATTGAAACTTTACCTTGATCAAATAATACAACAACTGTAATAAAACCAAAAATTTCAACCATTGTTCTTGCAGCCCTATTTATGGATAAAGATATTGATTTAGATTTTCCATAATTATATCAACTAGAACTTACATTGTTTAATTCATCATTATGATTGTTTATTATCTGTTTTGCAGTTCTTGAATTAATTTGACGGAATCCTGTAAAAAGATCATAAATTATATCGGTATACTTTCCTAAATTTTCAACGAAAGTAAATCGTTTCAAGGATGTGGATTTACATGTGTACTTAGGTAAAATTGCTGTAATGATTGATGAAATAAAAACAATAGATGCTATACGCCAGTCAATGTCCAAAAACATAACTAATCCAAAAATAATAACTTTAATTATTTGATTGATGGCACTAATCAAAGGAGTTAAATAATCCTGTTCAATTTGCATCTTACGATGTTTAGGGTTAAGTAAAGAAATATATATTTAAAATATTTTGAAAACTACACATTGAAAATTCTGCACTTTACCAGGTAATAGTTTTAATATTCAGAAATTTATAGTAATATATATTTATCGCAGAATAGTACTCTATTCTACGAAACATGAGATATAATAATCGTCAACGTTATATTTACAAGGATTGTAATATTATGAGAGAACTAATTAAAGGAGAATATTTATGAGTGTAATTTGGGGAAAAATAATAAATAAATTGGGTGAGCCAGTTGAAAATGCAACAATTTGTGTAATGGATAAATTTTTTGAGCCGTTGCATACAACATATACCGATAAAAAAGGTAACTATAAATTAGATGTAGAAAATAAGGAATATCCATATTTATATGCTGTAAAAGATTATGCTGTAAATAATTTAGAATTCTGGTGTCAAGATATAGATTTGAAAGAGAATATAGAAATCAATGCCATTATTGATAAATTGGAGATATATGCTTTAAAGGTATTTAAGATAGATGGTGCATATCCTGCTCTTATGATATATTTTAGACCAATGAGTTTAGCAAATAAGTTACAAGGATTAACAGACTTATTACCTGATATAGATAAATTTGAGATAACAATTAATGATAAAAAATCTGAAGTATATGTAGTAAATCAAGTTGAAGAATTTGTAGGGAATGGACAAAAAGTAAAAAGTTATTTATTGCATATATCAATTCCAGAAGAAGGTTTAAAAGAATTTAATAACTATCTTTCCATACAAATAATTGATAAGGATGGAAACTTAGGACAAGCATCAACTTATTTTATATTGAGTAAATAGTTACCATTTACAGTTATAATAATATTCTTACTGTAAAAAGCTGAGATTAAGTCTCAGCTTTTATTTTTATAACGATATTATAATAATTTCTATTTTTGGATATATGATACTTTACTAGATATAAGTTAAAGTATAGGGGATCTTTGGATTTATTTACTAAAATACTAAATCTTTATTTGTACATACAAGTAAAATAAAGATTTTCAATTAAGTAGTAATAATAGTAATCTTAAATTATTTCAATGGGTTAATAGTTATGCAACAATTTATTTTCATATAATTGTATAATTAACCTAAATACTTTATCATTCAATATAACTATCATTATGTTGAATGATAAAGTATTTTATAAACTGTATATCAAAAACGCTATAAACTGCATTAAAATTTAAAATAATACTAATATTAACAATAATATGAAGATTTTAAATTATATAAATATAAAAAATTACACGGGAATTAAAATTTATATGAAAACTAAAAATAACATAAACATTTCTTTTTTTAGTTAAATTAAGAATTGAATAAATATTGACTTGTATCATTAAATTAAAAGTAATATAAATACAACATATTTTGGTGAATGTATTTTTGGAGGTATTATACATTGGTATTTTCTAAAATATTTAAAATTTCAATATGATCTAATAAGTTTAAGTATTAAATATATTATACTTACACTAATATATACTTTTAACTTTTATAAAAATCACATTTAAATTTTTTTCTACATAGTATATAAGAGTATATTATATAGGAGTGATTTAATGTATAATATAAAACCTAAAACTTACGATTTGAAATCAATTAATGGAATTTCTATGAGACAGTTAGATGAACACTACAAATTATATGTAGGTTATGTAAATAAGCTAAATGAAATCTGGAATACTCCCTATATACCTAGTAATTTTACTGGAAGTAATACAACATATTCAAAAATGCGTAGCTTGAAACTTGGTGAGACATATGCTCTAGATGGTGTAAAACTTCATCAGCTTTATTTCGAAAATATGACTGGGGGTAATAATACTCCTTATGGTTCAGTGCTTGACGCTATAATAGATGAATTTTCTTCTTTTGAGAATTTTATATCCTATCTTACAGATGTAGGATTATCTATGAGGGGGTGGGCAGTCCTTACAATTGATTCCATGGATAACAAGCTCCATATAATAGGAAGCGATTTACATGACACTGGAGCTGTATGGCTTTCTCATCCAATATTAGTTATGGACCTTTATGAGCATGCATACTTTATGGACTTTGGAACTGATAAAGCAAAATATATATCTACATTTATTAAGAATATAAATTGGAAGGTTTTAAATGACAGGTTTTAAAAATATATTTCCTTAATCTATGATATGAATATAAAATCATAATATTAAATCTCTATGATATTATGATTTTAGTTTATTAAAACTCTTCTTTTTTAGTATAATTAATTAGAAAATATATAAAAGTTAAATATATTATAATATTGAATGAATACTTGTTTAAATAATTTTCTTTATTAAAAAAATAAAATAAAACTATTAATATTGATATAATACAATATGTAATGTTAAATATTTTTATTAGTTTTAATTTTATTATTGGTAAAAATACACTAATATTCTTAAATTTTATTATGTTAAATATAATCATTGGTAATATTAAAATTATAATCAATGATATACCTACATGCTTTGCTTTAATATAGATATTATTATTACTTATAGATATTATGAATATACAAACTAAGTATAGAAATGAAAGCACAATAACATTTTTTTGAATATTACTGTATAATGTTAAGTTTTTATTATCCATTTTATTCATAAATATAATATTTAAAAACAAAATAGGTAGAATGAGATACATTAATCCATCTATTATAAAAATAATAATCCCCCCTTTAGAAATATTTTTTACGATACTAGTATAATTTAAAATATATTTTCCTCTTTAATTGTATAATATTAATATAAAATTGTAAAATATATTACTTATTATATATTATGTTTGTATATCTAAATTATGGGTCTATAAGATAACATTTCATTTATAGTAGTAATATATAATAATAATGTAAAAAGGGTGGGGTTAAATTGTACATTAAACAATTATCAGAAAGCGAAGAAAAAGCACTAAATCAAAGATTTGAAAAGATAAAAGAATTGCAAGAAAAAGGCATATGCTTCGGATGTTATAACTTTAATACAGGAGATATATTCACTGACGAAGGTTTGATTTTTTACGAAGATGATAAGGTAAGGTGCCAATTTGAAAAGTATCCAAGAGCAACTGGGCATACAATTATTGTATCAAAGGAACATTATGAAGATATTTCTGAAATGCCTCTTGAATTAGGAACATATATATTAAAAATATCAGATGCAATAATTAAACTTCATAAAGAAATTATTGGTGCAGAAAAAGTATATATGTGTACAATATGTGACGGTAAAAGGAACCACTTGCATTTTCAACTTTTCCCTCGATTAAAAGGAGAGCCGAGGGGGTATGGAAATTTTGTCAGAGAAGAAGGAATTATTATGGATTACCATGAAACAGTAGAACTTTATAAGTGTAAAATGAAAGAATTTATACTATAGGTCATGAAGTACAAGAAGTTTATTTGTAAAATGCAACTGTAGTACTTCATATTTTAGACGAATATATTAATATAGCTTCTAATATTTCAACCTAATGAGAAAAGACTTGCTATTTTTGTACTAAAAAGCAAGTCTTTTCTAATGTTATTTATTAAATTTACACATTTAATGGGAAGTCGTTAGTTTATTAATTAGCCCCTTTTTTTGTTATTATTTTCTTTTGGTCATAAAGCATCCTGAAATAACTGCTAGAGTACCTAAAACATAAAGGCTAAGGGAGCCTGCACCACCTGTTTTTGGAAGTACATTTATTGGGGATTTAGGTTTATTTCCCTGCACATTAGTAGGTACTGATGTATCTTTTGAAGCACCAGGCTTTTCTCCACCTGAATTGTCAGGCTTTGTAGGGTCAGGATCTTCAGGCTTTATAGGTTCTTCTATAATTATTTTAGTATTATCCACTGATAGTACCTTAGTTTCTTCAGGGTTTATATTGAATTTTATCTCTTCAGTACTTAATTTATATCCTATTGGAGCTTGTTTCTCTACCATGATATACTCACCAGGTAGTAAATTTAATTTTGATACTCCATCTTTGTCTGTGGTTACCTCTGTTACTAGTTTTCCGTCTTTATCTTTAATAATAAATATGGCTCCCTCTAATAATATATTTTTATTTTGAGCATCCACTTTATTAATTATTAGTGTACCCTCTTTTATCTTGTTTTCAAATACTATGTTTAACTTAGAAGTCTCACCTAGAACTACAGAGAACTTCTTAACCTCTTTGGATAACTCATAATTTTCCGGTGCCTTGATTTCCTCTAAAGTATATTCTCCTGGAATCAACTGGGTTATAGCCTTTCCTTCTTTATCGGTAGTTAACTTTGTTACAACATTTCCATTAGAATCCTTTATATTAAATTCTGCTCCTTGTAGAACTTTAGAATTATCATATTTATCCACTTTAGTGATTTCTACTCCCCCTTTAATCACTGAATTTTCTACTATAATTTCCTTTGTAGCAGTTTGACCCTTTTCAATAATGAAAGGAATTTCTTTTTGCGATAACTCATATCCTAAAGGTGCTTTTGTTTCTACTAAAGTGTAGCTGCCTGGTACTAGTGTTGCACTGGCAGAACCCTCTTCTCCAGTCTTTATGGTAGTAACTACATTTCCTGCTGCATCTTTAATATTAAATTCTGCCCCTGGTAATAACTTTGATGAATCTAAATCATCAACTTTCTTCACCATAACCTTTCCTGTGTCCAGTTTATTTTTCACAGTAAGGGTAATGGAAGTTTTTTCTCCTGCTGTAATTTCAAAAGGTATTATATCTTCTGATAATATATATCCTTCGGGGGCTTTGGTTTCTTGTAGGGTATACTTTCCAGGTAATAAAGTTGAACTTGCAGCCCCATTATCTGAGGACACTAGAGTATCTACTACTTTACCCTCTGAATTTTTAATTTGGAACTCGGCATCCTTTAGCCTTTTATTATTGTCATCCATATCCACTTTAATAACTGTTACTTCACCTTTCTCCAGCTTGTTTTTAGCTTGGATCTTTATAGGTTCTGATACATCAGAAGTAACTTCAAAAGCAATAGGAGTCTTATCTAAAACATACCCTGCCGGTGCTTTAGTTTCTACTAAAGTATAATTTCCTGGTATTAAACTAGCTTTACCAATGCCATCTTCTCCAGTGATTATATTTTTCACTAGGCTATTGTTCTTATCCATTATTTGAAAATGAGCATCTTTTAGTTTTATACCTGCATCTTCACTATCTACCTTTTCTATGATAACTTCACCTTGAATTAATTCATTAGTAAATTCTAAAAGGATACTTTGTCCATCTGTCTCTATTTTAAAGTCTTTTTCTTCATTTAAAATTTTGTATCCTTGTGGGGCTTCTACTTCTACTATTTTATATTCTCCGTAGGGTAGATTATCATAGACAGCAAGTCCATCTTCTCCAGTAGTAAGCTCTGCTACTTTGTCTCCAGCTAAGTTTTTAATTTCAAATTTTGCTCCTTGCAAAGCTTTATTTTTATCTTGGCTGTCTACTTTCTTTATGGAAACTGAGCCATTTATTAATTTATTGCTTTTGGTTATCTCTATTAATTTCTGTTCTCCAGTGACTACAACCTCTTGTTCCTCTTGAGATAAAGCATATCCTGTAGGCGCTTTAACCTCCTTTAATATATAGGTTCCTACCTTAAGATTTTGAAACTGAGCAATACCATTTACATCTGTTACTTCATTATAAGTGGTATTATCCCCTTTATTCATCAGTTGGAACTCTGCTCCTGGAAGAACTTTTGAAGGATTGTCCTCATCAACTTTTTTAACTCCTATTTGAGAAAATTCAGGGTCATTGTTTACATTAGGTAGCTGAAGAACTATCCCTTCACTGCTTTTATCTATAGTAAAAGGAATCTTAGAGTCATCTAATACATAATCATCCGGGGCCTTAACTTCTTGCAAGCTGTAGTTCCCTTCAGAAGAAAGTTCAATGATACCTTCACCCTTTTCATCTGTTACTATATTGTTTAATATTTCATTACCTTTATTATCTAAAACCTTAAATACTGCTCCTGGAAGACCTTGTCCTGTAATAGAATCTGTCTTTTTAAATCTTACATCATACGTCTTTCTCGTAACAGTGGTATTTGCCCCTACAGTATTATTAACCGTTTCACCAGGTTTAACATCTGAAAAATCAGTAATTATTTTTACTTCTTTTCTCATTCCTGCAGGTATTGCTCCATTACTATTCTTTATAGAAACAGTATGAGTATCCTGGTCATAAGTTACTGCAAATTCCTCAGTAGAAATAGCATCCACAAACTTAATTCTTTTATCCAATTTATCTGTTAAGTTAATCGAATCCTTTGAAAATACATTATCATTCTCAAATCTTAAAGTATATATTACGGTTTGATCTTCACTTTTATTACTTATAATTGATTTATCCACAGTTTTATAACCATTTATTGCCCCTGAATAATTGTAAGGTTTTAAATAGAAATCTTGCATTTCAATTTTTTTCTCGCCATTTTCCTCATATTCAATTTTTGCAGAATTAGAGATTTTAAGGTCGCTTCTTAATACTTTAACCTTATAAAAAACCCTATATTGATCTTTAATATCCCCAAAATTAATTTGAAGATAATTCTTATTAGTTACTATAGGAAATGTATTTTCAGGCACATCTGTATAGCTTCCGCCATTTATAATTTTTATTTTTACAGAATTTTCTATAAGCTCCGTTTCATAAGGTAAAAAATCCTTAACTACAACATTATTTAGCTTTCCTAATTTAGGGTTAACTTCTAGATAAAACTCTAGTTCACTGCATCCTGGATACATAATACCACTACTTGCTGAATCTTGAACATAATTTTCTGATTGCCTAGGAGTAAATTTAACTATAGATCTGATTTCTTTTCCAGCAACCCCTGTGCTCAAAGGTAAAATAGCTATGTTACGCTGAGTTTCTACTTCTCCATACTTCACCTTAACAGTGGCATCCTTAGTTTTAGTTGTATCATTTACGGCGATGGCACCTAAACCTATATAACCAGCTAAAGCAGTGGATGCATTAGCACCAAAAGTAAGAGTTAATTTATTACCCGTTTTTACCATGCTTTTAAAATGCTGTTTACTATATACTGGAGTAACATTTGTTAAACTTTCTGGAATTTCAATTACTAAGGTGTCTCCTTCTTTAATTTGGTTATGATTTAACACCTCATATTTAATATTAAAATCCACGAATCTTCCAGATTGAACTTCTGTTTCAGAAGTCTTTATGGTTATGTTTAACGGTAAACTATCAGCTGAAACTACTTGTGGAGTAAATATGCTCAGAAAATTAGCAATAAAATAAAACACAAAAGTTACAACACTGACAATTTTCTTTTTACTATCTTTCAATAAAAATCCCTCATTTCATTATTTTTTAGAATTAAATACTTGTTAAAGATTTATCTTAGGCATCTGAAAATAAATAATAAGTCAAAGATGTGAAGTATATTTTGAGTTAGACAAGGAAACAGGTTCNNGCACTATCTAAGGGTTCTGTTGCTTATGTAATAAAAAAGTCCACTTCGTGGATTATGATTAAGTTATCCACAAATTTGAAATTTTATAATTTCCTATAGAATAAAAAAAACCGACTAAATATATTTAAAATACATTTAGCCGGTTGCACCACTAACTCCATACGCACCAGGTACCCAAATAAAGTACGTATCTCATCGCTCTAAAGAAAATCTTTATTATATAATATCAATTAGTAGATTATCATTTTTCTTGTATAATTTCAACAGTTTTTTCATAAAATATAAATATAAATTTAATATTATTAAATTTATATTCAGAAATCATTTTCATTATGCAAAAAAGATATAATAAATCAAAATTTGCCCTTAAGTTTTAATTATTAATAAGGTGGATTTATTTCTTATAAATATATTGTAAATTGATATTCAAATTATAAATATTATAATTTACAATTTGAATATACCATTTTATTACATATATGTAAAGCATTATTCGAAATAATATGATTTTAATAAGTATATAAATTAAATATTACTAATAAAAGCAATAAGATTGAAACTTTATCGCAGGGCAGAAAATACGTAAAACTAGAAAAGAATTGAGAATTAATCAAAAATAATTACTGGAAAGAAAATAACTCCTGAACTTATTAGCATAATTGAAAATGATAAATATACTCTTACATCTGCAGTTGCACAGATAATTACAGATAATATAAATAGAATATGTAAAGAAAAGAATATAGAAGAAATAAACTCTTTTTAAAATCGAATTATTGAAATGATATCATTAGATATTATAAACCTGACATAACTGCAATATTTAAGCTTATGACTTTTTATAATAATATTGATGATAATGAAAGTTTAAATAGTTTACTAGAATTTATATTAGACTCTAAAAAATATTAAATATATAGTGAAAAACTTAAAATAAATATTTAGATATACTTAATATGAATATTAATTAAAAGTCCTATTGGCGATATACCAATAGGACCTTTAGTTCCGTAAATTATATAATATAATTTGTTAAATTTAAAAGGCTTTATCCGAAGTTCACAGGCATAGTTCTAACATAAGGTATTTTATGCATTATACTCTTAGTTCATTGTCTATATAAACGCTTAATATATCTATCTTATCATCACATCCATATATGAAAATATAACATATTTTTACATTACGGTAAAGCTTTTATTTTACATTTTTACATATGATGATATAATGTTAGTAAATATTACAAATTAAAGATTACCAAGGGGAGTAATAAGATGGAAATTTTATCATCGGGGCAGAAAATAAGGAAAATTAGAAAAGAACTAAAGATTAATCAAAAAGAAATTACTGGAGGAGAAATAACCCGTGAACTTATTAGCATAATTGAAAATGATAAATCTACTCTTACACCTGCAGTTGCACAGATAGTTACTGATAACATAAATAGAATATGTAAGGAAAAAAATATAGATTTCAGTTTAAATACTGAATACTTGTTAGAGGATATTGACTCTCAAATAAATAAAATTGCAAGTAAATATATAGATTTTTTATCTATAAATGAAGATGATATTTCAAAAGACTTTTCTAAAACTATTGAAAAAATAGAATCATTTTTAATAAAGTACGATGTTCGTGAAAAAAAGATGATTATATATGAAAAGCTAGGAGATATATTTAGAAGGCAAAAGAAATATAACGAAAGTTATATATATTATGTAAAAGCCTTTGAAAATCATAATGGATTATTTAATGGTATTAGATTATCTAGTATACTTCAAAAGTTAGGATGTATATGTATATATCTACGAAAAGACAAAGAGGCCCTAGATTTTAACAATCTAGCTCTTATGTATAATTATAATATACCTGAAGACTTAAGATTTAAAGTGCTTCACAACAACGCATTAGCCTATATGAATCTTAAAGAATATGATAGGGCTTTACTTGAAATTAAACATATTGAGAATACTTTTAAAAATCTAACAAAACAATATACTTTTTCATCTAATGTCTTAAAAGTAAACTGCCTTAGATATAAAAAGTTTTATAATGATGCGTTTAAACTAAGTGAGTATATGTTAAGCACTTTGGATAATAATGATACAGAAAATATTATCTTAATTACTGTAAATATCCTTGATATTTATACAGCAATTAAAGATATAAAAAATGTAAGGATATATATAGATAAACTAATTTATCTCCTAAATAATTATGATAAAGTTAAAGAAAGTTGCTATGCCTCTACTGCTTATAATCAACTAGGTATTTCTACTAACTTAATTAATAACGTAGAACTTTCTATTGAATATTATAAAAAATCTATAGAGGCCGCTAGATGCCAAAGAAATGAAAGAGTACTATTAGATTCATTAGATGAACTTCTAGATATACTTATAAAAGAGAAAAATATAGAAGAAATAAACTCTTTTAAAAACCAAATTATTGAAATGATATTATTAGATATAATTGAACCTGATATAACTCCAATATTTAAGCTTATGACCTTTTATAATAATATTGGTGATAACGAAAGTTTAAATAGTTTATTGCAGGCTATATTAGATTCTAAAAACGATTTAGATATACTTAATATGAAATATTAACTAAAAGTACTATTGGCTGTATTGCTAATAGTACTTTTAGTTTCACAAATTATATAGGACTATAATTTATTAAGCGCATACTATTTTGTTGTATTAAAAAGTAACTAATTTAATTCACAAATTTAGGTTATCATTACATTTATACTTGTAAATATTTTTTTTTACTTTTTATTTAGGCTCACATTCACCTGGACCTCTTAGTGGTTCTATAACTATTATACTAGTATTATTCTTATGATCATCTTTGATGCCAGTGTTTATACCTAGATTATGTGCACCTAGGCCCAATGCCATGCATATAACTAATGATAAAGATATTATTGTTTTTTTCATTTTGTATCTCCTCCATACATAATAATATAAATATAATGTAAATATAGCATATTATTACATACATGTAAAGCTTTTATTTTACATTTTTTATTTTCAGTGATATAATCTTAATAAATACATAAATCAAATATTACCAAAGGGAGTAATAAGATGGAAATTATATCACCAGGGCAAAAAATAAGAAAAATTAGAAAAGAATTAAAGATTAATCAAAAAGAAATTACTGGAGGAGAAATAGCTCGTGAACTTATTAGCATGATTGAAAATGATAAGTCTACTCTCACACCTGCAGTTGCACATATAATTACAGACAATATAAATAGAATATGCAAAGAAAAAAATATAGATTTCAGTGTAGATACTGAATATTTACTAGAGGATATAGACTCTCAAACAGATAAAATTGCAAATAAATATATAAATTTTTTATCTATTAATGAAGATAATATTTCAAAAGACTTTTCTAAGGATATTGAAGAAATAGAATTATTTTTAATAAAGTATGATGTTCCTAAAAAAAAGATGATTATATATGAAAAGATAGGAGATATATTTAAAAAACAAAGAGAATATAATAAAAGCTACATATGTTATATAAAAGCATTTGAAAATCATAATGGATTATTTAATGATAGTAGATTATTTAGTATACTTCAAAAATTAGGATGTATATGTATATATCTAGGGAAAGACAAAGAGGCTCTAGATTTTAATAATCTAGCTCTTATTTATAATAATGCTATAACAGAAGATTTAAGATTTAACGTACTTTTCAACAATACATTAGCCTATATGCATCTTGAAGAATATGATAAGGCTTTACTTGAAATTGAACATGTTGAGAATACTTTTAAAACACTTATTAAAGAAGATATATTTGAAATCAATGTATTAAAAGCACATTGTCTTAGATATAAAAAGTTTTATAATGATGCATTAAAAACAAATGAATTTATGTTAAGTACCTTGGATAATAATGATACAGAAAATATTATCTTGGTTACTGCAAATATACTTGATATTTATACAGTATTAAAAGATATAAAGAATATAAAAATTTATATAGATAAAGTAGTTTATCTGATGAATAATTATGCTGAAGTAAAAGAAAGCTATTATTCTCCTAATACTTATAATCAACTAGGATTTTCTGCTAACTTAATTAATGAAATGGAACTTTCCATTGACTATTATAAAAAATCCATAGAGGCTGCTAGATACAAAAGAAATAAAAGATCACTATTAATGTCATTAGATCAACTTCTAGATATACTTATAAAAGAGAAAAATATAGAAGAAATAAACTCTTTTAAAAATCAAATTATTGAAATGATATCATTAGATATCGTTAAACCTGGCATACCTCCAATATTTAAGCTTATGGTTTTTTATAATGATGTTGGTGATAATGAAAGTTTAAATAGCTTATTACAGTTTATATTAGATTCTAAAAAAGATTAAATATTTAGATAAACTTAATATGGAATATTAACTAAAAGTCCTATCGGATATATTTCCAATAGGACTTTTAGTTTCATAATATATAGGATTATAATTTATTAAGCAGCATACTATTTTATGTTGTATTAAAAAGTAACTAATTTAATTAATAAGTTTATGTTATCATTACTCTTATGCCTGTAAATATAATTTCTTACTTTTTATTTAGGCTCAGTTTCTCCAGGATATCCCCTCATTCCTAAAATTGATAGAACATCATTTTTAAGTGATAAGATTATACTAATATCACTCTTGTGATTATCTTTCATATCATTGATTATACCTAGATTATATATGCCTAAATTCAGAACCATGCATGTAGCTAATGATAAAGATATTATTGTTTTTTTCATTTTATATCTCCTCCGTATATAATAATATAAATATAGTGTAAATATAGCATATTTTTACATGCATGTAAAGCTTTTGTTTTACAGTTTTTATTTTCAATGGTATAATCTTAATAAATATAAAATCAAATATTACCAAGGAGAGTAATAGGATGGAAATTTTATCATCAGGTCAAAAAATACGAAAAATTAGAAAAGAATTAAAGATTAATCAAAAAGAAATTACTGCAGGGAAAATAGCCCGTGAACTTATTAGCATGATTGAAAATGATAAATCCACTCTTACACCAGCAGTTGCACAGATAATTACAGATAACATAAATAGAATATGCAAAGAAAAAAATATAGATTTCAGTTTAAGTGCTGAATATTTACTAGAAGATGTAGATGTTCAAACAGATAAAATTGCAAGTAAATATATAGATTTTTTATCTATTAATGAAGATAATATTTCAAAAGACTTTTCCAAGGATATTGAAGAAATAGAATTATTTTTAATAAAGTATGATGTTCCTAAAAAAAAGATGATTATATATGAAAAGATAGGTGATATATTTAAAAAGCAGAGGAAATACAATAAAAGTTATATATATTATATAAAAGCATTTGAAAATCATAATGGATTATTTAATGATATTAGATTATTTAGTATACTTCAAAAGTTAGGTGGTATATGTATATATCTAGGCAAAGACAAAGAGGCTCTAGATTTTAATAATTTAGCTCTTATGTATAATACTTCTATAACAGAAGAATTAAGATATAATGTACTTCACAACAACACATTAGCCTATATGCATCTCGAAGAATATAATAAAGCTTTACTTGAAATTGAATATATTGAGAATACTTTTAAAACACTTACTAAAGAAGATATATTTGAAATTAATGTATTAAAATCAAATTGTTTTAGGTATAAAAAGTTTTATAGTGATGCATTAAAAACAAATGAATTAATGTTAAGTACCTTGGATAATGATGATACAGAAAATATTATATTAATTACTGCTAATATCCTTGATATTTATACAGTATTAAAAGATATAAAAAATGTAAGAATATATATAGATAAAGTAATTTATCTGATGAATAATTATGCTGAAGTTAAAGAAAGTTTCTACTCCCCTAATGCTTATAATCAACTAGGATCTTCTGCTAACTTAATTAATAACATAGAGCTTTCTATTGAGTATTATACAAAATCCATAGAGGCTGCTAGATACAAAAGAAATAATAAAGTACTATTAATATCATTAGGTGAACTTCTAGATATACTTATAAAAGAGAAAAATATAGAAGAAATAAACTCTCTTAAAAATCAAATTATTGAAATGATATCATTAGATATTATTAAATCTGGCATATCTCCAATATTTAAGCTTATGGTTTTTTACAATGACATTGGCGATAATGAAAGTTTAAATAGCTTACTACAGTTTATATTAGATTCTAAAAAAGATTAAATTAACGCTCAGACGTTTCGAATAACTAAATCAAAGATTTAGACTCTTACTTATTCAAATGGCATTGGCTAACAATAATATTAAAGTGCATTTTCAATATTTTATATAAAATTAGTAATATATTTTGCGAAAGTCCTATTTTTTTATCTCTATTCTACTTTTTTAATTATTTATAAAGTTTTAAAGCCTCTTAGGGTAGTTTATAAGCTATCCTAGGAGGCTTTTATAAGTGTAAAAATTACGCTAGTATTTAGTTCTTATTTAAGTATATTGATTTTTTTACCTTCTTTACGCCACTTACTAAATTCAGCTGTTGCTGTGAAAAGTGCATCTGTAGATGAGTTAAGTGCAGTTTCGGCAGAATCTTGTATGACACCTACGATGAACCCTACACCAACTACCTGCATAGCAATGTCAGCTGGAATTCCGAATAGGCTACATGCTAGAGGAATAAGTAATAGTGAACCACCAGCCACTCCAGAAGCACCGCAAGCACTTACCGCAGAAAGCAGACTAAGGATTATTGCTGTACCAATATCCACTTGAATACCGAGAGTATGAACAGCTGCAAGGGTCAAAACAGAAATAGTAATAGCCGCTCCCCCCATGTTGATGGTAGCCCCTAATGGAATTGATACTGAATAAGTATCTTTATCTAAACCTAGCTCTTCACATAAACTCATATTTACAGGAATGTTAGCAGCTGAACTACGTGTAAAGAATGCTGTAATGCCACTTTCTTTTAAGCATTTAAATACAAGTGGGTATGGATTTTGACGAATATATACGTACACCATAATTGGATTCACAACAAGAGCTACAAAGAACATACAGCCAATCAAAAGTAAAATTAATTTTCCATAGCTAAGTAGTGAAGCTATACCACTTGTGATAATAGTATCTATTACAAGGCCCATGATTCCTAATGGTGCAAAGTTTATAACCCATACAACCACTTGAGATAATGCATCAGAAACGTTAGAAATCATTAATTTTGTAGAATCAGCGGCATTTTTTAAAGCAAGGCCAAGAATTACTGCCCAAGCTAATATACCAATGTAGTTTGCATTAAAAAGTGCTTTTACTGGATTATCAACTAGGTTTAATAGTAATGCCTTAAGAACCTCAACTACACCACCAGGAGGTGTAACATTTTCAACACCAGCTGCAAGGGTTAGGCTTACCGGGAACAAAAAGCTTGCAACAACGGCTGTAAGTGCCGCTAAGAATGTTCCTAAAAGATAAAGTAGAATAACGGTTTTCATATTGGTTTCTTGACCACTTTTGTGTTGGGAAATGGCTCCTATTACCAAGAATAATACTAGAACAGGTGCAATGGCTTTTAAAGCACCTACAAATAAAGAGCCTAAAATTGCTATTGGTTTTGCTACATCAGGAATGGCTACAGCCAATATAATACCGATGATTAAACCTATAATTATTCGTTTTACTAAACTTAATTGATTCCATTTCTTCATCAAATTCTTCATCATATTTTCCTCCTATAACATAAGATAAAAACTAAATAAGGTGAAGTGGTTTTAAATTTGTTGCTAAAGAACCTCTAGGTAAAAACAAGTTTATCATAAATCTTCAATAATGTGAAGTAGAACTGTGCTGAATTTTCAATTAATTAGTGGATATCCTTACATATATCTCCTACAAAATAAATAGTTTGAAAATACATTTTTTTTAAAAGTATCATTTAAAAGAAGTGTTTCTTTGATTTAACTATTAATGTAATTACATTTAAAATCCTAACAAAGTCACCTTTATTACAGCATTTACTTATTATCCAAGCAATATTAAAATATATAATTACACATTTCAATACTGTTTTAGGATAGTACTTCTTCAATTCTTCATTTAAAATAAGAATTTATTTAATATAAATAACTTAGTGAAATTTGCAATTTTAAAATAGAGATTACTTCCTTGTAAGATATGGACTTTTATGTATCTCATAATTTAAGTTGGCTTAATTCTAATGTTATCAGTTAAAAATAGCATATAAATTAAAGTATCTCCAGAATACCATTTACAATTATGACAATCACTTAATTGACTGATATTTATTCAATTTATGGTAAGTACTTCTTATTTTGTTCTATTTTTTATAACCTCATTTTAAAAAATATATGAAACCCTGTTTTTATTTTTCATATATATTAAGGTTAAAATATGCTTTTATATAAACAGTTTTCTTTACTTCAGAGTGGGTTTTTACTTCCACTAAAGCTTACTAACAGACTTCTTAGTATCAGTATTTTTGATACTAAGAAGTCGTTGTCCTTTAGGGAAAATCGTTATCCAGGGTCGTACCCGCTCTAATACTCCCACTTTGAGAAGATGGGAGTATTAGAGCGGGTAGTCATCGTATAAAAGTGCTTATGTTTCATTTTTCACTTTAAAAGGTAAGGAAAGATAAGAGAAAAGACCATTTTATGCAAATGGCTCTTGAAGAAGAATTCTTTAGTTAAGCTGTGAAATACACCTAGGGGGCTATGGAACATTTTAAAATGTTTCATAGATAAAGTTTTAAAATGTTAACATTTTAAAATTTTAAATAAATAATATCTATTTACCTAATATAAAAATAAGAGTATTACTAATTACACTCCAAAGTAATTTAATATTTCATTAGCAATTGTGGTAGCAAAGTCATCTTGTCTGCTTCTTAACAAATCAGCATCACTAGAGTTGGTTATAAAGGCAGTTTCAACAAGTATTGCAGGCATATTTGTTAATCTTAATACTGCGAAATCTTCTTCTTTATGCCCCCTATTAGAGATTCCAAATTTATTAGCTATAGCTTCTGATATATTCCTTGATAATTCTTTATTTTTATCATCAGTGTTAGGATAAGTATAACACTCTGTTCCAAGAGCTGATGAAACTGCTGCATTAGTATGAATAGATACGAATAGTGTTGAACCCCAGCTATTAGCCTGCTCTGCTCTTCCTTCTAAACTTACGTATGCGTCAGATGTTCTAGAATACGCAACAGATATACCATTTTGTGTTAATATATTACCTACTTTTTTTGATATAGATAAAACAACATCTTTCTCATTAAGTCCATTACCTACAGCACCTGGATCACTACCACCATGGCCTGGATCAATGAATACTTTTTTAATACCGCCTACTGGTGGTAATGTTGTTCCACCTCCATAACTTACACCATCAGAATCATCAAATTCGCCTTCAAAAACTCTAATTTCAATTCTATTTACATTGGAACCGCTTCCAGGCAGTCCTGCATCTGATCCTGAAGTATCTAAAGTTCCTGGTAAGTTATATTTAGATTTTATATTGTTCATTATTGTTGGATTTGCATTACTAACCCATGGTAGCCAATTTCCATTGTTATAAGTTCTATACATAACAACATAATCACTGTCTAAAAAATTACCACTAATATCACTTACTTTTATCTGTAATGCCTCCATTGCTAAATTTGGAAGTCCAGCATAGTCACCTTCTAAACTTGTAACATATGGTAGCCATCCTTTTTCCTTTGTATATGTTCTATAATGCAACATATAAGGCTTACTAGATGAAGTTTTTAATTCTATACCATCTATTCTACTTTCAGATACACCTCCAACCAGTCTACTCCATGTATTTCCTACTAAATATTTCATTGAGCTTAGTTGTACTTCAACCATAATTAAAATCCTTCTTTCTTTTTAACCTACTTTTTCTAATTCTAAACACTCTTTCAAGTTTATAATTGCTAATTTGTGTATTTTACCTACTGCTTGTCTACTGATACAAAGTTCAGTTGCTATTTCTTAATCAGTACATTTATTATAGTATTTATTCAATAACACATATTTTTGTTGTTTATTTATAATTCTATTAAGTTCAAGTTCATCTAGAAATATTTTATGTTCAACTTCAATATAGTCATTTATTATAACAAGTACATTATCATTCATTTCACAATCACTTATTAATTTGTTTTATCAATTGATTTGCATATACACTTGTCCCTACTACTAGTACCCCTTGTATTAAAGCATTAATATTGCATCCCATAAGCCACATGGATAAACCTATGCCTAAAGGTAATAAGATTACAGGTATATATTTATCTTGTACCTTTTCAGTACCTTTCAAAATCATACCCAATACATAAATTACTGGTATAAGTATTAGAGCATTTTCTGTAATGTAGTTAATAAAATCCATTGTTCATCACCCCTTTCATTTAAAAATATTGCTCTGGATCACATAAAAAAAGAATCCTATGAGGCTTGTCGACATAAGTCCTATTAACCAGTTTATACTCTTTATTTGTGCTTCAAGTTTTTCACACAGATTATCCATTTTAACATCTGTAGCAGCTCTTCCTCTTTCAAGTTCATCTATACGTTTGCTGTGGTCATTTAGCCTAGTATCATGCACTCCTAATTTATGTTCTATCAGTTCATAATTCATGGTACACCTTCCATATCTAAAAATTAGAAGCACTTAATTTGCATTAAGTGCTTCTAATTTCTCTATTCTTTCCTGTTGCTCTTGTACTATCTTCCAAAGTATACTACACATACTATATTGGTTAATCCCATCACTATTATAAGGATTTAATACGTTTCGCGCTTCTTCTGTAAGTTCTTCTAGAATAAATCCTAGCTTGACATCTGCTTCTATACTATTCCCATTTTCATCTATACCAGTAGACATTTTATTTACAGTTTCTACTTCTGTTTTTAGATTATATTTTTTAATCCTACTATTTTTAAGTATATCCAAGAAGTTTATATCATTAGGTTCTTGGATATTAGTTTTAAATTTTATACTAGAAGCAGCAATAAATTCACTAGCCGCCATGCTACAATAACCATCATCCCCTGTATAACGTGCTTGCACTTGTGGAATTGATCCGTGCAAGAGTTTAAGCATTGTTGCATTGTTGTAAATCATTGCATGTCCATCATAACCATAATTAATAGATACATATCTAGTACCACCATTGCTATTACCATTAAATAATCTAAATGCACCAGCACTATCTACTGAGATATAAGTAATTGGATTATACTGCATACGAATAGCACTATCAGAGCCATCTATTCTGCAATTATCTCCAAATAATTTTATTTGGTAATCGTTAGGTTGTAATCTTCCTGTAAAAGTTATATCACCATTAGTATCTCCATATAATACTGTAGCACCAGCTTTATTTTTTATAGTTAATGCTCCATTATATATTGTAAATCCATTCTTATCCAACTTAGTTGAAACTGTATTAATAGACTTACCATCGCCTAACGCAGTATTAACAGAACTTATAATAGCATCAGGAGTTATTTTTTGTTCTGCGGTTTTAATTCTAGCATCTATTGAAGTCTCATTTATGATATGAGTTCTTCCATTAGCAGTTTCTTTATAACCTCCACTAACTTCGCTATTGAATAAATCAATCCAAGTTACTCCATCACTAGATACTTGCAATTTATGCTTGTATATTCTTCCATCAGAATAGTAATGCCATATCTTTAACATATCTATATCACTTCTTATTGAGCCTAAATCAAGTTGTACATACTGCCAATTCCCAGAAGCACAACTAACATATTTATCTGCCTTAGTATCATCATCTGTCAAATAGGCTGGATTGCTTAAAACTACACTTCCTGTTGGTACTAACCCTTTTGCTATGTTAGTATCGCCAGCCATCACCTTTAGCTCGACCCAATGGTTACTTGTATTTGCAGTAGAACCATTTAACCAATCCCTTATATACCTAAAAGCTACAACTTTCCTTTGAGTGGTTTGCTCTACGGAAGTTACTTTGCTACTAATTTTATCTAGATTAATAGCTATTTCTGCATTTTTATCAGACACAGTTTTTATAGATGCATCTACATCTTCTGGAGCTGGTGTCCAGTCTGTGGCTTTGTTTCCTTTTTCTATTTTTAAATTTCTTATAAAAAAGTATGCCCACTGTATATTTTCAAAATCAACAAAATTATAAACATCACTACTATAATTTGTAACATTGACTGTTACTGATACTTTAGACCAAGTATTATCACTTGTAGTAGTAACTGTTGCGGTACCTAAATCACATATTTGCACTTTAAGCTTAATAGGGGTATTCTGAGATCCTCTAAACTCGAATGACACTGTCCAATAGCCATTAGATGTTATAACATTATTAAACCTTAATATACCATTGTTACTAGAATTACCTACAAAATATAATCCATTAGGGCATTCATTGTGTGGTCTAGTATAGGTTTGATTATTAACAGCTGAAATATTTGTTGTTGATTTATAATAATTCCTTCCACCAACACTAATATTATCTATAGCACCATTAACAGTATTAGTTACATCATCTTTGCTAACCTTTAAAGATATGCTCTCTTTGAGTTGTTTAATGCTAGTTTCTTGTGCAGTAACCGTAGAATTAAGTCCGGTTATACTCTTAGCATGAGCAGTAACAGTTGCTGTAGTACCATCTAATGTCTTTTTCACTTCATTAGTTTTAGTTTCTACCTCAGTTATTTGTCCCGATAAAGCATCTATAGTACTTGTATGACGTCCTATGGTCTTATTAATAGAATCCACTGTGGCTACAGTAGAATTATACTCATCCTTAAGTTGTAATGTCTTACCACCTTTAATTATTGTAGTATTACTTATTATAGCCTTAATTTCTCCTTGCTGAATATTTAAAGCAGTTGTATTACTCTCTGTAGCCTCTTTGATTGTAGATACTGCACTTGCTAGGCTTGTGGAATAATCAAATTCAACTGTAGGTGATATTAAACTTCTGTCTGTTATAAAATAGCCATCTTTAAATTGCTTCATGTATTGATCCACTTTTATAGGAGTTTCTACAGGTATTACAAGTTGATAATAAACTGTAGTAGGATTGTTTTTTAACCATGTTTTAAATCCTGGAACATCTTGTGTTGTTAGTTTGGATTTTAATATACTAATATAAACTCTTGAAGCATTAGAAACTATTCTTATACCTTCAGCATCCACATCGACATTTACTATATTTATTCCAGTACTAAATTTATCACATATTATATTATATATATCTGTATAAACAAGTTCAGGGGATACATCAATGGCAAATATAACAGTGTTTGCTTTAGTTGCTGCTAATACAACATCTTGCTCACCATTTAAAATAATTTTATTAGCATTTTTTATTACAATTTTTTTATTTAAATCTAATATATCTCTTGTTCCATTTGGTAAACTTCTTAAAGGCTCTTTTAATGGAACTAAATTATCTTGACCTCTGTATGCTTCATATTTAGTTGCAGTTTCACCTTGTTCAAGTTGAATTTGTGCATCTTTTATCTCGGTTATTGTACCGTAAGGCATACCTATTCTAATATAGTCACAATCTATGTCTATTAACTTTTTGTCTTCACCTGATATTAAAGGCATGTAACCTGAAATATAAGTTTTATTAAATTTATACTTATATAACCATATGGCAGGAACTTTATTTGCACCTGATCTGCTTATAGACATTTTTGTACCTTTATTAACTTTTATAAAGTCGGTAATATATCTGCTTTTATTATTTTCAAAATCTCCTGTAGCAGAATTTAACCATCCATTAATTAAAGTATCAGGGTTTATCAAGTTTTTACCGCATGTTACAAATGTTAAACCTTTGTCGTAATTTACATCTTTAATAATTTCAGGAACTACAGTTTGCATTAAACTTTCATTAAAAGATGTATCTCCATCATATTGAGTTATTACCGCATAATAACAATTTGTAGGAGTGTCAAATGCTATACGTGGAACTGGATTTGCCGCCGTTCTTGAAATATATTTCTTATCTAAATCATAAAATGCTATAAAAGTTCTATATTTTTCATTTAAGTTTGCTACATATTTCTTATCTGGTTGTAATCTTATATAGTCTGAATATGCACTAAAATAAGATAACTCTATAGGTTTTAGTTGACCATTATTTGAATCTACTTGTCCTCTATTCCATTTATTAAATAGGTTTACTTTAGTTTCAGATACACTTCTAATCCCTTGGAAGTATGGAGGTATTTCTTTATTTGTCCAATCTCCTTCTAAAACCATTAAATCTGAACATTCATATGTCCCAGTGCCTATAAAGGGAACTATATATATCACATTTGTAGAAACAACATTATCATAAGTCGTTAAAACTCCCATACCATCTTTTATAGTTACATAATCTGAACTAGGATTTAAAGCACTCCCATCCATTAATCTAACTTGATATGCTCCTGTACCTTTACCAAATATTAAAGTATATTTAGTCTTAGGTTTTAATCCCAATCCATCAATAAATCCCCAATGTATATATTTCCACGATGTCAAATCTTCAGTTACAGTGTATTTTATATATCCAGGATTCGAATTGATTGTAACTTTATTATTATTAACTGCATCTTTAAGAAATACAGGAGTTCTTAATGGTAACATGTTTTGTTCTGTTTTACCGTATGCTTTATTAACTCTTAACATTCCATCTATAGCACCAT
>DCDL01000052.1:0-1318 GCA_002316385.1 Clostridium sp. UBA1056
TATTTATTTTCAGATGCCTTAGCGAATACTAATAATATTATTACTAGTTAACATAGACGCAGATAGTAAATTAGCATATAGATAAAAATTAATAAAGGATGGTATGAGATGGAGCGTTTAGATAAAGTATTAGGTAACTTGGGATATGGAAGCCGTAAGGAGATTAAAGCTAGCTGTAAAAATGGAGAGGTTGTAGTTGATGGAGAGATTATAAAGGACAGTGCAACTAAGATAGACCCAGAGGCAGCGGTTATTGAAGTAAATGGAGAAAGGGTAATGTATAGAAAATACGTTTACCTGCTTTTAAATAAGCCAGCAGGAGTAGTGAGTGCAACCTTTGATAATTATGATGAAACTGTTATAGATTTATTAGATCCAGAATATCAAGTATTTGAGCCATTTCCAGTAGGTAGATTAGATAAGGATACAGTAGGGTTCTTATTACTTACTAATGATGGAGCTTTAAATCATAAATTAATTTCTCCTAAAAATCATGTAGATAAGGTTTATTATGCAGAGATAGATAAACCTGTAGATGAAAAGGATATAGCAAGCTTTAGAAAAGGCATTGTCATAGATGATGGTTATAAGTGCATGCCAGGAAATTTAGAGATAATTTCTTCTACAGAGGATGGTTCTGAAGTTTTAGTTACAATACAAGAAGGAAAGTTCCATCAAGTAAAAAGAATGTTTGAGGCCCTAGACAAGTCTGTTGTGTATCTAAAAAGGGTTAAGTTTGGACCAATGGAACTAGATGAAACCTTAGAAGAGGGAGAATATAGAGAGTTAACTCAAGAAGAAATAGATATATTAAATAATTTATAAAATTTAACTTAATTTACAAAGTGTAGATATAAGAAGATTATAAAATTATAGCAATTAAATTCATTTAAATACATCAACTTGTATATTAATGCACTTTGAGGTAATATGTAGAAAATATAAAAATTAACAATAAATTTATATTATTTATTATAAATTTACTTGAAAATATAAGAAATAATATATATAATAAAAATATAAATAGAATAAATAACCCCTTTTTATTTATTTGTATAGCCTAACCCCAAGGGTTATACGGTTATTTTATGTCGAATTTAATTGTATATTATTGCAAGGAAAAAATCCATTGGTTACCCCCGATGGATTTTTTCTTGTATAAATAAATTCCAATAAATAAATAAAATTAATTAAAAATACATAAAAGTAAAAGTAAGTATATGATAATCATATCTGTTATAAGATAAATATAGAAATTTTTTGTTATCTATTGTAAACTAGGTGTACTGTGTAAAATATATATAAGGCATCTTCAAAA
>DCDL01000052.1:1412-24810 GCA_002316385.1 Clostridium sp. UBA1056
TTATTTTCAGATGCCTAATCTAGATTTAATGAGATAATAATAGTAAATAGGTATACTAATCATAAACGGATTAATAATATATATTAAGAAATATATTTACTAAAAAACAAAGGTGAGCATGAGAGGAAGTGGATTATGAATATAAGAGAAGTTCTTATAAGTTTTATGAAAGAGAAAGCTTATAAGCCAATGAGTCTAAAGGAATTATCTAAAATATTTGGTATAAGTAAGAAAGAGTCTAAAGAGTTTGCAATCTTATTAAATGAGATGGAGAAGGATGGAGAAATAATTAAAAATAGAGCAGAGCTATATGGAATACCAGAAAGAATGGGTATACTTAAGGGTGTCTTTGCAGCAAATCAAAAGGGCTTTGGTTTTGTAATTGTAGAAGAGGATAGGCCAGACATATTTATTCCAGCTAGCAATGTTAGTAGTGCTATGAATAATGACATAGTGTTAGTTAAAATATTAAAAGATGAAAACAATGGTAAAAAATCTGAAGGGGAAATTATCAGAATTGTTGAAAGAAAAAATAAAAAGCTAGTAGGAATCTATGAAGATAGCAAAAGCTTTGGATTTGTTGTGCCAGATGATAAAAAGATAGGCCAAGACGTATTCATTTCTAAAAATGATAGAAATGGAGCTAGAACAGGTCAAATAGTAGTGGTAGAAATCACTAGCTGGCCAGAGAAGAGAAGAAATCCAGAAGGAAAAGTTATTGAAATCCTAGGTGAAAAGGGAGATAAGGGAATAGATATCTTAACTATCATTAGAAAGCATAATCTTCCTGAAGAGTTCCCAATACAGGTAGAGGAATATGCAGAAAGAATAGAAGATGTAGTTCCTCAAAGTGAAATAGATAGAAGAAGAGACCTTAGAGATGTAACCATGGTTACTATAGATGGAGAGGATGCAAAGGACCTAGATGATGCCGTTTCAGTAGAAATCCTTAAAAATGGAAACTTTAAGCTGGGAGTTCATATTGCAGACGTATCTCACTATGTAAGAGAAAATAATGTCCTTGATAAGGAAGCCTTTAAAAGAGGTACCTCTGTATATCTAATTGATAGAGTTATTCCAATGCTTCCTAGAAAGCTATCTAATGGAGTATGTAGCTTAAATCCAAAGGTAGATAGACTTGCACTTAGCTGCTTTATGGAAATCGATTCTACAGGAAAAGTAGTAGATCATGATGTCTTTGAAAGTGTAATAAAAACTAATGAAAGAATGACCTATACTGATGTAACTAAGATTCTTAGAGATGAGGATGCTGAAACCATAGAAAAATATAAACACCTTCATGAAGAGTTTAAGAACATGGGTAGATTATTTGAAATCTTAAATAAGAAGAGATTATCAAGAGGTGCCATAGACTTTGACTTTGATGAGTGTAGAATAATTCTAGATGAAAATGGTAAGCCAATTGATATATTACCTCGTGAAAGAGCTATTGCCAATAGAATAATAGAAGAGTTTATGCTTATCTGTAATGAAACAGTAGCAGAGCACTTCTTCTGGCTTAATGCACCATTCGTATATAGAATTCACGAAGATCCTGACATGGAAAAATTGCTTCACTTTAGCGAATTCGTATATAACTTAGGATATCACGTAAGATTTAAAGAGGAAGAAATTCATCCAAGAGAACTTCAAAAGATTCTAGAAAAGGTTAAAGGTAAGAAGGAAGAAACAGTAGTTAGTACTTTACTTTTAAGATCAATGATGAAGGCTAAGTATTCTCAAGTATGTGTAGGACACTTTGGTCTTGCAGCTAAATACTATTGTCACTTTACATCTCCAATAAGAAGATATCCTGACCTTGTAATTCACAGAATTATAAAGGAAATGATAAATGAAGGTTTAACTCCTAAGAGAGAAAAGAGACTAAAAACTTTTGTAGTAGATGCTTCAAAACAATCCTCTGACACAGAGAGAATGGCTGTAGAAGCAGAACGTGAAGTAGATGACTTAAAGAAAGCTGAATACATGCTAGATAAGATAGGAGAAGAGTTCGAAGGAATAATATCTTCTGTAACTAGCTTTGGAATGTTCGTTGAGCTTCCTAATACTATAGAAGGTTTAGTTCACATTAGTGAGCTTCATGATGATTACTATATCTATGATGAAAGACATCTAGCTTTAATTGGAGAGAGAACTAAGAATATTTACAGATTGGGAGATGAAGTTAAGGTAGTTTGTTCTAAAGTTGATATAGATGCTCATGATATTTACTTTGAAATAGTTAAGACAAAAGAGGAAGATGAGGAAGAGGAAGAAATGTCCTTAGATATAGATGACCTTATTTTTGAAGAATAAAAGATACAGATAAAAACTTAACAATATAAAAGATGAGTTAAGATTATGTTCATTAACTGAATATAACTTGGACTCATCTTTTTTATGCAATTTACTTTTAAATTAACTAAATAAAAGGTAGTTATTGCAGAGGGCTTGTACCTATAAGCAGCAATATTAAAAGATTGTTAAAAACATAAACAAATTGAATAAAATTTTCACAAAGTACTAGCTTTTCTAAAAATTTATGCTATACTTAGATTGTAAATGTTAAATAAATAACAAAATTTAAAGTTTTTTAATGGGGAGGTTCATATTATGGCACGTTTTACATTACCAAGAGATATTTATCATGGAGAAGGAGCTTTAGAAACTCTGAAAACTTTAAAGGGAAAGAGAGCTTTCATAGTTGTTGGTGGTGGATCCATGAAGAAATTCGGATTCCTACAAAAGGTTGAAGACTATTTAAAAGAAGCAGGTATGGAGATTGAATTATTTGAAGGGGTAGAACCAGACCCATCAGTAGAAACTGTTATGAAAGGTGCAGAAGCTATGAGAAGCTTTGAGCCAGACTGGATAGTTGCCATGGGCGGAGGATCTCCAATAGACGCAGCAAAAGCAATGTGGATATTTTATGAATACCCAGAATTTACTTTCGAACAAGCCGTTGTTCCTTTTGGACTACCGGAATTAAGACAAAAAGCAAAATTTATTGCAATACCATCAACTAGTGGTACAGCTACAGAAGTTACAGCATTCTCTGTAATTACTGATTACAAAGCTAAAATTAAATATCCATTAGCTGATTTCAATATAACACCAGATATAGCAATAGTAGACCCAGCACTTGCACAAACAATGCCAAAGACTCTAGTTGCTCATACTGGAATGGATGCTTTAACTCATGCTATAGAAGCATACACAGCATCATTAAGATCAAACTTTTCAGATCCATTAGCATTAAAAGCTATTGAAATGGTAAGAGATTACTTAGTAGATTCTTATAATGGATGTGAAAAATCAAGAAACTTAATGCATGAAGCTCAATGCCTTGCAGGAATGGCATTCTCAAATGCATTACTAGGAATAGTTCACTCAATGGCTCACAAAACAGGAGCTGTGTTCCACATTCCTCATGGATGTGCAAACGCAATCTTCCTTCCATATGTAATAGAGTATAACAGAAGCAAGTGTGAAGATAGATATGCAGACATAGCTAGGATGTTAAAACTAAAAGGAAACACAGATGCAGAATTAACTGACTCATTGATAGAAATGATCAACGGATTAAACACTGCATTAAGTATTCCTCACTCAATGAAGGAATACGGTGTTACTGAAGAAGACTTCAAAGCAAACCTTGAGTTTATAGCTCACAATGCAGTACTTGATGCATGCACAGGCTCAAACCCAAGAGAAATAGATGACAAAACTATGGAAAGACTATTTGAATGTACTTACTATGGTAATAAAGTAGATTTTTAAGTGACACTAAAAACTTTTAAAATGTTATTAATTCTGTTGAACTAAGGTACAGCAGATTTAAAAAATACCCTTATATAATTCATTAAATCAAATCAAATTAGAAGAGCTGTCTCAAAGTAGAATTAAAATTCTACCTGAGACAGCTCTTCTAAGCTTCACCAAATGTATATGATGGGGAGTTTCATTTTAAAATATAGCATCTTTGATTTAGCTAAGAGAAGTTTATTCTTCACATTCAGGTATAAGGCTTATATAATTTTCACCTATACCAAAATAAGAATATGTGCCACCTTCTCTTAAGACATAATGTGTAAGTACTCCTAAATCTCTTAGCTTAAAAAATCTAGATTGAATTGTATATTTTTTCATACGAAGTAGAGGTAGATATTCTAAAACTTTATCATAACGGACCCAATAATAAGTATTTCCATCTATAACCTTAGTTCTCATTTTTTTATGTTCCTTACAATCAATAAAATACCTAAGGATGATAGCATCACAAAGATCTAGACCCAATTTAATTAAATTTTTTTGGCTAAAGCCATAAACTGTAGATTGCATAATTATTTCCTCCTTATATTGATAGCAGTAGCTATCTTCATTCAAATAATAAATATGCATTTATGAGGAAAATTACCTAGATATATAAAATTTTCTCTATAAAAATATTAAAAAAGTTCTCTATGCAAGGTTTTAAAATTTTAACATTTTAACATGTTAAAATGTTTCATATATATCTATATAAAATTTTAAAAAGTTATCTATATAAATATTTTTAGTTTTAAATAGTTAAAATACAGATTTTCTCTAGGAAGCCCAATGCTAGTCATATCAATAAGTATAAGGTGGTGGAATATAGGAAGTCTGGAATATTTAATTTCATAAAATTTTATTTAATATTATTAATTGTGCAATTTACTCAATTAATATAACTTATAATTTTAAGTAATTATTATGTGGATGCTACACCCTAAATCAGACAAAGTGAAGCTTTTGTAATGTTACAACCAATAGGTATATTTCTAAGGAAATGAATTGACAACTTTTACTTGATTCAAATATATTTCAAGGTTAATAATTACAATATTTTTATTTTAGGTTATAATAAAAATAGGATATACTATACAATACATTTTAAATTTAGTAAAATCACATGTATAATGAGAAAATTATATATTAATGATAAAAGTAGGTGAAAACATGGCAAAGAAATTAGGAACTAAAACTCTAGTAGAAAATAGAAAAGCAAGACACGATTACTTCATAGAAGAAGCTATGGAAGCTGGAATAGTACTTGTAGGAACAGAAGTTAAATCTATAAGAGCTGGAAAAGCAAACCTTAGAGATAGCTATGCAGATGTATACAATGGAGAAATTTTCGTAAAAAATATGCACATAAGCCCTTATGAGCAAGGAAACATATTTAACAAAGATCCTCTTAGAGAAAGAAAGCTACTTCTTCACAAAGGAGAAATAGATAAACTTTTAGGATACACAGCTCAAAAGGGGTATACTCTAATACCACTTAGCTTATACCTTAAAGATGGTAAAGTAAAGGTAAACCTTGGAGTTTGTAGAGGTAAAAAAGATTATGATAAGAGAGATGTAATGCTAGAAAAAGCAGCTAAGAGAGACATAGACAGACAAATGAAAGAAAGATATAGATAAAACTTAACCAAATTTTATATTTGGTTAAGTTTTAATTACTCAATGGAAATAGGCATGAAAATGAGTTTGCTTTCATAAATATAAATTTGCATATGAAGTGGGGAAAGTTTAAATAGGGGGAGTGGTAAGAGATGAAGAGAATAATTACTATTCAGCATACTCAATCAGTGCATCATACCAATGGGATGATTGGTTCATGGACAGATTGGGATTTAACTGATCTAGGAAAAGAACAAGCAAATAACATTGGGATAAAACTTAGAGAAGAACTTTCAAAAGATAGTGTCTATGTTATGTATTCTTCAGACTTAAAAAGAGCAAAACAGACTGCTGAAATTGTAGGAGAACATCTAAACTTAAAACCTATTATTAATGAAGCTCTAAGGGAACGTAACCTTGGTTCTGCTGTAGGTAAAAGCGTGCAGTGGCTTAGAGAAAATCAAACAGCGTGGGAGAAGACTATTGATGATAGATGCATACCAGATGCTGAATCTAGAAGAGAAACTTGGAATCGTCTAGAGCCTTTCTACAATGAAATAATGAGCAGCGATGAAGAGAATATAATTATTGTTTCTCATGGAGATACATTAAGTATTTTCAATGCAATGTGGTTGGGGCTTAAGCCAGAAGAACTTAATAACTGTGATTTATTTGGATTAGCAGGTGGGGTTTCTTATTTTATAGAAGATAACAGTGGGAAGCACATTATAAAGAGATTAAGTGATATGTCCTATGTGAAATAAGTAGAGTTAGATATACACAATAAAAATAAAATGAATTTATAATTAGTGCGAAAGTATAATTAAAAAATAGCATTTTTTAGATTAAAATAGTTTTACTAAATGCCATATGTAGAATCCAAAGGAAATATGTCCATAAACACTATAAAAGTTTTTACAAAACTTTACTTGATATAAGTATAGTTATTGTTTATAATGAATATACGTGGTAATCACTAATGATTGCCACTACCTAACATGGGGGCGTACTGGTTTCGACGGGGGTACGTGACATATAGGAAGCGAGTAGAGGGAACTCATGGGCCCGCTTTAAAAAACTATGGGATTAAATGTAAACGCAGAAGACAATTTTGCAATAGCAGCTTAATATAGCCGCTCGTCCTACCTTTGAGTCCCACGGCTTAGGATAGGGCGCCGATTAGTGGGGAACCGAGCCATGGAAAGCTTTGACCATGGAACGGAATTTATGAAGCTACTGAAGTAGAAACCCGGTCTCTAGGGGTTCTATAGAGGGAATGTTAAAATAGAGACTGCACTCGGAGATGCTTATGTGGAATGGCTTTCGGACAGGGGTTCGATTCAGAAGAGTCGCCTTAGAAAGTAATTTCTAAGTGAAAACTTGGCTTTATCGGTGAAACCGTAACAGATGACGCTGACGGCAATACCGAGTGGTATGTGAAGAAATTCAACAGCCGTGTATCGACTTATAGGTTCCTAAGGAGAAATCTATGGAATACTAAGATAGAAGATATCAAACTAAACTATGCTTCTATAATACGCCAAGAGTCCTAAACCGTATTTAAACTTAATAAGTAGAATATGGTAGAGGAGGAATATATAGTCAGTGCTTGCAGAGATGTAGGAGTACATGTCCCCTCGCCTCCACCATGAAACCCATGATAGAAATATCGTGGGTTATTTTAGTTTAGTTAAAATTGTAATGTGTTGGTATATTACTTATAAGGTTTAACATAATGTTAAAATAAAAAAATTAGATAATATTAATGTGCTGTATGGGGGGAATTGATTAATGGTGAATGATGAGACAAGTAAATTTTTAAAAGAAACATTATTAGCAGTAGTAAAAGAAAGTTTGGAAAAAGCAGAATCTATTGAAGAAGCTAGTGAAATAATAAAAAAAGTTGAAAAAATTGATTTAACTAATTTTTTTAAAAAATCTTATTCTGAGCTTGCAGATAGTACACTAAATTATATGAAAGAAACTATGTATGAAGAAGTGATGTTTTTTCGAACAGAGGAACAAGAGTTTTTATCTAGACAAGAAAATAGTTGGTGTAGGGCTTTTGTAGCTTCTGAAGCTATGTATATTATGGTTTTGCAATCGGCAGAATCATATGTGAAATATGTTAATGAATTGGGAGAAGATTTAAAATGCAAAAAGGCATATACTTTTAATGCTATGCTTTATATCCATGGAAGGGCTTTACAGGAATATCTTGAGATAATAACACTTATGAAGAATGGTTTTGCTGATGGTGCATATGCACGATGGCGTTCTATGTACGAGTTAACAGTAATCTCATCATTTATAACAGAATATGGAGAAGAAGTAGCTAGAGCTTATATAGAAGCTTACGATACTGAGAATAGGTATGAATGGGCTAGAAGTAGTGGAATATTTTCAATATCTAAAAAGTATATTAGTTTCAATGATATTCAAAAATCTTGTAATATAAATACGGTTGTATGGAGAAAACAATATGATTTAGCTAATAAAATTATTCATGCATCTTCTCAAGGAACTTTTTCAAGATTAGGAAATATGGGATCAAATAATGTAATAGCAGTGGGAAGAAGTGATTATGGTATTACAACTCCAGGTGAACACTCTGCAATTTCTTTAGCTCAAATTACAACAATGTTTTATGGTATATTTCCTTATGGAGATGGTGTAGTTGCTATGAAATATATTAATGGATGGATAGATGTTGTAAGAGAAATGTATTTTAAAACTCATGATGAAATATTTCCAAATGATGAACCTCTTTGGAATGATGACCAAATAAAAAGTAAAGAAAAACTTTAAAATAATGAGGGAGAATTGTATAAAAGGTACAGTAACATTAGTGCTTATGTAATAAATATAAATACTCTGTAATTTAAAAAATTACACAGAAGTTTATTGAAGAAGTAGTAGTTAATAAAGAACACATTGAAATAATCTTCAATGTGTCTTTTTCTTTACCTAAAAACGGTAATGGAGTTGAAGTAATAAGTAGCATTAGGAGATATGAGTTATATGAAAGATATAGCAAGAGTTTTTATATAAAGGTTAGTTAGGTCATTTCTATTATTTTGAAATAAATGTTGAAAAGGAAAATAGAAGAGAGTAAAATGTGGTTATCAGCACTCTTGATGTATGAGTGCTAATAGACGAAACATGCATAAATCTAAATATCAAAGGGATAAAAGGGGAGATTTTATGGACAATAAACAAAGGTACTATCAAGATAAAAATCAAATTTTTATTAAGAATAATTTAGGGAATGAACTTATGATACCAGTATATACTCATGAAAAAGTGGATGGATATGATGCATTATATTGGAGTGCTTTAATAAAAAAAGAAGTTAAAAAAGACATTTTGCAAAAGGCAGATTGGGATTTGAGTATAGGTGATGGGATACCAGGATTCACTATTTATGGTGGGTCGGAAGATGGTGTTTACAATAGATTTAGTTGTCTTGATAATGGTATTGAGCCTTTAGTATATGTAAGAGAATTTTCAGGATTAAGAGAAGGATATGTAGAGATTATAGAGGAATTTAGGCTAATAAATAATTTATATTATGATATGAAAAAAAATGAATATATAAATGTAGAAAATGGAGAAGAAGTAGTAATAAAGATAGAAAATAATAGTGATGTATATATTAAATTAAAATATTTAAAGAGATTTTTAGCAGTTAAGAATATGAGTTTAGCTATTTATTTTGATATTCAATATAGAGAAAATGGGAAATTAGATCAAATAGGTTTAAAACAAGATAGTCTATATTATGTGGATGAAAATACAAATTATGATATATGTATTGGTGAATATAATAGTGATAGATTTACAAGATTAAATGGGAAAAAGATTATATGTGGAACTGCAATTCAGGAATGTGGATATTGGCCTTATGATAAGGGTGCAAAATATGAAAAATTTATTATTGGCAATGATGAGGATGGTAATGATTTAGAATTCGAATGTAATCCTGATAAATTATCAAATTATTTTGGAAGTAATCCTAATGCACCACATTATTTAACATCAGTATTTTTTACAAAAGATGTTCTTAATAAATATTATTCAAAGCCAGAAATTTATTCTGTAGAAGATGGTATTTTGAGATATGGTGGATTATGGTCATTATATCTAGACAATCAAGATAAGGATTATGTTTCAGTATATTTAGGGGATTTAGGAAAAAGCTTAACGTATAAAGAACAATTATATTGGAAAAGTTTTAATGTACAATGTGATAAGACTATTAGTAATACAAAATTTAAGAGAGATTTTTTAGCTCAATTTACAGATCCAGAATCAGTGGATTTAATATTTAAACAAAAATTCAATTCATTTAATAAAAAGTGGGTAGAAAAGTATAAATGGAATCTTTTTTTACCTTTAACAGAGAATGATCAATATAATTTGAATCATTTAAGAATACCTATAAATGATTCAATTGCAGAATTAGACACATTAACCTTATCATTAGTAAAGACTATAATAGATTCTTTAAATGAAAAAGAAATTGATAGACAATTAGTGAATAAATATGAAAATTTAAAGGGAAGCATAACAAAGTTAGAAAAATGGTTAATTGAAAAAGAAGTTACTGAATATCAAGTAGAGATTAAGTTTTTAAGGAATTTACAGGAGTTAAGATCATCTAGTAGTGGGCATAGAAAAGGTAGCAATTATAAAAAAATATCAAAGGAATTTGATATAGGGAATAAGAGTTATGCTGATGTGTTTGAAGATATATTATTGCAAGTTATTAGATTTCTAGATTTTATGGAAAAAAATTTTATGAATAATTAGCTAATGGTGGATTTTAAATGTAATCCTTCGCCTCCACCATGAAAACCTCGACAATACAGAAATGTGTTGTCGAGGTTTTTTATAGAAATATGCTTTTATAATGTATAATTATTATAGATAGGGAGTGAGGATTATGAATAAAGACAAGAGGTTAATGGTTATAGTGCTTGGAATATTAGCTGTCTTGAATATAAATGGTTATTTAATTATTAATGAAAGGTCAGTATTTGGACTAACATTAGGAGCATTAATTATAAGCATTTCAACGTGTTTTGATTTTCCAGATGATTTAAGTAAAGAAATAAAACAAAAGGAAAAAAATAAGTGGAATATACTTAATATTAATAAATGGCAAATAAGAAAAATTAATATTATTTTTACATAATAGAAAATTAAGAAAGTAAATTTTAAAATTGGGGCTTGAAGTGCACAGAAAATTAAAATAAGTTAATTCAATAGTATTAGTTATGGGGAAGTTAAGGTCTGACGAATTCTTAAATGTGCATTATAAAAAAAGATAATAACTGGAGTTTGGGTATTAAACAACAGAAAGATATAAAATGATATATTAAAAAGGTCTTTATAGACCTTTTTTGCTTTCTGAAGATATAGGTAATTATAATGAAATTAAGAAAAGATATCTTTAATTAAATATTTACTTAATGAAATTGTAGCCTCATACAAGAAGTATTAATACATTTGTAAATGTTATATAATAATAGTTATAAAATAATATGTAAGTTTTATGCTTGCACAAGAAGGAGTGTATATGGATAATATTAAGCAAATAGCTATATCGAAAATAGCGGATATTTTATCAAGTACTAATTTAATAATTCCACAAGTTGATATTTGGAAAAAAATTTTTAATAATGCAGGTTTATCAGATACTTACGAGCATAAGAAACATTGGTTAATTACAAAAGAGAATGAGATTAATTGGAAAATTGAATACTATCACAATGATAGATGTTATTCTGCCTTAAATGAAATATTAGGGAGACTAGAAGAGGAGCAAAATAAGTTTTTAAGCTTGGTAAATAGCATAATTGATAAAATAAATATACTAAAGATATTTGATGTAGATATAGATAAAAAATTAAAGAAGAGAAGTGCTTATGGATTTGGAAGTTTATTTGATATAGAGGAATACTTAGAAAAGAAAAGTATAATAGATAAAAATATTATATTGAAAAATTATCCTTCAAAGGAATTTAAGCTATTAAGAAGCAATATAAATATGCTTAACTTAGATATAGTATTTACTGATGATGGATTAAGAGTTATTCCTTTTGCTAATAGAGTAGTAGAAAGTAGTTATGATGATGATAATATTTTAATACATTGGTTAGCAGATAATTATTCAGATATTGAAAAGAGTTATACAGATGCTATAAAAGCTTATAGTAATGGTGATGAGGTAGGTTGTATTGCGCATTGTAGAAATACTATAACTGGTATATTTACTATCAATAAACAAGAGCAAAGAAAATGGAAAGACGGACTTAAAAAAGCCTGTGAAAAAGATAAAAATATTGCTAATATCACTAAAATTGATGATATTCCAATAATGAAATATAGTGAGAATAGTCCCAACATTGATAACCGTTACCAATATCCAAGATATAATTTAATTTATAGAGTATATACTTTTTGTTGTGCTCTAGGTGCTCATGCTAATGAAGGTAATATAACTACAAATGGTGTTGATTGCGAAGTTACTACTATGGAAGATGCTTTTATGGCTTTAAGAATGACAGAGGATGTTCTAATATGGTTATATCAAACTAATGGTATTAGTAATTCATAAAATAAAATCAATAAATGTATGAGTATACACTAGTTAGATAAATTTTTAATAGGGTATCGATAGGCACTAGCATATGCTGAATTTAAGATGTATAGATTTAATTCACAAAGGAAGAATGAAGGTTTACTTGATAAATGGATTAAATCCATTTTAAAAGAAATATTTTGTTGAAATAGTAGTATAGTAAAATGTATTACTGTAGGAGGATAAAATGATAGATATAAAGAAAATAGAAAAAGATTTATGGGAAGGAGCAGATCAACTTAGAGCAAATTCTAAGTTGACTGCATCAGAATATAGTATGCCAGTTCTAGGATTAATATTCCTTAGACATGCATACAATAGATTTTTAGTAGTTAAGGAAGAAATAGAAGCTACATTACCATCAAGAAATGGTAGAAAAAGACCTGTAACAAAAGAAGATTTCATGAGCAAAAGTGCTATTTATATCCCTCAAATAGCTAGATATGATTACTTATTAGATTTAGAAGAGGGAGCAGACATTGGTAAAGCAATTAATGATGCAATGAAAGCTATAGAAGAGGAATATGAGACTTTAGCAGGAGCATTACCTAAAAACTATAATATTTTTGATAATGATTTGTTAGCCGATTTAATTAGAATATTTAATAGTGATGAATTACAAAAGGCTACGGGAGATGTATTTGGAAGAATATATGAATATTTCTTAAATAAGTTTGCCATGAGTGGAGCACAAGAAGGGGGGGAATTTTTTACTCCTATATCACTAGTTCAGATGATAGTAAATGTAATTGAACCAGAAGGTGGAGTAGTATTTGATCCCGCATGCGGTAGTGCAGGTATGGCTGTACAAACAGGTTACTTTGTTGAATCTCATGGTAATAATGCTAATGATAAAATTACTTTTTATGGGCAAGAGAAAGCTGATTTAAATACTAAGTTAGCAAAAATGAACTTAGCTGTTCACGGTCTAAATGGAAAAGTAATTCAAGGAAATACATTCTATGAAGATAAGCATGAATTATTAGGTAAGTGCGATTATGTTATGGCTAACCCTCCTTTTAATGTTGATGGAGTGGATAGTGAAAAGATTAAGGCAGACCCTAGATTAAAATATGGCTTACCAGGAATAAGTTCAAAAGGTAAAACAGTAAGCAATGGTAACTATTTATGGATTCAATATTTTAACTCTTATCTAAATAAAACTGGTAGGGGCGGATTTGTAATGGCAAGTTCAGCAACAGATGCAGGTGGAAAAGAAAAGGATATTAGAGAAAGTTTAGTTAGATCAGGAGATGTTGATGTAATTATATCTGTAGGAACTAACTTCTTCTATACTAGAAGCTTACCTTGTACTTTATGGTTCTTTGATAAGAGCAAACTAGAAGATAATAAAGATAAAGTATTAATGATAGATGCAAGAAATGTTTTTAGAAAAGTTAATAGAACAATAAATGATTTCTCACCAGAACAACTTAAAAACTTAACAGCTATTGTGTGGCTATATAGAGGGAAAAATAAAAAGTATCTAAAGTTAATAGAAGAATACATACTTGAATATTCTAATAAAGCAGATAAGATAAATGAAGAATCTAAGGATTTTGAAGGAGTATTACAATTATTAGTTGACCAACTTCAAGAATTTAATTCATTTAAGTTAGCTAGTGATGAAGAGAAAGAAAAAAAAGCAGAATATTATGGATCACTAAAGGCTCTAGAAAAAGATATTGATAAGTATTTCGTAGACAAAGAGAAATTTAATAGTGAAATACAAGATTACTTAAATAAGGTTAAGTCATATACTGATAAGACTTTTAACAATATAGAAGACCATAATAGTTCACAAAGAGAAATATATACTGAGTTTGATAATATATCAAAAGAACTTAAGCTAAATTTAAAAACAATAGATCACTTATACAAAGAAACTAATAATATTTTAGATAAAGCAGAAAAAGACTTAAATGCTAAAAAGAGTGATATGTGGAATACAAAAGTAGTTAGAGAAAATAGAAAAAACTTTGAAGAGTTAAGAAGAAAGCTAATAGATGACATTAAATATGTTAATTATATATATTCTCAAGTAAAGTGGTTACAAACAAAGTTTATCAATGCACAACTAGAAGATATAGAGGGATTATGTAAGTTAGTAGATAGAGATACCATAGAGCAAAATGATTGGAGCTTAACACCGGGGAGATATGTTGGAGTTTCACAAACTATTGATGAAGATTTTAATTTTGAAGAAAGACTTAAAGAGATACAAATAGAATTAGATTCATTAAACGAAGAAGCATCAGAGTTAGCTCAAATTATAAAAGTAAACTTTGAGGAGTTAGGATTATAATGGTGAAGAAAAAAGTTTCAGAGGTTACAGAATTAATAAAAAGAGGTGTTACACCTAGATATGTAGATAATGATGGGATTTTAGTGATAAACCAAAAATGTATCAGAGACAATAGGGTTGATTTAACGTTTGCAAGATTAACAAGTAAAGAGAAAAAAATAGCAGAAGAAAAATTTTTGATCGAAGGAGATATATTAATAAACTCTACAGGTACTGGAACGTTAGGTAGAACAGTTCAAATAAATAACATAAATGATAATATTACAGTTGATACTCATGTTACTATAATGAGACCTTCAAAAGATGTTAATGCTAAATTTTTAGGGTATTTTATAAGATTAAGTGAATCATTAATAACATCAATGGGAAAAGGTGCTACCAATCAAATAGAATTGTCAGCAAATGATTTAGCTAATATTGATATTTATTTACCAGAAAAGAAAGTGCAGGATAAAATAGTTAAAATTTTATCTTCATATGATGAGTTGATAGAAAATAATTTAAAGAGAATAAAACTACTAGAAGAAAGTGTAGAATTAATTTACAAAGAATGGTTTGTTAACTTTAGACTTCCAGAAAGTGATAAGTGTGAATTTTTTTATGGAATACCTAAGGGATGGAAAAAGAAAAAGGTAGGAGAACTTATATTAAAATTTAAAAGAAAAAGTAAAATAAGAAAAGATGTATATTTGGAGAGTGGTAATATTCCGGTAATAGATCAAAGTAAAAAATTTATTGGTGGTTATACAAATAACGATGATGCTAAAGAAACAGATATACCAGCAATTATATTTGGTGATCATACAAGAATAGTAAAATATGTTGATTTTCCATTCGCAAGTGGTGCAGATGGAACACAATTGATACATAGTAATTCACAAGAGATATCGCAACAATATTTTTATTGTGCGATTAAGAGTATAGATTTATCAAATTATTCGTATGCAAGGCATTTTAAATATTTAAAGGATGAAGAAATTTATATTCCAAGTAAGGATATTATGGATAAATTTTCAGGTATAGTAGATTATAATTTTAAGCAAATAACAAATTTAAGGAATCAAAACGACAAGTTAATAGAGGCTAGAGATATATTAATACCAAAGTTAATTATGGGGGAGATTGAGGTTTGAGGAGAGAGTATTCAGAGGATGGATTAGTACAAAAGACCACAATAGATTATTTTAAATATAATTTAGAGTGGGATACTGTTTATGCTTATAACACAGAAAAGCTAGGGAAAGATGGACCTTTAGGGAGAAAATCTGAAAAGGAAGTAGTGCTTGTTAGATATTTAAAGCAAGCACTAAAGAAATTTAATCCTGGTTTACCTGATGAAGCTTATGAAAGTGCTACTGAAATAATAACTGAGAATAATTTATTTAAAATGTTAATTGATATTAATGAAGAAAAATATAAGTTGTTTAAAGAAGGGGTAAAAGTACAATTTAAAAATAAGCAAGGTGAATTAACAGAAGAAAAATTAAAGGTTTTTAATTTTAGAGAGCCAGAACAAAATAGTTTTATAGCAGTAAGAGAGTTATGGATACAAGGAAGTTTGTATAGAAGAAGAGCTGATATAATAGGTTTTGTTAATGGGATTCCATTATTATTTATAGAGCTAAAAAATATTCATAAAGATATTAAAAATGCTTATGAAGATAATTTTACAGATTATAAAGATACTATTCCACACTTATTTAACTATAATGCTGTTGTAATGTTAAGCAATGGAATAGAAGGTAAAGTTGGTGCTGTAACAAGTAAATATGAATATTTCAATGAATGGAAGAGGCTTGAAGAAGAAGAAGCGGGTTCTGTAGATTTTGAAACTATGTTAAAAGGTATGTGTTCTAAAGAAAACTTTATGGATATATTCGAAAATTTTATTTTATTTGATGATAGTTCAGGAAAAAAAGTGAAAATACTAGCTAGAAATCATCAATTTTTAGGTGTTAATAAAGCTATAGAATCATTTAAGGAGTCTAAAAAGATTAAAAGTAATAAGATAGGAGTATTTTGGCATACTCAAGGTAGTGGAAAATCATATTCCATAGTATTTTTCTGTCAGAAGCTTTTAAGATGTATTAAAGGAAATCACTCTTTCTTAATTGTTACGGATAGAAAAGAGTTAGATGAGCAAATTTATAAAACATTTGTTGGTGTAGGAGCTGTTAAACCTAGTAATAATGTATGGGCATCTAGTGGAGAACATCTAAGACAATTATTAGGTGAGGATCAAAGATATATATTTTCATTAATACATAAATTCAATGAAAGACTTAAAGAACCTTATGAAAATACAGAGGAGTTAATTGTTATATCAGATGAAGCTCATAGAACTCAATATGGATTACTAGCAAAAAATATGAGAGATGCGTTGCCGGAAGCAAAATTTTTAGGGTTTACAGGAACACCACTATTAAGTGGGGATGAATTGACTAAAGAATTCTTTGGGGATTATGTATCAGTATATGATTTCGATAGAGCAGTTAAAGATGGAGCAACAGTACCTTTATATTATCAAAGTAGAGGTGAAAAGCTTGGAATAGTTAATGATGAGTTAAATAGAAAACTTCAAGATAAAATTGATGAATTTGATTTATCAGATGAGGAAGAAGAAAAGTTAAGAAAAGCTTTATCTAAGGAATATCATATCATAACAAGTAATGAAAGATTAGATACTATAGCGAAAGATATAGTTGAGCATTATTCTACTATGTGGGAAAGTGGAAAAGCTATGTTGGTGTGCATAGATAAAGTTACGTGTGTAAGAATGTATAATCTAATACATAAATACTGGAAAGAGAAGATTCAAGCTACTAAAAAAGAGGTCAGTCAGTCTTTTGATGTTCAAGATGAATTAGATAAGCAAAAAAAGTTAAAATGGCTAGAAGAAACAGAGTATGCTGTTATAGTAAGTGAAGAACAAAATGAAGTGAAAAAATTTCAAAAGTGGGGATTAGATATAATACCACATAGGGAAAAAATGAAAAAAGGCATCAAAAGGGATGGATATGACAAAGAAAGAGACCTTGCAACAGAATTTAAGGATTCAGAAAGTCCATTTAGGTTAGCAATTGTGTGTGCTATGTGGTTAACAGGATTTGATGTTAAGAGTTTATCTATTTTATATCTTGATAAAGTGTTAAAAGAGCATACATTAATGCAAACAATAGCTAGAGCTAATCGTATAAATGAAGGTAAGAATAATGGTCTAATTATCGATTACATTGGGGTATTGAAAAATTTAAGACAAGCACTAGCTAAATATGGTTCAGGAATGGGAGAAGGTGGTGAAAATCCGCCAGCAGGAACAGATGAAGACTTATTAAATGATCTAAAAAAGTCAATTAAATTGACTAAAAAGCATTTGAAAGTAAATAAGTTTAATTTAGATGAATTAATAAAGGCGGATGGATTTAAGAAAATCGCATTAATAAAAGAAACTGAAGAAGTTATTTATGCTACAGAAGAAATAAAAAAGAAATTTGAAATACTTGCAAGAAATGTTCAAAATAAGTATAAAGCTTGTTTATTTATGGACGGAGTTGATGAAATAACTCCAGAGTGCGATGCTATAAAGGCTATATATAATAAGATACAGGATAATAAAAGAGAAACAGATATTTCACATGTTATTCTAGAGCTTCATAATATTGTTGATGAAGCAATAAAAACTGAAAATATATCTGAAAGTGGATTAGAACCTAGTAAGATGTTTGACATAAGTAATATAGACTTTGATAGGTTAAAAGAAGAATTTAAATGCAGTTCAAGAAAAAATACAGTATTATACAATATGAAAGAACAAATAGAGCATAAGCTTGAAAAAATGATAAAACAAAATCCTATAAGAATGGACTTCTATAAAAAATACAAAGAGATAATAGAAGATTATAATTATGAAAAGGATAGAACTATAATTGAAGCAACTTTTGAAGCTTTGTTGAAACTTATGAATGACCTAAGCAAGGAGGAAAAAAGAGCAGCAAAAGAAGGTCTGGAAGAGGAAGACTTAGCATTATTTGATTTATTAGAAAAATCTAATCTTGAAAAGAAAGATAGAGAAAAATTAAAGAAAGTAAGCAAGGACTTGTTAGAAAAGTTAAAAGATCTTATTGATAATATAGATAATTGGAGAGAAAAGCGAGAGAGTCAAGCTAAAGTTAAAGTTGTTATATATGATTATTTAATTAATTATTTGCCAGAAGCTTATAATTTTGATGAAATAGATAAAAAAAGAGATGTTGTATATAATCATTTCTTTGAAAATTATGCTACATCAAGTAATAATACTTATAGTCTATATAATTAAATATCAAATAAGTCAACATGTCTTAGAGATATGTTGGCTTATTTTTATCCGAAATAAAGATAAGTTATAAATATATATTATTATAGTGAAATGATATCTATACTAGATAGATAATTCCTATAGGTCATAAAAGATAATGGAGGTATTAATGATGAAAAAGGTTAGTAAATTAAGTGTTTGGTGGAGTTAAGTTAAACTCTAATGTGACTAGTACTATAGGAGAGTAGCTGAATATTTTAGATTATAGCTATGGATCTGAAAGAACTATTGATGCAGATTTAGGTGGGTATGCATTAATTCTAGAAAGTAAAGATGATGTTATTGAAGCAAAAGAAAATATATTAAAAGGTATTATTTCAGAGTATGTTGATGATATTGAATGTGAAGGAGGTAAGCAGTATTGTTTACCTCTTTTTCTTTTGTCTTCAGATTATGCAGTAATTGTAGTTACTATTAAGGAATTAATAGATACTCTTATGGAAAATTAAGAGGTGGAGAGGTGGCGAAAAAGCTATTAAAGAAAGCTTTTGAAGATAATTTATTTAGTAAGAAGTTTATAACACAATTAAAGAGTTTAGTTTATGTATACTATAGATGTGGTTGTAGAAAACGTACAAGCAGTAATGTATGTAGTAATAAGGAGATATGAAAGGAATATATTGAAGAATATGTATTAACAGAGCTTGAAGCTAGAATTTTTAATAACAAAGAGATACCTATTTTAGTTGAAGGTATTAATGAAAATCTAAGAAAGCAAAATAAAGGAGATGAAAATAAGAGAGCAGTATTTCAAAATGAGCTAGGAGAAGTTGAAAAACAAATAGGTAATATTGTAACTTCCAATAACTAATGGATTCATGCAAGAAGAGTTTAAGATTAAAATGGACTAGCTAAAAGATAGGAAGATATACTTAGAGGATAAGCTAGTAGAACTAGAATCAAGTCAATCAGTTACTAAGGTTATAGAAGAAGATATAAAAGGTGTTCTAAGTGGATTTAAAGAATATGTGATAACTAAGAATATCCCAGGGTGCAAAAATTTCATACAGGACTTTGTTAAATAAGTTATAGTATATAAGACCCACGTTGAAGTAGTATTCAACGTGAGTTTTAGCATGTCTAGGAATGAAAAATTAATAGGCATTAATATAGAACCTTCTAGAGGCACACAATCTATAAATCCTATTATTTATAAAATATACAAATTAATCATATTTAGTGGTATTATGGTAATATGAGTCGTAAAGGGGGAGGATATGTATGGAAAATATAAAAGCAAATTTTGATGACTTTACACTTAACGCTAGGGTTATGCCAGTATTAGTAGTTGTATTACCTATAATTTGTGTCGGGCTTTATGAAAGTATAATTAAAGAAGGTGTATTAGAAAGTACTATATATGCAAGTATAATTATTATTTTTATAACCTTCATGGCATATATTGCCAGGGATTTGGGAAAAAAGGCTGAGCGTAAGATGGTTAAAAGATTAGGTGGGTTACCAACAACCATATTGATGAGATTTTCTGATACTAGAATAGATCCACATAGTAAAATGAGATACCATAAAATATTAAAGAAAAAAATAAAGGGTCTAAATATTCCTATTAGTATAGAAGAAGAGAAAGACGATAGTGATTATATTTATGATTCAGCTATAAATTGGATAAGAGGAATTACTAATTCGGATAAGAAAAAATATCATCTGGTATACAAGGAATTGAAAAATTACAATTTTTGGAGAAATTTATATGGAATAAAGTATATTGGTATATGTATTTATATATTAATAGCAATAAGAGAAATAGTGTTAATGAGCAATTTTGATATCGTGGATATATTTATGAAGCCATATCCACAATATATAGCATTTATCATTATGACTGGTAGTGCCTTGCTTGGATTAATTATGATAAATAAAAAGATAGTTGAAAATAAGGCTTTTGATTACGCTAAAGCTTTACTTGAAATTTGTGATAAAATATAAAAATGGGTAGGGGGAATTTATATGAGTATAGTAAAATCATTTTCAGTTGGGAATGGGGACATGTTTTATATTGAACATGGCTCGGACAATTTTACTATTATAGATTGTTATTTATCAGATGATAATAAAACAGAGATAGTAGATGAAATAAAAGATAAATCTAGAAAAAAAGGAATAACAAGATTCATATCAACACATCCAGATGAAGACCATATTGGAGGATTAGATTATTTAGATTCAGAAAGTGGAATTACTAATTTTTATTGCGTTAAGAATGAGGCGACTAAACGCGATGAAAGTAATGCTTTTAAAAAGTATTGTGAATTAAGAGATTCATCTAAAGCCTTTTATATATATAGAAACTGTTCAAGAAAATGGATGAATATTGGTGATGATAAAAGAGGAAGGTCAGGAATAAATATATTATGGCCTGATACAGACAATGAATATTTTAAAAAAGAATTATCAAATGCAAAAGAGGGAAAAAGTCCCAATAATATATCGCCTATAATAAAGTATAGTTTAGAAAAAGGAGTTACAATGCTATGGATGGGTGATTTAGAGACTGATTTTATGAATAATATAAAAGATGATATAGATTTACCAGAGGTAGATATTTTATTTGCACCACATCATGGTAGAGATAGTGGAAAAGTACCAAGTGAAATGTTAAAACAAATGAACCCTAAAATAATTGTTATAGGTGAAGCTCCATCAGATAAAATTAATTATTATAGTAGCTATAACACAATAACACAACTTTCAGCAGGAGACATAACTTTTGAATGTGAAACAGGTAAGGTTCATATTTATGTAAGTAATAAGAATTATAGTGCTGATTATCTAGATAATGAGAAAAAAAGTACTTTTGAAAATTATTTGGGAACATTGACATTATAGAGTCGAGGGCACTAATAGTAATGTCTTCTCCACCATGCAAAATAGCTACATCAGCTCTAATGTGATGTAGCTATTTTATATTAATAAATTCCTCATAAAAACTCTCTTTCTTAGCAAGCTGTTCTTCTGTATACCTGCCATTTCTAGGGGTAAGAGATTTATACTGAGTTATTATCATTTCTGCACGGTTTCTTTTAGATTCTATAATTAAGTAAGGATAAATATCTTCTAGTAATTTAATAGCATTATTATGTTTAATTACAAATGAATAAGATAATTTATGTTTTTCAGGATTATAATTTTTTTTCTTTATTATTACTCCATATCCAATGGTGTCTTTTAGCCAAGTTAATAATTCTATAGTAGTGGAGGCTATTGATACGCAAGGAGCAGGATATTGGTTTGTGTGAAATCGCTGTAACATAATACTTCCTTCGCCATCAATTATTCCAGCTATATATGCTTTTTCTATTTCTGTCATTTAACCACCTCTATAGATAGTATTTACTGGTTTATCAATATTATTAGAATTGAATGAAAGAAAGTATTAAGCTTTTAAGATAATAGATTATTAAGAGAATAAGGTAAAGTCAGATACTAATATAGCAAATAAATAGAGTCTATTAAAATGATTAAAGATATCGTTTAGAATAGGCTAACACTATTAATTATGACTACCTCAAACCTCAATCAAAGATGATATAATTAATATGTATGGAAGAATTAAAATGGTTTATGTAGGACAATAAAAAGTATATTAATGAGAGGTTAATATGAGTGATATAGTTGTTTCATTAACAGAGATACAAAGGCTTAAGGAAGAATTAAATACGTTAAATGAAGAGTACATAAAATTATATGAGAAGATGGAAGATTTAAAAAAGGAAAAAGAATATTTTGAGAGCCTTTATATGTGTAAACTAGGTGCCTTAATATTTTTAAGATTTGAAAATGAAATTAAATATAGAAGGTTAAAGAAGAAGTTAATATTGATAGTTAAAAGTAAAAATAAAGGTGAAGAAATAAATATTGAAGAAATAGAAAGAGTTTTAGAAAAAGAGTTAGAAGAGTTTTATCGAGATTTAGATGAGTTGCGTAATAATTTAAAGAACTCTCAAGAGTTTTTAGAACTTCCTATATTAACAGAAGAGGAAGTAAAAAAGGTTAAAGAGATATTTAGGAGTCTAGCTAAAATACTGCATCCAGATGTAAATAAAAATTTAAATGAAGAAATGATGGAGTTGTGGCTTAAAGTTAAAGAGGCTTATGAAAATAATGATTTAATGACATTAATAATTCTTGAAGGAATAATAAAGCAGAATGAGTTTAAAGCAGATATTAAGGTAATCTCTATAGAAGAAAATATAAGCATATTAAAGAAAAAAATTAATGAACTAAAAAATTTTATAGATGAAGAAGAAAATAGCTTTCCTTTAAATATAAAAGAGCTTATAGATGATAATGAATATATTAAAGATAAAAAACAGGAGATAACTAATGATATACATGAATACGAAAGAATGATTACAGAGGTTGAAAAGAGTATTAGTGAGGTATTAGAGGAGAAGAGCTATGTTATCTTTAGTAGTTAATGTATAGTAAGTTAAATGATGAATATATCCTAATAAAACCAGTAAATATAAGGGCTTATTAGGATATGTGATTGTAAAGTAAGTATACCTTAAAACTGAATATGAAATAATTATTAAACAGTAGAATAACTATTGTACATATGTTCTAATGATGTTGAAATGTAAGTAATTGGAAGTTGTTTAACATTTTAGACATATTAAAATAAAAAGAATCTTATCGTTCA
>DCDL01000007.1 GCA_002316385.1 Clostridium sp. UBA1056
TGCCCACACTACATCTTTCATTGTTGCATTTGCTGGTGCTATTGTTGCTGTAAGTTCCTTTGTATCATTTAAGTTTAGGTTTGCACTTGTTGCGCTTAGTTTTATCGATGCTATTTTTATTTTTGATGGATCTGTTACCGTTACTGTGCATGTAGCTAATTTTCCACTTCCATCTTTTGCTGTTGCTGTTATGTTTGTAATTCCTTCTCCCACAGCTACAACATTACCTTTTTCATCCACTTTAGCTATGGCTTCATTGCTCGATGCCCACACTACATCTTTCATTGTTGCATTTGCTGGTGCCACCGTCGCTATCAACTCTTTGCCAGCACCTACATTTAAGCTTAATTTTGTTAAATTTAATTTTATTGATGCTAGTTTTATTTGTGGGACTGTTATTTCAACTGAAGCTGTTATTTTACTTCCATCATTTGAAGTACATGTTATAATCGCTGTACCTGCCCCTATTGAAGTTACCTTTCCATTTCCATTAACTTTAGCTATTTTTTCATCACTACTCTTCCAATCTAAAGTAGTACTTCCAGCATTACTAGGTAGTACAGTTGCAACAATATCCTTACTAGTTCCTATAGGTAATGTAAGCTTGTCCATATTTAAGTTTATTGATGATACTAATACACTAGGATCTCCGTAAGAAGACTTAGCCATTGGATATAGTTTATTAAATTCATTAGTTTTAAACTCTGCATTTCTGCTATGTCCTGTAAAATCTCTTTCATTTTTTAATAAATATGTATAGCTTATTCTATCTGGAGTAGATGTGTTTTCATCCCAAGTATTATCTACGTTGTACCATTCATTTCCTATACGTACTATGTTCCAACCATGTCTACCACCATTACCTGTACCACTTATATATCGTACTCCAATGCCTAATTCTTTTAACATTCTATATGTTAACGAAGCAAAACCTTGACATACAACATTTTTTTCCACTATCCCATTATATGTTGAAAATCTTTTCAAACTATGGTCGTACTTTACATTTTTTACAATGTAATCATGAACTGCCTTAATTTTTGTATATTCATCACTATTATATACATTTAATTCATCTAAAACATTTTTTATTTCTTTATCAACTTGTTGTTCTTGTGCATATGTAGATAGATATGTCATTGAATATGTTAGTGTTATTATTCCAGTAGAAGTATTATTTTGCACACTACATTTCCAACCACTAAAATTGGCTTTTAAATAATCTGCTTCATTTGAAGCATAAGAATCGTCATATGATAAAGCTATATTAGAAATATCACTTGCCAAATTACTATAATAATTCATTTTTAAATCAATCTTAATTTGGTTTACTCTTTTAACCATTTGATGACGTACATATTTACCTGCTTCTTCAACACTAGTAAATGGCTGTACTTCATCACTTATTACCGCTGGATCAGCATAGTCATTAATTTCACTAGGGATTTCAACATCTAATCCCTCGTACATCGGATTTACATATTCCTCATTAGTTTCTTGTATTGTTACTATTTCTGGTTCAACCACTTTACTATTTGTAGTTTGTGAGTCTACTGCCAAAGCAACATTAATATTAATTGTACTCATAAGGAATGTAAAAAGTACAATTAAGCTTGTCCATTTTTTAAATCTCATTCTATTACCCCTTTTCCTTATAATTATTTACATACCTTTATTAAGTATAAAATATAATTATACCAAAAACAATATATTATTGTAAATTAATAAAATATTTTACAATAATATATTGTTCCCAAATCTATACACAGTAAAAAAGGTGTAATGCCTCAATTATGGAGACATTTAACCCAATGTTGAATTAAATGTATTCTCAGTAAATACTGACTTTAGCCAATCTAAAGCGTTTATTTTACTTTCTTATATCTGATATATGAAAGCAAGAATTTATAGTATATAACCACTTAATCTATTAAGTAAATTAAGTCTTACATTTTTTAACTTCCTTTTGAGAGTATAACTTAATATTTTTAGTACGTTTACGAATTCATTAAATTTTATTATAAAAAATAAACTATCTCATAACTCAGCTTGTCTTGAGATAGCTTACATTTTAATATTGAATTTTAAATTAGAAACTTTTTAATAAATTCGTCATTTCTATAGCTGTTACTGCTGCATCATACCCTTTATTACCTGCTTTAGTTCCAGCCCTTTCTATAGCTTGTTCAATAGTATCCGTTGTTAGAACTCCAAAGATAACAGGTTTTTCTGTACTAAGTGATACTGCTGCTATCCCTTTTGAAGCTTCCGCACACACATAATCAAAGTGGGGGGTAGATCCCTTAATAACTGCCCCAAGGCATATAACTGCATCATATTTTTCATTTTGAGCCATTTTCTTTGCCACTAATGGTAGTTCAAAGGCTCCTGGCACCCATGCCACTTCAATGTTATCTTCTTCTACTCCATGTCTTTTTAACCCATCAATAGCTCCACCTAAAAGTTTAGATACAATAAATTCATTAAATCTTCCTACTACTATACCAATTCTTAACTCTTGTGCAATCAAATTCCCTTCAAATATTTTCATCTTTATTCCTCCTAGATTATATTTCAATTTATAACTAAAACATAGATTTAGAGTCTTATATGAGACTTCGCTCATATGAATTTTAAAGTGAAACTCCTTCTCATATGCAAGTGTCTAATGAAACTCCTTTTCACTTCATTCTAATGAGTAAGTTCCCATAACTAAATCACAGATTTAGATGGTCACTTAACTTCGACTAGCTAAATCATAGATTTAGAGTCTTGTATGAGACTTCGTCTCATATAAATTTAAAAATGAAACTCCTTCTCATATGCATTCGAATGAGTAAGTGCGACTAGCTAAATCATAGATTTAGAGTCTTACTTATAGTTAAGCATGTGGTTCATTTTCTTTTGTTTAGTCTTTAAATAAAATTCGTTATTTCCATTATACTGAACTTGAATTGGTACTCTTTCAACTACATGAATGTCGTATCCATCTAAACCTTTAATTTTCTTCGGATTGTTTGTCATAAGTCTAATCTTCCTAACTCCTAGTTCTTTAAGAATTTGAGCTCCTATCCCATAATCTCTAAGGTCTTCTGGAAATCCTAGCTTAATGTTTGCCTCTACTGTGTCATAGCCTTGGTCTTGTAAGTCATATGCTTTTAATTTATTTATAAGTCCAATGCCTCTTCCTTCTTGCCTCATATATAAAAGTATTCCACACCCCTCCTCTTCAATTTCCCTTAAAGCTTCTGCTAATTGTTCTCCACAATCACATCTTTTAGAGCCAAGGACATCTCCAGTTAAACATTCTGAATGAAGTCTTGTTAGAATTGGCTTATTCTCATTAATCTCTCCTTTAACTAAAGCTACATGGTGTTCTCCATTTAATTTATTCACAAATCCATACATTTTAAAATCTCCATATTTTGTAGGCATGTCTATCTCTGCAGCTTTTTCAACTAATACTTCTGTTTTTCTTCTATACTTAACTAAATCGGCTATGGTTATTACTTTAATATTATGTAGTTTACCAAACTCTAAAAGTTCTTCAGTTCTAGCCATAGTTCCATCTTCACTCATAATTTCACAGATTACACCTGCAGGCTTTAACCCTGCCATTTTTGCTAAATCTACTGCTGCTTCAGTATGTCCTACTCTTTTTAACACTCCACCTTCTCTAGCTTCTAGTGGAAATACATGACCCGGTCTTCTAAAATCCTCTGCTCCGCTATCTCCTTTTAAAATTTTTTGGATAGTTAACGCTCTCTCATGAGCTGATATTCCTGTAGTAGTACCTATATAATCTACGGATACTGTAAATGCAGTTTCATGATTATCTGTATTTTTTTCAACCATAGATTCTATTTTTAATTCTCTAAGCCTTTTTCCTTCAAGGGGCATACATATAAGCCCTCTCCCAAACTTAGCCATAAAGTTTATAGCCTCTGGAGTAACCTTTTCTGCAGCCATTAATAAGTCACCCTCGTTTTCTCGATCAGGATCATCAATGACTATCACCATTTTGCCATCCTTAATATCTTTGATTGCTTCCTCAATAGTATAAAATTCTAACATTTCTAGACCTCCTATTTTATTTAAATTTATAAGAATCCATTTTCTCTAAGAAAATCTTCGCTAATGGAATTTTTCTTCTCAATTTTTTTACTACTTTCAAAGGTTAAAAACTTTTCTATATATTTCCCTACTACATCGCACTCAAGATTTACAGTATCATTGAAAGTTTTAGATAATAATATAGTCTCCTTTCCTGTATGAGGAATTATTGAAACCTTAAATAACTTCTCATTCACATATGCTACAGTGAGGCTTATTCCATCTATAGCAATGGAGCCTTTCCCTACTACATACTTCAAAATATTTTCTTTAGCTTCTATGGTAACCCATATGGCGTTATCTTCCTTTTCCAAAGAAAGAATCCTTCCAATACCATCTATATGCCCACTAACTATATGTCCGCCAAATCTTCCATTTGCACTTAAAGCTCTTTCTAAGTTCACCTTATCTCCAACTTTCAGTACTCCTAAATTACTTCTTCTCAAGGTTTCTGCCATAACATCAGCATCAAATACGTTTCCATATATCTTTGTAACTGTTAAACATACTCCATTAGTGGAAATGCTATCCCCTAACTTAACATCTTCAATAACTTTACTAGCTTTAATTGAAAGTATGGAGGATTTTTCTTTATTTTTTATTCCTTTAACTTCTCCTATTTCTTCAACTATCCCTGTAAACAAGGCTTCCACCTCTCCTTCATGTAACCCTCTATTAGGATATCTTCACCTATTGTAGTTATTGTTATGTTTTCTACTTCATAGGCTTCTTGTAGATTTTTTATTCCTACTCCTTCTAATGGAGTTTTAGACATTTCTCCTCCAATAAATTTAGGTGATATATAAGTTTGAACTTTATCTACTATTTCTTCTTTAAGGGCTGAAAAATTTAAAGTGCCTCCCCCTTCTAAAAGAATACTATCAATATTCATTTCACCTAATTTAATCATTAGCTCTTTTAAATTTACTTGTCCATTTTTAGAAGATGTGATTACTACCTCTATGCCAGAGTAGCTCAAGATATCTAATTTATCTTTTTTAGCTTTTTCAGTAGTAACTATAATTGTTCTAGCCTTTTTATCAGTTATAACTTTAGAATCTAAAGGAATTCTAAGTGAACTATCTAAAATTATTCTTATAGGATTTCTTCCGCATTCTATTCTGCAAGTTAGCTCTGGATTGTCCTTTATGACTGTATTTACTCCAACTATTATCCCCATCAGGTTTCTTCTTAATTTATGTACATCTTTTCTTGCAGCTTCTCCAGTTATCCACTTTGACTCTCCACATGAAGTAGTTATTTTACCATCCAGTGACATAGCAGTCTTTAAAATTACAAAAGGCCTCTTTGTAGAAATATACTTCATAAATATTTCATTTAACTTAATACACTCATCTTCTAAAATCCCTATGTTTACCTCTATTCCAGCCTCTCTAAGTTTTTTTACTCCTCTGCCTGCTACTAATGGGTTGGGATCTAAAGAACCTATTACCACTCTTTTGATTTTTTTCTCTATGATTTTATCTACACATGGCGGTGTCTTTCCATAATGGGAACAGGGTTCTAAGGTTACATAAAGAGTTGCACCACAGGTATCCTCTCTGGCAGTTTTAAAAGCATTAACCTCAGCATGATTATCACCGTATTTCTCATGATATCCCTGCCCAATAATAACTCCATTCTTGACAAGGATTGCACCTACCATAGGATTAGGATTAACTTTTCCTCTCCCCTTTTCTGCTAATGCCAAAGCTAATCTCATATAATTTTCATCCACAAGATCACATCCTTATTTAAATAAAATAAAAACCCCAAGCTAAATAACTCGGGGCTAACATCTTATCTATGTATTATAGTAAAGTCTAGCTTATTTTTAAAAGCTTTATGCTAAAAGCATATAATTTCTTATAAAATAAAAAATCTCTGAAATATTACAAATATTCCAGAGCATATAAGCTAACAACTATAGTTATATAGAATAACTATAGAAATCCTATACTTACAAATAATTTTCTCACATCCAGACTTTACTGTCGGCCTTGGAATCTCACCAAGTCATGCCAAATTGGCTCGCGGGCTATACCGCCGGTAGGGAATTTCACCCTGCCCCGAAAATTTTTATTAACTTGTAAAAATAATGATAACATTTAAATTAGATAATTTCAATATACTATTAAGTTATTTATTTAACATTTTATACATAATGATTAAATTTACTTTAAATCTCTATTACTAATTGCAAAATAAGCCAGAGACAATTATATCCCCGGCTTACTTTATTAAACATTTTATCTTATTTAATCTAAGTACTACATATTTAGTAAATTTATTATTTCTTGAACGGCTTGCTTAGCTTCTCTAGGTAATCTATCTATTGCTGCATCTTGTGCCTTAGGATCATTTATTTGAGCTATCCTCATTATCTCTTGTTGTAACCCCGGTATATTATTAACTACATTTGAAGCATTGTTAAATCTAGCTGCAAAATTAGGGTCTCTCATTTTTTCCTTAATTCTTGCTATTACTTCATAAGGATTCATTAAACTTTCCTCCCACCATTGAAATTATTCATTATAATTACATAGTATTCAACAGTAGCTTAAAAGTTCTTATTTTTACTTATAACTTAATTTAGGCATCTGAAAATA
>DCDL01000033.1 GCA_002316385.1 Clostridium sp. UBA1056
ATCAGAGATTTGGGCTCTCTGCTTTTCTTAAAAGTAGGAGTAAATAGCGGCTACGACCCTGGATAACGATTTCTTTGTTTATTTTTCGCTTATAAGTCTAACAAGTGAAACCTTAGAATAAATGTGTTAAAAATAAAGTTTTTCAACCGAAAAAATCCACGGTAATACGTGGACTATTGTAAAAAATTTAAGTTGTCTTTTATATTTACACTTTTAATAGCTTTTGTTTATGAAGCATAAAGAATAAGCAGAAGATTGTATTAACCCTCTGCTTATTCTTTTATTAAAACATATTATATTAAAAAGCTTTTATAACCTCAATATGTTAAGCAAACATAATTCTATCTGAAAGCTCTTCTTTAAAAGTAATTTTATTAAATTCTTCTATAAGATCATTTTTAGTTAAAGTGTTCTTTTCCATTTCCCTCATATCAAGAATTATTTCTCCTCTATGCATCATAAGTAGTCTATTTCCAAACTCTATAGCATGATTTAAATTATGCGTTATCATAATTGTTGTAATATTTTTTTCTTTAACTATGCTATTTGTAAGGTTTATAATAGTTTCTGATGTTTTGGGATCTAAAGCCGCCGTATGCTCATCTAAAAGTAAAATTTTTGGAGTATTTAAAGTAGCCATTAATAGAGAAAGAGCTTGCCTTTGTCCTCCAGATAACATTCCTACCTTTGTATTTATTTTGTCTTCAAGACCTAAATTTAATATAGAAAGATGATTTTTAAATTCCTCTATCTTTTTTTTATTAACTCCTAAAGAAAGTCCAAAACTACTTCCCTTATTATCTGCCAAGGATAAGTTTTCTAAAATAGTCATAGATGGTGATGTTCCCTTAGTTGGATCTTGGAATACTCTACTTATAAATCTTGATTTTTTATGTTCTTTTAAATTTGTAATATCTTTTTCTTCTAAAATTATATTACCTGAATCTAACTCTAATGCACCAGATATTATGTTTAAAAGAGTGGATTTTCCTGCTCCATTACTTCCAACAATAGTTATAAAATCTCCTTTATTTATTTCTAAGTTAAAGTTATTAAAAATATTAGTTTCATTTATTGTGCCTTTATTAAATCCTTTAATGATGGAATTTATTTTAAGCATTTAGATTTCCCCTCCCTTTTGAAGAAAATTTAAGTTTATTTAAAATATTATTATCATTCATAACTATAGCAATAACCACTATTAATGATGTTATTAATTTTAAATCTGTTGGTGGGAAACCTAAATTTAAAGCAACACCAACACTTAGTTTATATAAAAAAGCACCTATTATAACTACTGTAGTTCCTTTTAATAACCTACTATTTTTGAAAACAGATTGACCAAGTATAATAGAGGCTAAACCAAATACTATAAATCCATTTCCCATAGATATATCTGAAAATCTTTGATATTGTGCCATTATAGCTCCACTTAAAGCTACAAGTCCATTAGATATCATAAGTCCAACTATTTTCATTATTCCTTTATTTACTCCAAGAGAAGTAACTAACGTGTCATTATCACCTGTAGCTCTTAAAATAAATCCAAACTTAGTTTTAAATAAAATATCCATTAATAGTTTAACTACTAAAACCATTAATAATAAAGTTACAACTACTGGTATATTATTAGAGAATATATTAGCTTTATTAAATGTAGGAAGATTCGCCTTTCCCATTACTCTTAGGTTTATAGAGTATAGTCCTATCATAACTAAAATTCCAGATAAAAGATTAGTTATTTTTAAATTCACATGAAGTATTCCAGTGACTAATCCACCAATAGCTCCTCCTATAAATGCTAATCCTAATGATAAAAATGGATTAATATCCTTTAATATAAATGCTGTAGTAATTGCAGCACCTAAACTAAATGTTCCATCTACAGATAAATCAGGAAAATCTAATATAGTATAAGTTATATATACCCCTAATGCTCCTATAGCAAATATAAGACCCTGCTCTAAAGTACCTATAAAGAAGTTCATATTACTTACCTCCTTCTATAAGTTTAGCTTTATTCAGTATATCTTTATCAATATTTATAGAAAGCTTATTAAGTGTATCCTTATTTATTACAAGTTCTGTATCTTCTAAATTTTTTATAGATAACTCTTTTATGTCTTTTCCTGTTAACACTTTAACTGCCATAAGTCCAGCTTCAAAACCAAGATTTTTGTAATTAATTCCTTCTGTAATTAAAGCTCCACCTTTAACATGAGCTTCTTCCGCTCCAATTACTGGCACTTTTTTATCTACTGACTTAGAAGTTATTATTGCCATTGAAGAGGCTATCATATTATCTGCTGGCGTGTATAAAACATCTATTTTATCCAAAATTGAATCTAATCCTTGACTTATATCATTTACACTATTTACACCTTTTGATATTACTTTTATATTATTTTTCTTAGCTAATTCATTTAAATTATTTACTTGGATTTCAGAGTTTACCTCACTAGTATTGTATAAAACTCCTATAGTTTTTACATCTTTAACTATTTCTTGCATAAGTTTTAATTGTTTTTCTATCGGTACCGCGTCACTAGTTCCTGCAACATTTGTTCCTGATTTATCATTTGATTTTACAAGACCTGCTTTTACAGCATCTGTTACAGCCGTAGTTATAATTGGGATATCCTTCGTTGTGTTAAACGCTGCCTGTGCTGCAGGAGTTCCAATAGCGAATATTAAATCTTTGTTATTTGAGACAAAATTGTTAGATATCATCTGAGATGTTGCAATATCTCCCTCTGCATTTTGTACTTCTAGATTAAGATTTTCTCCTTCTTTAAATCCCTTAGAATTTAAAGCTTCTACAAATCCTTCCCTTGCTAAGTCTAAAGCTGGGTGAGATGCTATTTGAGATATTCCTATATTCACAATATTTTCTTGTGATGAAGAATTCCCTTTTGAACATGCTGAAAATAAAGACATGCTTACTAGAATTGAACTTAATAAAATTAATTTTTTTGCTACCATACTACCAACCTCCAAATAATTTGTTTTTAATTTGTGTAAGATTAGTAGAACAAAGCTTCAAATAGTATTTTTCTGTAGACAAAATTATATATAACTGTTTATAATAAAAAAACCCCTCCACAAGGTTATATGGAGAGGACTGTTTTAATTCCAAAATAATTAACTGTTAAAGTTATATCTCCTACTTATGCTACTGTGCTACTATTTAATATTTAGCATTTAAATATATATAATTAATATATTTGAATACATGTTTTTAATACCTTACTTTTGTAAAGCTTGGTGAATTAATATTTCCTATTCTACTTTTACTTACTATACTTCTAATTCACCATAACATTTCTACTACTAAACTACTGTTCTACTATTCTACAATTTATATTATCTATACTACTTTTCTATTAAAATGAATTATATATGGCTTTTCCGCTTATGTCAACTATATAATTTATAAATCTGCTATTGATCTATGTCCAAGTCCAATTACTACTTCATTTAAATGAAGCAATCCTATACTAAGGAAAATACATACACTTACATGCTCACCATGTCTTGCAACTCCAATTTTTCCGCCTACACTAAGACCATTTGCCTTATCTGCAACTTGCATTATTGCTTCTCTAGTAGCTCCTGCAATAGCACCATCATGAACATGGCAATCTTTAATTATCCCAGTTCTTTTAGAGGCAACTAAAGCTCTTTCTATGATTTTTTGAACAGATGAATTTAAATTTCCACCAATATCTACTGCTACAGCTAAAACATTCTCTTTTTTAAATTCTTCTATAAGTTTTTCTTCTTCTTGTCTTGAAGATATAGCCATATTAATAGAAGCCTTTGCTATATCTATGCTATTCTTTTCTTTCATAAGTAAACCTCCCAAACAAGCTATTTATATAACGGTTTTTATATTTCAATAATTCTATAAATCGAAATAAACTTTTATATTTTACAACCTATTATATCACTAAGCATATATTTTTAAATAAAAAAATGCAATTATATTAAAAAAAGCACTACATCTAACAAAGGCTAGTGCCTCGCTGTGAAGTTTATCTAATTACCTCTAATAATTCATTTAGCGATTTAATCTCAATAAAATTTTTGTTATTAATATCAATATCTTCTTTACGGTTTATAAAAACTGGTGTAAAGCCAAAATTTTCAGCCCCAAGAACATCAGCTTCAAAATTATCCGCAATGAAGTAAACTTGTTCCATTTCGATGCTAGCATCATATTTTTTAATATCATCAAATACAATTTTAAATAAATCTTTATGTGGCTTCCTTATCTTATAATCGGCACTAAAATGTACATTAACAAAATATTTTTCTAAACCATATTGGCTAATGAATTTTTTCATTACATTCTTTTTAAATATGGAATTACTTAATAAATAAACTGGAATTCCTAACAACTTAAGTTGCTCTAAGGTAGAAATAGTGTCATTAAACAATTCAGCAGTACTTATTTCAAGTGCACAATTAAATAGAATTTCTTCTAGTGGATAATTCACTTTAAAACCATATTTATTTTTGAAATCTAAAAGTTCATCTTCAAATGCCAATTCTGAATTATCCTTGATTCTTTTATCATAAAGTTCTTTCCAATATGTAGCTGCATACTCTAGAAATTCAACTTTATCAGTACCTTTTGATAAAATATTCTCATGTAGATAACATAAACCAGAATCAAAATCAAATTTAATATCATGAAGCAATGTATCAAATAAATCAAAGATTTAGAGCATCACTTATGGTATGGTTAGCTCTTACTTATTCTAAACTTATAAATAGGTAAAAATCCTCGACTAATTAAATTAGTCGAGGATTTCATGGTGGAGGCGACATATTCTACAGGTTCTTCTATTGGATGCGTAAGTTTCTTCGCTCTTATATAGTAAATTTCTTTTGTAAGTACAAAAATTAAAAATTATAAGGAGAGAATATTAATTCCAGACTGACCTTTGATTTAATCAAAAGCATATTGCAAACTGCAGCCCGATGTTACTTACACTTGTGCAAAATATACTACATCGCAGCCTACTTGAATACCTTAATACGCTCTTCTAGTGGTTGGAACTGCTTTTCTCCTGGCTGTGCTGTTGGTTTTCCAAATGGCATTTGTGCAATCAGCTTCCAGTTGGCTGGTATACTCCATTCTTTCTTTACATCGGATTCAATAAGTTCATTATAGTGCTGTAATGATACTCCAAATCCTTCAATTTCCAATGCAGTCCAAATTACAAATTGGTGCATTCCATTTGATTGCTGAGACCATATTGGAAAGTTATCTTTATAAGTGGCAAATTGTTGTTGAAGAGATTCGATTACACTATTGTCTTCAAAGAACAAAACTGTTCCGTAACCATTAAAGAATGAATTTATTTTCTCTTCAGTAGAACTAAATTTATCAGCAGGTACAACCTTTCTTAATGACTCTTTAGTTATATCCCATAATTTATCGTGATGATTTCCTAATAATAGAACTACCCTTGCACTTTGTGAGTTAAATGCTGATGGGGTATGCTTAACAGCATGGTCTATAATTTCTTTAATTCTAGCGTCTGGAATAACAGACTCCTTGCTAATTCCATAAAATGTACGTCTGTCTGCTACAGCTTTTAAAAAATCTTTTGACATTTAAACATTCCTCCAAATCATATAAAATATTTCTTTGTTATTATTCGTAAATAAAATTTAATATATCCGTGTTCAATATCATTTAAAACTATTAGTCTTGTTTATTCATTTCTAAAATTAAAATATGAGAAGTTTCTTTTGCTTTAATTAAAATATCTTCTTCAACTATTTCCATTCCATCTCTATTAGTTAATTCAATATTATTTATTATTGAAATTCCTTCTATTTGAACTAAATATGCCTGTCTTCCTTCCTTTACTTGAAAGTCAATCTCTTTATCTTTTTCAAGTTCTAAGGAATAAATATTAATATCTTGATTTATTTTTATCGGTGCATTCCCATCTTTGCTTGAAACCATATGAAGCCATTCATTATGTCTATCATCCCAGTTAAATCTATAGTCTCCATAGTTAGGTATATATCCTTTTTTATTAGGAAAAATCCATATTTGTAATAGTCTTGATATGTCTTTTCCAAAGTTATGCTCGCTATGATATACTCCTGTACCTGCACTCATGTATTGAACATGACCACGTGTAATAGTACTTTTGTTTCCCATACTGTCTCCATGTGTAAGCTCACCATTAACTACATAGGATATTATCTCCATATCGCTATGAGGGTGAGTATCGAATCCAGTACCAGCCTCAATTAAATCATCATTTATAACTCTTAAAACTCCAAAGTTTATATTATCTGGATTGTAGTATTCAGCAAATGAAAAGTGGAATTTACTTTTTAACCATCCAAGATTGCTACTACCCATATTTTTGCTTTCTATCTTTCTTAACATTCTGCATCTCTCCTTTTAATTATTTTTTATAATTTTAACTTAAAATATAAATAAAATTCACTATAAAAATAATCCATACACTTATCTATATTTATTTACGAAATTTAATTTAGTTACTTACATTTAGTAAGTTGATTTAAATTAATTATCACATATGGATTACAATTAGTCAAGAGATTTTTTAATAATTATTTAGAGTTACTCTTAACCTTACATTTTTATATATATAAAAATTGACAAAAATAAAGAACCTCCTAAAATTAATAGAAAGTTCTTCATATTATTTTATTTAGCTCCATTTTTCTGCCCATTTTTGAATTTCATCCATAACAAATTGTAGTTCATGTCCTTTTTCTGTAAGTTCATACTCTATACGAACAGGGGTTTCTGGATAAACCTTTCTATTAATAATTCCTTCCTTCTCCAGTTCCTTAAATCTCTCTGTAAGGATACGAGCACTCATATTCGGAATTGATTCTGCTATATCAGAAAATCGCTTTTGACCACTTAATAATGTTCTTATAATTAATCCAGTCCATTTCTTTCCTAATAGTTCAAAAGCATTTTCAAACTTTGGGCACATATGATATTTTTCCATATATAATCACCACCTATTAGTATTATATCATGCTCACTTAACAAAAGTAAGTTACTTATTATATTATATCAACATAAGGATTAATTATAATTTTATTTGCAGGAATGTAAAAATAATGAGAATGGTTATGTGAGAATTTAAAAGAATTATTGAAGAAAGACGTTTCGCTAATAACTTTGTAAAGGAATAGAAATTCCACATAAAGACTTCGCTCACCTCATAATGAGCTGTATCAAAGTGGGGAAAGACAAGCATGTATATATGAACGGATTTTATAGGAAACTCACTACTCACTTAAGTTTGTAGGAGTAAGTTCTATTTGCAAAATCATAGATTTTGAATATTACTTATGTTATAATATAGAAGTCATAATATGGAAATTCCGTAGAAGGATGGCTACGGGGGTTTTGAACGTTTTATCCTCCTGGGCTATTGGTGATATATTCACTATAGCTAAGGGGGTGGTATTGGATATGCTAGAGTTAACTATAAAAAGTTTTGTTACTATTTATATTATTAAATTAGTTTTAAAACATAATCTTTTTATACATCATTTAAAAATTAAGGTTAAGTTCCTTGGTCTTGATATAGAAGTTAAAAGCAAAGAAAAAAGTGCCCCATCCAACCAAGATTAGCACTTTTTCTTAATTAATATTTAATTAAATTCATCCAATAGCCCTAAAATAAAATAAATGTTCTAAGGATTGCTTAGTGTTAGCGCACTAAGCTTTTCTTATTAGAACTCTTAGAAATTCATTTCTTTAGGTTCTGTACTCCTCAGATTCGCTGTGGAGTTTCTCTAATATTATTATATCAAACTTCTATAAAAAATAAACCTATATAATTTTTTTATTTAAAAACATCTATCTTATTAATATATAAATTTTCTCCTCTAATTAAATCTATTCCTGCCAAAGTTTCATCCTCTTTATATACATCCTAAACTTCCATTACAAGTTCTCCTTACAAATTAGAAATTAACCTCTTTTACTAATTTCATCTGTCATTAATGATTTTGAAATATACATTGCTTTTATTATGTTCTTAAAGAGCGTGTGATGGTAGGTACCCTCCGCAAATTTTAACTGTGCTTTTTCACATTTGCTGATAATTGAAGATACGGGGCGTAGTGCTTCTATCAATTCTTCTTTTGTATATTTATCCATAACATTTTCATCTGTTATTAATGATTTTGAAATATACATTGCTTTTATCCTGTTCTTAAGGAGTGTGTGCTGAGAGGTACCCTCCGCAAATTTTGGCTGTATTTTTTCACACTTACTGATAGTTGAGGATACAACTTGCAGTGCTTCTATCAATTCTTCTCTTGTATATTTGTCCATAGCATTTCACCTCAAATTCCTATTTGCCTAACACTCAAAGATCTTCTACTTTTATTATAACATATTTCATAAATATATAATTACTCCTGATACTGTGTTTTTAGTTACCAAAATAGCCTTGACCAAGTAACATCAATGGTTAAGGCTATAAACCGCACTTGCTTAGGAAACTCGACTCACATGCGTTCGCTGAGTAAGTTCTGCTGCCCAAATGTAAAATTTGGAGCATCACTTAGGAAACTAAATTCACATTCGCTTTAGTAAAGGAAACTCCTTCTCACATGCGTTCGAATGAGTAAGCTCGAGTAACCAAATCAAAGATTTGGACTCTTACTTATTCTAAACTTATACATAGGTAAAAATCCCAGACTAATTATATTAGTCGAGGATTTCATGGTATTGCACAGGATGTTGTATTAGATGCGTAAGTTTTTTCATCCTTACATGGTAAATTTCTTTTGTAAGTATAAAAATTAAAAGGTAGTTTAAATTTAAGTCCAAATTTGATTACATGTTTTAGTGTATATATCACAATTAATCCTGCCAAACTATAAATGAAGGAATTTTATGAAATAGAATAAACATATACTTTAAAATATGTAAGGACGGTGAGTTAATGAAGAATACATTTAATACGCGTTGGAAGTTTATATCTGTAATGATTATATTGCTAGCATTAGCAATAGGTTCTTTTGCAATGATTTTTAAAGGAAACAATGAAGCGCAACAAACTTTTGCAGTAGAAAGTAGTAATAATATTATTATTCCAAAGCCATTAAGTTATGAAGAAGGTGAAGGTAAGTTTATTCTTAAAAAAGATGCTTCAATTTATGTAAAAGGAAATACTGAAGAAGAAACAGAAGAAATTAGTAAAATTGCAGAATTTATAAGAGGAAGATTAAAGACATCAACTGGCTTTGAATTAAATATTATTAAATCAGATAATCCTTCAGCTGGTAGTATTTATTTAACTACTATAAGCTCAGAAGAAGATCAAGGCAATGAAGGATATAAAATAATAACTACTCCTGAAAATGTTAAAATTATAGCGTATAAGCCGGAAGGACTTTCAAGAGGAGTTCAAACATTAAGACAACTATTGCCAGCGGATATTGAGAAAGATTCTGTAGTCACTGATGTAGAGTGGAGTATTCCAGTTTCAACAATAAATGATAAACCTGTATATGGTTATAGAGGATTAATGATTGATGTGGCTAGACACTTTTTTACTGTAGATGAAATTAAACGTCAAATAGATCTTGCTGCTCAATACAAAATAAATAGAGTTCATCTACATCTTACTGATGATCAGGGGTGGCGTATAGAAATAAAAAAATGGCCAGACTTAACTGCTATAGGTGGAAGTACGCAAGTAGGCGGTGGACCTGGAGGATATTATACACAAGAAGAGTTTAAAGATATAGTTAAATATGCAGCTGAACGATATGTAGAAATAATTCCAGAGGTTGATATGCCAGGGCATACTAATGCAGCACTGGCCTCTTATGGATTTTTAAATCCAGATGGTAAAAAGAGACCTTTATATACAGGCACAAGCGTAGGATTTAGTTCCTTCATGACCCATGATGAAAAAACATATGAATTTATTGAGGATGTAATTAGAGAAATTTCTGAGATATCACCTTCAAAATATTTTCATATGGGAGGAGACGAAGCAGATAGTACTCCAAAGGAGGATTATGACTATTTTGTAGGTAGAGTATCTAAAATAGTTCAGAAGTATGGAAAAACTCCAATAGGATGGGATCCAATTGATACATCTCCAAAAATAGATTCAAGTGTAGTATTGCAAAACTGGAAAGATTCCAATGAAGCAGCTAGAAAAAAAGGGATGCAAATGATTATTTCAATTGCACACAAAGCTTATTTAGACATGAAATATAATGAGAACACGCCATATGGATTAAACTGGGCAGGTTACATTCCTGTAGAAACTGCATATAGATGGGACCCTACTGATTACGCTCCAAAGGAGTTAGTTTTAGGTGTAGAAGCACCATTATGGACAGAAACAATTAATAATACAAAAGCTATGGATTATATGATATATCCAAGATTATTAGGTCATGCTGAAATAGGCTGGACACCTAAAGAGGCTAGAGAGTGGATTGAGTATAAGAGTAGGCTAGAGAAGCAAGGAGAAAGAATGAAAAATCAAGGAATAAATTACTACAATGATAGTACTATATGGAGATAATAATATGTGTTAGATTTTGTGTAATAGAATGCTAAGGCATCGACAAAAAATAAAAAAGTCAGAATGCTCGTCTATTTTGCGTTATACTGCGTCAATA
>DCDL01000022.1:0-6406 GCA_002316385.1 Clostridium sp. UBA1056
TCCCACTTTGAAGAAGATGGTAGTATTAGAGCGGATAGTCATCAGATAACACAAAATAGACGAGCATTCTGACTTATTTATTTTTTGAAGATGCCTTATTCCTTGCACTGAACTTCGTATATGGAATAGTCCTCATAGGAGCTTTTAGAATAGCTGCTTTTACATAACGCCAATATCTTATAAAATCCTTTATAAAAAGGCATAAAGGTATAATAATTTTTCTTACTATACTTTTGTATTAGCTTCCATTCTCCCTTTTCCATTAAATAAAATTCATATAATTTATCTTTTCCACCATCGCACTTTACATAGAAGTTAACATCTTCATTGCATTTAATTACTTCTTTATCTAAGGTTATTTTGCAGTTAGTCACTGGAGCTCCCTGTAATACATCTAAGACAATTTCCTTTTTACAGTCAAATTCCTTTGTACTAAATACATTTTTACAATATATCTTTACTGTGTATACTCCTGCACACTTTGGAATTAGCTTAAATTTCTTATCAATACCAAACTCCGTAGTCTCAACCTCTCTGCCATTGATTTCAACCTTATACTTAGCTAGGGTACTACTAGTATTCTCTGTTATTACTTCTAGAACTATTTCGTCCCCTATAATATACATGTACTTCTTTTCTGTAAGAATATAATCTATTTTAGCTGGTATATATTCTTTGCAATCTATATATATCACTGAGTGCACATCATAGTCTCTCGTAGATTTTGGATGCTTAACCCTAATTTCTATTTCATGCTTTCCTACCTTAGTAGGCGTAAATTTAAAACTATCTTTTGCGTTATATTCTATAAATTCGACTTTTTTCCCTTCCTTTTTTACACAAAATTCATATAATAAACTTCTAGCTCCAGTAGCTTCAACTTTTACCTGAACTGAATCATTTATAAGAACCTGCTTGTCCTTATTTAGTTTAATTTCTTTTATATATACATTTTGTGTATAATCCTCATCTATGACGAAATCCATAAATGCCTTCTCTTCATAATCGTCACTATAGGTACTATCCTTTACAAGAACTTCGACTCTATATATTCCACTTTTTTCTGGAATCCATTTATAACTATTATTTGTAGTAAAATTTGATGTACTATGGTGGTTTCCATCTACTATAAATTTATAAAGTAGATTGTCTCCCCCAGAACAAATGGCCTTAAATTCTATAGGTGTTTTTTCTAATTGTGGTGAGCTTAAATCTGAAGTGAAGTTAAGAATTTTTATAGGCTTGTACTTATCTACGCTATAGTGTATTATTCCTCTATCATCAAACCCCTCATGGGAATACATGTCTTTCAATAAGCATAAAAGTTTATACTCTCCTGGTATTATTTCTGTAAAACTGACTAATCTCTTACTTGAAAAGTCTTGTACTACACGCATATTTCCATATTCATCAATCCTTATAAATTTATATAGCACTACTCTATTCTCATCAAAGTGTGCATCAACCTCAAAGGTTAATTCATTTCCTACTATCAAGTCTTCTGTTAGGCATTGTATGTTGTTAATTCTTATTTGCTCCATAGGTAATACCTTAAAAGTTACATTTTTAAAGTCATCAAATTGATGTTCTGAGTCTTCCTCTTTACACTCTATGAGCATTTCTATCTCACCTTCACGGCTTGGAGTAAATCTTAAGCTAGTATCTATGGAATAATCTCTTATTAAATTCCATTTACAATCTTCACTGATCCAATATTTACACATTATAGGTAATTTATTAGGTATAATATCAATTTCTATCTTATCTCCTAATTTTATTTCATTATCACTCATGATAATATCTTTTATTAGCTTCTCTTCTATAGAACCTATAATAAAATCTATTCTAGATGTAAACTCAATAGGTTTCTTCCCATCTCTTTTTTTAGATTGAACCATTACCATATATTTTCCATCTCTCTTAGGTGTCCAATAGGCAAAATCATCCTCATGGAAATCTCTAATGGTTTCCCAACCTCCATCACAGTTTATTATAAATTTATATAATAAGTCCTCTGACATTTTATTTTCTATATATACCTTAATTTCGGTCTCCTTCTCCTGCGGGCTTGCTAAGCTTGTACCAATAATCATTTCATTCATACATATTCCCCCTAGAATGTAGATATACACCCTTATTAGATTGAATTGTTATAATATTCTCTCTTAAACCTAGATATATTATACTACATTTACATATTATGTAACAACCTATGAAAGTCCTTATGTGCCATAATTAATTAGACAAAATCCTTGAAAAAAAACACCTGTAGATTATATTTCTACAAGTGTTTTGCTAATTCTAAATTATATACTATATTATTACTGATATAAGTATAGTCTTAAATTTTAAACTTAATTTAAAAGATTTCTATTCTTCTTTTAGACTTCTTTCTACAAGTCTTATTAGATTATCTCTAAGACTTATATCGTCATCTTCATTTCTTTTTTTATGCTTTCCAGTCTTTCCACCACTACGTCTTACCTTAGCACTTATATGTCTTTCAAAGAGTAATTTATCTATATTATTCTCTGAAAAAATATAACCCCTAGGACTTATTGCATAGGACTTCTTACCAAGAACCATAGCTGCAACTCCATAATCTTGAGTTACCACGATATCTCCCTTTTTAGCTTCGTTTGCAACCTTCATATCAACAGCTTGAAATCCACTATCCATAACTATAACTTCACCATAATCTGAATTTATAACATGGTGTATGTCACAATATATCTTTAGTGGAACACTATATTTCTTAGCTACTTCTTCTATAATATCTCTACCTGCACATCCATCTCCGTCAACTATGATAGCCATAATTATATACCTAGTTTCTCAGTAAGAGATTTTTGAAGCTCTTCATATCCTGGCTTGCCAAGTAAAGCAAACATATTTTTCTTATAAGCTTCTACACCTTCCTGATCAAAAGGATTTATTCCTAATAAATATCCTCCTATAGCACAGGATTTTTCAAAGAAGTAAATAAGTTCTCCTATGGATTCTGGATTTAAAGCTTTCATATTTATAACTATATTGGGAACCCCACCTTCTACATGGGCAAGAGTTGTTCCTTCCATAGCTCTTTTATTTACAAAATCTATAGTTTTTCCTGCTAAGAAATTAAGTCCGTCTACGTTTTCTTTATCTTCTTTTATTGATAAATTTATTTGTGGCTCTTCTACATTTATTACAGTTTCAAATATATTTCTCATTCCATCTTGAATATATTGTCCCATGGAGTGAAGATCTGTTGAGAAGTTAACAGATGCTGGGAATATACCCTTTCCATCTTTACCATGACTTTCTCCATAAAGCTGCTTAAACCATTCACCAAAGTACTGTAGACAAGGTTCATAGTTTACAAGGATTTCTGTAGTCTTTCCTCTTTCATATAAAAGATGTCTTGCTGCAGCATATTTATAACAAATATTTGCATCTACATCTTCACTACTAAAGTTTTCTCTTCCATTTCTTGCTCCTTGCAATAACTTATCTATATCTATTCCTGCCACCGCGATTGGAAGTAGTCCTACTGGTGTTAAGACAGAGAATCTTCCACCTACATCATCAGGAATTACAAAGGTTTCATAGCCTTCTGTATCTGCTAACTTTTTAAGAGCTCCTCTTGCTTTATCTGTAGTTACAAAAATTCTATTTTTAGCTTCTTCCTTACCATATTTATTCTCAATAACTTCCTTAAATATCCTAAAAGCTATACCAGGCTCTGTAGTAGTTCCAGACTTTGAAATAACATTTATAGAAAAGTCCTTACCCTCTATTAAACTCATAAGTTGAGATAAGTAAGTAGAACTTATATTATTTCCTGCAAAATATACTGCTGGAACTTTTCTCTTATCACCACTCATATTATTAAAGAATGGTCCTGTCATTGCTTCTATGACAGCTCTAGCTCCAAGATATGAACCACCGATACCAATTACTATAAGAACTTTTGAATTTTCTTGTATCTTTTTAGCTGCTATCTTTACTCTTTCAAATTCTTCTTTATTATAATCAGCTGGTAGGTCAAGCCACCCTAAGAATTCATTTCCAGCCCCATTTCTATTATGTAGCATATTATGTGCTGCATTTATCATAGGTTTTAAATTATTTATATGAGTCTCACTAACTGCGCCTTGAAGATTTTTAATGTTTAAACTTATAGAACTTGTCATTCCATTCTCCTCCTATTATAAAACTTCTTTAGGCATCTGAAAATAGACGAGTATTCTGACTTATTTATTTTTTGAAGATGCCTTATTTTAATATTAAAGTTACAGTACATATGTATATTATATAAACACTAAGAAGCATTATTCCATTTCTCTTAGAATACTTACCATTAGTTGATATAGGTAAGATTAAAAGTAGCATCATTACTAAAGCTACTGGAATATCTAAAAGTATGGTTTGATTAAAGCTTATAAATGGTGTGTTAAATATGTACACATTTCTTGAACTTAATACTAATCCTCCTTTTGCTAAAATACTGCTAATAGCTATGTTCATAGTAATATTCAGTATGTTTGCACCAATAACATTACCTACTGCCACGCCGCTTTCATTCTTAGATATAGAGGTTAAAACTGTTATTAATTCTGGTATAGATGTTATTAACGCCATAATAGTTAGACTGATTACACCTTCTCTAATACCATAATACCTTGCTATAATTTGTGCATTTATAACTAATAGTCTTGCTCCAATCCATATGAGCAATGCACCTAATATAAATATAAAAATATGTTTTGCAAATTCTTTCTTATTTACTCTTAATTTAATAGTTTCTTCTATTGTTGCTGCTATTTCCGTAGAAGTTTCTAAGGACTTTCTAGCAGATTTTATACTTTCTCTTCCATAGCATATAAGTAAAAATAAAAGTGCTATTCCTTCCATTCTATTAATATTTCCATCTGTAGAAAAAAGTAGTAGCAAAACCATAGAAATTATCATCATGAATGCTCTTGGCATAAATGTCTTTTTATCTACCACTACAGGCCTAACAATCATTGGGATAGCTAGTACAAGTCCTGTATTACAGATTATCGCTCCAATAGAATTACCCATGGCAATCTCTGGAGATCCCATAAGTGTAGCTACTGAAGCTACAAAAAACTCTGGAAGAGTAGTTGCTAGACTTACAATAGTTGCTCCTATAATTAGGTTAGGTATTCCGGTTACCTTTGCAATCCATATAGCTGAATCTACAAGTATGTCTCCACCTTTTATTATTAATCCAATTCCTATAATAAATAATAGTATAGGTAAAAGTATCTCCATCAACAATCCCCCATTCCTTTTATGTCAGTATACAATATTCTATAAGCTCTTTCAAATCTCATTATGGTGGATCTATTATGGATAAGGCATCTGAAAATAAATAATAAGTCAAAGATGGGAAGTATATTTTGAGNNTTTTGAAGATGCCTAAACTCAAAGTTAATCTAAATTAAATAAAAAGTTTTCATAAAATAATCTAACCTGAATCTAATGTTTAATTTGTAAAACTATAAGTACTAGCTCAACATCTTATAAAAATTAGAGAATTATTTTACGAAAGCTCTTGTTTATTGTTATATTCCCTTTTCATTTTCGGACCATTTATAGAAAATTTTAAGTGAATCATCTAATGCTTCTATACTTAACACATCTAAATTAGGCTGCCTATTTATATAAAAATATGATTTTTCTTCTCCAATCAAAGCATTGACCATGGTACTATTACTAAAATTGATATTTACACTTTTTATATTCGTATCATTTATTATTCCACTAAAAACCGTGTAATTCTCATTAGTGCTTTTCTTAATCTCCATAGTATTTACTGTAAAAGGAGTACATTTATCTATTTCTTTCATAGATATTTTTAAAATATCATAGGAAGCTTCACCCTTAATCAAATGGCATAACCCCTCATAGCTTTTATCTTTATCTTCATATAAAAACATAGCTAATTTATCATTTTCTATATCAGCTACATATAAAATTGATATATCTTCACTACTTATATTAAGTTTTTTAGAAATAAGTGAGGTTATTTTATCTGTTACCTTTGTTTCTGAGTAATTTTCACTCTTTATAGATGAACCATTGCTCTTTTCTATTGTTAAAGATTTCTTTAATGTATTATTTTTACTTATAGTAATTGTAATTAAAGATACAAAACATATAATTAAAACAGTTAAAAGCACTATTACTTTTCCATTTATTTTTTTATCTATACTCATAGTAACTTCCTCTTTAGATTATTTTATAATTTCTCGCTTTGCTCGCGAGGACGGGGCTTTCACAAAAAAGCTAATCTAAATAAATATTGAATAAGCACTTATATTATTAACGCTCAGCCGTTTCGGAATATTGATTTACTAAAGTATTTATTCAAGTTAAAATCTACAACACAACAACT
>DCDL01000022.1:6476-26782 GCA_002316385.1 Clostridium sp. UBA1056
TTAGTAATATATTTTGCTAAAGTCCCAAGTTCGACTAGCCAAATCATAGATTACTTTTCTCGCTTTGCTCGCGAGGACGCTCCTTATCACATTCGTTCTAATGAGTAAGTAATCCTTAGCCAAATCATAGATTTGGAGGATTACTTGTATGCGGCGGCGTACCATTTGTAGTAGGCGCCGTATTTATCATCTATTTTTTCTACTTCGTAGAGTCTAAATATTATATATTGAGTCCAGTTATATCCTGGATTTGCTCCTATGGATAGAATTAAGAAAGATGCTCCAAAGGAACCAGTTACGGTAAATACTACTTCATTCCTTGCTTCTGCTGGTATGTGCTTATCTTCACTACAGATTCTAGAAATAGTGGCTCCAGTACTATTGGCAATATTAACTACTCCATAAGAGGATTGCCCACCCCTAGCATAATTAATTTTTGATATCTTATCCCTTCCTAATAAAAATTCTGTATATAAATATACCTTAGAATAGGATAATTCTGATTCAAAGGACCACTCTGATTCTTTAGCTTCCACCTCTCCATAGGAGTATGATACTCCATCTTCCATTAAGGTTTCCTCATAGGCCAGCTTAGATATAACTGGTGCTTTATGATTATTTTTGTTATTATTTAATTCTTCTTTTATTTTATTTTTATTATTATAGGTGATTTTTGAACCATCAGGGTAAATTATTTCATAGGATGATTTATTAGCAAATGTATTCATCACCTTTTCTGTATACTCTTCGCCACTGAATATATTCTTTAAAGACTTAAATGCCTTTTTTAAAGCTACTTTATCTCCTTTTAATATTTTATTTCTATAGTATTCTTTATTATTTCTAAATTCTCTATCAGATATATCTTCTATGGAATTATCTAATATTACTTCTAAATTATTCTCTTCTATCTCTTTGATTATTTTATCAAGCTTTATATAAAACTCAGCATCTTCTCTATTTAAGCCTTGCTTCATTAATTTTAATAATTCCTCCTCATTCACTGTGGAATTTCTTACTTTATCACATATTTCAACTATCCTCTTTTCATCATCTTTTGCCTTATTATTTTGTAATGCTAAAACCTCTATAGGCAAGTTAATTATAAAAGAAGTGATTAATATTATTAAAACCATCACCTTAAAATTTTTCACATCAGCACTCTCCATTTTTATGACTTAAGGCACTATCAAATAAATAATAGATCAGTTTTCTCGCCTATTTGCCACGAATACTGCGTCGTTAAAATCCTTGTCTCTTGACAAATATACTTCGAATCTTTGGTCTATTATTTATTTTCACATGCCTAAGTTTATTATTCCTAGAGAGCTGGGTTTAAATTCTAAGAAATTTTTTACGGCTTATTATTTATATAAATTTGTAGAAATTAGTGTTGTAACATTTTCTAAAAAAGAATATTTGACAATATTTTCCTGGAAATATTGAAAAATAGGGAGTGGTATTTTATTTACTGTTAGATATGTATAAATTTATATTTAATATATGATTTATTCTAATAGTTATTTTTTATAAAAATAAAGCTTCCATATAAGAAATTAAATCATCATTCTTATATGGAAGCTTTTCAAACTCTTGTATTTATACTACAAAATATTTCTCTACATTTTGTAATAATTCTTTTATTAAAATCCCTCATTATCTTTATTTAGTAGTGCCCTATACTCTGCACAATTGATTATTAATTCATCATGCATTCCATCACCTACTATTTCTCCATCTTTAAATACTAATACTCTTGACTTAGTAGATTCAATATTTTTAATTCTATGAGTAATATAAACTCCTATGGTATTTGAGCAATGTGTTTTTAGGACATTAAAAATATTCCTTTCTGATTTTGTATCTAAAGCAGATGTAGGTTCATCTAATATTATTAAATCATAATCTCTAATAAGTGCCCTACCTATAGCAACTTTTTGCCATTGACCTATTGAAAGTTGCTCACCATCAAACCATAATCCCATTTGTGTATCAATTCTATTTAAGTATGTTTCAACTTTAGTTTTCAATTCTATATTTTCTAATATTGAATAAATTTGTTGATCATTTTTTAATTGAGTAAGATTACCAAAAGCTATATTTTCACGCATAGTAAATTCATACCTATTAAAATCTTGAAAAACTGTACTTACTCTATTTCTCAAACTTTCAGCGTCTATATTTTTCAATTCTATATCATTAATTAAAATTTCACCCTGATAGTTATCATAAAGACCACATATAAGTTTAAGAAAAGTACTTTTACCACTACCATTTTCACCTACAATTCCCACTAATTCACCTCTAGAAATTGTAGTATTTATGTTTCTTAGAACCATATTATTTTTCCCACTATAAGAGTAAGAAAGATTTCTCAACTCAATTTTTTTAATTTCATCTATAGTTATTTTATCTTTTTGATTAATTTTATTATCATAATTCAACAATTTAAAATACTGATCTACATATAATAAGTTGTTGTATATTTCAGGTATCCTATTTAAAAATATATTTAAATTACTTTGAACTGTACTTATACTATCAATATACGCAACCATAGAACCTATTAAAATTTCGCCCCTCATGGTCATATTAGCTATATATAAAATAACAAAAATACTTATACCCTCTTCTAGTACACCTAAAGTAATGTCATAAATACTTTTTACTTTAATAATTTCAAAGTCTTGTTTTAATAATTTATTTTTTAATTTAGAAAATATATCTAATAAGTATCCTCCTAAATTAAACATCTTAATTTCTTTATAACTAACATCATTACTCAATAAGTAACTAATATACGATGTTTTACGTACATTCTTTATCCTAGCCATTCTCATCCTATAATTTCTCTTGCCTATTTTATAATTTAAAAACATGGATATTAATGGTGTTATTATAACCAATATGAATATTTTAGAATTCATGGTTAGTAATATTGATATTACCGATAGTAGTGAAGTAATCTGCATCAACATATCCATGATACTTTTATAAGTTAAATATACTTTTGTTTGACCTTCCATTTGTGCTTTACCCAACATATCATAAATATCAGAATTTTCAAAGTCCTTCAAATCTAAATCTACACATTTATTTAGCACATCTAAACTCATTCTATTGTCTAATAGTAATTGATGCTTTGAATTTATAATTCCAAAAATTATGGATATTAATAATATTGTTATGTTAATAGCAGCATATATAAGTAGTGATTTTATAAATATTGCTTGCTGAGTATTTGTATTAGTAATTGTATTAACTAGCAACTTAGTCGCATAAATTGAAAACCCAGAAGATACTCCCCTCAACAAAGTAAATAACATATTAAGAAAAAAATATAGTGGAGATATTTTATAGATATAAGAAATGGTATCTTTTAATGACTTTATCACAATTGCCTCCTAAAATCTAATGCATTTCTTTTATGTTCTATAAATTTCTTTATAAACCACTTCTATATCCTGCTTTTCCTTTGTAATATCTATAATATTTATACCATAGTCTAAAATAACTTTTAGAATTTTAGATATTAATTCTTCTTCAACTAGGTCAAAAACCAGTGTATCTTTTCCAAGTTTTTCGAAACTCAATTCTTTTAATTCATTATTTAATACTTCAACCGCTTTGTCCATATCAGCTACTTTAATTAAGTATTTTTGTTTTTCTAAAATATTCATAGGAGTCTCAATTATTTTTCCTTGGTTAATACAAATAAGTCTATCAGCTAATTTTTCTACTTCACCTAATTGATGAGATGAAAATAGGATAGAGATATCTTCATTTTTAACTAATTCTAATAAGGTATTTCTCAATTGAATAACTCCCGTTGGATCTAGGCCATTTGTTGGTTCATCTAGAATTAAAAATTTAGGTTTGCTTAAGAGTGCAATACCTAGTGCTAATCTTTGTTTCATTCCCATTGAATATCCATTAACATTTCTATCCAAATCCTCTTTTAATCCTGTAAATTCATATATTTCTTTTACTCTTTCTTCTTTTATATTTCTTAGACTGGCAAATAACTTAATATTTTCTCTACCACTTATATCTAAATACAAACCTGGTGATTCTATTAAAGAAGCCATTTTACTAAGAGCTAATTCTCTTTCCGTTTTTATATCATGTCCTGATATTGTAACTGAGCCACTATCTGGGAAAACAAGACTTGCTATACATTTCATAGTTGTAGATTTACCTGCACCATTAGGACCTACAAAGCCTACTATTTCATTATTATCAATAAAAAAAGATACATTATCTAAGACTTTTTTCTTTCCAAAAGTCTTATTAATATTATTAACTTCAACTAAATGATTACTCATACAGCACCTCCTATATCATATGTCTCCTTCATATTCATTTAATTCTATACTCTCAATTTCTATTATATCAAGTGGTTCATTCATAGATCCCACTTTAACTTCACGCATTTTTTCAATAGTATCCATTCCATAAAATACTTGTCCGAATACAGTAATTTCATCCTTGTTAACTACATTTCCACCGATTTTTTCAAATGCCTCTGTTATTTTCTCTGGAAATCCATAACTGCTTAGATCACTCTTTTCCTCATCCTCTAAGAAATCTTTATCAATTATACAGAAATTGCTGAAATTCTTCCCATCAGCCTTTACCCTCCTTGGTATAACTACACTTCCATAGAGCATGGCATAATTATCATCTGTTTCGATATCAAATCCACCTTCATATATGCTTTTGCCTTCATAATCTGGTTCTCCTATCTTACCTATACCAACAGATACTACCCCCATACTAGTAAAAGCATGACCTGAATAAAATCCTTCTTTTGCAAGGGTTTCAAAATTTTCAACAGCCTTAGGAGCTATATCTTCAAATAATCTCAATCTTATTTCTCCATAATTAGTCTTAATAATAGCTATTGTTTCTCCTATCTCAGGTCTTTTAAGTTGGTCAAGTTCTATATTTTCATAAGAAACATAATGATTACTATTTGCTTTATCTCCTTTATCACAGCTTATTAAACAAAAAGCTAATATTATAATAGTAAATATTGTTAACACTTTTTTATTCATTATTTTACTCTCCCTTAATTCCAACTAAATCTTTATTTTTAAACTTAAATGTAGTTATGATTACCATTAAAGCTGAAAGTAAAAGTTGTAGTAACACCCCATATGAATGATTTACCTTTAACTGAGATGACATTAAATCTTCATAGAAAATAAAGGATATTGGATTAAAAAATCTATTTGCATTCATAAACGCGTCTATAGAGTGCGTTATATATGATAGCATTAAAAGAGTAAGGAGTACGCCAAAACTTAGCATTTCACTGTTAGTTCCTACTGATAATGAAATACTAAATACAATAACAAATAATACTAAAACCATAAAGTTAATAAAATCAACTATCATTAATTTATACAATTGAATATATCCTTGATTCATATTGGTAATTATAGGATTTAGATTAGTTACACCTTCATTTATAGATAATGGATATAGCAATCTACCCCACCCAAATATAAAAGAAATTATCATAAATGCAATTGCCAACACCATTAGCATGATAAAACAAACTAGCATATATGATGCCAATATTTTAGATAGTAATATTGTTTTTCTCTTTATTGGAGATGTATAAAGAGTTTTGTAGCTGTCTTCTCTTAACTCAAGAGCATAAGAATCTACAACAAACAATAAAATGAATATTAAAACTACAATTAAATTAGATCCTGTAAAAAAATTCTTTAAAAAATTAGCTCCATTAAGTGTATATGGGTTGATGATAATTGAGGTATTAGACTGGAGTAAATTATCTATATATTCTATCTCACGATCTACTTGATCAATAGATAAACCCCTACTTTCTAAGTATTCAGCATCAATAGCTCCATTTTCAAATGCATTTTTCATACTAATATATCTCATTTTAAGAGCTTTAGTGAAACTAATTTCATCTTCTAATGATCTCTCATGTCCTTTCATTTTTTCAGAGAAGAAACTATTTATAAGCATATCACTGCTATGTTGAGATTGATAAAAATTACTCTCTGCCTGTATCTTTTTATATTCTTCGCTAGACTCATCTACACCTTTTAGTTTAATTGTATTAATGCTTATAATACTTCCATATTCTATCAAATTATATTCGCATATAGTGTGTTGATTTTTATCATATTCTTTCTCCTTGTAAGTTAAAGATATAGTGAAAACTATTACACATATTATAAACCCTAGGCATAATAGTTTATTTTTTTTTGATTTAATGTTTTTCCTCAACTCAAATTTTATTGCTTTAATCATTGAATCACCTACCTAACCAGTTATATCTTTTCTTTTAAGATAACTTGTACTAATTAAAATTGAAATAAATATGCCTATAAATAACACAGTGAAACTTCCCAGTAATGTAAAGTTAATACTTCCCGTTATTATTTTTGTTGCATTGCCCATACTAAAAATATTAAAGATGCTTGGGTAAAAATATGAGCTTATATATCCTATAGCATTAATAACTATCAATACTATTAATGATTTTATTTTGTCTTTGAATATTGAAGATACAAATACAGAAATAGTTGTAAGTAAGAAAGTATATACAAAAAACAATGATAAAGCTTGTATTAAAAATTTCCCAAAACTTATAAAAGCTACATTACTAAATAGGTTCTTTGCTAAATCATTATTGCTAATCTCCACAGGTCCCAAATAGGACTTTTGTAAGGTAACACGATATGCTTCTTTTAAATCCATTCCTTTTATATTCAAAGCATTCCATTGATTGTTATGTGTTAATATTGGTGTATCAAAGGAATGAAAGTTTGAAACAGCTCCTACAAATAAACTCAATACTCCGACTGTTACTACTACAATAAGGAAAATAGCTAAGAAGTTAGCTAATACCATGGTTATATAATACTTACTTCTCTTAAAAGGTTGAGTTGAAATATTTTTAGTTATCCCTAATCTATATTCATCACTAATGGAATTGAAACTAATTAAAACAACTACTACACATAGTATAATAGGTAAAATTTTATCTATCATATTATAAATAAAAGTCACATTGTTTAAGGAGTAATTGTCAATATACCTAATATCATTATTAAAAAGATCATATCTATATTTTATTTCTACACAATTACTTTTAAGTTCATCAACTGTAAGATTAGTTCTTGAATCTGAATTTTTATAGGTATCATATTCAATTTCAGGTAATAGTTCATTCCATATGTCAATAATATTGGCCTTTAAAAGCTCTTCTTCCTTTATGGAACAAAATAATTTAGTGTATATCATATTAACTATTAAATCATTTTTATAAGCTTCTTTATAATTGCCTTTCTCATAGCTATCCACTGCATTTTCTGCATATTCAACTAAATTATCCAACATATTTACTTCATTATGCCTTTGTTCTCTTAAATCGAGTTCTCTAATCGATTCTATGTGGGCTCTAGTACTACCAAGCATACTATACGATGCTGGAATCTCTCTATTGTATTTTATTTTGGAGTTAAAAAAGCTCATTTCTGTATATACATTTACTCCAAGAAAAGTGATTAACACAATTAATAAAAATGTTATTGGTTTTTTTAATGCTCTTTTGAACTCGTATTTAAATAAATCCAAATTAATTCACCTCCTAAGTTAAAACCTTAGAATTTTATAAGTTTTAAAATATATTGTACTTAGAAAATATTAGAGGATACTTTTTACACATATTTATCTAAACATAGTGCATGCCCTACTCACTATACTATAAGACTTATTAACCTATTTAATTTTTTTGTTTAATATGGCCCTGGTCCTCCTGTGGTTGATGACACGTTAGATAAACCCGAATAATCGTGCAATACCATTGCACTTGGTTTTTGTCCTGCGTCACAATTGCACATAGTAGTGCATCTACATACTCCCATAATATCACTAATTGTATTTTTATTGCCTAAATTACTGTTTAATTTTTTCATATATATCTTCCCCTTTCATGTATAGATTTCTGGCATGCAAAATGTTTATAACTAATTTAGTTTATCTATTTTATTATTTGTTCTACGATAAATCTTTTATAATTTTAGTTTTTAATCCCATAAACTCACTCAGATTATCTAAATACATAACATCCGACCTTTTTTCCTTAAGTTGCTTGATATTTTCCATCAATGGTTGTAAATCTGTATAAACCGGCCTATTTATATTTTCTACTACATGTTGCTCTGTATTAATTAATGTATTTGTAATACTAAATACATCAATTTCTTTATTAAATTCACTTATAATATGTTCATTTAATCCATCAAGAAATTCACTATTTGCCATATTAAAAGGAACCGTAGATATAATATAATCAGGCTTTACCGCTAGCCCCATTAGATGAAGATAGAGTCCAAAATTGTTATGCCAAAACTCATCCTTACGTAAAAGTCCACCTGGTATATCAAAAAATATGATATCTGGTGATTCACTAATCTCTAAGGCTTGAATAAATCTATTTAAAGAAATGATTCTCTTTGAAATATCTTTGCTATCTAAAAAATCTAATGGATAATTATATCCATTATTTAAGATACATTCCTTTTTATTTGATATAATTTTTACATTATAACTACTATCATTAAAAAAATCTGCTGTTATCATAGATATTAAAGTTGAATCAATAGTTTCAAATAGACCAACAACAAATATTACTATAGCTTTAACGTCCTCATAATACTTTGCATTTACTGTATTAAGACTATTTATTATATGCTCTAACTTATGTGCACCTTCTTGGTTTATTTTCTTAATATCATCTTTAAACTCTTCTAACTCGTCCAATGAATTTATATTTATGTTTCTATGAGTTGCATATTGAATAATTTTATTCAAATCATTGTTTAGTAACTCATAATTACCAAAGGTTGGAACTAGTATCTCATCATATTTATTTTGTTGCAATGCCTTGTCCAAATTAACAACATTTTTATTAATTTTTTCACGATTTACGCAATATGATAAATCCTTTCCTACAAGAGAAAGTCCTTCAGGCGACGCAAATGTTACATCCATATCTTTCTTGCAAAACAACTTTGCTAATGGATAGGTGTCCACTGTAAAAGGATATATTAACTTACTTTTATTTTTCTCCATGTTTTACCTCCATATAATCATTATTAAATCTAATGTACTCTATCAAATAATCATGAAATGAGGCCTTACAATCTCTACACTCGTTTATCATATTTGAAGTCTTATTAAGTAGTTTTTTTTCATAGCGTTTAACACAAATATTACAATACCTTATAGCAAAACATTCTAAACAATTATTCCCACCATTTTTCCCTATATTTAACATGTGATTTGTTTTTTCTTTACTTAATCCATTATCTACATTTCCTATTATATTAATTTGACATTCTTCGCTTACTCTTTCACAAGGATAAAAATTTCCATGGACATCCACCATTAATCTAGTATTACCTGGTATACATTGCCCTGAAGGACACGAAGTTTCCCCTAATCCACTACTAGGGTATAACCCATTAACTAATTCTTCTATAGATTTTAAAAACAAAGATCCATAAAAACTCATATTAATAAAAGGCTTTTTAGGATTATTTCCAGAAAACAAATACTCCATATAATCTTTTTTTCTTGAAGCATATTGTTCAAGGAATTCTTTAGAAATTGTATTTTTAGTTGTTTTATATCCATCATCTAACATTGAAGTTGATACCATTATTTTACTTAAGGCTTCATATTGTTCAAACAAATTTTCATATACATCAAGTCCATATTTAGGATCTATAACCATATTTATTAAAGTCGATTTAAAAAGTTTAGGTAGGTTTTTATATATGAAATTTATTTTATCTATAACATTAGAAAATACACTATTTGAAGATCCAGCATATTTTCTATTCATATCATTAATTTCCTGAGGACCATCCATACTAAATACTAAACTAAAATTATTTTCTTCAAGAAATTTTAGCATTTCATTATCCAATAATGTACCATTTGTAGTTATAGTATATTCAACCTTCTTTCCATAGAAAATACTCTTAGAATAATTAACAATCTCTTTCAATATTTTTATTTCTAAAATAGGTTCCCCTCCATAAAATCCAATTGTTACATATTCACTATCTACAGAATGCTCTTTTAAAAATGAAATTGCTTTTTGGGCTGTTGATATGTCTATTGATTTATTGCTATGAGTTCTATTAGTTCCATCATTTGAAGTATATGGACAATAAGAACACCTAAGATTGCAATTTTGAGTTAATTGTATTGTTAGTAATGATAAATTTCTAGAAATTAATGTGTCTAAAGAATTTGTAGTAGGATGTTCAATACTTTTAGCCCTATGCTCTGATAAATAACCCTTTTCTTTTAGTTGTAAAAGTTCATCATTTAGTTTAATTGCATTAGAATCATTATTCTTAATGCCCTCGAGTATTTTAAAAGATTCATTTGAAATTTTAATAATCTCATTTCTATTAACATCATAGAAATAAGATTCATTATCTACTAAAAAAATATGAATAAATGGATCCATCTTTTTCCTCCTATTAAATCAAATAAAATTTAAATTATTTCTTCTGTATTCTCAATAATTTTAAGGATGCACTAAATGTTATAATTTTATTTATTTGTATTTTATTGTTATAATGCATTTGTATTGATGTTAACATATAGTGTACTAAAAGTAAAATATTTCTTTACTACTTTTTTATACAATTAAACGAATACTTAATGTCATATTTAAAGTTACTTTTCAAGTTATTATAAGTATTCTGAAATAAGTAAAGAAAGTAGCTATAAAACTTCTAAATCATATAGAAATTTGTAACTACTTTCTTTTTTGTATAATTTAAATTAAACATATATCTTATATGAATATATTTTAAAAGTGTGATTTATTCTAACTCTACTTTTGAGTATCATCTTCATTTAATTATGAAGAATCACACTAGCTGTTCATCTGTTCATTAAGTATTTCTCACTAATAAGGATTTTAGAATGGAAATGGAGTAAAAAATAAGAATAATCTAGCTAAGTCTCTAAATGGAAAATGTCTACGTCTAAAACGTCTGAATCTTCTTCTACGACGACCAAATTGTTGTCGTTGTTGACCAAATTGATCTTCACCATCTTCCTCCATTACGTCCTCACCCATCAACATGGTAACACGCTCCGGATCTACACTTTCAATAATTCCATCCATCATAGTTCCATCTCTCATTACTAACATAACGTGACAGTACATATACTTTCTACATTCCTCATGTAACGATTGAGAATCTCTGTTATAATCGTGTATTTCTAGGCTCATTTTTAATCATCTCCTTTACAATACCATAGTATTTATATTTAAGGAAATCGTACCATGTTTATAAAAAAACTTTATAAAAAAATTCGACATTTTATCCTTTGATGTAATTTAAAGAATAATTTCGAAGCCACTTTTATAATATCTTCTCTATATCAGAAAACTAAAAAAGTAGCTATAAAATTCTAATTTACATAGAAAATTTATAACTACTCTTTTTATACTTAAAATTTCTTTGGGTGTGATTTATTTAAACATATAACATGTATAAATACATTTTGGTTTGGGTGATATTACTCTACCCAGCAATTGATAGAGTAATACCTGAGTCTATTAGAATATATTTATAGAATTTATCTGTGGAATAAATTTTACTCCCATTCTATAGTTGAAGGTGGTTTTGAAGTTATATCATAGACAATTCTGTTTACTCCATTAACTTCATTAACAATCCTCCTAGATACCTTATCTAGTACATCATAAGGGATTCTTGCCCAGTCTGATGTCATTCCATCAGAGGAAGTAACTCCTCTTAATGCTATTGTGTGGCTATAGGTTCTTTCATCACCCATAACTCCTACTGATCTTATATTTGGTAAGCAAGCGAAGTATTGCCAGATTTCACTTTCAAGACCTACATTAGCAATCTCTTCTCTAAATATAGCATCTGCTTCTCTTACTATGTGTAGCTTCTCTTCTGTAACTTCACCAAGTACTCTTATTGCAAGCCCTGGCCCTGGGAATGGCTGTCTCCATACTAAGTGATGTGGAATTCCAATTTCCTCTCCTACAGCTCTTACTTCATCTTTAAATAACTCTCTTAATGGCTCTATTAGTTCAAATTCTATGTCCTCTGGAAGTCCTCCTACATTGTGGTGACTCTTAATTGTAGCAGAAGAATTAGTTCCACTCTCTACAACGTCAGCATAAATAGTTCCTTGAACTAAGAAATCCATTTTACCAAGTTTATTTGATTCTTCTTCAAAAACTCTAATGAATTCTTCTCCAATAATTTTTCTTTTTCTCTCTGGATCTGAAACTCCTTTAAGTTTTCCAAGGAATCTTTCTTGAGCATTTACTCTTATTAGGTTCATATCAAAACCTTCTCTAAAGATTTTCTCAACTTGGTCTCCCTCATCTTTTCTAAGTAGACCATGATCTACAAATACACAAGTTAGGTTTTTACCTATTGCTCTATGAACAAGTACTGCTGCAACAGATGAATCAACTCCACCTGATAATGCACAAAGTACTTTTCTATCTCCAACTAATTTTTTAATTTCTGCAATTTTTTCTTCTGCAAAGGCAGACATAGACCAGTCTCCTCTAACTTCACATACATTGTATAGGAAGTTTTTAAGCATTTCTGTCCCAAATAAAGTATGCTGAACTTCTGGATGGAATTGAACTCCATAAAGTTTTCTTTCTTCATTTGCCATTGCAGCTATAGGACATTCATCTGTATAACCTATAATTTCAAATCCTTGTGGTGCGCTTTCTATAAAGTCAGTGTGACTCATCCAGCATTGTTTATCTTTAATTCCATCAAATAATTTATTATCTATTTTTAAGTTAACATCTGTTTTTCCATATTCTCTAACAGTAGCAGTTTTAACAACTCCACCTAAAACATGAGACATAAGCTGTGCACCATAGCATATTCCAAGGATAGGAATATTTAATGCAAATAATTCCTTATCTACTCTTGGAGCACCTTCTCCGTATACACTGTTAGGTCCGCCAGTAAATATTATTCCCTTTGGATTTAATGCTTTTATTTTTTCAACGGAAGTACTGTATGGAATTATTTCACAATACACTCCATGCTCTCTTACTCTTCTTGCTATTAATTGATTATATTGACCACCAAAGTCAACAACTAATACTAATTCTTTATCCATAAATTAAGCCCTCCATTTTTAGATTATTGATTTACACTATAGTTTGGAGCTTCCTTAGTAATTACTATATCATGTGGATGACTTTCTCTAAATCCAGCTGAAGTTTGAACTACGAAGTTTGCAGTTTCATATAAATCTTTTAGTGTAGATGATCCTAAGTATCCCATTCCTGAACGAATACCACCAATTAATTGGTATATAGTATCTACTACACTACCCTTAAATGGAAGTCTACCTTCAACACCTTCTGGTACTAATTTCTTATTATCTTCTTGGAAGTATCTATCCTTACTTCCGTTTGCCATAGCTCCTAAAGAACCCATTCCTCTATATACTTTGTAGCTTCTACCCTGATATATTTCTATTTCACCAGGTGCTTCAGCACAACCTGCAAACATTGAACCCATCATACAAATCTTAGCTCCAGCTGCTAATGCTTTAACGATATCTCCTGAATATTTTAATCCTCCATCAGCTATAACTGGTACACCTGACTTTTCAGCTTCTTCAACACAGTCCATAACTGCTGTAAGTTGAGGAACTCCAACGCCTGCAACTACTCTTGTAGTACAGATAGATCCAGGTCCTATACCAACTTTAATACAATCTGCTCCAGCATCTATTAAGGCTCTTGTTCCTTCTGCTGTTGCAACGTTACCTGCTATAACTTGAAGTTCAGGATATTTTTCTTTAACTTGTCTTACTGCATCTATAACTCCCATTGAGTGTCCATGAGCAGTATCTATTGTTATGACATCTACATGAGCTTTAACTAAAGCATCAACTCTTATCATCATATCCTTTGTAACTCCAACTGCTGCTCCACAAAGTAATCTTCCTGAAGCATCCTTTGCAGCATTAGGGAATTTAACTGCTTTTTCTATATCTTTTATTGTAATTAATCCTTTAAGGTTAAAATCTTTATCTACTAATGGTAATTTCTCTATTTTATGTTTTGCAAGTATTGCCTTAGCTTCTTCAATACTTGTTCCTTCTTTTGCAGTAACTAGATTTTCACTAGTCATTACTTCACTTACTTTTTTACTATAATCAGTTTCAAATACGATGTCTCTATTAGTAATAATACCAACAAGTTTACCATTTTCAGTTACTGGTACACCTGATATTCTATATCTTGACATTATATTTAATGCATCTTGTATAACATTATTTTTTCCTATGGAGAATGGATTTACAATTACTCCATTTTCTTGTCTTTTAACTGTATCAACTTCGCTTGCTTGAGCTTCGATGGACATGTTCTTATGTATGATTCCAATTCCACCTTCACGAGCCATAGCTATTGCCATCTTACTCTCAGTTACTGTATCCATTCCAGCGCTTATAAGTGGTAAATTAAGCTTTATTGTTTTAGTTAAGTTTGTCTTAAAGCTAACATCCTTTGGTAAAACTTCAGATTTATTTGGAACTAGTAACACGTCGTCAAAAGTGTAACCTTGTTTTAATATCCTTGCCATAATTTAAATCCTCTCCTTCTATATTTATTTTCTTTATAATGAATCTTAATTATACTTATATTCTCAAATCAATTGAAATTATTCCAATAACCTCTCTATAATGTTTTTACTTATCTCCTCAATCTTATAAAGATTAAATTTCAAATAAAAAAACATGCTTATTTTACTATCTAACTATAATATAAACCCTATGAGAATTTATATTACATAAATACAAGTAAAATTAAGCATGTCCATAAATTCAACGAAATACGAAACACGTTCATTTTACTCATAGTCAGAAATTCTTGGTTTCCGGTAGAAACTCCTTGCCATATTCAAGGGATATATGAGTTTTCTATTCATAATTTACTAATTGATTAAACCTATTTTATTTAAAATAAGCATTTTTGTCAAGGAAATCTTTTTAGCTAATTTTTAGATTTTGTAGAATTTTATCAATTTAGGTATCTGAAAATAAATAATAAGTCANNGGGTTCTGTTGACACAGTATAACACAAAATAAACGATCATTCTGACTTATTTATTTTTTGAAGATGCCTTATATAATAATTATACATCATTAACGACAGCTTTTCTATTAGAATCTATGATTACTTAATAAGTAATGGTAATTTAATGCATATTTATACCAAAAATCTTAAAATAAATAAGGTGATGCCTCTCCTACAATTAGCACTATATATGCTCCTATAGCTAAACTTGGTCCTAACGGAATGTACTCATTCTTTGATTTCTTTTTTAGTGCAATTAGAGTAACCGCAATTGTTCCCCCTATAATAAATGATATTAATAAAAAATATATTTCTAATTTCCATCCTAAAAATAACCCACATAGTACTGCTATTTCAATATCTCCAATTCCCATACCACCAGTTAAAAGATATATTAAACCAATGACTCCAAAACCTATTAAACCACCGATAACATAATTGCTTATGCTGTGAGAATAGATTGTAGCTTCCATAATAATAAAGACTATTCCCACCACCATTCCGCTATAAACTACGCTAGAATATACATCTGTAGTATCATAGTCTATAAGAGCTATTACTATTAAAAATATAGTTAAAAGGGAGTATTTAAAAAAGTTTACTGACATGCCGTATCTTAAATACACTCCCACTAATAAAATACCTGTAAGTCCTTCTACCAAGGGATATCTTATAGAAATCTTAGAATGACAGTATCTACACTTACCCTTAAGCCATAGATAACTTCCTATTGGTATTAAATCTTTCCATTTTAATCTGGTATTACAATTTCCACAATGAGATGGTGGACTAATTAATGACTCATTATTAGGTATTCTATAAATACATACATTTAAAAAACTTCCTATTACTATTCCATATAAAAATACTATAAAAACCATTATTTATTATCCTTTATATCAATTTATATTTTTAGGCTATTATACTATATTTTTACAGTTATGTATATAGATAAACAGAGTTCTTTGCTTCAGAGGAGTTTTTTCCCACTGAAGCTTACTAACAGNNGGGAAATCGTTATCCAGGGGCGTAGCCGATCTTTACTCCTACTTTAAATAAGATGAGAGTATTAGAGTGGGTAGTCATCGGACAAAAGAAAAACGACTAAACTTATAAAAGTTAGACCGCTACATTCTATATGTAATATCATAATTAATTTTATTTATATATATAATGAAGTTTTTTATCATATATATAAATAAGACTTCCATGAAAGCTTCATGAAAGTCTTATTGCTATTTTTCTATTTAATTTTAGTACATTCCGTCCATTCCCATTCCTGGGCCACCTGGCATTGGAGCTGGGTTCTTATCTGGAATATCAACAACAGCAGCTTCTGTTGTTAAGAATGTTGCAGCTACAGATGCAGCATTTTGAAGTGCGCTTCTTGTAACTTTAGTTGGATCAACTATTCCAGCTTTAATCATATCTACATATTGATCCTTTAATGCATCATATCCTATTTCTGTAGCTGAGCTTCTAACTTTTTCAACTACTACTGAAGCTTCTGCACCAGCATTTGTAGCTATTTGTCTTAATGGCTCTTCAAGAGCTCTTCTTACAATATTGATACCTACTTGGATTTCTGAAACATCTGAAGTTAGTTTAGCAACTGCCTCTATTGCATTGATATAAACAGTTCCACCACCTGCAACTATTCCTTCTTCAACTGCAGCTTTTGTAGCAGCAAGAGCATCTTCTATTCTTAATTTCTTTTCTTTTAATTCTGTTTCAGTAGCAGCACCAACTTTGATTACTGCAACTCCACCAGCAAGTTTTGCAAGTCTTTCATTTAATTTTTCTTTATCAAATTCAGAAGTTGTATCTTCCATTTGTTTCTTAATTTGATTTACTCTAGATGCTATATCTTCACTCTTACCTTTTCCATTTACGATAACAGTAGTTTCTTTAGTAATTTTAACACTATCAGCTTTTCCTAACATATCGATAGTTGCATCTTTAATGTCGTATCCTAATTCTTCTGAAATTACTGTACCACCTGTTAATATAGCTATATCTTCAAGCATTTCTTTTCTTCTATCTCCAAAGCCAGGAGCTTTAACAGCAACACATGTAAATGTTCCTCTTAATCTGTTAACTACTAAAGTAGCTATTGCTTCACCTTCAACATCTTCAGCAAGTATTAAAAGTTTTTTACCTTGTTGTACTATTTGCTCAAGAATTGGAAGTAACTCTTGGATATTAGATATTTTCTTATCAGTTATTAAAATGTATGGATTATCAAGTACAGCTTCCATCTTCTCTGTGTCAGTTACCATATATGCACTTAAATATCCTCTATCAAATTGCATACCTTCAACAACATCAAGTTCTGTTCCCATAGTTTTAGACTCTTCTACAGCGATAACACCTTCGTTACCTACTTTATCCATTGCTGTAGCTATTAGAGCTCCAACTTCTTCGTCTGCTGCTGATATTGCTGCAACTCTCGCTATGTCTTCTTTTCCATCTACTTGTCTAGAGTATTTCTTTATTTCTTCAACTGCTGTATCTACAGCCATTCTTATACCATTTCTTAATAACATTGGGTTTGAACCTGCTGTTACGTTCTTAAGTCCTTCTCTTATGATAGCTTGAGCAAGTACTGTAGCAGTTGTAGTTCCGTCTCCAGCTACATCATTTGTTTTGTTTGCAACTTCTTTTACAAGTTGTGCACCCATATTTTCATATGCATCTTCAAGTTCTATTTCTCTAGCTATTGTAACACCATCATTTGTTATAAGTGGTGAACCGAATTTTTTATCTAATATAACGTTTCTTCCTTTTGGTCCTAAAGTTACCTTAACTGTATCTGCAAGTATGTCTACACCTCTTTGCATAGCTCTTCTTGATTCTTCTCCAAATAAAATACTTTTAGCCATATTCATTTACCTCCTATGATATGTGAATTTCTTAGCTTAAAATTCAAGCTATTTTCTTTTCAATATATATTATTTCTTACTCTAATATTGCTAATATATCTTCTTGCTTTAATATTATATATTCTTGTCCTTCGAATTTAACTTCTGTTCCTGAAAATTTAGAGAATAATACTTTATCTCCTACTTTGACTTCCATTTTTATTTCTCTTCCATGAGAATAAGTTCCTGGTCCTACTGCAACGACTTCTGCCTCTTGTGGTTTTTCTTTTGCAGTACCTGCTAGAACTATTCCCCCTTTAGTTATTTCCTCAGATTCTAATCTTTTGATTACAACTCTGTCACCTAATGGTCTGATATTCATAAAAAACCCTCCTATTGTTAATTATTTATATAATTTTTTATTTATCTCTATTTATTAGCACTCGCAACTCCTGAGTGCTAACTATAATAATAATATATATAATTATTATTTTATAAGCAAATCTTTAATTCTAATAGAACCTGGTAAAACAAGTAAATATCTCAAATTATCTCTTTAATAGTACGATTTTCTCTTATTTTCTCTTATTTTTACCTTTATGTTTTAATGCTCTATGCAAAAAGTCTATAATCTTGTGTCCTCTTAATATTCCCACTAAGAATAAAGCCCCTGAAACTACTCCTATGACTATCATTGATATATAGTCTCCACTATGTATACCATGACCAAACATAGCAGATGTAATAATCCATGGTAATCTACCAGCAGAGGAATATATTATGAAATCTCTTAGAGTTATATTGGATATACCAGCTACATAAACTAATATATCTTTCGGTATTCCAGGTATAAAGTATATTACAAAGACGACTACATTATTACTTCCAGCATCTAATATCCTCTTCATCTTGGTTAAATTATTTTTTTCAATAAGTTTATTTATATATTTTTTCCCGCATAATTTAGCTATAAAATAGGCAACTACACTTCCAAGAATTATTCCTACAGCAGAGGCAATTCCCCCTACTAAAGGTCCAAATATATATCCTCCAGCTACTTGAACAACTTCTCCTGGTATAAAGAATATTATTACTTGTATCATTTGGAGAACTACAAATGCAATTATACTATAACTTCCAAAGGAAAGTATTAATTCTTTTAATTTATTTGGATCTCTAAAGACAGTAAATTCCTTTGAAAATTCCCAGTATCCTATTATTAGCAATACTATAACTATAGTCCATATTACTCCATTGGTTACATACTTTTTTATCTTATTTTTATTCTCCATACCTTTCCCACCTTGTATTACATTCGTCTATGAACTTTTTAAATACATTTATGCTATATCTATTTTTATATTATTCTCTCTGGCATAATAAAATAAGTATTGTTGTGCAAATCCTGATAAATTACCAAACTTATCTCTTGCAAACTGTCTTATCTTAGGTAGTGATACATCTGGTGCTACATAGAAAAACTGCATTGCTCTTTTAACCCATACATCTACTGGAAATGCTGAGTATTTACCCATGGAAAATAGCATAATGCAATCTGCAACCTTAGGTCCTACTCCACTAAAGTTTTTAAGTCCTTCATGACAACCATCATCATCACTTAATCTTATTTCATTTAAGTTATAGATACCATTAGATAAATCCTCCAGTGCCTTAACTATGTACTTAGCTCTAAATCCAACACCTAAAGCTTCTACATCTTCTGCTGTAGCTACACTAAATTCCTCTAGGGTTGGGAAAGCATAATATGTCTTACTCTTATATTCTATAGCCTTACCATAAGTTTTACTTATATTCTCTATAGCTCTTTTAATCATAGGAATTCTATTATTTGCAGATGTTATAAAAGATATTAACATTTCAAAAGGATCTTGTTGTAATATTCTTATTCCTGTACCGAATTCTACTGCTTTTTTTAATAGTTCATCCTTTTCTAATTCTCCTTTTATAGCTGAGTAATCTCTCTCTAAATCAAAGTAATTTAGCCATATATCATTAAAATCTTTTAAATCTGTATTATATATAACTACATCATCACCATTTTTTTCGACTTCAATAACTCTTCCAAAGGCTACCCCTATATAATTATTATTATCCTGCCTATTCCATCTAAAACATTGTCCGCAATCAAATATGTGTGGAAGTTCAAAATTTTTTACATCTTTTAATATAACTTTTCCTTTTTCTTCTATAGCTTCTTTAAAGTCCACTTATCTCACTCTCCTTCAAATAAGGCATCTGAAAATAAA
>DCDL01000022.1:26815-31483 GCA_002316385.1 Clostridium sp. UBA1056
AGTATTAGAGCGGGTAGTCATCAGATAACACAAAATAGATGAGCATTCTGACTTATTTATTTTTTGAAGATGCCTAATATCAATTCTCAATATCTTTCCTAAAAATAGTGCTAAGAATATTCTCAGCACTAAGTTTTAAAATTATTCTCAATTACTGTTTATTTCTCTCTCTTATTACTATGTTATCTAATATTATTGCACCTTTTTCTACTATCTTAAGACATCTTATTTCATCATTTCTGTATAATTCCTTTAAATTATCACAATTTATCGCATTACACTGTTTTCTGAACTCTTCTATGAACTCTTGAGTAAGAGTTTTTACATAGTCACTTTCATGAGCCTTTTCCTTTGTAAATAAGATCCCAAGAACACTTATTGCTCCTGTTACAACTCCACATGTAGACTCTATAGCCATTCCTCCACCAAAGGCAGCCATAGTTTTAAAGGTTTCTTTAGTTAAATTTAAACCATATTCCTCGTTAGCAGCATATAGAATAGTCTCTGCACAGTTTAAATCATATTCTGCTCCATAATATTTTTTAACCACGTCTAATAACATCTTTATATCCCTTACTTTCCTATTAATGATTTACAAATGTTTCATTTAACCTATTACAAATACAAACCTATAACTTTGAAAATTTCTTTAAATCTACTATTTTTTAGTTTTATTATACTATATTTATACTATAAAAAAGCCATATTTTAAAGAACTTTACACAACTTTAAAACATGGCTTAATAATTTTATATTAAAATCTATTTACTTAATTTCTCGTTAATAGCTTTTGCAGCTTTTTTACCAGCTTCCATAGCAAGTATAACTGTAGCAGCACCTGTTACGGCATCTCCACCAGCATATACTTTATCTTTAGATGTAAGCCCTGTTTCTTCCTCTGCAACTATACATTTATATTTATTAGTTTCTAATCCCTTAGTTGTAGCTGGAATTAATGGGTTTGGTGAAGTTCCTAGTGACATGATAACAGTATCACAGTCTAATATAAACTCAGAACCTTCTACTACTTGCGGCCTTCTTCTTCCAGATTCATCTGGCTCTCCAAGTTCCATTCTTACGCATTTCATTCCTTTAACCCAACCATTTTCATCCCCAAGGATTTCTGTAGGATTAACTAATAAATCAAGGATAACTCCTTCTTCTTTAGCGTGATGTACTTCTTCTACTCTAGCTGGAAGCTCAGCTTCACTTCTTCTATAAACTATATGTGTTTCTGAACCTAGTCTTAAAGCTGTTCTAGCGGCGTCCATAGCAACGTTACCACCACCAACTACTGCAACACATTTACCTGATTTTATAGGAGTAGCATAGTCATCTTTAAATGCTTTCATTAAGTTGTTTCTAGTTAAGAATTCATTTGCTGAGAATACTCCATTTAAGTTTTCTCCTGGAATTCCCATAAACTTAGGAAGTCCTGCTCCTGATCCTATAAATACAGCATCGAACTTTTCATCATTCATTAATTCATCTATTGTAACTGTTCTACCAACAACTACATTTGTTTCTATTTTAACTCCTAATTTTCTTAGGTTGTTTACTTCATGTTTAACAACAGTATCTTTAGGTAATCTAAACTCAGGAATTCCATAAAGTAAAACTCCACCTGGTTCATGTAAAGCTTCAAATACAGTTACATCATAACCCATCTTAGCAAGCTCACCAGCACAAGTTATTCCAGCTGGGCCTGAACCAATTACAGCAACTCTTTTATCTTTCTTTTCTATTTCTTGAGTTAAATCTACATCGTTGTTTCTTGACCAGTCAGCTACAAATCTTTCTAGTTTTCCTATAGCTACTGCTTCTCCTTTTATTCCAAGAACACATTTGCTTTCGCATTGTAATTCTTGAGGACAAACTCTTCCACATACTGCTGGAAGTGCTGTATATTTATCTAAAGCCTTTGCAGCTTCTGCAAATTTTTTTTCTTTTACATGATGAACAAATTCTGGTATGTCTATTGAAACTGGACATTTAGATACACAAGGTTTATTTTTACAGTTTAAGCATCTTGAAGCTTCTTGAACTGCTTCTTCTTCAGTATAACCAAGGCAAACTTCTTGAAAATTAGTTGCTCTTACTTTTGGATCTTGTTCTTGTATTGGAGTTCTTTTCATTCTATCCATTAGTTATTTCCTCCTACTCTGCATCCTGGTTGTATAGAATCTTTTTGTACTTCTTCAGTCTTATACATAGTTGTTCTCTTTAATGCTTCATCGAAGTTTACTTTATGTCCATCAAATTCTGGTCCATCAACACAAGCAAATTTAGTTTCTCCATCAACAGTTATTCTACAAGCACCACACATACCTGTTCCATCAACCATAATTGGATTCATACTAACTATTGTCTTTATACCTAACTCTTCTGTTAATTTACATACGAATTTCATCATTATCATTGGTCCTATGGCAATTACTGTATCATATTTTTTTCCTTCATCTTCAACTAAAGATTTTAATCTATTAGTTACCATTCCTTTAAATCCATAGCTACCATCATCTGTTGCTACATATACATTATCTGCAACATTTTTCATATCTTCTTCTAAAATAACCATTTCTTTATTTTTGAATCCCATGATTACATCAGCTTTAATTCCATTTTCATGTAGCCATTTAACTTGAGGATATACTGGTGCAGCTCCAACTCCACCTGATATAAACATTATTTTTTCATTTTTTAGCTTATCTTTGTCTTCCTCTAAAAGTTCAGAAGGCATTCCTAGTGGTCCAACAAAATCAAAGAAAGAATCTCCTTGCTCATATTGTTCCATAGCCTTTGTAGTACATCCAATTGTTTGCACAACTATCGATACTGTTCCATTTTCTACATCTGTGTCACATACTGTTAAAGGTACTCTTTCTCCCTTTTCATCCATTCTTATTATAATGAATTGTCCTGGGCGAGCTGATTTAGCAACTCTTGGTGCTAAAATTTTCATCATAAATATTGAAGGTGCTAAAATCTTTTTTTCAACAATTTTATACATAGTATTTTCCTCCGTATTTTAAACAAATTTTGTTTTATATGAATTAATATTTTCACCACTTTTATTTATATCTCCTGCTAAATCTGGTGTTAAATATAAATTTAAACCTTAGCACTAGATATTTATTTAACATAGTGATTAACAAACGCAAAAATAAACAGCGCAATAATGATAGACTTTTTACCACATTACACTTGTCCAATAAACCAGTTTCATTTTTAGAGCTAATAAATATTTATATATCAATGAAATAGTTACAATACCTACATATATTTACATAATAGGATTTAAATCCTTTACATAGATATATGTGACTTACTTTCGCTACACCTATATTTTATAATTTTATTGAATTATAGTCAACCACATACTAAATTTAATATTATAAATTTTCATGCAAATAAATCCACTTTTTATAACCGACCTTCTATCTCCTGGTTGTTCTCCTGAATTTTAATATATTTCATGGTATTGTTATTTTTTTATCTATATTTGTAATTTATTCATATTCCAATCACTGCTATTTTATGAAATTTATTTGTATTTAATCAATTTCTTTAAGCTCAAAATAAAGAGGCTATTTCAAAATTATTTGCTAATTTTGAAACAACCTCTTATTTATAATATTATTTGCTGTAATCGAAGAAACCTTTTCCTGTTTTTCTTCCTAAGTGTCCAGATCTAACATATTTTCTCATTAAGCTATGAGCTCTGTATTTTGTATCTCCAGTTTCTTTGTATAATACATCCATGATTGCTAAGCAAACATCTAGTCCAATTAAATCTCCTAAAGCAAGAGGTCCCATTGGATGATTTGCTCCAAGCATCATAGCCTTATCTATATCTGCAGCACTTGCAATACCTTCAGCGTAGATGCAAACGGCTTCATTTATCATTGGTACTAATATTCTATTAACTACAAATCCTGGAGCTTCTTCTACTTGAACTGGCTCCTTTGCTATGTTAAGAACTAATTCGTGCATTGCATCATAAGTCTCTTGTGATGTTCCCATTCCTTTTATGATTTCTACAAGCTTCATTACTGGAGCTGGGTTAAAGAAGTGAAGTCCTATAACTTTATCAACTCTTTTTGTAGCAGTAGCAATTTCAGTTATAGAAAGTGAAGATGTATTTGTAGCAAGAATTGCTTCTGGTTTACAAATTTCGTCTAATTCTTTGAATATTTGTCTCTTTATTTCCATGTTTTCTACTGCAGCTTCTATTATTAAATCTACATCATCTAGTAGACTTAGTTCTGTAGTCCCACTAACTCTTGATAAAATTTCTTCAGCTTCTTCTTCTGTTATTTTACCTTTTGTAGCAAGTTTTTTAATATTTTTCTCTATCATTCCAAGACCTTTTTGTACAAATTCATCTTTTATATCTCTAACGACTACCTCATATCCTTTAGCAGCAAAAGCTTGAGCTATACCTGATCCCATTGTACCTGCGCCTAAAACACATATCTTTTTCATAATAAACACACTCCTTGCATAATTTTATATTAAGGCTTATAGCCTATTATACATCTATATTATCACATTTTTATACATTTATATATTTATATTTATTTAAAATATATAAATAGACACCAATATATAAATAAACACCAATATATAAATATACAAACTTCAACATAATAAGGCATCTGAAAATAA
>DCDL01000022.1:31566-39067 GCA_002316385.1 Clostridium sp. UBA1056
GGTCGTAGCCGCTCTTTACTCCCACTTTGAATAAGATGGGAGTGTTAGAGCGGGTAGTCATCAGATAGCACAAAATAGACGAGCATTCTGACTTATTTATTTTTTGAAGATGCCTAAGACTAAATTCTCTTTAATTGACAGAAGAGGGCATATACAACTCTGTATATCCCCTCATCTTATGTTAACTGTACACTATAGAATTCATTTAATATAAAAATCTTATAAATTTATTATTTATTCATTTCTTTGTATTGAGCTATCATTTCTGGAATAACTTTTGCATAGTCTCCTACTAAAGCTACATCTGCAGCCTTCATGATTGGAGCATCAGCATCTTTGTTTACAGCAATGATATAGTTAGAATCTTGCATTCCAGCTAAGTGTTGGATTGCTCCAGAGATTCCGCATGCTATATATATAGTAGGTCTTACAGTTTTTCCTGTTTGTCCTACTTGAACTGCTTTTTCTACCCAGCCATTATCAACAGCTGCTCTTGATCCAGCTAAAGTTCCTCCCATAACATCAGCAAGCTCTTGAAGTAAAGCGAAGTTTTCTTTGCTTCCAACTCCTCTTCCTCCTGAAACTACGATATCAGCTTCAGTAATGTCTACCATTTCTTTTACTGATTTAACAACTTCAATAGTTTCTGTTCTTATATCAGAAGCTGATAATTGAACATCAAATTTTTCAACTTGGAAAGTTCTGTTTTCGTCTTTAACTAACTTTTCGAAAACTCCTGGTCTTACTGTAGACATTTGTGGTCTGTGATCTCCACAAACGATTGTAGCCATTAAGTTTCCACCGAAAGCTGGTCTTGTCATTAATAAGTTGTTGTTTTCTGCATCTACATCAAGTGATGTACAGTCAGCTGTAAGACCTGTTGAAAGTCTTCCTGCAACTCTTGGTCCTAAATCTCTTCCAATGAAGCTAGCTCCAATGAATAAGATTTCTGGTTTTTTAGCATTTACAACTTCAGTTATAACTTTTGTATATCCATCAGTTGAATAGTGATTTAATAACTCGTGATCGCATACTAATACTTTATCTGCTCCGAAAGCACCTAATTCTTTAGTAATTGCATCTATGTTTTCATGTCCAAGTAATAATGCTGTAAGCTCTACTCCTAGCTTGTCAGCTATTTCTCTTCCTTTTCCTAATAATTCTAAAGCAACCTTTTGTAATTCTCCGTCTCTTTGCTCTGCAAAGACCCATACACCTTTATAATCTGCTATATTCATGGTAATTTCCTCCTTAACTTATATCTTAGATGAAGTGCTTTTCTTTTAGTTTTGAAAGCGCAATTGAAGCTGCTTCTTTTGGTGATACTTCGAATATTTCACCTTGACCTTTAGCTTCTTTAGTCATTGATCTCTTAACCTTTGTAGGTGATCCTTTAAGACCAAGTAGGCTAGCATCAACGTTAATGTCTGCTACAGTCCATACTTTAACTTCTTTTTCTTTAGCCATAGAGAATATGTTTTTTATACTCATATATCTTGGCACATTTAAAGTTTCGATTGCAGTTAATAGTACTGGAGTTTTAACTCTGATATTCTCATATCCATCTTCCCAAGCTCTTCTTACGTTTAATACGCCTTCTTTTTCTTCACTAACTGCTTCAACATAAGTTATTTGAGGCATTCCTAAATGCTCAGCAATTTCTGGTCCAACTTGTGCAGTATCTCCATCGATTGCTTGTCTTCCAGCAAATATTACATCATAGTCTAAGTTTTTAATAGCTGCAGCTAAAGCGTGAGATGTAGCTAATGTATCAGCTCCAGCAAAAGCTCTATCTGTAACTAGTATAGCTTCGTCTGCTCCCATAGCTAAAGCTTCTTCTAAAGCTACTCTAGCTTGTGGAGGTCCCATTGTTATAACAGTTACATGTCCACCATAAGTATCTTTTAATTGTAAAGCTCCTTCTAAAGCATTTTTATCATCTGGGTTTATTATTGAAGGAACACCATCTCTTATAAGAGTTCCTGTTTTTGGATCTATTTTAACTTCATTTGTATCTGGTACTTGTTTTACACAAACAACTATTTTCATCTTTCACTACCTCCTATTTTAATATGCTTCCTGCGATAACCATTCTTTGAACTTGAGAAGTTCCTTCGTAGATTTCAGTTATCTTAGCATCTCTCATCATTCTTTCAACTGGATATTCTTTAGTGTATCCATATCCACCAAATAATTGAACTGCCTTAGTTGTAACATCCATAGCTACTTCTGAAGCATATAACTTAGCTCTAGCAGCTTCTACTGAGTAAGGTTGTCCCATATCTTTTTTGTATGCAGCTTTATATACTAGAAGTCTAGCAGCTTCTATTTGAACATCCATATCTGCAACCATCCATTGTAATCCTTGGAATGCTGATAATGATTTTCCGAATTGTTTTCTTTCTTTCATGTAAGCAACAGCTTCATCTAAAGCTCCTTGAGCTAGTCCTAAAGCTTGAGCTGCTATACCAATTCTTCCTCCATCAAGAGTTTGCATTGCAACAGCAAATCCTTTTCCTTCTTTTCCAAGTAAGTTTTCTTTTGGAACTATGCAGTTTTCAAATACTAATTCAGTAGTAGAAGATGCCCTTATTCCTAATTTTTCTTCAACTTTTCCTATTGAGAATCCAGGGAAACTTTTTTCAACTATGAAAGCAGATATTCCTCTAGTTCCTTTTGATTTATCAGTCATTGCAAATACTACGAAGATATCAGCAACTCCACCGTTTGTTATAAATATTTTTGAACCGTTTAATACGTAATGATCTCCTTCAAGTACAGCTGTAGTTTGTTGTCCAGCAGCATCAGTACCTGCGTTTGGCTCAGTAAGACCAAATGCACCTAACTTTTCACCTTTTGCAAGTGGTGTTAAGTATTTTTCTTTTTGCTCTTGAGTACCAAATTGGTATATTGGAGCTCCACATAAAGAAGTGTGTGCAGAAACTATAACTCCTGTTGTTCCGCAAACTTTAGAAAGTTCTTCTACAGTCATAGCGTAAGATACGTTATTTCCACCTGCTCCACCGAACTCAGTTGGGAATGGAATTCCTAACATGTTATATCTAGCCATTTGCTCTACGTTTTCCATTGGGAATCTTTCTGTAACATCTATTTCAGCTGCTATAGGTTTTACTTCATTAATAGCAAACTCCCTTACCATTTGCTTTACAAGTTCTTGTTCCTTAGTTAATGAAAAATTCATTATAATACCTCCTACTTATACGATTATCTATTTCGATTATCTATTCTTAAAATTCTTATCTCTCTTTTCAACAAAAGCTGTCATACCTTCTTTTTGGTCTTCAGTAGCAAAACACATTCCAAATGCTTCTGCTTCATATAATACTGCACTATCAATATCCATTTGCAAGCCTCTATTGATAGCAGCTTTACATTGTCTTACAGCTATAGGAGCATTTTTAGCTATTTTATTAGCCATAACTTTTGCTTCATCTAAAAGTACTTCTGGTTCTACTACCTTATTTACTAACCCAATTCTTAAAGCTTCTTCAGCATTAATCATGTCACAAGTGTAAATTAATTCTTTTGCAATTCCTTCACCTACAAGTCTTGCTAACCTTTGAGTTCCGCCAAACCCAGGAGTTATTCCAAGACCTGCTTCTGGTTGTGCAAACTTAGCTTTAACTGATGCAATTCTTATATCACAAGCCATTGCAAGTTCACATCCACCACCTAATGCAAAACCATTAACTGCAGCTATAACAGGCTTTTCAAGTTTTTCAATTTTTCTGAAAACCCCATTCCCAAGTATACCAAATTCTTTACCTTCTATAGCATTCATATCTTTCATTTCTGAAATATCTGCTCCAGCAACGAAAGCTTTACCTTCCCCTGTAAGAATAACTGCATAAATTTCCTTGTCCTCTGAAATTTCTTGGATAACAAAATCAATTTCCTTTAAAGTTTCTGTGTTTAAAGCATTTAATGCTTTTGGTCTGTTTAGTTTAACTAAAGCCACATTTCCTTCTTTTTCAAAGACTATGTTCTTATAATCCATTTTTAAAATCCCCCATGCAATTTTTCAGGTGTTAGCCGCCACATTTCGTTATTAATTTAACAAAAATAGTGATTAAAGTTCTAATACCCCAATCACTATTATAGACTCATTATATTTTTTTTTCAACCACATTTATGTTTTTTACGAAATCTTTTTATTTTACTGACATGATAGACTATTAAAACTTTATTGACAATACAAATTTTTCAAAATTTGTATTGTCTTTTTTTTAATTAATAAAGCCTTCTTCTTTTTCACGTTCATTTAATAAGTAACTTAAAGTCATTAAACTCTCATTAAGGTGTACATTTTCTACAATAACGTCCTCTTTAACCTTTAAGTCTATAGGTGCAAAATTCCATATTCCGTTTACACCGTTTCTCGTTACTATGTCTGCTACACCTTGAGCTCTATTCTTAGGAACGCAAATAATAGCTATGTTGATCTTCTCTTTTTGCAAGAACCCTTCTAAATCGTCCATATCTTGTATCTCTATATCTCTTATTTTAAGTCCAATAAGCTTTACATTTACATCAAAAATACCTTTTAAATTAAATGCCATCTTATCAAAGGTTGTATAATTTGCAATTGCTTGACCTATATTTCCTGCTCCAATAATTACAGTGTTATACTCCTTATTTAATCCTAAAATAACTGATATTTGATATAATAACTCCTTAACATTGTATCCATAGCCTTGTTGCCCAAAATCTCCAAAGCAATTTAAATCCTGTCTTATTTGTGAAGCTGTAAATCCAATTCTTTCACTTAATTCTTTAGAGGATATTCTATCTACTTCATTTTTATCTAATTCACGTAAATACCTATAATATTTAGGAAGTCTTTTTATTACAGCCATGGAAATACTTCTTTTCTTCTCCACCTTATCAGCTCCTTATTTTATCCTTTATCTTTTAACCTTATCTTTTATATATAAGCTTTATTAAAGTTTCTGCATTAAACTTGCTTACAATCCTAAAATTTGCTTGCAAACTTAGATTACATTATGGAATATTAATGAATTTTATTCATTGGAACTTATATATTATAATTTTCTTCTTCATGATGCATCTTTAAAGCAAACATTATGCATCTTTGAAGCAAATAAGATAATCCCACATTTAACTAACTTTGATTTATACAGTTATTATTATACTATACTAATACCCATTTGTTATATATTTTTTTATTAAATATATAAATTATCACAGTATATTTTATACTTATATTTGTATTCATATTCATATTCTATATTATACTTATGAATTCCTAATGTTCTCTAACTTTCTATTATATATAATATTATGAAATTTCGAACTTTCAATCTATATATTTTTATTGTATTATATATCAATATTCCTTATTATTCACAATACCCATTAACCTACTGTACTATACAAATTAATTTAATTTTTTCAACTTTCATGATAAAATGCTAATAGGACGGTGAAATAAATGATAGTTTTAAGTTGTAAAAATATAAGTAAATACTTTGGAATAGATATAATTTTAAAGGATATTACCTTCAATATAAATGAAGGTGAAAAAATAGGATTAATAGGTGCTAATGGCGCTGGTAAATCAACCCTATTTAAGATTTTGACTAATCAAATGGAATATGACAGCGGTGAACTGTTTATAGATAAATCAAAGGAACTGGGATATCTTTCTCAAAACCTTTCTCTTGATTCAAATAATACTATATATACGGAACTTCTTTCTGTGTTTGAATCACTGATAGACATGGAAGAAAGATTACATAACCTAGAAGAGAAAATGAAAGAACCCTATGATGCTTCTAAAGAAGAATACCATAATAAAATTATAAGGGATTATACTACCTTAACAGAAGTTTATGAAAATCGTGGAGGCTACACTTATAAGGGAGAAATTAGCCGTGTTCTTAAAGGACTTGGCTTTACTGAAGCAGATTTTGATAAATCAATATCCATATTGAGCGGTGGTCAGAAGACTAGGGTTGCCCTATGTAAGCTCCTTCTTAGAAAGCCTGAAATTCTGCTTCTAGATGAGCCTACAAACCACCTTGACCTAGATGCTATAGAGTGGTTAGAAAACTACCTTAAAGATGTTAAAGGCACTATTATAGTGATTTCCCACGATAGATTCTTCTTAGATGCTATCACTAACAAAACCATAGAGCTAATAGGTGGAACTGCCCACTGCTATAACGGTAATTATACAGCCTTTGTGGACCTTAAAGAAAAGAATAAAGAAGTTATGCAAAAGGCTTACGAGCTTCAACAGGCAGAGATTAAAAGACAAGAAGAAATTATAGCTAAATATAAATCCTTTAACCGTGAAAAAAGTGTAAGAGCTGCTGAAAGTCGTCAAAAAGCCTTAGATAAGATTGAAAGAATAGAGGCACCTATTAAAGATCCTAAGGCCTCGAAAATAAGATTTGAAACTCAAATTAAAAGTGGTAATGACGTTCTTTATGTAGAAAACTTAAGTAAAAGCTTTGGTGAAAAACTTTTATTTGAAGGTTTAAACATGGATATTAAGCGTGAAGAAAAAATTGCTCTTATAGGTGAAAATGGCCGTGGTAAGACTACTCTATTTAGAATAATCATGGATAAAATACCTTCTGATAATGGAGTTAAGGTTTTAGGTAAAAATGTATTTGTTGGATACTACGATCAAGAACAATCAAATTTAGACCATAATAAAACTATTCTAGATGAGGTATGGGATGACTTTCCGCACATGACTACTACCGAAATACGTTCTGCTCTTGCAGCCTTCCTATTTACGGGGGATGATGTATTTAAGCAAATATCTAAGCTAAGTGGTGGAGAGAAATGTAGAATTAACTTACTAAAGCTAATGCTTTCTAAATCTAATTTTCTTCTTCTAGATGAGCCTACAAACCATCTAGATATTATCTCTCGTGAAGCTTTAGAGGACGCTATCTTAAACTATGATGGCACTATAATTCTCATATCCCACGATAGATATTTCTTAAATAAAATCATAAATAAAATATTCGAACTTAATGAAGATGGAGTTAAAGAGTATTTAGGTAACTATTCTTATTACGTAGAGAAAAAGAAAAACCCTTTAAGATTTGAATATATAGAAGAGGGTTCTGGCATTACCAAAACTCAGATAAAGCTAGATAAAAAGAAAAAACGTGAAGCTGAAAAAGTTGAAAAAGAAAAGGCTAATATGATTAAAACCATTGAAAATAAAATTGCAGCCACAGAAGAATCTCTAGAGGATCTTCAAGGACAGCTATGTCTTGAAGAAGTTTATTCTAACCCTGAAAAAAGTATAGAAATAAATAAAGAGATACAAAGAGTGGAAGAGGAGCTTCAAAACCTTTATGACCAATGGGAAGAATTAGCATAATAACTCTCTTAAAATAAACTAATCTAAATAAATACTGAGCATGCACTTATATTATTAACGCTCAGCCGTTTCGGAATATTGATTTACTAAAATATTTATTCAAGGTAAAATCTA
>DCDL01000022.1:39143-91671 GCA_002316385.1 Clostridium sp. UBA1056
TAACAATAATATTAAAGTGCATGCTCAATATCTTATATAAGATTAGTAATATATTTTACGAAAGCCTCAATATTTTATAGAAACTATCTTATTTTAAAGCTTCTTTTAAATTTAAATTCTCCATACACATATTATAGAAATATTTATGCATAGTTAAATCCTTAGTTAGCTCTGGATGAAATGAGGTTGCTAGCATATTTCCTTGTCTACAGGCTACAATTTTATCCTTCAATTTACATAACACCTGTACATCTTCATGTACCTTTTCAACATAAGGCGCTCTAATAAATACTAGAGGAATTTCCTCATTACTTACACCTTCAACAATTTCATTAATTATAAAACTATCTAATTGCGATCCATATCCATTTCTTCTCACTTCTATATCCATGACTCCTAAATGGTTATAATCGCTTCCTATAATGGATTTAGCGAGAATTATCATGCCTGCACAAGTTCCCCATACAGGTAGACCACTTTCAATCTTCTTTTTTAATGGATTAAGCATACCGAAATCTCTTAGTAGCTTTCCTATGGTTGTACTCTCACCACCAGGAATTATAAGTCCATCTATAGATTCTAAGTCAGCTACATTCTTCACTTTTAAAGCTTTAGCTCCACCTAGTTCATTAATTCTTTCTACATGCTCCTTTACAGCTCCTTGTAAATCCAATACACCTATGGTTATCATTGTATTACCATCCTCTTGATGCATATAGTTTACCGTCTGGTAGATCTTTAGTGTTTATACTATCCATAGCCTCTCCTAAATCCTCAGAAACTTGAGCTAAAACTTCTGGATTATTATAGTTTGCTACAGCATGTACTATAGCCTTGGCTCTCCTTTCTGGATCTGCTGATTTAAATATACCAGAGCCAACAAAAACTCCATCACTTCCAAGTTGCATCATTAAAGCTGCATCGGCTGGTGTAGCTACTCCACCAGCAGCAAAGTTAACTACTGGAAGCTTTCCATTTTCGTGAACATAAGCTATTAAATCATAAGGTGCACCCATCTCTTTAGCTATAGTCATAAGCTCTTCCTTTGGAGTATTTTGTACCTTTCTTATTTCACTCATCATAGTTCTCATATGTCTTACTGCTTCTACAACATCTCCAGTACCAGCCTCGCCCTTAGTTCTTATCATGGAAGCTCCTTCACCTATTCTTCTTAAAGCTTCTCCTAAGTTTCTAGCTCCACATACAAAAGGTACTTTAAAACTTTCTTTATCTATGTGGAATAAGTCATCAGCTGGAGTTAATACTTCACTCTCATCTATATAATCAATTTTAATAGCCTCTAATATTTGCGCTTCTACAAAATGACCTATTCTTACCTTTGCCATTACTGGAATGGATACAGCCTCTTGAATTTCCTTTATCATCTTAGGATCTGACATTCTAGCAACTCCACCTTGCTTTCTAATATCAGAAGGTACACGCTCTAAAGCCATTACAGCAACTGCTCCTGCTCTTTCTGCAATTATAGCTTCCTCAGCATTAACTACATCCATTATTACTCCGTCCTTTAGCATTTCTGCAAGGTTTTTGTTTAGTTCTAATCTTTTATTCATTTATATTCCCCCTCATATTTCAATACAAAATAAAATTGTATGCATATTTTGTATCTATATTTTTCATATTTACAATACAATTATTCCATAATATTCATAATTAATCAATACAATTATTTAAAATAGTATTTTTTATCTTTTCTGTATGCATACAATATTATTGAATTAGGATTATAAATATATAATTTTATCTTTTAGAATAAATGAATCTTTATTTCTTTAATCAAATACCTATAATTTACTATATAGTTCATATATCTGTTGTCATGTGACTATTTATATAGGGGAACTAGAGAACTTTTTAAATATCTAAATAAGAAACATTTTAAAATTTAGGCTCTATTTTAAATGAATGTTGATTTGTGATACTTTTATTAAAATGGGTTGTAATATAAATATAATCAATTTTAGGATGAGTAGGTTTAATGGAGTTGCAACAAAATATCTAAATAACTACCTTAAATGGAATAAGTGGATAAATACATTTAGCACAGATAAAGAAACTGTAAAAACTAAAAACTTTATAGTTCACAGTAATATACCTCATAGCTATACTATGGTAAAGGATTTTAAGAGAATACAACCAATATTTGTATAAGCTTGATTTTATTAACATAATTTCTGAAATTATAATCCATAAATTATGTATAATAAGAATATAAAGTATTGAACAATCGTATTATTATGCGAGTGAGTTGTTTATTAAACTGCTCGATAAATTAGAATTTGGAGGTTAATCATGAAAAAATGGTATGATGAGGAGTACAAATTTGAAATTGAGGTCGCTGGGTTTCTTCGCAGTGACCATACAGAGCGGTACTGCCGAAACGGCGAGGAAGTGGGGGATAAGTATACCTGCACCTATGGCTGTCCCATAAATTCGGATGGACAGGGTATCTGTTCCAAGGTTATGATGATTATGTTCCCAATCATGGAGTCGGTCAGAAGTGGCGGAGATTTAGAGAACATTGGTGGCAATGGTAAATATAGCAAGGAGATTGTATGCCCAGATGGCTGCGTCATGTTCAGGCTGACAGCAAAGAAACTTGACAATGAGAATTTTTATAAGGGGAAGTTTTTTGATTAGTTTTGATTTTTATTGTACTCAGTTTGAAGATAACCTAAATATATAAATTCCAATTTATCAATTAGAATTTATGAACAATCTTAAATTATTAAGATTAGAAGTAAAGTGGACAAATTAATTTGTTCACTTTTATACGTTCTATTATCAATACTGGTTTAAAACAGAGCCAAGATTTAAAATAGTTATATATTAAACTTTTTAAATAGTTAGCTTTTTAAGTAGTTGATATATTCATGGGGATTTTGGGGAAATAGTCTCTTTTAGTAATGTGATTATATATGTGTTAAAGCGTGGAGTGATTTGGAGTAATGTCACCAAAAGTGACTTTGTCGCTTCACTCTTAAGGAAACTCCTTCTCATATTCATATTTTAGTAGGTAACTCCTTTTCACATGCATTCTAAGGAGTAAGTTCGAATAACTAAATCAAGATTTAGATTCTTACTTAATTTTCACTTAGCCAAATCTATGATTTGGAGTATGTCACCAAAGGTGACCTTTCGCTTCGCTCTCGAGGAAACTCCTTCTCACATGCGTTCGAATGAGTAATTTTTACTTAACCAAATCATAGATTTGGAGTAAAAATTAAAAGTAGAATGAATTTCTTCATTCTACTTATAACCCTATAATTTTGTTTCACGTAACCCTTTAGTTTCTTTTATCCCTAAACTAATAAACATATAAACATTAAACTTGACTTTAGACATTAAATTTTAAGATTAAACTAATTTTCTTTCAACTATTTCAGTTACAGCAAAGCTAGCAACGTCATCTGCATATTTTCCTGGTCCGAATCCTGCATCGTATCCTAATTCTTTAGCAAGTTCGTGAGTTATTCTTGGACCACCACAGATTAATACAACTTTATCTCTTATACCTTCTGCTTCTAAAAGCTCTACAAGGTTAGTAAGGTTTTGGATGTGTACATCCTTTTGAGTAACTGTTTGAGATACTAGAAGAACATCAGCTTTTAATTCGATAGCTTTCTTAATGAATTCTTCGTTTTCTACTTGGCTTCCTAGGTTGTATGCTTCGATACCTTTGTATCTTTCAAGACCATAGTGACCAGCGAAACCTTTCATGTTCATGATAGCATCTATTCCAACTGTGTGAGCATCTGTTCCTGTTGAAGCTCCTATAATAACTACATCTCTTCCGATGTTTTCTTGTACATATTCTCCAACTTCTGCCATAGACATAGTATCTACTTCTACAGTTTGAACATGAATTTCTTCATAGTTAACTGTGTGAGTTAATGAACCATATACTACATAGAATGTGAATTCTTTATCTAATGCTCCATGATGAGCAACGTTTGGATCTTTAAGTCCCATTGATTTTGCAAGTTGAATAGCAGCTTCTACTCCTCTTTCATCATCTTGAACTGGTAAAGTAAGACTCACTTGAACCTTTCCATCGTTCATAGTATCTCCGTAAGGTTTAAGCTTAGTAAGATCTAAATTAGTATCGTAATCTCTAACTTCTGTTGAATATAATCCACCACTCATTATCTGTTTCCTCCTAACATTAAATCTACAAATGGGTTGAAGTAGTTAGCTTCCTTCTCAACAACTCCATCTAATCCTTTTCCACCGTTTAGAGGTCTCTTAATACCTGCAAATTTACCTTGCTCTAAAGTACTGAATAAACCTTCTTTTTCTATTACAGATAATAGATCTGCAGCTTTTCCTAGAACTTCGTCAACTCTTGTTTCCATTATTCCGCCTTTTTTAAACGTAATTTCAGAACCAAGATCTTTCATTGTGTGGAATATATATTGTGCATTATCAATAGATAGTGCTCTATCACTCATAAATGGAGTGTGTATAGCTTCTGTTAACATTCCTAATAAGTGTAATTTTTGACTAGTCATTATTGTAACCATGTTAAATAATGCATCTTGTACTTGACCCTTGAATATATCTCCTGTCATGAACTTAGTTGGAGGCATATATTTAAGTGGTGCTTTAGGGAATATTTCTCTAGCCATTTGTGCTTGAGCAAGCTCATAAAGGAATCCATTTTCAACATTTGGATTTATTTCAAATGCGTGACCTAGACCCATTTGCTCTTCTGGAAGTCCTGCAGTTAAAGCAAATTGCTCGTTGATGAATTGAGATGCAAGAACTGTGTGAGCTTCTTCAACAGCATCAGCAGTTGTTAAGTAGTTATCTTCACCAGTGTTGATTATTACTCCAGCAAAACCATTGATTATTCTTGAGAAGTATTGGTCAACTAGAGTTCTTTGCATGTTGATATCTCTGAAAAGAATTCCGTATAATGCATCGTTAAGCATTACGTCAAGTCTTTCTATAGCTCCCATAGCAGCAATTTCTGGCATACATAATCCAGAACAGTAGTTACATAATCTGATGTATCTTCCTAATTCTTCTCCAATTTCGTCTAAAGCTGATCTCATAAGTCTGAAGTTTTCTTGAGTAGCAAAAGTTCCTCCGAATCCTTCAGTTGTTATTCCGTATGGAACGTAGTCAAGTAAGCTTTGTCCTGTTGTTCTGATAACAGCTATAACGTCTGCACCTTGTTTTGCAGCAGCTTTAGCTTGGATTATATCTTCATAGATATTTCCTGTAGCAACGATAACATATAGATATGGGCCTGTTTTATCACCAAATCTTTCAAGATAAGCTTCTCTCTCGCCTCTGTTAGCTTTAATTGTTGCTACCATGTCTTTAGCAACTTTTTCAATTGCCATTTTTATTTCAAACATATCTTTCATAGGTAGTTTTGTTAAATCTAATTCATTTTTAGCTACTTTTTCTGCTATTTCTTGTGGAGCTAATCCAGTGTTAACCATAGCATTTCCTACTAAAGCAGCAACTCCAAGAGATAATCCATTTCCAGCTTTGATGTTTTCTACAACTACGTTAGGTAGTGGTACTCCAAACTCATCTACACCGTCTATCCCTAATAATCTACATACTGTTCTTTCTACAGCTACTGTAGTATGTCTGTCTATAAAATGTTGAGTATCATTAGCTATGTTCTTTGCTGATTCTCTAGCTTTAGCAACTAGATTTAAATCTAAATTTAATTTACTTTCCATTGTGCTCCTCCTCATAATATGTTTTTGCTATATTTACTATGTCTTTTTCTAATCCTAATAGCATCGCTATATTTAACGCATCCTTAGGTACTTGACTTATCTTAGATACTCTTTCAAGTTTATATTCCATATGTTCTTGAATAATTTCAACTGAATGAGTTTTATTAAGATCAATCTTATATTTTAGTTTCTCAAAGTCTATGTTTTTTAATCCTACAACTTGATAATGAACCATATGTTCCTCTACTACACCATCATAGTGAGTAGATATTATGCTAGCAGTGTTAAATTTTTGTAGATAATTTGCAAGAGATTTTACAAGGTAAAATCCTTCTTTAGGGTTTGTTCCCCTAGCAAACTCATCAAGAGCTACAAATCCATCTCCACGTTTTACGCACTCTACTACTTCTTTTAATTTAATTATCTCAGCTCCAAAGGTACTTAATCCCTTAGATATAGACTGCATATCATCTGATACAAAGTGAATAAAATCTAATATTGGATAAGTGGCCTTTTTAGCAAATACAAAGAAGCCCAATTGTCCAAGGAATAGGTTTAAAACAATAGTCTTTAATGCTACACTCTTTCCTCCCATATTAGCTCCAGTTATCACCGTAGTTCCTCCACAAAGCTCTATGTTCACAGGAGAGAATGATTTTCCTTTTTTCTTAAGGATTGCTTCAATTTCAGGATTGATTCCATCCTCTATATTAATATTCATATCTTTAACTATAGTAGGTTTAACACAATTGTACTTCATAGCAATGCTTGCCTTTGCCATTAATAAATCTAGTATGCCTACAACTTTTAAGTTTTCAGATATATATTTACTAAAGGAGGACAATTTAGAAGTAAGCTCTTTTCTTATATGTAACTCTTCTTCTTCCTCTTGAATAACAATATCTAATCTCTCTTGTTTCAACGTTTCAATGAGAGATTCATCATTGCAACAACAAATTGCCTTTTCCTTTTCACCTTTTAGCTTTCTTAGCTGAGAAAGTTTTTCGCTATATTCTTCATAAATATAGAATGTAGATAAGCGTTTCTTACTTGGGTCTAATATATCTATTACTTCTTCTAAGGAATTAAGCCTAATTTTACTTATAGATAGATTAATCTCTTCTAAAACTTCTTTAAGCTCCTCTAAAAGCATGGATACATATTTTACTTCGTAAAGCTCAACTTCATCTAAAACTTCTACTTTTTCAGCTCTTCTTAATGTGTTTCTAATATCTTTAATCTTATGTAGAAGTCTTACTATAGCGTTAAACTCACTCTGATGTTCCTTTAAATGGTTCATCATTAGTTCCACATTAGTAAGTTCTTCTACTAATTTATCATATTCATTAATTTTAAAAGGCTTTATTAGCTTCTTTTCCTCAGTACCATAAGGAGTTATGATACCCAGCTCATCCATAATAAAGGAAAACCCTATTTGAGCTCTTTGTTCATTGTCTAAAAACTTCATATTATTTCCCTCCTACTACATCAAATACTGGAATATTCACAGCTTCTCTAAGCCCCTTTAAGAATTCCTCTTTTGGAAACTCATATCCATATGGTGATTTTGGATTTGAAGTTATACAAACCACAGTTATCTTATCTAGGACCTTTATGACTCCACCTTGCCTATGAAATCTATAAAGGCTCTCACTACTTATAAATAGCTTCGTACCGTCTTCCACAAGAAAGGTTATATTTTTATATAAGTTAGTAGAAGTCATTATGTTTTTAATAAGCTTGTCAGATACTGCACCTTTAATAACTACATGGGATACTTGTTCACTTAAAGCTTCTACAATTTCTTTTGAAGCTTCTAAGGCAGTTAAAACCTCTAGTACTTTATAGGTACCATCTTTATATATGATGCCTATAGTTCCTGAATCACATATTTTTGTTGCGACATTTAAAATAGACCTATCTTGCTCATGGGGTAAACTTAATAGATCCATAGTATGTTTTGTCTCACTTATGACGGTCTTCATACTTCTTGATAGAGCGGCTCCTGTAGATAACACTGTCGCTTCTGTTATGGCGGGTGAAGCAAAGGTTTTTCTACTTAAAGCTCCATCTACTATTACAAGGTCACACTGAAGACTTAATAATTGATCTTTTATATTGGTCATATATGAATTCACGGAAGGTCCTCCTAAATCCACATAGCCATCGCTTAAGGCTTTACAAATAACAACTTCTCCCATAGGAGTATTTATTCCTGTAGTTCTTACAATCTCTCTTGTGAAATCACTATTTAAAAGACATTGTTTGGCTGTAGCAATTGCAGTTCCCTTTTCAATATATATCTTGGGTTTCTCTGTAGCCGTAACTCTGTCTAGCTCTTCACCATCTCTTCCTATAGAAGTTAGGCCAAGGGACATGTTGCCCCTAGCCTCCTTCAATATATGGTTTAAAGTCGTAGTTTTCCCAACATTTTTATTCATACCTATAATAGATACACTTTTGTATGGTTTTAATAACTTTAAAATTTCATTCATAAGATCACTTCTAACTAGATTCTAGTGAGCGTGTCTTTCGTTTCTTTCTAGTCCTGTTGGCTCTAAAGCAAGTTTCTCGCCGTTTAATAATCCAGCAACTCCAACTTTATGAACTGTTTTCTTACCTGTGCAAACATCACAAGTACATCCTGGAGTGTAGTTTGTTGGCTCAGAGTAAGTAGTTATAACTCCTTCAAAGTTTCTAAGTATTACTTTATCATGGCTTTGAGAAATTACATAGTTTGGCATAACTGGAGTTTTTCCACCGCCGCCTGGAGCGTCAACAACGAATGTTGGTACGCAGTATCCAGAAGTATGTCCTCTTAATCCTTCAATTATTTCGATACCTTTAGAAACTGGAGTTCTGAAGTGCTCTAGTCCTAATGATAAGTCACATTGATAGATGTAGTAAGGTCTAACTCTCATTTTAACTAAATCGTTAACTAATTGCTTCATTGTGTGAACACAGTCATTTACTCCTCTTAGAAGTACTGATTGGTTTCCTAGTGGTATACCAGCATTAGCCATTCTTTCACATGCAGCTTTAGACTCTTCTGTGATTTCGTTTGGATGGTTAAAGTGAGTGTTTAACCAGATTGGGTGGTATTTCTTTAACATATTTACAAGTCCATCAGTAATTCTTTGTGGCATAACTACTGGTGTTCTTGAACCAATTCTGATTATTTCTACGTGTGGTATTGCTCTTAATTTGCTGATTATGTACTCAAGAACTGAATCATCAACTAATAAAGCATCTCCACCTGATAATAGAACGTCTCTGATTACTGGTGTTTTACTGATATATTCTATAGCTTTATCTATTCTTTCCATTGGCATGCAGTCATCGCTTTGTCCTGCAAATCTTCTTCTTGTACAGTGTCTGCAGTACATAGAGCATTGGTCAGTTATAAGAAGTAATACTCTATCTGGGTATCTGTGAGTTAATCCTGGTACTGGAGAATCTGTATCTTCGTGTAGTGGGTCTTCTAAATCTGCAGCAGATTTATGAGCTTCTAATCCTGTTGGGATAGCTTGTAATCTTACTGGGTCATTAGCATTGTTTGGATCGATTAATGATAAGTAGTAAGGAGTTATAGCCATTCTTAAAGTTTCAAGACATTTTTTAGCTCCTTCTTCTTCTTCAGCAGTTAGTGGAATATATTTCTTTAATTCCTCTAAAGTTTCGATTCTGTTTTTTGTTTGCCATTTCCAGTCAAACCATTGCTCGTCAGTAACATTAGGAAATAATTCTTTTCTACGTGTTGGATTCATTATTAGTACCCCCTATAATTTCATATTTATATATACATTTATATATACATTTATATATAAATTTATAAATTGATTAAAATATATTATTAAAATCTAGTATTAAATATGGTATTAAACGTATAACTCTTGGAATATAGCTCTTAGAGTTTCATTCTCTCTTAACTCTTGTAAAGTTATTTCAGCATGTCCTTTAGTATATCCGTTTCCTACTATCATAGTTACGTCTTTACCTACACCCTCAGCTCCTAAAGCAGCTTTAGTGAATGCTGTAGCCATTGAGAAGAAGTAAACTATACCATCATCTTTTACTGGTAATATAGTTGACATTTCTGTGTTTTGAACGTTAACTATGTTGATAGATACATCAACTTCTTCGCCGTTGTTGTTAGCTAAAGCTAAGTTCATTACGTCGATAGCTTTAGTAGCATCTCCGATAACTATTTTCATGTTTAAGTTTAATCTTCTTAATCTTGCAGCTTCTTCTTCGTTTCTAACTAAACCAATAACATTTCCTGTTGGTCCAACTCTTTTAACTGCTTCATAGCAACATAACATTCCTGATTTTCCTGCTGCTCCTAATAAAAGAACTGATTGTCCTGGTCTAACTAATTTAGCAACTTGAGCTGGAGCTCCTGCAACGTCTAATGCAGCTAGTGCTAAAGTTTCTTCCATATCTTCTGGAAGTTTAGCATATAATCCGCTTTCGAATAATATAGCTTGACCTTTAATTTCTACTCTATCGATGTCAGGTTTAATATCGATAATTTCTTCTATTTTAAGTGGAGTTAATGAAAGAGATACTAATGTAGAGATTTTGTCTCCAACTTTAAGATCAGTTTTTCCTTCTAATGCAGCTCCTATTTTAGCGATTTTTCCGATAAGCATTCCGCCTGAACCAGTTACAGGGTTTTGCATTTTTCCTCTTTCTCCAACGATTTCAAGGATTTTTGCTTTTATTTTTTCTACATCATGTCCAGCTTCTTCTTCGATTTGTGTAAAGCTTGCTGAGTCAACGTTTAATGCTTGAACATCGATAAGTATTTCGTTATCGTATATTTCCATAGTATTGTCTATTTTTAAAGCTGGTTGTGGTAATACTCCTGCTGGTGTTATTACTCTGTGAGTTCCATATTTACATCCTTTTTTCATTAAAAACACTCCTTTTACTTTAGTCTTAAAAATTTTTCTACTTATATTGTTTATTATATTTTTAATCTTATATGTTAAAAATAACTTCTATATTATGCTCTAAATTATAAAGCTTTAAGTCCTAATATTTCTCTTGCTTCTGCTGGAGTTGCAATTTCTCTTCCTAATTCTTTAGCTATTCTTACAGCTTTTTCAACTAGGTCAGCATTGCTTTCAGCCATAACACCTTTTGATAGGTATACGTTATCTTCGAATCCAACTCTTACGTGTCCACCTGCCATCATTGACATTGTAGCTAATGGGAATTCATTTCTACCTATTCCTGATACTGTGTAAGTACTTCCTGCTGGAATGCTATCTTTCATAAATACAAAGTCTCTTATTTCAGCGCTTATACCACCATTAACTCCCATAACGAAGTTGAAGTGCATTGGTGCTTTTATAAATCCTTTTTTATGAAGTCTGATCGCCATGTCAATCATACCTTTATCGAATACTTCGATCTCAGGCTTAACGTTTAACTCGATCATTTTCTCCCCGAATTCTTTGATTGTGTTCTCTGTATTAACAAATATTTCGTCTCCACCAAAGTTACAAGTTCCACAGTCTAATGTTGCCATTTCTGGACTTAAATCAACTGGTTGAAGTCTTTCTGCGTTGCTCATTCCTACAGCACCACCAGTAGATGGTTGAACGATAACGTCTGGACATCTTCTTTTAATTTCAGCTATGCAAGCTGCAAATCTATCTTTGTCTTGAGTTGGAGTACCATCGTCTTTTCTAACGTGAAGATGAATTATACTAGCTCCAGCTTTATAACATTTTTCTGCTTCTTGTCCAATCTCTTCTACTGTGTAAGGAACATTTGGATTTTGTTCTTTAGTAACCTCTGCACCACAAATAGCTGCAGCAATTATTAACTTTTCCATTTTAAATCCCCCTTGTTTAGTTAAATTTTTAACAATATCGTTGCAAGAAATCTTGCATTTAATTACTTAATTACTTAATTACTTTCTTTTCTTATCTTTTGGTACTACGCATATTCCTGTTGCTTTACAAACAACTATTGGCTCTTCTAAAACATCACAAGCTGAATCGTTTATGTCAGGTCTTGGAACTATTACTTTTCTAGCTTCAAAAGTCATTTTTCTTGATGTGTTTCCAACGTGTACGATTTCACCAACAGCTTCGATATAATCTCCAGCATATACAGGCGCCATGAATTCTACGTTTTCATAAGCTTTAAATAGCCCTTCATCTCCATCGTTTTGAATTAATAATTCTGTAGCTACGTCTCCAAATAATTGTAGCATTCTTGCTCCGTCAACTAGATTTCCACCGTAGTGTGCATCGTGAGAACTCATTCTTAATCTGATTACTGATTTCATTTTCTTTTCCCCCTATAACAAATCGTTTACTTAATTTTGTTTTTTATGTATAACTTTATAGTATTAAAGTATATAAAATAAAAAATGGCATCGAAAATATTCAATACCATTTAGATAACTAATCTATCTGACCTACTCATGTAATGAATATCTTTCATTCCATAAATAGCTCTCCATGAAATATGGCAGTGGTAAAAATTTGTATTTTACCCCCAAGCAGCACACAATACCAATGTACCCTTTCGGCTTATAAATAATTCACTGTAACATCAGAGGGTATTCTCTTTGCCATTTATCAGCTACCAATTCATAAGCGCCTCTACTTATGCTTCTATTTTAAGTTTTTAAACAATTCATTAAATTATTTATTATGTAATTATTATAAATCTAATAATTTAGAAATGCAATGCTTTTTTTGAATTTTTTTTAAAATCAGTATAAGTTTTTTATAAGTTTCGAATTTTGTCGTATATAATATATCTAATTTACTGTTTTTTTAGGATATTCATTGTTATCTCTCCACCCAATTTGTCCCATAACTCATTTATATCAGAGAATGATGATACAAGTTTATTAATTGATATTTTATATTCTTCATCATTCCAACGATAACCACATCTTATACAATTAAATATATATCTTTTGAAAAATCTTTTTAAATTATTTTCAAAGCAAACTACTTTATACTCATTATACTTATTAGCAATTATAATGCATACTTTTCTTTGATGGCTTAAATTTATAATTAGACTTAATGTTTTTTCATCATAATAATTAAAGTGAAAAGGATAATGCTTTTCACTTATGTCATCTTTCAATTTTATAATTAAATGTCCAGAAATTACTTTATTACTCTTTATATAAGCACTTTTAAAATGAAACTTCATAGCATTAGGCGAATATAAAAAATGCTTAAAATTATCTTTAATTATTATATAAGTCAATCGTCTATTATCAACCTGTTGTTCTGCCAAAGCAGACACCCCTAAAGGTAGGCCCTTAAGTACATCATCTATAGCTCTCACTTTAAAATCCTCCACTTTTGAACTATTCTATACTTAAAACCTTAAATTTTTCCTCATAATTTACTGCTTCTAAAATTTTATCTACAATACTCTCACTAACTACTCCAGTTCCCCCTAAAACTAATACTTGATCAGATTTTACTCCCTTTATTCTTTCTAAAACCTTAGGATAATAAGTTCCTGATTCCTCCATAAGAATTATCGGGGAAGATGTTAACGCAGCTATAGGCGCTCCAACTAATCCATCCGGAAAATCACTTCCTGATGCTACATATATTTTGCTGAAATCAATGCTATCCTGAAATGTATTTAAAACTGCTACATTAGTTTCATATCTATCATTTCCACTTACTCTAATAGGATTTTTATAGTTTTTCATATTTGCATTTGATATTACTCCATCACCACCTACTACATAGGTTACTGGTATATTGTTGCTTTGTACAAAGCTTTTATTTAAACTATCATATTCATCTTTATCTGTTAATAATATAGGCATTCCTAATTGAGCTGCTACCGGAGCTACAGATAGTGCATCTGCAAAATTTCTTCCAGAGGCTAAAACAATCCCATTAGACGTACCAACTTGCTTGGCCACATTAACTGCAGTTTCAAATCTTGTACTTCCTCCTAATCTTTGAACACTAATTCCCATTCCATTTAATTGTGACTCCACATTTTTAGATACAACTGCATCTCCACCAACTATGTATGCTTTTGATGGTTTCAATCTACTTATTTCTTTTGATACCACTACTGGTAACGAGTTATTTTCTGTTAATAGTATAGGTGCATCATACTTTTTTGCCAAAGGTGCTGCACTTAATGCATCAGGGTAGTCTGCTCCACTAACTAATACAATGGTATTACTTCCACTAGACCACCCATTTTTAGATGTTTCAACCGCCGTTTCATATCTTGTACTTCCACCTAATCTTATTTTTACTGCATCTGCATCTACTCTATTATTAAATCCAAAAGCTACTGTACCTAATATACTTAAAGCTACAATTCCACTTATAATTTTTCTTTTATTTATCATATAACCCTCCCATATTTAAGCAATATTTTTATTTATATATCTATTCTATATTATGTATTTTAAATATTAAATAGATTTTTACAAATTAATATATTTTTTTACAGCCTAATATCCTTTTATTCATATTCTTAATATCATTAATTTTCTTAGTATAAAAATATTTCAGTTTCATAATATTTATATAGTAAATTTATTAATACGGAACAGTATAAGCTATACTTAATATATGCGATTTTATTATAAAAATTGGCTTTCACAAAATATATTACTAATCTTATATAAAATATTGAAAATTTACTTTAATATTATTGCTAGCGAATGCCATTTGCATAAGTAAGAATCTAAATCTTTGATTTAGTTATTCGAACTTAGTTCTTCTAANNGAGTTGTTGTGTTGTAGATTTTGAATAAATGCTCTAGTAAATCAATATTCCGAAGTGGCTGAGCGTTAATAATATAAGTGCTTATTCAATATTTATTTAGATTAGCTTTTTTTGCGAAAGCCCCTTTTAAAGTATTTTTATGCTGACAATTTTCTCTTTTCTTTTACTTCAATGTTCTTTTTATTACATTTTCTATATATAAACCAATAAACTAATCCAACACAAACTGCCCCACCAATGACATTACCAATAGTTACAGGTATTAGATTATTTAAAATTCCACCTACAGTTAAGTTATCTAGCTTTTCAGCAGATACATGAGATGCCTCAACGAAGGCTGGATTCATTTTTGCAAGCAATCCTATTGAGAAGTAATACATATTAGCTACACAGTGCTCAAACCCCGCTATAACAAAAGCGAATATTGGGAAAAATCCCATAAAGATCTTTCCCATTACATCTTTAGATGCATAGGTACCCCATACACTTAGACAAACAATTATATTACATAATATTCCGCTTGCAAGAGCAGGTCCAAATCCTATACTAGCCTTTGTAGCTGCTACCTTAACAGCATATCCTCCAACAGTTCCTGTTGTTAAAAGCCCCGCTGAAAAAACTAATATTGCTACAAGTACAGCTCCTATAAAATTACCTACCCAAACAATAGCCCAGTTTCTAAGCATTTGACCTGTTGTTATCTTCTTTTCAGCCCAAGCTATACTTAATAATGCATTTCCTGTAAATAACTCTGATCCACATATTAATACTAATATTAGTCCGATAGGGAATACTGTACCTGCTACAACCTTTTGTAATCCTGGATCACTTACTCCGTGTGATGCAACTGACGATGCATAGGCACCTAAAGCTATGAATACTCCTGCTAGAATTCCTAATAAAAGAGTTTGTACACATTTATTGTTAGCTTTTTTTACTCCAACCTCTTCTACATAGGTAGTAATTTCTTCAGGTGAAAGCATTTTCTTATCCATTAAAATTCCTCCCAATATTCCTTCATTAATGTCAATTATCTATTTTCATCGTTAATTATATTGAAGCCATAAGAGCGTGTCAATATATTTATCATTAATATAATCTTTTAAAAAAATATACAATTTGTTTACCTATTTAGTTTAAGTGCTATAATAGATTTTATATAAATTTAAGCATTTATTACATAAACTCTTTACATATATCAACACTTAATTAAATTCGAAATAACTAAAGGTTAAAATCACCGGAGCTATCCTAATGGAATTTTATATAGACAAAAAAATATTACCTGGCAAACCAGGTAATATTATAAACTCCTATTTCATTCCATGATAGATTTTCATTAATATTTTCGCTTTCAAAGGTATTCTTAAGTATAGTTTTAAGCTTTCGAGAATTTTCATCTAGCTTTTTATTTAATTCTTCATTTTCTTTCTTAACAAACTTTTCGTTCTTTACTAAATAACTTTCTCTTTCACCACATATGAATAGCTCATTACCTTCATATACTATTTCTCCATTTATTTCATAAGGTTTAATAGTCTTTAATACATCTTTTACCTTACCATCTTCAATTTTTCCTCTATATAAATACTCATATTGTTTACCCTTTTCTTTATCAAAGATAAAGGTAATAAAAGCTAATTCATCTCTATTTGGAGATACCTTTCCCTTTAATAAAACCTCTCCTTTATTGTCTAGGGTTACTACCTTTACATCATTAAAGTATATTGTAGTAATTCCGTTACTGGTTTTTCCATAAACTAGAGTACTTCCATTATCAAGAATATCTATTAGAATTCCTTCGCAAGAATTTAAAAGCTCTAAAGTATCACCATCATAAATTAAATATTTGCTAGTGGTAGGATTTACACTTAACTGAACTACTAACTTGTTATTTATCCATGATATATTAGAGATTTGATTTTTATCTATATTTTCTACTTTTAATACTTTATATTCTTCATCTCTCATGTTATATATATTAATTTTATCTTTCTCATCTAAATATTTAAAAGCTACCATGCTCGAATCATCACTTAAAGCTGCAAGCTCCTTTAGTCTAGATAAATCTCCAATACCTTCCAAATATTCTTCATCTTCATCAAAAATATATATATTATTATTTCGTTCTAATAATGCACTTGTATAATTACCTACAACATCTTGTTCATCTTCTTTTTCTTTGTCTTTAGAATTACATCCAACCAAAACAAAAAAGGCAGCAATTAATGTTGCTAATATACTGAGTAGCATTTTTTTATTCATTTTTTTATGTCCTTTTTTATAAATCAACATTAACTCCCCTCACTTTTAATTTCAACACCCTAATTATTATACTACTTGTAAATTTTATATTCAATATTATCTATCTATGTGTATACAATATTCAAACATTGTTTTCACTTCATTTAAATCTCTGGCTTTTCTTTTAATTTTATACTTTAAATACCATTTATATAGAAATATACGAAATAAATTTTAACTTAGAACCAATTTTATTTTAAAAGCTAATAATTTTATAGATAATAAAAATCGAGTGCATAGTTTAACTAATTAATACCTATACACTCGAATAGAACTATTCTATTTTCTTCTCTTATTGTTTTTATTTTTTATTTATTTCTATCTCTAACTTTATTGTTTTATACAGTTCATGTTAGTTCTATTTATTTAAAGCTTTTTTAATAACATCCTTTATTAATTCATCCTTTGGTATATATGGAAGAGTTATGTGGTCTGTACCTTGATTCTTCTCATTGTACTCCATACTAGTTTCTATAGAATGTGGATTTCTTGCCCAAGCTCTTCTAGCAACGCCTCCCATAACATCCCACGCCATAGATGATTTTATAATGTTATCAACTCTTTCGCTACCATCAAGAACTAATCCAAAGCCTCCATTAATTGACTTACTTGTTCCAACTCCTCCACCATTGTGAAGAGCAATTAGACTCATTCCTCTTGCTGCATTTCCAGCAAAGCATTGGATTGCCATTTCAGCCATCATGTTACTTCCATCTTTTATATTAGAAGTTTCTCTAAATGGAGAATCTGTACCACTTACATCATGATGATCTCTTCCAAGCATAATTGGTCCAACTTCGCCATTTCTCACTAATTCATTAAACTTAAGAGCTATATCCATACGACCTTGTGCATCTTGATATAATATTCTAGCTTCTGTACCAACAACTAATTTGTTCTTTTCAGCATCTTTAATCCAAATGTAGTTATCTCTATCTTGTCCTCTTCTATTTGGATCAATACATTCCATTGCAGCATGGTCTGTTTTTATTAAATCTTCATGTTTATGGCTTAAGCATACCCATCTAAATGGTCCATAACCATAGTCAAATAACATAGGTCCCATAATATCTTCAACATAAGAAGGATAAATAAATCCATCTTTTTCATCTACACCATTTTTAGCTATGTCTTTTCCACCAGCATCATAGATTGCCTTCATGAAGGAGTTACCATAATCAAAGAAATAAACACCTTTAGCTACTAACTTCTTAATTATGTCATAGTGCTTTAATAAAGTTATGTCTACAAGCCCTTTGAATTTTTCTCTATCTTCTTTTAATAGTCTAGTTCTTTCTTCAAAAGAAATTCCTACTGGTGCATATCCTCCTTCGTAAGCAGCGTGACAGGAAGTTTGATCTGATAATAAATCTATATGAATATCATTTTCTAAAATATATTCAAGTAAATCTACGATGTTTCCATGATATGCTATAGAAATAGTCTCTCCATTTTTAGCCTTCTCCTGAGCAACAGTTACAACTTCTTTTAAGTCGCTTGATGCCATTGAAACCCAACCTTGGTCAAGTCTTGTTTTAATTCTTGAATAGTCAACCTCTGCTACGATTCCAACTCCGTTAGCTATCTCAATAGCTTTAGGTTGAGCACCACTCATTCCTCCAAGACCAGAAGTTACAAATATCTTACCTCTTAAATCTCCGTCTTCAGCTACTCCAAGTTTTAACCTTCCTGCATTTATTATAGTGTTAAATGTACCGTGAACTATACCTTGAGGTCCTATATACATCCAACCACCAGCTGTCATTTGTCCATAGTTAGCTACTCCTAGTTGAGTTGCTAAGTGGAAATCTTCTGGATTATCAAACATACCTATCATTAGACCGTTAGTAGTTATTACTCTTGGAGCTGTTTTGGAACTTCTAAATAAACCTAGTGGGTGTCCACTTTCTACTACTAGAGTTTGCTCATCAGTCATATTTTCTAAATATTTTTTAATAAGTCTATATTGCATCCAGTTCTGGCATACCTGTCCTGTTTCCCCATAGGTAACAAGCTCATATGGGTATAATGCCACATCAAAATCTAAGTTATTATCTATCATAACTTGGAATGCCTTACCCTCTATGCAGTTTCCTTTATATTCATCTATAGACTTACCACTTAATTTTCCTTCTGGTCTAAATCTATACCCGTATATTCTTCCTCTTGTCATAAGCTCTTCCATAAATTCTGGAGCTAGCTTTTCATGAAGATTCTCTGGAATATATCTTAAAGCATTTTTGAGAGCAACTTCAGTTTGTGCAGGTGTTAAGCTATAACCTCTATCCGGAGCTCTTCTTATGCCCTCTTGAAACTTGGGCATTCCTGGTAATTCATCATCTAACTTTATTATCATTTTATTTTTAATATCAATATTATTAATCATGATTGTCCCCCTATTTATATAAAAACTTATTAAGCCTCTGCATTAAAAGGTTCATTTAATTCTTCAGTACCATCTAATATAAATCTTCCATCTTTAATCACTTCAATAACCTGTCCATCCTTTGTTATAGCATTTATAAATTCTAACTTATCATAAGGAATAGTTATATCTGTATGACATTGAGTATATGCATTCTCTATGTCTGTTTTTCTAAGAATAGATTTTTCATTATCCTTAGCAATTATTTCTTTTCCATCAAAAGGATTATATACTTTTTCATCTTCACTATAAGAATAACAAGTATCACCTACTGCAAAGTGTGGCCCCATCTTTTCTCCTATAAGAATAGGAAGTATAGGTACTATATTGTGTTTTTGTGCTATAACATATGCCAAAGTGTTTGTACCTATTGCAAACTCACCAAGAGGTAAAGTTTTATTTGGGAATAGTAAATTTTCTTCTATATATTTTTTATTCTTAGATTCTTCTTCAAAGTTAGAACAGTTATATTCATCTATATATCCATCCTTAAATACAAGTTCTAAGTTTATATATTTAAGACTATCTAAAAATATCTCTTCTAGATGTAAAGTACCATTTGTTCCTTTTAGTACTGGAGAAGTAAATACCTCACCTACTGGTATATTAACAGTAGCAACGCAATTTTCAAAATTTGTTTCCTTCTCTGGGTTACTAATTTCCTGCATCTTAACCTTTATATCTGTTCTATTTCCATTGCAGCCTTTGACATGAATGAAGTCACCCTTATCTAATGCTTTTATAATTTCATTTTGTATTCTTTCCCACTTATCTGAATCCAAAGTATTTATCTCCATAGTATCAGCAAAAATTTCTTCAAATTTATCTCCTATTTCTGGAGTAGGGAAAGCTATAATTGTAAAAGTAGTCTCACTGGCTGGCATATAATTATTTTGAATATTTCTAAGTCTTACTACTGAGTTTTGATAAATCTTACTTTGTTCTTCACTTAATTTTAAAGCTGTACTCTTACTTTCGGGTGCAAAAGGAACCTCTCCAAAAGCCTCAAAAACTGCTATTCCAGAATATTTTGACAGTGCTTCCTTATATCCTTCAAAGGTAGCTACATACTTTTCTTCCCTAGTTTCTGCAAAGCTTTTATTAAAGAATAAGGCATTATCAAATCTATGATCATAAGTAAACTGTTTATTTACATCAGTAGATTCTACCGTAGCAAGTACAGGAGTTAAGTTATATTTACCAAATTCGTTTATTACTTCTCTCATAATAGCTTCTTGACCAACAAAATATAATACTCTTACTGTAGACTTAATAGTATAATCCTTCTTTTCTCTTATAAAGCTGTCCATATATCCCTTAACCATGGTATATGCTATCCTATTCACTTCTTTACAAGTAGATAAAAATTTAGCTGTTTTTATTTCGTTATCAGTTATATATTTTCCATATTTAAATAAATATCTTAAATCCTCAGGATTTGCTTCTTCTACTATAGTTTTGTAATGACTCTTAACATCTACTGCTAAGCTATGGACTCTCTCTTCAGCTTCCATATCTAAAATGCTAACTTCAAAATCTCCTATAATTTCTATTAGCCCATTAGCATTGTCCCCACACTTAACTACATAGGCATAAGAATCTATTAATAATTGTAGTAGTTTTTCTATCTTCTCTGTCTTATGAGAAAATACTAAAGATATAACCCCTTGCAATCTGTTATATAAATATGTAGCTACTTGACCCATTTCTTTTCCTAATTCTTTCACTACATAGTCTGGATTGCCATAACTTGTATTATAGTTATCTCCTACTAAATCGCTATAAATTTCATGATTTTCTTTTAAAAGTTCATCAAAATCTTTTTCTTTAAAATACTCATCATTTAACTTTTCTTCTAAGCTACATACATGATATAATTTTTCCCCCATTTGCTTAAAGAAAGCTAAATATTTCTTGTCATTAGTATTTATTAAAGATACTTCTTTTACTTGTTGAAGATTACTAATATTACTCACTTTATATCCCACCCTTCTAAGGCATCTGAAAATAAATANNTTAGACAAGGAAACAGGTTCCGTAGATAGTAGCACTACCTAAGGGTTCTGTTGACGTAGTATAACACAAAATAGACGAGGGTTCTGTTGACGTAGTATAACACAAAATAAACGAGCATTCTGACTTATTTATTTTTTGAAGATGCCTAATAATATCCATAACAAAAAAGTATCATATTCAGAAAATTAATACAACACTTTCAGTAATTTTTATCATCAGTGTAAAGTGCTAAAAGATTAAACTATCTTATTAATTGATATGATTTATGCAGTTTTTACAATCTCCTGAGCAGTTTAAGCAATGAGTGTCTAAAATGCTCTTTAAAGAACTAGAGCTACTGCTATGAGATTTAGCTACATTAATATTCTTTTTTGAGGCTTCTTGCATAGCTGTAACAATCATTTTATGGGACACTGTATTAGTAAACAATATTAATAGATCTGGACATCCTATTTGAGATTTAAATCTTCCTGGCATTTGTGTAAATACCTTTGCCTTGCAGCTATACTTATCACAAATCTTTTTATACTCACAAACCATCCTATCATGACCACCAATTATTACTATACTCATTTCTTTTCCTCCTAAGATTTATATTATTTAGGCATCTCAAAATAAATAATAAGTCAACGATGGGAGTATTAGAGCGGGTNNTAGCATTTTAAAATTTTAAAATGTTAGAATTGAAAAATTTTAAAATGCTAAAATGTTAAAATGTTATATATTTAAAGTGTTAAAATTTTATAATTTTATAAAGTTAGCTATCGCTTACTTTGCTTTAAAAATATAAGTTAGCTAGAGCTAACTTAGTTCAAGTTTACTACTTCTAATATTCTATGTCAACATACCTTTTAATCTAATTTATAAAAATTAAGCTATAGAGATATATAATTATTATTTTTGAAAACTGAATATAAAGAAATCAAAGCAACCAGAGTTATAATCCTATGCCCTGCATAGTTTTTATTATATCTGTGAATAATTCAGGTTAAATTTTATCAAAATATTCCTACTTAAATTTTCATATATAAAAATAACTATTTGACCTTTAAAGCCAAATAATTATTTAAACTTAATTTTATTATTTCACAATAGCTTCCATATCTTCTATAATTAAATCCGCTGCTTTTAGTCCTGCTCCACCAACATACCAAGCTTGAGAATTTAGATATACTATATTCTCATTTTTATATGCATCTATAGTTTTAACTAAATCATTTTCTATTACTTCTTTAGCTGCTGAATAATCTTCTGATCCACTTGTTCCTGCTGCTTTATCAACTACTAAAAGATAGTCTGGATTCTTAGCTAATAAATATTCATAAGTTATATTTTGGCCATGGTTTGACACCTCTATATTAGCATCTGTTGGTACAAATCCAAATTCATTAAATATAATTGAAAATCTTGATCCTGCACCATATACACTCATAGATCCATCTGTCACGATAGTCGCTAAAGCATTTGATCCTTTATCCTTTACTTTTTTTCCGACAACTTCAACTCTTTCATTAAGTTCTTTTAATTTAGATGTTGCTACATCTTCTTTATCAAATATTTTTCCTATTTTGTTTACATTTGATTCTAAAGATTTTAAGTAGTTTTTAGAATCTGTTCCCAATTGTATTGTTGGAGCTATAGCAGAAAGCTCATCGTAATAATCAGCTTGTCTACCTTCTATAATTATTAAATCTGGATCTAACTCATTAATTTTTTCTAAGTTAAATTCCTTTAATCCTCCTAAGTCCTCATATTTATCACTTTTATAATCTGATAAATATGTTGGTAAGCTCTTTTGTGGTAATCCTACTACTCCTTCTATCTCCATTGAATCCATAATATCTAAAGATGCATAATCTAATACTACTATCTTCTTTGGATTTTTAGGTACTTCTGTTTCTCCTGCTGTATGAGTTATTGTTATAGTTTCTCCTTTCTTTTCTCCTGTTTCCTTACTTCCTAGCTTTGTAGCTGCAAATACACCAACCAGTGCAACTATTGCAACACCAACTATTATACCAACTTTTTTCTTATTCATTTATTTCACCTATCCCTTTCACTTATACCTAATTATTGCTTTTCCTTATATCTTAAATATTTATTTTTATTTATAAATAAATTTCCTTAATTACTTAATTAGAAGAAATTATATTTTTACTATGTCATGGTTTCCCACTTCCCTCTCAATGATATTCCTTCTCACATACCTATTTGAAATAAAACTCCTTTTCCCTACATTTTTAAAATGAGTAAGTTCACATAATTAAATCATAGACTTAAATGGTCACTTAAGTTCGACCAACCAAATCATAGATTTTATTTCTCGCTTTGCTCGTAGGGACACTCCTCTTCACTTCGTTCAAATGAGTAAGTTCTACTAACAAAATATAAAATTTTGAGTTATATTGCTAAAGCAACTTTTCGCTTCGCTCTTGAGGAAACTCCTTCTCATATTCATTCGAATGAGTAAGTTCCACTAACAAAATATAAAATTTTGAGTGTCACTTAGAAATATACACAGATGTTGTTTCCGTTTATATTTTTAATATCAAAGTCAATTTCGTATACATCTTCTAAAACATCCTTTGAAATTATAGCTTCAGTGACATCATCCTTAACTATCTTTCCATCCTTAAGAATAACTATTTTATCTGAGTAAACTGACGCAAAGTTTATATCGTGCATAACTATTACTACAGTTTTCCCAAGATCATCAGCTAGACCTCTTAGAACTTTCATCATTTGAACTGAATGTTTCATATCTAGGTTGTTTAGTGGTTCATCCAGTAATACATATTCAGTATTTTGGGAAATTACCATGGCTATATACGCTCTTTGTCTTTGACCACCACTAAGCTCATCCAAATATCTATTTTCTATATCTTTAAGTTGCATATATTCTATAGCTTCATCTACATACTTCATATCTTCCTTTGTAAGTCTGCCTTCACAGTGAGGATAGCGTCCGAAGCTAACTATTTCCTTTATAGTCAGTCTTACATTTATATTGTTGGACTGTTTAAGTATGGCTATTTTTTTAGCAAGTTCCTTAGTGTCCCACTTTTCTAATTCTGTACCATCTATTATGACTTGACCTTCATCTTTTTTCATAATACGAGATATCATTGATAATAAGGTACTCTTCCCTGCTCCATTAGGCCCTATGAAAGAAGTAATTTTTCCTTTTTCTATATTTAAAGACACCTTGTCTACTACTGCCTTATCTCCGTATTTTTTAACTATCTCTCTAACTTCTATCATTTATTTGCCCTCCTTCATTAAAAGATATATAAAGTAGATTCCACCAATAAAATTAATTATTATACTCACTGTACTTCCAAAGTTTAGTATTCTCTCTACTACAAATTGTCCTCCTACTAAAGCGATTATGCTTATCAATATGCTTCCTATTATTTGATAACTATGCTTATATGTATTAAATAACTGATAAGATAGATTTACTACTAGTAGTCCAAGGAAAGTTATTTGACCAACTAAAGCTGTAGAAATAGATACTAATATAGCAACAATTAATAATATTTTTCTAGAGAACTTATCAAAATCTATTCCTAAGTTTATTGCTTGATCTCTTCCTAGAAGCATCACATCTAACTTTTTAATATCATCATAAACTGATACAAAAATTATAAGTATAGCTATTATAGATATTAATAATATGTCTGTATTAACATTAGCAAAGCTAGCAAACATTTTGCTCTGCAACGCTTCAAATTCGTTAGGATCAATCATAACCTGCATAAAGGATGTCATACTCTTGAATAAAGTCCCTAAAACTGTTCCAACCAGTAATAAAAAGAAGATATTATTTCTTCCATTCTTTTTAAACAGCAATTTATATAAGATTAGAGTTCCAATTAACATTACTCCTACAGATAATAAGAAGTTTACATTTTTATTTGTCATAAATATGCTTGATACACCAAATAGAAATACTAATATTGTTTGCACAAACATATATAGTGAATCAAGTCCTAATATGCTTGGTGTTAAAATCCTATTGCTGGTTACAGTTTGAAATATCATAGATGAAAATGCAATGGATCCTCCAGTAATTGCTATAGCTATAACTTTAGGAATTCTCTTTGATAAGTTATAATCCCAATTTCGTGCATTTAATCCTTGGAATAAAAATAATCCGATAACAGCTATTGCAATTGCTCCAAGTATGTACAGTTTCTTTTTATCTCTATTATCTTTCATTTCTATTCCTCCTAAATATCAGGTAAAGGAATATGACACTTCCTATAACTCCAACTGTAAGACTTATAGGTACTTCATATGGATAAATAACAAGTCTACTTATAATGTCGCAGGCTAGTACAAATATAGCTCCAAATAAAGCTGTATCCCATATATTTTTACTAAGGTTGTCCCCTTTGAATATTGATACTATATTAGGAACTATAAGTCCTATAAACGGTATATTTCCAACTGTTATTACTACTAAAGCTGAAATTAACGCAACTATTACAACTCCAATATTAGAAACTCTATTATAGTTAAGCCCTAAATTAGAAGAAATGTCTTCTCCCATTCCTATAATTGTAAACTTATTAGCATATAATAAAGCTATTATTAGTAGAGGTATTGTTAAATACAATAGTTCATAATTCCCTTTTATAATCATAGAGAAATCTCCCTGCAGGAAAGTTCCCATACTTTGTACTAGGTTGTTTTTATATGCAAAGAAATCAGTCATAGAACCTATAACATTGCCTACCATTATTCCTACTAAAGGAATAAATATAACATTTTTCATTTTTATAGTTTTAAGTATTTTCATGAAAACAAAAGTTCCAAGAAGAGCAAATATAAATGCTGTTATCATCTTTTGCATTAAAGTCGCTGATGAAAATAGTAACATAGATACTAGTACTCCTAACTTTGCAGAGTCCACCGTAGCTGCTGTGCCTGGAGAAACAAATTTATTATTACTAATTTGTTGCATTATAACTCCACCAACACTCATTCCAACTCCTGCTACGACTATACTTATAAGACGTGGTAATCTAGCTAAAATTATTATATTCATTTCATCTTGATTCCATTGTAGTATATCCGTAAGTGTTATATTTTGAACTCCTATAAATATTGAAGCTATTGCCAGTGTTATAAATATAGGAATTAGATATCTCTTCTTCATAGTTCCTCCAAAACTTTCTTATGTATTGCTGAATCCTTATGTATGTAAATTTTAATTTTCTTAACGAAAGTTTCTATACTTTATATTAGCTAACAGTTTTCAATTATCAATTAATATATAAATTCAATTGATAACTTTATCGCTCTCTTATAATAACCTAATTGAGAATTATTTTCAACTACTTTTTTATTAAATATAATATGATTATTTTACTCAAGATTTACTAGCCTCTATTTTCCTAAGTTTTCCTTATATATTTGTATATAAATTAAAAATAAAAAATCAACTTTAATGACTTATAAAACCACTTTACAAGAAAATTAACTCACTTCATCTAAATCAATTAAGGAGCTAATTACCTCTAAAACTCCTTTATTAATTTTGCTCTTTTGTATCTTTTTCACTAAAGTGCCCAATATTAATTCTTTTCATATTTGGTGAGATATAGCATTTTAAGTTTTTTGGGGTTTTGAATTTAAATTTAGAAAAATCCTTAAAGTTACAGGCTTTTTAAAGTGCATCTAAGAATAAACAGCCGAAAGTTTTGAATGTGAAAAATACTAAAACCTTCGGTTATCTTTATTTATTAAATAAAAAGGAGCAGCGCTACATAACTTATTCAGTTATTTTGCGACACTCCTTTTTATTTTAAAAATTTAATTTTAATAATCGTATATAATATTTATAGAATAATATTAATTACTTGATTTTATTTTTATCCAAGCTTCATCATATAATTTTTTAACATCACTAGGGAAATCTGCATAGATTTCACATCTGTCCATTATTTCTTTAGGCATATATGCATTAGGATTATTTCTAATTTCCTCTGGTTGTTCGAGTCTTGCTTCTCTATTTGGAGTTGTATATCCTATTTCATCAGCTATTCTTAATGCACTTTCCTTATCACTTACAAAGTTTATGAACTTTTCAGCTCCTTCAACATTTTCAGCATTATAAGGTATGCATAAGCTGTCAATCCAGAAGTTTGCCCCTTCCTTAGGTACTACATAAACTAAATTAGGATACTCATCTTGAAGATTTAATCCCTCTCCAGACCAAATCATATTTATATCAGATTCTCCTGCTGGAATCATTACAGTTCCGTTATCAACACCATATATCGGATTTACTAAATTTCTTTGATTTAATAGTAATTCTTTAGCTTCTTCAACTTCCTTTGGATTAGTTGAATTTAAAGAATATCCAAGCTTCTTTAAAGCTACTCCTATTGTATCTCTATAAGTATCAAACATAAAAATTTTATCTTTATATTTTTCATTCCATAATATATCCCAACTATCTACTTCTTCTGTTACTACATCTTTATTATAAATAAGTCCTACTGTTCCAAACATATAAGGAACTGAATACTTATTATCTGGATCTATTTCTAGATTTAAGTAATCTTCATCCATTTGAGATATATTAGGTATATTATCTTTATTTAGTTCTTGAACAAGATTATTTTTAATCATCCTTGGCATTAAAGCATCAGATACTAAAATAACATCATATTTTACTCCACCTTTACTAATCTTTTGATACATTGTTTCCATATCATCAAAAGTTTCAATATTAACTTTTATACCATATTGCTTCTCAAATTCTTTTACAGTTTCTTCATCTATATTTTCGCCATAATTAAAAAAGCTTATTTCTTTAGAAGAATCTTTACTACATCCTACAAATAATGCCGCCATTATTACAATACAAATTGATAAACTCAATAATTTAAATGATATTTTCATACTACACTTCCTTCCATATCATTCCATATGCTATTTAACTCTTAAATATTCTTTTGGATTATATCATTATTTTAAGTGTATGTCTAATTATATAATATTTATTATTACAAGATATAATTTCCTAGAGAAACAAATAGGCTTCGCTAACAATAATATTAAAGTGCATCTTCAATATTTTATATAAGNNGTAATATATTTTGTGAAAGCCCTTTTTTATTTTAAAAAAGACTATATATTCTTAAATATGATCAATCTAAAAAGCTGAAATCTTAAATTGATTTCAGCTTTTTAGATTGAGCTTTCATAAAATATAGTTATCTATTTTGTGAAAGCCCCTTAAATATGTTATTTAAAATTAATATTATTAATAACAAATTTTATCAAAAATATTATGTACGGGTATTGGAAAGCTGATGTGGGGGATGGCTATTGTTACAGCAACTTTATCTTAGATCCAATACCCATAGATAATGCTTTGTTATATATCAAAGCTGCCAAAGTATTATCTTGAATGCTAATACCAGTTAAATTAAAGATAATAATTTCAGAAGGATTTCTTATTTCTTCTTTATTACCTAAAAGCACTTCTCATAGCTTGGCATTACATGTCTGAAATTTTAATATCGCCTAAATCAATTTGGTTCTGTGTTTTATCACAACAGTTGCAACCATCAGTTTTTGCGAAACTAAATTTCAACTTCTATTTCAGAAATATTTAATGCTTTTCCACCTACCCTGACTTCTTCAATCTTATCTCCTAGAGTTGATAGTGATACCAATATCTCTGAAGGTTCATCCATAGAATAACCTTGTTCAATTATAACATTATCCATATTTTCTTGACTTAATGCACCATATTTTAGCATATAGCAAGCTAGTGCTCCATTTGAAGTACCAGTCGCAGACTCTTCAGGTATGCCATAAAGAGGTGCAAGATTTCTAGTGTGAGCATTGGAATTATGTAACGATTCAAGTGTAAACAGATGATACCCTACAACATCATATTTTTTGCTGATTGCGGCTACCTTTTCAAAATCAGGTTTAATGCTGCTTAGAATACTTAAATCTTTAATAGGAACAATAATGTCTTTTAAACCTGTAGATACGATTTGTGCTGGGAAATTTGCATCCATTTGAGCTACAGAGATATTCAATGAATCTGCAATTTCTTCTCTGTCTAATGTCTCAAAAAAAGTCGGAAGTGACTGATTCATAATAATTGACATATCTTCCTTAACATATACGTTAAGAATGCCTGCCTTTGTTTCCTGTCTATAGTGTCCTGGCGTAATACGTTTTTTACTTAATAGCATGTAAAATGCGCCTACAGTTGCATGTCCGCAAAGGTCTACCTCTTCTGCTGGAGTAAAAAAGCGTACTTTAAAATCCGCTAAATTTGAATTCATTATAAAGGCAGTCTCGCTAAAACCGATTTTTTCAGCAATTTTTTTCATATCAGCTTCGGATAGTTGGTCAGCATCAAAAACAACTGCTGCCGGATTTCCACCCTCGATGGATTTTGCAAATGAGTTTAAAGTAAAAGCTTTAATTTTCATTTTCATTCTTCTGAGAAGATGTCATGGAGCATCTTCTCCTCAAACCTACCTTTCTTAAATATTAATATTATTAATAACAAATTTTATAAAAAATATCATATACGGGTATTGGAAAGCTGATGTGGGGGATAACTATTGTTACAACAGCTCTATTTTAGATCCAATACCCATAGATAATGCTTTGTTATATATCAAATCTGCCAAAGTATTATCCTGAATACCCATTCCTGTGGCATCAAAAATTGTGACCTGGGTGTCATTATCCCTTGCTTGCTTACGTTCAAGCAAAACTTCTCCTAACTCAGCGTATATATCCGAGGTTTTTATGTCTCCAGACATAATCGAATTTCTTGTCTCACCACGTTCTACACATTGAGATATTGAATCAACATAAATTTTAGCACGTCTAAATATCTTTGTATCTAACTCCTGTTTACCAGCCATATCAGCACCTATGGCAATAATATGAGTACCTTCCTTTATCCATTCATCTTTGACAATCATATTTTTGCTTGGTGTCGTCGTTACAATGATATCAGCATCAATAACAGCATCTTTTGCAGTTTCACATGTTTCAACTAATAAATTAAGTGATTTAGAGATTTCTTCTTTATATGCTGCTAGCAATTCAGTATTAGTGTCCCAAACTTTTACAGATTCAATATTCAAAACTTCGCATATAGCTTTGAGTTGCAGACGAGCTTGATTTCCAGCTCCAATAATAGCCACTTTCTTAGAATTCTTTCTTGATAAAAGACGAGCAGATAATCCACCAGCAGCACCTGTCCTGTATCCAGTAATCAAACTTCCATCCATTATACATAACGGATAACCGGTTTTCCCATCAAGTAACATAATTGTTGCGAGCATAGTTGGCAAATTATAAACTTTTGGGTTGTCCCAATATCCAGATGCACTTTTTATGCTTATGAATTGATTAGATTTCGAATAGCATGTCTTTATATCAAGTTCTCCATTGTTTTCTTCATCTTCTATTGATACAATAGGTGGCTGAATAACCATATTACTACAGTAGTCTTTATACGCTTGTTCAACAGAAGCTATTGCATCTTTCATGTTGATAAGCATGCCTACATCTTGTTTTGATAAAAGCAATGTCTCCATTTAATCACCTACACGTATTTTTTTTCAATCAAATATTCTTCGAACTTCTTAAGGCTTTCTTCAAAATTATCTCTACCATATCCCATTCTGAAATATTGTCCTTTAAATCCATAAATACTTGATGGTAATAAAAGTACACCTTTTTCTGCAACAAGTGTTTCACAGAAATCATGAATTGGCATTTCTATATTCATCTTATGAAAAGCTACTGGTCCTGCCATTGGTCTGTTATATTCAAAAAGATCTGAATATTTACTAAAGAACTCATCAGCTATTTTAAGGTTTGATTCGATTACACTTCTATTTTTGTTAAGGATTTCATCACTATGTTTAAGTGCGACCATAGAAAGATATTCAGATGGTGCACTTGTACAAATACTTGTATAATGCTTCATTTTTTTCATTTTCTCAATAATTTCATGATCTTTTGTGGCAATCCAGCCAAGTCTTAATCCTGCTAAACCATATGCCTTAGACATAACACCAAGAGAAATTCCTTTTTCATAACAGTCTGCAAACCATGGACGCTTTTCTCCATCTAATTCTACACCTTTATAAACTTCATCGCAGAAAACATATAAATCATATCTTCTTGCTATCTCAACTATCTTTTCTATTTCTTCTTTTTTCAAAGTATAACCAGTTGGATTATTTGGGCTATTCAAGCAGATAAGTTTAGTGTTTGGTTTTATCATATCTTCTAATTTATCTATATCAATTGTCCAACCATTCTCACCTTGTTCCAATGACCATTTTGAAACTTCACAACCTATTGAATTTGGAACTTCAAATGATGACTGATAAATAGGGAACTGACATATTACATGATCACCTTTTTCCAATAGCACGTTCGCAAAATTGAATATTGGCTCTTGAGCTCCTGCATGTACAACTATTTCTTCAGGTGTAATTGTAGAATATAAACTAGATATAACCTCTCTAAGATATGGACTTCCAGCCACTTCAGTATATCCAAGCCCTCCATTTAAAAATTCTTCTTCAGCACCTGGTTCATAAGCAAGTAATTCTTTCATACTCATAGAAGCACAATCTGATTGCGTAAGTAAATATGGTGCTGAAAACTCATGCTTTCCAAAAAATACTTCTAATTTAAAATCTCTTAATTTCATACTATAATCATTCCTTTCTTGAATTTATTATAATAATACAATATAATGACTATAAAATATCCAACCAAAGAAAATATAATATCCATCCAAGTTAGCAAAAGGAGCAAATTATGAGTACCAAATTTAATGAAACTGTAATAATAAATTGGAAACCCGATAAGAACTCAGATATTACTTTAACAAGGCAAATAATTGGATATCTTAAAGAACGGATTGCAAAAGGTGATTGGTTAGTTGGTCAAAAGCTGCCCTCTCAACGTAAAATGGCCGAGCTATTTGAAGTAAACAGAAGCACAATAGTTGAAGCTCTATCTGAACTGGCATCACTTGGCATTATTGACTCATCCTTTGGTAAAGGTACAACTATAGTAAATAATACATGGTCACTTCTTATTGACAGCAGTACACCCGATTGGAAAAATTATATAGAACATGGAATACATAGACCCAATAATCCAATAATACAAGCTATGTATAAATTCGAATTTATTGAACCAATAATTCGTCTTGGAACAGGAGAAATGTCACCAGCCCACTTTCCTCATAATATGATGGCTGATGTTCTTAAAAGAGTATCTGATCGAAATGTTTCTTATAATTATTTAGGTCCACTTGGCCTATATGAACTTAGAGTTGAATTATGTAAATATCTTAAAAAATTTAATTTACAGGTAGAACCATCACAAGTTTTAATAGTATCAGGATCACTTCAAGCTCTGCAACTTATTTCCCTTAGTATACTAGGACCAAATTCTGTTGTCCTCGTAGAAGAACCATCATATATTAAATCATTGAGAGTTTTTGACTTTTCAGGTATTACAATGAGAAATGTTCCTATGGATAAAGATGGTCTAATGCCCTGGATGATAGACGATACTATATTGAAAAAGGGAAAATCTATATTATATACAATTCCTACATTTCATAATCCAACAGGAATTACTATGAGTGAGAATAGACGAAGTGAATTGCTTAGATGGTGTAAATCAAATCAACTTCCAATTATTGAGGATGATGTTTATAGGGAATTATATTTTGATGAGGCTCCTCCCCTTCCAATTAAAGCAATAGATAATACTGGAAATGTTCTTTACATGGGAAGCGTATCTAAATCACTAGCACCAGGCTTTAGAATTGGATGGATAGTAGGTCCTGAATCTATTGTAGAGCGTCTTGGAGACATAAAAATGCAAACTGACTATGGTGCAAGTTCATTATCCCAATGGATAATGAATGAATGGTTTCATAGTGGACTATACGATATGCATATTCAAACACTTAGAAAACAACTAAAAGAAAGATGTTCTTTTATGCTTCATTTACTTGATTTATATTTTTCTGATATTGCAACTTGGAATATTCCTAAAGGCGGTTTCTATATATGGTTGAAATTAAATAAACCTTTATCTATAGAAAAGGTTTTTGATCAAGCACTTAAAGAGAATGTATTAATTAATCCTGGTGATATATATAGTTTTAAGAAAAATAATTGTATCCGTCTTTCTTACTCTTATGCATCAAATCAAGATATGGAAGAGGGATTGAAAAAACTTTCTATAATTATTAAAAGAATAAATAATTAATTATTCTTTTAATAATTTAACTCGTTGTGCCAGTAAATTAACTAGCACAATGAGTTAATTTAACAACTGAATCTAAATAACCATTTCAAAATTCTTATTAATGCATGTAAAGATTTTTATGAAGCACTTATTATTATTATTATTTATACAAAAAGGATACCTTAACAATCAAGCATTATTAAATGTAAATATTAGTTTATATCCATCAAAGGTTGATCCATGCTTTTCTTTAAAGTTATCTTTTGTATAATCACTAACAGTTTTTCTCCAAAATTTTTCTGCCCTTAGATTTGTCCCGATTTCTTTTGCTGCCACATATAATCCCCATTTACCTTTAAATTTATCGAATACCTGCTTGGCTGCAATGGATGCAATATCTTTTCCCCTATATGGCCTTAATAAAAAAAACTCAAAAACATAATAATCCATTCCTTTAGGTGCATATTTACCAGTTGACACTAAATCAAACCCTGCAGGCTTTCCATCCACCATTATAATAAATGGGAAAAGCTCATTTGGCTTCTGAAACCAATCATTCTGAACATCATATTGTTCAGCTAATGTTTTTATAGGCTCATCTTCATAGATTCCATACTCATTAGGTAAATTTCCATAAACCTCTGATAAATCATGCAAATATAATGGATAAATATTTTTTATGATATTTGCATTTTCTTCATTTGCTAAAACTACCTTTACTTCCATACCCCTCATCCCCTATCTTATAATATAATTGTAAAATAAATAGCATGCTAATTATTACTTTAACTAGCATGCTGATTCAAAATAGGACATTATATAATTTAAAATTCAATTTATAATGTCTATTTAAAATCAGATAAAGTTTACTTATAAAACTCTCTAAATAAATCATATCATGACTTTAAATAAACCTTCAATTTCATAAACAGTTATGTATTAATTATAAACATAATCTGTTCTGTTCACCTATTATACGTCTTATACTCTGCTCTGATAAGTAATAATTAGTGATAACTTTCTGACAGTCACACCCTCATTATACTTTTGAAAAATTTCATTATTTCTATCTTTTAACACATCTTTTATACCACTTTTTTCTCCCCAAGCTTTCTGCTTACCATCTTTTCTTGGTATATAAAGAAATTCTCCATCAACATATTCTTGTATGACTTTTATCATATCCTCTGGTAACACATTATTTGCATTAATATATTTCAAATTCTTGCCCTCCTCTATTTTAATAGATTTGATGCAAAAACTACCCTAAAACTCATTTAATGTGTTACAAGAACCTAAGTTGTTTAACATTTATTTATATGCAATTCATTAAATTAGGCTCCTGACAAAGCATTGCTGTTTTGTTTCATTGTAGTCTTTGCAGGAGCAAGTTATGAAACTTCTAAAAATCTTATTGACTTCCATTAAACCACACCTTTCTTATTTTAAGTTACTTACTTATTTAGGCATTCCATAACTTTGTCACCAAACTCCCTCAAATAATATAAATAACCTTCAGTTCCACTAAAATTATATTGTTTGTTATACATACGTGCTATAACTAGTTCATGAGATGGTATTACAAGTAGCAAAGCACCTCTCACTCCTACAATTTGATATGATCCAACAGGTACTGAAGCACCTATTTCAGTATATTTTGCAGGCAAACTCTTTGTAAACCAAAGGAATCCATTTTGAGGAAAATCCTTATTTTCCATTTCTGGGCTTTGTACTGATGATGCCATTTTAAAAACTTCCTTAGGGGCTACTTGCTTTCCCTCAATCATTCCTTGTTTCAAGTGAAGATATCCCCAATAAGCAAATTCTCTTGCTGAAACAAACATATTATGTAAGTCGCCATTTGCTGTTGGTTCAAGATAACTCTTAGATTCTTTATTCTTGTCCACTATTGAATAAACTAACTGTTCACTCCAATCAGTTTTCCACGCTGTCTCCTTTAAGCCTAAAGGACAACATATACATTCATTAATAATTTGTGAAACGGTTTTCTTAGTTGTCCTCCTAACAATTTCACAAAGCATTAATATATTCTCTCCTCGATAAGCCCAATTTGTTCCGCATGAAAATTCTCTAAAAAGATAGCCCTTCTCATTTCGCTCTATTCCATGAGTATGAGTGAGCAAATGGCGTATCGTAGTTTTTTCCATCACTTTTGAGTCAAGTTCAGGTATATAATTTATAACCAAGTCATCTATAGAAGAAATTTTTCCTTGATATACCGCAAGAGCAACTGCAAATCCAATATAACTCTTTCGTGCAGATGCAATGTTAAATTGTGAATCTACTTGAATAGGCCTAGCAGTTCTATCATGAGAATGAAATCCGCTATAATATTCTGTAATAATTCTATCTTTATGTATAACAACTAACGCAGTTGCAGATCCACCGTTTAAATCATTTATTTTTTGTGTGTATTCAACGAGTGTAGAAAACTGACTTGTTATATCTTTATGTATATTCAACTAAATTCCTCATTTCTATAAAAATAATTAAAAGCTTGAATTAAATAAATTCTAATCAGATATTACATTTCTATTATAAATGGAATTTATGGTTGAGATAAATCAAATTTTATCTATAACCTCTGAATATATATTTTTTCTTCGTCTCCCCAAGGAGCCAATTTTTTATCAATTACATAAAAACCATATTTTTCATATAGATTTATATAGTCACTTACTAAATATGTTTTCTCAAATCCCAAGCCTTTAAGATATTTCATAGCATTTTGGATAAGTTTTTGACTTAGCCTATGACCTCTATACGCCTCTCCTACAAACATAAAGCCAATATAAGGCGTATATTCTACATTAGGAATACAATCTGTTTTTGAAATAGTACAATAACCTGCAATTTCACCATTTTCAATTGCAATAAGCACTCTTTCCCATTCTGTAAACATTTCTTTTTTCATTAATAGGGACAAGTTTTTTCCAGCACTCCAAGAACAATTCTCAGCATAACTTATAACCTTTTCCCATTCACTATCAAGTGATGTAATCGCTTTAATTTCCACTTGTTACCTCCATAATTTGCGAAGGATTATTTGATTTTTTCCCTTCTATGATTTGTTACATCTAAATATATTTTTTTCATCATACATCACCGTTTCTTCAATTATTTATCAAAATGCTTTTAGCATAATAATCAACTACAAATTCCTATTCATCCATTCTTATGATGAGAATAGGATTGGCAAGTAATATCTATATCAAGATTATCTTTTGAAACATGTTCTATAGTGTCTGTAATATCTTCAAGATAATGCTCTTTTTCTCTTGTAATTATAAGGAAGAATATAATAATAAGAGCAATAAATAATGTAAAAAGTAATATGATAAAAGTGATAATATTTTCATGAAAAAAATTTGCAAAGGTTTTATTACTTGAAGCCACTAAAAATGAAATACCCAGAAATAAAATACCTAGAAAGAAAATACACAGACAAGACAACAAAATACTTATGAAGAATGAAAGTATAGATTTAAAACTTGTTGTATTGAATTTATTTTTCAATTTTATATCCTCCCCCCCAAACCATTTCAATGAATTTTGGATTTTTAGGGCCTTCTTCGATTTTTTCTCTCAATCTCCACATATGTACCATTACTGTATTATTAGACTCAAAATGTTTTTCGTCTTTCTGGGCCTTTAAGGTTTCATTAAAATAGAAAGATCGACGTAATTGAGATTTAACTCTTGTAATTAATTCCATTGGATTAAAAGGTTTTGTCATGTAATCATAAGCACCAATACTTAAGTCAAGTATTTTATCCATGCCCTGTACTTTAGTACTTGTCCGAATTATCGGAATACTTAAGGCATTTCTAATTTTTCTATAAATCTTCATGCCATCAATTTCCAGCATCATAATATCAAGTAATATTAAATGAATCCTATGATTTTTAATCAAGTTAATTCCATCAGCTCCATTAAGAGCCTTAAAAACATTATACCATTCATTCTTTAGATACATTTCCATCAATTCAACAGTCTCTCGTTGGTCATCTATGATAAGTATATTGTAGTTATTCATAGAATAAATTCTCCATTCATGCTAATTTATAGATACAATTATATCACAAATACCAACGTGATAGCTATTTATAACATAATTTGTATATTGTTACCATTATAGCTTTTGGGTTTATTTATCTGTGTTTTTCTAAGTATAAAGACTACTAAGTTTTTTCCAATCTAAATAAAATGGCTGCACATAATGATAGCTAAGTCATCATGTACAGCCATTTTTATAAGCCCATTATTTTTTTACTGGTATCTGTATTTCACTCAAATAATCCTCTGTATTCCTTTCATTCCAAGGTCCTTTTATAGCAACTTGGCGTGGATTTCCAACTATACTATATCCATTTTTCTCAATCCAATTTCCTAAAAAATTATATGCTGGCGCTAAATTAGAATAATCTCCTGGAACTAATATACTAGCAGCCTGCTCCACTACTTCAGTTTCCTTAAATATAAACTCATTTTCATTCTCCATAAGTTTGTCAACACCCATTACTACCTCTACATCAACTTCACCTTCTTTATGGCCCTCATCGTGATAAGTAGCATAGGCAATGGTGTTGCAAGGAACGTTTTTTGATATAGTGTATTTGCCAAGCCTTTCCCAAAGCATGCCTTCTGCATTATAGGATGGTATAGAATCTCTCAAAGAAATAACCTTGTAACTAGGTATTGATTTTAATGTAACATTGTAACTCATATTAACCCTCTCCTTTTTCATATCCTTAATGGCGGAGTTGATTTTTTCAAGTCTTATTTCCTCAGCTCTTATATTATTCTTAATTTCTTCACTTTTGACTTTTAAAATATCTTCTAGCTTTTCATCAGACTTTTCCTTCATAAATATTGCTATATCAGCTACGTTAAAGCTCATATCTCTCAATGATACTATTAGGTTAATATCTGAAATCTGTTTTGCTGAATAATATCTATAGCCTGTGAAGTCATCAATTTTAGCAGGCTTAAAAAGCCCAACTTCATCATAATATCTAAGCATACGTACGGATACCCTAGTCAACTTAGAGAAATCTCCAATCTTGAACATAAAATCAACTCCTATAAATTACTGCCATTCGAATGACATCTTTAGAATAATGCCTAACACCATGTGAGAGTCAATATTAAATTTACATTTATAGTATATACCACCAATTAATACGTTTCAATCTGTGTTTATTTCTGTAATAACCCTAATCTACTATATTTTAATAGCAAACAAAATAGAAGAAGGATAACCACCATTATCTGAGGATTTTCCTTTATTATTATTTATCAAATATTTCTGCCTATATTTTCTGCACGAACAAGATAGTCAGTAGATAATATATCTCCTTTATTGAGTACTCCTGGAACAACTAACTGACCTCTATCTGTCCATTTTTGATAAGAGCAAATCAGCTTATATGTGGTAATAATACCTTCAAAGGCAGATTCATTATTTTCTTCTCCACAAACCAGAAGCATACTCTCTTTTATATTTAGTTTCTTTTCTCCAATTATAAATGAATACATTTTATCAATTGCTGCCTTAAGTTGAGACGAAAACGAATACCAATACAGCGGTGTTGCGAAAACAATCACATCTGCTTTTTCTATAAGGGGAACAATATTATTAAAGTCATCATCGAAAGAGCAAGGTGTTCCTTTACTGTAGCAAGTATTGCAAGCTATACATCCCTTGATATTTTTTCTACCAACATCACATTTAACTACTTCATGTCCTGCTTTAGTTGCTCCTTTTATAAACGCATCAGCTAATAAATCACTATTGCCTCCAACTCTCGGGCTACCATTTAATACTAAAATATTTTTTTTCATAGTTTATTCATCCTTTCTTAAATTGATATTGTTGACAACAATTTAAGCATAATTTATAATACAATATCAGTAAAGTACGCACATTTAGGTTATATACTAACCAGAAGGGAAGTGTAAAATGTCTATAGATAGCTGCAGTGAAACTGGTATAAATGTAATCGATACTGATTTTGGATATACATTATCACTTATAAATGGTAAATATAAAATGATTATCATGTATTGGCTTGCTGAATATAAGTCAGTTATGAGATTTAATGAGCTTCAACATTCTATTGGCACAATCTCATTTAAAACCTTAAGTAAAACACTTAAAGAAATGGAAGATGACCAATTAATAATACGCAAAGAATATCCTCAAATTCCACCAAAAGTTGAATATAGCTTGTCAGAGCGTGGAAAATCACTCATACCTATTTTAGATATGATGTGTTCTTGGGGTGGGAAAAATCGCTTATAGCCTATTAGAGTATTTTATTTCCTGCTCTATAGGCTTGATGTATATATGTTGTCTCAACAGTTAGATGATATAATATCCAAGCTAATTGAAACATTAATGCAGAATAATAGTAATTTATTGCATCCACAAGCATTTATTCGCTCAGATCAAGGGGTTCATTATACTAGTCCTCGTTTTCAAAAACTTCTGAAGAAATATAAATTAGGTCAATCCATGTCAAGACATAGCAACTGTTGGGATAATGTTCCGCAGGAGTCTTTCTTTGATCATATGAAAGATTAAATTGACTATAAAGGTTGCGATACATTTGAAGAATTACAACCTATGATAAATAAATATATGTATTACTATAATAATTTCAGATGTCAGTGGAATTTGAAAAAGCTGACTCCTATCCAATATAGAAATCAGCTTTTAGCTACATAGTCTTTTTCAAAATGTCCTTGACATATGGACTATTTTAAAATGAAGTTATTTTATATTTATATAATAGTAGCTATAAGTCTTTTCTAGATATTATAGGTCTCCATTTCATTATTAACATATTCCTCGCATGAACGCATAGCTAAAATTGTTTCTTCAAATAACTTAGCTAATTCCCATTGGAGCATATCTGCTCCTTGCCTAATTACATCTCGTGAACATCCCGCTGCAAACTTCTTATCCTTAAATTTTTTCTTAAGACTCGAAAGCTCCATATCCATAACACTTTTAGATGGACGCATTCGTGCTGCTGCTCCAATCAGTCCTGTAAGTTCATCTACGGCAAACAATACTTTTTCCATGTCATGCTCCGGCTTAGGTTGATCTCCTACGCAAAGACCATATCCATGGCTAGCTGCAGCCCTTATTAATCTTTCATCAATTCCTCTTGCTCTCATAATTTCTTGAGTTTTAGTACAGTGCTCTTCTGGGTACATTTCAAAATCTAAATCATGAAGTAATCCAACCATAGCCCAAAACTCAGCCTCGTCTTCATATCCAAGTTTTTCTGCAAAATACTTCATCGTTCCTTCAACTGTCAAGGCATGTTGTATATGAAATGCCTCTTTATTATATTCATTAAGCAAATTCAATGCTTCTTGTCTTGTTATCATAATAATACCCTCCTTTAAGAATTAAACCATATAATATTAGAATAATTTTTTAGTTAAGGCATCTGAGAATAAATAANNATTTTTTGAAGATGCCTAAATACTTTAGCATGCTATCCTTCCATGTGATAATAAGATTCTTTCATTCTTCTTGTATACTTTAAATAATTAAGATATAATAATTTACGAACGTTAAATATATTTAATGTTAATCTTATTTTACTTTTGTTAATTATAATTGTCAATACACTTATAGGAGGTTACCCCTTAAATGAATATAAATCTTATCATTTCAGAAAACTTAAAGAGGCTTCGTACTGAACGAAATTTAAGTTTAGGTCAGCTTGCTGAATTATCTGATATAAGTAAAGTCATGCTATCTCAAATTGAAAAAGGTAGTACTAATCCAACTATAAATACTTTATGGAAAATAGCAAATGGACTAAAGGTTCCTTATACCTCGCTCCTAGAACAAAAAGAGGAGGAAACTTATATTACAAAAAAGAGTGATATTGAAGTGCAGCTAAATGATGAAGGTCATTATAGGGTATATTGTTACTACACTAGTACACCATACCGTAATTTTGAACTTTTCCAAATTGAGCTTGATGAAGGTCACTCATATACATCATTGGGTCATTCTGAAAAATCACAAGAGTATATTATGGTGTTAGAAGGCGAATTAACACTAGAAGTAAACAATAAAATTTATAAATTAAATCCTAATGATTCTATATGCTTCTCTCCCTCTAATCAACATGTATATTCTAATAATGGAAAGAGTACCTTAAAAGCTACAGTAACAAACTTTTATCCTGTCTAATAATTAGGCGGGATTATTTTTACTATGACTATTAATCTCTATAATTCAAAATAACTAAAATTAATATTTTACGTCTTCTCATGTTTATAATCCTAACGTATTTCTATAAAGCTTTATTATCTTTTTTCCTTTATATGTATGATTATTACTTGCATATCATATGCTTTAAGTTCATCTAATGAAATCTTTAATTAATATAAAAAAATACTATACTTAAGTTAGTGTCCAAATCTTTGATTTGAAAAACGACCGTTTTTGGTACTTTTACACAAGATAAAAACAAGAGCATTAAGCTCTTGTTGATGAACAATAATCTAATGTGTTCATATTACATTCTTAAATAGATTGGAATTTACCATGCTCGTGAAATTTTAAAATTGTGAAATGATTTTACTATTATATCCCTTCAATGTTTTTTGTGCAAATCCATGATATCCTTTTCTAAATTCTTCTTCTAATCCTGATATACTTTTTGTCATCCAACAATCTACAAGATAGAACATTCCAGCCATAGCTGCATATTTCTCTTTATATTTTCCACAAATAGCATCATACAAGAACTCACTTTGCTTGCTTACATCTGTTTCTCTCAAAGCTTCATTCATTCTTTTCCTGCAGTTATCCTTTGCTTCCAGCCATTCTTCATTATCCCACTCAACTTCATTGATATCTTTATCTTCAAATGATATTAGGTGTGCAAATGCCTCGTGAAAAGTGTTTGCATCTAAGTTTGTTAAGTAATTACTACTTTCAGTATCGTCATCAATATCTTTTATAACTTCGCCTATACATACATGACATAGTTCATGAGTTAGTAAGTTATGTACCACACTTACAATATCACATTTCCCTTCATATTTACTCCATTGTCCTAAATCTAGAACAACATTACGCTTACCATCAGGTGCTCTTAAGACTGTTGCATCGAAAGGTTCTGGATATCCAACTATAAGGTTTATAGAAACATCATTTATGATTTCTTTCCAGTTAGGAAATAACTTATCCCATATCTCAACATTGCATGGAGTAAATTCTTTTAACCCTCTTTTAATTTGTTCAAAAATTCGTCTTACTGATTCCCTATGCTCACTTTCATATGATGGTTCTACAAACATATGACCATCATATTTAAAAAACCACTCTTCTTTATACCTATTAATAGATTTACCCTCTATATAGTCATGTAGTATATCTGCTTTAATTTTCACAATCTCTTCCCCCTTTTTATTTTTGCTTCTATAACTGAATTGTTAAATAATATAACTGTTCTTTACTCAAAATAATATCATTGTCAAATTCCTATTTATATGTTAATTCAATAAGTAACTAACTCACACTTTCCTACTATTTTGCAATACTTTATAAGTAAATTATACCATTATGTGCTATAAATTACTGTTTTAAAAAGTGGGTGAATTATAAGATATTTTTCCATTTTATGTCTTAAGGTGGGTTTTGTCGGAAATGCTAGCACTACCCCTTTATAAAATAGAGAGGATAATTTTATGTAAAAGGCAACCATTGCCATTAATAATTTATAATATAATGAGTGGTTATCAACTATTTGTCTTGCATTTTTTCTCCATACTCCTTCCCATATTCCTAACTTCTTGACTTCCACACTTCCAATATTCCACCCCGTTTAAACCCTTGATACAACTATGATTAAACCTCCTAGAGGAACACTATATTTTATAAATATATATATTTAATTTTTCAAAAATAATTTTTAATTTGAAATTAAAACAATAGATAATATTAAGACATAGATAGCAACTTGTGTAAAAGTTAAGACCTACATGTTATCGCCTTTTTATAATTGGATAACATATAGGTCTTAATTCATTTTTAAAATAACGATAAGAATAAATAAAGATGGATATGTACTATTAGTAAAGGTATAAAATATTTTGAGCTAGTAACAGATCCACTTAGTGGCAGTTATATTTCAACTTCAATTTCAGATAAGTTTAATGCTTTTCCTCCTACCATCACTTCAACAACCTCTTTATCTTGAACCGCTAAGGAAACAATTATTTCTGAAGGTTTTTCCATTGAGTACCCTTGTTCAATAACTATACATTCAGTATTCTCAAGGTTGATTTTATCATATTTAAACAGATAACAGGCAAGAGCACCATTGGATGTACCAGTTGCAGACTCTTCAGGTATTCCGTAAAGAGGTGCCAAATTTCTACAGTGAGCATCTGAACCATTAAGTGATTGAAGAGTGAACATATGATAACCAACAGTATTATATTTCCTGCTGATTTCTGCTACCTTTTCAAAGTCTGGTTTAATGCTGCTTAGAATACTTAAATCTTTAATAGGAACAATAATGTCTTTTAAACCTGTAGATACAATTTGTACTGGGAAATTTGCATCCATTTGAGCTACAGAAATATTCAAGGAATCTGCAATTTCTTCTTTACAAATTGTATCGTAAAAAATTGGAAGAGCCTGATTCATTATGATTGTCATGTCTTCTTTTACCTCTACATGTAAAATTCCTGCCTTAGTTTCCTGTGTATACATCCCTGGCTTTATTTGCCCTAGACTCAATAGTAAGTAATAAACTCCCACTGTAGCATGTCCACAAAGATCAACTTCTTCCGCAGGGGTAAAAAATCTTACCTTGAAATCTGCCAAGTCCGACTTCATTACATAGGCAGTCTCACTAAAACCAATTATACCTGCAATCTTTTTCATGTCATTTTCTGAGAGATTATCAGCATCAAAAACAACTGCTGCTGGATTTCCTCCCTCATTAGATTTTGCAAATGAGTTTAATGTAAATGCTTTTATTTTCATATTTTATCTTTAGTGAGAGAGTGTATTGTAAGTACCAAACCCTCACTTCCTTTCTTTTTATACTATTTCCATTGTCTAACAAGTTATTTCTTAGTATTTTGTTTGGATTGCGCAATAAAAAATCGCAAATTCAATCTCTTAAATAATGCGATTTTTTACGTTTATTATTATAGTAAAATAGTTCCCTTTGCCAAAATAGCTACCTCTCCAGACACTAATATTTCTTTTTTAGAAATGCTCATAGAAACCTTAATTTTACTAGGCCTGCCGACAAATCTTCCTTGATTTATTATAATCTCATGACCTACATTAAAAATATTATGCTTATATAAATATGCACCTAATGGTCCAGCTGCACTTCCTGTTGCAACATCCTCAACGTTTCCTTGATTATCCCAGGTCCGTCCTTCTATATAATTCACATCAAATATATAAGCAAATTTAGCACCTACTTCTTTTAACATTTCTTCAAATTTAGAACTAACTATTTTTGAATTCTCTATTCCTGAAGTTAATGGTACTAATAAGTATGGTAATCCTGTTGATACAACTTCCATAGGAAATTCTTCGCTTAAATTCTCTTCTGACAAGTTCAATGCATGTACATATTTATTTCTCTTCTCTTTTGAAACTTCACAGAGGAATTCCGCTTTTCCTTGATTCATTTGTACTTCATAATACTCTTCTATCTTTTTTGAATTAACTACAATTGTTTTTCGATTTAATTGAAATGTAATTGCTATATCTTCTTCATTTCTAAAAATATGACTATGAATAGTAGCAGCTGCTCCCAAAATAGGATGCCCCGCAAAATCCAATTCTTCATCTACTGTAAAAATTCTTGCATTAAATATACTATCATCTATTCTTCTCACAAAAATTGTTTCAAATTGCTTAAACTCTTGTGTTAATTTCAACATAAGATTATCTTCTAATTCCTCATTACAAAAAACAACAGTTAATCCATTGCCAGATAAAATTTCATTGCTAAAAACATCAACATGAAAATATTCCATTTTAATTCCTCCTTATATAAAAAATATAATTAACATTTATTTTACCTAAAATTATAACATATAGTGTAAATACCGCATTATTTAATTTTCAAAGAACATCTTTATCATTTACTACGCATGCTACCGTATTCTTAATATCGAGAATCCTTCTAATATCATCGTCACCGAGAACTCTTATTGGAATCAACACTTATCACTTCCTTCTAAAATTATAAATTTATTAACGTAATTATATTTTAAAAGCAATGAAAAGTCTCCAACCATTCTTGGTTGTTTTTTAACCAACCAAATGATATATTAATAATAATATCATCTGGAGGTATAATTATGTTTAATATAAATTGGAAACCTGACAGAAATGATTCCACTCAGTTGCATATACAAATCGTTAGATACATGAAGGATAAAATAGCCAGTGGAGAATGGCCAGTAGATTTTAAATTACCCAGTCAAAGGACACTTTCTGAAATCTTTGGCGTTAATAGAAGTACCGTTGTAGCTGCAATAGAAGAACTAACTGCTGAGGGTCTTTTAAATGGAAATGCAGGAGGTGGTACGAGGGTAATAAACAATACATGGACATTAATGTCTATTCATCATTCCCACAACTGGAATCCGTATATCTCCTCAGGAGTACATCAGGCCAATCAAAGAATAATACAACAGATTAATGTGGCTGAATTCCAACCAGATATTATCAAAATGGGGTCTTGTGAACCGTCTCCTGAGTTAATTCCTAACGAAATGATTCAGAAAACATTGGAAAAACTATCTAAATCTATGAAACCCTTAGGTTACGAAGAACCAAAAGGAGCACTTTATTTAAGAAGAGAGATATGTGCATATCTTAAAACATTGGGCATTGAGGCTGAGCCTGACTCAGTTTTGATTACTTCCGGAGTATTGCAGGCACTTCAGCTTATTTCCCTTGGACTTTTGAACACAAACTCAGTAGTTTATTTAGAGAAGCCATCATACCTCTATTCTCTGAGAACTTTTCAATCCTTTGGATTACAACTCTCTGGAATACAACTTGATGAAGAAGGCATTGATGTAAAAGAATTGATTAACCGTCATCAGCGAAGAAAAGGATCTATGCTGTTTTCAATACCTACCTTTCAAAATCCTACAGGTAACGTAATGTCACTTGAGAGAAGAAAAATGCTTATAAATGCCTGTGATATAGAACGATTGCCTATTATCGAAGATGACGTATACAGAGAGCTTTGGTTTGATGAACAGCCGCCACCACCACTAAAGGCATTTGATAAAAACGGGCTTGTATTATATACGGGAGGCATATCAAAGAATCTATGCCCTGGTCTTAGGATTGGATGGATTGTAGGACCAGAAAAAGTTATTGAAAGACTAGCGGATATAAAAATGCAAACGGATTATGGATCTAGCTCGCTTTCTCAAAATGTAACTGCAGAACTTTTTTCAAGCGGTCTGTATTATCAGCATAACGATATAATGAGAAAAAATGTAAGGATTCGAAGAGATGTTACTATTGGAGCATTAAAAAAGTATTTTATTGGCATGGCCACCTGGAATATTCCAGCTGGAGGGTATTTCATTTGGCTTAAGCTGAATGAAGGTATCTCCATGCATGAGTTTTTCGTAAAAGCCTTAAGTAAAAAAATACTTGTTTTTCCTGGATATTTGTATGAATTTCACTCCAATCACCATATAAGAATTTCATATTCTTATGCCTCTCCTAAGGAAATAGAATATGCAATCAAAACTCTTGCAGAATTGGTATCAGAACAATTAGGTTAAGTGAGCCAGTCAATTTTAACTACTCCTTCACTTTTTCTAACTCCTTACCTTCTAAAAATATAATATCTAAATTTTAAATTAATTTCACTACAAATATTTACTTGATGGAGATACTCTCGCATGGCAAAAAATACCACCACCTTTATGGCGTTATATGCAATTATCAATTCTTTAAGTATTGTAAGAAATAATTATTAATAAGGACAAGTTAAACACTAACTTGCCCTTATTTTATATACTATTATGAGCAATTATTTAAAGCTTTTCTTTTAAATCTAATAAAATCTTTAATTAATATAAAAAAAATACTATACTTAAGTTAGTGTTCAAATCTTTGATTTGGTTTACACGAACTTATTCATTGGAATGAATATAACAATGAGTTTCCTTATTAAATAATTGAGAGGTTTATATATGAGAAAAAAAGATATACTTGAGTTAAAAAGACGTTTTAAAAAAGATCAATGTACCTTCACTAAAATATGTGGTTGCTATGTTAATGGAGAAAAACATACTATTTTAAAATTTAGAGAAACCTTTCTAAATTTAGATGAAGATGAATACTTTAAATACTTAGAAATTGCTAAAAAGGTGCTGTCTGGAACTATTGGAAATAATATTTTAGAACTTAACTTTCCAACTAATGAAGATTATATAAATGAAAGACAAGTTTCTCTTATGCAGCTTAAAAACAGTCACTTAAAAGATGATGCTCTTCTTGATGATTTTTATGAATTGATTATAAACAATTATGATTATACTGGTAATTTTTTAATACTTGTTTTTCATGATGCTTATGATGTTATTACTAAAACCAAGGATAATTTAAAATTAGATGAATCTGAAGAAGTATATGAATATGTGTTATGTGCAATATGCCCTGTTTCACTTTCTGAGCCTGGTCTTAGACACTTTGAAGAAGAAAACAAGATAAAAGCACGTATTAGAGACTGGGTAGTTGATGCCCCAACTAATGGATTTGTGTTTCCTGCTTTTATTGATCGTAGTTCAGATGTTAACTCTATTATGTATTACACCAAAAATGCAAAGAATACCCATCCTGAATTAATGGAAAATGCTTTAGGTTGTTACTCAAAGCAGACCGCTACTGTGCAAAAAGAAACATTCCAATCAATTATTAAAGATTCCTTTAGTACTGATGATAAGGCTGATAAAACTTTTATGGAAATACAAGAAAATCTAAATAACATGATAGATGAATACAATGCTATGTACGATGATACAGATTGTGAACCTATAAGCTTAACAAAGAAAGATATACAAAACCTTTTAATAGAAAGTGGAGTTCCCGAGGAAATTACTACTAAGATTGAAAAATCCTATGTAGAAAACTTTGGTGATGATCTTCCTTTAGCAGAAAATTTAATTGATGCAAAGACACTTAAAGTAAACGAGCAAAGAAAAAGGGAAGAAAGCCTTCAGAAGCAGGTAGAAGTACTTCAAAATAAACTTGAGCAAATTAAACAAGAAACCTCTGTAGATAATGAAACTCACATGTCTACAGAAGTTAATGATGATAATGTGGTTCTAGAGGAGACTATAGAAACTACCTTAGAAGAATCTTTAGAAGCTGATTTAGAAGAAATTTTAGAAACTAATTTAGAAGAAGTTCAAGATACAAATTCAGAAGATAATAAGGTTACTCCTAACTATGACGTTATACTTCAAGTAAAACCTGAAAAAATACCTCAAATAAAATCTCAAATAATTGATGGTCAAAAATGTATAGTTATTCCTATTAATGAGAATGAACAAACTACTGTTAATGGCTTAGATGATTTGATTTAAGTTAGGCATCTGAAAATAAATAACAAGTCAAANNAGCATATTTGTCACGAGACTAGAAGTTAAAATCCTTTCATAATGCCGCTTTGTAAGGGTTTTGACAACGACGTATCATGGTAAATACACGGGCATTCTGACCTATTTATTTTTTGAAGATGCCTTATAAATTAATAAAGAAAATAGCAACTTTCAAAAATAAAGTTTGCTATTTTCTTTACCTGTAAATTAAAGTTTTACATCCAATCTCTTGACCAACTATCCTCCTTAGCGAAACGGCCTTTGACACAACTTATTTTCCATCCATTTTCTGTTGGATGAAAAGTAAATTGCTTTCCAAAACATGAACCCTTCCATTCTTCATAATTGATCTCAATAATTGCTTTTTTCTCAGTTTTCATTATGAAATTTAACTCATGATATTTCTCAATGAAATAATATTTACAAGGTTTCCCCATACTGCCTGTACTGGATGGATCTTCACTTACTTTTTCAGTACAATATTCTCTAAGTATATCTCTGTATTTTAGCTTGTATTCTTTCCATATAATTTTATGTGTTTCAACTAAATGCTCAGGAATTGTATTTCCCTCATAAGAGTTATCAAATTCTTCATTTTTTTCGTAATACTCACCCTCTAAAGTATTTAGTTTTCCTAAAACCTCCATTAAAGTTCTAGTAAATTCACTTTTATATTTTTCTAATCTCTCATCATCTAACATAATGTGCTTCTCCTTAGTATTACTTCCACTATATTATATTCCTATATCTTTCCAGCTTATTTTAAAGCTTATCTTCCAAATAATTATATTAATTACAAAAAGGATTGCCATAAATGCTCCTATAAAGGTAATATCATTTCTAATTATTATGTGTATTGCAGCAAATATCCCAATAAGTATTAATGTAATCACCCCTGGGACTATAAGCTTCTCACTATCAATTGTAGCAAATTTCACACTAAAAGGCATCATCTTATTTGACAGTTTAAAATAAACTAATGATGATATTAAAAGGACTAAAAACATTACAATTAAGTCTAAGATTATTGATGGTCCCTTTAATATTAAAAACACTATAGCCGTAAATAAATAAGTTGGTATAACTAATTTAAATAAGGTTCCTTTTATTGCTCCTTTTAATATTACTCCCGGATCTTTTATTGGTAATACCTTATATATAAATGCACCTTTATAATTATCACTATTATTTATATAAGCAGTGCAGAAGCATAGCATTAATACAGTTAAATACATTAATAAATGTACTTTTCCACCATAGCTTGTTTGAACAGTTTCAATAAATGATTTCTCTCTATCTGTAAAAATAAATAAAACTGGCAGAAATACAGCCATTGAAAGAGATGGATATACCTTAAGCTTAAAGTTTCTTTCTGTAGATATCATATTCTTAGTAAATATAAACATACTTTTTTCAGTTTTATCTTTGCAAATTATTCCTGCTATAAAATCTTTTCTTATTTTATCTCCACCTCTTATAGTTCCCCCATTATCATTTAGTTTTTGAAGGTTCTTTTCAAAATAAGGTACTACCTTCATAACATAAAGGATAATTAGTATTACTGGAGCTAATATTGCCATTACAGATAAAAATATTAAAAAAGGATTTCTATTTCCATCTATTAATATTCCAAAAGGGGCTGCAAACCACATAGATGGAACTAAACTATGCCAAAGCTTAGGTACATAAATAGCTGTCCTATCTATAATATTAAAAAATCTATTAAATAACTGGTACCCAAAAGTAAATACAAATGCTAATAATATTTGAAAATAGTTTATAATATCCTTTAGCTTTTCTCCATCAAAGAACTTTAAAACTAAAGTATATAAAAATGCCGTTATTACTATAACTAATAAAGCTATTAGTATATTTTCTATAAAAAATATTGGGAAAAATATAACTCCATATTTTACTGTTCCAAAAATTAAAGGCATTAAATTAAGGGACAAAGATATACCAAGTAGATACATACATATATGAGTAAGCTTTGCAGCATTAAAGGTTTTATTATCTACAGGCTTTGGTAATAGTATGTTTTTTTCCTTTACATCTAATAAAACAGCTGAGAAATCTGATATCATAAGTGATACCATCATAAATAAATTTACACCTATAATAATATTTATATTTTTTAAAGCTGGCATATCAATTAACATTAACATTCCAATAAAAATGCTTAAAAATCCATTAAAAAGAAGTAGGTACGTATAACTATTCTTATCTTTATTTTCAAAGGATTTATTATTTGTGAAAACAGTACTTACTCTGCGTCCATCCATAGTTAATTTTATTTGCAAAATCATTCGCATAATATCATAATTAACACCTGCTTTTTTATACAACCCTTTAAATTTATCTAATAGCCTTAACATCGCAAATTCCTTCATAGCTATACCTCTTGAACTAAAGAAACAAATTCTTTAGCAATCTGTCCATGTTCATTAAATCCTGTTAATTGATTGAATATTTCTTCTAAAGAGCTTTCCTTTTCACTATTTCTAAGCTCCTCAAAACTTCCATCTGCAGCTATTGTTCCATTATCAATAAGTACAATTCTATCACTTACCTTCTCTACAACATCCATTATGTGTGAAGAATAAAATATAGTTTTTCCTTCCTTTGCAAGTCTACTCATAACTTCTTTAAATATCATTACACTATTAGCATCTAGTCCACTTAAAGGCTCATCAAAAAATAATATATCTGGATTATGAATTAAACTACATATTATTAGTAGCTTTTGCTTCATTCCTTTTGAATATGAAGATATTCTTGAGTTCATAGCTCCTTCAATTGTAAATAACTTCATAAGCTTTTCTGCTTTTTCAATAAGGGTATTTCGATCTATGCCATATACTCCACCTAAAAAGCTTATATATTCAAATGCAGTTAAATTTTCATATATATCAGCAAGCTCTGGAACATATCCAATTTTCTTCTTGTACTCCACACTTCCATTACTTATATCTTGTCCTAATATTTTTACCTGTCCTGTATAGCCTTCTATTATACCAAGCATTATTTTTATAGTTGTACTTTTACCAGCACCATTAGTTCCTATATACCCTATTATTTGTCCTCTCTGTATCTCTAAATTTATTCCATTTAGGACACGTTTATCTCCAAAGTTCATTCTAAGATCTTTAATTGATATTATACTTTCTAAATTCTCCATAAGCTTTTCCACCTCAAAAGCACAATATGTGCAAAATTAATATTTTGTTTAGGCATCTGAAAATAAATAATAAGTCAAAGATGGGAAGTATATTTTGAGATAGGCACTTGAAAAGAAATAACAAGTCAAAGATTGAAACATATTTGTCACAAGACTAGGAGTTAAAAT
>DCDL01000054.1:0-9518 GCA_002316385.1 Clostridium sp. UBA1056
CCTTGACATAGGGACCACTTTAAAATATCATCCTCTTCTTTTAATTATTAAATATACTTTATTTAAATAGTACCTGTTGAGTCTTTAGTAAGATTAAGAATTGTGGATATCTCTTCATCATTTAGATAACGCCATTTACCTGTAGGTAGATTATCTAAGGAAACATTCATAATCCTAATACGCTTAAGGCTAGTTACTTTGAATCCTAAATATTCACACATCCTTCTAATTTGTCTATTTAGACCTTGTGTTAATATTATATTAAAGGTACACTTGCCAACTTTTCTTATTTTACATTTCTTTGTTATTGTACCTAGTATAGGAATTCCATTTTCCATTGCATTAATAAATTCTTTTGTAATAGGCTTATCAACGGAAACTACATATTCTTTTTCATGATTATTTCCTGCTCGTAATATTTTATTTACCATGTCACCGTCATTAGTTAAAAATATTAATCCTTCAGAAGGTTTATCAAGACGTCCTATGGGGAATATTCTTTCATGATAATTAACAAAATCAATTATATTACCCTTAACATGATTTTCAGTTGTACAAGTAATTCCCACAGGCTTATTAAGAGCTATATAGACCTTATTAGATTTAGGTTTAATGGTTTTACCATCAACTACTACAGTATCAGTAGGGCTAACCTTTGTTCCAACAGTAGCTAAAACACCATTTATATATACACTACCAGCTTCGATAAATTTATCAGCCTCTCTTCTAGAACAAATTCCACTTTCACTTATATATTTATTAAGCCTAAGTAAGTTTTTGTTATCCATATAGTTATATCACCACCTAGTATAAGACTTCATGAATATTATGAGCTATTATATAATTATTTACATTCATTTTGAATTTATTGTATAATTATAGCATAATATCAATGTTATTAGTATTATACAATATAACATATATGATATAAATAGAATTTTAGATAATATGAGGGGGAAATATGAATAAGAGATTGATAAAGAAAACTTCTATTATATTACTAGCAATTGTAATGTGTTTAACGACAATCATATTAACTAATAGTGGAGCGGATGCTATTAGTGTACAGAAAATTGCTCATCAAGTTAATGTTCCAGTAAATAAGACTTGGATAGTTAAGTTAAATAAAAATTTAAATAGTGGATTAATAAATAAACTTTCCAATTATGTTGTAGTCACATCACCAAATGGGGAGATAACTAGTGTAGGATTAAGTTATGATTCTTCAAATAAGTCTATAGTTATAAGTCCACCTAGTGGAGGGTATAAGAAAAGTTGTATATATAGCATAATTGTTAAAGATGGCCTATATGATAATGAAGGAAAAAGTTTAGAGGCAGCCACTGTAAAAGAATTTTCTACAATAAATTCAACTGAAAGCATAAATAATTCATTATGGACAATTAAGGATTCTATACAAACCAGCTTTACTTTAAGTCAAGCTGTAGACAAGCAGTTAGTTAATTCTCCTATGTTTATAAGGTCTTTTGGATATAATACTAGTGCAGAAAAAACAGATGTTTTACAATACATGGATCCTGATAGGTTTAGAAATGATCCTTATGGCATATATCAATTTATGAAACTAAACTATGTAGAAGGAATAACTTCAGATAACCTTAACGCTTCTTTATCTGGAGCTGGGGCATTGAGTGGAAAAGGACAAGCTTTTTTAGATGCATGTAAATTATATAATGTAAATCCAGCTTATTTAGTATCTCATGCTATATTAGAAACTGGTCATGGAACATCAAAATTATCAAAGGGAATTGAGTACAATAACAAAACTGTCTATAACTTTTTCGGTATTGGAGCAAAAGATGGTAATGATTCAGATACTTTAGGTGCAAAGACTGCTTATGAGAATGGGTGGTTTTCACCAGAAGAGGCAATAAAGGGTGGAGCTAAGTGGATATCTAATGGATATATAAACACTTCAGCAAAGCAGAATACTTTATACAAAATGAGATGGAATATGGATCAGAATGGAACTCCTTATCATCAATATGCTACAGATGTACCTTGGGCATACAAACAAATTAAGTATATTAAACAGGTGCTAGATAAGTGTCCGTCAGCACAGCTAGAATTTGAAATGCCTGTGTATAGAAAATAAAATATAAATATAATATAAAAACCTAACATATTCAAATGTTAGGTTTTTATAGATAGGAATATTCTTAATGCTAAACTAATCAGCATTAAGAATATTATTATTTCTATTAACTATAACGTCATAATTAAATTTAGCAGCATAGGCTTTAAATGCATCGAAGTTAAGAGGCTCTCTCTTACTATCCTTAGTTATGTAGATATATATAGTACCGTGTGAATATTCATCACATTGAGGAATTAGTTCTTCCTTTAATGCAGAATCAAATAAAAGATTTAAGCCTGAATTTAATTCATTACCTTTTAATGAAGTTAAGTTTTCTAATCCTAGAGTGGATCCACTAGGATCTGTAATTTTAATTATCCTATTTCGGTTTACACTTATTTTAATATTGGAATCTATAGAAAGAATTATATTAGCTCTAGGAGAAAAGAAAATAAAATACATAAAGCTTAATGCTAATATAGAAATAGATATTAGTATTATAAATAGTTTTATAATGTTTGACCTATCTACATATACAGTGCCTTCATAAATACTACCTTTAACAGGGGTTTTATTATTTCTCTCCAAAGTAACAAATTCTTTATTACTTGTTACTACATAAACCTTGTCATCGTCAAAGTTAATCACTTTACCAGATTTTCCCATATAAATACCTTCCATTAATTTATTAAATATAACTATAATATAAACTTATTTTACAATATAATTTCAAAATATTAAAGTAAAGTATTATTAGTTTATGGAAATAAAATATAGTATTAAGTGATATTTGCAAAATGTATGTTTGAATATTCAGTATAATGAGAGTATAATTTATGCTAATAGACAAAATAATGGGGGTTTATGTTTAAGTATAAACTTTGGGGAGGCAAATATGAATAAAAAAAGGATGCTATTTTTAACTATAATAATGGTGTTTTTAATAATACTAATCGGTAATTATTGTAATAACTACAATTTACTGAAACAACCACCATCAGAAAAATGGAGTAAGGAAGTACAAATAGGGAGTGGAACAGGTAAAAATTCACCTATAATTATAAAGGAAGAAAACAGAGTACTTGTAGCCTATGATGACAGTAAAAAGATTAAAATATGTGAAACAGATTTAATAGGGAAAGAGATAAAAACTACCGAATATGATGTAGAAGAGGAACTACTTAAGAACCTGATATTTACTAAAAATAATAGCGGATATGTTCTTGTGTATAACTCCTCCAAATCAGGAGTTGCTTATTCTGAAAGTATAATATTGGATAAGGAATTAAATATAATAAAACGTGAAATTGAAGAAGGAGTCTTATCAGTTGAGCAAATTGATAATGAAAACATAGTTTTATCTTATAAAGATAAGATTCATGTGATAAACACAGTATCTAATGAAAAAATAGAAGTGCCAGTGGAAGATGTGACAATGCTTACTGCTAACAAAAATAAAGATGGTCTTTTGATATGTTATTTAGAGGGTGATGAGTTATTTAAAGGATTTACAGTAAAGGCAGGAAAAGCATCAGAGCCTTTTTTAATTAAAAAGATAATTAAACCAGATAAAATTAGTTATAGTGCAATGTCAGTATCCTTAGATGAAGAAACAGGGTATATACTTATTGAACAGAATATTAGAAATGAATATTCTTCTACTGAAGTGATAAAGTTTCCTATAGCTGGTGGAGAAGGAGAAATTAGTACGCTTGAAGTAGATAATTCAAAGTACATTGTAAATACTAAAGGGACATATTCAGAAAATGGAGCAAAATTCTATGCGACTATGGGTGTAGCTTTTGGTAAAAAAGAAGTTCAAAAGGCTGTAGTTTCCTTTGAACTTAAAGATGGTCAAGTATCTAATGTAGAAAAATTAAAAAGGTTAAGAGAATTGTGTATTCATCCATATAGTGACGAGGACTATGTAACCTTCCTAAGTTTTGAAAAGGAAGGAGCATACAATATTAATATAACATCTAGTAATGATGAATTTAGGAATGCAAATAATGGACCACGTGGAGATGAAAAGATAAGAGCTCTAGGATATGTAGCAGAAGGTTTTATGTTTAGTGTAGCCTATATAATAATAGGTTTTAGGTGGATTATTCCTGTATTAGTTATAGCAGGAATAGTAACTTTTATGGATTACAAGTTTGATGAGAAAAAGAAGAGGTATATGTATATTATATTGGCTACTATTGCTGTAATCATGAAAGCATATACTATAAATAAAACATTTTATATTCAATATTCATATATGCTGCCTACAATTCTAGCTCCAACATTTGTAGGGATAATTATAAATTTATTAATTGGACTAGTAGTATATGGATATGGATATATGGTTTATATAGATGATTTTGAAGGAATATTCCTAGAAAAGTTTGGTATATTTATGTTAATTGATGCTTTACTTACATTAATGATATATGTACCATTAATAGTATAAAAAATTCAAACCGTCATATCTATTTTAAATTATTATAGATATGACGGTTTATTTAATAAAAATTACTTTTATATTAATTTATTATATGGTTTTTAATTTTGAGAATGCCTTCAGCATACCCTGAAGATATATACACCAAAGATATTAAGATGTTTTTTTATAGTAAAGGAGATAGCAATCTAGATATAGCTTCTTTAAATTTAATTATTTTAGGTCTTTTAGTGTAGTGCTCTGCTGTAAGAAGAGTACTTTTTAATATATCAGCCTCAAAGGATTTATCAACCTCCGCAGTTGTTTTTTTGTCATATATTATAGCATTAACTTCAAAGTTTAAATTAAAGCTGCGCATATCCATATTGGCAGTTCCTATAGTACACATCTTTCCATCTATAGATACCATCTTACTATGAATAAAACCATTATCATAGGTATAGCATTTTACGCCACATTCTACAAGCTCCCAAATATATGATTTAGATGCCCAATAAATGAATGGATGATCTGGTTTACAAGGTATTATAATTTTAATATCAACTCCAGATAAGCATGCTATTTTAAGAGCAGTTAAGATACTATCATCTGGTATAAAGTATGGAGTTTCAATATAAATTGAGTTTTCAGCTTTATTTATTAACTTAAGATAGGTATTTCTGATTGTACACCACTCAGAGTCAGGACCACTAGAGATTATTTGCACAGCGGTATTATATCTATATTGCTTTCTTGGAAAATATTTTTCTTCCATAAAAAAGTCTTTTTCACTTGCAAAACGCCAATCCATTAAAAACCTTACTTCTAGATAGTTTACAGAGTCGCCTTGAAGATGAAGGTGAGTATCTCTCCAAAAGCCAAATTTTTTGTCTAATCCTAAATATTCATCACCTATATTTAAGCCACCAACAAATCCATGTTCACCATCTATAACACATATTTTTCTATGATTTCTATAGTTTATTCTCACATTTATATAAGGTACAAAGGGTGGGAAGAAACAATTTACTTCTCCGCCAGCATTTATTAATGGGTCAAAGAAATGTTTCTTATTACGAATACAGCCCATACCATCGTAGAGAAGCTTAACCTCAATACCTTCCTTTGCTTTTTCTACTAATAGATTTAATATTTGAGTTCCTAAATTATCATCTTGAAAGATATAGTATTGAATATGAATGAATTTTTTTGCGTTTTTTATGCAATCTATTAGTAGAGGAAATTTTTCATCTCCATTATTAAGAAGGTCTACTTTATTATTATTAGTAACAATAAAATTATCACTATGAAGATTTAGATTTATTACATCATGGTATTCTTTTAATAAAGAATTATTGTTTACTATAGTTTGATCGTTGAGAAGTCGTTTTTGTTCATCAGAAAATTGCATAAGTATAGATTCCTCTTCTTTCTTTAGAACAAAGAATTTCTTACGACGAAGGTTTTGGCCAAAAAATAGATACATTATAAAACCGATAAAAGGAATAAATAACATTATCATAAGCCAAGTCCATGTGTTATTAGCATTTCTTTTCTCGAAAATAATTACAATTACGGCAAAAGCTATATTTACTACAAATATAAAGTTTACAACATTTAAGAAAATAGTATAATTATTCATAAAAACTCCTTATTATAATATGATAATTAGATTTTAGCATATCATATAAAAAATACATATAAAAATTATAAAAACTATATAATTATTATCATATCAAAAGTATAATTAAAATTAGTGTTTGCAGCATATACAAATCTATGCTATAAAACTAGTGTAACATAAATAAAATAGTATAACATGAAATAAATGGGGGAGCAACATGAAAGATTTTTTAAACAAAAGTGAACTGAAAAACTACCTAATGATAATGGTTGGTATAACAATACTAGCAATAGGAATAAATGTTTATTATTCACCACAACATTTAGTTACAGGAGGAATATCAGGTCTAGCTATCATACTAGATTATGTGTTTAAGATACCTTTATGGTTAACTAATATAATTGTAAATATACCATTATTTATAGTTGGTATAAAAATAAAAGGGATGGATTTTGCAAAAAAGTCAATATTTGGAGCTGGCTATGTATCAGTAGCTCTTTGGTATACTAGTTTTATTCCCAAAGTCCAAGCCGACTTATTAATAGCAAGTGTATTTGGAGGTCTTTTTGTAGGCGCTGGGGTTGGATTAGTATTGAGATCTTCTGGATCAACAGGGGGAACAGATTTACTTGCGATAATTATAAAACATTATTTAAAGAAGATACCTATAAATCAAATCATGATGTGTATAGATGGAATGATAATATTAGTAGGGCTATTTGTTTTCGGAGTAGAAAAGGCAATGTATGCTTTAATATCTATTTTCATAGTTTCTAAGGTGGTAAATACTTTAGTAGAAGGTGTAAATTACTCTAAGCAAATTCATATAATCTCAGAAAAATCAGGTGAAATAGCTCAAGAGTTAATGAAACACTTAAATAGGGGAATAACTAGTATAAATGGTAAGGGAGTATATACTGGAAAAAATAAAGATATATTATATATTGTATGTTCTACAGAAGAATTAATTGACCTTCAGAGAATTGTAAGAGAAGTAGATAAAGATGCTTTTATAATAATAAATGATGTAAGAGAAGTTGTGGGTAGAGGATTCACAGAGCCTCAGTATGATGGAGGTAAAGAAGAAAAATAATACATAGAAGGATTTAGAAATTAATTATAGAACTTAGTAAAAGTATAGAATTTATAATGAGATATATTAAACATTGAAAGAATAGGTGATTAATATGAATATAAGAGTTGAAAATTTAAAAAATGTTCAATCACATAATAATTCCAAGGGTATATTTCTATTTGAAAGTTACATGGAGATGCAAAAAGGATTTCCGTGTGATAAATTAAATAGTATACTTAGCTGCTTAAGTGAAAGTAAAGAGTTTACTGGCAAAAAAGGTGACATATATACACTAACGAATGTGGAAGATGGATCTATACAAAAAACTATACTTGTAGGTCTTGGAGAAAAGGCAAAGTGTAATGTAGATAATGTTAGAAATAATACTTCTAAGTTGATTAAAGAAGCAATAAAACAAAAAATAAAGACCCTAGATATACATATAAAATCTATGGATTGTTGCTGCAACTGTGAGAAGTCTAAAGCTATTGCTGAAGCTATAATAATGACTACTTATAACTTTGATAAATATAAAAGTGATAAAAAAGAAATATTATTAGAAGAAGTAAGAATCATATTCCATGAAGAGCAAGATTTAATTAAACTAAATGAGGCTATAGAGGAAGGAAAATTACTTGCAGAAGGAAATTTAATATCAAGGGAACTTGTAAATGAGCCTGCTAATATTTTAACTCCATATGCTTTATCAAAGAGAGTTCAACAATTAGGTCTTGAGTATGGATTCCAAGTTGAAGTATATAATAAGAGAGAGATCGAGAACCTTGGTATGGAGTCATTCTTAACCGTTGGAAAAGGCTCTTCAAATGAGCCTAAATTAATTATTATGAGATATATGGGAGACACAGATAATAAAGATAATATATTAGGCATTGTAGGTAAAGGATTAACCTTCGATGCAGGTGGATATTGCTTGAAAACTGCAGGTAGTATGTGGACTATGAAGAGTGATATGGGTGGAGCAGGTGCTGTTATAGGTGCCATGTCTACCATAACAAGGAAGAAATTAAAGAAAAATATTGTAGCTGTAGTAGCTGCTTGTGAGAACTTAATTTCTGGAGATGCATATAGACCTGGAGATATACTTAACACTATGAATGGTAAAACCATAGAAATCATCAATACAGATGCTGAAGGTAGATTAACTCTAGTAGATGCAGTTACTTATATAATAAGAAGAGAAAATGCAACTAAGGTAATTGATATAGCTACTCTTACTGGAGCTGTAGGTGGAGCTATAGGAAGTGCAGCTACAGGAGTTGTAACTAATGATGACGAATTCTACTCACTTTTAGAAGAGGCATCTTTAGATTGTGATGAAAGGGTTTGGAGATTCCCAACCTTTGATGAATATAAAGAAAAAATAAAAACTGGTAATGCTGATTTAGTTAACTCAACTGGTCCTGTAGGAGCAGGTGCAATTACAGCAGGGTTATTTATTGGTGAATTTGTAGAAGATAAACCATGGTTACATCTTGATATTGCAGCTACAGCATTCGCATCACAAACACCAAATAGAGAATATTTCTCAAAGGGTGCAACAGGAGTAGGTTCAAGATTATTGTACGAAGTTGCTAAAAGATATTAATAATAGTTAATACAAATTTATAATTTAATGCATGTATAAAAAGAAGCGTTTTAGAACTAACTTAAAGTTAATTCTGAAGCGCTCCTTTTTTATTAAGAACTATAAATTTTAATATATAAACGTAGGCTATAAAATACCTTCATTTTTAAGAACAGATTCGATTTCTTGAACTTTTTTAGCAAGAGAAATAAAGTTCTCTTTTATCATGTCTTCAGATACAGAATTAAACTTAATATTTTCTTCTAATTTTTCGATAGTAGAAAGTGCTTCATCGATTTCTTTTTGTGCTTGCATTAAATTAGTTTCATTCATAAAAAATCTCCTTTATTTGTTTAATTTAATTTATACATTAAATGTTATCATTGAGGAGATTTAAATTCAACTGTAAACTTATTGAAATGAATCGGAAGAGTTAGCATAAGTTTTATCAATTTTACTACTATGAAGAGCATATACTTCTCCACTAAATAAATCAACAACTTCCACAAGTCCAGAATTATCATGAACTTTTCTAATGAATATCTCTCTATTATTGTAAAATCCTGTAGTCCCAGGATTTTCATTTTTCATTTCCATTAACTCATTTAAATCCATAATGTACCTCCTAATACTATTTATAATAGTTTTCCCTAAGATAAAAGATTTTATTCTAGGGAAATAAATATTTAGCTTTTTTATAAGGCATCTGAAAAT
>DCDL01000054.1:9535-13177 GCA_002316385.1 Clostridium sp. UBA1056
ATTTTTTGAAGATGCCTAAAGTAAAAAAGCTAAATATTATATAAAGGGAGTACATATACATTAAGTATAAATATATATTTATTTAGGATATGGGAGAATTTGTATGATTAATGTAATATGGTTTGGAATTTTATTTATAGGTATAGCTTTTGGATTATTAACAGGAGATGGAGAAATTTTATCTAAAACTATAGTATCTACCACATCAGATACAGTGAAATTAATTATAGAACTTTTAGGAATGATGTGTCTTTGGTGTGGGGTAATGAAAATCGCTGAAAGAAGTGGACTTACAGACAAACTAGCTAGATTATTGAAGCCTGTACTAAAAAGAATATTTAAAGAGGCTGGTAAAGACGATAAGGCTCTAGGAGCCATAGTTATGAACCTTACAGCCAATATGTTTGGGTTATCTAATGCAGCAACCCCTTTTGGAATAAAGGCTATGGAAGAGATGGATAGAATAAATGGACATAAAGATGTAGCAAGTAATGATATGGTACTATTTTTAGTTCTAAATGCAGCATGTATTCAATTTGTACCGACTACAGTTATTTCTATTAGAGCTGCATTTAATTCTGTAAATCCAGGAGCAATAATTATACCTGCTCTATGTACTACAACATTTGCATCTATACTTGGAATTATTCTATGTAAATTTCTACAGAGATATTTTTAAAGGAGGTATAGCTATGGAAAATATATTTGATTATTTATTAAAAGGAATAATTCCAATAATCATAGGAGCTGTTGTACTATATGGCATCATTGCAAAAGTAAAGGTATATGAATGTTTTGTAGAAGGTGCTAAAGAAGGAATAAATGTATGTATAAGGATTTTTCCTTATCTTTTAGCTATGCTTATAGCAGTAAATTGCTTTAGAGCTTCAGGTGCAATGAATTATTTTATAAACCTTATAAAACCAGCTGTGAATGTGGTAGGAATACCTCCAGAGGTTGTTCCACTAATATTTATAAAACCACTGTCAGGTAGTGGAGCAATTGGTGTATTCACAGATATAGTAAAGAATTATGGACCAGACTCTTTCTTAGGATTTTTATCTTCTATAATAATGGGAGGTACAGAAACTATATTCTATACCGTTACTGTATATTTTGGAGCTGTAGGTATAAAGAAAGTAAGACATAGCTTATGGGTAGCTTTAATAGTAGATTTTTGTGCAGTACTTCTAGCAGTTAATTTAGCTGTAATGTTAATGAGATAAAGAGAGTTTTAATTAAATTTAGGTAGAATAATAACAAAATTAAAGATTTTTATGTTAGAGATTATTTAGGTGGTAACTATATATAAGTTTTATTAAAGTNNATTTATTGGAACTTATATAAATGAAATTGCCCAATAAAGCATTTAATTGATATGCTTTATTGGGCAATTTTAATGTATAGATTATTAATGTTCTAATTTAGCTTTGTTATAGGACTATTTATAGGTCTTAACTTCTTAACATAGAATATGTAAAGAAGAATTCCGTCTACAGACCACTGAATTAGGCATATAACCCAGAATACTTTTATTGATGTACCTAATAGATAAATAAATATAAATACTAGTGGAAGTCTTATAAACCAAGAAGTTATGAAAGCTATAATAAATGGTGTTTTCGTATCTCCATAACCTTTAAAGATTCCCCCTACAATCATTGAGAGTCCTATCATTGGCTGCTCTGCAGCGGCTATCATTAAGCAAGATGCTCCAAGAGAAATAACTTCAGTATTACTGCTATCTATAAACATTTTAATAAGCTGTACTGGGAATAATAAGAATAATAATGTAAATACACCCATTACGCCTATACCTAAAATTCCAGCTGTACGGCCATATTCTCTAGCTTTTTTATAGTCACCTTCACCCACTTTATTTCCAACAAGAGTTGTAGCTGCAACGGCAAATCCCCAGCCAGGCATAAAAGAGATATTCTCTAAAGTCAAAGTGATTTGGTTAGCTGCAAAGGCAATGGTACCAAGGTGCATAATCATCATGCTAGTGAAAAGTCTAGCTAAGCTATAGGCAGCTTCTTGCATTCCAGCAGGGATAGATAGACGAGTAATATCCTTTACTCTAATGCTACTGAATTTCTTTAAGTATTTAAATTCAATTTTTATTAAAGATTTCTTATAGGTATATATAGCAGAATAAATAAATCCAGATATATTAGCTATAGTTGTAGCTATGGCAGCACCTGCAACTCCAAGTTCTGGAAAACCAAGTAAACCAAATATTAATATAATATCTAATGAAAGGTTAACCATAAGCATAACGATAGAAACTAGCATTGGAGTTTTAGTATTTCCATAAGATCTATTAACTGCATTTAGCATACTAGATAGCATATTAAATGGAAGACCAATACAAACAATATTTATATAAGTAGTACCTAAGCCTATTATACTTATCTCAGCTCCTGCAAGAACTAATAATTTTTGGCTAAATAAGAATATAAAGAAAGTAGTGGCTATACTTATCAGGAAGCCTAAAGAAAATCCTAAAGTTGCATACTCATTAGCTTTATCCAATTCCTTAGCACCATATTTTCTTGCTACAATGGAAGTAATTCCAACAGATAAGCTTTGGGCAACCAGTATATTAGTAAATGTATATATAATTTCACAAGATATACCAACAGTACTAACTGCAAGATCTCCTCCATATTGACCTATTAGCATAGTGTCAACAGTCCATATCATAGTGTATAATAACATTTCTATTACAGCAGGTAAGGATAATTTAAGTACATCTTTTACCGTAGATTTGTTTAAATAGAAGTTCTTCTTTAATAGCTCCATATTTAATTTATCCCCCTTTTTAAATTATCTTTCATATATATAAATTATGGTACATATATAATGATAATTCATCTTAACGAAAAAAAATAGATATAGTATAAAGGAAAATAAATATAATATGAAAATTCATAAAAATGAATAGGGAGATATAAAAATTTAGTATTCTTATAATGGTATAAAATAGTATAGTATAATGAATGCATTAATGTATTATACTAGTTGTGTATATAATTCTATATAGTGGAATACTTTGAGCTTATACATTGCATAGGAGTTTTTTATATAATCATATAAATATTTATATAGTTGTATAGGCAAAATTTTAACTACATAACTTTTTGTATAGTTTTATATGGAACATTTTAAATAGTTAAAATGTTGGTATATATATGTGAATTTAATAGGAGTTTGGTATTTAGATAAAGTAAGTAAAGCTATATTAAATACTTAATAATAAACAGCTGTATTAATAATAGCTTTAGCTATGATGATAATTAATATTAATAAGTATTTATATTAATTATATCGTTGACATAGAATAATTATAGTATTATTATATTAATTAATATTGATATTTAATGCAAAGAAGAGAAGAGTACTAAATGAAGTTTTCTAAAGAGAGCTAGGAGAGGTGAAAGCTAGCGAAAAGGAAGTTTAGGAACATGGTCTTGGAGCAGATTTTCTGAAGTTTAAATGCTAAGGAAAATAGGGAAGTCCCCCTTATAGGACAAAGTAATAAAAGCTAAGGCTAGAGTTACTTATGGAGATATCTACTGTGAAGTAGATATAAAGTAGAGTGGTAACGCGATATAACGTCTCTATGTGGAAATTTCCACA
>DCDL01000054.1:13294-25332 GCA_002316385.1 Clostridium sp. UBA1056
TATTTATTTTCAGATGCCTAAGCTAGTAATAGCTAATTATATAGGTCATAACTAAGAGTTTGACCATAATAAGAGAGGATATAATAAAAATGTATAAAGAAAATTAGTACTTAAAGTACATTAAATTATACTCAACAAGAAATATAAATATTTTAGGAGGAAGAAAGATGACAAAAAAACCATATTATATTACAACAGCTATAGCATACACATCAGGAAAGCCACATATAGGAAATACCTATGAAATTGTTTTAGCTGATACTATTGCTCGTTATAAGAGACTATCAGGCTATGATGTTAGATTTCAAACTGGAACAGATGAACATGGTCAAAAAATCGAATTAAAAGCTGAAGAATCAAAGGTTACACCTAAGGAATTCGTAGATGGAGTTGCAGGTCAAATTAAGGATATCTGGGATTTGATGAATACGTCTTATGACAAATTTATTAGAACAACAGATGATTATCACGAAAAACAAGTTCAAAAGATTTTTAAGAAGTTATATGACCAAGGAGATATATATAAGGGCGAGTATGAGGGGATGTACTGTACTCCTTGTGAATCGTTTTTTACAGAGTCACAGCTTAAGGATGGAAAGTGCCCAGATTGTGGTAGAGATGTACAGCCAGCAAAAGAAGAGGCATACTTCTTAAAACTTAGTAAATATACCAATAGATTAATTGAACATATAAATACACATCCAGAATTTATACAACCAGAATCACGTAAGAATGAGATGATGAATAACTTTTTACTACCTGGACTTCAAGATTTATGTGTATCAAGAACTTCTTTTAAATGGGGTATTCCTGTTGACTTTGATAATAAGCATGTTGTATATGTTTGGATTGATGCTCTTTCAAATTATATAACTGGACTTGGCTATGATATGGATGGAAATAGTGATGAAACATATACAAAATATTGGCCAGCTGATTTGCATTTAATAGGTAAGGATATTTTGCGTTTTCATACAATTTATTGGCCAATTATGTTAATGGCTCTTGATATTCCATTGCCAAAACAAATATTTGGTCATCCATGGTTATTACAAGGTGATGGCAAGATGAGTAAGTCAAAGGGAAATGTTATATATGCAGATGAATTAGTTAAATTCTTTGGAGTTGATGCTGTTCGTTACTTTGTACTTCATGAAATGCCATTTGATAATGATGGAATTATTACTTGGGAACTTGTAGCTGAGAGAATTAACTCAGATTTAGCAAACACTTTAGGAAATCTTTTATCTAGAACAGTTACTATGGTGGAAAAATACTTTGAGGGAGTAATTCCATCACCAGACGTAAAGGACACTGTTGATGAGGAACTTATTTCTTTAGCTTTAGCTACTCCTAAGTTAGTGGAAAAGAAAATGGATCAATTGAGAGTTTCAGATGCATTAGACCAAATTTGGAGTCTAATGAGAAGAACTAATAAATATATTGATGAGACAACGCCTTGGATATTAGGTAAGGATGAAGCACAAAAGGGAAGACTTGCAACAGTATTATATAACTTATGTGAAAGTTTAAGAATTATATCTGGACTTATTGCTCCATTTATGCCAGCTACTAGTGAGAAGATTAATGAGCAAATAAATACAAATAAGGTGGCACTTGAAACTTTAGTTTCATTTGATGGAACTGTACCAGGAACAAAAGTTAATAGGGGCGAGTCAATATTCCCAAGAATAGATGTGGAAGCTATTGTAAAGGAAGCTGAGAAAATTCAAGAAGAGCAAAGAAAAGCAGCGCAAAAGAGAGAAATAACTCCGATTAAAGAAGAAATGACTATAGATGATTTTGAAAAAATCGACCTTAGAGTAGTTAAAGTTTTAGAATGTGAGCCAGTTAAAAAGGCGAAGAAACTTTTAAAATTTAAGGTGGATATGGGGGGAGAAATTCGTCAGGTCATATCAGGGATTGCAATGCATTGTAAACCAGAAGATTTAATTGGAAAAAATGTAGTTTTAGTTGCTAACCTTAAACCAGTAACCTTAAGGGGTGAATTATCCCAAGGTATGATTCTTTCTGCAGCTACAGATGATGACTCAAAATTATGTGTAGTAGATCCAGGAGATATTGAATCAGGTTCAATAGTTCGTTAATTTAAAAAGTCACATCCTTTGGATGTGGCTTTTTAATATATAATTAAAGAGAAATATTATATTATTCAAGGGGATTAGTATGGGGAAGGTAAGAATAACAATTTTAGAGAGCAAATGCAGAGGAGGATATCATAAAAGAGGAGATATTTATGAGGTAGAGGATGTTTGTCCACCAATTTGCCATGAGCTATGGCAAAATATTTATCCAAGTGTATATACTTTGCTTAATGGAGGAGATTTAGATTTTGGGGATGAACGCAGAAAGGAGTTTAAGCTTTCATGTCCTGATGGAGGAAGAGTAAAGGTTAAGGGAGAAGTCATAGAGTAAAAAAATAGAAAGCCTGAACAATTAGAAGAATTCAGGCTTTCTGTTTTTAAAATATACTGGCTTAACATTACATATTTCACATAATAAAAGAGCCTCTTTAAAGTTATTATTAATAGAAACATGGGTATGGGAATCAGAACCTATAGTTACATATTTTCCACCTAATTCACTATATCTGCTATATATTTTTTTTAGATTATCAAAGGCTACTTTGCTTTTTATTCTACGAGTATTTATTTCCATAGCAGTGTTAGTATCAATACAAACTTTAATAACGCCATCTATTAAATCTCTATATTTATCATAATAAATTTCACTATCACTTACAGGAGCATATCTAGATATAAAATCTATATGACCTAAAGTATCTATGTATGGATGAGCTTTTATACATTTGCAAATTTCTTGAAAATAGTTATTTAATACTTCACTATAGGATAAACCATCATAAATAGCTTGGTATTCAATATCAACATTGTTTATTGTATGCTGAGAACCTATAACTTGGTCAAAGTCATAGGACTTTATAAGTTTTTCATTATCTTTTTTATAATCTAAAGACATTCCAATTTCTATACCAAGTAATACATTATCATTTTTATATTTTCCATATTCTTCAAAGTATTCATCTACATTAAAGTGAAATCCAACTTCCTTAGGATAATTTAAATCCATGTGGTCAGTAATAACTAATCCAATGTTGTGTCTATTTGCTGTGTCAATAGCATCAGTGAGCTTCATATTAGAATCAGTAGAAAAACAAGTATGTATATGACTATCAAAAATCATAAGATTACCCCCTCCATATTAAAAGACGAACTTTTAATAGTATAAATATCATTATATAATTATAACATAATCTGAACTATATAAGTTTTAATAAAGTTTATACATTAAATTTGTTTGCAATCATAGATTACACTAGGGAATATTAATGAATTTTATTTATTGGAACCTATATAGGCTTTAAAGTATATTTTTAAATAAGGGATATCTATATATAAAAATCATTTTAAGATATAATATATATCAAATGAAAATTGCTTTAGAGGTAATTAGGTATAAGATAAAATAATAACACACTATAGATGAGATTAAATTTATGAAAGTAGGGATAATATGATATTTGATTCACACGCGCATTATGATGATGAACAATTTGATAAGGATAGAGATGGTGTCTTAAAGGAGATTAAAGATAATGGAGTTATAGGTGTAATAAATTGTGGTTCTAGTTTAAATGGCCTTGAGATGTCTGTAGAGTTATCTGAGAAATATGACTTTATTTATGCAGCAGCTGGAATTCATCCTGAAAATGCTAATGAATTTACAGATAAAGTTAAAGAGCGAATATGTAGCTTAGCTAAGGATAATAAAATAGTAGCAATTGGAGAGATAGGATTAGATTATTATTGGGATGAAAATCCACCAAAAGATGTACAAAAAAAAGTTTTCAGAGAACAGATGAGGATAGCTGAGGAATTTGGATTACCAGTTATAATTCATGATAGAGATGCCCATGGTGATACTTTAGAAATACTAAAGGAATTTCCAGGGGTAATAGGCGTAGTTCACTGTTTTTCAGGTAGTGTAGAATTTTCTAAAGAGTGCTTAAAGTTAGGATATTATATAGGAGTTACAGGCGTAGTTACTTTTAAGAATTCTAAAATTATAAAGGAAGTTGTAAAGGAGCTGCCATTAAACCGATTATTAGTAGAAACTGATTGTCCATATATGGCTCCAACACCAAATAGAGGCAAGAGAAACCAATCAAATTATATAAGCTTTATTATAGATGAAATAGCTACAATTAAAGGAAAAGAAAGAAAAGAAATTGAAGAAATTACAATATTTAACACAAAGAGCTTGTTTAATTTAAAGTAATGAGTTATAATGTGAAATATAAATTTTTAAATGAAGTTCTAGATATAAATGCAAAATATAAAATCTATGTACTTTATGGTAAAAAGCCTATAAAGAATAATTGAACTTGGTTTTGCATATGTATAATACAAACCTGTACTATCACCCAGAAAAGACTGAAACTAAAGCGCATTAAAGCTATTATTTTAATTATTTTTTTTATTATGCATAGTATGCATTAAGTTCAGTCAATTCAATGATTAGAGTGCTAAATTTGACATAACTATGGTATCTAATATATAATAGCAAAGTACTCTTGTCTGAGGGAGGTAATCTTTATGATAACTAAATTCAAAGATAAATTGAAAAGTAATTTTTCAATTTGGCCAAAGACGGTGTTCGTTGTTGTATTAATTCTATTAAGTGCCACAGTTACTATTTGGGGGTTAAGGAATACCGTTGAAGTAGTAGTTGATGGTCAGAAAGTAGAAATAACTACACTATCCAAAAATGTAAAAACTGTATTAGAAGACAACGGCATAACAGTTGCTCAGAAGGATAAAATTTCTGTGGAACTAGACAGCAAAGTTAATCATGGTGACATAATTTATATCAATAAGGCAGTAAATGTTAAAGTAGTCGTGGATGGAAAAAACTTATCAATAGCATCAGCAGAAAAAACAGTAAAAGACATGTTAGAAGCTGAAAATATTAAAGTAAATCAAGAGGACAAGGTAACCCCATCTATAGACGAAAATTTACAAGAAGGTATGACTGTTGAAGTTACAAGAGTTAAGAAAGAACTTGTAGACGAAGTTCAGCCGATAGCTTTTGAAACTGAAACAAGAAACAACTCTGAGCTTAAACAAGGTGTAGAAGAGGTAGTTCAAGATGGTTCTAATGGTGAAAGAACTATCACAACAGAGGTTGTGTACGAAAATGGTAAAGAAGTTAATAGAAGAGTTGTAAAAGAAGTTGTTAGCAAAAATCCTATAAATAAGATATTAGATATAGGAACCTTAGTAGCTGTTGAAAGACCATCCCGTGGTAGTAGTAGCGATCAAGATTTTGAATATTCAAGTGTGATATCTTGTGAGTCAACTGCCTATACTTCCGATAGGGGAGATTCAGGTACTGTAACAGCAACAGGTACAACTGTTAAACGTAATCCAGATGGATACAGCACTGTAGCTGTAGATCCGAGAGTAATTCCTTTAGGAACAAAACTTTATATCGAAGGATATGGACTTGCCATTGCAGAAGATACAGGGGGAGCCATATTAGGTAACAAAGTAGATGTGTATGTTAATAGCTACGATGAAGCTGTTAATTGGGGAAGAAGACAGGTTAACGTTTATATTTTAAAATAGGAGCAAATGCTCCTATTTTTTCTTTTTATATAAATTTGTATAAAACTAAGTATATTATGATATAATTACATTGAAAATTTTCAAAATAAATATGAATAAGTATATAAATTTTATATTTAAGTTACATAATATTTTATATAGTATAATAAAGAACGGAGGATTATATGATTAAGGAAGTAATAGTGGTTGAGGGACGAGATGATGTTACAGCTGTGAAGAGAGCTGTTGATGCTGAGGTAATATCAGTTAGCGGTTTTGGTATAAATAGTAAAGTAATTGAAAGAATAAAAGAGGCTAATAAAAGACAAGGGGTAATAGTTCTAACAGATCCTGATTTCGCTGGAGAAAAAATAAGAAGGATTATAGCTAAAAGAGTTCCTGATATTAAACATGCCTATATAACTCAAAGTGAGGGCAGAAAAGGTGATAATATAGGAGTAGAGAATGCCTCACCTGAAACTATTATAAAAGCTCTAAATGGAGCAAAGTGTGAGATTAAAGAACCTAGACATGAATTTACAATACAAGATATGCATTTTTTCAAGTTAACAGCAGATAAAGATGCTAAAAAAAGAAGAGATTCCATAGGAAAAGAGTTAGGAATAGGATACAGTAATACAAATCAACTATTAACTAGGCTAAATAATTATGGTATATCTAAAGAGGAATTTATAGAAGCTATGAAGAAGGTAGATAAGGAGATTTAGTATGGATAAATTAAATACAAAAGAATTAGTTGAAAAGTATAACTTTAAGTTTACTAAAAGTTTAGGGCAAAACTTTTTAACTGATTATACAGTACTTGAAGATATTATAGATGGTGCAAACATAACTAAGGATGACTATGTTATAGAGATAGGTCCAGGAGTTGGAACATTAACTAAGGAGCTACTTGAAAGAGCTAAAAAAGTTACTAGCATAGAGTTAGATTCTAAATTGATACCTATTTTAGAATCAGAGTTATCTAGTTATGAAAACTTTAGTTTAATAAATAAAGATGCTTTAAAAGTAAATTATAGAGAACTTATAGGTGATGAGAAGAGTGTAAAGGTAGTAGCTAATTTGCCCTATTATGTAACTACACCGATAATAGCAAATCTATTAAATGGTAAACTGAACATAAAATCTATAATTATTATGATTCAAAAGGAAGTTGCAGAGAGAATAAATGGCGAGCCGAGCACTAAAGAATATGGAGCATTCACTCTGCTTGCTCAGTATTATTGTGATACAAAGATTATAAGGAATGTACCCCCAAGCTGCTTTATTCCTTCTCCTAAGGTAGATTCTATAGTCATAAGACTAGATAAATTAGATAAGCCTAGAGTTGAAGTTAAGGATGAAAAACTTTTCTTTAATATAATAAGACAATCTTTTAATATGAGAAGAAAAACTTTGTGGAATAGTATGAAAGCCTTAGGGCTATCTAAGGAGTTACAAGAGAAAGCCTTTGAAGAAGCTGATATTAATCCAACTAGAAGAGGGGAAACTCTAACAATAGAAGAATTTGCGACTTTAGCTAATAAGATACAAGAGATTCGTTGTAAATAGACGAATCTTTTTATTTTAAAAACATATCTAATTTTATATTGTAATAAAATAATAATAGGTAAAGAAGAAATTACTTGTCAATAAAAATAAATAGAGAATATCCTTCATTTTTTATGCATAATAGTCATATATTATAATGTATAAATAAAAATGGAGGTAAAGAGTATGCCGGCTAGAAAAAGCTATAATAGATTTTTTATAATATTACAAGAAGATCAAAAAGGATATGGACTAGATTCTAATAAAACACCTTCAGGCTACGCTAAGTTAGAAGTAAGAAACGATAAAGCAAAAGCATCGTTCTACGTTCAAAATCTTAAAAAGCAAAAAGGCCCATACTGTATGATTTTAATAGTTCAAGGTAAGAGCGGTAAAGAACTAGTAAATCTTGGTCAAGTCAATATAGATAATGGTGGAAAGGCTGATGTTAGCAATGAATTTGATGCTAATAATTTAGCAAATACAAACATAAGTATGGACAATGTACAAGGAGCAGCTATTGGTAGAATAAATTCAGATAAAGTTATGCCTGTAATGGTAGGCTTCACTGGAGGGGAAGAACTTAAAAATTGGCATACATCCCCTATAGCTAAGAGTAACAGTAATACTACTAAGAAAAATAATAATATAACAAAACAAGTAAAAGAAACTCCAAAATCATATAATGAAAATATGAATAAAGTGATGCCTCAAGGTAAAGCCAATAATGCTAATATGACTCAGAAACAAACAGGTACATCTAAAAATGCAGGTACTGGAACTACTGCTAATGAAGCTGGCAATCCTATGGGTAGTATAAATCCTAGTATGGGTGATATGAATAGTAATACAGAGAATTTAACTAATCCTACTAAAATTACTAATCAAGCACCAGGAACTACTGCTAATGAAGCTGGCAATCCTATGGGCAGTATAAATCCTAGTATGGGTGACATGAGTAGTAATACAGAGAATTTAAATAAACCTAAGCCGATAAACGTTAATAACCCAGCACCAGGAGCTACTGCTAATGAAGCTGGCAATCCTAAGGGCAGTATAAATCCTAGTATGGGTGACATGGATAGTAATATAGAGAATTTAAATAAACCTAATTCTACTAAAATTACTAATCCAGCACCAGGAGCTACTGCTAATGAAGCGGGCAATCCTATGGGCAGTATAAATCCTAGTATGGGTGACATGAATAGTAATATAGAGAATTTAAATAATGCAATGCCTAATACAAGGAGTGACGGTGATAGGGTATCATGCAATACATGTAATCAAGGAAAAGCTAAAGGTTACGAGGATTATATAAATGATGAAGTAGATATTATAAATGTTGAAGAAATTGAGCCTGAAGTAAATGATAATATGATAAATGATGAATTAGAAGTTAGGGATGGAGATTATAATGAGGATAGAAATAGAATGTTTGAAGAGTATGAGGAAGAAATAGAGAGATTAAAGAGCTATAGAAAAAAACATTCTAAGAAGAAAAACAGGTATGATGATGACTGTAAGATAAAACATCAATGGGATTGTGAAGATATGAGGTCAAAGAAAAAGCATGGAGAATATAAGCCAGAAAAATATAAAAATAGTGAGTGGAATGATAAGGATTATCCTGTTGGAGCCAAAGGTAAATTTTTCAAAGAAGTAGTGTATGGTTTAGAGAAGATTGGTAGCAATGAAAATATTAAAAATTGTTTTTGGTACAAGGCTCGTGTAAAGAAACTAGAGGATATGTATTGTGTTTATGATTACAATAAATATTCTGTAGTTTTCTATCCTATGATTTGCTACTATCCATATATATCTAGACATGGTAACTTCATGGTAGGATATAAATGTGATGATGAAGGTGATTTAAAATATATCATATATGCAATCCCAGGTACAAGAAGCTTATCAGATCAACCATATGAAGGAAGGACTGGTTTCGTAACTTTCATGCCAGATGAGGATAATGATAAGTTAGGTCATTGGTTAATGTATTATGATATAAAAGGTAATACCGTTGTTGTACCAGTAAAGAGATAAATATTACAAATAATAATATTATTAAGGAATTTAAGCTCCGAATTTTATTCGGAGTTTATTCTATTTTGGAGAGAAAGTACATAGTATATTAGTGGAGGGAGGGGAACATATGAAATTAGTAGATGATAATATGAGAAAATTAGGATTAGCAATAATACTAGCCGGACTTATGATAGTTATATTAGGATTTGGAAAATACTTTGAAGAAAGTCTGAAAATAGCTACATTAACTCAGAATAGTATGGTTGAATTTAAACAATATGATATTCTAGATGGTATGATAAAATATAAGTTACCTAGTAGCTGGCTAACCACAATAGAAGGAAATGAAGAGGATAAAAATGTATATTTAAATGAGTTCGTTTCAGAGGATGCTAGTACTTATGGTTATATAGAACTTTTAAATAGTACTGAAGGGGTTGAATCTATAGTAGATAAATGTATAGCAGATGTAGAAGATATGGGAATAAAAGACTATAAAAAAGAAAAAGTAAAGATAGATGATAGAGAGCTAGATTGCCTTCAGTATAATTTAAAGAGTAGTAAAGAAAATATAAAAAGAACCTATGAATATTATGTTCCTTATAATAATTATGTAGTTAAGATAACATTTATAATTAGTGATAAAAAAACTAGAGAAAATACACAGGTAGTATTTGAAAATATAGTTAAAACTTTTTCATCTGAAAATTAGAATAGTTATTTGATTTAATGGATAACAACTATTATAATAAAACATAAGATAAAGAATGAAAAGTTATAAGAATTTTTCAATTGGAGGACAAAGGTGAGAAGATTAAAAAGAAATTTAGTAATTATATTATTAGTAATATCATCATCATTAATTTCCGCCTGTGGAATAGTAGGAAATAGTGATTTTGATTATATGAGACAAGGAAATATCATGAAGGTTTCAATTCAAAGTACTAGAGATAAGAGTTATAAATTTACTGTTACTGATGAAGATGTAATAAATGATATATATAATATACTTTCTAGTGCAAGTGTAGTTGAAGAAAAGTCAACCTTAGACCCAGACTATATATTAGAAATATATGAAAGTCCAACTGAAGTTAAGACCTTCAATTATGTAGCTGGTCTTGATAAAAAAGATGGAGGAAATCTTTACAATGATGATGATAAATATATTGTTTCTGAGAGATTAGATAATGATATTATAAAAAACTTTGCAAATACAAGAAAACCTATCAACTTTGAATATATATATTATAATTCTATACTAAGCGCTATAGATAAATACGTATCAGCTAATAAAGATTCAGGTAAAATTGGAGTTGATATTTCTAGTGATACCATGGCTTTACGTTTTCAAATATCTACAGACATTGAAGGATTTAAGAAGAAATTAAGTAAGATTAATTCTGTAAGCTTTATGGATGACTCTGTAAGCAGAGATGACTTTAATGTAGTTATGAGTATAAAAACAGAAGGATACACTTCTGAAAAGTATAAGGGTATTGTTACATTTGAAAAGACTGAAAATGCTTCTACCGTTAATTATTATATAAATAATATTCGAGAGAATGGAGAATGGAAATTTAACATAAGTGAAGAAAAACCAAAAGACTTCTAAGATATAAAATAAAGAGTAAGTAAATTTATATTAGTTTATTTATGAGAATTAAAGTGGCTATATTATGATGATTTAAAACTTATCATAATATAGCCATTTAAAATTATTTTAATGTAGCATTATTAGTATATGGAGCTAATCTTCTTGTGAGACTCTTTAGATTTATAACTGAGCATACAGCCATACAAATTAAACAATCTGCGAGAACATAAGAGCCGTTATATACCAATGAATATATTGCTGGAGCCATATTCCATTCAGTAGCATAGCTACCCCAGAAAATTATACCAGCTATATAGTGAAATATAAATTTAACAAAGAAAGCAACACCAATAGCTACAAACTTATTATTTTTAAAGAAGCCTGCAAGTCCCATTGCCATAAAAGGAAGGGTATAATCAAAAAGAACTTGAATAGGATGTACTATATATGCAGGTCCAATAACAAAGTTTAATATACCATATACAAAGCCTGTAAATATTCCTATAATAGGCCCATAAATAAATGATATTAATACTATAGGTAGCATACTAGCAAGAGTTGCACTTCCTCCAAAAGGTAATTCAAATAATTTAAAGAATTGAAGAATTACCGACATTGCCACTGCTAGGGCTATGTGGGCTATAAGCCTAGAAGTAAATTTAATATGTTTAACTTTTATAAACACACAAAATAGAATTAGGACACCCACTAGGGTAGCAATGGTTGTCCAACTAGCTAGAATACCTTTGATATTTTCTAAGATTTCCATAAAGAGTCCTCCTTTAATTTAATAGTGCTAAGGACTAATATTGAAGCCGAAGTGTAATCTTTTACTTTATAAAAAAGCCGTGTTCGTAAGAACACGGCTAAATAACTAAGTATTAACTTAAGCTTATTAATCGCTTCCCTACGCTAGCATTATCTAGGTCAGGTAAAGGGTAATGAAAAATCATTTCTCAGCCGAAGCACCCCTAGCACAATAATATTATCTTATGTAATCATAATACCATATATATTTTTATAGTTCAATATGATTTGCCTATATAAAGTTGGCCATATTATTAAAGCTCCCTGCTCAAAAGAATATTTATAATTGAGGTAAGTATAGAAAAAAATATTCATATTAGGAGCTTTATATGAAGAGCTAAAGAAGTTTTAGAGCTTGAAATATGTATTTAATATGTAACTTAGTTAAGGTATCTTCAAAAAATAAGTAAGTC
>DCDL01000054.1:25363-26977 GCA_002316385.1 Clostridium sp. UBA1056
TGACTTATTATTTATTTTCAGATGCCTAATAAAAAATAGAGACTACGAATTTATATCGTGTCTCTACGGTGTAAGTAATACATATTAGTTAAATATATTACTTTAAAATTTGAAATAAGAAATCCAGGGTTTTATAATTCCAATAATGCATAGATTATACTATACATTTATATTTATCATAAAGTGTTATTAAACATCTCCACATGGATACATTACAATAGTTACAATGATTTCAAAATATAACTTCTACATTTTTGTAACGTTTGCTGCTTGAGGACCTCTCTCCCCACTAACTATTTCAAATTGAACCTTTTGTCCTTCATCAAGAACCTTATAGCCATCTCCAAGGATAGAAGAGAAATGTACAAATACATCCTCATGACCTTCCATAGATATAAAGCCAAACCCTTTTTCACTATTAAACCATTTTACTGTTCCTACTTCCATATAATCTCCGTTAAGCAACTTTAATAGTTGCACCCTTTTCAACATACTCAGTTTTGCGGTGCTACTCCTGTTGGTCGTGTACTCAAGGGTATCAAATCTTATTATTAAGACAAGTACGGAATCTCCTTTCAAAAATATTTGACCATATCTAATTTCTTAGATAATAACTATAGTGTTCTCAATTTGAAACTTTTTATACTATTTTATTATACGTTTAGCAACGTAATATCTATTACTATAATAAGCAGAGTTTAAATTAGAAACTCTCACATAGTCACCAGGTTTAGGTGCTTGAATAAACAAATCATTACCTTTATATATTCCTACGTGAGATATATCATTAGGGTCATCATCATTAGTAGTAAAGAAAATTAAATCCCCTGGTTTTAAATCATTACGATCAACTATAACACCTTGATGTACTTGATAATATGTGGTTCTTTCTAAAGATATGCCTAGTTGCTTGTACACATATTGAACAAGGCCAGAACAATCAAAGCCCATAGGCGTAAAGCCACCCCAAAGGTATGGAACTCCAAGATATTCTTCAGCTTTAGCGGCTATATCTTCTCCAGTATAATTGCTTTGTATAAGAGGGGTTTCCTTTACTACTGGATTAGAGGAGTGAGTTTCATCGGTTATAGTTACATAATCACCACTAATATATCCAGTAGTATTACCTACCTTAACCTTATACCAACCATCAGTATAAGAAATTATAGGTAGTTTACTACCATATCTTACTGTAGTTAGTACACTATAACTAATACTGGCACCAGAACGGACATTTAGAACATCAGCATTAATAATTGCAACTTTGCCTTCCACTGTGTGTGAAGGGGCAGTTATTGTAGGTGGTGCAACAATACCAGTACTATCTGATATAAACTCTGCACTTACAAAGCCTGTACCACCATTAAATTTAATTTTGTGCCATCCATTACTAGTTGATAATATTTCAACTTTAGAGTCTTTATATAGAGCTCCAATTATGTTAGCACTAATATTTCCATTAGAACGAACATTTAGAACATCAGCATTAACAATTCCTGTAGATATAACTGTATCTTCTGTAGAAGAATTACTATTTCCAGAATTTGAATTACCAGAAGAAGTATTAATATATTCAGCACTAACAAATCCAGTGGTGTTGTTATATTTAATTTT
>DCDL01000054.1:27038-116027 GCA_002316385.1 Clostridium sp. UBA1056
TTATACTATTACTAGTACTAGCTCCAGAACGAACATTTAAAGTATCGGCATTAACAATCCCTGTAGATATAACCGTATCTTCTGTAGAAGAATCACTATTTCCAGTATTATTGTTGCTATTTCCAGAATCTGAATTACCAGAAGAAGTATTAATATATTCCGCACTAACAAATCCAGTAGTATTATTAAATTTAATTTTATGCCAGCCATTACTTGTAGATATTATTTGAACCGTAGCACTTTCATTTAAGGAACCGATTATGCTATTACTAGTACTAGCACCAGAGCGAACATTTAGAGCGTCAGCAGTAACAACTCCAGTTGTAGATGCTTGTCCTGTAGAATTATTATCTAAATTTACATATTGTCCAGAAATCCAACCTATAGTGTTATTATAGCTAACTTTATACCATCCATTGGATATCTCTATAATTGACACTTTAGTATTATAATTTAATTTACCAATAACACTGCTACTGGTATTAGGATTAGATCTTATATTTAATACATCTGCAGTTATGGTTCCTGTAACTATAGAGCTATATGAAGAATTTGAAATTTGAGTTGAATCGGCTATAGCTATAACTTGCATAGAGGTAGCAAGAGCTGTGCTTGTTGCCAGTGTACATAAAACTTTTAGTGCTTTACTATTCATTAATTTACAATCCTTTCTCCGATAATATTTTCCTTAGGATATATTTAACATTATTATTTAAATTATAAGATAAATAATGGTATATAACAACAAATAACAGTAAATAAGTATATATTTCTTCAAGTATTGATTTATTATGTAACTAAATTCATCAAAGCTAGATAAAATTATTGAATAGGTTAATTTGATAATCTATAATGATTATGAAAATTTATATACTAAAACAAATTATAATCTTGTATGAAGAGGGGATGATGGTCATGGAGAGTTTAAAAAAAGAGCAAGAAAATAAATTGCCACAAGTAGGGGGACATAAAAATATTAGTACAGTTAAAAAAATAGTATATATGGCTGTATTTATTGCAATAACATCTATCTTATCTAGATTTTTTGCAATACAGCTAGAAATTTTAAAAATTACTTTTTCATTTATACCAATAGCTTTAGCTGCTATGATTTTTGGACCAATATATGGTGGATTAGTAGCAGGAATAGAGGATTTAATAGGAGCCATATTGTTTCCTAAGGGACCATTTTTCCCAGGCTTCACATTAAGTGCAGCTCTTGTAGGAATAATATATGGATTAATCTTATACAAGAAGCCTAAAACAACAGGAAGATTTATAGTTGCAAACACGCTTATAGCTGTAATAGTTAATATAACACTAAATACAGTTTGGCTTATGATTCTCTATAATAAAGGCTTTATTGTTTTGGCTAGTACCAGAATCATTAAAGCTATAATTATGATACCTATAGAAGTGATTATGCTTAAGCTTTCATGGAAATACATAGGTGAGAAGCTTGAAAAGACATTATAAAACTCTAATTTTGTTAGTAATTAGAGTTCAAAAATCTTAACCATATTTACGCCTTCTAAAGGGGTATCTATAGTTAGTGTATGAGATTTTAAATTCATAGCATTTTTCATGAATGCTATGAATTTTTCTATTCCATAAACGGGAAAATCTATATGTGGAACTTTATAATGCATTGGAATAACTAATTTACTTTGAATTTTACTACAAAGTTTAGCCGCAATTTCAGGGTTAATAGTAAAATTACCTCCTACAGGTATGAATAGTATATCTAGAGTACCTAATAAATCTAGTTCTTTATCTGATAGCATATGTCCAATGTCACCAAGATGGCATAGTCTTAAATTATCAGTTTCTATTATGTAAATTATATTATTACCACGTTTAGCACCTTTTATATTATCATGATATGATGGAATCCCTTGGATTTTAATAGAAGAGCTTTCGTATAAGCAAGGGGTATTTATAATCATAGCACCAGGGTTTATCAGGTCAGTATAATTATGATCAAAATGGTCATGACTTATAGTAACTATATCTACAGAACCTTTATAGGGAGTTCCACCTAAACATTTATTAAAAGGGTCCATTAAAACTTTTTCTCCACAAGAATTTTCAAGGAGAAAACAAGAATGTCCAAACCAAGTAATTATCATAATTATCACCTCTTAATTAAGCAAAATTAATTGTCTAGTTTTATTTTAATTATTAACATATTTCTTTAATTTATGCTTATATAGATAAAAGACATATCATAATAAAGAAGGCGAATATATTAATTATATCTAATGAGATAAGCCGTAATAACGTTCTAAATAACCATAGTAGATAAGATTTAATTATAAATATACGATTACATATAAAAAGAACTTTACATTAAAAATTTTATATAATATAATAGTTGTAAAATTAACTTGTAAAATAGTACAGTTAAAAGCTAAGAATAGGACAGTACTCTAAAAGGTAGCTTAAAGAGAGTGGGGGTAGGTGAGAGCCCATAGTGAATAATTAGAGAAAAATCACCTAGGAGCTGAGGGCTGAAATTTAGTAAGTCTTTCCGTATTTCTGCGTTAAGGAATAGGATATGTTAGTATCTGAAATTTAATAACACTGTAGGTGGTATAGCGAAGCAACTTCGTCCTTAGTAGGGCGGAGTTTTAATTTTATTAAGGAAAGTATATAAGTGAGCATTAGTGATTGTAGATTAGTTAATGTATACTATGGATAAAATTAAGATGAAGCTATTATTAAATTATGTTATAGCACTTAATATTTTAAACATATTCCTATGAGATAAACAGAAATTGTGCCATATAAACTATATAAGGAGGAAAATATATGTACAAGAAAATTGATAGCACGAAGTCTTTTATGGATATTGAACAAGATGTGCTAAAACTTTGGGAAGAAAAAGATGTAATACAAAAAAACTTTGACTTAAATGATGAAGGTGAATATTTTACGTTCTATGATGGTCCACCAACAGCTAACGGTAAGCCACACATAGGTCACGTTATAACTAGGGTTATGAAAGATATAATTCCAAGATATAAAGTTATGAAAGGATATAAGGTTTTAAGGAAAGCTGGATGGGATACTCATGGTCTTCCAGTAGAGCTTGAAATCGAGAAAAAACTTGGAATTTCCGGGAAGCCTGAAATTGAAAAGTATGGAGTAGAAGAGTTCGTTACTCAATGTAAAGATAGTGTATTCTCTTACGTTGAAATGTGGAGAGAGATGTCCGAGAGACTTGGTTATTGGGTTGACATGGAGAATCCATATGTAACTTATCATAATGATTATATAGAATCAGTATGGTGGGCTTTAAAGCAAATGTGGAATAAGGATTTATTATATAAAGGTCATAAGGTAATGCCTTACTGTCCAAGATGTGGAACTACCTTATCATCTCATGAAGTAGCTCAGGGATATAAAGATGTAAAAGATAGTTCAGCTTATGTAAAGTTTAAATTAAAAGGTGAAGATAAATGTATTTTAGTATGGACAACAACCCCTTGGACATTACCAAGTAACGTTGCTCTTGCTGTAAATAAAGCTTATGACTATGTAGAAGTCTTACATGAAGGTGAGCATTTAATTTTATCAAGAACTCTTTTAAATAAACTTCAAGGAGAATATGAAGTAGTATCTGAATTTAAGGGAGAAGCCTTACTTGGAAAAGAATATGAGCAAATGTTCAAATTTGAAGTGCCAGAAGAAAAAGCCTTCTATATAGTTCATGGTGATTTCGTTACTTTAACAGACGGCACTGGAATAGTTCATATAGCTCCTGCTTATGGAGATGATGATAACCAAATAGGTAAGAAATATGGCCTTCCTATGATTAATTTAGTAGATGGAGAAGGAAAGTTTGTTCCTGAAGTAACTCCATGGGCTGGAATATTTGTAAAAAAAGCAGACGAGAAGATATTAGCTTTCTTAAAAGAGAATAATATACTTTACAAGAGTGAGAAATTCCTACACTCATACCCACACTGCTGGAGATGTGATACACCACTTCTTTATTATCCAAGAGAAAGTTGGTTTGTAAAAATGTCTTCAGTAAGAGATGAACTTCTTGAAAATAATAACAATATAAATTGGATGCCTGACAATATAAGAACAGGTAGAATGGGTAAATTCCTTGAAAATGTAATAGATTGGGGAATTTCAAGAAATAGATACTGGGGAACTCCACTTCCAATCTGGGAATGCGAATGCGGTCATAGAGAATTAATAGGAAGTGTAGAAGAACTTAAGGAAAAGGGAACAAATGTACCAGATGGAATAGAACTTCATAAGCCATATATTGATAGAGTTAAACTAAATTGTCCACACTGTCAAAAGGAAATGACAAGAGTTGAAGAAGTTATAGACTGTTGGTTTGATTCAGGCTCAATGCCTTTTGCTCAATATCACTATCCATTTGAAAATAAAGAGTTATTTGAAGCAAACTTCCCAGCTCAGTTTATTTCAGAAGCTGTAGATCAAACAAGAGGATGGTTCTATACACTACTTGCTATTTCTACAACTGTATTTGAAAAGAATCCATTTGAAAACTGTATAGTACTAGGTCATGTTCTAGATAAAGATGGACTTAAGATGTCTAAGCACAAAGGAAATGTACTTAGTCCATTTACAGTACTTGAAAACGAAGGAGCAGATGCTTTAAGATGGTATTTCTATACTGGTAGTGCTCCATGGCTTCCATCAAGATTCTATGAAGATGCTGTTATAGAAGCTCAAAGAAAATTTATAGGAACTCTATGGAATGTATATTCTTTCTATGTTCTATATGCAGATTTAGATAGCTTCAATCCAATAGAATATAAAGATTTTAAATCAGAAAATATAATGGATAAGTGGATGATGTCTAAACTAAATACCTTAGTTAAAACTACTGATGAGCATCTAGAAAACTATAGAATAACTCAAGGGGCTAAAGATTTAGAGGACTTTGTAGATGAATTATCTAACTGGTATGTAAGAAGAAATAGAGTAAGATTCTGGGGTGAAGAGCTTACAGAGGATAAAATAGGTGCATATATGACTTTATATAGAGTGCTTGTAACATTCTCAAAGATAGCAGCACCATTTATACCATTCATAACAGAAGAATTATATCAAAGTCTTGTTGTTGCTTTTGATAAAGATGCAGAAGAAAGTGTTCACCTATGCAAATGGCCAGAGTATGTTGAAGCTGAAGTAGATAAGGCGCTAGAAGATGAGATGGATAAGGCATATAAGATAGTTAAACTTGGAAGAAGTGCAAGAAATGGAGCTAACATTAAGAATAGACAGCCGCTTGGTAAAATGCTTGTATCTGTAGCTTCACTTCCAGAATACTATGGAGATATAGTAAGGGATGAGCTTAATATTAAACAAGTAGAGCTAGGTGCAGATCTTTCTAAATATGTTAACTTTGAAATAAAGCCTAATCTTCCAGTGTTAGGAAAGGCTTATGGAAAAATGATTCCAGGAATCAGAAAAGGCATAGCGTCTATGAGTCAAATGGATCTTGCACAAAGAGTAAATAATGGTGAAGTGGTTACAATAAATGTAGATGGAACTGAAATAGAGTTAAATAAAGAAAATCTACTTGTAACAATGCAAGGTCTAGAAGGATTTGCTTTTGCTGGTGAAGGAGAAATAGGAGTAGTATTAGATACAAATATTTCAGAAGAGCTTAGAGAAGAAGGGCATATAAGGGAAGTTCTAAGTAAAATACAAAACATGAGAAAAGAAAATGGTTTTGAAGTTTCAGATAAAATAAACTTATACTTTGCTGAAAATGAAACTTTAGAAAATGTAATAAGAAAATTTGAAAACCAAATAAAGAAAGATACTTTAGCTTTAACAGTATCTTATAATAGCGAAAAGGCTACTAATGAAGTAAAAATTAATGGAGAAAAGTTACTTCTACAAGTGGAAAGAGTTTAGTAGCTGATATATCTAAATTTATTAAATAATAATTGGTTTAGATGGAGTTTATAATGAAAGTATATTGCTCTATCTAAACCTTATAATTATATTGGATTAAGGTTTAACTAAATAAGGTATAGTTGTATTAAAAAATATACAGAATAATAAGAGAGGTGATATATAGTGGCAGCGTCAATTAAAGATGTAGCAAAAGAAGCAAATGTTTCTATTGCCACAGTTTCAAGAGTATTAAATGATATAGATGTAGTTAATCAAGAGACAAAACAAAGGGTTTTGGATGCAATAGAGAAATTAGACTATAGACCAAATATTTTAGCAAGAAGCTTAAAAACACAGAAATCAAGTACGATTGGTATAATAATACCAGATATATCAAATTCCCTTTTTCCGGAAATTGTAAGAGGTGCAGAAGACTTAGCAAGTATTTATAATTACAATATTATGCTATGTAATACTGACCTAGATAAAAGTAGGGAAAAGGAAAGCTTTAATATATTAAGAGAAAAGATGGTAGACGGTATAATATATATGGGTGACCGTCTGGATAAAGAGATAAAAGAAGCTATAAAGTCTGTTGGAACTCCAGTAGTATCAATAGGTGCTATGGATGAAGAAGGAGATGTTCCTAGTATAGGAATAGATAGCTATACTGCCGCTTATGATGCTGTAAATTATTTATTCTCAAAAAATAATAAAAACATAGCATATATAGGGTATAACAAAGAAAATGCAACTGAATATAAAAAAATATATCATGGATATAAAGATGCTATGGAGGAAGAGAACTGCTTCAATGAGAAATTAGTTTATCTTGGAAGTCTAAAGTATGAAGATGGATTTGAAGGAATTAATCATATAATAAAAGACAATAAGATTGATGCAGTTTTATGTGGAAGTGATCAATCAGCTCTTGGAGTTATAAATGCTTTGAGAGAAAAAGGAATTAAGGTACCAGAAGATATAAATGTTATAGGATTTGATAATATAGCACTATCAGCAATATTTTATCCTAAGCTTACTACAGTATCTCGTCCTTTGTATGATATGGGTTCTGTAGGAATGAGACTTCTTATAAAGCTTGTAAATAAAATACCAATAGAAGAGAGCTATTACAGATTACCATATGATATAGTTGAAAGAGATTCTTGTAAAAAATAAAGAAATTTAGATACAAAATAATTTTATAAATAATAAAAAGTGGATTTNNAAATCCACTTTTTATTATTTATTATCTATCTAAGGATACATCGTTCATAACCTTACTAGTTTTATTATCACATACATTTTTGATAGAGGAATCTTTTCCTTCTTTAATAAATTTTCCTCTAGTAGAGATAGGGTCAGAGAAAACTCCAGCACCATTTATACATCCACCAATACACATCATACCCTCTATAAAGTTACCTTGCAACTTATTTATTTTTGCCATGCTTAAGGCTTTTTTTATTTCTACAGGTCCAGAAACTTTCACTGGCTTAAATTCTATAGAAATATTTTCTGTACTAATATAATTTTCTATAGCTGCAGTAAGACCACCAGCCATACCAAAACCTCTACCTAGGACAGAGCCATCTTCGAGTTTTTCTTCATCACAAGTTTCAGGATCTATGTTAAAGGCATCTAACATAGCACAAAGTTCCTCAAAGGTTAGTACATAATCTATAACTCCAGCTACATCTGGTCTTCTAGCTTCAGCTTTTTTTGCTGTACATGGACCGATGAATACAATTTTAGCATCAGGGTCTTCAGCTTTTATAGCACGTCCCATAGCTATCATTGGAGAGACAGTATTGGATATATGAGAAACCTCGGTAGGAAACTTTTTCTCAATATAGCTAAAGAAACCTGGACAACAAGAGTTAGTCATATAAGTATGTCCATCTTCCATTCTCTCTACAAATTCTTTAGCTTCATGAATAGTCACCATATCTGCACCACAGGATGCCTCAAATACATTAGAGAAGCCAAGAGTTTTTAATGCAGATTTAACTTTTCCTATGGAAACATTATTGCCCATTTGTCCTGATATTGATGGAGCTACAATTGCAATCATATTGTGCTTTTTATGATATAATCTTTTAGCTACAGGAGCCACTAAGCTTTTATCAGATATAGCACCAAAAGGACACGCAGTCATACAGGCTCCACATTGAATGCAATCATCCTCATTTATAACGGCACGTCTGTCAAGTTCGCCTACTTTAAGAGCCCCGGTTGGACATGCAGTTTTACATGGACGAAGAACTTCAGATATGGCATTGTAAGGGCATATCTTTTTACAAAGTCCGCATTCTTTACATAATTCTTGATTTATATATGACTTTCCACCTACGGTCATCATAGCATTAGCAGGGCACACTTCTTTACATTTATGAGTAAGGCATCCTCTGCAAGCTTCAGTTACTGTATATTTGTTTATAGGACATCTGTCACAGGCAGCTTCTATTACATACATAATTTGCTCATTATTTTTAATGTCAATAAGATCGCTATATTCATCCTCTATAGGCATATATCCAGCGGCCAATTTAGCTCTTTGATTTACTATGGCACGTTCTTTAAATATACAACATCTATAAGTTGGTGCATCCTTATCAACTATAAATTTATGGATATTAAATATCTCTTTAGTATTTAAATTATCATTAATAGATAGAAGAACTATCTGCTTTAGTACCTCATGTTTAATTTTTTTTAGTGCTGTATCAAAAGTAAACATTATGATCCTCCTTAATTCCGTCATATTGTTAATTTTTTAACCAAATCTAATTATAACACCATTTAATTATTATTCAATAGGGATAAGCATTTAAAAATAAAAGTTTGGTAAGAATATATTGGTAAGAATAGATTAAATAATACAAAATATAATACGGATGGTAAGTATGTATGAATAGTGAGTTAAAGAAGACAAAAGATAGATTAGCTATAAAACTAGGACAATTACATAGAGATGCTATGAAAGAAAATTTGCCTTTAATAATTGTTTTGCAGGGAAAATATACTGATAAGGAGAAAAAGTTAATTAATTCTTTACTTAGTATATTTGAATATAAGGGCACATCGCTATATACTGATAAAGAAGTATATAATACTGATAAAGATAATTGCTTATTAAGAGCAAAGCTACTATGGGATAATATCCCTTGCAAAGGTAACACCACAATATTTTATACGAAAAAATACCATGATTTACTGGATGATAATGAAAAGGTATATTTGCAAATATTTCAGCAATCTTTAATAGATGAAGGATATATAATAATAAAGTTTATTTTTATTGAAAATGGAAATAAATCTTATAATAAAAACATAGAATTAAAAAGGAGCATGAGTAGTGAAGGTGTAGTAAGTTGGAATGAAATAAATTTAGACAGCAAAGATAAATATATAGATTTCTACGAAAAACTTATTATGGAATTAACTGAAGTCGTAAATAAATTAAAAGAGAATAAACCAAACTTAGAAACTGCATTCTGTGAATATGAAGAGTGTAGTAATATAAAAGAAGTTGATAAAGCTAGCTTAGAAATAAAGAATAAAATTACTTTAGAGTCTTTGGATAGTATGAAAAGAAACTCTAATGGAGATGTATCCGGTATAAAGGTTAATTGTGGAAGTGTATCTAAAAATTTATACAAGGATAGAATGAAGGAACTGCAATTATTACTATCAAGTCAGCAAAAGAAACTATTAAATGAAAAAAAATCTTTAATTATTTTGTACGAAGGTTGGGATGCTGCTGGAAAAGGTGGTAATATAAAGAGAGTTGTTAAAAGATTAGATCCTACAGGATATAAAGTTGTGCCAATATCAGCACCAACCGAAGATGAACAGAAATATCATTATATGAGAAGGTTTTGGAGGCATATTCCATTACCTGGTGAAGTTACTATATTTGATAGGTCTTGGTATGGAAGAGTTTTAGTAGAAAACGTAGAGAGGCTAACTGATCCATGGAAAATAGAGAAGGCTTATGATGAAATTAATATGCTAGAAGATTTCCTAATAGAGAATAGATGTATACTTATAAAGATATTTATAAATATATCAAAGTATGAACAACTAAAAAGATTTAATAAAAGGATGAATAATCCTTTTAAAGCCTATAAAATAACTAATGAAGACTGGAGGAATAGAGCGAAGTGGGATAAATATAAAGAAGCTATAAGTACATGTATAGCTACAACTTCCAAAAGCCATAATCCTTGGATTATTATTGATGGAGATTCAAAATATAATGCTAGGATAAAATGCTTAGAATACATATGTGAGGTTCTAAAGAAAAATTTATGATACAGTGAGACTTTAATTATAAGAATACTAAATTAAGGAGGAAATTATAATGGATAATAAAATTAATCTTATATGGAGAAGTAATGATAATAGTTTTGTGATAGGTGAGATATTAAATAGTGATCATAGATATTATTTTAAATATAATCCAGAGAAAGTAAAAAAGGCCATGGAAGAAGGATTTAACGCATTAGAAGGATTCCCACGTATAAATTCAAAATACTTTAGTGAAGAGCCTTTTAAATTATTCACTAGTTGGCTTGAGGAGAGTCATAAGGGAAGTGAATTAACTTTTGAAATGCTTAGAGGATTTACTTATGGGCAGTTTAAATTTGAAGAAACTATGGAAAATGTTAAAGATAGTAGTGAAGTAATAGCATAAAATAAAGGACAAAATATTTAAATTTAAGTATTTTCATTTTTATTGTTAAATCGTATTAATTATCATAGAGAAATTATAATAAGAGGCTTTCGCAAAAAAACTAATCTAAATAAATATTGAATAAGTACTTAAAGTACATCTTCAACGTTTTATATAAGATTAGTAATATATTTTGAGAAAGCCACATGCATTGTAAAATTGATAATCTTTGGGAACTTCAATATAAAAAGATACTAATTGTTCTTATTATAGATGGAAGTGGGTCTAATGTATTTAATTGTGAAATATATAGAAATATTAAATATCAGAAAAAGATTTATTTAAGAGGTAATAAGTTTAAGTCAGCAATAGATAAGCTAGAAATTAAATATAAATGGAATTATCAAAGGTTGTAGTTTTTTGCTAGAGAAGATAAAATTTTAAGAATTTCTAGAATCGAGTTAATAGAAAGTGTTGCAGATGATAACAGTGAAAGACTAAAAGTGCTAGATGCATGTAAAGAGTATGAACTAGATAATAAATATATGGTGAGAGAAGTGGTAGGATATAAATCGGTAAGAGATTTATAAGATTAACTTCTAATTCCAAAGTATCATCATATCTGCACGAATCCAGTGTGTAGTTAAAAAGACCTGAGACTTTTAGTCTTAGGCCTTCTCTTATATATACATATTAAAATTCTATTTAATATGTAAAATTAATATGAATATTATTACTAATTTGTTTACAATAAAATGCAAAAGATTAACTATATTGATTATTTTCTACATATTGTAGTAAAATACTAAATGTATAGTTGTTAAGAATTAATAAAGTAAAAGTATAAGTAAACTAGGTTAATATGTTATATAAGTTTTATTAAAGTTTCTACATTAAATTTACTTATAATCTTAGATTATACTAAGGAATATTAATGAATTTTATTTGTTAGAACTTATATATTAAAATTATTAATTAGTTTTAAGTAGGAGATTAGGAGATAAATTATATGAAGAAGTTTTTTAAGAAGTATAAATTAAATAAAGGTGAGGTTTTAGCAATGATTATGTTAACTTTATTTTTAGTTAGTGCATATTTACTTTATGTACTTCAAAAGACTAAAGAAATACCATTCATTTACAATCAGTTTTAGTAGGGAGGAAATTATGAAAAAATCATTTATTATAGGTATACCAATAATATTAGCAATAATATTTATTTCTATATTTAATTTAATAGTAAACAAAGAAATTGAACAATTAAAAAGTAGTAAAGATTTAACAACCATCAAACATGCTTACGGTGGAGATGTTAAGAAAAATGGAGTTGAATTTAGAGATGTATCTTTAGAAAACAATGATTTAATGCTATTGGGATCATCAGAATTAAGTAATCCTGTTCCACAAAATCCAGTTAATTTATTTCCGTTTAATGATAGCAAATATGACATAAGTATATTTGGAACTGCATATGTTCAAGATCTTCAGCATGCAATTATGCTAGGTGGAGGTGACAATTATAATAATTCTAAGGTAGCATTGGTAGCTTCACTACAATGGTTCTGGAATAAGGATGGCATAAGTAGTGAAAATTTTATTCCACTATTTTCTGATTTGCAATTTTATCAGTTTCTAAATAATTCTAAAATATCAAAGGAAAATAAAACATATTTAGCAAAGAGAGTTGCTACTTTGCTAAAAGATTCTGATATATTTCAAGAGGAGAGAGTCTATGCAGAATTATTTATAGGAGAAACTTTCATTGATAAGGTAAAATATAATTGTCTTCTACCTTATTTTAAAACAAAACAGAAGTTACTTGAAACTAGAGATAAGGTTGCTCTTTTAAAAGAGATGAAATCTCTACCAGATAAGTCTAATGTTAATACTGTAAAATCAATAGACTTTAAGGAGCAATATAAACTTGCTGAGAGCCAAGGTATGGAGAAGGTTTCTGATAATATGTTTAATGTATCTGATGAATATTACAATAAATATTTAAAAGACATAGAATCGAGTCTTAAAAATACATATAAGGATATAAATATTTTAGATTCAGCGGAATTTGAAGATTTTAAGTTTTTACTAAGTGTATGTAAGGATTTAGGCATTAAACCATATATAATTTTAATGAATGTAAATGGTTGGTATTACGATTATACAGGAGTTTTAGAGGAGGAAAGAACACAGTTTTATAATAAATTAGAAAGTATAGCTAAAGATAATAATTTTGATGTATTAAACTTACAAAAGTATGAATATGAAAAGTATTATTTAACTGATGTCATGCATTTAGGATGGAAAGGCTGGCTAAATGTATCAGAAGAAATGAGTAATCATTTTAAAGATTAATATAAAGGTGGTAACAAAAGTGAATTTATTACTTAAAATAAGAGAGTATTCAATAGATAAAAGAATGGCAGTTATTTGTGATGAAGAAAAGCTTACATATGAAGAACTGGACAAGCTTTCTGATGAATTTGCAGCATATATGATAGAAAAGTATAAATATGATAAGTCACCTATTGTTATTTACGGTAATAAGGATAATCTTATACTAGTATTAATTGTAGGAGCATTAAAATCTGGTAGAGCATATGTTCCGTTAGATGTAACATTTCCTATAGAAAGAGTTAATCAGGTAATAAACGAGGTGAATCCTAAAGTTATAGTAAATTTTACAAATAATCTTATAGATAATGATAATGTTTTTAGCAAAGAAGAAATGTTAACAGAAATAAAAAGATATAAGGGAGCTATAGTATCTCAGGATAATTGGCTAAAAGAAAATGAGAATGCCTATATATTATTTACATCAGGTAGTACAGGATTACCAAAAGGAGTGCAAATAACTAAAAATAATATAGACTCTTTTACAAATTGGTTTGAAAAATTTCTTAGAATAAATAAAGAGAATGATGTGATTATGAATCAAGTATCCTATTCATTTGATGTATCAGTAATACCAATTTATTTAGGGCTAATTTGTGGTAAAACATTATTTAGCTTATCAAAAGATACATTAGAGGACTTTAAACGATTATTTAATGCTTTAAAGATTTCAAACATAAAGACATGGGTTTCTACACCTGCATTAGCTGAAATGTGCATTAGAGACAGTAATTTTAATAAGGAATTAATGCCTAAGCTAAACACATTCGTATTTGCTGGAGAGGTATTATCTAAGAAGTTAGTAAAAGAACTTATGTTAAGATTTCCTGGAGTTAGGATAATAAATGGATATGGTCCAACTGAGGGGACAGTATTATTATCAGCGGTTGATGTGAGTGAAGAAATGATTGAAGATAGTAGAGAGATACCAATAGGATATCCAATGGATGGTGCTATTCTTAAAATTGTAGATGAAAGTGGCAATACTATGCCAGAAGGAGAAAAAGGAGAATTACTAGCTATTGGCAATAGCATAAGTAAGGGATATTTTAATAATGAGGAAATCACTAAAAAGGTATTTTTTAATGAAAATATAGAAGGTAAACTACTTAGCGGTTATAGAACTGGAGATTTAGCTTACTATGATGGTAATATGATTTATTATTGTGGAAGAAAGGATTTCCAAATAAAACTAAATGGATTCAGAATAGAGCTTGAAGATATAGAGAATAATTTAAGAAGAGTAAATATTGTTAATAACTGTGCAGTATTTCCTATATATAAAGATGATAAGATATCTCATATAATGGGTGTAATTACACTAAATGAAGATAACGGATTAAGTAATCTTAAAAATTCTATATTAATAAAAGATGAATTAAAGCAGTATATACCATCTTATATGATTCCGAGAAATATTAAGATAATAAAGCAATTTCCTATAAACACCAATGGAAAGATAGATAGAAAAAGACTTATGGAGGAAATAAAATGATAAAATTAACACAGTATGGAGATTATTTCTATCTGTATATACTATTATTATCACTTATTCCAGCTATAGTGTTGGGTATAAAGGGAAAAAATATAAAACCCTATGGTATAGTATTATCTATATTTATGGTAGGAGTGATTATAGGGGTAAAGTCAGTAGGAATTGTATTATTTATAATGTTTTTACTAGGAGAAATCATATTAATCAATTCATACTTAGAGATACGTGATAGAACAGATAATAAATTTATATATTACTTAGCACTATTTTTATCAATGTTACCCATAATAATAACAAAGGTATCAGCTAAATCGATCTATGGGCCTATAGGATTTATTGGATTATCCTATTTAAACTTTAAGTCTATACAGATAATTATAGAGATATATGATGGAACTATAAAAGAAATTAAGTTTTCTACTTTAGTATATTTCATCATATTTTTTCCAACTCTAAGTTCAGGTCCTATTGATAGGTATAGAAGGTTTGAAGAAAATCTAAATACTAAAATAGAGAAAGAGGATTATATAAATAATTACTTATTTGAAGGATTAAAAAAAATAATTAAGGGAGTAGGATATAAGTTTGTAATAGCGTATATTATAAATACTCTATGGATGAGTAAAATTCCAACGGATATAACATTCTTAAATAGTTTGAACTATATGTATGCTTATAGTTTATATTTATTCTTTGATTTTGCTGGATATAGCTCTTTTGCAGTAGGTACAAGCTATATTATTGGTATTAAAACACCAGAGAATTTTGACAAACCATTTCTTAGTAAGGATATGAAGGAATTTTGGACAAGATGGCATATATCTCTTTCAAGGTGGTTTGGAGATTATCTATACTCTAGAATTCTTTTAAGCTCTATGAGAAAGAAAAGATTTAAAGATAGATTTAGGGCATCTCATTTTGCTCAAATGATAACTATGCTTACAATGGGAGTTTGGCATGGATTAGAAGTATTCTATATAATATATGGAATATATCAAGGTAGTGTTTTGGTACTTACAGATATAGTACAAAGAAAATCTAAGTTTTATAAAAAACATAAAAAAGAGAAATGGTTTCAAAGAGTTCAGATTTTAATTAATTTTCATGTAGCTTGTTTTGGATTATTGTTATTCTCAGGGTATTTATTTACTCATAAATAAAGCTAAAAAATTTAAATAGTATTGATAAATATATAATATATAGAATGTATAATAAAATTAGATAAATTAAGTTTTAGGAGGAAAATTAAATGAAAGAAAAAGTATTAGATATATTTGAGGAAGTAACTGGAACTGATGAAATAAGAGAGGATTTAGACTTAGATTTATTTGAGGCTGGATTATTAGATTCATTAGGAATTATAGAAGTGTTACTAAAAATAGAAGAGGTATTTGGTATTAAGCTTCAACCAACGGATCTAGAAAGAACGGATATGGCTACAGCAAACAATTTAATTGCTTTTTTAAGTAGTAGAATATAAAATTAAATTTTAGTAAGGAGAATGCTAGCACACTAAAAATAGCATTCTCTTTTTATTTCTATAGAAGATATGTATCAAATAGGATATAATGTATCTAGTAGAAATTAGTAAAGAATAGACTACAAAGTAGATTATATATGGATTTATATGAAAGTTTATAACACATAAAATAATATAAATATTAATCAATTAAAAGATAAAAAGGAAGTGTACATATGAATTATATATCAGAAAAAGCTATTATAGGTAACAATGTGAAGGTTGGAAGATTCACAGTTATTGAAGATAACGTTATTATAGGAGATAATTGCATTATTGGTCATAATGTAGTTATACATGAGGATACTATAATAAAAGATAATGTTAGAATAGATGACAATACGGTTATAGGTAAAACTCCAATGAGAGGGGTAAATAGTATATTTAAAGATGAAGAAAAGTTACCAAACTGTACTATAGGAGAAGGATGTTTAATTGGAGCTACAACCATAATATATAGGGGTGCAGTCATAGGAGATAAAACATTAATTGCAGATATGGCAACTATAAGAGAAAATGTAACTATAGGAGAAAAAACTGTTATAGGTAGAGGCTCAACAGTAGAGAATTTCTGTACAGTAGGCTCAAATTGTAAGATTCAAACTAACGTATATTTAACTGCATACTCTACTGTAGAAGATCATGTATTTATAGCACCTTGCGTTGTAACTTCAAATGATAACTATGCAGCTAGATCAAAAGAGAGATTTGGAAAGTTTAAAGGTATTACTATAAAAAGTGGTGGTAGACTAGGAGCTGGGGCTGTAGTACTTCCTGGTAAAGTTGTAGGAGAAGAAGGATTTGCAGCTGCAGGATCTTTGGTAACAAAGGATATACCCGCTAGAAAAGTAGTAATTGGAAGCCCGGCAAAGGTTTTAAAAGATGTACCAGAAGATCAACTTCTAGAAAATCAATAAGCAAGTATAAATATATGAGTAATTTAAATTCTAAATTAAATGCGTTGGGGCGTAATTCCTTACTTAGAAAATTTTTATCTTTTTCCGTAGGAAATTGGCTGGTTTTAGTCATAGGACTTATATCAGCACCTCTTATAACAAGAATAATAGATCCAGCTGAGTATGGTAAGTTTGGATTATTTACCATGTATGTTAATATAGTTATGTTAATTATAACCTGCGGATTAGATCAATCTTATGTTAGATTCTTTTATGAGGAGGAAGAACAAAATAGAAATAGGTTATTATTTGAAAGTGTAAAGATTCCTCTTATATTAAATGTAATAGTAGCATGTATAATTATTATATTTAAAGTGCCGATATCACAGTATGTAATATCTGATTATAATTTAAGCTTTATAATATTACTTATATTAAATATAAGTTTATCATCTATAAATAGATTTTCTCTGCTGACAGTAAGAATGAAGCAAAAGGGTAGACTATATTCTATGCTTCAAGTGATGCAAAAAATTAGTTATCTTATGTCTATAGGATTATTCTTCATGATATATAATAATAGCTTTTTGACCCTTGCCTACGCAACTTTAGTTTCAAATCTAGTACTAGTTGTCGTATCTGTATTTACTGAAAGAGATAGTTGGAATTTTAGAGACATTAAAGGAAAAAAACTTAAAAACTCTCAAATCGACATTTTAAAATATGGCATACCTTTAATTTTTACAGTATTAGTTACTTGGTTATTTCAATCAGCCGATAAAATGGCCATTAAAGCTTATTATGGTGACTATGAAGTAGGAATCTATAATTCAGCTAATAATATAATAGCCATTTTAAATATACTACAGGCATCATTTGCAAATTTTTGGCTACCAGTGGCTTTTGAAAAGTATGAAAAAAGTCCAGAGGATACAAAGTTTTTCTCAAACATAAACGATATAGTAAGTTTTTTGATGTTTGGAGTAGGAATTGGTTTAATATTATTTAAAGATATAATTGTACTGCTTTTGGGAGAAAAGTATAGAGTTGCATCTTACATAATGCCATTTTTAGTGTTTATGCCAGTACTATATACTATGTCAGAGGTATCTGTTGTAGGTATAAACTTTAAAAAGAAACCTAAGTACCATGTAATAATAGCATCTTTGGCTTGCTTATTTAATGTTGCGGGAAATAGCATTTTAGTACCAATTTTAGGATCAAAGGGAGCTGGTATTTCTACGGGACTTGCATATATCGTATTTTATTATGCAAGAACTTTAATATCTACAAGGCTTTATAAAGTAGATTATCATATAGGTAGAACTACAATAGCTATAGTAGCTATATTAGTTCTTGCTCTATATTCAAGCTTTAGAGAGTTTTCTATGATTACAGTAATCATTGGAGCTATAGTTATATTAATAGTTTTATTCCTATATAGAAATACTATTAAAAGTATGATATCTAAAGCTAAGAGTATTAAAAATGTTGAACAAAAATAATATACAAATATAAATAACTTATCCTAATAATATTTACAGTAATAAATATTATTACTACATTTTAATAAATCAATATAATTTAAGACAAGTGTAACTAATAGGAGGGATAAAATTGGATTATAGAAATAAGTATGAGCTATGGATTAACTCGCCAGAAATTGATGAGGAAACTAAAGCTGAGTTAAAAAGCATTGCTGATGAAACTGATCTAGAAGACAGATTCTATAAAGATCTAGAATTTGGAACAGGAGGACTAAGGGGAATAATTGGAGCTGGAAGCAATAGATTAAATATATACACTGTAGGGAAAGCCACACAAGGTTTTGCTAATTACTTAAAAGATAAATATACTTCTCCTAAGGTTACTATAGCGTATGATTCTCGCCACATGTCTAAGGAGTTTTCAGAGTATGCTGCTAGAGTTCTAGCTGGTAATGAGATAAAAGTATATTTGTACGACAAGCTTACACCGACACCAATGCTTTCTTATGCGGTAAGAGAGTTAAATTGCCAAGGTGGAATTGTATTAACAGCTTCACATAATCCTAAAGAATATAATGGCTATAAGGTTTATGGAAGTGATGGATGTCAAGTTACAGATGCCTCAGCTAATGAAATTATAACCTTTGTAAATAGGATTGATGCCTTTAATCAAGTTAAAGTAATAGATATAAAAGAAGCTGTTGATAAAAAGTTAGTTAACTATATAGGAGAAGAATTATATACTTCTTATATAGAGAAAGTAAAGGAACTTACTATAAGAAAAGATTTAGTAAGAAATCATGGTAAGGACCTTAAAATAATATATACACCTATTCATGGAACTGGGAACATTCCTGTAAGAAGAGTATTAGATGAACTTTCCTATAAAAATGTAGCTGTGGTTAAAGAACAAGAACTTCCAGATGGAGCTTTCCCAACAGCCCCATATCCAAATCCAGAGGACAGTAAGGTGTTTAAACTAGCTTTAGAAATGGCCGAGGACTTTAATCCTGATATAATTCTTGGTACAGATCCAGATTGTGATAGAATAGGTGCTGTAGTAAAAGATAATAAAGGTGAATATAAAGTTCTTACTGGTAATCAAGTAGGTGTACTATTAACGAACTATATAATATTATCTTTGAAGGAATTTGGGAATTTAAACAATAATGAAACTATAATTAAAACTATAGTTTCTACAGATATGATAAAACCTATATGCAAGGAGTTTGATGTTCAAGTTAAAGAAGTTTTAACTGGATTTAAATATATAGGAGAACTCATTAGAAACTTTGAAGAAGCTCCAGGAGATAATAAATTTTTACTAGGCTTTGAAGAAAGCTACGGGTATTTAGCAGGAGACTTTGTTAGGGATAAGGATGCTGTTATAGCAGCAGCTTTAATATGTGAAATGACTCTCTATTATAAGTCTATAGGTAAAACTTTATACGAAGGATTATTGGATTTATATGAAGAGTATGGATACTATAAAGAGAAGTTAATATCTGTAGAGTTAAAAGGAAAAGAAGGTCAAGAGAAAATCAAAGAGATAATTGAGTACTTTAGAAGTGAAGATATAAGAAGTTTCGGGGACTATGAGGTTTCTATTAAAGAAGATTATAAATTAAGTTGTAGAACTAATATAAAAAATTCCAGTAGGGAAGATATAAATTTACCTAAGTCAAATGTTATTAAATTTATTTTCTGCAATGGATGCTATTTTGTGGTAAGACCTTCAGGAACTGAGCCTAAAATGAAAATATACTTAGGAGTAACTAGTGAAAATAACGATAGTTCAGACAAGAGTTTATTATATTTAGAGGAAGCAGTCTTAAATAGCATAAAAGCGTTTTTACCAAAATAAAAGAGAGCTACATGATTTAATTCATGTAGCTCTTATTTTATTCAGGTTTTATATCTTCATATATATATTTTTGTATTTGTTCCTTAGTGACTTCTTCATCAAAGGTAGTATAATATATACCGTTTATTTTATCACCTTTACTATGTTCTGGAAGAGGAAATCTTAGTTGTTCTATATTAGTTATTCCAGAGGTTAATACTTTAGTTCCTAGACTTAAAACTTCAGAAGTTGAAAGGCTAGTTTGAACATGAGGTAATATATCATTAACCAATGAAGGAAGCTTAAGAATACCTACGGTAGATATTTTATTAAAAATTTCTGTAAGTACAATTCTTTGTCTCTCCGTTCTTTTATCATCTCCGCCACTATTATATCTTATTCTAGAATATGCTAAGGCTTGAGTTCCATTTACGTGTTGTCTACCCGCGGTTGATATTACTCCATTTAAATCAGCTAGTTCATAGTCTTCTACAGTAATATCTATACCACCTATAATATCTATGATGTCCTTAAGATTATTAAAGTTAACTTTAGCATAGTCTGTAATATCTAAACCAAAAGTTTGATTAATGGTTTTTAAAGTAAGTTCTTCTTGACCAAAGGCATAGGCATGATTTAACTTATCATAACCATGACCTTCTATATTAACATAGCTATCTCTAGATAGAGAGGTTAACTTCAACTTTTTATGAAGAGAATCTACTGTAGCAATAATTATTGCATCTGAACGTCCAACATCTCCATCAGTTTGATCAATACCCAATAAAGCTATATTTTTAATTTTAGATGATGTATTCTTGGAATCGTCTATTGCTAAGTCTGAATCATTTATACTTACGCTATTTAACTTACCAACTATAGATAAGAAATAGCTACCTAAGGCGGCTAGAGAAAATATTAAAATAGTTGAAATTATAATAAGTGCCTTTTTGCCAGTAGTTAATTTCTTAGATCTCTTTTTAGATTTTACTTTTTTATCTTTACTCATGAAAGCTTTTCCTCCTATTAAGGTTTTGGTGTTGTCCCAGTGCCCTCTGTAGGTGATTTAACTGTAGTACCTGTAGAGATTTCTCCACCTTGAGTTTTATAATTACTATTAGAATTATTCTGTTTTAATTCATCTGTAGAATTATTTACATTATTAGTATCTGGAGTAGAAACCTCTGTCTCAGCATCTGTATTTGGAGTTATAATTTGAAACTTAATTACCGTGAAAATGTTCAGCATCGTGGTTATATACCTTTTGATTAGGCTCTAGCCACATTTTTCTATCATTAAATATATATTCATGCACTTGTTCCTCTGTATAAGCTTCATCGTAACATAGGTAGAATAAATCATTAATATTAGAGTTATGAGAATATTCATCTCTAGGGAATCTTTCTTGTTCTATATCCTTAGTTCCTAAATTAAGTACATTAGCTGCTAGATTAAGTATTTCTTTATTAGATAAACTAGTTTCTACATAAGGTAAGAGCTTAGTTGCCATAGAGGCAAGTTGTGATGTACCTGCGCTAGAGATCTTATTAAACATCTCTGTCATAATTTTACGATGTCTTTCAGTTCTATCAAAGTCTCCTCCAGCAGTACTTCTAATTCTACAATAACCTAAAGTTTGAAAACCATTTAAGTGAACTTTTCCTGTTGTTTCATCTTTAATTAATTTTTCAGTAGGTATATTTAGAGCTTCTGAAACTAATACAATATAATTATCTACTTCTGTAATTTCTTCATCTGATAATTCGATATCTATACCACCGATAGCATCTACAAGTTCCTCAAGTTCTTGAAAATTAATTTTTACATAATCCTTAATATTAAGCCCAAAGTTCTGATTTAAAGTTTTTATTGTAAGTTGATGTCCACCATAGGCATAGGCATGGTTAAGCTTATCCTTATCATGATCAGGTATATCTATATATGTATCCCTCATTATAGAAGTAATTTTTAATTTTTTATGGACAGGATCAAAGGTTGCTATCATAGTAGCATCAGAACGACCTACATCATCTTCAGCTTCATTTTCATCTACACCTAAGATTGCTATATTTACTATATCTTTAATCTCACTAGTTTCAATTTTTTCAGTAACTTCTTCTTTAATACCTAGATCGCTTTCGTCAATCTCAACTCTTTTCATTTTAGATAATAGATTATTTCCATAAATCCACGCAATAGAAAGTATACATATAAGCGTAATAATGCAAATAATAGCTATCGTTATTTTAGAGTTTCGTTTTTTTCTTTTTCTTTCATTTGAATTCTTGTTAGAATTTCCCAATACAATCACATCCTAAAACTTATTATTTTTATGGTAAAATCGATTTTAAAACTAATATGTGTATAAAATAATGTATACTTTATTATAATATATACATAAAAATAAAGTAGGCATTATAAGAATTTTTACATAAATATTACAATATATTTGTACGATAACTTGTTATGCTAGCCAAATGATAGCGAAATAAATGCAATACGATTTAAAACAAAAAAATCTACTAAAAACAAAAGTATTTTATGTATTTATCCAAAAATAAAGTGCCTAATTTTTCTATAGTATCAATATTACCACATTGTGAATTTATAAAATAACATAGATTATGAGCTAACATTTTTAATGTAATTCTAGTCATAAAACTTAACTTTTATTTAGCTAAGATATTATTTATGTTAAATTGTGAAGCAAGTTGTTAAAATGATGCTTCAATTCTGAGTCTTATTTTTGATATATAATTACGGAGCCTAAAAGATTATTACTAGTTGCATTTTTCCCGTTTTTAATTTTATCGGGAATCAAGTATTTATAAGTATTGACAATAATAGGAAGAAAAACCGTAAAAAATCTTTTAAATTCTCAATTTTCTTAGATAAAATAATTAGTAAACTCTAACATGTATATCCACCATAGATGGTTAGTTGTGTTTCTATTAGTAGGGTGGATATTTTGTTAGAGTTTTTTTACATGGTAATTTTAACTAATACAATACGTTAATATATAGGAATAATTAATATATCCTAAGGAGATGAAACATTATTGGAATTTACATTTTCCCAGATTTTATTATCTTTAAATAGATATTCAGAAATTTCTTTTCTTGCAATATCCTCATCAAAAGTAAGATAAAAGATTTCATTAATTAAAGAATTTTCACTATACTCGTCTCTAGGAAATCTAGCTTGTTCTAGCTCTCTAGTATTCATAGATAAAACTTGAGTGCCTAATGAGAATATTTCAGAATTTGACAGAGTAGTTTCTACAAATGGAAGAAGCTTATTCATTGTAATAGCAAGCTTAGCATATCCAGAATCCGCTATCTTGTTAAACATCTCATTCATTATTTTTCTTTGCCTTTCAGTTCTATCAAAATCCCCACCAGAAGTTCCTCGAATTCGTGTATATCCAAGCGCTTCATAGCCTGTCATATGGACCGTACCATCTTTACTAAAGGATACATGCTTTGGAGTTTTACCCGCTGCTGTGTATACAGTATCAAGATAGTCATTAACATTCTCCAATTCAGTTTGAGACATTTTCATATCAATTCCGCCTATTGAATCAATAATATCCTCAAGTTCTGTAAAATCAACAGCAATATAATCAGTAATGTTAAGGTCAAAATTTTTGTTTATAGTTCTTATAGATAGTTCAGCACCACCATAGGCATAGGCATGATTAAGTTTATCATAGCCATAACCAGGTATATTAACATATGTGTCTCTCATTAATGATGTAATTTTAATTTTATTATTAATAGGATCAAGTGTTCCAATCATTATAGCATCAGAACGTTGAATATTATCCACTTTTTCATCTAGTCCAAATAATGCTATATTTACAATATCATTATATTCTTTTATATTTTCATGGTTATTTTTAAATTTATCACTAATTTCTAAATTTTTATTATCAATTGTAGTGCGTTTCATTTTATCTAGAGTAGAATAAATACTTACTAAAAATACAATGAGTAATATTATTAGTGAAATTATTGTAATAGATATAATTTTTCTTCGTTTACGTTGCTTTGCTCTTTTTTTCTTTAACTTTCTTTTTTTAGCATCCAAAGATTTTTTTTGATTGCTAGTGGTTCTTCTGTTAATAGAAGTTTTGTCATTATCCAAGATAAAGCACCCTTTCTAATTATTTTCTATACTATGCATCAATTACATATTAACAACTATTTATAATAGATAGATTACAAAGTTATTACAACATTAAGCAAAAATAAATAAAGCTAATTTAGTAATTAGAGGCTAGTATGTAAACTATTCTATAATTATACGATAAAAATTCTTATAATGGTATATTAAAAGAAGTTTTTTATCCTTCACAAATTTCTCTTAAATCTCATATTATGGGAATAAGCAATATAAAAGGTGATACTTGTGTTATACGCATTAATTTTGGCAGGGGGAAAAGGTACAAGACTTTATCCGCTGTCACGATCTAATAATCCTAAGCAGTTCTTAAAAGTTTTTAATGAAGATAGCTTTTTAACTAACACAGTTAAAAGGATAGAACCTTTAATAAATAAAGAGAATATATTTGTAGTTACTAATAAAGAATATATTGATAAGATTCATGGGGAATTATCTCAAGTAAATAAAGAAAATATATTTGTAGAGCCTAGTAATAAGGAGACTGCTTTGTAGACGATAGAGGTCATATTGAACAAGCCTTTTCTTAAAAGAATCACAAAATCTAAAAGTTGATCATGGAATGAGTCAGGTTATTCAATATTAAGCTTTTTAACAAATTCCTTTAACCTTTCCATATGAGACATAGAGTCTAAAGTATTACTGACATCAGGAACAAAAGAAGAAACATCAATATCAGCATTTTTCATCATTTAAGCTGCAACAAAATAAAAATGATTTATAGGAAAAGCATCACAACTACTATTTGCTTGTATATATGGATATTATGAACTGATTTCACAAAAAATATCCAGAGCTTTTTTAGTATTTATTATATTTTGTCGAAGTATAAGAAATAATTGTATGAATATAAAATATTATGATAAAATTATAATTAATATGTATAATTACGACATATATGAAATTGCTTTTTAAAATATGGATAAATAAAAATCGATAAGGGGGTTAGTTTATGTGTGACAAAATTAAAGGAAGATGTACTAATGAACCTAAGAGAATATGGAAACAGGAAAATAATCCATACAGAAGTTTAGTTTTCTGGGGATGGAATAATGAAAATGAGCCAAGTTTCTTAATACTTTATGGGATTCATAAGTTTAAAGAAGAAAAAAGTTATTGTGTAGACAATAGTGATATTGAAAGATTTGAAAACGTGTTATGTGATGATGTAACTTATACAAGTTATGCTGTATTTAATGGAAGAGATGGACATCTCCCATCTTTTGAAGCAGTAAACATAGTTGAAGATGGTGGCTACTACAATCGAAATATTCAGGATGAATTTCCTAAAATGTATTATAAGAAAGATTCAAGAGCAAATGGATGGAGCAGAAATTTAAATAATGAAGGACTTGTCAAAGAATATAGAAAATTTGATGATGGATATGGAATTACAATACCATATTTTGATGAGATATCATATTTAGAATTAGTTAGAAAAGTTATTAACTCTAATATTACTTTTGAGAATTTTAGATTTGCAGAAAATCCAAATGAAATTATTAAACTTACTGAAAATCTAAAAGAATATTATGAATTATTATGTGTAATGATGAGTGATAAAAATTTATATGTAAGGAAGAAAAGCCTAACACAATTATTAGAATGTGATGCAGATGAGGAAATTTATAAATATATCTTTAAACTAGGTAGTACAGAACTAATAAGTGGATTGTTTTTAGAGTGTGCAAAGAGAAATATAGACTCATTTATAGATGAAGCGGAGTATATTTGCAAAGAGGATATACACTATGCTGATGATTCTTATGTAGAAGGATTAAAAAGGTGTGCAGAAATATATTTAAATGCAGTTATAAAGGAAAGAAGAAAAGAAAGAGAAAAATGGATATATGACAATTTAGAAAAAATTGATCTTAATATAATAAAAATTGATAATAAAGAAGTTCCAAAAGGCAAGACTTTAAATGGTGCAAAATACAGAAAGCTATCTCTTCAAGGAAAGCTTCTTGAGTATGAAGGTCATTATGAAAGTGGTAATAATGGTCGATGGGAATATGTAAAGACCAGAGTAAAAGATAGATATAAAAAAGGGCCTTTTAATGATGGAGTTGTATTTGACCTTAAAGCATTTAAAAATATACTTCAAGAGGCAGAAGCATATAATATGGCAGACGTTATAGGTAAGATAGCCTATTACCTCGATGCACCTAGATTACATTACTATTTTAAAGGAAACAGTTTAAACAGAGAATTAAATTATCATAAAAAATATGTAAGAAGAATTATAGAGCATTATGGTGAAAAAGATCACGAAAGATTTATGGAAGCTATGAAGTGCCTCTTAACAAGCTATACAGAAGACGACTTCTTATGCAAATTTAAAGGGAATTTCCAGTTTAACTATTTTATTAAGAACTTATTATATTGTGATTTTAAGGAAAAGCCTCCTACAGGATGGGATAACTGGAGTGAAAGAAGTGAGTGGATGACAAATGATCAGCTTGCAGAACTTCGGGGAAGATATGAGGTTAAAAAGGAAATTTGGGACAACCATTTGGAAGATGTTTTGTATATTGCTTCTAATGCTCATATAAATACGATATTTAAAGCATGTTATTTTATTTTAAAAGAATCAGAAAGAACTAGTAAGTTAATAGAAAAAATGAATTATGAAGAGCTTATAAAATTAACAATGACAACGTACGAACCATTAGCTCAGATGTTTATGGAGGTTCTTGAAGATAAATTAAATAATGAAGAGACTTTTGACTTTAATATAATGTTAGCTTTAATAAATAATGAAAATGAAGATATTAATGAACTTGGAGTAAATTACTTTAACAGAACCAACGGATGCCTTACATGCAATAATATTGTAGAGTTAATGTTTTTAGATAATCTAGAAAAATGGATAGAGTATATTAATTCTAATATTAGCTCTATAGGACTAAATAATTATGATGGCTTTGTTAAAGCGCTGATTAATGCAGATGATAGATTTAAAAATTCTTCTGTTAAGCTTCCTAAAGAAATAGCAGATACCCTTTCATTATCTGTAAATAAAATTACAGAAATTACAGAAAGACAAAAGAGTGAATTGATTAAAAGTGTAATAAATTCAATTTTAGAAAAAGGATCTATGGAAAGTTTTATTGAAAGCTATTTAGAAGAGGTTATTTTTGCACTTTCATATTCAGAGCTTAGAGAAATATTGAAAGACTTTGAATTTAATTATAAAGACAAAAAATTGAGCAGTAGAAATAATATGATAATAAACTTAATAGGCTCAATTATGAATAATAGAATACCTTCAGATAGTGCAATAATTGGAATTTTAGAAACGGGTACATCTAAAATGCTAAAAACATTATTTGAAATTATTAATATAAATGAAGATGAACTTATTGAAAGATATTCAACAATGCTTATTTTCTTTGAAAGTGATGTTGAGATGTTGAATAAAAAATCCATAGAAATCTTTAATGAGATGAATGAAGAGTACAGGGTGAAGATGCATAAAATAATAATAGACTCACCAGTTAAAAAGGTTTATTCATTTGGAATACAAAAACTTAAAGAGATATATGGAGAATTTGTTCCAGAAGATTTTATTTTACATATGCTTGAACATACATCAGCAGAAGTTAAAGTATATATTTCCAATAAGGCAGACAATATTTTAAACAGTCTTGGAGAAGATAATGAAGATTTGTTTATGTATTATGTAAAAACTCTTTTATTACTTCCTAATAAAGTACGTAAGAATAAAGACAGTGTATATGATGCACTATATAAATTTGCACTTAAATATAAAGATAGAAAAGAAGAAGTGGAAAATCTTTTACTAGATATGGGAGGATCAAATATAATAAAGGATTCAGAGAAAGCTCTTGTTACTTTAGCTAAAATAAGAAAGGAGGCAGCTATATAATGAAAGTAAAATATAATTATGCAAGTCCTTCCATGTGCACTGGCAATGGAAATGAAACTACACTTGGTCTTAGTCCTGATTTAACCAGAGAAGAAAAAGTATCATTTTTAGGGAAACTTAAGCACCCTCTTATTTTTAGGGATGCAATGCTTATGCTTAGAGAAATAGTAATTTCAGATACAAGTATTAAAAAGAAAGAAAGAGTTGACTTTTTTGCATGGCTTGAAGGTGAAATTGAAAGAAGAATAGTTAAGCATGAACAATATATGCCACAGGTCAGAGAAGAGCTTAATGATAATATGAATGAGTTAATTTCTCAAATTGGGGAGAAAGACAGTGAAATAGAAAAACTCTATAAATTAAGAAATAAAATAAAAGGAGAAATAGATAAACAGGATATTTGGAGAGATTATAATAACCTTGAAAGAAATTTTTGGAAATTCTTAAGAGATAGAGACTACGATTTATGGCTTGTATTAGATCCAGTAATTACAGTCCATAAAGATGAAGTTTCCTTTGAAGCCTTTTCAATAGATGAATCTACTTATGGATGTTTATCTATAGATATTAATGAATTTGAACTTCTTCAAGAACCTAAGCTTGGTACTACTAATATAGATTTTAGTTATAAGCTTGCAAAAGAAATTGAGAGATTTAGAACCTACAATGAAGTGAATTTATCTGTAAATCCAGAAGGCTTTTCAGTTGAAAGTGGTGTAATGCCTGAATATGTTGAAAAGAAAATAGATCTTCCTGAAACATGGATAAAAGGCTTTAACCAGGTATCAGCAGCAGCCAGCCTTGGAGGCATTGATGTTACAATTAATAAGACTGATATGTATGATATATGCTCTTATTTAAGAAGGCACAAAGCTAAGGAAAGCCCAAGATATATGAAATGGATATTAGAGCCAGGTAAAAATATAAAAATCCTTTTTGAGCCTTTTAAAGAAGTTCTTACTTTAAAATCAATATACAATGGTGAAAAGAAAAGAGAAGAAAAAATCTGGGGAAGAAGAAGATGGCTTGTTATGGAGAAAGTAATTCCACTAGCCAATTCCTTTAAAATAAGATTGTTAGGCTTTGGAATGCCACAGTTTATTATAGCTGATATGGGAAGTATGAAAATGACAGTTGGACTTACATCATGGTCTTCTAATGACTGGGTTAAAGGAACTGCATTTAATATAATGGGAGGATTTATTGGAGAAGGAAATTATAATAAGGTATATGAGCTTCTTAAGGAGAAGAGAGCATTATCTATGGATGAAATCTTCAATGAACTAAAAGAAGATTCAAAATCTGCATGTAAAGCAGGAATAGGAATGCTTCTAAAAAAAGGTGAAGGATATTATGATCCTATTAACGATAAAGTTAGATTTAGAAGATTAATAAGTGAACCCCTTCCAGAGGAGATGTACAAAACTACAGAAACTGAATTGAATGTTCAGGAGCATATTAATGAAGGGATGGACAACTTTATTGTAAGTGTAAATGATGAAGGAGAATATGTGTTTAAACATTCAATGAAAACTCCAAATCCTAAAAAGGGTAAGTGGAAATATTATAGAACTCCAGATTTTGACCGCGAATATGATTATACAGATACAGAAATTAGAATAGATGAAGATGGTGCTATAACTTATGTTAGATGTGACTGCAAAGAATTCAAAAAAGGTGCAAGAAACATTTCAGAACCATGTGAACATATTCTTGCTTTATATATGATTTCTATAAAATTTTTGAAGGTTAAGCTTGAACCTAAAAAAGAATACAAAATTAATGATATTATGGAGAAATTGTTATGATGGAGAACTATGGAAGTAATATAGATAATAGACAAAGTTACAGAAATGCTGTAAACACAATGGGGAAAAAGGAATTTACATTAATTAAGATGCAGGAATATGGATTTTGGCCTAAAGACCTTCCTACACCTTATGAAAGACAAGTAAACGAAACACCAGAAGAATATCTAAAAAGAAAAGAACTGTTAGAAAAATATGAAGAAGTTATAAATGACATTAATGATCTTTATAAAGAGAAAGATGAAATCAATAATAAATTAAAAGAGCTTAGAGATAAGTACGATGATACATGGGACTATGAGAAAATAAGAAAAGATGTTTCACAAGCTATAATGAAGGAATCCATTGAAAGACGTAAAGAAATAAAAGAACAAAGGAAGCTTGAACAGAAAGCTAAATCTGAGGCATGGAAGAAACACAAAAGTGAAAATATAGTTTATATTGGAAAAGGATATTCAAAAGCTTTATTTTTAAAAGAAACAAATGAGGAAAAGCTAACAAAGTTAGGAATCCCTATTATAAAAGATGATAAAGAGTTGGCAGAATTTCTTAATATTGAGTATAAACAACTTAGATTTTTAACATATCATAGAGATGTAGTGAAATTTGATAATTATACAAGATACACTATTCCTAAGAAAAAAGGGGGAGTACGTAATATTGCAGCTCCTAAAAAAACACTTAAAAATGTTCAGAGAACGATATTAGAAGAAATCCTTTCTAAAATAGAAGTAAGTGGATGTGCTCATGGATTTATAAAAGGAAAATCTGTTGTATCGGGTGCAAAGGATCATAAAAATCATGCTAAATCTGAACTTTTAATCAACATAGATTTAGAAAAATTCTTTCCTACAATAACATTTGAAAGAGTAAGAGGAATGTTTCAAAACTTTGGTTATAGTGGATATGTAGCTTCATTGTTAGCTATGATATGTACTTATTGTGAACGTATGGATATGGAAATTAAAGGTGAAACTGTATATGTAAAAACTAGTGATAGAATACTTCCACAAGGATCACCTGCAAGTCCTATGATCACAAATATTATCTGTAACAAGCTAGACAAGCGTCTTAATGGTCTTGCTTTGAAATATGACTTTACCTATTCAAGATACGCAGATGATATGAGTTTTAGCTTTAATAAAGACAACATAATATTATCTAATGAAGAGGACATTAATGTAGGAAAAGTTCTTGGAATAATTTCTAAAATTATAAGAGAAGAAGGATTTAGTATAAATTCTGAGAAAACTAAATTCTTAAGGGAAAACAACAGGCAGGCTATAACTGGTATAGTAATCAATAATGATGAAATAGGAGTTCCTAAAAAGTGGGTTAAAAACCTAAGGGCAGCCATACACAATGCATCAAAACTTAAAGAATGTGGTTCAAATATACCACAGAGTGTTGTAAATGAAATAAAGGGAATGACATCATGGCTTGCATGTGTAAATAAAGAGAAATATTCCAAGATAATAGATGGAAGTGAAAATTTATTAAAATAATGCTTTATACTAGCCAAAATAGTCAAAATATGATATAATTATTACATAGTTTACGTTAAATTTATAAAAAAATAAATTTCCTGGCCTTTTTGCTGTAGTGTTGCGCTATGGTTGTAATTTGTCAGATATACATCATTAAGTTATGCGCAATTTAGCTCCGCGACACTAACTGTGCACATTTAAAATCGATCCTTCGGTTATGTGACAGTTAGTGTGCTCCGCCGAAGTGTCATAACAGAATATTATGAATTGTTAGCAGGAAATTTATTAAATATGATTAGCTGTATAAAATTGAGTTTTAAGCTTAATTTTATACAGCTTTTTTGTGAAATCTAAAAAATATGAAAATCAAGATATGTTATAAATATAGATAAAAATGAAGTTTACTACCAATTGTAAGATTTCCTGGTTTGGTAATAAAAATAAAAATTTCTATTAAATATAGTAATAGATATAAATGGGAGGAAATCTTTATGAAAAAAGATATACCAATTACTTTATTTTATGGCATAGAAGATTTTACAAAGCTATTTAATCAATTAGTAGAAGATAAAATGAGAAGTATAGAAGAAAATATTAAGAATGAGCGAAATAATAGAATTGATAAATGCTATTCATCCACAAGTGAAGAGATGGATGTAAATGAATAAAATATGGAATATAGCGATTTATGCAAGAGTTTCTACAGATAAAAAAGAGCAGTCAGAGTCTATTCCAATGCAGGTTGAAAATCTAAAGAAATGGATACTAGATAAGTCTAAGGAAGATGTAGATTCCCTATATAACTTAATAGATATCTATGAAGATCAAGGTAGTTCTGGTTCTAACTTTGAAAGAGAATCTTTTATTAGAATGAAAGAAGATATAGAAAGTAATAAAATAAATATGATAGTTACCAGAGACTTATCTAGATTTTCTAGAAACTATATTCTTGCTGGATATTATTTAGAAGATTACTTTAAAGTAAACAACATTAGATTTGTATCTGTGCTTGATAGTGTAGATACAGAACAGGAATTTGACAATGATATTATCCCTTTCAAGAACATTATTAATGAAATGTATATAAAAGACTGTAGCAAAAGAGTCCGTTCTGCACTTAAGACAAGAATGGAAAGAGGAAGCAGTATTGCAAGTAAACCACCATATGGGTATAAATTTACAGAAACTTATGAAGGAAATTTAAAAACAATATCTTTAGATCCAGCAAATGATGAGAGTACAGAAGTAGTAAAAGATATATTTAATAAATATCTATCAGGATGGGGAGCAGGTAAGATAGCCTCTTATCTAAATAAAAATGAAATTGAACCACCATCAAATAAGGTTAAGAATTTTGCTAGAAAAAAACTTGGTAAATGGAGTAACAATACAATAATGAGTATACTTAGAAATCCTAAGTATGGTGGTTATATGGTACAAGGAAGATATAAGAAAGTAAGTTATAAGGTAAAAAAAATTAATGTTATGCCCAAAGAACAGTGGATTTATGGAGGGGAATTTGAGGGTATAGTCACTAAAGAAATTTTTAATCGTACACAAGAAATGATAAAAAACCGTTCTACTAATAATTACAGGTATAGGAATGGAATAGTTCATCCATTTTCTACAGTACTAAAGTGTGGAAAGTGTAGTGGCAGTATGACTTATAGAAAAAGCTATGAAGGATATAAGTGTACAAATAGTCAGCAAGGGGCTAAAAGATGTTCTCCTCACAGTATTAAGGAAAGCAAGCTTATAGAGATTGTCTCAAACGAAATAAAAAATATGGTGGAACAAAAAAGTGATAAAGAAGAAATCTATAATAAGTATAATAATTTAAAATTGAAAAATAATGTTCTAAATAATTTGGAGTTAGTAGAAAAGAAACTAAAATTTCTGGATAATCAGTTTAAAAAGTTATATGAAGATAAATTAGAAGAAACAATAAACGAAAGAAATTTTAAGTTTATGTTGAATGAGATTCAAATAAAGCAAGATAAACTTATAAAAAAAAGAGATGAACTAAAAAGTTTAAACGCTAATAATGGCGATGTAAAAGAGATGCTAAAGAAATATAAACATGAAATGGATGCTTTGCTAAGTGGAAAAACAATTGACAGAAAATTAGTAGAAACCCTAATTGATAAAATTGTTATAATAGAAGATGAAAATACAAAGGAAAAAAATGTACAGGTATATTTTAAATTTCATAAATAAATATAATTATAGAGAAGCTTAAATTACAATATAAAGTATAGTGTATTTAATATACTATTGATGAAGTTAGAACAAAATAAGTAGATTCATTTGCATGTAAAATTTCTAGTAGTTTATTTTTTAAGCATAGTAAGTCAGAAGAAATTAAAAGAAATGGGGCAATAGTTTATTAAATTTTGTGAAAAAGAACCATATCGTCTAAAAAGAGACTGCTACGTGTATAGGTCTTGCAGCAGCCAAGCTGTTAAAGAGAGATAAAGATGCTGTTATGGTAGTGTTACCATCTGATCATTATATAGATGGGGAAAAAGCATTTTTAGATACTTTAAAAAATGCCGTAGAGTTAGCAGAAAAAAGGAGGGGACTTATAACTATAGGCATTGAACCTACTAGGCCAGAGACAGGATATGGATACATTGAAATGGGAGATCCAGTAACAAGCTCTATGAAGACTTATAAGGTAGCTAGATTTACAGAAAAACCTAATATAGATGTAGCTAAGGATTTTATTTTAAAAGGTACCTATCTATGGAATTCCGGAATGTTTGTCTGGAGAGCAGATGTATTTATGAGGGAGATGCAAAAATATTTGCCCAAGATGTATATCTCCATTAGTGAAATCTATAAGCATGTTGGAGAAGAGGATGAAGAAGAAGTTATAGAGAAAGAATATAGGAGAATAGATGGTATTTCAGTTGATTTTGGAATAATGCAGAAAACTAGAAAGGGATATGTAATAGAAAGTGAATTCCAGTGGGATGATATTGGAAGTTTTGCATCCTTAACGAGATTCCTAGATGAATATAATGGTAATAAGGTAATTGGTTCTGCATACTTAGATTCTAGTGAAAATTGTGCAATATTTGGACAGAAAAATCTAATTATAGGGTTTGGTATTAAAGATTTAGTTATTGTAGATGCAGGGGATGTTATTCTAGTAATGGATAAAAGTAAAGATCAGGAATTAAAGCATCTAATTAATGAAATGAAGGAAAGGAAAGGACTAGAGGAATTCCTGTAATATTAAGTGAAATTAAGCTTTATAAAAAGTTTAATTTTTCAATAAAGCTTAGTTAAAAATTCATAGGAGTGTGATAATATTAACTCCCATATTCATAGGGGATGAGAACCATATATTGATATATCTTAGAAGTAATAATAGTAGCTTTTAGATAAGTTAGAATTCTATATAAGCTTTACTAGCAATTTATAAAACTATTTTCTAATATATAAAAAACTCACTGTTTTATTATACAGTGAGTTTTTATATTTTGAGGAAGAGTTGAAATGTGTATTTACTTGTTATAGTAATTAAAGGTAATAGTAGGCCTACTAATATATCAAGCTTTATTAGGACATTAATTACACTATTAAATAATAGATATCCTCAAATTCCTATAAAGAGACTAACTATTTAAATAGTTAACTTTTTAAAGTAGTTAAATATACGGAAAGTTCCCTATATAACTTTTTATATATTTATATAGAGAAAATTTCATATAATGCATTATTTGACGGGATGTTATTAATAAAAGGCTCTATGTTTAACTAGGCATAATAGGATATATATCTATATCATTAGCTTTCCTCTATAGTTCTTAAATATATATCATTGTATATATCTAAGGTTTTTCTAGCAGTGTTTTCCCAAGAAAATTCTTTTGCTCTTAGTAGAGCAATTTTGCTAAATTCATCGCGAAGAGTTTCGCTACCAAGCATAAGTTCCATAGAATCTAAAAGAGATTTATCACTATGAGGATCGATTAAAATCCCGCTATGACCGACTACCTCTGGAATAGAGGTAGTATTAGAAGAAATTACAGGAGTTCCACAACTCATTGCTTCAAGTGGTGGTAAACCAAAGCCTTCATAAAGTGAAGGATATACAAAGCATTCACAAGCATTATAATAAATAGGCAAATCTTCATCAGGAGCAAAACCTGTAAATTTTATATATCTACTCATATTAAGTTTATCAACTAATTTTACAAGTTCTTGGGATTCATCTCTATAAGAACCTACAATTACTAAGTTATATTCCTTATGCATATGCTTCACTAACTTACTAAAGGAGGTTATTAGAGAGTATACATTTTTACGCTTGCTAAAGCCTCCAAGATAAAGGATAAAAGGTTTATCTACTCCATATTTTTCTTCTATTATATTTCTACATTGCTCTTTATCTAAAGGTCTATATTTTTTATCAGCAGCTAGTGGAGTAACAAAGACCTTATTTTCGTCCACTGGGAAAAATCTAAGGATGTCTTGTTTTGAGTATTCAGATACTGTAATAATTCCATTGCTTGATTCTATTATAAAAGGCATTTCCTTTAAGAATTTAAGCAAGTATCCTTTACCTACAGTTTCAGGCATTATATAAGGAATTAAATCGTGAATTGTAACTATTTTTTTACAATTGACTTCAGATGTCAATCCTATACCGTTTTGCGGGATATGATATAAATCTATATTTTCTCTCTTTAAATCTTCTGGGAAAAAGCTATCTTGGAAGAATCTTTGATATTTTTTTGAGCACATAACTAAATTTGTATTTTCCTTTTGATAGCTTTGATAGTTTTCACCAGACCAATAAATTTGGTAAAAGTTATTTCTATCTATGTTAAGTAAATTTTTCAAAAGGTTTTCTGTATATGTTCCAATACCACTGCCGTTATACCAGTTTATACCTCTACCATCTATGGCTAATTTCATAATTTTCACTCCTTTAAAAACCATATATTACATATTAATCAGGGAATAAATAAGTGTTACAAATACTTGAAAACTAAACACACATTTATTCCAACTATCATATATTACCTATAGAAGGTTCATGGAGGAGGTTTTTTTGGAAAATTTAGAGATAGCAGAAATATTAAAAAAAGAATATAACATTTTAGTAACTTCTATAGAAAAAATAAAAAGTGTTTATAGAGTAGAGACAAATGAACAGATATACTGCTTAAAGATAATAAAATATGAACTTCCACATTTTTTATTCATATTAGGAGCTATGAAACATCTAAATAATAATGGATTTGAATATGTACCAAACATAATAAAAACAACAAGAGGGAGCGATTATATAAAATTTGATGAGAATTTTGCCTATGTAACATTGTGGATTAATGGAAGGGAAAGTTCTTATGAGAATCCAATTGAACTTTCTATAGCTGCTAAAAAACTAGGTCAGCTTCATAAATCTAGTGAAGGATTTGTAATAAGTAAAGATATGAAACCTAGAGTGGGATGGTTTAAGTGGATAGAAGTATATAGGACAAGAAAGGGAGAAATATTGAGTTTCAAAGATATAATAGATAGAAACCCTCAAAAGACAGAGGTAGATTTATATTATTTGAGTATGATGAAAGATGAGATTCAAAGGTGTGATAGGGCTATAGATAATCTTTGTAATACAAAATATGAAAGTAAAATGCTTGATGAGATAAGATTAGGAGGTTTTTGTCATCATGACTACGCCCATCATAATGTGCTTATAGGTGATGACAATAAAATAAATATCATTGATTTTGATTACTGCATTTTAGATACTCATTTGCATGATTTAGCAAGTCTATTAATTAGGGCGATGAAATATGGTAGATGGAATAAAGAAAGAGTAAGAATCATTTTAAGGGATTACAAATCAGCTCATAAATTAGAGCAAGATGATATTAAAATCATGGCTGCTTTTATGGAGTTTCCTCAAGATTATTGGCAACGGGGTATTCAATACTACTGGGAGAAAAAAATGTGGGGCGAGGAATTCTTTTTAAGAAAACTAAAGTCCTATGCTGATGATAGAGATGAAAGACAGGAATTTATAAATGAGTTTAGACAATTTAAGTTGAATAATCTTTAGGGAGGGGATTATGTGAGTAAGAATGAAAATAAAAATTACGATGAATATATAGAAAATATGGAAGAAATAAAAAGCTTAGAAGATTACGATAAAAGATTAGAAGATATGGAGGCTTATATTAAAGAGTTAAAAAAGATTAAGAAAAGAAAAAAGAAGATGATGGAGCTTCAAATGGAGAAGGAAGAAATACTCAAGAAGATAAATAAAGTGGAAAAGAATAAACACAAGTAGAGGTGATAAAATGAATAGATTTTTTTATGATAGCTTCCAGCAATATTTAACTACTATGGGCGTTAAAAAAGTAAATTTTATGCTTAAAAATAATGAAACATTAAACAGGCGAATACTAGAGGGAAAGGTACTAGACCAGATTCATATTATAAATGAAGTCCATAAACTATCTTGTGGATTTAATGGATATCTAAGAAAGAGAATAAATAATCATACTTGTAAATTAATAGAAGATGATAAAATTCAACTTAATAAGCTCAGAAGAAGCTTAGAGAAGATTGAGGAAAATGGACCAGCAGATAGAATAGAAGAAATAGTTCTAGAAAGAGGATACAAGATTTTAGCTAGAGGTGAGAATGTTATTGATACCATAATGAACAATGGATACATGGACTTAGTTGCAAGAAGTATGGATAATGTGGAGATATGTTTAACTGATGTAGATTTTGATAATCTAGGAAAAGGTGAAACTATAGAAATTGTAAATTTCGATGATATAGCATATAACATGGTAGAAATGGATTGTTACTATTTCTTAGTAAAACTTAAGAGAAAGGGATTTAAGGTAGATTTTAATAGATGTATAGATGAATTTTGTAAACTAGAAGGATTAGAAGAGAATAGTAAAATTTTCATTAAAGCACTTTTATCTTATCCTTATGAATTTATTAAAATATATGAGAAGTACAAAAAGAATAAAAAGAATTGGAATGAAGAGGAATATATAAGAAGGTTATTAAATGGCATTAAGGAGGATGAGATGTCTTTAATATAAGGAGGTGGGCTTAAAGGCTATGGAAAATAGATTTTCTTATAAAGAATGGCTGAGTAAGTACTATTTAGACATAAGGTTTTTTGATAACTATGATTTTTTAGTAACAGATATAATTCCCTTAAGAAAGGTATTTATTCTTGTAACAGATAAGGGAAATAAAATATTAAAAAAAGTAGATTATGCTAAGAAAGATTTATATTTTATAGTATATGGAATAAATTATTTAATAAACAATGGATTTGATAGAATCATAAATTTTTATCGAAATAATATGGGACATATCACCACAAAGTGGAAAGAAAGTACCTATGTAGTTATGGATTTGATAGAAGGAAGAGAGTGTGAATATAATAATCCTTTGGATATTAATATAGCAACTAATAGTTTAGCAGATATGCATAAAGCATCAAAAGGAATAGGGTTTTGCAAGGAAGGTGACAGGTTTAGAGGGTTTAAACTTATAGATAGTTATAAGGAAAAGCTTAAGGATTTGGAAAAAATGAAAGCTATAGCTTTAAGCTATAAGAATAAAAATGAGTTTCATGAAATATTTCTTAAACATGCAGATTACTTCCTTGAAAGAATGAGGAATAGTATAGATGTATTAGAAAATTCCCGTTATATGGAGTTATGTAAGGATAAAGAAAATTTTATTCTTTGTCATCATGATTTAGCTTATCATAATATTTTAATAAAAGATAATAAAGGATATTTTATAGATTTTGACTACTCTATAATAGATTTAAGAATACATGATATATGTAATTTTATAAATAAAACTACAAAGCACAGTTGCTATGATTTTAATGTATTAAAGCAAATTATGGATGAATATAATAAGGAAATTCCGCTATTAAAGGAAGAGTATCAAGTGTTGTATGGAATGCTTTTATTCCCAGAAAGTTTCTATTCTATATCAAGAGATTATTTTTATAGAAAAAAACTTTGGAAATATGATAGTTACCTGTATAAAATTGAAAAAAGAGTGCAAGATATAGAAGAAAGACAAGAGATGGTAGAAAGCTTCAAAAATGTTTACGTGTTAGCTACAACCTAGTCCCCCCTAGAGTGTAGCAGAAAAGGGTTTGTTGCATTAGGTGCAACAGACCCTTTCTTTTATGGAAATATGAAGTTGAATTATTTATTATACAAAATGATGTAGTTTCTATTTACCCTATGATGAAACTATTTTTTTATAACTTTCCAAAGTATTTATTGCAGTATTTTCCCAAGATAAGGAGGTTACCTTTATAAAGCCTTTATGAATTAAATCATCTCGAACTTCATTATCTAGTAGTGTTGTTAAAATACTTTCTGTAAGTTCATTTATGTCATAGGGTGAGCAAAGCATAGCGCTGTCACCTAAAATTTCAGGTATGGAAGTTACATTAGATGCAACTACAGGTATACCACATGCCATAGCTTCTATAGGTGGAAGTCCAAAGCCTTCATAGAAGGAGGGATATACTAAGAGAGCTGCATTATTATATAGGTAAGGCATATGTTCCATAGCTATAAATCCAGGAAATATAACCTTGTCATCAATCTTTAGCTTTTCACAAAGGCCTTTATAAATGCTATAAGATTTACCCTTAGTTCCTGCTATAACTAATTTCATATCATTAGGAAGCTTGTTATGCATCCTGCTAAAGGATTCAATAAGACCAGAAATGTTCTTTCTAGGACTAAATCCTCCTGTATATAAAATATAATTTTTAGGTAGAGAATAGTATTTTTTCATTATAGTGCTGCATAGAATTTTATCAAGGGGTTTATAAATATCTTCACTAGCTAAGTAGGTAACGTATATTTTTTCTTTAGGAAAATTAAAGTCCTTTGAAATATCTTCCTTTGAGAAATTAGAAACAGTAATTATACCGTCACATCTACTTACTATATTCTCCATTTCCTTATTAAAAAGGTTAAGATATTTATCACCAACGGTTTCAGGCATATGAGTTGGTATTGTATCGTGAAGAGTAATAACAAAAGGGAGTTTGTGGTCTAAAGGTAAGCCAATACCATTTTGAGGTACATGATATATGTTTAAATCTTCATTATTTAAGTTTATAGGGAGACTAACACTTTCCCAAAAGTTATCAGTATTGTTATTAAAAATAGAAGAAATTTTAAAATTAGAGTTAAAGTTAATAGGCGTAGAGTTACCATCATTAAATAGAGTGTACTTATTTACAGAATCAACTTTATTAATGGCATTTATAAGTTGATATGCATAGGTCCCTATACCAGTACCTCTATACCATTTGGCAGCTCTGATGTCGATACCAATATTCATACAAATACTCCTTTATAATAGGTTATTATAATCTATACTATTCAATTAAACTCAAATATGTTATGAACTATTCTAAATTATGATACTAATACATATAAATTATAGAGGGGGTGCGGAATTATGATGAGAGAGTTTGAAATTGAACGTCAGTTTGATATTAAAATTGAAATTATTAAACCCAATAAGGGTGTATATCAATTAAAAACAAATAAAGGTGTCAGGTGCTTAAAGAAGATAAGTTATGGTACCCAAAAGTTACTCTTTGTATATGGTGCTAAAGAACATCTATACTATAATGGGTTTAAGAACATAGATAGATATTATCTTAATACAGAAGAGAAGCCATATGCTTTAGTAAATGAAGATATTTATACTTTATCGCAATGGATAGAAGGGAGAGAGTGTGATTTTCATAGAGATGACGATTTAATATTGGCATCTAAAGCTTTAGCTAATTTTCATTTAGCGTCAAAGGGATATGAACCATCTGAGAATAGTAAATTAAAATCAGACTTAGGTAGATGGCCTCATTTAATGGAAAAAAGAATAAAATCCTTTGATAAAATGAAGGAAATGGTTAGAAAGAAGAAAAATCATAAAACCGAGTTTGATTTAAATTATATGAAATCCATGGATTATTATAAAAATTTGGGGCAAAGAGCCTTGGAAACTTTAAATCAATCTAATTATTATAATATTTGTAGAATATCCGAGGAAGAAAAGAGTTTCTGCCACCACGATTTTACTTATCATAATATAATAATAGATGAAAAGAATGAAGTAAGCATAATAGATTTTGACTATTGTAAGAGAGAGGTTAGAGCCTTTGATCTATCCAATTTCATGATTAAGGTTTTGAAGAGAAGAGATTGGGATTTTGAGATAGCAAAACTTATTATTAACAACTATAATGAGATATCTCCATTAGAAGAGGATGAATATATGGTATTATATGCTTTTTTAATGTTCCCTCAAAGGTATTGGAGAATATGCAATAGGTATTATTATAATGAAGTTAACTGGGTACAAAATACTTTTAATAAGAAAATGGAAGAGCTTATACAGGAGAGAGAAAACTTTGAGAAGTTTATGAAACAATTCAAAGAAGCATATAATATTTAAGGAGATTTCCTTGATGAGATAAAAAAGTTGTGGAATACATTGTACCCACAACTTTTTATCTTAAATTTTAGATTAGAATGCATCCTTTATCAGATCTGCAATTTCAGAAACAAGAGGTAGTCTAGGATTTGCTGTAGTACATTGATCTTCAAAGGCTTCATCTGCTAATGAATATAATATAGAGTCCAGATGCTCCTTAGTGACACCACATTGACTAAGGGTAGTTGGGATATTTAGCTCTATCATAAGGTTTCTAACCGCCTCTACCAAGCTATCTACAGCTTCTTCGCAGGTAGAGTGATTTAAGCCTAGGAATTTAGCTATTTCTTTAAACTTCTCAGGTGCTTTATAATATTCATATTTAGGGAAAGATACTAGTTTACTTGGATTACTTCCATTATATTTTATAACATGTGGAAGCATAATAGCGTTTGCTCTTCCGTGAGGTATATGGAATTCTGAACCTAATTTATGAGCTATACTATGGTTAACACCTAAGAAGGCATTAGTAAATGCCATACCAGCTATACAAGAAGCATTGTGCATTTTTTCTCTAGCAAGAGCATTGCTACCATCCTTGTAGGCTATAGGTAGGTATTTAAATACAATTTCAATAGCCTTAAGGGCTAAAGCATCAGTATAGTCAGAAGCCATAACAGATACATAAGCTTCTATAGCATGGGTTAAAACATCTAATCCAGTATCAGCTGTAACTGATGGAGGCACAGTCATAACCAATTGAGAGTCTATTATAGCAATATCAGGAGTAAGTTCATAATCAGCTAAAGGATATTTTATATTATTTTCTTTATCAGTTATAACAGCAAAGGAGGTAACCTCAGAACCAGTCCCAGAAGTTGTTGGGATAGCTACTAATTTAGACTTTTTACCTAGATGAGGAAATTTAAAAGCTCTTTTTCTGATATCCATAAATCTAAGTTTAAGACCGTTAAAATCTATATCAGGATTTTCGTAGAAAAGCCACATACCTTTAGCAGCATCCATAGCCGAGCCACCACCAAGGGCTATTATAACATCCGGTTCAAAACTATTCATTTGTGCAGTTCCCCTCATGACTGTTTCTGTAGATGGGTCTGGCTCTACATCTAAAAATACATTTATGTCAAAGTTAGCTTTTTTTAGATGCTGCATTACCTTAGATACATAACCAAGTCTATCCATAAATTTATCTGCTACAATGAAGGCTCTTTTTCCTTGTAATTTTTCAAGATATGAAAGAGAGCCAGGCTCAAAGAAAATTCTTTCAGGAACTCTAAACCATTGCATATTAACTCTCCTTTTAGCTACACGTTTGATATTTATTAGGTTGTTTGCACTAACATTTTGAGTAGTTGAATTTCTTCCCATAGTTCCACAACCTAGAGTTAAAGATGGGATATTCACATTATAAATATCTCCAATAGCTCCTTGAGATGAAGGTGAGTTTATTATTATCCTTCCAACTTTAACTCTTCTAGAGAATTCTTGAATAACTTCATCATTAGTAGAATGAAGAACTGCAGAGTGGCCTAAGCCACCAAAATTAATCATATCTTCACAAGCTTTTATTCCATCTTCAGTACTATCAACTATAAACATTGAAAGAATAGGGCTAAGCTTTTCTCTTGAAAGAGGATAATCAATTCCAATTCCCCCTGGTTCACAGACTAAGATTTTAGTTCCTTCTGGAACCTTAATATCAGCCATATCTGCAATTTTTTTAGCATCTTGACCTACGATATCTGGATTCATGCTATGTCTTTTTTCATCTATAGCAATCTTTTGAAGTTTTAACATCTCTTCTTTATTAAGGAAATAACAATTACGTTCTTTTAATATAGATATTACTTCATCACTAATTTCTCTATCTATAATTACGGCTTGTTCTGATGCGCAGATTGTACCATTATCAAAGGACTTTGAAAGGACCAAATCATTGACAGATCTTTTAATGTTAGCTGTTTTTTCTATATAACAAGGAACATTTCCAGCTCCAACTCCAAGGGCCGGTTTTCCAGTAGAATAAGCTGATTTAACCATTCCAGGTCCACCAGTGGCAAGAATAATATCCACATCAGGATGTAGCATAAGTTTCTGAGAAGCTTCAATAGAAGGTTTGTTTATCCACTGAATGCAGTTTTTAGGAGCACCTGCTTCAATGGCCGCATCTAAAAGTAGTTGAGCAGCAGCTATACTGCATTTTTGAGCTTTAGGATGAAAACTAAATATTATAGGATTTTTAGTTTTTATAGCTATTAGTGATTTAAATATTGTAGTTGAGGTTGGGTTTGTAACTGGAGTAACTCCAGCTACCACTCCGATAGGTTCCGCAACCTCCATATAGTCTTCTTCTTCATTTACAATACCTACAGTTTTTAAATTCTTTATACTGTTATATACATATTCAGAAGCAAATATATTTTTTGTTATTTTATCTTCATATACGCCCATTTGTGTTTCGTCTATAGCCATTTTAGCTAGTTCGCGATGCTTATTTAGAGCTGATATTGTCATTTTTTTAACTATATTATCTATAGAAGTTTGGTCAAAAGTCAAAAAATCTTCATAGGCACAACGAGCATTTTTAACAAGCTCATTAATTTCAGAATCTACAGTAGATATAATATCCGTTGGTGAATATGAGTTTGAATCAGTTGTAGAACTAGACTTATTAATAGGTTTTACAGTAATGTTTTCAGTAGACATTTTATAATATACCCCCAAACTTTGTTATTTATTTAACTAATTATATTATAACGCGAAAAAATAAAAATTCAAGATATTTCGTTAAAATTTTATCAAAATTTTATACTTATACAATAACGCTAATATTTCACAATTACTAAATAAAGTTCATATTATATAAATAGGAAATCATAAGGGGATGTATACATGAATATAGGCGATAGAGTAGTCAGAAAGTCTTATAATAAAGATATAGTCTTTAAAATAATAGATATAGAAATTGATGAGGACGGTGTTAAAAAGTATTTACTAAAAGGTTTAAATATAAGAATTGAGGCAGATAGTGTAGAGGAGGATTTGGAAATTATCGACAATGAAGTTGTAGGAGAGAAGGATAAGGTATTTAATAAAAAAGTAAATACCGCGCTAAAGAAAGTTTTGTTGACAAGATCAGTTCCAGGAGGAAATTCAGCTACATTAAGGGTTATAGATAATGAAGTTAGTAGAAAAGAAAAAAAGAGTTCATCTATTAAAAATAGTGAATTGTTTTTTGGAAGACCGGGTAAAATACTCCATATTGATGGTGATCCTCAATATTTAGATATTTGTTTAAAAACATACAAGCAACTATCTATTGAGGCCGTAGGTAAAGTAATAGCAGAAAAGGACCAACCCTCGGTAATATTAGATTTAGTGAAGGAAGTAAATCCGGATATAGTTGTAATCACAGGACATGATGGAATGAGTAAGAATATTTCAGACTATATGGATTTGGGTAATTATAGAAATTCAAGATATTTTGTAGAGTGCGTTTCCTTACTGCGAAGCTATAATTCCAATTATGATGATTTAGTTATTTTTGCAGGAGCATGTCAATCAAATTATGAAGCTTTACTAGATGCGGGTGCTAATTTTGCATCATCTCCCAGCAGAGTGTTGATTCATTGTTTAGATCCTGTGCTTATATGTGAAAAGGTAGCTTATACCAATATAGACGATATAGTAAATATTGAAGATGTAATTCAGAATACAATTACAGGTATTAAAGGGGTAGGAGGATTACAAACTAGAGGTAAATACAGAACAGGATATCCTAAATCACAGTATATAAAATAAATAGTTAAAGGATGTTTCAAAATAGTAAAATTTATTTTGGCATCCTATTTTTATGTCGTAGATAAGTTTAGGGGGCTTTCGTAATAATATTAAAGTGCATCTTCAATATTTTATATAAGATTAGTAATATATTTTGCGAAAGCCTCTTTCTTCGAAAATATAAAATTATATATTTATATGTGAATATTCTAAACAATTAATACACATACTAATGTCAAGTTGATTTACGTTCATTTTAGCTAAATAAACGACATAATATTTAAAAAATCAAAGTAATACATAAAAAATTAACGAATATTTAACATTGACAAATGTTAATAAAATGTTGTAAAATATTTAGTTTGCTTGACATGAGAGTGGATAACTGTTACAATATAGTTGGAAGCCTTTATGGAAATATTAGAAAGAGGGTGTCTACTGTGAAAATGGGAAATGTATTGACTACGATAAAAAAAGATATCGAAAGTCATGTTGGCGAAAAAGTGACATTAAGGGCAAATGGAGGAAGACGTAAAGTAGTAGTAAATGACGGTGTTTTAGAAAAAACATATGACAGTATATTTGTAATTAGGCTTGATAGTAGTTCGCAACGTACTGTTAGCTACAGCTATAGTGATGTACTAACAAAAACCGTTCAGCTAGTATTCGCAGGGTAATATAAACAGAGTTCTTAGCTTCTATGAAGCTTACTAACAGAATTCTTAGTATCAGTATTTTTGATACTTAGAANNGAGTATTAGAGCTGGTAGTCATCTGATAAAGAGGCATTCTTTTAAGAATGCCTCTTTTATTATGCAAATAAATCATCTTTGCTTTAGGGAAAATTTAGTATAAATAGTTATATTTCATAACATTCTCATATATACATTATTAGTAGGTATTTTAGGAGGGAAAGTTATGGATTTGGATTTGATAAAGGACTATATAGAATATGAGCAATCAATAGCTGAAAATGACACAAAAGTGTTCATAAAGGAAGAATATGTTATACCTGATACGCTACCAGATGTGGATAATATACTAATGTTAGATGTAAAACCTATGATAACTAATAGAGAAGTTGGAACAGATAGAGTGAATTTAGAGGGTCAACTTCAGTATACTATCCTTTATATGGCTAGGGATGGGGGAGCTACTGAGGCTCATTCAGTAGTATACAATGGCAATATTTCTGAGTCTATTGATATGGTTGGTGCCCAATCAAACATGTATTGCGATATAGAGTTAAATATTGAACATATGGATTGTGTTATTATTAATGAAAGAAAAATAGCTATTCAAGGATTTATTATATGTAAGTGCAATGGATATAATATAAATTCCTTTGAAATAGTTAAGGATGTACATGAAGGAAAGAATATTCAGTTCTTGAAGAATCCTATGACTGTAGATAAGGTTATGGAGCCAATTGAGACTGAGTTAGCTGGAAAAGCAGAAGTTAAAATTGATATGGACAAAAATGAGTGTTTAAAGGTTATAAAATATAATGTTACTATTGGTAAAAAAGATGTAAGAGTATATGATGGTGGACTTAAAATAGAATCTATGGCTAATGTATCTATATTATATAAAGGTAAAAATGGAAGGGACTTATTCTGTATATCAGAAAATGTGCCATTATATAAAGAGGTTACCGTTGATGAGTTAAAGCCCAATATGGAATATTTCACTAATTTTGAAGTACAATCCTTTGAACATGACGTTAGACAAGATGACATGGGTGAAAGTAGGATAATTGATGTAGATTTTGTAGTTAAGGCCATTACTCAGGTAATGTATAAAGAAGAAGTTGAAGTAATACAAGATGTATATTGTCCTACAAAACTATTAAACATGGATATTAAAGAAAATAATATTAATGTGATACAAGGTCACGGATATAATGAAAGCTTAGTTAAGGGTGATATTGATGTAAAAGATGAACAACTAAAACCTAATAAAGTTATAATGACTACAGGAACCGTTTGTATTACAGATAAAAATATTAAAAATGATAAAACAGAAATTGAGGGACTATTAAAGGTTAATGTGCTATATTCAACTGAGGATGAGGAGAGGTATTTATCTACTGTAAATGATGAAATTCCTTTCAGCTGCAAGGTTGATATAGCTGGAACAAAACCAAATATGCAATCTAATGCTAAGGTATCTCTAGAGATGGTAGAAGGCAGTTTAGAGGCAGGAAATATATCTATTAGAGCAGTTGTGAAAGTTCACTGCAAGGTATATTACAGCATAAAAAATAAATTTGTTGTTAATATGGCTATCGATGATGGAGAAATTCCGAAGAAAAAAGCAAGTGTAATAATATATGTAGTTCAGCCAGAGGATACTCTTTGGAGTATAGCAAAGAAGTACTTGACTACAGTTGAAGAAATTATGAATATTAATGAATTATCTGATGGGGAAGAAGTTAAAGCTTCTCAAAAGTTAATTATACCAGGAAGAGCTATAGTTTAGAGGCTTGAGATTAAATAGATTAAAATGTAGTATCTTTGGATTAAGTAAATATGCCATGGAGGATAGTAATTTATACTGTCTGATATGGCATTTTATTTTATATAAAGGTGAGGGCTGTTGATAGAATTATCAAGTTCAACTAAACTTCTTGACGTAGAGAGGGAAAAGGATTATTCTCATTTGTAGTGAGGTGTATGAATATATGAAAATAAAAGCTTATAGCAAAGTAAATATAGCCCTTGATGTTATAGGAAAAAGAGAAGATGGATATCATCTTTTAAAAATGATTATGCAGACTGTTAACATATATGATGAATTAACCTTTAAAAAAGGAGAAGAAGGTATACATATTACAAGTAATAAAGATTTTGTTCCTACAGATGATAAAAATCTTGTGTATAAAGCAATAGACTTATTTTGTGATACCTATGATATAAAAAGAGAAGTAGAGGTCCATATAGAAAAAAATATTCCTGTGGAAGCAGGGATGGCAGGTGGAAGTACTGATGCGGCAGCAGCTTTAAGGGCAATGAGGGATTTATATAGACCAGATATTAGTAATGATGAACTTAGATTATTAGGTGTTAAATTAGGAGCAGATGTACCATATTGCATAGAAGGGGGAACGGCTCTTTGTGAAGGGATTGGAGAAGTTATAACACCACTCAAGAGTTTTAAAGATAAACTAATGGTGGTAGTAAAGCCTAATTTTGGGGTATCTACAGTAAAGACCTATAAAAGTTTTAATCTCAATGATGTAAAGGAACATCCAAAGATAGATAATATTATAGAAGCTATGTCAAAGGATGATATTCAGTATGTAGCTGATAATATGATGAATTTACTAGAGCTTGTAACAATAAAAGAGTATAGGGAGATTAAAGATATAAAAGAATTTATGCGCAGGGAAGGTGCTCTAGGAGCAATGATGAGCGGAAGTGGACCTACGGTTTTCAGCTTTTTTAATGATATTGATAAAGCAAATCACTGTGCAGATAAGTTAAGAGATAAGTATAAGGAAGTTTTTGTTACAAAGACTATCTAGGGTTAGTTTAATATATTATTATAGAAGAAATGATAGGAAATAAGAGTGCAATTTAAATGTAAATTGCACTCTTATTTTTTAGTGTGCTGAGATAAAGGTTAGGAATAAATTTATGCATATAAAACTCATACAAAGGTAAAACTAGGTTAGCAGGAAAGTATATAAAAACTAAAATATGAATTTGAAGGATGATAATTTATGATGAGGGTTTTAATTGAAAGATCTGATATATACCTAGTGATATTGGTATTAGTATCTGGATATATGATGGTAAGTGGTGATATAAGATATTTTTCAAGACAAGATAAGCATAGAGCAAAAAAACAAAGTTTAGCCATAGGAATAACTATGATGGTAATTGTTGTTGGGTTATATATTCTAAGGGGAATTTTAATCTAGAAAATAAATGTAGAAATTGTAGAAACTCAAATTATATTAGCTTAAAGGGAAGGAGATAGCTATATGAAGGGACAGGTTCGTGAAAACATTTCTAAGAGTACAAGAGAGAACATGGATTATCTTAAGGGATTGTTTAAAGATACATCAGATATGGTATTTAGGGAATTTAAGTTTGGAGATATTCTTTGTGGAGTCGTCTATATAGATGCTATGGCGGATAAGGAGTTATTAAATGACTTTTTGCTTGAGCCTATGATGAAGATGAGTGGGGAGGTAACAGACCCTGAAGAAATAAAAGATAGAATTATAGCTATATCTGACATGAAGTCAATTGATAAACTAAGTGATGGAATCAATGCAATACTATCAGGGGAAAGCTTAGTTTTAATAGATAATTTATCAGGAGCTTTAACAGTAGCTAATAGGGCTTGGCCTAATCGTGGAGTTGGAGAACCTTCAGGAGAAACTGTAATACGTGGTTCAAGAGAAGGATTCACAGAAACTATAAGATTTAATACAGCACTTCTAAGAAGAAGAATTAGAGATGTAGGGCTTAAAATTGAAGCAAGGCAATGTGGTACTAGATCTAAAACTGATATGGCCATAGTATATATAGATGATATAGTAAATACTGAGGTGCTAGAAGAGCTTAAGAGTAGATTAGACAGAATTGATATTGATGCAATTTTAGATAGTGGATATATTGAACAATTTATTGAAGATAATGATAAAACACCCTTTCCTCAAGTACAAAGTACAGAAAGACCAGATGTTGTGGCCGCTGCTTTATATGAAGGAAGGATAGGAATACTTGTAGATGGATCACCATTTGCATTAATTGTTCCAGCAGTATTGGTAGATTTCTTTCAATCGCCAGATGATTATTATACAAGCTGGATAAGTGGAAGTATGGTAAGATTTCTTAGAGTTGCTGGAATAATGGTATCTTTAATTTTGCCAGCTTTATATGTGGCAGTAACCACCTTTCATACGGATTTAATTCCTATAAAATTAGCCTATGCGATAGCTTCGTCTAGAGAAGGAGTCCCTTTTGCTGCATATGTAGAAGTATTGCTCATGGAGGCAAGTTTAGCCTTTTTAATTGAAGCTATTATAAAACTACCAAAGCCCGTTGGATCTACCATTGGTATAGTTGGAGGTCTTATAATAGGGCAATCTGCTGTGGAAGCAGGATTGGTGAGTCCTATAATGGTAATAATCTTAGGACTTACAGCTATAACAACATTTTTAATACCTAACTATACGGTGACTTCGGCTTTTACTTACTTTAGACTAATGATTATTATTTTGGCTGCAATTTTTGGTTTGTATGGAATAATGTTAGGTATCATATTATTAATAATCCACCTAACAAGAATAAAAAGTTTTGGGATACCTTATCTTGCACCAGCTGTAGATTTAATTTGGAGTGACTTAAAAGATTTATATGTAAGAATGCCACTTAAGGTATTTAAAGACAGACCTCATTTCTTAAAACCACGAAATCAAGTAAGGCAGAAAACTGAAAGACAAAAGGGTACTGAATAACATAGTACTAAAGTAGGGAGGTTAAGATATGAAAGAAAACGGCTTTATTGAAGAATTTGCACTCTTTGCCAGCTTATCAGTATCCATGATAGGAGTAGGTATTTTTTATGCTCCCGCTATTGTGGCTAAATATGTAGGAGCAGATAGCTGGATATCTGCAATAATATCTGGAATCGCAATCTGGTTAATTCTTCTTTGCATATATAAAACAATAAAATTAAATAGATATAAAGATATTACTCCAATATTAAAAGATACTTATGGAGGAATTTTAGGTACAATTATTTCATTGATATATTCATTGGTAATAGTAATTGTATTATCATTTTCTCTTAGAATATTTTCTGAGGTTATAACTATGTATCTTTTAGTTAATACGCCAACTGAAGTAATTATAATAACCTTTGTATTTGTAGGAATGTATTTAAGCAGGGGTGGGCTTGCTAATGTGGTGCATTTTAACGAAATAGCTTTCTGGGTTATGTTTTTACCTCTAGCCATCATTTTATTATTAACTTTACCAGAAGCAAATTTTAAAAATCTCTTACCAATAGGATCTGCTCCTATTAAAAATTACTTTACATCTAGTTTTGAAATGTTATTTTTGTTTAATGGTTTTTCTATGGCATTTATTTTAATACCTTATGTGAGAGAAAACGGAAAGATTCCTTCAATAATAAGAAGAAGCAGTATTTTTGTAGGTCTATTCTATGTAATAATATTTATTCTAGTATCAGCTACTTTATCATCAGCACAGACTGCTGAAAGTATATTTCCAACTATAACTATGCTACAATCTGTAAGTTCCAGAAGTGGATTTCTAGAAAAATGGGATGGTTTGGTTATGGCATTATGGGTAATATTTTATTTTACATCTTTTGCCAATATATACTACTTTACATCTTCTATATTAAAAGATGCGTTTAACTTAGAGGATATTAGAACAGCATCCATGATATATGTACCTATAGTATACTTGGCAGCAATGATTCCTAAAAGCATCATAGAAGTTAGAAATTTAAAATTTAGATATTTAAGAATTGGATTTATTGCAACAATTATTATTGTAATAGGAATAACCCTACTATTAAGCTATATAAAGAAAAGGAGGATACAAAGTGAAGAATAAGATAATAAAACTTATTCCTGTAATGATGATATCTTTACTTCTTACTGGATGCTGGGATAGCGTAGAAATTGATAGAAAAGCATTTGTATCCACCATAGGAATAGATATAGGTGATGATATTGATGTTAGAAGCAAAATGATAAATTCTAAAGAGAGTACATCGGAAAAGAGCATTGAGAATAATAATACTTTAAAGGTAACCTATGGATTTCCAGATGTTAGAAATATGAACGCTAAAAAGGGAACTGCCTCAGAACTTGCGATAACAGTGGATGGATATTCTATGACAGACGCATACTTTAAAGCTATTGGGAAGAGTAGTAGAACACTACACTTTGGGCATAGTAAACTTTTGCTTTTAAGTGATGAGTTATTTCAATACCCTGAAATTTTGAAAGAAATAATGGATTATATTGAAAGAGAACCAAGTTTAAATAGAAGTGTTACAATGATCATAGTTAAAGGAAAAGCAAAAGATTATGCAAAAGTTAAACCTGAAATGGAAGAAAACATTCATAATTACATAACTAGTCTTATGGGAAATAGTAGCAAGAATGGTACAGTAGCACCTATAACCTTAACAAAATATATTGATATGCTTAAATCTTATGATATAAGCATGTTACCAGTATTTTCTCTTGAAAATGAAAAGGACATAGAACTTAAAGGTATGGCTGTTATAAAAGACTTCACTATTAAGGATTATTTAAATAATAATCAAATAACAGATATTCAAATACTTAGAGGAGATATTGGAGCATGTAGGAAAGCTATAAATAGAGATGGGCATAATATAGATTATTATTTAAAAAATGTAGATAAAAGTTTACATATAGGTTATGAAAATAATAAACTACAGTTAGAATATGTAATTAACACAGAGGGAACTTTAAAAGGATATTATACTGAAGCCGAGAGATTAGACAGTGGGATTATAGAAGAAATTGAGAAACAATTTGATGAATCTATGAAAAAAGACTTTGAAGAAATCATAAACTTTACTAGTAATAGTTTAAAATTGGATGTTATAGATATTGGAAGTGATATTCGAAGATTTCATAGGGGAATTTGGAGTGAAGTAGAAAATAATTGGCCAGAAGCACTACGGACTGCAGAGATATCAATTAAGGTGAATAATGATATAAGGAATATAGGGTTATCAAACTAATTATTAATTAAAGTGAAAATACCATTAGATATACACTTAAACATGTAAGCATTTTAACATTTTAAAAAGTTATATAAGGGAACTATTTAAATATTTAACATCTTAACATTCTAACATTTTAACATTTTAAAATGTTGCGCTCCATGGAAGAGAGGAAATTTATCATTCAGACTAACGGTAAAATATAGAGCCTTTGATAGTGTCATTTATAAATATATTAGCTAATGCGATAAATAAGAATATAAAAAAGATAAAAAATACGAATTAAAGTGAATATAACTTGTCCATATGGTAACAATTAAGATATGATTTTAAGTTTTAGGAGGAGAAAACAATGAAAAAAATTATATCTATAGTTGTTACCATGTTTATTTTATTTATGCTTTTAGGTAAGGTACAAGGTGTTGAGGCAATTAATATTGATAATGGAAAAAATATATATGAGCAGGTTTCAGTAGAAGATATATCAAGTAAATTAATTAGATTTCATGTTATTGCAAATAGTGATAATGAGAAGGATCAAAATCTAAAGCTTAAAGTTAGGGATAAGGTTTTGGAATATATACAACCGCTTTTAAAGGATAGTAAAGATATAGAAGAGTCTAGAGAGATCTTGAAAAGAGAAGATGGAAAAATTCTTGAAATAGCTAGAGAAGTTATAAAAGAAAATGGATATAATTATTCAGTAGAATCTACTTTAAGCAAAGAGTACTTCCCAGTTAAAACCTATGGCAATATTACTTTACCTCAAGGTGAGTATGAAGCATATAGAATAATGATTGGTACTGGAGAAGGGCAAAATTGGTGGTGTGTTATGTTCCCTCCAATATGTTTTGTGGATATAACTAAAGGAGAAATTGCATATGAAGAAACTGAAGAAGAAATGAAGAGAGTTCTTGATGATAAAGAATTTAATATGGTTGATAATACTCATTCAAAAGATATAAATGCTAAGAAAGTGGAAGAAAATAAAGATAATAGTGGTAATATAGTTGATAATACTAAGGATAACAATATAGTAATAAAATTTAAAATAGGGGATATATTTAAAAAACTATTTAAATAATATTGAATATAGTAGTGAACATATATAAAATATAAAGAGTATAATTTATTTATGTTCACTATTTATTTTTATAGTGAATAGATTGTACAAAGGATAAAATTATTGTTAGGAGTGATAGATGTGAAGAAAGTGGCAATACTATTTGGAGGACAATCAACAGAGCATGAGGTATCTAGGGTATCGGCAACTTCTGTTTTAAATCATATAGATAAAGAAAAATATAACATATTTCCAATAGGCATAACTAAAGAGGGAAAATGGTTTCTTTATAAAGGTGATATAGATAACATAGGAACTGGAAAATGGGAAGAAGATTATAATAATAAAGTTGAAGATGGAATTAAATTATTATTAAATAAAGAGGTAGATTTAGTATTTCCTGTGCTTCATGGTATGTACGGTGAAGATGGTACTATTCAAGGTCTATGTAAATTAATGAAATTACCATGCGTAGGACCTTCAGTTATGAGTTCAGCTGTATGTATGGATAAGGTTTATACAAAATATCTTCTTGAACATGAAGGTATAAAACAAGCAGCATATGTGGTTGTAAATGCTTTTGATTATAAAAATGATAGTGAAAAGTTTATAAATAAAATTGAAGAGAAATTAGGATATCCTTGCTTTGTAAAACCAGCAAATAGTGGATCTTCTGTAGGGATAACTAAAGCTCATGATAGAGAAAGTCTTAAAAATGGATTAGTGGAAGCTTTAAAGCATGATAGAAAGATTCTTGTAGAAGAAGGATTAAATGCTAGAGAGATTGAAGTTGCAGTACTTGGAAATGATGACCCTAAAGCATCAATTCCAGGAGAGATAATTCCAGCTAAAGAATTTTATGATTATGAAGCTAAGTATGCTAATGCAGAGTCTAAACTTCTAATTCCAGCTAATTTAAATGACGAAGAAATGGATGTTATAAGAAATTTATCTATTAAGATTTATAAAAAGTTAGATTGCGCAGGTATGGCTAGAGTGGACTTTTTAGTGGATAAGGAAAGTGGAGAAGTATATTTAAATGAAGTGAATACTATACCAGGATTTACAAGTATAAGTATGTATCCTAAGATGTGGGAAGCTACAGGGCTACCATATAGTAATCTTATAGATGAATTAATTGAATTATCGGTTGAGAGAGGTTAATAAATAAAATTTATTATTAACCATTACTTTTAAGTTGATAGTAATAAAAGAAAATAGTAAAATTATCATATATATTATTTTAAATATTTCTATAAGTTAATGTGATATAAGTAGATTAATATACTATAGATTAAAGTAAAAGATACAGGATAAGGAATACTAAGAGAGTTAGGTGAAGAAGAAAATGACAAGAGCATTAGCTATGGTTTCAGGTGGATTAGATAGTATTCTTGCAGCGAGATTAATTAAAGATCAAGGAATTGAGGTTATAGGAATATGTTTTAAATCTCATTTCTTTAATGAAGAAAATGCAAGAAGAATGACAAAACAAATAGGAATACCTTTAGAGGTAGTAGACTTTAGAAAAGACCATTTTGAGATGGTTAAGAATCCTAAGCATGGATATGGAAAGAATATGAATCCTTGTATTGATTGCCATGCTATGATGATGAAGTACTGTGGAGAGCTTTTAGAAAAGTTAAATGCAGATTTTATTATCACTGGGGAAGTTTTAAATCAAAGACCTATGTCTCAAAATAGAAGTGCTTTAGATAAGGTTAAAAATGAAAGTGGAATAGGAAGTAAAATTCTTCGTCCTCTTTGTGCTAAAAACCTTAAACCAACGGAGATGGAAGAAAACGGACTTGTAGATAGAGAAAAACTTTTAAATATCCAAGGTAGATCAAGAAAAATCCAAATGGAACTTGCTGAAGAATGGGGAATAAAGGAATATCCATCACCAGCAGGTGGATGTAAGTTAACAGAGCCAAACTATTCAGTTAGACTTAAAGAGCTTTTATCTCACAACCAAAATCCAGAGGAGAGAGAACTTGCATTACTTAGAATAGGACGTCATTTCAGAATTACTCCTAAGGCTAAGGTTATATCTACAAGAACTCAGGATGAGGGAGAAATGATTAAAGAGCTTCTTAAAGAAGGAGACACAATACTTCTAGTTCAAGATTTTAATGGTTCTATGATAGTGATTATAGGAGAAGCTTCAGATGAAGTAATATCTGCAGCAGCTAAAATTGCTATAAGATATAGTAAAGGAAAAGATGAACCAAAAGCTACAGTTAGATATTCAGAATTTGGTAGTAAAGAACACAAGATTATAGAAGAGACTTGTGCAACTGATGAAGAAATAAATTCTTATCTTATATAAATATAGAAGAATTTTTAGTAGGATAAATTAAAAATAATATATTGTTTTTAAGAAATTTTATATTAATCTTAGAATTGAAGTATATTTTTAATAAGATTCTAAGGAAGAATAGAGGGAAGTATTATGGATAAGGATGCTGTAATTAGAGTGAGTAGTATACAGAATAATGATGAGGATGAACGTATTGAAATTGTTAGTCCAGGATCGTTTTTAAAAGAAGAGGATGAGTATGTAGCTACTTATGAGGAAACAGAACTTTCAGGCCTAGGGGATACATTGACAACCTTTAGAATAGGAAAAAATTACTTTAACCTTATAAGAGAAGGTGACGTAAATACCAATATGGAGTTTAAAAATGGAAGTAGTTCATCTATTCTATATAATACTCCTCATGGTGGATTATGTATTAAAATTAAAACTAATGATGTACACATAGACATAAATGAAGATGGTGGAAAAGTTAAAGTTGACTATGATGTTATAATAGCTAAGGACCAAGTTATTAATACTAAGCTTGTAGCTACCATTGATGTTAAATAAATATGAAAATTTATAGTATATAGATCTTTATATTAATTTAAGACAAATATGTGTATTATAAGATTAAAGGGATTTTACTTAGAAGCTATGCAGAATTATAATGCATAGCTTCTATTTTTAAGGGAGATGTAAATTTTGTATAGCTTTGAAGATATAATTGGAAATAGTAAAGAAATAAACAAAGTTAAAGAATTAGCTATGAAGGTATGTAATTCAAAATCTCCAATTTTTGTTTATGGTGATACAGGTACAGGAAAAGAATTGATAGTACAAGCTATACACAATAGCTCTAGGAGAAAGAAAAAAACTTTTATAGCTCAGAACTGTGCAGCAATTCCAGATAATCTATTGGAAAGTATTTTTTTTGGAGTAGGTAAAGGGGGTTTTACTGGAGCTATAGAATCAGAAGGCTTATTTGAAGCGGCTAATGGTGGCACTTTATACCTAGATGAGTTAAATTCTATGGATATAATTTTTCAAGGTAAATTTTTAAGAGTAATTCAAGAAGGTGAATTTAGAAGAATAGGTGAAACTAATACTAGGAAGACAGATATAAGGATAATAGCATCAGTAAATGAAGATCCTGATTTTTTAGTTAAGAGTAATAAGTTAAGAAAGGATTTATATTACAGGCTTAATGTTATAAGAATTAACATGCCAGAATTAAATGCTAGGAAAGAAGATATACCTTTATTAGTAGAAATGTTTATAGAAAAGCACAATGAAAGGCTAGGTACTAGCATAAGTGGTATAGATAGCTATGCATTGGAACTTTTAATGAAAAAAGATTATGATGGTAATGTAAGGGAGCTAGAACATATAATCGAAGGGGCTTTAAACTATAAAAGACATGGAATTATAGAAACCTCAGATTTACAGTTAAAAAGGACTATTGAAAATTTATCTCTTAAGGAAAGACTTGAAAGTATGGAAATTAAGTACATAAAAGAAGCTTTAATTATTCATGGTAATAATGTAAGTAAGGCAAGCAAGTTTTTAGATATACCAAGACAAACTCTTCAATATAAAATATCTAAATACAACATAATGGATTTAATAGATAGTGAGAAGTAGTTTAAAGTCTATAGTTATAGTTTTTTTCTTTTAATATCATTAATGGGATAACAACACATAAGTAATATACCTATAAGAAAAAATACACCTTCATAAGGAAGTTTAGATGAAAAGAGTAATGATAGAATAAAGAAAGTAACTCCGATATAAAATATGGCTTTTCTAAAATTTCTACTTTTTATGTTTATAGTTGACCTTATCAAATATTTAAAGTTATGTATAAATATAGAGTATGTGGTTAATATAGAAATTAATGGGCAGGGATTATTTGATATTACACCCCTATAGCTATAAAAATAAATATTTTTACTTAGTAATAGATTTTTAAAAAATATGGTGTATACTTAATATAGTAAAATATATACTATAACAAAATAAGAATATATCCATAATTATACAAATAATTAAATGAAAAACTTTAACAACAATATAACAATATTAATACATTTTAAGAGGAAGTATAAAACTTCTATCATTTATTAATAATAACAACCTACATTAAGCATATAAATATTATTTCCAAAGTTACGATTAAATGAAATATATGATTAGGAGGTGATCCTTTGAATAGTGAAAATTTACATAGCATGAATGTTATAGAATTGAAGGGTATTGCAAAGGAATTAGGAATAAAAAATATTGCTAAGTTTAAAAAGAGTGAATTAATTGAAGAAATTAAAAGAGTATCTTCAAAATCTAATGAGATTAAAAATGGAGAAGATAGCCATAAGGCTAATGAAAAAGTACAACCTGCTCAAATAGAAAAGGAAGGTGTAATTCTTAAGGAGAAACTCACTAAGAGAGAGGTAGCAGAAGGAGTTAATATTTATGAAAATAATAGACCATTAACTAAAGAAGATAATGGTTATACTAAGAAAATCTACAATGAATCTGCAAACAAGAATCTAGATAGTGAAGAATTAAATGAAATTAAGGAAATTGTAATGGAAGAAAAAATTGATAGTATAGAAGAAAAACGTGAAAGATTAAAAAGTTTAATAAGTGAATCAGAAACAGCTAAAGGGGTATTTGAATTAAGCGATAATGCTAACTTTGGATTGCTTAGAATGAATAACTATTTAAGTAGCAATGATGATATATATGTTTCAATATCTCAAGTTAGAAGATTTAATCTTAAGACTGGTGATGAAGTAGAAGGTAAAGTAAGGATGTCTAAAGAAGGGGAAAAATACAAAGCTCTTCTACAGGTAATAAAAATAAATGGTGAAAATCCAGAGAGAGCTGTTGGCAGGGCAGCTTTTGAAAAGTTAACACCTATATATCCTACAGAGAGATTAAAATTAGAAACTGAGGACTCTAAAGATTTATCTACGAGATTAATGGATATATTAGCGCCTATAGGAAAAGGTCAAAGAGGTGTAATAGTTGCTCCACCTAAAGCGGGAAAAACTTCTATTTTAAAGAAAATAGCCCACAGCATAGCAGCTAATCATCCAGAAGTTAAGGTTATAGTACTTCTTATTGATGAAAGACCAGAGGAAGTTACAGACATGCAGAGATCTATTCAGGGTGATGTAATATATTCAACCTTTGATGAAGAACCAGAACATCATGCTAAGGTTGCATATATGGTACTTGAAAGAGCGAAAAGAATGGTGGAACAAGGACAAGATGTAATAATTCTTTTAGATAGTTTAACAAGATTAGCCAGAGCTTATAACTTGACGATAACTAGAACTGGTAGAACATTATCAGGGGGATTAGATACAGGAGCTTTACTTATGCCTAAAAAGTTCTTTGGTGCAGCTAGAAACGTTGAGGAAGGTGGAAGTTTAACAATTCTTGCTACAGCTCTAGTTGAAACTGGAAGCAGAATGGATGACATGATTTTTGAAGAGTTTAAGGGTACTGGTAACATGGAAGTACATCTTGATAGACAGTTACAAGAGAGAAGAATATTCCCAGCTATAGATATATATAAATCAGGAACTCGTAGAGAAGATTTACTTCTTACAAAGTCACAGCTTGAAGTTAGTTATAGCATAAGAAAAATTATGTATAAAACAGGTAACCCTCAAGCAGTTACTGAAAAGCTTATAGGTATATTATCAAAAACTAATAATAATGAAGAGTTTTTTGAAACTGTATCTAAAAATCAAGACATATTAAAGTAAATTATATAAAGGGTCTGTTTCAAAATAATTCACCAAACTTTATAGAAGGTTGAGCTTATTTTGAGACAGACCCTTTAAGGCACTATCAAATAAATAATAGATCAGTTTTCTCGCCTATTTGCCACGAATACTGCGCCGTTAAAATCATGTCATCGCCACTATGACATGATTTTAACTCCTTGTCTCGTGACAAATATACTTCGAATCTTTGGTCTATTATTTATTTTCACGTGCCTGAAATATAAAAAAATAGGAGAAGTAATCTTCTCCTACATAAAAATATATATGATTATTCGCTTTTAAGGTTGAATTTTTTCATAAACTTGTCAACTCTTCCACCAACGTCAACATTCTTTTGTTTACCTGTAAAGAATGGATGACATTTTGAACAAATATCAACTTTTAATTCTGGCTTAACAGAACCTGTTACAAAAGTATTTCCACAAGCACATTTAACTACAGCTTCGCTGTTATAGTTTGGATGTATTCCTTCTTGCATTTCATTTCACCTCTTTCGATATAACATATATACCCGTATTATCAACTATTAGATTATAACATAGAGATAGTATAAGGTCAATATGATTATTAATTGTATTAATATATAAATTATTTGTCTAAAATTTAATTTTAATACAATTATATCAAGGTTTTATAATGGTGTTAAATTAAGAATTTATTTCAGGCAAAATACCAGTATTCTATTCATTCTAAATTAATTATCAATATTATACTATATATAATATTTAAAAAAATATACTCACAATATTAATTTGATTAATGGAGTTTTTTCTAATAAAATAATATTATATGATTAATTGATGGACTTTGGAGGAATATTACTATGAGTAAACTGTATTTTAGGTATGGAGCAATGAATTGTGGGAAATCTACTAACCTTCTTCAAGTAGCTTATAACTATGAAGAAAGAGGAATGAAAGCGATAATAATTAAACCTAAGACGGATACAAAAGGTGGCAACAAAATTGTATCTAGACTTGGGGTTACAAAGGAAGTAGATTTAAGCTTTAATAAAGGCGAAAATATTTTTACTACTGTAGAAAGTTATATAGAAGAAAATGGACAAGTTCATTGCATATTGGCAGACGAAGTTCAATTTTTTACAAGAAATCAAATTGATGAAATGTTTATGATAGCAGTTAAATTAAATATACCTGTGATATGTTATGGATTAAGAACTGATTTTCAAATGGAGGGGTTTGAAGGAAGTGAAAGGCTTTTATTAATTGCTCATAGTTTAGAGGAGCTGAAAACAATTTGTAAGTGTGGTAAAAAGGCTATATTGAACGGAAGAAAGATTAATGGAAAATTTGTCTTTGAAGGAAACCAAGTTGCTATTGATAATGAAGATAATGTAGAGTATGAATCTCTTTGTCCACAATGCTATATTAAATATCAAGAAGAAGCATCAAGGAGTAAGCAATAGCTAGAATAATAGATTACTTATAACAAAACAATATTAAGAAATTAAAAATAAAGCAGAAGGTAGGTGTTAGAATGGAGAAAAAGACAACGGTTGGCGGACAGGCGGTTATAGAAGGAGTAATGATGAGAGGCTCTAAGGGTCTTGCTACTGCGGTAAGACTTCCAAATGGTCACATTGAGGTAAAGAAAGAATCAAGTAAAAGCTTAACTAAGAAAAACAAATTTTTTGGACTTCCTATAATTAGAGGCTTTATATCTCTTATAGAATCTTTAATTATAGGGATAAAAAGCTTGGAATTCTCAGCATCCTTTTTTGAGGATGATGAAGAATCAGAATCTAAATTTGATAAGTGGTTTGATAAAACTTTTAAAGATAAAGGTAGTAGTGTGCTTATGGGTATATCATTAGTAATTTCCTTAACCTTTGCTGTATTATTATTTTTCATTTTACCAACAGCATTAACTAGTTTGGTGAAGATAAAAATAACATCTAATGTTATTGTGTTAAATGTTGTAGAAGGAATAATAAGAGTTATAATATTTCTAGCGTATATCTTTCTTGTTGGAAAATTAGAGGATATAAAAAGAGTGTATCAATACCATGGAGCAGAACATAAAACTATATTCTGTTATGAGAGTGGTATAGAATTAACACCAGAGAATGCTAAAAAATTTGGTAGACTCCATCCAAGATGTGGAACTAATTTTCTATTTTTAGTTATGGTTATTAGTATAGTTATATTTTCATTCACAGGATGGCAATCTATAGGTGGAAGAATAGTTTCAAGAGTATTATTATTACCTGTAGTATCTGGAGTAACTTATGAGGTTATAAAATGGCTTGGAAAGAGTGAGAGTAAAATAGCTAAAATCGTTGCGTGGCCAGGACTGCTTTTACAGAAAATAACAACAAAAGAACCAGATGAATCTATGCTAGAAGTTGCAATAACTTCATTGAAGGCGGCTGAGGGCTTAGAATGAATTATAGTGAATGAGGAATAATATGAATATAAATGAAGCATTAATAAAAGCATATGATATATTAAAGAGCAATGATATCGAATCATACATGATAGATTCACAACTTCTATTGTGTAAAGTTTTAAATGTAGAAAAATTGTATATAATTATAAATAGGTCTGAGGAGTTAGCTCCTGATAAGGAGCAAGAGTTCTTTAGATTTGTGAATTTAAGAAGTCAGAAGAGACCTATGGCATATATTTTAGAGCAAGTTGAATTCATGGGTATTGATTTTTATATAAAAGAAGGGGTACTGATACCAAGGCCAGATACAGAAATTCTAGTAGAAGAGTGCATTTCTATAATAAAGAAAAATAACTTAAATTTAATATGTGATATGTGTTGTGGAAGTGGGGCTATTGGAATTTCTGTAGGGCATTATGTAGAAGATAGTAAATTGTGGCTATATGACATAAGTGAAGTAGCATTGCATGTAACTGAAAAAAATGTTTCTAATCTAGATTTAGGAGAAAATACCAATGTAAATAAGAGTGATTTATTTCAATTACCAATAAGAGAAGGCTTAAAGTTTAATATGATAGTATCGAATCCACCATATATTAAGGAAGAAGTAATTCCTACACTTATGGAAGACGTTAAGGATTATGAACCGCATTTAGCTCTTTCAGGAGGAAAGGATGGTCTTGACTTTTATAAAAGAATATGTAGAGAGGGTAAGAGTGTATTATACCCTAGTGGATATTTATGCTTTGAAATAGGGCATGACCAAGAAAAAGAAGTAAAATATATCATGGAAAATGAAGGATTTATTGATATATATAGTTTAAAGGACTTGAGTCAAAACTATCGTGTGGTTATAGGAAAATTACCATAAGTCATATTTTTATGATATAATATTATGATGTAAAAAATGTAGATTTATGATTAGATTACGGAGAGTGTTATATATATGTTAGAGAGATTAGATTTTTTAGAGAACAAATATGATGAATTGTCAAATAAAATTAGTGATCCTAGCGTGATGGCTAATCAAAAGGAATGGCAAAAGCTTTGTAAAGAGCATGCAGAGTTAGAGCTAATAGTAGGAAAGTACAGAGAGTACAGAGATGCTGAAAATTCATTAGCTGAAAATAAAGAAATGTTAAATGAAGAATCAGACAGAGAAATGAGAGAGATGATTCAAGAGGACATAAAAGCATTAGCAGAGCAGTGTGAGAAGGCTAAGGAAGAAATAAGAATATTATTACTACCTAAAGATCCTAATGATGATAAAAACGTATTTATAGAAATAAGAGGTGGAGCTGGTGGAGACGAAGCTGCTCTATTTGCTGCAAACTTATTTAGAATGTATACAAGATATGCAGAGCGTAACAGATGGAAAGTTGAAATAATGAGTGCTAATGAAACTGATATCGGTGGATTTAAAGAAGTAGTATTTATGGTTAAGGGTGATAAAGCCTATAGCAAATTAAAATATGAAAGTGGAGTACACAGAGTTCAAAGAGTACCAGACACAGAATCTAGTGGTAGAATCCACACCTCTACATCCACTGTTGCAGTACTTCCAGAAGTTGAAGACGTAGATATAGATATTAATATGAATGATATAAAAATAGATGTATTTAGAGCTTCAGGAAATGGAGGACAATGCGTTAATACAACAGATTCAGCAGTAAGAATGACTCACTTACCAACAGGCCTTGTGGTTTCATGTCAAGATGAAAAATCACAGCTTAAAAATAAAGAAAAAGCTATGAAGATATTGAGAGCTAGACTATATGAAGCAGCAGAAGCAGAAAGAGCTAAGGGAATTGCTGATGACAGAAAGAGCCAAGTTGGAACTGGTGATAGAAGTGAAAGAATCAGAACCTATAACTATCCTCAAGGAAGAGTTTCAGACCATAGAATAGGATTAACTCTTTATAAACTTGAAGCTTTCCTAGATGGAGAGATAGATGAAATGCTAGATGCTTTAATAACTGCTGATCAAGCTGAGAAAATGAAAGCTATGGGAAATAGTATTTAGGTCTTAAATTCTGTAAGGTGGAGGATTACTTGATGGATATAGATAAAGTCCTAAAGAAGCAAAAAAAATCTTACAAAAGGTTTATGCTATCTATGGGCTTTATTTTTATAGTATTGCCCACAGTATTGTTTATAACTAGACAGATAAATATATTTTTCATTATTTATCTTTGTATTGTTGAAGGGCTAATATTCGTTTCTGTAGTAATAAGATATAATGAAGAGTATTTAAAATTTGAAGTGTATGAAGATAAAATGGTCATAGCTATTTTAGGTGGTAGAATAAAATATAAAATCCATTGTAATAAAGTGGTAATTATTCATACTATACCTCAAGAAAAATACTTTGATATATTAATAATAACAAAGTCTAAGTTCAGAAATAAAAGGTTGAGAATTGTTACTAATAAGGTGTTAGATAGATTTCCAGACATAGGAAAACACTATACTAAAGTAAAAATGCCTAATGATGGCGATTATTATTATTTTGTGGTAAAAAGAGGTGGCATAAAGAAATATATGCTATTAGATCTTATTTTTAAGTATTGTGTAAGTGCTGTTTTTACTGAAAATGCTATAATGCATATAAAAGAATATAGAAAACAGAATAAAATATAGGATTTATAAATATATTTTACTATCAATAATTTTCCAGGAGGAATTATGAATAGTACTATATTTATAATAGGAATTTTTTCTGCTGTAATATCTTTAATAGGAACTATGGTTGGTGCATTAATTGGAGTGTCCTTAGAAAATCCTACTGACAAGTTATTAGGAATTTTATTAGCAATTGCTACAGGTATAATTATATCTATAATTTTTTTAGAACTTATACCAGAGTCAATTGACAAGATAGGCTTTATTAAAACTCTCATAGTTATAATTATTGGAATAATAGTTATATATTCCATAGACTGTTTAATTAAAGTAAGTAGCAATAGAGATAATAGAAATCCTAATATGATAAATCATACCAAGGTTGCAATACTTATGGCTCTGGGCTTAATGATGCATAATTTTCCAGAAGGCATTATAATGGGATTTGGATTTGTTAAGGGGTCAGGATTAGGTATAAAAATGAGTATATTAATATCTATTCACGATGTACCAGAAGGAATTGCCATGGCTGCTCCATTAATAGCTGCTGGGAAGAGTCGCTTTAAAGTTCTGTGGTACAGTTTTTTAGTAGCTTTTCCAACTATTATAGGAGCTTGGATAGGTATATTAGTGAATTCTATATCATCTGCATTCTTAGGCTATAGTATTGCTTTTGCCAGTGGAATTATGCTTTATGTAGCCTTTGGACAGATGCTTCCAGAAAGTAATGAATTGCATAGCAGTTATACAAATGCCATGTGGATTATATTGGGAATCATATTTGGATTTGTAATGATAAATTTATTTTAAGGTATTATTGAAGTAGGTGTTAATAGGGATGAAAACAAAAGTTGTGATGTTAAGTGAGAAAGCTCCAGATGAGAATGTAATAAAGGAAGCAGGAAAAGTTATAAGAGATGGTGGACTTGTAGCCTTCCCTACAGAAACTGTATATGGCTTAGGTGCTAATGCATTGGATAGAGAAGCTGTAGCTAAAATTTTTGAAGCTAAGGGTAGGCCACAGGACAATCCGCTTATAATCCATGTGGGAGATTATAATATAAATCCATACGTTAAAAATATACCAACTGTAGCAAAGAAAATAATGAATAAGTTTTGGCCAGGACCAATAACTATAATACTTGAAAAAACTGATTTAATTCCTGAGGTTACTAGTGCAAACCTGTCTACAATAGGAATTAGAATGCCACAAAATAGTATTGCTATAAATTTAATAAAAGCGGCTGGAGTACCTATAGCAGCACCTTCAGCTAATATATCTGGTAGACCTAGTCCTACAGATATGGAAAGTTGTGTTGAGGATTTAGAAGGGAAGGTAGATTACATATTAGGTGGAGAGAATAGTATTGTTGGTGTAGAATCAACCATAGTAGATTGTACAGTTTCTCCTATATGTATATTGAGGCCTGGAGCTATAACTTTAGAGATGTTAAGAGAAATAGAGGATCAGGTTTACATAGATCCATCTATATTATCAAAGCCGACAAAAGACTTTAAGCCTAAGGCACCTGGAATGAAATACAGGCATTATGCACCAAAAGCACCAGTGAAGATAGTAGATGGTGATATAGATAAGGTAGTTGCAAAAATTAATGAAATGGTATTAAATTATATTGAGCAGGGTAAAAATGTTGGAATTATTGCTACTGATGAAACAAAGAATATGTATAATAGAGGAGCTGTTGTTTCTGTTGGCGCAAGATGTGACATAGAAGATGTAGGTAAAAATTTATTTAGAGTTTTAAGAGGTTTTGATAGCTTAGATATTGATATAATTCTTTGCGAAGCTTTTGAAGAAATCGGAGTAGGCACAGCTGTTATGAATAGGCTTAAAAAAAGTGCAGGATTTAATATATTAAATGTGTAATTGGAGGTAAGAATATGAAAATAGCAATTGGCAGTGATCATGGTGGATTAAGACTAAAAAAAGAAGTGATTAAACACCTAGAGAAAAAGAACATAGAAGTTAAGGACTATGGTACATACACAGAGAATTCTTGTGACTATCCAGATTTTGCAGAAAAAGTAAGCGAAGCTGTAGTGGCTAAGGAGTATGATTATGGAATTCTAATATGTGGTACAGGGATTGGTATAAGTATATCAGCCAATAAAATACCAGGGGTAAGAGCTGCCCTTTGCAGTGATACTTTTAGTGCACATGCAACCAGAGAGCATAATAATGCAAATATATTAGCCATGGGAGAAAGAGTTGTAGGAATAGGTCTCGCCTTAGATATAGTTGATGCATTTCTTGGTTCAACCTTTGAAGGTGGAAGACACGAAAATAGGGTTAACAAGATAATGGAAATAGAAAAAAAATATAATAAATAATCTTAGGAGGATGAGGAACATATGAGTAAAGTTACACAAATTGCCCACCCATTAATACTACATAAATTATCATTTATGAGAGATAAAAATACGGGGTCTAAGGACTTTAGAGAGTTGGTAGAGGAAGTTGCTATGCTTATGGCATATGAGGTTACTAGAGATATGCAACTAGAAGAAGTTGAAATTGAAACTCCTATAGGCCTTACAAAATGTAAAGTTCTTGCAGGGAAAAAATTAGCTATAGTACCTATATTAAGAGCAGGACTTGGAATGGTTGATGGAATGCTTAAGCTTATACCAGCAGCTAAAGTTGGACACATAGGTATGTATAGAGATGAGGAAACTTTAATGCCAGTAGAATACTTCTGTAAGTTACCTCAAGATATAGAAGAGAGAGATATTATAGTAACTGATCCAATGCTTGCGACTGGAGGCTCAGCTATAGATGCAATAAATGCTCTTAAGAAAAGAGGAGCTAAAAATATAAGACTTATGTGTCTTGTTGGAGCTCCAGAAGGAATAAAAGCTGTTATGGAAGCTCATCCAGATGTAGATATATATTTAGCATCAATTGATGAAAAATTAAATGAACATGGATATATTGTTCCTGGACTTGGTGATGCTGGAGACCGTTTATTCGGAACTAAATAGTATATTATTAAGCTTATAGTAGAACCCTGATTAGATTTAAATTTCTATTCAGGGTGCTTTCTTGTATAAATAAAACAAGCTCTAGCAATTACTAGAGCTTGTTTTTATATAAGTAGGTAAATTTTTTATTATATTGGGGGAAAGGGATGTTATTTACCAAAATATCTTTGTAATAAACCATTGAAAGCAGCACCATGTCTAGCTTCATCTTTACACATTTCATGAACTGTGTCATGGATTGCATCTAAGTTTAATTTTTTAGCTAATGTAGCAAGATCTTTCTTACCTTGGCAAGCACCGTGCTCAGCATCAACTCTCATTTGTAAGTTAGTTTTTGTATCAGCCACAACTACTTCTCCTAATAATTCAGCAAATTTAGCTGCGTGCTCAGCTTCTTCAAAAGCTATTCTCTTATAAGCCTCAGCTACTTCAGGATATCCTTCTCTATCTGCTTGACGGCTCATTGCTAAGTACATTCCAACTTCTGTACATTCTCCAGTAAAGTTAGCTCTTAATCCTTCGATTACTTCTGGATCAACTTCTGATGCAACTCCGATTTTGTGTTCATCAGCCCAAGCAAGGTTTCCTTCTGATTTTTCTACGAATTTATCAGCTCCTGCCTTACATACTGGACAAACCTCTGGAGCTGAAGCTCCCTCGTGAATATAACCACAAACTGTACATACAAATTTTTTCATAAATATTTCCTCCTTAAATCTTTTATTATATTAATTTTTATTGTATTTCTCTTGCTGTATTTATCTTATGAACTCATTATATACTATTAAATAATAATTATCAATAGAAAATTATTATTTTTTAATATTTTTTTAAGAGCAATGAAAAACACTATAAGATTATTATATTATATAGTTGTATTAATGCCACAGTATATGCGGTATTTTAATATAAAGTTCAAACTTACATAGAATATAGATATCGATTTCAAAGGTTTATTTACATAATTAAGATTTATATATTTAAATTACAAGAATTTGATATTGAAGAGGATTGTGTGTATCAAAGTTAGAAGAAAAAGAATATTATAAATAGGTATAAAATAATTACTGGTTTTATATTTATAGGTACATATAATAATAAGTATACTTAAAAACTCATGAGTTATCATTCTTAAGAATGAAGAAGGAATTTCTATGGGTATACACAATAGTGATAAAAGCAAGATTTAGTTGTGTTGATGAGCAAAGCTATAAAATAGAGATCTTAAATATAGCAGAGACATAAAAAGAAAATTTAGTATAAGTAAATTAAATAAAGCTTTTAATTGTTTATCATAGTTAAATGTAGTAATCCTTTGTTTTTCTAATTAAGGCTTACTGCATTTTTATTTTAAATCATACATCTTTAATTTAAATTTTATTTTTTCTCATTATATATAATAAAATACCTATCATAATGATAATATATATATATTTTACAAATACATTATTCCTATTTAGAATAAAAGTGAGAGAACAATTCGTACAATAACGAAAAATAAAGATAGGAGATTTAAGATCATGGAAAATGCGTCAAAAAAATATTCAAAAGTATTATGGTAACTATTTAAGTCAACTTTTTCCCTCAGTGCATTTACCTTTGGTGGTGGCTTTGTAATAGTGTCATTGATGTAAGTTAAGCAAACTAATACATGAATAGTAAAGTACTATCATATAAATAATAAGATAATATATTAGAGAAAGCATACTATATAGTAGATGTATAAATGATAAAATATACAATGCTATGCAAAACATTTGTAATTAATTTAAGTATAGAAAACTTAGTAATAAGGTACACTAAAAACAAGTTTAAATGAATAAAAATAGAAAATTATATAGAAAATAATGATTCTATATATGGTAATGGCTCTTATTAGTTAGAATTTTGAATGAATAAATATTAATTTAATCAATATCGAGTAATATTAGCGTAGATAGTTATTTTCATAAGAGTCCATATTAAAAGAAAGTTGTATACGATAAATAGTTTATGTATACAATATGTGTATATTAATGTATTTTTATTACTATAAATTATAGTTAATGGACTTTAGTAGAATTATTAGGATCTACTAAGGCTTGTTTTGTTTACAATTCTTTTAATTAAGAAAAAAAATGATACTTTAAATTCTTTTGATTGCTTATTGTAAATTTTCAGTCTTAACAGAAAAATGAATAAAAGTCATTGTTTATAATCCTTTTATTACAAAAGCTCAAAAAATGTAGTAAAGCAGAGATAGCTTGCACTATTATTGAATATTTATCTGTTTAGGAGTAATTTGCCCTAATTCGGTGAAAATTTAGGTTTTAGAAGATGTCCACATAGATGTATAATAGCATATATGAAAAAAGCGAGGTGATCCAATCCAATGAATAAAGAATGCTTAGATATTACCAAACTTGTTGGTTTATTTGACTTTATTATAGGAATTATAGTTTCATTAATTTTAATGCTATTCTTCGGGGGGATATCCTGGTTTTTTCTATTAGGGATAGTTTGTAGTTTTGTAAATTTTATTGTTAATTCATTTACAACTCAAATGATTATTATGAGGGATAAGAGATTTAAAGGCCTATTAATACTTTTATCTTATGTTGTTAGGATAGGACTTGTATGTGGAATATCTCTCGCTATCATTAAAGAAAGTGAGGTGAGCTTTTTTATTTTTATTGCAGGATATACGGCTCAGCTATTAGCTGTGTTATGCTATGGATTTAGCTTAAAGAGCCAGGAAGGAGTGTGATGTTATGGAGGAGATGGCGCCTTTGTTTGCACTTAATCTATTTGGGTATGAATATCAAGTTACGTCTGCATTATTTATCCAATGGGTAGTCATTGCAATTGCATTGGTTTTATCTATTCTATATAGTAGGAAAGTTAAAAGAATTCCTGGGAAAATACAAAGTGTTGTAGAAATGGGAATAGAATTTTTATCTAACGTAGTCAAAGACAATATGGGGCCAGAGTCAAGCGCCTTTATTCCTTACATTGGATCCTTAGGAATTTATTTATTTTTATTAAATATGGTAGGACTATTTGGAATAAAACCGCCTACTTCAGATTACAGTGTAACTTTGGGAATTGCACTTACAACTTTTTTTGTAATTCAGGGATACACTATAAAGAAGCTAGGACTTTCGGGTTATTTCAAAGGATATGCATCTCCTGTGCCATTATTGCTACCAATAAACATAATGGAGAGATTTATGCTTCCAATATCATTGAGTCTGAGACTTTTTGGAAATATATTTGCAGCAACAATGATCATGGAACTTTTGTATGGCGCTCTTACAGGAATAAACTTTATTGCTGCAATAGGCTTACCGATACCGTTCCATTTCTATTTTGATATATTTGATGGAACTATACAAATGATTATTTTTGTAATGTTAACAATGATTAATATTAAAATTACAGCGGAACACTAAAGTTTTAAATTTAATTTTATCTAAATACTAGTATAAATAGTTAAGATTTAATTATTATAAGTATATACAATATTTACGTTTAAGGAGGAATTACAAATGGATTCAGCAGCTTTTATAGCAGGTATGTCAGCAATAGGAGCAGGTATAGCAGCTCTTGCAGTTATAGGTGGAGGATTAGGAACAGGAAATGCTACTGGTAAAGCAGTAGAAAGTATAGCTAAACAACCAGAAGCAAGCAGTAAGATAATGAGTGCTTTAATAGTAGGGGGAGCTCTATCAGAAGCTACAGCTATATATGGATTTTTACTTGGATTATTATTAATATTATTCGGAGTAAAAGGCTAATATCTTAGTAAAAAATATTGAGAAGGAGGGTGAGATTCCATATCTTAATTAGTTAATATTTTTAATAGTATAAGGCATTAAGCTTGTTTAAATTTTATTATATTAATGATTAATGAAATAGGGTGGAATGAATTTTATGAAGATTGATTTAGGTATGATAATACCAGCAACCATCAATTTCTTTATATTTTATTTAATACTAAGAAAGTTTGTATTTAATAAAACTTTGGCAGTTATCAATTCTAGAAAAGAAGAAGTAGAAAGTGCTTTTAAAAAGGCTAGAGATGAAGAAAAAAGAGCAGAATTATTAAAGCAAAAATACGACGAAGATGTTGTAAGATATAGAAATGATGGCTTGGAATTAGTAGAGAGTTATAAGCGAAAGGCTGATAAAATCTATGCTGAGGTAATTGAAGATTCACAAAGAGAAGTAGTTAACATAAAAGAGCGAGCTACTAAGGAAATCAAAAGAGAAAGAGAAAAAGCTAACAAAGAGATTAAACAAGAGATTATAGACCTATCAATGAAACTTGCTGAGAAGACTTTAGAAAAAGAAATCGACGAAGAAAATCATAGGGAATTAATTGATAAGTTTATAACTAAGGTAGGTATTTAAAAATGTATGAATTTTTAGATAGGAGATACGCTCTAGCACTTTATGAAACATGTAAAGAAGCAGGCAATGTAGAAACTGTTTTAGAAGAGTTAGGTGAAATAGTTGAGGAATTAGATAATAATGAAGGACTTAAAAAAATTATTAGAAATCCTCAAATTAATAAACATAATAAAAAGAGAATATTCGAAGAGTTATTTAAGGGTAAGATAGAGGATGAGCTTTTAAGCTTTTTACTATTACTTATAGATAAGGGAAGAATCCTTTATTTAAAAGAAAAGTATGTTCAATTTAGAATAATTTACCTTAAGAATAATAATACTGTTGTAGCTAAAATTAAGTCTGTAATTCCATTAAATGATACAGAGAGAGAAGCTATCAGAAATAAATTAGAAAAACACTATGAAAAGAAAATAATAATAGAAGAAGAAATAGATAGAACTCTCATAGGTGGATTACTCATCAATGTAGGAGATGAGACAATTGATGGAACTATTAAGACTAAACTTATGGACCTTAAGAATATATCAGAAGGTAATGTAAGTAGATATAATTTCAATGAGCTTAATAAACAATTATTAGCAGATGTTATAACAAACAAACCTCTGAATGAAGAGGAACTAAAAAAAATAAGAGGCTGGTTAATAGAATTTTATGACAGGGAAATCATTATAGATAACATAGTAGATGAATCTTATAAGGATGGCATCAAAATTGTCATAGGTGAAGATGTAACTACAAAAGCTACAATTGATGAGATAGTTAATAGTGAAGGAACTAAAATAAAAAGAGTAAGACCAGAAGATTGTATTATAGACTTAGAGGAAAAGGGTAAGATACTTAATGCTACAGTTAGAACGGTAATCCCTCTAACTGAAAAAGAAAGAATTAAGTTAAAAGAGGGACTCGAGAAGTTCTATGATAGAAAAATAGTAATCCATGAAGAGATAGACGATAGTATAGTTGGTGGAGTATTAGTCAAAATAGGAAATGATATTACTGATGGAACATTAAAAAGTAAGCTTAGATATGTTACAAATGACATGGAGTAGAAGCTTTAAATCGTGGTAAGAATAGAGGTGGAATCATGCATATTAAACCAGGTGAGATAACGTCTATTATAAAAAGAGAATTAGATAGATATGAAAGTCATATTAACACTATAGATTCTGGAACCATCATTCAAATTGGAGATGGTATAGCTAGAATTTATGGATTAGATAATTGTTTAGGAGGCGAGCTACTAGAGTTCCCTAATAATGTATATGGAATTGCCCTAAACTTAGAGCAAGATAACGTTGGATGTGTATTATTAGGTTCCGAAGAAGGGATAAGAGAAGGAGATATAGTAAAAAGAACAGGTAGAGTTGTAGAAGTACCTGTTGGAGAAGCTCTTGTAGGAAGAGTTGTAGATTCTCTAGGAAATCCTATCGATGGTGACGGAGCGATAGTAGCTTCAGAGTATAGGGCTGTAGAAATAGAAGCTCCAGGAGTTATAGAAAGACAATCAGTAAAAAGTCCTATGCAAACAGGAATTAAAGCTATAGATTCTATGATTCCAATTGGAAAAGGTCAAAGAGAGTTAATTGTAGGAGATAGGCAGACAGGTAAAAGTGCAATAGCTATAGATGCTATCATAAACCAAAAGGGTAAGAATGTAACTTGTGTTTATGTAGCTATAGGTCAAAAGCAATCAACTGTTGCTAATATAGTTAATACACTAAAAGCAGAGGGTGCTATGGACTATACAATAGTTGTAGCTGCAACAGCATCACAATCTGCATCACTTCAATATTTAGCACCTTTTGCCGGATGTTCAATGGCTGAATATTTCATGTATAAAGGTGGAGACGCTCTTATAGTATATGATGATTTGTCTAAGCATGCTGTTGCTTATAGAACCATGTCATTATTACTTCGTAGACCACCAGGAAGAGAAGCTTATCCAGGAGATGTATTCTATCTTCATTCAAGACTTCTAGAAAGAGCTGCAAAGCTTTCTGACAGCTTAGGAGGAGGATCATTAACTGCTCTTCCGATAATAGAAACTTTAGCAGGAGATGTTACAGCATATATCCCTACAAACGTAATATCAATAACAGATGGTCAAATTTTCTTAGAAGCTGACTTATTCCATGCAGGTCAAAGACCAGCAGTAAATGCTGGTATTTCAGTATCTAGGGTTGGAGGAAATGCGCAAATTAAAGCTATGAAGCAAGTATCATCAACTCTTAGAATAGAACTTGCACAATATAGGGAGCTTGTAAACTTTACTCAATTCGGATCAGATTTGGATAAGGAAACAGTTAAGAGACTTGAAAAAGGTAAGAGACTTATAGAGATATTAAAGCAAGAGCAATATGCTCCTATGGATGTAGAGAAGCAGGTAATAATAATCTACTGTGGAGTAAATGATTTCTTAAGTGACGTTCCAGTTCATAAGGTTAAAGCTTTTGAGAAGGAATTCTTAGAATATATATATACTCATCATAGGGATATTCCCAATGCTATAAAAGAAAAAAAAGAATTAGATTCAGAAATAGAAGAAAAACTTAATATGGCCATAGCTGAATTTAAAAAGGTATTTTTGGCTGGAATTTAGAGATATCACCTAAATTTTTAGGAGGTGACAATATGGGCGTTGCAGGATTAGTTATTTTAAAAAAGAGAATAAAATCTATAGAGAATACGAAAAAGCTTACTAAGGCTATGGCTTTAGTAGCAACATCTAAGCTAAAAAAGGTAAGAGTATCGTTATATACAAATGACACATATTTTAGAAACTATAAAGAAGTTATGAACGAAATAATTCCGTCACTACCAAAGGAAAATAGATATATGCAATCTAATGGAAGTGAAAAGAAATTAATTATAGTTATAACTTCAGATATGGGGATGTGCGGTGCCTATAATAATAATGTTATAGATAAGCTTGAAGAAATAACTAAAGGCCATGAAGAAGATTATTTAATAGCAGTTATTGGTGAAAAAGGTAAAAGCTTAGTTAAAAGACATGGACTTAAAACATTAGATGAGTATAATCAAACTATTTCTGATGTACCTACATCTAGTGAAGCTAAGAGTATCTTTGAATATAGCTTCAATATGTTTAGAGAAGAAAAAGTAGGAGAAGTAATTATACTTTATACTTGGTTTAAAAATCCGATAGTAAAGGAACCTAAAGAATATAGATTACTACCTCTTGCTTTTGAAGAAAGTGAACAAGACCATATTGGTGAAGATGAATTTGATATAGAAGGGAATAAGGAAGAGCTTATAGAGTCAATAGTTCCATCCTATTGTAACGCAATGATACTTAATGCAATGATAAATTCTAAAGCATCAGAGCAGGGAAATAGAATGGAAACAATGAATAGTGCGACTCAAAATGCAGACGACTTAATAGCTTCTTTAAGGTTAAAATATAATAGGGTTAGACAAGGTGCTATTACTCAAGAAATTTCTGAAATTATTGGTGGAGCAGAAGCACAAAGTTAATAAGTTATTATATAATAGCCTAAATAATTTATCTGATGTCTAGTTACTGTAACACTTCTGACTTTTATTAAGATGGAAGTGTTACAGTGATTAGACCCTAGATAAGTTCAACTAAACTTCAGAAGGGGATCAAACTCCATCTAAAAGCTTAGTTTCACTTGATATTATAAAAAGTATAGATAGGAGGAGTTACATTTAACTTGTATTGTAACATAGTTATATGTAGCAGATTAATATGGCACAACGTATTGGTAAGGTAGTTCAAATTATTGGACCAGTAATAGATATAAAATTTGATACAGATTCATTGCCTAACATTTATAATGCTATCCAAATAAAGATGGATGGTAGAGTTATAGTTGCTGAAGTTGAACAACATATAGGAGATGATATAGTTAGAACTATATCTATGGAGTCAACAGATGGACTTAAGCGTGGAGTTAAGGCTATAGATACAGGAAGACCTATTGAAGTACCTGTAGGAGAACAGGTACTTGGAAGATTATTTAATGTATTAGGTCAACCTAAAGATGAAAAAGGTCCTCTTGAAACTAATAAATATTACACAATTCATAGACCAGCTCCAAGTTTTGCAGAACAATCAGTAGAGCCAGAAATGTTTGAGACTGGTATAAAGGTTATAGATTTAATAGCACCATATCAAAAGGGTGGAAAGATTGGACTTTTCGGTGGTGCCGGAGTTGGTAAGACTGTACTTATACAGGAATTGATTAACAATATAGCTAAAGAACATGGTGGATTATCAGTATTTACTGGTGTAGGAGAACGTACAAGAGAAGGAAATGACTTATATAATGAAATGGTAGAGTCAGGTGTTATTAATAAAACCGCCTTAGTATTTGGTCAAATGAATGAATCTCCGGGAGCTAGAATGAGAGTTGCACTTACAGGACTTACTATGTCTGAGCACTTCAGAGATCAAGGTCAAGACGTATTATTATTTATAGATAATATATTTAGATTCACTCAGGCTGGTTCAGAGGTTTCTGCATTATTAGGTAGAATACCAAGTGCGGTAGGATATCAGCCAACTCTAGCAACAGAGATGGGTGCATTACAAGAACGTATAACATCTACTAACAGTGGTTCAATTACTTCTGTTCAAGCAGTATATGTTCCTGCCGATGACCTTACAGACCCAGCACCAGCTACTACATTTACTCACCTTGATGCTACTACAGTTTTATCTAGATCTATAGTAGAACTTGGAATATATCCAGCTGTTGATCCTCTAGAATCAAGTTCAAGAGTACTAGACCCTAGAATTGTTGGAGAAGAACATTATGAAATAGCTACTCAAGTAAAATATATTCTTGAAAGATATAAAGAACTTCAAGATATTATAGCTATATTAGGTGTAGATGAATTATCAGATGAAGATAAAGTTCTTGTTAATAGAGCAAGAAGAGTTCAAAGATTCTTATCTCAACCTTTTACAGTAGGAGAGCAATTCACTGGATTTAAGGGTAAATATGTTCCTATAAAAGAAACGATAAGAGGATTCAAGGAAATATTAGAGGGTAAATATGATAATTTACCAGAGTCAGCATTCTTGTTTGCAGGAACAATAGATGATGTTATAGAGAAGGCTAAGGCTTTGGGCTAATACTATTTTGGATGTGATAAAATATGAAAAAGGTCTTTAAGCTTATGATAATAACTCCAGAGAGTGAGTTTTTTAAAGGAGATGTAGTTTCTTTAAACTGTGAAACTACAGAAGGAAGATTAGGAATTCTTCCAGACCATTCTGCTGTTATTGCAGGACTTGTACCAACAATAACTACCTTTGAGGATGCTGATGGCAAGAAGCACAAAGTTAATACTTCAGATGGAATTTTAAAGGTAAGAAAAAATAGTGTTAGTATGCTTTGTACTACAGCACAGTGGGCAGAATAAATTTCGGGTACCATATATTTCAAATATTTGTATAATCTAAAAGGAGTACATTAAATAATCTATAAATTATTTGATGTACTCCTTTTAAATATAAATCAATAAGAAAATAATTTGGCTATGCTAATTAAGGGTCATAGATACTACTACTATGAGTACTTCATACTTTACAAGGTATTTAATGACACTATTCAAAATTAAATGATAAATATATCAAGGCTTACATCAATGTGACAATTGTGCAAAAGGTTAAATATTTAAAATGTTAACTTTTTGAATAGATTTATAGGAAAAAAGATAACTTTTTAAAATGTAAGCTATATAAAATGCTAACTTTTTATATAGTTTCATAGTGAAAATTCTATATACTTTATGCTATTCGAGAAAGCCTTTTAGTTTAGCATTTAAAGAGGCATTAGAGGTTAAGGAACTAAAGGAAGAGTTAAAAAGTTATATTATAAATGAAGAGAACTTTATGTTGGTTTAATAGAGCAGTTTTATAAGTATGCTGGCATAAAAATAATTTAAGATATAATATGAAGCTAAAAAGATGATTTATGTATTGAACATGAATTATCTTTTTTAAATTTAGTTTTTAAAGTTTTAATGATAATAATTTTTAATAAGTAATATAGTTTTCTATGAACACATTTTGAAAGTTATTATATATTATTAGTATAAATACAAATATTCTTTATTACATTATATTCAAATAGGAATAAAAAAAGTAAATAAGTCAATAATCTATACTAAGTAATTTATTCTTATATTAAGGTGGTATATGTATGAAGTTATATAGTAAGTTATTAATTATGATTATGTTCACATTAAGCATATTAGTTATAAGAGACGAAACCTTTTATGGAAATATTAAAGAAGATATGTTTAGTGGAATATTAGATAATGTAAATGTCTCTACTGAAGAATATGTAGTAGAGGGAAGGTTTTATAGTCAAGACAGTAAAAAAGATATATATAAAAGAATAGTTGCTAACATAGAGAAGACTATGGGACAAGTTTATCAAGAAGTTAATGAGGATTTAAGCTTTAAAATATATTATAACCAAGGAGAGTATGATGGTAGTATCTCAATAGCGGATTATGCTGAAGGATATAATGTTATACTAAGAATTTCTATTTGTAAACCTAATTTAGACATTAAAGAGGAAGAGTCTATAAGAAACGAGATTAAAGAGATTTTATCCCCAATTAATAGTAATGTGGAATACTCACTATACGTAAAAAGTAAAATCTTAAGTGGTACAATGGATGAAACAAGAGATGTGGTTTTAAAGCAATTGAATTTGAATAAAGCACAAAATATTGATGAAGTAAAAATAAATAATGGATATAGTATTATAGGTAATACAAACTTGTATGATAAACAAATAATACTAGGTAAGGAAATAGATTTTAACTGTGCTATAGTTAGATATTCCTCAGGATGCTATTTAATAATGGGGACACCTGTTATCGGGGTAACATACTAAGAAATAGCATTTAAAATGGAGGATTAACATGAGTAAGTTTTATATAAATGGAAACCGTAGATTAAAAGGAAGTGTAAACATAAGTTCATCTAAGAACGCTGTATTACCAATACTAGTATCGACTATACTAACAGACAGTGTATCAACTATAAATGGATCACCTATGTTAGAAGATGTATTTGTACTATGTGAGGTATTAAAATCCCTTTCAGCAGAGGTCAATATAGATAGGAATAATAATAGAATTAATATTAATACAAGAAACTTGAAATACGAAGGTATAGATAATGATTTAGTGAGGAAAATGAGGGCATCTTTCTTAGTTATAGGTGCTATGGTAGCTAGATTTGGAAAGGCTAAAATTTCTTTACCAGGAGGATGTAGAATAGGATCTAGACCTATAGATTTGCATTTAAAAGGATTAAAGGCTTTAGGGGCTACTATTAAAGAAGAGCATGGATATGTTGAAGTAATTGCAGACAAATTAATAGGTAATACAATTTATTTAGATTTTCCATCTGTAGGAGCTACAGAGAATTTGATGATGGCTGCTACCCTTGCAAAAGGGGATACTTATATAGAAAATGCAGCTAAAGAGCCTGAGATAGTAGATTTAGCCAATTTCTTAAACAGGATGGGAGCAAAGGTTGAAGGTGCAGGAAGTGGAAAGATATGCATAAAAGGAGTAAAAAAATTAAATGGAGTTTCATATACTCCTATATTTGATAGGATAGAAGCTGGAACATTTATAATAGCAGCACCTATTACAAAAAGTAAGATAACTATAGAGGGAGTTGATGAGGAGCATTTAAAGCCAGTGATAGTTAAATTATGTGAAATGGGTGTTAAGATTGAGGTATCAGGAAATAAAATGATTGTGGATGGAGATGTAGAATTAAAACCTACAGATATTATGACCATGCCTTATCCAGGATTTCCAACAGATATGCAATCTCAAATGATGACATTATTAAGCATTACTCCAGGTAGAAGCAGTGTCACAGAGACTATATTTGAAAATAGATTTATGCAAGTAGCCGAATTAAGAAGAATGGGTGCAAATATTAATGTCAATGGAAGGATTGCTACAATAGAAGGTGTGGGAGAACTCACAGGAGCAGAAGTGGTAGCGCCAGACTTAAGAGCCGGAGCAGGACTGATTTTAGCAGGATTATGTGCTAAGGGTGAGACCATAATAGATCATATATATCATATAGATAGAGGGTATGTGACTATAGAGGATAAGCTTACTGCGTTAGGTGCAGATATAACTAGAATATAATAGTATTTCATATAGCTCAGCTTTTAAAGAAAAGCTGGGCATTTTTATTTTAGGCACTATCAAATAAATAATAGATCAGTTTTCTCGCCTATTTNNGGATTTTAACTCCTTGTCTCATGACAAATATACTTCGAATCTTTGGTCTATTATTTATTTTCACATGCCTTAAAGTGACTTATAGAAAATTATATGCATATTACTATAAATTCAATAATAAATATAACTATATCGAGTACAGCAGATAAGTTTATTTATTAGGAGGAAGAAAAGTGAAGTACTATGGAAGGGTGAAATTTAATTTAAACTATGACAAGGTATTAATCATTGTTAAACCTATATTGACAATAGTTATATACTCATCATTGTTGTTAGGCTTTTTAATATTATCTTATAAATTAATATTAGGTGGAAATAGCCAGGTATCTCAAAAAGGAAATGATTCATTGGAAGCTGTAGAAACAATGAAATCTAATGAGGAGGCATCTGTGACATCAAATAATAGCGTTCCATTTAATATCGATGTAGATAGCATAAAGGTTTATTTGACAAAGGAGAATAGGACTATTGATGTACATTTAGAAGAATACATTAAAGGGGTAGTATGTAGCGAAATGCCATTAAACTTTAATAAAGAGGCTTTAAAGGCTCAATCCATAGCAGCAAGGACTTACACCTTAGCTCATACCAAAGCTGTATCTAGTGGATGTGCTAATGGCAAAGGAGCAGATTTATGTGATACGGTCCATTGTCAGGTATACACGCCAAAGGAAGAAAAAATAGCTCAATTGGGTGTAGATGGAGAAAATAAATGGAAGTTAGTTGAAGAAGTTGTAGATGAAACTAAAGGCATGGTATTAACATATAATAATGAATTAGTAACGGGAGCATATTATTTTTCTACAAGTAGTGGAAAAACTGAAAATGTTGAAGATGTATTTTCAACAGCGCTACCTTATCTTAGGAGTGTTGAAAGTTTAGGAGAAGACATTGCCCCAAGATATAAAAGTACGGAAACTATAGACGTAAATAGATTTGCACAAATAGTGAATAATGGTTATAGTGATGCAAAGTTGTCACCGGCTAACCTAGAGAATGAAATTAAAATAAATAACTATACAGATGGTGGCTCAGTAAAAGAAATAACCCTTGGGAATGTTACCATAACAGGAGTTAAGTTTAGACAGTTATTTGGATTAAATTCTGCTAACTTTTCTTTAGAGTTTTTGAATAATCAGATAGTAATAAATTGCAATGGTTTTGGACATGGAGTAGGCATGAGTCAGTGGGGTGCCAATGTAATGGCCAATGAAGGTAAAATGTGTGAAGAAATTCTAAAACACTATTATACAGGTATTGAAATAAAAAATATTAATGAAAAATAAATAAAAAATAGAGCTTTGGCTCTATTTTTTTTGTTTAAAAGTAAAAAAATAAGCAAAAAATAAAATATATAAGAAAAAATTTTTCTTATAGTGTATTAATTTCCCAATATACGTCCACAATACTGATGGAGGTGTTTTTATGAACAATAAACTTAATAAAGTGAAGCAGTTCTTAAAAAAAGAAGGCTTCTATGTAATTTTATTTGTTTGTCTATGTGCTGTTGCCACAGTTGCAGCTGTAACAGCTGGAAGAAATAACAGTAAAAGTTCTGAAGAAGATAACGTAGCATTAGAACAAACAGAAAAAGAAGTTGTAACTCAACCAGAAAAACCTGAAAACTCGTTACAAGTTCAAGAAAATCTTGAACCTGTACCTACAGTTCAGAATGATGATGATACTGCAGCAGTTTCATCTCAAACTGAAGTTAGTTTTAAAAATCCAGTAGAAGGTACTTTGGGTAGATCATATTCTGAAGATCCAGTATATTGGGCAACAACTAATAGTTATAAAAATCACTTAGCTATGGATGTTAAAGCTACAGAAGGAACAGCAGTTGTAGCAGTAAGTGCTGGTGTGGTTAAAAAAGTAGATGTAAGTACAGAGGGTACCTATGTAGAGATAGACCATCAAAATGGACTAACTACAGTATATGGAAACCTAAAAGAACAGGTCTCAGTTAAAGCTGGAGATAAGGTTACAGCTGGTCAAGAAATAGGCGCTGTAGGTAAGACTACAAACCTTGCATATGAGGAGTATGGAGATTATCTTCATTTCCAAGTATTACAAGATGGAAAAGAAGTAGACCCAGCTAAATATGTTAGTTATGAGAAATAACTAAAATAAAATTAACTTTCTTGCTGGCTTTTTAAACTTTAAGGTAAAAGGCTAGCAAGAATGTAATTTAAATAAGGAAGTTAGCATATTTATAATTATAGAAGGGTTAAGGAGGTAACACTTTGAAAGACTATATTGAAGATAGAGTACTAGAAGTAGCAAAATATATAATAGAGTCCGAGGCTACAATAAGAAAGACAGCATCGGTATTTGGCGTAAGTAAGAGTACAATTCATAAGGATATGACTGAAAGATTACCTAAAATAAATGCTCAAATAGCAGAAGAAGCGAAGAACATCTTAGATTTAAATAAAGCTGAAAGACACATTAGAGGTGGAAAAGCTACTAAAATGAAATATAAAACAATTGAAGGTTAGTTAGAATAGTAATATAATAGGTGTATATTATTTTAGTAAATATTGTATAGTATTTCAATATGATGAAAATACTAAAGAGCAGGAGTGAATTTTAAGATGTTTTTTAGAGTAGGAACAGATATGGGAATAGACCTGGGTACGGCTACGGTACTTGTTTACATGAATGGGAAGGGGATAATGCTAAAAGAACCTTCGGTTGTAGCGATAGATAAAAGTGCTAATAAGGTCTTAGCAGTAGGCGAAGAAGCTAGAAAAATGATAGGTAGGACGCCAGGCAATATTGTTGCAATTCGTCCACTTAGAGATGGTGTAATATCAGATTATGATGTTACAGAAAAGATGCTAGAGCATTTTATAAAAAAAGCTTGTGGTAAGAGAAAGATGTCAACTCCAAGAGTTGTAATGTGCGTACCTTGTGAGGCTACAGAAGTAGAAAGAAGAGCTGTTGAAGATGCTGCAAGGAATGCGGGAGCTAAAAAGGTTTTATTAATAGAGGAACCTTTAGCAGCGGCCATAGGAGCAGGATTAGATATAACTAAGGCTAGCGGTAATATGGTTATTGACATAGGTGGAGGTACCACAGACATAGCAGTGATTTCTCTAGGAGGAATGGTTGTAAGAGAATCTATTAAAGTTGCTGGAGACGATTTTGATGATGCTATAATTCGTTACATAAGGAAAAAGCATAAATTAATGATTGGAGAAAGAACAGCAGAGGAACTGAAAATAAATATTGGATGCGCGTATCCTAAAGAAGAGGAAATAAAAACAGAGATAAGGGGAAGGGATCTTATAACTGGACTACCTAAAAATATTACAGTTTGTTCTAGTGAAATGAAAGAAGCTTTAAAAGAAGCGGTTACTTCTATAGCTGAATGTGCACATTCTGTACTAGAAAAAACACCACCGGAACTCGCTGCTGACATAGCTGACAAAGGCATAATAATGACTGGTGGAGGTGCTTTATTAGATGGTTTAGATAAACTTATTGAAGAAGTTACCCATGTGCCAGTATATGTAGCTGAGGATTCCGTGTCTTGTGTAGCTATTGGAACAGGAAAGATGTTAGATTATGTAGATAAACTAGATGATTCTTTTACAGGATATAATGTTTCAATAAATGGTTAAGATGTACAAGTTAGAATATTAAACCTATATTTTAAATTGTTTAAATAAGTTTATACTTCATCAGTAATGATATGTTAGTTTATGTATAACAATAGAAGTTAAAAATAAAGGTTATATAAATATAGATTTAAAAAGTCATTAGATATACCTAGTATACGGATAATATTTGTATACTAGGTATATTTTATTTTATAGTTATTTAATATTAAAAATAACTATAAGTGTATTTTAGGTAAGGAGTTTTTAATTTATTCTGATTGTAAATATAAAATAAGTATAGAGTTTATTTTATAAATTTATATAACGTTAAGAATAAAAAATCCTAACTAGGAATCACATAAAGAATTAAGATAATACCCATGAATAAGCCCTTGAGCTATAACTTTAGATATTTCTAAAATTAGATTTAATCTTATGTTTCTACTAGTGAATGGTTCATCAATATCGCTAGAATCAACAATGCCTATTATAGATATGTCACCTACAGGGGAAAGGCATTTACCAACACCTTTGCCAGGATTAATGGGGTAATTTCGAACTTGTATCTCACCAACTTTACTAGGAGGACCAAGACAAGCATCTATACCAATAATTTTAGAATTTGGGTGTTTTAATTTTATATCAGACAGTTTTCTATCTAAATTTAATGCATGTATAGGATTAGATACAGTACCATAAATAGGCAAAGGGAAAAATTTTTCTTCTAACATACTACCGATAAGAGGACCTAAGCAGTCTCCAATACATCTATCAGTTCCGATACAGACAATTATTGTATCTGCATTTAATTCATCTTTTAAAAAATTGGATAAGGAATAATAACCTAATGGATCTTTGTAATGAATCTTAACTTTGCTCACAGAAACACCTCCATAAGAATTTATATGAAGCGACTTTGGTATAAATTCTAAAAAACATGGAATAATTTAAATAGTTTTTATTTAATGGAGGATATGTTATGAATAAAAAGGTATATTCTGTGGTAGTAATCTTATATACAATAATAAATATAACAGCTTTAGTAAGCTTTAATATAAATAATGATAATTTAAAGTATAAAGATGTTAATAATGCTATATCTAAAAATAATGAAGAAAATGAGGTTTATAATAATAAAGATAGTTCTTTGAATACAGAAGAAAAGTATAAAGAGACTAATAGTTCTGAGGAGTCAAGTAGAAAGGATAAAATTGAAGATGAATGTGTGACAACTAAAGATTTAGATAAAAAAAGAACAGAGGTAAATAGAAAAAGGCAGAACCAATCAAATGAAATTTATGAGACTGATATAGGGATAGTTAATGTAGATGAAATAGATTTCAATAAATACAATAAGGAAATTAGAGAAAAAAATAAAGTAATGAAGGTGCCAGCAGAAGAGATAATTAATAAGCTAACAATATCAGAAAAAGCAAAAATAATGAGTATATGCAAAAGATTAGATGCTAATGATTATTCAGAAATAAATGAATTTCTCACCTATAAAAACGAGAGATTAGCGGTGCTAAGAACTCTTAATGTAGTAGAAAGTAAGGTAGATGAAGCTGGAGTTGAGGAATTAAAGGGAATATTTTCCAAATATATAGATATGAATAAGGTTGAAGGAAACTAAATATATGACTATTTAAAGAAGCATAATAAGTTAAATTTAATTAATAGGATACTTAAAATTAAGAGTTTAAGGTTAAACAGAAGAAAAACAATAAAATTTTAAAAAAATATTGAAAAAGGGGTTGAAAAATAATCAATATAATTGTATACTAAGTCTTGTCAGTTTAGTGACATTTTTATTTGTGTAAAAGATTAGAGATTAGCTAAGGTCAAGCTAATGTGAACTTCTGATTTTATTACAATTATGGAGGAGTTCCCGAGTGGCCAAAGGGGGCAGACTGTAAATCTGTTACGTTTCGTTTCGATGGTTCGAATCCGTCCTCCTCCACCATAGGGTCGCATAGCTCAGCTGGGAGAGCACCTGCCTTACAAGCAGGGGGTCACAGGTTCGATCCCTGTTGCGACCACCATTTTAATTCAAATGGATTTTAAGAAATACATTAAAAATTAACTAAACTATAATATGCTGGCATGGCTCAACGGTAGAGCAGCTGATTTGTAATCAGCAGGTTGTAGGTTCGATTCCTATTGCCAGCTCCATAAAGTGGAGGAGTTCCCGAGTGGCCAAAGGGGGCAGACTGTAAATCTGTTACGTTTCGTTTCGATGGTTCGAATCCGTCCTCCTCCACCATATAAGATACTAAATTAATTTAGTATCTTATTTTTTTCTAATAGAATATTAAGAAAATTGTTAAATAACTAATATTTTTTATTAATTCTTAGATGTGTTGACAGTTATATTCTCCTATGCTATCATCTAGGTATAAATTAATGATATAACTCTTATCAAGAGTGGTGGAGGGAGAAAGGCCCAATGAAACCCAGCAACCGGCTATTAAAAGCAATGGTGCCAATTCCTGCAATATTTTTGCAAGATAAGAAAGCTTAGTTTGAAATATACTAACCTCTTCTTGTCAGACAAGAAGAGGTTTTAATTTTAAGTGCCGGTAATATTAGAATATTTAAGGAGGAAATTATAATGAAAAGATTATTTACGTCAGAATCAGTAACTGAAGGACATCCAGATAAAATGTGTGACCAGATATCGGATTCAATACTAGATGCTATATTAGAAAAAGACCCAAATGCTAGAGTAGCTTGTGAAACAGCAACTACTACAGGTATGGTTATTGTGATGGGAGAGATAAGTACAAACTGTTATGTAGACTTCCAAAAGGTTGTTAGAAATGCAGTTAAAGAAATTGGATACACTAGAGCAAAATATGGATTTGATTACAATACATGTTCAGTATTAACATGTATTGATGAGCAATCAGGTGATATTGCTATGGGTGTTGATGAAGCATTAGAAAGTAAAGCTGGTCAAATGAATAATGATGAGGCTATAGGTGCTGGAGACCAAGGTATGATGTTTGGATTTGCTACAAATGAAACAGAAGAGTATATGCCACTTCCAATTGCTATGGCTCACAAATTATCAAGAAGATTAACAGAAGTAAGAAAAAATGAAACTTTATCTTACTTAAGACCAGATGGAAAAACTCAAGTAACTGTAGAATACGAAGACAATAAGCCGGTTAGAATAGATACTATAGTAATTTCAACTCAACATTGTCCAGATGTTACAAGAGAACAAATTGAAAAAGATCTAAAAGAAAATGTTATAGCTGCTGTAGTACCTTCTGATTTATTAGATGAAAGCACAAAATACTATATAAATCCTACAGGTAGATTTGTTATTGGAGGACCTCAAGGAGATTCAGGCCTTACAGGTAGAAAAATAATAGTAGACACTTACGGAGGATATGGTAGACATGGTGGTGGAGCCTTTTCAGGAAAAGATCCAACAAAAGTAGATAGATCTGCCGCTTATGCATCAAGATGGGTAGCTAAAAACTTAGTAGCTGCTGGTGTTGCTGATAAATTAGAAATACAACTTGCATATGCTATAGGCGTTGCTAGACCAGTATCTATAGGGATCGATACTTTTGGAACTGGAAAGCTTTCAGAAGATAAGATAGTTGATATAGTTAATAAAGTCTTTGATTTAAGACCATCAGCTATTATAAGAGAGCTAGACTTGAGAAGACCTATATACAAACAAACTGCTGCTTATGGACACTTTGGAAGAAATGACTTAAATTTACCATGGGAGCAATTAAATAAAGTTGAAGAAATAAAAAAATATATATAAATAATCTAGAGTAGGTATATTTATAAATAAGAGGGGCTTTCGCAAAAAAGCTAATCTAAATAAATATTGAATAAGCACTTATATTATTAACGCTCAGCCGTTTTGGAATATTGATTTACTAAAGC
>DCDL01000054.1:116124-167150 GCA_002316385.1 Clostridium sp. UBA1056
TTCGCTAACAATAATATTAAAATGTATCTTCAATATTTTATATAAGATTAGTAATATATTTTGCGAAAGCTCCTTTTTGAAAATTGAAATTTAAATGCACAAGATTTTAAAATTAGTAAGCGCAATTATTTTTATTTTAAAACTGCATCAAGTTACTATATTTTATTATATTGTTAATATATATAAGATTTAATTTGGTATAATAATATTTATATATAGATAATAATAGGTATTAGGAGAGATTTTATGATAACCATTGAAGGGGTAGCTGAAGCCATTGTATTTAGAAATGAGGATAATGGATATACAATATGCAAGCTTAGGTGTGAGAAAGAAGTTGTGACCATTGTTGGGATAATACCATTCATAAATGAATCACAAGAATATAGTGTCCAAGGAGAGTGGACTGTTCATACTAAGTTTGGTAAGCAGTTTAAGATAGAAACTATACATGAAATAATACCTACAACTACTAGTGGTATCGAAAAGTATTTAGCTAGTGGAATAATTGAAGGAGTAGGTAAGATTACAGCGAAAAAGATAGTAGAGTATTTTGGAGAAGATACAATAAAAGTATTAGATAAAAACATTGAGAGACTTGAGGAAATTCCCGGTATAGGTAAAAAAAGAATAGATACTATTACTAAATCTTATTTGGAGCAAAGAGTTACTAAAGATATTATAATTTTCTTTCAAAGCTATGGAATAACTGTTAATATGGCTATGAAAATTTATAAAAAGTTTGGTGTTAACTGTGTAAATATAGTTAAAGATAATCCATACATACTAACAGAATACATAAATGGAATTGGATTTAGAACGGCTGATTCTATTGCTAAGAGCTTAGGTATAGAAAAGGATTCTTTGTTTAGAATTAAGAGTGGAGTTATATATATAATTAATGAATTTTGTGCTGTAGGAAATACTTTCATACCAATAGAGAGATTAACAGAGAAATCAATGAAGCTTCTGGGAATAAGCAATGAAAAAGTAGATGAAGGTATTTACGAACTAATAATGGATGGGAAGATTAAGGGAGAGGTAGTAGATAATATGGATGCCATATATAATATATCCTATCTTTATTTAGAAATGTCTGTAACACGTAAAATAATAGAATTAGCTACTACTAAATATGATAAATTAAACTTAAATATAGATAAGGAAATTAAAGAGTTCGAAGGTGAGGCAAATATTAAACTAGCGAATTCTCAAAAGGAAGCTGTAGAAGGTGCTTTTTTAAACGGTATAGAAGTTATAACAGGAGGACCTGGAACGGGAAAAACCACCATCATTAATTGTATTGTAAGTATTTTTGAAGGTCTAGGATTGAAGGTATATATGGCTGCACCTACAGGTAGAGCAGCGAAGAGAATGGCTGAAGCTACAGGTAGAGAAGCAAAAACTATTCATAGACTTTTAGAAATAGGAAGCTATAGCGAAGAAGAGGTAGATGAAATAGAAAATGAAACATCTTCCATAGAATGTGATGTTTTAATAGTGGATGAAGCATCTATGATAGATATAAGTCTTATGAATGCTCTTTTAAAGGCCATGCAGATAGGTACTAGATTAATAATTGTTGGAGATGTAGATCAGTTACCATCAGTAGGACCAGGAAATGTACTTAGAGATATTATAGAAAGTGAAGCTGTAAAAGTAGTAAGACTTAACGAAATATTTAGACAAGGTCAAGAAAGCATGATAGTCCAAAATGCCCACTTAATAAATGAAGGGAAAATGCCTATTTTAAATATAAAGAATAGCGATTTCTATCTCGAAAGAGCTACGGAGAGTGAAGTAATGCTAGAGAAAATTATTGGATTGGTGAAAACTAGGCTTCCTAAATTTAATAAGAGCTGGAATAGTATTAAGGACATACAAGTATTATCACCTATGCGCAAAGGGATTATGGGAATAGATAATTTAAATACACAACTTCAGCAAGTATTGAATCCTAAGAGTAACGATAAGGATGAAGTAGAGGTTAAAGATATGATTTTTAGAGTAGGGGATAAGGTTATGCAAATTAAAAATAACTATACTCTAAAATGGAATAAAAATAATTCTAGCGAAGAAGGTAAGGGTGTATTTAATGGAGATGTGGGATATATAACAGAAATTAATGAAGATGAAGATAAAATTACTGTATGCTTTGAAGATGATAAAATTGTAGAATATGAAGAAAGTGATTTAGATGAAATAACTCTAGCATATGCAGTTACTATTCATAAGAGTCAAGGAAGCGAATTTCCAGTAGTTATTATGCCTATGTTTATGGGACCACCATTGCTTATGAATAGAAATTTGCTTTATACAGGAATAACAAGAGCAAAGAAACTGGTTGTATTAGTAGGAAGCTCTAAAGTAGTTGAATTTATGAAAGATAACAACCGAAGTTTTGAGAGATATTCAGGACTTAAATGGAGGATAAGACAGATAATTTATATGTAGGTAGGAGAGATTTTATGTCATTAATAAAAATTAATAGAGAGGTAGTGAAGGTATCAAAGAAACCTATAGAAGATAGGATATTAGATGAAGCTAAGCAGAAATTACATAAAATAAATATAATAGCTGCTTTAAATAATAAAGAACAAATTTTTAATAAGGTATTTAAATGGTGCTTCGAAGAACATAAAAAGATATTATATATAATAAATATAGATATAGAAGAGATGGATATATTAGGGACGATAGATAAGAATCTTATAAATTGTATTAAGGATGAAGAGGCAATGACATATATAGATAAAGTTAATATATGTACGCATAATAGAGCCTTATACTTAAAGGAAAAGTTTGACTTTGTAATATATGATGAGATAAACTCTAGACCTAGGTATAGTAAGGAAGCAATAAAAAAACTTATGAATTATGCTTGTAGCAACTATGGAACTATGATTAGTTATTCAATAGAGCCTATTTTTACTAAGGGGATTACATTGTATAATTTAAGAAAAGATAAACAAGTTCCAATTGCTGAGCCCAGAGTTATAGTAACTAGAATGAATATAGAAGAAGAAATACCTATGGGGGTATATGAATACCTAAAGTGGTCAATAAATACAAATAAGAAAGTTATAATATATGCACCTAATGATAAGAAAGCTAATAATGTATATAAATATCTTTGCAATTTAGAGGATAGGCTTACGAAGAATATTTTTAAGAATATAGTAGGTAATGATAATAAGAAGGAACTATCTAAATTTTTACTATCAGAATATGGTATATTAGTTACTGATGATTTTAATGAGAACTATTCTGGAATACATCCTTTAAATATTATGATATTTTTTTCAGATCATCATAATTTTAATTATAAGGATTTAATATATATATCTAGTAAGGTAAATAGAAGATCTATAGAAGAAAGAGAAGAGGTTATTTTTCTTTGTAATAATGAAACAGAGCATATGGATAAATGTAAAAATATTTTAAGGGAGTTAAATAAAAGAGCTTGGGAAGAAGGAGTTTTGAAATTATAAAACAAATAGTAGATAGTATATTATCTACTATATATGGTATAGAGGATAAATGTATAATCTGCGAAGAATATGAAGAGCAAGATTATCTTTGTGCAAAGTGCAAAAATGATATTAATATAATTAATATAGAATCCTCAATAATCCATGAAGATGAAGAATTTAAAAGTTATTCTTTAGGATTCTACGCTTATGGATTAAAGAAATTAATTTTAAAATTTAAATATAATAAAAATTTTTTAGCAGGAAAAATTTTATCAAACTATATGAGTGATTTTATATTAGAATATTTAATGGATAAAGTAGATATATTAACTTTTATTCCAAGTAGTAAAATTTCTTTAAAAAACAGAGGATTTAATCAATGTGAAGTTCTATGCAAATATATAAGCAAAAAGTGCAATATACCTTATAAAAACTTGCTTTATAAAATAAATAATAGTGTAGATCAAATTGGATTAGATAACATAAAGAGGTGGGAGAATATAAAGGGCTCTTTTACGAGTAAAAATAGAAAAGAAATAGAAGGAAAGAGAGTGCTTATTATAGATGACGTAATCACTTCTGGAGCTACGGCTTTTTATGCAGCAAAAGCTATTAAGGAAATAAATGCAAAAGAAGTTTTTATATTGACAGTGGCAAAAAGTAGAGTATAATATAAGAGTCGGGTTTGTGGTTGAAAGTCGATGCCAGTCGCAGGCGAAACGATCCACGTAAGTTAAATAAAATGTTTAATGAGCATGGTGCGGCTTAGAGGTAAGTCCTACCGCATAAATGCGAGAGGGTTAGTAGTGAGAGGGTAATTCTGGGTAGCAAAAGCTCCAGTAGGCGAGTGTGGGGTCAAAGACCAGGTCAACCGACATAAAGTACCTTAGCGGTACTAGTTAGCAGTCTTTTATAGGCTGCTATTTTTTATTTAGTCATCTGAAAATAAATAATAAGTNNCTTTGCTTCAGAGGGGTTTTTATACCTCTGAAGGTTAGAAATCGTTATCCAGGGACGTAGCAGCTCTTTACTCCCACTTTGAGTATTAGAGCTGGTAGTCATCGGATAGCACAAAATAGACGAGCATTCTGACTTACTTATTTTTTGAAGATGCCTTAAACTATAAGTTACCACATTAGATATAAAATGAGATTTTAGTTTTTATTAAGAAATGATATATAGAACTGTATTTTTAATATATGATATCCAGCACATGTAATTTTATTATATCATATCTTATAAAAAATTTCATATACTATATAAAGGCAATATAAGTCGTAGAGAAAAGGAAAAGAAAGCTAGTAAAGGTTAAAAAGAAAACTTTTCAGAATATTAAATAAAGCTTTCTTGCAAGTAGTCATATTAAAGTTTAAAATGTAATTACAAAATACAAATATTAAAAGGAACTAGAACAATCCTTTTTAATATGAAGGGAGCTGGAATTATGAAAGTTAGAGTTATAGGAAGAAATATTGAAGCTACTGAAGGGCTAAAGGCGGCAGTTGAAAAGAAATTATCAAAACTAGATAAATTCTTTATCAATGATCTTAATGCCACAGTTACACTAAGTGTAGAGAAGAATATACACAAAATAGAAGTAATAATTCCATTTAATAGTACATTACTAAGAGCAGAAGTAAAAAATGGAGACATGTACAGTGCAATTGATACAGTAATAGATAAGCTTGAAGGTCAAATTAGAAAACAAAAAACTAAGCTTGAAAGAAGACATTATGATAATTCTTTAAGATTTAATAACATAGAGCATTATGATGGTTATGATGAGAGCAATGAACCTAAAATAGTGAAAACTAAAAGATTTGCTATAAAACCTATGAATCAAGAAGAAGCGGTATTACAAATGGAACTTTTAGGACATGACTTCTACGTATTTATGAACGGAGACACAGATGAAGTGAATGTTGTTTATAAAAGAAAAGATGGAAATTATGGTCTAATTGAGCAAGATTTCTAAGGTTGATTTAGGAATAAAAATTAAAATATATTTAATATATTAAGGGAAAACTCTATAGCAGTCGCTATAGAGTTTTTTATTACTATAGGAATTATTAATTCTATGTTAAATTAGGATGATAATTTACTTAATTTGGATAAAACTATAGGTATAAAGTTGAAGTGACAAAGAATAACTGATATAATCTTAATTAGTATTTATGCGATGATTGTAGTTAATAAACCTTAGATAGAAAGAGTGAGGATGATATTAGATGAAAATATTTAATAAGATATTTGGTACCTACAGTGAAAGAGAAATAAAAAGAATTATGCCAATAGTTAAAAAGGTTAATTCTCTTGAAGCGAGTGTAGAGAAATTAAGCGATGAAGGATTAAGAGAAAAAACTGAAGAATTTAAAGGAAGGCTAAAAAAAGGCGAGACTTTAGATGACATTCTTCCAGAAGCTTTTGCGGTAGTTAGAGAAGCATCTAAAAGAGTTCTTGGTCTTAGACATTATGATGTTCAGATAATTGGTGGAGCTGTATTACACCAAGGTAGAATTGCAGAGATGAGAACAGGAGAAGGAAAAACTTTAGTTGCTACTCTTCCATCTTATTTAAATGCATTAGCAGGCAAAGGTGTACACATAATTACAGTTAACGACTATCTTGCTAAAAGAGACAGAGATGAAATGGGAAGGATTCATGAGTTCTTAGGACTTACAGTAGGAGTTATAATTCATGGTCAAACTCAAATAGAAAAACAACAAATGTATAACTGTGATATTACTTATGGTACTAATAATGAGTTCGGATTCGATTACCTAAGAGATAACATGGTAGTTTATAAAGAAGAAAAAGTTCAAAGAGACTTGAATTATGTTATCGTGGATGAGGTTGACTCAATACTTGTAGATGAAGCTAGAACTCCGCTTATCATATCAGGTCAAGGAGATAAATCTACTGATTTCTATAGAATTGCAGACTTCTTCGTTAAGGGATTATTAGAAGAAGATTATTTAATAGATGAAAAGAAAAATTCAGTTATACTTACTGATGAAGGTATAGCAAAGACAGAGAAATATTTCCATTTAGAAAACTATGCAGATCCTGAAAATATGGATATTCAACACCATTTAGTTCAGGCATTAAAAGCAAATCATATAATGAAAAATGAAAAGGACTATATAGTAAAAGATGGTGAAGTAATCATTGTTGATGACTTCACAGGAAGACTTATGGAAGGTAGAAGATATAGTGATGGATTACACCAAGCTATTGAAGCAAAAGAGGGTGTAAAGGTTGAAAAAGAATCTAAGACTCTTGCAACTATAACATTCCAAAACTATTTTAGAATGTACTCTAAACTTGCAGGTATGACTGGTACTGCTGAGACTGAAGAAGCTGAATTTAGAGAAATTTATGGTCTTGACGTAATAGTAATACCAACTCATATGCCAATAGCAAGACAAGACAATCCGGATGTAGTTTATAAAACTATTAAAGGGAAATATAAGTGTTTAGTAGATGAAATAGTAGAGACTTATGAGAAAGGTCAACCAGTTCTAGTTGGTACAGTTAGTATAGATAAGTCTGAGGTAATTTCAGGCATGCTTAAGAAGAAAGGTATTCCGCACCAAGTATTAAACGCTAAGTACCATGAAAGAGAAGCAGAGATTATAGCATTAGCAGGACAAAAGGGTGCTGTAACTATTGCAACGAATATGGCTGGTAGAGGTACAGATATCAAACTTGGAGAAGGTGTAGTAGACCTTGGAGGATTAAAAATACTAGGTACAGAAAGACATGAATCAAGACGTATAGATAATCAGTTAAGAGGTCGTGCTGGTCGTCAAGGAGACCCAGGTGAATCTAGATTCTACATTTCTCTTGAGGATGACTTAATGAGAATATTTGGCTCAGAAAGACTTGGAGGTATGATTGATAAATTAGGTCTTCAAGAAGATGATGCTATTGAAAGTAAAATGGTTAGTGGTGCTATAGAGAGTGCACAAAAAAAAGTTGAAGGAAATAACTTTGATGTAAGAAAGAATGTTGTTAAATATGACGACGTAATGAATAAGCAAAGAGAAATTATCTACAAACAAAGACAAGAAGTGCTTATGGGAGCTAATATAAAAGACCAAATTCAAGTTATGATAAAGGATGTTATAGAAAGCTCAGTTGTAAGTCATATTAGTGGTGTAGATGATACTTTCGATGATGAAATAAACAAATTAATAAAATACATGGAAGATATATATCTACCTAAGGGAGAAGTAACTACAGAAGCAATTTCTAAGTTATCTAATGATGAAATTATAGGTTTATTATTAGATAAAGCAACAAAATTATATGATGAAAAAGAAGTTGAGTTTGGCGAAGAGCAAATGAGAGAAATCGAAAGAGTTATCCTACTTAAGATAGTTGATTCTAAGTGGATGGATCATATTGATAGTATGGATCACTTAAAACAAGGTATAGGACTTAGAGCATATAAGCAACAAGATCCAGCCCAAGCATATCAAATGGAAGGTAGCGAAATGTTTGCAGAGATGATTGAGAACATCAAGCATGAAACAGTTAAATATCTATTCCATGTTAAAGTTGAAAAGGCTCCAGAAAGAGAAAGAGTAGCTGAAATAACTTCAACTAATGAAGATAATTCTTTAAAGAAGGAACCAGTAAAGAAAAAAGCTAAGCCAAATAGAAATGACCAATGCCCATGTGGATCAGGATATAAATATAAGAACTGTTGTGGAAGAGGAGAGTAAAAGTGATATTACAGTTAGAAGAATGCTTAAATCAAGTGAATGTCATAAATGAAAGATTACAAGAATTGAAGGTGTCTCTTTGACATAGCAGCAGAAGAAAAGAAATTATCAGAACTTGAATTTAAGATGCAAGAAGTGGATTTTTGGAGTGATATAAATAAGGCACAAGAAATTACTCAAAGTGCCAAATCTATAAAGGATAAGTTAGATAATTTTCATAATTTAGAGATTAGGACAGAAGAAGTTCAAATATTAATAGAAATGAGTTTGGAGGAGGAGGATTCCTCCTCTTACAAGGATATAAAAAGTGAGTTAAAGGTTATAGATGAAGAGATAGAAAATCTTAATATAGAAACTCTTTTAAGTGGAGAATATGATAGAAATAATGCTATACTAGAGCTTCATACAGGAGCTGGAGGTAACGATGCTCAAGATTGGACCAATATGCTATATAGGATGTATACTAGATGGTGTGAGGACCATGGGTTCAAAGTTACAGTTTTAAACTACGTATCTGATGATGAAGCTGGAATAAAGGCAGTTACTATTAAAGTTACTGGTGACTTTGCTTATGGATATCTAAAATCAGAAAAGGGTGTTCATAGATTAGTTAGAATATCACCATATAACTCTAGTGGAAAGAGGCAAACATCCTTTGCTGGATGTGAAGTCTTACCAGAGCTTACTGATAATCAAGATATAGAGATTAGATCAGAGGACTTAAAAATAGATACCTATAGATCTAGTGGTTCAGGTGGACAACATGTTAACACTACTGATTCTGCAGTAAGAATAACTCACATACCTACTAATATTATAGTTCAATGTCAAAATGAAAGAAGTCAGCATACTAATAAAGAATATGCTTTAAAAATGCTGAAAGCTAAGCTTATAGATATTAAAATCCGTGAACATAAGGATAAAATTGAAGATATAACAGGCGAAGTAAAAGATAATGCTTGGGGAAGTCAAATAAGATCTTATGTATTCCATCCTTATAACTTAGTAAAGGATCATAGGACTGGAGCTGAAACTGCCAATGTAGGTTCAGTGATGGACGGAAATATAGATATGTTTATAAATGAATATTTAAAACAAATAAAAGAGTAGTTTTTAACTACTCTTTTTTACATTGTAATAAATAAGACTTAAAATTATAGAAGCAATTAAGGATGAAACTAGCATTAACGCTAAATGATTGAGTATCACATTGTTAGAATAGCCATCTTTAAATATTTGATGTTTCACAACGCTGAAACATCTTTCAATTGCAGCTTCACTAATATATTCTATTTTATCATTTGGAGTATGGATTCTAGAAGTATCATAGTCGCAAAGGGTTACAGCTTCGATTCCAGCATCTACAAAGGACCCATGGTCACTAGAATTTTCAAAAAGATAATTAAAATATATTTTTTCATTTTGGAACACTGTAGTTAATTCTTCTACTATAGGAGTTTTAACAGTGTTAGTTTTACCAGCCATAATGCAAAGAGGGGTACCATCATAGCTTCCAATCATATCGAAATTGTAGACTCTACTTCCAGATAACAAATCTTTATATTCATCCACAAAGGCTTTAGAGCCCTTAAGTCCAAATTCTTCTGCATTAAATGCAACAAAGATTATATCTCTATCAGGAACTCCTAAGGTTTTTATATATCTGGCAAGATGTAAAAGAAAGGACGTTCCAGAAGCATTGTCTAGGGCACCATTATAAACAGTTCCACCTAGATCGGTACCTATGTGATCGAAGTGCGCACCTAAAACTAAAGGTGGAAGAGTTGAATCCCTACCTTTAATCATACCTACTACATTATTAATAGTTGTTTCTTCTACGGAATAAGGAATATAGGTGTAGATTGAGAAGCCTTCCTTCAAATAATTTTCTATATCTGCAAGAGTTTCTTTTGTTACCGTAACAAAGAGACCTTTATTGCTTTCATTATAAAAAGAGCTTCTAAAACTAAGAGTGTTATTAGATGAAGTATAAAAGATTGCGGTTCCCATATCATTAGAAACTGATATGGCATCATTATTTCTAGATGAGATGTCTGAATCATTAAATTCTATTTCTGTATTTTTAAAGTTAAGCAAATCTTCTTTGTAATTTACACCATACTCTAAAGTCTTATGTATTTTTCTATCTTTGCCGATAACTGCAATCATAGGTTCATCTGATAAACTCTTAGGATAATTCACTTGAAAGCTTTGGTAATAGCTATTACTTAGGGGGTTTAGGCCTATGTCTTCAAACTCATCTTTTATATAGGAAGCAACTAAAGCATTTTCTAAGGTCCCACTTAGTCGGCCTTTAAACTTATCAGAAGATAGATATTGGATAGTTTCTTTTACTTCCTCAGTACTGAAGTTTTTAGTCATTACAAAACTGCTATAACTTATAGAAGAAACAATTAGAGAAAAAGTTAGCAGATAAGAGACTATAAATTTTTTCATGACATCACCTTAAATATTACTACATTACTATTTATATGAACAATATTTTTAGGTTATGATATATTTTGCTTAGGTTGTGATAAAATTAAAGAATACGATGCTTAGGCATCTTCAAAAAATANNNCTTATTATTTATTTTCAGATGCATTAGTAACAATCAGGAGGAGAAAAGATGTCAATTATAAATGAGAAATTACTTAAAGAATTTCCTATGAGCAAGTCTCAGGTAGAAGACGTAATAGAATTATTAGATGAGGGAAATACAGTACCTTTTATAGCTAGATATAGAAAAGAGAAAACAGGAGGTCTTGATGATGTAATTCTAAGAAAATTTTCAGAAAGACTTACATATCTAAGAAATCTCCAAGCTAGAAAAGAAGATGTTGTTAGATTAATAGATGAACAAGGGAAGTTAACAGATGAAATTAAAATATCTTTAGACAAAGCTGAAACTTTAACAGAGGTAGAGGATATCTATAGACCATTTAAGCCTAAAAAAAGAACTAGAGCCATAATAGCTACAGAGAAAGGGTTAGTGCCTCTAAGTGAATATATATTATCTGCTGGAGGAGAGAAGTATGTTGAGGATTATGCCAATGAATTTGTAAGTGAAGATAAAGGTGTAGGCTCTATAGAAGAAGCCCTTCAAGGAGCTCTGGATATTATCAGTGAAAAAATAAGTGACAATGCTCAGTTTAGAAAATGGATAAGAGATTATGTAGTAAATAATGGAGTTATAGAAACTAAAGGAAGCAGTGAAGAAAGAACTCAATATGAAATGTATTATGAGTACAGTGAAAAAGTAAAATTCATACCTTCTCATAGAATACTTGCTATAAATAGAGGAGAAAATGAAAAAGTTCTGGCAGTTAAGATTACTTGTGATGTAGATAGAATAAAGAATTATATAAGTAGATCAATGAATACTGATAATATAAAGTGTAATGAATATATTGATATGAGTATAGATGACTCAATAAAGAGATTAATATATCCATCTATTGAGAGAGAAGTACGTAATATGCTTACGGAAAAAGGGGAAGATGGAGCTATAAAAATATTTAAAGAGAATCTTAAAGCTCTGCTTATGTCCCCACCTATAAAAGGAAAAACGGTAATGGGATTTGACCCTGGATTTAGAACAGGATGTAAAGTAGCTATCCTTGATGATACAGGAAAATTTTTAGAATATGTTACTGTTCATGCTACGGCTGCAAGTGAAGCTAAGGTTAAAGAGGCTAAAGAGATATTAAAGAAGATGATGATAAAGCATAATGTGGATGTAGTTTCTCTTGGAAATGGTACTGCTTGTAGAGAATCAGAAGAAGTATTGGGCGAAATTATAGCACAGATAAAGAAAGAAACAGATAAAGATATATACTATGTAATAGTGTCTGAAGCAGGAGCATCAGTCTATTCTGCATCTGAACTTGCTACAAAGGAATATCCAGATTTAGATGTTACAGTAAGAGGGGCCATATCCATAGGAAGAAGACTTCAAGATCCTCTTGCTGAATTAGTAAAAATAGATCCTAAATCTATAGGTGTAGGACAATATCAGCATGATGTTACTGTTAAAAGATTAGATGAATCATTAAAGAACATAGTTGAGGACTGTGTTAATAATGTAGGAGTAGATTTAAATACAGCAACACCATCTCTTTTATCTTATATATCTGGAATAAATTCTACTATAGCACAAAATATAGTTGCCTATAGAGATGAAACAGGAAAGTTTAAATCAAGAAAAGAGCTTCTAAAGGTAAAGAGATTAGGAAATAAAGCTTATGAGCAATGTGCGGGATTCTTAAGAGTAGATAACAGTAAGGAGCCTTTAGACGGCACTTCTGTACACCCAGAGAGTTATGAAGCTTGTAAAAAGCTTATGACTATTTTAGAATATGATGATAAAGATTTAATTAATAAAACTATAAAAGATATAGAGGAGAAAGTTAAAGCTGTGGGTGTAGCTAATTTAGCTAAAGAGCTAAGTATAGGTGAGCCAACGCTTTTAGATATTATAAAGGAGCTGAAAAAACCGGGAAGAGACCCTAGAGAAGAAATGCCAAAACCAATATTTAAGACTGGAGTTATGGAATTATCACAGCTTAAAAAGGGAATGAAGCTATTAGGAACAGTTAGAAATGTATCAGATTTTGGTGCCTTTGTAGATATTGGAGTACATCAAGATGGTCTTGTTCATAAGAGTCAATTAAGTGATAGATTTGTTAAGCATCCACTTGATGTAGTTAAACTAGGAGATGTAGTAGAAGTTACAGTAATAGATATAGATGAAAAGAGAAATAGAATATCTTTATCAATGAAAAAAGATGCAGAATTAAAATAAAATAGTTCCTAGAAAGTTAAGTGAAATTTAGATTAAGAAATTTGTTAAAAAAATATCTGAATTTTATGGTAACCTTAAGAAATATATTGTAATGTAATAATTTTAATGGTAAAATTATTATGTAGTAAAAGTTAATAATGCACTTCAGGGCGGGGCGTAATTCCCCACCGGCGGTAAAGCCCGCGAGCCGAAAGGCTGATTCGGTGAAACTCCGAAGCCGACAGTATAGTCTGGATGAAAGAAGTAGGTATATAGTATTTTAATTATGCTTGTTTTAGCCCTGATTTTCAATCAGGGCTTTTTAGTTTTGTTATAAGTAGTATATTTAACAATGAAGCTTAATAAATAGTCTTATTGTAACTAGTATAATACATAAACAAATCTTAAAGTATTAGGGTACTATAAATTCACCCTATGAAGTTTGCAGTAAATTTAGGGGGTATTAATAATAATGAAGACATCTAAAAATGTAAACAGACTAGTAAAAATCTCTTTATTAGTGGCAATGGCGTTTATATTAATGCTATTTGAGTTTCCTATACCAGGATTTCCACCATTTCTAAAACTTGATTTTAGTGATTTGCCTGCACTTATAGGTGGTTTTGCATTAGGACCAGTAGCAGGGGTGATTATAGAAGGTGGAAAGGTAATATTAAACCTAGTGTTTCATGGTAGTTATACAGGTGGAGTTGGAGAATTTGCTAACTTTTTAGTTGGAGGTTCCTTTGTATTCGTAGCATCATATATTTATCATAAAAACAAAACTAAAAAGAATGCAATTATAGGACTAATTATAGGAACTATAGTCATGACTATAGTAGGAGCATTATTTAATTATTATATATTAATACCATTATACGCTACAATAATGGGAGGTATGAGTAACGTTATAGGTTTTTCTGCTGAAGGCAATTCCAATATTGGAAGTCTTGTAGGCATAATTGTTTTAGGAATAACCCCTTTTAATATAATAAAGGGAGCAATAGTATCACTTATAACCTTTGTATCTTATAAAAGAATATCACCATTAATAAGTAGAGAAAATATTTTAGCAGAGCAAGCTATAAAAAAGGGTGCTTGATAAAAATGGAGAAGCCCATCCATTGAAAAAATCAAACTATAAAAAGTAATTAATAAAGACGATAAGAGAAATAGTAAAAACTTTCTCCTATCGTCTTTTCATTTAAAATTATATAACCTATATATTATGATTCCACATAATATATCCATCTTCTCTTGGACTCTGATAGTAATTTTTTCTAATACCTTCCACGGAGAAATTGTGTTTTTTATAAAGGTTTATGGCAGCTATATTGGATGATCTAACCTCTAGAGTCAGAGAAGCCATATTTTTATCCTTAGCAATTTTAATAAGATTTTCTACAACAATATCTCCGAAGTTATTTCTTCTAAAATCAGGATGAACTGCTATATTAGTTATATGACCTTCATCAAATATAATCCACATTCCACCGAAGGCTACAACCTTACTACCTAATTTTACAACTATATAAATAGCATTTTTATTAATCAGTTCTTTTTCCATAGAAAGTAAGGACCAAGGACTTGAAAAGCATAGGTCAGAAATTTCTTTAACACCTAGTATATTAAATGAGTTCATTCTTTCAACAGTTACATCAGTCATGATTTTTTACCTTTTCTTCATACTCACGTTCTGCTTGGCACAGTCTAAGATATAAAGGAGAGCTGTTAAGTACATTATCACCCTCGCTATTTGCTAATCTCAGATATCCCAAATATCCTATGGAAGAGGCTTTTGTAACATTAAGATGACTAGGCGCTATGAAAGCTTTTGTTAAGGAATTTAGTATACTATCCTTAAATTTTAATGTACCATCACCTATGAAGGTAATAGGTTCATTAAAGTCACTACACTTTTTTATCACTTCTTCCATTGATAATAATTGTGGCTCATTTAAAGCTACTAGACTATTATTTTTAAATCTATAAAAATTAGTATATACATTACCCCTTAAAGCATCGATTATAGGACAAATAATACCTTGTGTATTGAATAAGTTATTTGCAAGACCATCTAGAGAGTTTATAGTTACAAAAGGTTTTTTAGTGGCTTGCACAAGACCCTTTATAGTAGACATACCAATTCTAAGACCAGTGAAAGAACCTGGACCACTGGAAACTACAAAGCCATCTATATCAGACACAGATAGACTACAGCTTTTTAAAAGATTATCTATCATAGGCATCATAATTACAGAGTGCTGCTTCTTGTAATTTACGATAGTTTCTCCTAAAATCTTATCATTATCAATAATAGCTACAGTTGCACACTCTGTTGCAGAATCTAGGGACAAAATCTTCATAGCTTCAACTCCTTTATATAATCATATCTATTGTTAGTATAAGAAAGAGTAATCTTTCTATAAGTTTCACCTAAATCCGGAAGTTTAGCTATATTTATAGTTAAACTTTCTTCAGGTATTAATTCTTCGATATAGTTAGCCCATTCAATTACACTAACTCCATTTCCAAATATATATTCATCAAAGCCAATGGCAGCAATTTCATCGGGATCATTTACTCTATATACATCAAAATGATATAACTTTAATCTGCCTTCATATTCATTAACAATTGTAAAGGTAGGGCTGGTTATACATTCATTTATTCCAAGACCTTTTGCAATCCCTTTAGTAAGATGAGTCTTACCAGTACCAAGATCACCTATAAGGCATAGAATATCATTTTCTTTACACATTTTTCCTAGTTGTATGCCTAGGGAATCTAATTCATCAATATTACTAACTATAAATTCCATATGATTCACCTCATTAATATTTTAGCCCAAAAGAAAAAAAATGAAAAGCAAATAGTAAAATTACTTTTCATTATGAAAATAAATTTATAATAATTAGATTAATGTTTTTTCAGCCTGTAGCATTAAAGTACTTTTAAAATGATTTATTATGTTTTTACAAATTAAACTTATATTTGAGTAAACAAATCTACATATTTCACGTATTATATATTGGTTATGTATTAGGAATAAATAATTTAGTAAGAAAATATACTTAATATATTGATAAGGAAATATATCAAAGTACTAACATTAGTATACTAAAATAAGGTATAATATAGAATAACAAATAAGTAGAGGAGGATAAATTATGTTTGTAAGTAATTTGATGTTATCTAGAGAAAAATTAACAACTGTAACACCAAGGGTAACCATAGGAGAAGCTCTTAAGGTAATGGAAGAAAATAAATTTTTATCCATACCAGTAGTAGAAGGGAACAAATTCTGTGGAGCAATTTCAAAAGAACAAATATACACATATTACTATGAAAAATCTATAGAGAGACAATGTCTACTATCAGATTTTTTAGTTGAAAATGTAATGAGAACAGATGTACCAGCAATAACTCCGTTTAATGAAATAGAAGAGGCAGCACACTTCCTAGAAACTAAAAGCGTTTCTTTTGTGCCAGTTATAAATAAGAATGGAGAAATGCAGGGAATAGTAACACATCATGCTATATTTCACCAATTTACAGAATTATTTGGATTAAATAAAGGTAAACGTTTAGCTGTAATTGCTTATGATATACCTGGACAAATATCTAAATTATCAAGAATAATTACTGAAAATAAGGGACAAATAATAAGCTTTGTAGTTGTTGATCCTAAGAGTTTAACAGAAGTGAAAGAAATAGTAATAAGATTAAATACTGATAATATGGACGAAATACTTAATAAGGTAAAAGAGGCTGGTTTTAAAATACAATAAGACTATAGTTGAGTATGCAGAATAAACTGCATACTCAACAGTACATAATCATATATTAATAAAGAATTAATATATTTTAAATCCATAATCAATATAGTAGTAATTTGAATACTTTTATAATATACTAGTTTATAAACATATTTCTTGACTTTATGAGCTTTTATCTTAACTTATATTTATAATCAATCATTAAATGATGGCCATATTTTGAGTAAGCCTATTATCATATTAAGTGTAATCTAGTTTAAGAGGAAATTTACCCCTACTAAGACTTAGTATAACTTATATCCAAATGTAAACTTGAAATATATACATATTATAGTATCCTGCATTTTTATAGATGGCAGAATTACTATAGTAGTTTGATATCAAATAAAATAAAAAAGTTAAGATATTAAAATAAAACTTATAGGATAAAATAAAGAATGTAATAGAATAAAATATTGTATTCAAGGAGCTGATTAAAATTAGTGATGTAATAGATTTTAATGAATTAAAAAATAAAGCGACAGACAAAGATGTAGATAAATTTGAAAACTATATATACTCCATGTATTATTCCATGGCTCAAGGTAAGTTAACTATGGCAGAAATGAGTAGAGAAATATTTAAGTACATGAAAGAAAATAATATATCTCAAGAGAAATTTATGAATATCCAAAAGAAGGTTATGGAGAGATACGGAATTTCAACTGAAGACTTAGAAGATCAAATGAGATCTATAGGGATAGATACCTCTTTAAATAATTTAGGAAATGAATATGAAGATGCTAGAAAAGTGATTAGTTTTCAAGAAAAGTATAAAGGTAAGCTAAAAGTAAGAAGTATAAACTCCTATAATATTAAAAATGACAAGAATGATATAGAAGTAATTCTTCAAGATGAAAATATTATATTAAAAAGTTATGGGAAAATAGATTTAACTGATAATGAATTGAATGAATTTCTATGTTCTTATAAAAAGATAGTGGATAATAAGATGTTAAACATCTCGATATGCGAGAATGCTTCAACTTATTTATATTAGTATAAGTTTAGGAATATGGTGAACAATTTGTAGAAAACCTCTTGCATTTATGTTTATTATATAATATAATGAACAAGTAACGAAGGGGTATAGCTCAATTGGTAGAGTAGCGGTCTCCAAAACCGTTGGTTCCGGGTTCAAGTCCTCGTGCCCCTGCCATAAAAAAGTCAGTAGAATTATTAATTCTACTGACTTTTTTTATTTTAAATATGTTTTTATATAGAGATTGAAAAAGATAGTAGGTGAGTATATAGATTTACTATATTTACCATATTTACTATACTTACTTGTTATGCTAGTTAAAAACACTATAGATGACACTGTTAACATTCCATGCTTTACTGAGAATTTTAAAGAGAAATACCTATAAAAAGCAACATTTTAAAGTGTTAACTATTTAAATAGTTTTCTTTATAACTTTTTAAAATGTTAAAATTTTAAAATGCTCCGTAGATAATTAGATATACGGAGCATTTTAAGGTAATTTTGTATGTATATATGATTAACTAACAAACATAGTAAAATTAGCAACATAGTAGTAATTTTTTTATTAAGTAGTCAACTCCATAGGTTAGTCTGTACAGTGGTTATAATAATATGCGCATGTATATATTATTAGATATTATGATCAAGAGAAGATATTTGCAGTAGGCGGAAGTAGAGGAATGTATACAAGTACTTACTAGATAGAACTTTATATCAGGTTCAGATAGATATGAGACATTGAAAGCTATGTCGAGATTTATAGGTAAATTATAATAGAGATGGGGTAGACCTTAAGGTCTGCTCCATTTTTATGCTATTTTTAATATTTAGCTTTCATTAAAGAATAAATAAAGTTTTAAAAGTTTATTTTATAATTAAATTGTGCATAGATAGTTGGAATAAATGTAATTATTTAAGAATTAAAATCACAACCTTATATAGTTTATGTAGATCATAATATACTATATAATCTTATGAAAAATAATAAAATAAATTTATTGAGGAAATAATATGACTGTGATATAATCTGTAAGTTAAGAAAATAAGTTATCAATCACATTGTAAATTTATATATAAAAATTAAAGTTATTTATGTGAGGCGTGATTAAAGCTATGTTTTTAAAACATAGCTTTATGTAGTGAAAGGAGAAGTATCATGGAAAAACGTATACCACCTGAGTTTAAAGGTTTACTAAGAAGTCATATGATTGAATTGCCTAAGGTTATTAGAGATGCTAGTGGAATTATTATATTTGGAAAAAGAATTAAGTCTTTAGTGTTTTCAACGGATGTAGCAGTTATAAGAAATACTAATGCTGATGCTGTTATTGCAGTATATCCCTTTACGCCTCAACCCAGAATAACTGAAGCATTATTATTAGCATCTGATATTCCGGTATTTTGCGGAGTAGGTGGAGCTATTACTACAGGTAAGAGAGTAATAAACTTAGCCTTAGATGCTGAATTTAAAGGAGCTATGGGAGTGGTAGTTAATGCATCTATCAGTAATGATGTTATACAAGGAATGAGAGAAACTATAGACTTACCTATAGTAGTTACTGTGGTTTCTGAGCATGATGATATAGATGGAAGAATAGCTGCAGGAGCAACTATTCTTAATGTATCAGGAGCAAAAGAAACTGCTAACATTGTTAGACATATAAGAAGTAAATATCCCAATGTACCTATTATAGCTACAGGTGGACCTACAGAGGAAAGTATACGTGAAACTATAGCTGCTGGGGCTAATGCTATAACATATACACCACAGAGTACAAGTGAAATATTAAATGAAATCATGATTAACCATAGAAAAAGATACGAAGATTAACTTTCTTCAGAAATATAGTATTTGAAACGATACTATATTTGAGGTGATTTATTTATGGATAATGAGATTTTCATATTAGGGATAATAGTACCATTAATATCGTCAGTAGTTGGTGGATGTATATCTCTATTAATAATGAGAATATTACTTAAGCAAGAAAAAGTAAAATCTAAAAGAGAACGCATTATATACATTAATAATGACAAAATAAAAAGCTATAAGGAACTATTTGAACTAAATAAAAAGCTTAAAGTTATTGGAGATAAAATTAAAAATAATACAATTCCTAATTGGATAAATGTAGAAAATTATTATAGAGATGAATTCATAATGGAATTTGAAGAAGTCTTAAATAGTTATAAATTTGTTAATGGTTATATTAATGATAGAAAGATAAACGATTATGCACAAAATGTGCTTAAATTATCTGAAGTAATAATCGTAGAATTAAAAGATCGAGAAAACTACGGTACTACCTCTGAAAAAATAGAATCTTGCACAGATGCTTTGATAGAAACTTTGGATGTTATAGAAAAGAGTATTCTATCAATAGTATTAGAGCTATCTAAAGGGAAGTACAAAGAATATTAATTATTACAATATATATATTTTACTTTACAAAGTGTAAATTTTATTTTAAGGTAGTCTTATAACTAATGCATATAAGTCTTAATAAAGGTATACATTAAATTTGGTTGTAATCTTGGATTACACTAGAGAGTATTAATGAATTTTATTTGTTTGAACTTATATAGTATAGAATTATATAGGATAATAAACGTTAGATATGATGTTTACAACTTTAGATGGGATATATTAGATTTAATTAATTGGACTAATATATATTAGATGTGGTAAAATAAAGTAGTTAGATTTACTACATAATACCATGTGAAGTAAATAGAGAGAGGATTGTAAATATGAATATTCTTATTTTATCTGCATCTACTGGTGGAGGTCATTTTAAAGCATCGAGAGCTTTAGAATCATATATTTTAGAAAATGAACCAGATGCTAATATAAAAGTAGTAGATACCTTAGAGTATGTTAATCCATTTATAAATAGAATAGTAACAAAGGGATATCTAGTACTAGCAAAGTATTTAAATGCCCTATATAAAAGTTTATATAGCTCAACGGACAAGTCTGGCGTTCTAACACGTTTAGTGACAAAGTTGATTTTTTTGTTTTCAAAAAAGTTATTGCCTTTGATAGAAGAATTCTCACCAGATGTTGTTATAACAACTCATCCATTTCCCACAGAAATGATTTCTATACTAAAGGGAAATAAGCGTATAAAGGTACCATCAATATGCATAATGACTGATTATGCTCCTCACAATACATGGATAAAGCCTAATATAGATGAATATTGTGTAGCTTGTGAAGATATGATAGAGGATATGATAGATAGAGGAATTGATTCTAACAAAATTCATCCTTATGGAATTCCAGTACATAGTGGCTTTTTTCATCAAGATGGAGAGGATAAAAAAGTGCTGTTAAAAGATCTAGAATTAAGTGAGAATAAAATGACAGTATTAGTTATGGCCGGAAGCTTTGGGGTATATAATATAGAAAAAATATATAAGAACATAAGCAATATACCTATGGATTTTCAAATTATAATCCTAACCGGTAATAATAAGATATTATATAATAAAATCAAGGAACAGATTAAGCTTAGTAATAAACAAACAAAACTCATAAAGTTTACAGATGAAGTACATAGATATATGAACTTAGCAGATGTTTTAATTACTAAACCGGGAGGATTAACAGTATCAGAAGCTTTAGCGGCAAATCTTCCTTTAATCACTTTTGATGCAATACCTGGCCAAGAAGAAGCAAATGCAAAGTTTTTATTAAATCATGGAATGTCTATATCTATAGGACGAGGAGATAACTGTAGTGAAGTTATAGAGGCCTTGCTTAAAGATGGAGATAAGTTAAAAGAGATTAAAGAAAATTGTATGAAATTTGATAAATCAAATTCAGCTAGTGAGTTACTAGAACTTATAAGAAGATTAATTAAAGAAAGTGAAGCTGAAAGTGGTTCAGAAATTGCTTAAAATTTAAATGTTTAAGACCAAGGTTTTTAAGACCTTGGTCATTTTTATATAAAATATATTGTGAGTTTTTATTTGCCTTTACTAATTTTTGTAAAGGCATTAATAAATTCATCTAAAAATTTAAATGAGCCATTTTTTATGTGTAAAAATCCCATTATAGATACTAAAACTCCACTTAAAGAACCCATTATCATATCTGTCATAGTGTCAATAAGACTATTAAGTTGAGAGTCTAACCCAAATAATTGATCGCCTGTAAATTCCCAAAATTCCCATAGTGCGGCTCCAGCAATAGTAAAAAGTAATATATATATACCTACAAATAGGGGAGGTAATATTTTAAAATTATTTTTACCTATGAGGGGCTTTAATATAGCTAAGGATAAAAATCCTAAAAGAGCTCCAGAAGCAAAGTGAAGAAATAAATCCCACCAAGGAAGTATTGAGTACATATTATACATTCTACCTAAAAATAGAGCTAGGAATATAAAGAATTGTAATAAGAAGTCTGCAGAATTAGACATTTTGACTTTAAATACATTCAAGGCTATATCAGGTACAAAGGATGTAAGAAATATTAATAAAATATTACTAATATAATTAGCGTTGTTACCAGCTCTTATAGCAAAATAGTAAATAAATAATATTAATAAAATTGCCCTAAATAGCCATTTAAATAATAAGGCAAAAGAAAGTTTTGTGTTTTTCATAAATTCTCCTCCATAACACCTTATGAAAATAATTAAATTATGAAATATTATAGTTCAAATATAATATTTCAATAATATAAGAAAAATATAAGTTAGTATAGCATTGAAATATCAATATAATTAGATTCCTTTCATTGCTTTTCTACAAGAAGAAGTTTTCCAGCTCTAGAAAGTTTTTTTATTTCACATTCTCTTTTTAAAGCTGATGATTTGTCAGGTAAATTTTCATAGTACACAATTTTTACAGGCAACCTACATCTAGTATATTTAGCTCCTTTACCACTATTATGGCATTTGAGCCGTCTATTTAAATCAGTTGTCCATCCTGTATATAAAGTATTGTCACTACATCTTAGTATATAAACAAAAAACATATCTCTACTCCATAAAATATATTAAAATTAGAATAATTGTTACTATTATATAATACTATTTAAATAGTATAACATTATTTTATCATCAATAGAGTGAGTTATTTTTATAAATACAATGTATTTGTGTTGAATTAAATTAAATGATAAGGTATAATTAGGGTAAATTAATGAGAACCGGTAAATAATATGTTGATTTAAATTGAATAAAGTATAGTTTTAGGTACATTATGTTTAATAGGGAAAGTGGTTTAAGTCCACTACAGCCCCCGCTACTGTGTGCGAAGACGAAATCTCATAGAAAAACCACTGGAGTGTATTTCTGGGAAGGTGAGATGGAGGATGATACGTGAGTCAGGAGACCTGCCTAAAGCATAAATATGACACTTCGGAGGGAAGGGAGTTGATATTATAGTTTGTATATATTACAAATTATAATTGCATAATGTAGTTAAATTGAATTTTAACCTCTACCTTTTGGGTAGAGGTTTATTTTGCGTTAATTTATTAAATTTGGAGGAGCTAGAATGAAAAAAGCCATATTAGTAGTAAGTTTTGGAACGAGTTATAAAGATACGTTAAAGTTAACTATAGAAAAGATTGAAGATGAAATAAGAGAGAGATTTAAAGATTATTATGTTATGAGAGCTTTTACAGCACACATGATAATAAAAAAGATAAAGAATAGAGATGAAATAGTTATACCTACTCCCGAGGAAGCTCTAGAGCAACTATATAAAGAAGGATATGAAGAAGTTATAGTTCAACCACTTCATATAATACCAGGGGAAGAATTCCAATATATTAGATTAGTGGTTGATAAGTTTAAAGCAAGTAATAAGTTTAAATCTATAAAAGTAGGAAGACCAGCACTCCATTTTCAAGGTGGAGAAGAAACCCCTAATGACTATGAGATATTTGTAGATGCTATAAAAGAGATTATACCAAAGGATAAACCTATGGTGTTTATGGGACATGGAAGCAATCACCCAGCTAATTCAGCTTTTGTAGCCCTTCAAAGTGTATTTACTTATTTAAATTATAATAATGTATATGTTGGAACTGTAGAAGGATATCCGACCATAGATATGATAGTGGAAATACTTAAAAGAGAAGACATAAGTTATGTTAAGTTAGCGCCTCTTATGTTAGTAGCCGGAGATCATGCAACTAATGATATGGCTTCAGATGAAGAGGATTCATGGAAGACAATATTAGAGGAAGCTGGGATTAAGGTAGACATATATCTTCATGGTTTAGGTGAGATTGAAAAGTTTAGACAGATATATATAAATCATGTGCAGGATGTAATTGATAATAAGTATCTTCATCTAGGAGATACAAAGAAAACACCGTAAAGGAGTTAAGCATGAAAAGTATAATAGTTTCTTCAAATAGTAGTGGTGGAGGAAAAACCACTGTTACTTTAGCTCTTATGAAAACACTTATAAATAGAGGATATAAAGTTCAAGGATATAAAGTTGGACCAGATTATATAGATCCAGCCTTCCATAGAGAGATAACTGGAGTAGCTTCAAGAAATTTAGACTTGTTCCTAATGAGAGAAGAGGGGGTAAAGGAAAGCTATTTAAGAGGTAAAGGTGATTTAGGAATCGTTGAAGGAGTTATGGGTCTCTACGATGGAAAGGGTATAGATACTAGTTTCTCTACGGCTCATGTATCTAAGACTCTAGGCTTACCTGTTGTATTAGTACTATCGCCTAAGGCTCAATCAGCTACTCTATGTGCAGAAATAGAAGGCTTGAGAAATTATGAAGATGTAAATATAGTAGGGGTAATACTGAATAATATCAGTGGAAGCTATTACAATCTTTTAAAAAAAGCTATTGAAAGAAATTGTAAAGGAATTAAGGTTTTTGGATACATACCCAAAGATGAAAGACTAACATTAAAAAGTAGGCACTTAGGCCTTGTTCAGAGTAGCGAGGTTGAAGATTTATCAAAGAAGATAGATTTGTGCAGTAGTCTTATGGAGGAATATGTAGATGTAGATGGTCTTATAAATGAATTTAGAGCTTCAGATGTTCAGTCTACTAACAGTGAAGGTTTCCATTTGCAAAATAAGAATATAAAGATTGCAGTGGCTTATGATAAAGCATTTAGTTTCTACTATAAAGAAAATTTAGAGCTTTTAGAGGAAATAGGAACAATTGAGTATTTTAGCCCACTAAAGGATAAAGAGATACCAAAGAATATAGATTTCATATATATAGGTGGAGGATACCCAGAAGTATTCAAAGAAGAGTTATCTTCTAATAAATCTATGTTAGATAGTATCAGAGAGGCATTAAAGAGTGGAGTAGGGTGCTATGCAGAATGTGGAGGTCTTATGTATCTTACAGAGAGCATAGATGGAGCTGAAGCAGTAGGATTCTTTAAAGGAAAATCCTATATGACTGGAAAGCTTAATAACTTTGGGTATGCAACTATAAGAGTAGCAGAAGAAAATTCCATAATACCAAAGGACATGATAATTGACTGTCATGAATTCCATAAATCACTGGTAGAGTTAAATGAAGAAAAGATTTATGAATTAGAAAAGAAAGTCTACGATGGAACCACAAAGAAGTGGAAGTGTGGATATGTAAAAAATAATGTTTTAGCAGCTTATGGGCATGTACATTTCTTTTCTAATATTAACTTTTTAAAGAGCTTAATTAAATAGATATAAATTTAAGGTGAAAAATAAAAAATTATTGCTTTAATAGGAGGAAAAATGGATTATATAAAAATACCAATGGATATAGAAAAAAGAAGTTTTGAAATTATAGGTGAAGAAATGGGGCCTCATAATTTCGATGAAAGAGAACTTTCTATAATTAAGAGAGTTATTCATACAACAGCAGATTTTGAATATAAGGATTTAGTTTATATGACAGATGACGCTATAGATACAGCCTTAGAGATTTTAAAAAAGGGAACAACCATATATACAGATACAAACATGGCCCTTTCAGGAATCAACAAAAGAGCTTTAGAAAAATTAAATTGCAAGGTTGTATGTTATGTATCAGAACCAGAAGTTGCTGAGAGAGCAAAGGAAAGAGGTATAACTCGTTCTATGGCTGCAGTAGAAAAAGCTATAGAAGATGGAGTAGAGTTCTTTGTATTTGGAAATGCTCCAACAGCTTTATTCAAGCTTAAAGAGTTTATTGAGACAGGAAAATCTAATTGTAAATTTATCATAGGAGCACCAATAGGGTTTGTAGGTGCAGCTGAATCGAAGGAAGAGATAGAAAAGGTTAAAGATATGTCTATGATTACAGTTAGAGGAAGAAAGGGCGGAAGTGCAGTAGCAGCAGCTATAGTTAATGCTCTTATGTATATGTTAGTAGAGAGATAGTAAAGAAGGTATTAGAATGCTAGATTTATATGTAAATAGCAATGGTAAAAAGCTAAGATGTGGTTATACTACAGGTTCTTGTGCAGCAGCAGCAGCTAAAGCAGCTACTTATATGCTTTTTACTGGTAAAAAAATTAAAGAGATAGAGATTAATACACCTAAAGGAATAATTTTAAACTTAGTAATAAATGAAGTTGTTTTTGGTGAGGATTATGTAGAGTGTTCCATTATAAAAGATGGTGGAGATGACATAGATGCTACCCACGGATTACCTATATGGGCAAGAGCTGAAAAAGGTGATGAAAGATATATTCTAAAAGGTGGTAAAGGTGTAGGTGTAGTTAATGGTGAAGGACTCTATATTGAAAAGGGTGAAGCAGCTATTAATCCAGTACCTAGACTTATGATAGAGCAAGAGGTAAGTAGTGTACTTCCAGAAAATGAAGGGGTCACTATTACTATATTTGTACCAAGGGGAGAAGAAGTAGCTAAGAAGACTTTTAATCCTAGATTAAATATAGTAGGTGGAATATCCATATTAGGAACTACAGGGATTGTTTATCCTATGTCTGAGGAGTCAATTAAAGAATCAATAAAAATTGAGATAACACAGAAGGCTTTAAAAAATAAGTCTCTTATATTAGCCTTTGGTAATATGGGAGAAAAGGTTGCAGAGTCTATGGGATATTCTATAGATCAGGTGGCTATAATATCAAACTTTGTTGGCTTTGCCATAGAATGTTGTGTTAGCTGTGGAGTTAAAGAAATAATTATAATAGGTCATATAGGTAAGATATGTAAGATATCTGCTGGAAGCTTCAACACTCATAGTAGAGTATGTGATGTAAGGCTAGAAGTAATAGCTTTAGAATTAGCATTAGCAGGAGCTCCGCATGATTTAATTAGAAATATATATGATGAAAAGACTACCGAGGGAGCTATAAAAGCTTTAAATGGTGAGTATAGTGAGATATATAAGACTATTGTAGATAAAGTAAAGAAGAGAATGGAACTTTATAGCTACGGTGAACTTAAATGTGATGTAGTTATGTATTGGGGTGCAACTAATCCTAAAATATTGGCTACAACATTATAGGAGTGAAAAGATGATATATGTAGTAGGACTTGGACCAGGAAGTAGAGATTATATACTTCCAAAGGCTGTTGAAACTTTAGAAAATAGTGATATGGTAGTAGGATTTTCTAGAGCTCTAGAGAGTATAGACTTTATAAATACAAATAAAGCAGTAGTTAAGACTTTATCAGATATTCTAAAGATAGTAAAAGAAAATCCTAGCAAAAAAATATCTGTAATTGCCTCAGGAGATCCTTGCTTTTATGGAGTTACAGATTATATAAAGAGAAATTTAGAAGAGTATAACGTAGAAATAGTACCAGGCCTCAGTTCCTTTCAATATTTAATGAGTAAGATAGGAAAGAGTTGGAATGGTAAATTTTTAGGAAGTGTTCATGGAAGAGAAGAAGATTTTCTAGCTCTAGTTAAAGAAAATAGTGCTTGTATATTCTTAACAGATAGTAAAAATTCCCCTAAAGCTTTAGCAAGTAAGTTATTTGAAGAAAACATAAGTTGTAATATATGGGTAGGAGAAAACCTATCCTATGAAGATGAGAAGATAACTGTTGGTACACCAGAGGAGATAATGAAGAAGGAGTTTTCTTCTTTAAGTGTCTTTGTAGTGGAGGAAATTTAAATGAAATATATAAAAGATGAAGAGTTTATAAGAGGAAACTGTCCTATGACAAAGGAGGAAATTAGAATTCTAAGTATAGCAAGACTTAACTTAGATGAAAATTCTAAGCTTTTAGATGTGGGAGCTGGAACTGGCTCCATATCAATTCAAGGAAGTAAACTTTGTACACAGGGTAAAGTAGTTGCCATAGAAAGAGATGAAGAAGCTTTAGAGGTAATCTATAAAAATAAAGATAAGTTTGGTTGCGATAACTTAGAGGTCATAGAAGGAGAAGCTATTGAAGCTTTAGATTCTATGAAGGAAAAGTTTAATAGTATTTTCATTGGAGGTAGTGGAGGAAACTTAGAAAAAATAATTGAAAAATGCCATAACCTTCTTGAAGATGATGGAGTAATGGTCTTAAATTTTATAACTATAGATAATGTGTATAAAGCAATGAGTACTTTAAAAGAATTAGGACTAAAAATTAGCTGTACTCAAGTTGGAGTAAGCAAAACTAGAGGTCAAAGTTACATGTTATTTGGATATAATCCAATTTTTATTGTAGAGGCTTATAAGAATTAGAAATAGTATTGGATAGCGGAAGTTGAAGGAGTGATATAAATGGCAAAGTTATATGGGGTTGGAGTAGGACCAGGAGATAAAGAATTATTAACCTTAAAAGCAGTTAAAACTATAGAAATGTGTGAAGTAATTGTTTCACCAAGTGCTATGAAAGGTGGAAAAAGTATAGCTTTAGGAATTGCAGAGGATTTTATATCAGAAGATAAAGAAGTTATGATAAAGCAATTTCCAATGGGTGGAGAGGATCAAGAAGAAAAAATATATGAAGCCTTTAAAGCTATAGAAGAAAAGCTTAAAGAAGGAAAGAATGTAGCCTTCTTAACTTTAGGAGACCCATTTGTTTATAGCACCTATATATATTTACTTAAATATATAGAAGAACATGGTTTTGAAGTTGAAACAGTTCCAGGAATAACTTCATTCTGTGCTAGTGCTAGTCTTGCACAAAAACCTTTAGTTATAGGTGATGAGCCATTACTTATAATGCCAGCTAGTAGAGTTTCAGATATAAAAGATGAAAAGTATGTAGTAATAATGAAGGTTTATAAAAGAGAAGAAGAAGTGCTAGATGTTCTTGAAGCAAAGGGTTTTAACTATGTATATGTGAAAAGAGCAGGAAGAGAAGGACAAGAGATCTTAAATAAGAGAGAAGATATCTTAGATAATAAAGAATATATGTCACTTATAATTGCAAATAGAGATTAGGAGGAAGAGGAATGGTTTATTTTATAGGAGCAGGTCCAGGAGATGCAGACTTAATTACAGTAAAGGGAAGAGATACATTAGCAAAAGCAGATGTAGTTATATATGCAGGTTCTCTTGTTAGCAAAGAGCACATGGATTATTGTAAGGATGGATGTGAAATCCATAATTCAGCTTCAATGACTTTAGAGCAAGTTATTGAAGTCATGGAAAGAGCTGAAAAGGAAAATAAAATGGTAGTGAGACTTCATACTGGAGATCCAGCTATTTATGGCGCTATTAAAGAACAAATGGATGAACTTGATAAATTAAATATTGAATATAAGGTAATTCCAGGAGTTAGTTCATTTACAGCAGCAGCATCTGTTATAAAGAAAGAATTTACGCTGCCATCAGTAACTCAAACTGTAATATTAACTAGGGTAGAAGGAAGAACACCAGTACCAGAAACAGAAGACTTAGAAAGACTTGCATCAGTTGGAGCATCTATGGCTATATTCCTATCTATTAGCATGATAGATAAGGTAGTTGCAAAATTAAGAAAAGGTTATGGAAGAAATGTTAATATAGCTGTAGTTGAAAGAGCTACTTGGGAAGATGAAAGAGCTATAATTGGAACTTTAGATGATATAGCAGAAAAAGTTAAAGAAGCTGGAATCACTAAATGTGCTCAAATATTAGTAGGAGACTTCATAAATTGTGATTATGATAAGAGTCTTTTATATGATAAATCCTTTACTCATATGTTTAGAGAAGGGCAAAAATAATTCTTAGAATTTATAATTCTAGAAAGTAGGAGAGTTATGAAGTTAGCAGCAGTGTCTGTAACAAGACAAGGAGATAATATTGCAAAAAAACTAAGTGAAACTTTAGAACTTAAGCTTTACTCTAGTTATAATAATAAAAACTTCAAACTAAAATCTGTATGTGAAGAGCTTATGAATACTGTAGATGGAATAATCTTTATTTCATCTACAGGTATTGCAGTAAGAGGTATAGCACCTTTTCTAAAAGGTAAGGATAAAGACCCAGCGGTGGTAGTTGTAGACTGTGAGAGTAGATTCTCCATAAGTCTTGCAGGAGGACATCTTGGAGGAGCTAACGAGCTTGCTTTAAAGGTATCAGAAATTCTTAAGGCTACACCTGTTATAACTACAGCTACAGATAGTATGGGTATAGATGCCCCAGATATGATTGCAAAAGATAATAAGCTTATTATAGATGATATGAAGATAGCTAAAGATGTGGCTGCAAAATTAGTTGATAAAGCTAAGGTTGGTTTTTTAGATGAGGAAAATAAAATAAAGATGCCAAAGGGATATGTAATACCTTCAAAAGATATGAAGGCCATAGTTACAGTATCTAATAAAATAAATGTGGATAATATACCACAGGTTGAGGGCCTAATTCACCTTAAACTTATAAGAAAAAATATTATATTAGGCATGGGATGTAGAAAAGATGTGGATAAAGACAAAGTTAAAAACTTTGTTGTGGATACTTTAAGAAAGTATAATATAGATTTAAGAGCAGTAAAAGCTATTTCTACAGTGGAAGTCAAAAAGGATGAAAGGGCATTAATTGCATTAAGTGAATTTTTAAACTGCCCCATGGAAATTCATTCTCTAAAAGAAATTGAAGAAATAGAACATAAATATAAGGGAAGTGATTTCGTTAAGAAATCTATAGGAGTGAGAGCTGTTTGTGAACCTTGTGTTGAATTAGCAGGAGGAGAACTACTCACATATAAAATTAGCTTTGAAGGAATAACCCTTTGTATTGGAAGAATAGAATAAATAGAGTTTTTATGTAGAATTAAGGAAGTATAAGCTACTAAAGTTGAAAGATGAAATCTTAAATTATATAGCATATAAGGCTCTTATAAAGTTCGTTTATTTGATTATAAGAGATTGATATAGATTAAGTAAAAAATAAAGGGTAGAGTAGTCTACAGATAATGGAGGAAAAGTAATGGGAAAATTATACGTAGTAGGAATCGGTCCAGGAGGACTTGATCATATGACAATTAAAGCAGTGAAGGCTATAGAAGAAAGTGATATAGTAGTAGGATACACAAAGTATATAGAAATGATAAAGCCACTTTTAGATGGTAAGAGAGTTTACTCTACAGGAATGATGGGTGAAGAAGCAAGATGTGAGGAAGCGTTAAGATTAACTAGTGAAGGAACAGTAGCTGTAGTAAGTACAGGAGATGCTGGAATATATGGAATGGCTGGATTAATTCTTGAAATGAAAAAAGATGAAGAAGTAGAGGTAATTCCAGGAGTTACAGCATCATCTTCAGCAGGATCAGTAGTTGGAGCTCCACTTATGCATGATAACTGTAACATAAGCTTAAGTGATTTAATGACTCCTTATGAAGACATAAAAAAGAGAGTTAAACTTGCAGCTGAAGGAGATTTTATAATTTCCCTATATAATCCAAAGAGTAAAGGAAGACCACATTACTTAAGAGAAGCTATAGATATAATAAAAGAATATAGAAATGAAGATACACCAGTAGCTATAGTTAAGCATGCATTAAGAGAAGGACAAGAAGCTACAGTTTGTACTATAGGAACCTTTGATGATTCTATAGTAGACATGATGACTATAGTAATTATAGGAAATACAAAGAGCTATATAAAGGATGGATTATTCATAACTCCAAGAGGATATAAACTAGGAAGCAAGTAGGCGCTAAGGGAGGAGAATTACAATGATAGCATTAATAGTAGGTACATCAGAGGGAAAGGTAATTCTTTCCCATCTAAATAAACATACAGATAACATTTTAGTATCTACAGCTACCACCTATGGTGGAGAGCTTTTAGTAGACTATAAATATAAGATATTAAATGATAAGCCATTAGTTTATGAAGACTTAAAGGCACTTCTTGAAGAAAATGGTGCAAAAGTACTTGTAGATGCATCTCATCCCTATGCAATTCAAATAAGTGGAACAGCTATGAAAATAGCAAAGGAGATGAACATTGAGTATATAAGATACGAAAGAAAGAGTACTTTAGATACATTCCCTAAGAATGATTTAATAGTAGAGGTACCAACTTATGAAGAGTTAGGGGAAGCTTTAAAAGATTTAGACGGATGTATTTTAAACACTACAGGAAGTAGAAATATAGATAAGATATTGGAGCTAAAACTTAAAAATAGGATAGTTCATCGAGTGTTACCATCCTTAAAGGTTATGGAGGAGGTATTTGCTTTAGGAGTTAAGGTAGAAGACTTAATATTCATAAAAGGACCTATAGGCTACGAGTTAAATAAAGCCTTTACAAAGGAGTATGATGGTAAGGCACTAATAACAAAAGATAGTGGACCACAAGGTGGAACTTATGAAAAAATAAAGGCTGCAATAGACATGGGAATTAAAGTTTTTGTAGTAGAAAGAAAAACCATGGACTATGGAAAAGTCTTTAATGATGAGGAAGAGTTATGTAACTATATCTGTAGCAATAAAGAAAACTTTAAATAACATCTTCAAAGAAAAATAAAATACTCGGGTAACGGTGGGAGTAACTTTTATTTATCCATTACATAAAGAGATGTTAAGGATTATGGAAGATAAATCTAAAGTGCACGTTAGATTTATTAAGTACCATAATAATATTTAGCTACAGTTAAGTATATATAATTTAAATATAAGCAATGCTAGCGGCACTATATTTAAATTAAATTATTTTAATTTAATATAAGGGGGAAAGATTATGAATAAATCAATAATCACTAAAAAATCATTTATATTCATATGGGCATTAACGCTATTTTTTACAGTACCAAGAGTAGCTTATGGTATGCATATTGCAGAAGGGTTTTTACCAGTAGGTTGGTGTGCATTCTATTTTGTAGCATGTATCCCATTTGTAGCATTAGGAATTAGAGATATTAGAAGAAAAACTATGAGTAGCAAAGATTTAAAAATGCTTTTAGCATTAATAGGAGCTTTTGCGTTTGTATTATCAGCAATGAAACTACCTTCAGTTACAGGAAGTTCATCACATCCAACAGGAACAGGTCTTGGAGCAATGATATTTGGACCATTTGCTATGTCTGTGGTTTCTATAGTAGTTCTTTTATTCCAAGCACTTTTCTTAGCTCACGGTGGTTTAACAACTTTAGGAGCTAATGTTTTATCAATGGGTATTGCAGGACCATTGGTAGCCTTTGGAGTTTATAAATTACTTAAAAATAAAAATAGAAAGGCGGCAATATTTTTAGGAGCAACCTTAGGAGACTTAGCAACATACCTAGTTACATCTATTCAACTTGGACTTGCATTCCCAGCTACTACAGGAGGATTCCTAGCTGCTTTTGGAAAATTTGTATCAATCTTCGCTATAACTCAAGTTCCACTTGCTATAGTAGAAGGAATAATAACTGTTATGATATTTGACTTTATAGAAAAACATGCCTCTGAAGAGTTATTAGAAGTTGGAGGTGTAAAATAATATGAAAAAAAATATAGGACTAATTTTATTATGTATAGCAATTGTAGTAGGCTCTTTATTTTTAGGTAGAAATGGTGAATTTAATGGGGCCGATGGAGAAATCGAAGTTAAAATTCAAGAATTAAATGGAGATTATGAGCCATGGGCAGAGCCTATGTGGGAACCACCATCAGGAGAAATTGAAAGTTTTCTTTTCTGTCTACAAGCAGCAATAGGAGCTGGATTTATAGGATACTACGTTGGGGTTAAAAAAGGTGCTTCAAAGAAAAATGGAGCTAAGACTAATGTAGGTGGAAAAGCGAAAGAATGTTAAGAACAGTACTTTCATATTCAAAGCTAAGTAAATTAGCTAATATCCATCCTATAGAGAAAATAATTTTATGTATATTACCAATAATAGCACTTAGTTTTAGTACTAAGTGCTATCCATTGATTATAAACATAGTTTTTTTTCTTATACTTCATATTATTTGCAAAAATCCCTTGCACGTAGTAAAACACTTTGTTGAGGCAACATTTTTATTTGCTTTAGTTTCTTCTATAACCTTTGTATTTGATTATGGATGGTATAATACAGCAATACTTATATTAAAGGCAGTGTCTGGGGGTATAACCGTTAGTTTCTTAACATTAACAACACCTACAGATCATGTATTTTATATATTCTCTAAGATAAATTGCCTTAGGGATATCTGTGATATAGGAAAATCTATGGAGAGATTCTTGATTCTTATAGATGATGAATTTCAGACCTTACGTAAAGGGATGCTATGTAGAGGTGCATTCGGAGGTTTTAAAAATAAAGTTAAGGATTCAGGAGCCCTTGCTGGATTACTTTTTATTAATACATTAAAACGTTGGAAAGAAATTAAAGATGGAATTAATAGTAGAGGCTATAGAGGAAATATATACTATGGCTGTGAAGAGTTCGATTTGTCATATAAAAGAATAGTTATAACAATAGGATATATTATATTTCTTATTATTTTGGTAAGTATACCTAAGTGGTTTTAGAGCTGTAGGTATGCTTTTTATTTTTTGGCTCTTTAGTAGATTAAAGTAATAAAATTTGCTTTAAAGTTTTTATTAGTGTTACAAATTCTCCAATATATTATTCAACTGTCAATCCCTATAGGAGTACACCCGTTAGGCTCATACAACATACAAAGAAGTAACAACATTTATAATAAGGTAAAAAAATAGAGAAGTTCCTTTCAAAGTGAATTAAAGGAGCTTCTCTATATAAGATAAACAAAGTTCTTAGGAGATCTACTCCTTTAAAAATTGTTATCCAGGATGTACTTCCCTTTGAGTATAAGGAAAGTACGTCCTGGATAAATATAAAAGATTAAGGATTCGATAGTATTGATAACTATTCTCAATAAAATAATACTATATTATTTTATCTATGTCAATACAAATGAAAATTATTTTCAATTAAAATTTTTAGTTTTTAATTGAGAGATTTGTTAATATATAATTGAAATGGATATATAATAAATTTATAAAAGTAAATTTTAAAAATAGATGCAAGTATGTATTATAGATTGAAATAATTGAAAAATGATTGGGGTTAAATTAAAAAATGAGGTATGTTAAATTAGAGGAATTGAGAAATATTCATGTTTTTAACGACTTAAATGAAGATACTTTAAGAAAGCTATCTAATATTACTAGGATTAATAAATACGAGAAGGGAAAGGTATTATTTAGAGATAAGGATACTGTAGAAAATATATATATTTTGTTAAAGGGGAAGGTTTCATTATATAAATTTAATGAAAAGGGTCAGAAAAAAGTTATATTTATATTAGGAGAAGAAGATTTTATAAATGAAGTAATAGTACAAAGTACTACTGCATCCATAAATTGTGAAACCATAGAAGATTCTCAAATAATGTATTGCAATATTACAGAACTTCTACAACTCATGGAGCAAGATTTTAATCTTACAAAAATTATTCTATCGTCTCTATCCTTAAAAGTAAGAAGGATGTATAGGCAGTTTAAAAATACTACTGGAGTTTTAAGTATGGGAAAAAGAGTTGCATCAAAGCTTTGGAAGTTAGGAAGGGATTATGGGGTACCATTAAATAATGGAATATTAATAGACATGGAAATTAGTATAACTTATCTAGCAGATTTATTCGGAGCTCAAAGAGAGACCATATCAAGGGCATGTAAAGAACTTAGTGAGTTGGGGTTAATTGAATATAGCAATAAGAAATTTATAATAAAAAATGAAGAAAAACTTTTAGAATATTTTAAAACACCGTGATTAAAGTCACGGTGTTTTAAATTTTAGCAGTCTATAATGAAGCTATAATATTAAAAAAGGGAAGGGGTTTACTATGGTTTGTGGAGATTTTAACAAAGTATGTGTAGCAGGTAAATCTAAGATTCAGATGTTAAATGAAAATCCAATAGGGTACTTCATTTCTTCTATGTTAGCAGGATTATTTGTAGGATTAGCTTCTATGCTTATTTTTACAATAGGAGGTCAGTTAACAGCAGTAGGTTCAGGTGCTACAAAGATTATCATGGGGTTATCCTTTGGTGGAGCGTTGAGTCTAGTAATAATGGCAGGCGCAGAATTATTTACTGGAAACAATTTTGTACTAGCATCAGCATCTTTTAATAAAGATGTACAGTGGAAAAGTACTGTGAAACTATGGATAGTATGTTTTTTAGGGAATCTATTAGGCTCTATTATAGCAGGGATAATGTTTAAATTAACAGGATTAGCTACAGGGAGTGTAGGGGAATATATTGCAAAAGCATCAGAAGTGAAGATGGCAATGCCATTAATACCACTATTTTTCCGTTCTGTATTCTGTAATATCTTAGTTTGTTTAGCAGTTTGGTGTGGATTTAAATGCAAAGAGGAAGTTGCAAAACTTATCATGATATTCTGGTGTTTATTTATATTTATTACTGTAGGCTTTGAGCACAGTGTTGCTAATATGACTGTATTAACTATAGGTTTATTATCACCTTTTGGTGCTGATGTCACTATAGGTGGATATATATATAATATTCTAGTTGTAACACTTGGAAATATGGTTGGAGGTATTTTATTTGTGGCTCTTCCATATTATATGATATCAAGAGAAAAAAAGTAAATTAGAGGTGAATTATGAGTTACAAATTATGCTTAGACAAGTTTAATAAAATTTTAAAAGAGCTCTCATCAGAATATAGAGTATACGCTCCTGTATTAATCAAGGGCGGTGCAAATTTCTCTGATACAGACAGAGTTAGATATGGACAAATATCTAAAATTCAGGATGTAGTATTTAATGAAAAATCTCATTTTTCCTTTAAGGAAGTATTATTACCACAATCTGAAACACTATTTTATTTTACTGAAGATGAAGTTAAAGAAGCAGCACCTAAGTCTAAAGGTTCTATAGTATTTTTAAGAAGCTGCGATTTAAATGCTGTAAGAAGAATGGATGATATATATTTAAGAAATGGATTTGAAGACTACTATTATAAGAGACTTAGAGAAAACACAAAATTTATATTAATGGGATGTGAAACAACCTTCGAAAATTGTTTTTGTGTAGACATGGGAACTAATAAATCAGATAACTATGATGGATATATTAAAGTAGATAATGATGAGATTTATTTTGATAGTAAATGTGAACTTTTTGACATTCTATTAAAAGGTGAAAATGCTGAAACTTTAAATGTAGAACCAGAATACGTTACTGAAAATAATGTTAGCGTTAACATTCCAAAAGAAATTACCTTAGATGTTATGAAATCAACTATTTGGGATGAATATAATCAAAGATGTATTGCTTGTGGTCGTTGTAATTTTGTCTGTCCTACATGTACTTGCTTTACTATGCAAGATATTTTTTATCATGATAATAGTAAAGTTGGAGAGCGTAGAAGAGTATGGGCTTCATGTCAAGTGGATGGATTTACTGACATGGCTGGTGGTCATAGTTTCAGACAAAATAAAGGTCAAAGAATGCGCTTTAAGGTATTACACAAAGTATATGATTACAAGAAAAAATGGGGTTACCATATGTGTGTAGGCTGTGGTAGATGTGATGATATATGTCCAGAATACATTTCATTTAGTAACTGTATCAATAAATTGCAATCAGCATGTGATGAGGTGAAGTAGATGAGTAAAAATGAATATATACCTTTTATTTCAGAAATAAAGGAAGTAGTACAACATACAGAAATTGAGTATACCTTTAGAATGAGCTATATTGGAGATGTAAAACCAGGTCAATTCTTTGAAGTATCTATACCTAAGTATGGAGAAGCACCTATATCAGTAAGTGGTATTGGAAAAGACACTGTGGATTTAACAATACGTAAGGTAGGAAAGGTTACCGATGAAATATTTAGTAACTATGTAGGAGATAAATTGTTTTTAAGAGGACCTTATGGAAATGGTTTTGATATAGAAACTTATAAGGAGCATGAGGTTGTAGTAGTTGCAGGAGGTACAGGGCTATCTCCAGTAAGAGGAATTGTGGACTATTTTGCTAATAATCCACAGGATGCTAAAAACTTTTCTTTAATTTGTGGATTTAAGTCACCAGAAGATGTTTTATTTAAAGATGATGTTGAAAGATGGAAGAATACTATAGGCCTAATTCTTACTGTAGATAAAGCAGAGGAGAATTACAAAGGAAATGTGGGAATGGTGACTAAGTATATTCCAGATATGGATATAAAAGATATTAATGATGTACAAGTAGTTGTAGTAGGACCACCAATCATGATGAAATTTACTGTTGCAGAATTCTTAAAGAGAGGAATTCCAGAGAAGAATATTTGGATTTCTCAAGAGAGAAAAATGTGTTGTGGAATTGGAAAATGTGGACACTGTAAAATAGATGATGCTTATATTTGCTTAGATGGCCCTGTATTTAACTATACAAAGGGTAAAGAGTTAATAGATTAATTGGAGGTGAGGATATGGATATAAACACTAAAAAACTTAAAAAGAATGCCTTTAGAGTTACAAAAAGAAGAGGATTTACTGCATCAAGAATTCGTGTTCCAGGGGGGAAGATGGATGCTAAGTATTTATCTATGGTTCAAGAGATTGCAGAAAAATATGGTGATGGAACTGTAAACATTACTACGAGGCAAGGATTTGAAGTACCTGGTATTAGATTTGAAGATATAGATAAAGTAAATGCTTTATTACAACCAATCATCGAAGGATTAGAAATTAATCAAGTAGATGAAGGTATTGGTTATTCTGCAGCTGGAACTAGGAATATATCTGCATGTGTAGGAAACAATATCTGTCCATATGCTAATTACAATACAACAGAGTTTGCTAAAAAGATAGAAAAGGCTATATTCCCAAATGACCTACACTTTAAAGTGGCATTAACAGGGTGTTCTAATGACTGCGCAAAAGTTAGATTAAATGACTTTGGAATAATAGGAATGACTGAACCACAATATGATATGAATAAATGTGTATCCTGCGGAGCTTGCGTAAAAGCATGTACAAGGAAATCCACTGGAGCATTAACTATGAATAACTATAAAATTCAACGTGATCACAAAAAGTGTATAGGATGTGGAGAGTGTGTAATAGCATGTCCGACCGATGCATGGACTAGAAGTAGAGAAAAATATTACAAGCTTGTTCTTTTAGGTAGAACAGGAAAGAAAAATCCACGTATGGCAAAAGATTTTATAGCTTGGGTAGATGAGGAAAGTATCATAAAAATTATCTGTAATACTTATAACTATGTTAAGGAATATATAGATAATGATGCCCCAGGTGGTAAGGAGCATATAGGATATATCGTAGATAGAACAGGATTCCCAGAATTTAAAAAGTGGGCAATGGAAGGAGTTAATCTATCGGATAAAACTATTGTTCAAGAAACTATGTACTGGGATGGAATTAAGTATTAAGGCACTATCAAATAAATAATAGATTAGTTTTCTCGTCTATTTGCTACGAATACTGCGTCGTTAAAATCCTGCCATAGCGCCACTATGATAGGATTTTAACTCCTTGTCTCGTGANNCAAATATACTTCGAATCTTTGGTCTATTATTTATTTTGTGCCTAAGAATTATTAATTTATCCGATGACTACCCGCTCTAATACTCCCATCTTCTTCAAAGTGGAGTAAAGAGCGGCTACGGTACCTGGATAACGATTTCTAAGCTTCAATGGGAGTAAATACTCCCTCTGAAGCAAGAACTCTGTTTATATAAAAAGAGATAAACTGTACCCTGTAAGATAGACACAGAAAAGAGACTGTGTTACCTTACAGGGTACAGTTTAAACTAAAGCTTAGATTAATATTAGTAGATTATTTTCAGATAGTCTTTTAAAATTATTTAAAAGACTTTTTACTCTTTTTCATGAATTTATAAACTAAAAATCCAATGCCTATTACTAAAATAGTTATAGCTACCATAGAATAATCTTTTAATATTTTTTCAATTAAATCAGTGTTTTCACCTAAGAAATATCCTAAAGATATAAGAACTATGTTCCATATTGTTATACCGCCAAAGGAATATAGGATAAACTGAGAATAGCTCATCTTCACCGCACCTACAGCTAGAGATATGTAAGTTCTAGTTAAAGGAAGTAACCTGCTTAAAAATACAGCGGGTTTTCCATACTTATTAAGAAATATATCTAATTTGTTAAAGCTCTTTTTTGCACCAGAAGATTTACTGCAAAGCCAATTTATTATAGCAGAACCTCCAAAGTATCCAATAATATAACAAAGAGTTGAGCCAAGCAAACCAGCTACAGTACTGATAATAATAACTCCAATAAAGCTAAAGTTATCATAAGAAGCTAAAAGACCTATAAATGGTAGTAGTACCTCACTAGGTAGTGGTAAACATGAATATTCTAAGAATACAGCTAAGAATACACCGGGGTATCCAAAGCCTTGAATAGTGGATATTATCATATCAAGAAAGCTACTAACGAAATCCATATAAGCACCTCAAATTTTATATTTTACCTACGGAATTAAATAAAAGTATTATAAACTTAAAAATTGTAAATTCAAAGACAAGTTAAGTTAAGTTTAAGTTAAATATAAAAGTGTGTGGTAATATATATTATTATATTTTTAGATATATAACTTATATATTTTAAGAATGATTACGAAAATTACTTGAATTATATTTATAAATGAGGTATACTAATGGTGTAAACGATTTATTATATTCATATTTCATTTGAAGTAGTAAATTATATAATACTAAATTACTTAGAATTATTAATAAAGAAAAATAAATATAAATAATAGAGGTACAAAGTTTAATATTTTGTTTAAAAGGGAAATAAGTGAAATTCTTATACGGTCCCGCCGCTGTAATGGTGAGAAGCTTCTTAAAATGCCACTGATGAAAATTGGGAAGGTTGAAGCAACTATGAACCAGAGTCAGAAGACCTGCCTGTATTAATGCACTAAATACTCTACGGTGGATGGAGGGGTGTTATAAAAGAGTGGAATATATTAAAGTATTTCTTTGTATTTTAATGTGATTTTCTATTGTTTTTATGCCCTTTAACTGAAGAGTTAAAGGGCTTTTTATTTTCTGTTTTAGTATGTATGAATAGTATTTATATTTTATTTCCTTAATAATTATTGCCCTATAAAAAATTTATATATAAAGTAATTAAAGGTTTGAAGATATTTCATCTTCGGGCCTTTAATTATTTTTAAGAAGGTTATTAATAAAAATTAAAAGCATATACCAGCATTGTCTAAGGAAATTATAATCTCTTTAATGGCATTAACTGTATACAATACATCTTCTTCAGCATTAAATGGACCAAAGCTGAAGCGTACTGTTCCATTAGGATAAGTACCTAAGGTTTTATGAGCTGATGGAGCACAATGAAGTCCACATCTTACAGATATGCCATAGTTTTTAGATAACATATAGGATATTTCCCCATTATCGCCTTCTGGAAAATCAATGGATACTACAGGAGTTCTATTTTCTACTGAAGGTAGACCGAAGATTTTTATGTCTTTAATATCTTTGATATTATCTAAGAACAGTTGAGTTAATTTCATTTCGTGTTCTCTGATATTATCGATTCCTTTCTCTTTTAAATACTTTAAAGAAGCATTTAAACCAAAAATTCCAGGAATGTTTATTGTACCACCTTCAAATTTGTCTGGCATATAATGAGGTTGAACTTCGTACTCAGAAAAGCTGCCAGTACCGCCTTCTATGAGAGGATCAGTTACTTTAACCAATTCATCTTTTATTAAAAATCCACCTATACCTTGAGGTCCAAGAAGCCCCTTATGGCCAGTGAAGCATAAAATATCGATATTCATTTTCTTCATGTCTACTGTGATAGAGCCAGCAGTTTGTGCTGTGTCTGCAATGAAATAAATGTTATTTTCTTTGCAAAACTTACCGATTTCTTCATAAGGCATAATTGTTCCACATATGTTAGAACTGTGAGTCATTACTATAGCTTTAGTGTTAGATTTAAGATATTTATGTAAATCTGATGTATTTAACTCTCCTAGTGAATTACAGGGTACCATAGAATATTCTATACCTTTATCTTTTAGAGCATTTAAAGTACGAAGAACGGCATTATGTTCCATAGAAGAAATAATTACATGGTCACCAGGTTTTAAGAATCCCTTTAAAATAACATTGAGACTATGAGTTATATTTCCAGTAAAGATTACATTTTCAGGTTTTGAAAAATTAAATAGTTCACATAATAATTCTCTAGTCTCATATACTACATTTTCTGCATCAAAAGAGCTATCATAGCTACCTCTATTTACGTTTCCACCTACATTAACTATATAATTGGTCATAGCTTCGGCTACTGAGCTAGGTTTAGGAAAAGATGTAGCACCATTATCTAAATATACTTTTCTCATAATATCCCTCCTGAAATCTATATCACTTTATAGTATTGTGAAAAATTAAGTGAAATTATTCATTTAATTAACAAATAGATAAGTCGATATCTATTTGTAATAAAAATTTAATAAAATTATAAAAATATGTTAAACTTTACTTGTAATTAAATATTATCAAATATATAGGGGGGAGTAAAGCATGAAAGAAAAAAGAGGCATAATTTTAGCCGGCGGAATTATTGGTTTGTTATCTGTAGCTTTAGTGTACTTTGGAAACCCTAAAAATATGGGAGCATGTATAGCTTGTTTCTTAAGAGATACAGCAGGGGCCCTTGGTTTACATAGAGCTGAAGTAGTACAGTATATAAGACCAGAAATTATAGGAATAGTTTTAGGTGCATTTATAATTGCACTATTTACAAAAGAATTTAAGGTAAAAGGTGGTTCTTCACCATTTTTAAGATTTATTCTTGGAGCAGTAGTTATGATAGGTGCTCTAGTATTTTTAGGTTGTCCACTTAGAATGGTTCTGAGAATAGCAGGTGGAGATTTAAATGCCATAATAGGATTACTTGGATTTGCAGCAGGAATATTTATTGGAATCCAATTCTTAAATGGAGGATTTACTTTAAAGAGAAATTATAACTTAAATAAAGCTGAAGGATATTCAATGCCAGTTATAGCAGTAATGTTATTAGTATTATTAATATCTGCTCCAGCATTTATATTCTTTAGTGCAAAAGGTCCTGGTTCTATGCATGCACCAATATGGATTGCTTTAATAGCAGGACTTATTATAGGAGTTGTATCACAAAGAACAAGACTTTGCATGGTAGGGGGAATTAGGGATTTAATCATGTTCAAGGATAGCTATTTAATGTGGGGGTTCATAGCTATTTTCGTAGTTACACTAGTAGGTAATTTAGCATTAGGATATTTTAAATTAGGTTTTGTTGAACAACCTATAGCTCATAATGATGCACTATGGAATTTCATGGGTATGTTAGTTGCAGGATGGGGTTCAGTGCTTTTAGGAGGATGCCCATTAAGACAGTTAATACTTGCAGGAGAAGGAAATGCAGATTCTGCAATTACAATTATGGGAATGATTGTTGGAGCAGCTTTTGCTCACAACTTTGGATTAGCATCTTCAGGAGAAGGCCCAACTGGTAATGGAAAAATTGCAGTATTTATAGGAATAGCAATCTTATTAGGAATCTCTTATTTCTGCATGAATAAGTCATTTAATATTAATGCAAATAAGTCTGAAAAAAAAGGTGGTGTTTCTATTGGTTAAAATAGATGCAAGAGGAATAAGCTGTCCTCAACCAGTATTGATGGCTAAAAAAGCATTAAGTTCAAATAAAGAGGGGTTTGAAATATTAGTTGATAATAATGTAGCTAAAGAAAATATTTCAAGATTTATTAAAAATGCTGGTTTTAGAGCGGAAGTTTCAGAAGTTGAAGAAGACTATTTAATAAAGGCAATTAAATAGTTATGCAGTATATTGGAGTTTTTTTCACTCATTCAGGAGCTATAAAATATCATAGATATTTGAAAAGGCTAGAGATAGTCAATGAAACTATGCCAGTGCCACGAAAGATTAGCTCTAACTGTGGAATAGGGGTAAAATTTAAGACAGATAGAGATATAAATAATATGATAACTGAAGAAATTGAAAAAATATTTAAAATAGATGATAATAAAAATATTCTTGTATACGAGTGTGAATAAAGTAAAAAAGAATCTATCTGTTAAAAGGTAGATTCTTTTTTATTTATTAGGAATAATAAATTAGTAAATAAGATTTTTAGATTTATCCGATGACTACCAGCTCTAATACTCCCATCTTCTTCAAAGTGGGAGTAAAGAGCTGGTACGTCCCTGGATAACGATTTCNNAGAATTCTGTTAGTAAGCTTCACTGGGAGTAAAAACTCCCTCTGAAGCAAAGAACTCTGTTTATATATAGCTAGTTATGTGATATAAAGAATATATATGTAAATTCATATTACTATGCTAATAGAGAGAGGTGTTATCTATGGGAGAAAAGGTATCTATTTTAGTGGTAGAAGATGATGTAGATATAAATGGTTTACTATGTAGAATTCTTAAAAAACAAAACTATGAAGTGAGTAGTGCATATTCAGGCAGTGAAGCTAAAATGTGTATTAATATGTATAATTATGATTTGATACTTTTAGATTTGATGCTTCCAGGATTAAGTGGTGAGGAATTAATAGAAGAAGTTAGAAAGACTAAGACCATGCCAATTATAATTATATCTGCAAAAACTGAGCTTTCAGATAAGGTTAAATTATTGAAATTAGGAGCAGATGACTATATTACTAAACCTTTCGAGATAAGTGAAGTAACAGCTAGAGTTGAGGCACAGCTTAGAAGGTATAAGAAGTTTAATCATATAGAAGATACTGAGCAACTTCTAATTTATAAAAATCTAGTACTTGATAAGGAAACTATGAAGGTCACAGTAAATGGAAGTGAACTTATATTAACGGTAAGAGAATTTTCTATACTAGAGCTTTTATTAAAACATCCTAAAAAGGTATTTACTAGAGAAAACTTATATAAAAATGTATGGAATGAAGAGTTCTATGGAGAAGATAATACTGTAAATGTACATATTAGTAATATTAGAGCTAAGATTTCAAAGTTAGATAAAGAAACCGAATATATAAAAACAATTTGGGGTGTAGGTTTTACCATGGCTGAGTAAACTAATATTATTATCTATAATATTAAGAATAGATTAAACATGATTTATAGAAAATATTTAAATAGTCATCAACTTTATGATTTCTTTAACTTTTCTTAAGTATTTATTGAGGTTTAAATTTTACAATAAAGACAATAGGAAAAGGAAAGGTTGATATTTATGAAAGAAAGTATACTAATTACAAGAAACTTAAGTAAAGCCTATGGAAAATTTCAGGCAGTAACGTCTACTAATATAAATATAAAAAAAGGACAGATATATGGATTAGTAGGAAAAAATGGCGCTGGGAAAACTACTTTATTAAGAATGATTGTAGGTCAAACCATGCAAACTAGTGGGGAAATTGAATTATTTTCAGAAACCACAGATAGAGGACTGGAAAGTTCAAGGAGAAGAGTAGGAGCAATGATTGAAACTCCAAGCTTCTTTCCTTATCTAACAGCAGCAGAAAATCTTGAATATTACAGAATACAAAGAGGTATACCGGGTTCAGAATGTATAGATCAGCTGCTTAAAGATGTAGGACTTAGCGATACTAAAAATAAAAAGTTTAAAAGTTTTTCACTAGGAATGAAGCAGAGATTAGGATTAGCTCTTGCAATGATGAATAATCCAGATTTTTTAGTTTTGGATGAGCCAATCAATGGTCTTGACCCAATGGGAATAGTTGAAATCCGTAATCTTCTTTTAAAGATAAATGAAGAGAAAAATGTTACAATAATAATTTCTAGTCATATACTAAGTGAATTAGCTAGCATAGCAACAGAGTATGGATTCATAGATAGAGGACATATGGTAGAGCAGATATCTGCAGAAGATCTTAAAGAAAAGTGCAAAGAATGTTTAGAAATAAGCGTAAATAACGCAGAAAAGGCTGCAGTTTTATTAGAAGATAAATTAAACTGCCATGAGTATGAAATACTACCTAATAACATAATTCGTATTTATAAATTTACAGATACACCTTCCAAGATAAGTGGTCTAATTGTTAATAACGGAATAGAGCTAAATTCTATGACTGTAAATGGAACTAGTTTAGAAGAATATTTTGTTTCATTAGTTGGAGGTGGTATCAATGCTTAATTATATTAAAAGTGAATTATATAGAACTACTCGTCGTAAATATCCATATATAGTAGTTGGAATCTTATCACTAGTATGTATTTTAGTGAACATATTGGCAGCATGGTTTATAAAAAAACAACCAGAAATTTTTAGGATATCAATATCTGAGATACTAATGATTTCAACAGGTATGTTTGGAATGATATATTATGCTGTAATTATGATTGTAGATATTGTATTTTCAGATGAATACAAGCATCAAACTTTAAAGAATACAGTATCCTTTGGAATTAATAGAACAAAGATATACCTAGGAAAGTTTATCTCAGAGGTAATTGTAGCTATAGTATCTTTAGTTATAGTTACTATTGTACTAATACTAAGCTCTTATATTTTTCTTGGTTCAGATGGAGCAACTACAGTAGAAGCACTTAAAAATTTTGGCACTAAACTTATTGCTGTATTTCCACTTTGGGTAGTAGGTCTCGCTATTGCAAATTTACTTGCCTTTAATATTAAAAATAACAATACACTTGCCTTTGCTTACTTAGGAGTTGTAGCTATATTTCCAGGAATAGTGTCAATTCTTGCAAACTTTAAAGATATATTTGTAAAGATACAATCAATTTTAGTTTCTAACCAGATAAAATTCATAAGTTCACAAGGGATTATTTCTGGTGGTGACATTGCAAAGTGCTATATATTAGGTATAATATATGTAATTTTAATAACAGCTATAGGAATAGTATCCTTTAGAAGAAGAGAAATAAAATAAAATATAAATAATATTTCATTTATCTATAAAAATATTTGAGTAATTATCCTATTCATGTAGGATAGATAGAGTTATCGTTATTAAATAATAATTTAAAAGATAATTCTTAGAAAGGAGCATTATATGATATATATAACTATTTTATTTGGTGGTATAGCAGTATTATTTATAGTGCTCTTTCTACTGAATTACTATAGTATTAAAAATATAAGCAAGGAATTGAAAAGTCTTAGAAATGTAGATACGAATCAACAGCTAAGACTAACTTCTCCTAATGAAAATATAGAGAAAATGATAAAAGAAATTAATCTAATATTAGAGATAAACCAGAATGATAGAATAAATCATGAGAAGAATGAGCGAGAATTGAGAAAGCAGATTGCAAATATCTCTCATGATTTGAGGACTCCTCTTACTTCTATCTTAGGGTATTTGCAGTTAATTAAAGATGAAACTACTAGTGAAGAAGAGAAGAGCGAGTATTTAAATATTATAGAAAAACGCTCGAAGGTATTACAGAACCTTATTACTAGCTTTTATGATTTGTCTAGATTAGAAGCGAAGGAATATGTCTTAGAACTTAAAAATGTTAATATTGAAAGTTTGCTAAGGGAAATTATAGCAGCCTTTTATAATGATTTCATTGATAAGGATTTTGAAGTATCCGTAGATTTACAAGAGAAACTACCAACCATAATTGCAGATGAAAATGCTATGATTAGAATCTTTACAAACATATTTCAAAATTCTTTAAAACATGGCTTTAAAACTATGGTTATTTCTCAAAGACAAGAAGCAGGAATGATTATTTCTACTTTTAGCAATAAAGTAGAGAACTTTGCAAAGGAAGATTTAGAACATGTTTTTGATAGATTCTTTACTGCAGATAGGATGAGAACTGGTCAAAACACAGGACTTGGCTTAACTATTGTAAAGAAACTTGCAGAAAGTATGGGACATGAAGTTTCTGCAAGTTTAGAAGATAATGTTTTTACTATTGAAGTTAGATGTAAATTAAGTTTATAATATACAATAAAAATATAAAATAAGGTTAAAGGAACATTTTTAGTTGAAAATTCAACTTTTGAATGTTCCTTTAATATATATTTATGAAGTGAATTAAAAGCGTAATTATTTATTCTTATACTGTTTCGAAATAAGCCAATTTAGATTAAAGTTGGGCTTATACTTTAATTATTGTTAGTAAATTAGCATGTTAAATAACTTAAGGTAATAGTATATGTATATATTAAAAATAAATAAAATTTAATGCAAATCTATATAGAGCTTATTCTTCCCAGCCCTTACAAACATCAATCCATTCTAGACTTTTAGAATATTTATAAAGGTTATCACAGCTAAGCTCGATGGCACTATTACTGCTACCGCAAGCTGGAAACACTGTATCAAATCGCTTAAGAGATATATCCGTATAGATTTTCACATTAGGGTTTCCTATTCCAAAGGGACAAACACCTCCAATGGAGTGACCAGTTAGCTGGATAACTTCATCAGGAGATAACATCTTTGCCTTCATTTTAAATTGAGTCTTAAATTTGCTATTATCAATTTTCCCATCACCAGCAGTAACAATTAAGATACAGCCTTCATCACTTTTAAAGGATAGAGTTTTAGCAATTCTTGCTGGGATTACATCAAGGGCAAGGGCTGCAAGTTCAACAGTTGCACTAGATACATCAAATTCTAAAATTTTAGAATCAAGATTCCATTGACTTAAGTATTCACGAACATTTTCTATAGACATTTTAATCCTTCCTTCCTTGGTATATCAGTTATTATATTGCTATGGCCTTCGCTAGTAATAATATTAAAGTGTAAGTTATACTAAAGAAGATAATGGATACATTATCCTTCATCAGTAATAATATTAAGGTGTAAGTTCTAAATTTTATCAAAGGTAGTTAAGTATTTTGTGAATTCATTAGCATATAAGTAAAGCTATATAAAGGGTTGCATTATAAACTTAGTTTTATAGGGAAAGTTTTATATACAGAAAAAGTTAAATATTTACCTATTAAACTATACAAAAAGTTAACATTTTAAAATTCTAACTTTTTAACATTTTAAAATGTTGCGTTAGCTATAGGTATTTAATGACTTATACCTCAGTATTTTAATGTTCTTTGTCATGAAGATACTTTACCATCATCACCTTTTCTTTTAGATTATAGCCACAATCTTTATATAAGTCTTGTGCTGCAAAATTTTTAGTTCCTGTTAAAATTCCTATATGATTAGCCTTATTTTCCTCAAAAATATCTTCTATAAATTTAATCATGGATTTAGCAATACCTTGTTTTCTATAATTATCTCTTACAAAAACCTCTGTGATTTCAGCATCCTTATAATTATAACAAATGGATTTAGTAATTTTTGCGCAGGCAAAAGCTATTGGTGAATTGTTTACTGTAGCAACTACAATAATTTCATTTCCCTAATGTTATCATTAGTTACAATTACATCATTAAATTCATAGTTTAACTGTTTAAGAGCATCTACATCTTCAGGGTCTGCTTTCCTAATTTTGAAGTTCAAGATAAATACCTCCTCTATAGGGAATATAGAAAAATCCTAATAAATAAAGTTTATTAATTTAATTTATCTCCATCTAAGAAATTAAATTTAATACAGAAATTTCATTTAAATAAAGAATATAGATCTTTAGCTATATTATATTACATTTTACTTATATAGGTATATAATTTTGATAAAAAGTAATAAAATGGTTTAAACATCTTTGAAAGTAAAATTACAAGCTGTATAATTAATACATAAATATGGTAATAGAGCTTAAGGAAACATATTAGCAATAAGTGTAGTTATATTTAGGTTTATTATGGTAATAAGTGGAAGAGGCTTAGAAAATAATGATAAAAGTCAGGAAAAATAGTATAATAAGCTAAGCAGGTTCTATAGAATTTTAGGATAGGAGGATATTTATGGAGACTTTTGACTTAATAGTTATAGGTGCAGGAATAAGTGGGATTATGGCTGCAGTTGAGGCTAAGTCTAGAGGAGTAAAAAAGGTTATTATTATAGATAGAGATATTGAGCCTGGTGGAGCGATGCTTTCATGTGTTCAAACAGGTTTTTACTATAAAAACATAAAAGAAAATTTAACAGCTCCTGAGTTAATATCAGAGTTAGTAAAGGATGCTTTAAATCAAGGAGTAATTATTAAGTGTGATACTACAGTTTTGGAATTAAAAAAGAATAAAGAAGTTGTTATAGTAAACAGTACTGAAGGAATAAATACCATAGCAGGAAGAGCCATAATTCTTGCAATGGGTTCTAGAGAAAGACCTTTTGGATATAAAAATATATTAGGATATGGAATGGCTGGAATTACAACAGCTTGCTCAACTCTAAAATATATTAATAGAAAAGGAGTACTGCCAGGAAAAAGATGCATTATTCTAGGATCTGATGATATAGGAATGCTTGCGGCTAGAACCTTGATTTTAGAAGGAGCAAATGTAATAAATATGATAGAAACAAGTAAATCTATTACAGCTGTGTGGAACAGTTCTAAGGAGTATATAGAAGATTTTAATATTCCTATATTATTTAATCATAGAGTTGTAAAAATATATGGTACTCACAGAGTTACTGGTGTTGATATAGTAGAATTAGATGAAAATTATAAAGCTATTAAAGAAACATGTACATATGTAGACTGTGATACCTTAGTATTATGTATGCATTTAAAGCCAGATACGCCTATAGCGGAAAAAGTAGGCATAGACGTAAATAAAGAGAATAGAGGAATATCTATTACGGAAGAAATGGAAACATCACAAAGAGGAATATTTGCTTGTGGAGCAGTTATTGATGGATATACTAATATTGAGAAGGTTATGAATGAAGGAAGATTAGCAGCTAAATATGCAACAGAATACTTAGGCATCTGAAAATAAATAATAAGTCAAAGATGGGAAGTATATTTTGAGTTAGACAAGGAA
>DCDL01000054.1:167296-183773 GCA_002316385.1 Clostridium sp. UBA1056
TATTTTTTGAAGATGCCTTAGACAAAAACTGATTATAATATGTAAGTTTTACTAAAGATAATTTTTATAAGAAATATGGAAAAATATTTCTATAAGAGGTGTATTAAGAAAGTGAGAAATGGATAAGTTCATGGAAACAAATATAGATAAAAAAGCAAAAATAATAGAGTATGCTAAAGGGCTTTCTTTAGATACTATAGGATTTACAGAATGTAGAAGATTTAGCGAATTAAAAGAGTTTTTTATAGAAAGAAAGGAAAATAATCTCTTTAATGAGTTTGAAGAGCAAGATATAGAAAAGAAAATTAATCCAAAGCTTTTAATGGAAAATGGAGAAACCATCATATCTATAGCTTTCCCTTATTATCATGGAGATAATGGAGAAGGAGATAAATTTTCTCTATATACAAGAGGATTAGATTATCATAAAGTAGTAGAAAAGTATTTAAAAGAAATATGTGAATTTATAGAGTCCTTAGGAGGAGAAGCTAAGTGGTTCGTTGATAGTAATCCATTGCCAGAGAGATATATCGCATCTATAAGTGGAGTTGGATTCATAGGTAAGAATAATACTCTAATTACTGAGAAGTATGGCTCCTACGTATTTTTGGGAGAAATAATAACAAATCTTAAGCTAGAAGGGGATAAACCAAAAAATTACGGCTGTAAAGGGTGCAATCTTTGTGTGGAAAAATGCCCGACAAATGTTATAATAGAAAATGTCAAAGAGTTTAATTCTTCACAATGTGTTTCATATTTAACTCAAAAAAAACACTTAAATGATGATGAGCTAAACATGATTAAAGGCAAAGTTTTTGGGTGTGACAATTGTCAAAAAGTATGTCCACATAATCTTAATGTGGAAGTCTCACCTATAAAAGAATTTCTACCTAGGATATATATGGAAAAGGTTGATTTATTAGAGCTTATAAATCTTGATAATAAGAGCTTTAAGGATAGGTATATCAGTCATTCATGTGGATGGCGAGGAAAGAATTTATTAATAAGAAATGGGCTTATTAACTATTATTTGAGGTATAATGAAGATAAGGATAATATAGAAAAGAATATAAAATCACCATACATAAAGGAATATTATGATAGGTTATTCAAGAAGTAGTATGGTGAGGTCTTAGGTTTAGAAGGGAGATTCCTATGAAAAGAGAGACGTTAGTTAAAATTCTGAATAAATTGCCAGAGAGTATTTCTGGTAAATTAGCAAGAAGTTATGTAAAGACATCAATAAAAAAGTATGCTAATATGAAAGTCGAAGGATATGAAAGAATTAAAAATATAGATGGACCAATAATATTTGTCTGCAATCACTTAAGTAATTCAGATGGTCTTATACTTAATGAAGTACTAAAAGACTTTGATCCTACATTCATTGCGGGAGTAAAGCTTTCCAATAACGATTTTACTAAGAATGGGTTTAAGTTTATGAAGACTATAGGTATTAAGCCTAATTCTGCTGACAAGGATGCTATTAGCAAAATTATAAAGAAGCTTAAGGCTGGAGAAAATATTATGATATTTCCAGAAGGTACAAGAAGCAGAACTGGTTCCATGATAGAAGGAAAAAAGGGATTCCTTTTAATGGCTAAGCTATCTAAAGCTAAAATAGTTCCAATTGCATTAACTGGTACAGAAGAATTTTTACCTATAAATGATGATGATATGGGAGAAGAAAACTTCCAGACAGCTCATGTAACAGTAAAGTTTGGCGAGGCTATGTATCTACCAGAAAAGCATAAAGATGAAGATAAAAATGAATATAATGAAAGAGCCATGGTTGAAGCTATGAAATCTATAGCAGCTCTTTTACCAGAAAAATATAGGGGAGTATATAAATAAGGATTTATAACAACACTTATACCATAGAATATTATAATTATTAAAGAAAAAATATGAATAGATGATTAATATAGTAAGTATTGAAAAAAATGTTATTTAGGAGTATAAATATACTGATGTATGCTATTAATATCTAACATATATTAGTAAATTTTATTTAATATATTTATATTATATAATTAAAATGGAGGTAATCATATGGGAAGCAAATCTTTAAACAATTTCCTTAAAACTAATTTAGAGGACCTTAAAGGTAAGGGACTTTATAATGAAATTAACGTTATTACAGGACAAAATGGACCTGTGATAGAAATAGAAGGAAAGAAGTTAATAAATCTATCTTCAAATAACTATCTAGGACTTGCTACTGATAAAAGAATGGTTGAAGCTTCAATAAAAGCTACAGAAAAGTATGGTGTAGGTGCTGGTGCTGTTAGAACAATAAATGGAACATTAGACATACATATAGAATTAGAGAAGAAGTTAGCAGAATTTAAACACACTGAAGCTGCAATAGCTTTCCAATCAGGATTTAACTGTAATATGGCAGCTATATCTGCTGTAATGAACAAAAAAGATGCAATACTTTCAGATGCATTAAACCATGCCTCAATTATAGATGGATGTAGATTATCAGGAGCTAAAATCATAAGAGTTGAGCACTCTGACATGGATGATTTAAGAGCAAAAGCTAAAGAAGCAAAAGAATCAGGATTATATGAAAAAATAATGGTAATCACTGACGGTGTATTCTCAATGGATGGAGATATTGCAAAACTTCCTGAAATTGTTGAGATTGCAGAAGAGTTTGATTTAATTACTTACGTTGATGATGCTCACGGTTCTGGAGTACTTGGAAAAGGTGCTGGAACAGTTCACCACTTTGGGTTATCAGACAAAATAGATTTTCAAATAGGAACACTTTCTAAAGCTATTGGTGTAGTTGGAGGATATGTAGCAGGATCTAAAGATCTTATCGACTGGTTAAAAGTTAGAGGTAGACCATTCCTATTCTCTACATCATTAACTCCAGGAGCAGCAGGAGCTTGCATAGAAGCTATAAACATATTAACTGAAAGCACAGAGCTTCATGATAAATTATGGGAAAATGGAAATTACCTTAAAAAAGAATTAAAAGGATTAGGATTTGATATTGGACATAGTGAAACACCTATAACTCCATGTATAATCGGAGATGCTGCTAAAGCGCAAGAGTTCAGTAGAAGATTATATGAAGATGGTGTATATGCTAAATCAATAGTATTCCCAACAGTACCATTAGGAACAGCTAGAGTAAGAAATATGCCATCAGCTGCTCATACAAAAGAAATGTTAGATGAAGCTATTGCTAAATATGCAAAAGTAGGAAGAGAAATGGGCTTAATAAAATAGTAATGTATTAAAAGTAGAGGAGGATTATCCTCCTCTAAGAGTTATCGATTTTAACTAAATAAAATTTAAATAACATAATGTAGGGAGAATTAATTATGAAAAGAATATTAGTTAGTGGATGCTTAGGTCAAATTGGTACGGAATTAGTAACGAAATTAAGAGAAGTTTACGGAGTAGACAATGTAGTAGCTACAGACGTAAGAAAACCAGAAGGAAATCCAATCGTTGAAGGTGGAATTTTTGAAACTTTAGACGTAACAAACTACGATGAATTCTTATCAATAGCTAAAAAACATGAAGTAGATACTATTATTCACCTTGCAGCACTTTTATCAGCAGTTGCAGAAGCAAAACCACAACTTGCATGGACTATAAATATGGGTGGTCTTGTAAACGCTTTAGAAGTTGCTAGAGAGTTAAATTGTAAATTCTTTACTCCAAGCTCAATAGGAGCATTTGGACCATCTACACCTAAAGTAAATACTCCTCAAGATACTATTCAAAGACCAAACACTATGTATGGTGTAACTAAGGTTTCTGGAGAGTTATTATGTGATTACTACCACTCTAAATATGGCGTAGATACAAGAGGAGTAAGATTCCCAGGGCTTATTTCTTATGTAGCACTACCAGGTGGTGGAACTACAGACTATGCAGTTGATATTTACTATGAAGCATTAAAAACTGGTAAGTATACTTCTTTCATAGGTAAAGGAACTTACATGGACATGATGTACATGCCAGATGCTATAAATGCAATAATCACTTTAATGGAAGCTGATCCAAGCAAATTAAAGCACAGAAATGCATTTAACATAACGGCAATGAGCTTTGAGCCAGAACAAATAGCTGCAGAAATTAGAAAGCATATTCCAGAATTCGAAATGTCTTATGATGTAGACCCAGTAAGACAAGGAATTGCAAATACTTGGCCAGATGCAATAGACCCATCTGCTGCTAAAGAAGAGTGGGGCTTTAAAGCTGAATATGACTTAGCTAAAATGACAACTGATATGCTTGAAAAATTAAAAGCTAAAGAAATAAAATAATAAAATAAAAATAAAGGACTGAATAAAGATATTTTATCTTTATTCAGTCCTATTTTTATCCGATGACTACCTACTCTAATACTCCCATCTTATTCAAAGTGGGAGTAAAGAGTGGCTACGTCCCTGGATAACGATNNCTTCAGTGGGAGTAAAAACCCCTCTGAAGCAAAGAACTCTGTTTATATAGTGATTTTTAAAGGCTTGTACTATTTAAGCATTAAATTAGTGATTAGTTTTCTTCGCAATATATGGAAGAATTAAACCTAAACCTATTAGCACAAATGGGGTCACAATGTTAAGTGTTAATTGGAATGGATCTTCAGAGTATATACCGCCAATACATGCGAAAGCTGTAAATACAAAACACCATGCTCCTATAATAATACCTAGTGTTCTATTTTTTACAAATTTATATTCAGGATTGAATTTTTCTCCTGCTTTCTTTAAAGCTATATATGCAACAAATACCCATAAGTAACGAAGAGGCATACATATAGCATTTAGTTTTACTAACCATTTTACTAATTCATCTACGCTTCCTATACCAAAAGCAGGTAGAATGATTAATATTGAAACGATAACTAATATAAGTTTATGTCCGTTTGTATAAGCACCATATTTGTTTTGTACAAACAGTTTTTCAGGAATGAACTCTCTATCAGCACTATTAAGTAGCATACGTAAAGGTGCATCGATTGATATTATAAGTACTGCAAATTGTCCAATAAGATTTGTAATAGCATAAATAATTACGAAAGTATTTCCTATGTGATAGTATTCACCTAACTTTTGGAAAGCATAATATGCACCATTAGTCATTAAGTCTTTAGGAACATTGTTTGAATCAAACATCATACCTAATGATATAGTTCCTAGAATTGCACAAACAGCAACCATAATTGCTAATGCAATCATACCTTTTGAAAATCCTGTTTCAGGATCTTTAACTTGGTTAACGTAAGGTGATATTTTTTCACAACCACCAACAGCAAAGACTAAGATTGATAAACTGGTAAAGAATTTAACATCGAATGTAGGCATAAAAGTCTTAAATGACCAATCTATAGTATTTAGATGAGCATCTGTAATTGCTGGAGCTGCTAACATTAATAAAATAAATAAAATAGACATTACAAACATAGATGTTCCTGCAAAAGTAGCTATCTTTTTTAATGGATTTAATCCTTTTGATGCAATATATAATGCAATTAAAAAGACTACTAAGCAAGATAATTGTAGTAGAGCTGTATTCATACTACTGATTCGTTTGTCTTGGAAGATCGCCCAACTTGCTGAAATCATAAAACCAGATGGTTTTTGTGAAATGTAAGGCATATGAACTATCCAGTATGTCCATCCAGCGTAGTAAGCAATTTTTGGTCCTATGGTTTCATGAATCCAAGAACTAACTCCTCCACCAGATGTTTTAAATGCAGATCCTAATTCTCCTACCATTAGTGCATAAGGTACAAAGTAAATAGTGAAGATTAAAACCCAAGATACAATTGCTTTAAGTCCGTTGTATTCAGAGAAGCCATTAATAACATTACCAAAACCCCACACTGTTGAAAATGCCATAAATGCCAATGTATACCAAAGGATTTCTTTGTTCTTTTTTTCAGACATAAATTTCCCTCCTATATCAAATTACGATGTTATTATACCATGAGTGGTATCTTTTTTACATTTAAAATCAAATATTTTATTATAATTCAGATAACTTTTATGAGTAGGGACATAATATAATAATGTATTACATAATTACATGAAATTGTATTAATATTCTAAAATTTGTGAGATAATATTACTAATAAATTGTATTAGCGGAGGAAGCCATGAAATTATATATTAAGCAGAAAGTATTTTCATTTACTGATAGATTTATAGTTAAAGATGAAAATGGAGAGGATAAGTACTTCGTTGAAGGAGAAATGTTTTCCATGGGGCATAAGCTTCATGTTTATGATAAAAGTGAAAATGAAGTAGGTTATATTAGACAAAAGTTATTTACTTTTATGCCTAAATTTGAAATTATTGTAAATGGTATGGTAATTGGAGATTTGATAAAAAAGTTTACTTTTATTAATCAAAACTATTATTTAGATGGAACTAACCTAGAACTAACAGGTGATTTTTGGGCTCATGAGTATGCATTATACAAAGATGGATATGCTGTTATGACAGTGGGTAAGGAATGGTTTACTTGGGGGGATAGCTATGTTCTTAATATAGCCGATGGTGTTGATGAAATACTTTGCTTAGTAATAGTTTTAGCTGTAGACTGCGCAATGTGTACTGGCTAATAACAGGGTAATTAAGGTTAAAGCTAAAGGGTAATTAGTAGCCTTAAGATTAATTAAGGAGGGGTTTTATGATTGCAATAGAAATGAGCAGGTTACTTAAGCAATAATAGAATATTTTACTAGTGTTTTCGTAAACAAAATACTTAGGGGTAACTAAGTTAAAAGGGGGGGAATTTAGTGATACTAATAATAGGTATTCACTAGATAATTAAATGAGTAAAATTTCTGAAAAAAGATTAAATACGATACAAATAAATTGGGGTATAGAAGAAGATATTTTAATAAATGAGCAGAAATTTAATTTGTTGAGGTTTATAAGTATCAAATGAAGAGAAATATGGAGTTTGAATTAGTTAGTTTTAATGATATAAATAAATTTCTGAAAGACTATATTAAAACCATATCTTCACCCTTTGATTCTTCTTTAGAGAATCTGATAATTGAATCTAAGTTTTATAGAATAGTTATGAATTCAAAGTATATAGGATATTTTGCTATTCATAATGATGAACTATTAACCTTATTCTATGTGAAATTTAAGTATGTAAAATATGCTCAAAGACTTTTAAAAAGTATATTAGAAAAATTTAATATAAAGTCAGCCTATGTTTCTACAGGAGATGAATTATATTTAAGTTGTATACTAGATATAGAAAATAAAAAAGTAATTAATAAAGCTTACTTTTTTCAAGATCATAAAGGTGGTCCAGAGAAAATAGGATACTATAACAATGGTAATTTGAGAAAAGCTGAAGTTGAGGATACAGATAAGATAAAAGAGCTTAGTGGAAATTTCTTTAAAGATATGGATGAAAAAATTAAGAATGAAGAATTATATATTTTTGAAGAAGATACTAATATACTAGGCTTTGGTATACAAGAAAAGGGGAAAATATTAAAAGGATACACTAGCATAGAAGTTTTTACTAGAGAAGAGTATAGACAAAAAGGAATTGGACGAACAATCATAGCAAGACTAAAGCAGCTTTGCTATAGTCAAGGTGAGGCTCCAATTTGTGGATGTTTGTATTCTGATATAAATATTAAGAGAACTCTAGAGAGTAGTGCCTTTGTAGCTAAAACTAGACTTTTAGAGATAGAATTTAAAAATACGAAATAGAGGGAAGTAGTGAGAGTATATAACGGTACTTACCACTAGAATAATTATGGGAAAAGAATTATTTAGTAGACCAGGATGTATTTATATACCCATTATTGATATAGATAAAGGTATTGAATGGTATAGAGATGTTCTTGAACTAGAATTTAAAACAAAATTTAATGATAGAGGAACCAACATAGCAGTTTTTCATTTTAGTGAAGTGAAAAACATAGCACTTTTACTCTTTGAAACAGAGGATAGCTTAAAAGGATAGTATCTAAGAAATGGAGTACTTTTTCCAGTAGCATCTATTAATTGCCTAGATATAGAATATACTCATAAGATGTTGAAGGATAAAAATGTCCAGGTAGAAGATGTGGTTACTTTAGGAAAAGGGGAAGCCAAGTATTTTTATTTTAAAGACTTTGAAGGAAATAAGCTAGAGGCAGCTTGGTCTATTCGGGATTAAAAATAAATATATTGACAATAAATACAAATAAAACTTATAATGTAAATATGAGTAATAAGAAAGGTGGGAATACGTTGTTTATGAATAGAGATTTTTATAAAAATAATGTAAAACTAAATAGAATATATAATGACGCCCTGCCTGAAATTATAGGTTTTTAAAGTTAAATTTAAAGTATTAATTTGTAGTTAAGTCCTAGGGGTATACCTAGGGCTTTTTATATCTAAATATTTTAAATAGCATAGTGAACTTAAAAGTAATATTTAAGTTTAAGACTATGTTTAAAGCAAATATGTGCTAGTTAGCCATATCCTATCATCTACGGTGAAGGATATGGCCATTTTTATGTAGGAGGTTAGAATTAATGGAAATTTTAGAGTTAAGAGAACTAGATAAGAAACAAATTGAAGATATCAAAAGTCTGGAAGAGGTTTGTCAAAGGTATGATAAAACTAAGGGAAGTGCATTTTTATCAAATGAAATTAACTTTAGTAAGGAAGTAAATTGTTTTTTCTTATTATATGAGGAAGAAACTCTTGTAAGCTTTCTATCTATGTTTATACCAACATCACAGGAGGCAGAAATTTCTGCATATACATTACCAGAGAAGAGAAAGAAAGGGTTCTTTAAAATACTTTTAGAAAGTGCTATCAATGAGCTAAGAAAGTATAGTGTTAAAGAAATACTCTTTGTACATGAGCCTTCAAGCAATGATGGCATGCTAGCTTTGAAGAAGCTTAATGTGATATATGATTTCTCAGAGTACTTACTAGTTTATAGCCAAGATGAATTTATTAAAAGAGATGGTAAGCTGAAGCTGGCTCCAATAACTATTGAAGATATAGATGAAGTAGCAAAATTGCATATGGATATTTTTAATAAAACCTTTGAAGAGGGAAAGATAATTATTAGTAGAGTAATAGAATCTAAGGATAGAATATCTTATATGGCTAAAGAAGATGATGAAATTGTTGGCGTATGTAGTATTAGCTTAGAAGAGGGAGATGCTTTTATCTGTGGATTAGGAATTTCAACTAAGCATCAAGGACGTGGCTATGGAAAAGAGATATTAAGAAAAGTAATAGAAAAGGCTTTTACTATGGATATTGAAGATATATGTCTTGAGGTAAATAGTAAAAATCATAAGGCATATAATCTTTACATTAATAATGGATTTAAGATTAAAACACAATTAGATTATTATAGATATTTGATTTAGGGGGAAAATATTTATGGAGATTATTTTTAAAGCAATAGACAATGACAATTGGAGAGAATGCATTAAGCTCTCTGTAGAAGAAGATCAGAAAGGTTTTGTAGCATCAAATTCATACTCTATATTAGAGGCTAAATTTGAAGAAGGAAACTATCCTTTAGCAATATATGACGGGGAAATCATGGTAGGCTTCTTAATGTATAGCTTTGAAAGTGATGATAATACTTGGTGGATGTGTAGACTTATGATGGACAAGAAGCATCAAGGAAAGGGGTATGGTAGGGCTACTATATTAAAGCTTTTAAAATTATTAAAAGAAGAGCATGGAGATATACAAGTTTATACAAGCTTTGAACCAGAAAATAGTGTTGCCGAAAAGTTATATGAATCTGTAGGTTTTAGAAAAACTGGACAGATAATGTGGGGAGAAGTAGTAATGGAGATTCAGTTATAGCTTATTGAAGTTAATTTTAGCATAGCTAGAGTCGTTGAAGGATTAAGGCGGTTTTTAAGTAAAGTATCATCTAAGTAAATATATAATTTGAATAGTAGAAAAAGGTATGCTGATCTGTAATTTTAGCATATCTTTTTCTTATGAATAATATTATAATATAGCCCATATTAGTACTCTGTAAATATAAGCTGTAATGTTATTGCGAGAGGAATGTAATTTGGAGTATAATTTTTAGTAAGAAAAGTGACTAAAAATTTAGAAAAAATGTAGATCAACGATAAATTAGGGACAAGTATAGTGTAAATATAAGAAAGAGAGAAGCAATGAGATATTTTAGAGATATAGAAAAAGACATATTTTTTAAAAAGCCAATAGAGTTTAATAAATATAGTGATAAAGATTTATTGAAATATTCTTTAGGTGCGACTCTTTATATGAATGGACTAAAGGATATTTTTTATAAACTTATCCATGAAGGATTTAAGGATATTGGAACTATTACAATTTGCTTTGAAGATGCCACTAAAGAAAGTGATTTAAAAAAGTGTGAGGATAACACTTTAGATTTATTAAGTAAGTTGTATGTATGCTTAGAGAATAAAGAGATAAGCATCGAAAATCTGCCATTGATATTTATAAGAGTAAGAAACGAGAAACAATTTATTAGTTTTACTGAAAGATTATCTAAGAAGCAAATAAGTTTATTAGCTGGATTTACCTTTCCTAAGTTTAGCAGTGAAAATGGAGAAGTATTTTTAAAGCATCTAAGAGAACTTAATTATAAGTTTAATGAAAAATTATATGCTATGCCTATATTAGAAAGTGAAAAGATAATATATAAGGAAACTAGAATAGAAGAGCTATTAGGTGTAAAGAAACTATTAGGAGATTATGAGGAATTAATATTAAATGTTAGGGTAGGTGGAACAGATTTTTCTTCAAAGTTTGCCATAAGACGCTCAGTGAACATGAGTATTTATGATATCAGAGTAGTTTCAGATTGTCTAATAGATATAGTAAATATTTTTGGAAGAAGAGAAGAAGGTTATGTGATAGCTGCACCAGTTTGGGAATATTTTTCAACAGATACTGATTCTAAAGAAGTACAAGGTCTAATTAGAGAGGTAACTTATGATAAGGAAAATGGATTTTATGGAAAGTCTATAATACACCCAACTCAAGGGCCATATGTCAATTCTATATATGCGGTAACTTATGAAGAGTATGTGGATGCTAAAGGGATATTAGAGAGTGATGGTGAAGGTGGAGTATTTAAGGGTTGTGGAGATAACAAGATGAATGAAGTTCTTCCACATATGAACTGGGCAAAGAAGATTTATAATAGAGCTAATATATTTGGAGTTTTAAATAAAGGAATAGGTTGTGAAAATATATATTTACAGGAGGAGTCTAGGAAAGCAGTAGTTTCCTTAGTAGAATAGATATGAATAAAAACGAAAATAAAAATAAAAGTATAGATATTAATATAGTTGAAAATCCGTATAACTTAGAGTTAAAGGATTTAATTGCTTTAGGGAAAAGAGCAAATAATGAAAAGAGAAACTTCTTATTTATAAGTAAGGTGTTAGGAAAGCATTTAGAAGTTATACCAGATATATGTAGAGCCATAGGGTTTATACTAGCCTCTAAAATATATGGGAAAAATGAGCATACGGAGCAGTTAATTAAATTCTTAAATAACCCAGAAGAATATAAGAATGAAGCTAAGAAAGCTATGAATGAGCCTTATGAAGGAAAGGAAAATATCTGTGTTCTAGGTTTTGCTGAGACAGCTACAGGTCTTGGGATGGCAGTAGCTTCAGCGATTAAGGGATCATACTATTTAACTACAACAAGAGAAGATATTTTAGATATTAAATCTCTTCTTAATTTTGAAGAGGAGCATTCTCATGCTACAACTCACAAATGTTTTGTAGTGGATAAAGATAAAGTTGTAGATGCAGATAGAATAATACTAGTTGATGATGAAATAACTACAGGAAAGTCTATGGTTAATATAATTGAGAATCTAGAGGAAACAACTAATGTTAAAAAGTATACAGTTCTTAGCATCTTAGATTGGAGAGGCAAAGAGCATAAGGAACTATTTAATAAAGTATGTAAAGAAAGAAATATTCAAATAGAAGTTGTATCATTAATTTCTGGAGATATTACTGTAAATGATAAAACTATTTTATATGATGGCGGAGAAGCGGTTTTAGAAGAGAGCACAGAAGTTATAAATATAGATGCTCTTGAAAGATTTGATAGAGAAACCACAAGTGGAAAGAAAAGCTACTTTGAAAACAGCGGTAGATTTGGAGTGGAATATAGTTATATAGAAGACCTTGAAGATAAATGTAAAGACGCTGCTCTTAAGATTCAACACATGCTTGGAGATAATAAAAAAATATTGGTTTTAGGCCATGGAGAAAATATTTATATACCTTCAAGAGTAGCAGCATATTTAGAGGGAGATATATATTTCAAGAGTACAACAAGAAGTCCAATTTATTGTGTTGATGAAGAAACTTATCCTATAAAAGAAAAGCACAGCTTTAATCATGAAGGAGTAAAGTATTATTTATATAATAAAAAAGATATAGAAAAGCAGTATGATAAGGTTGTACTAATTACAGAAAATGATCTAAATATAAAACTAACGGATAATCTAGTGATTATAAGACTTTAAGGAGAAGGATGAAATGAAGGGTGTAGAGCATAGCTATGGCAAGGAGTGTGAGATTCTTCTAAAGGACTTAACAGGAGTTATTAAGGAAATTACCATAGAAGAAAAGGAAGAATTAATCCGAAGTGGAATAAGCTATTCAGAAATGATATCTAAAGAAGGTATACCAAGTGATGAGATAAAGAGCATTTTTTTTAATATGCTCAAAGATAGCAAAAGAGAAATTGCAGCTTACATAGGAAAAATATCAGAAGAGATATACAGAGTAAAAGGTGATAACTTGGTTTTAGTATCTTTAGCTAGAGCTGGTACTCCTTATGGAATTCTAATAAAAAGATATTTAAAGCTTAGATATAATATAGATATTAAGAGTTATAGCGTTTCTATAATTAGAGGAAAGGGCATTGATTTTAATGCACTTAAGTATATACTAAAAAATAACCAGCATTGTAATATACAGTTCGTAGATGGATGGACTGGAAAAGGCTCAATTATAGGTGAACTAAAGAAAACTATAGATGAGTTTAATAGAGAGTTTAATGAAAGTGTAGATGATTCTCTAGCTGTAGTTGCAGATCCAGCAAAGCTATGCAGAATTTATGGAACTAGGGAGGATATAGTTGTTCCTAATTGTTGTTTAAATTCAACGGTTAGTGGTCTAATCAGCAGAACGGTTAATAACCCTGATTTTATAGGAGAAGAGGATTTTCATGGAGCAAAATATCTGGATTATTTAAAAGAAGAGGATTTATCTATGTATTTTATAGATGAGATTTCTAATGAATTTCAAGGTGTTATAAAGGAAAATCAATATAATCCAGTAGAAGCTGAAGTCGCGGCAACAAATGAAACTTTAACGGAAGTAGCTATAGAGGGTTATGCGGCGGCTATTGCTGAAGAAATTAGACAAGCTTTTAAGGCTAAAAGTATAAATAGCGTTAAGTTAAGCATAGGGGAATCTGCTAGAGTACTATTAAGAAGAAAGGGCAGAGTAGTTTTAGTTAGAGACTTAGAAGATAAAAATGTATCTCATATAATTCAGCTTGCAAAGGAAAAGAATGTTGAAGTTTTAAAATATGATACAGGAAGTTATAGATGTATGGCAATAATAGAAGAGGAAGTAAAGTAAGATGAGTAACTTATATTTTATAACGGATTTAGATAGAACTATTATACATGCTAAAAATAAGGGATTTAAATGCGTAGAAAAAGAAGGGGAAAAAGAAATAACCTATATGACTGAAGATAGTTATAAAGAGTTAATGAAGCTTTTAAGCCTAGAGCACTTTAAATTTATACCTTGTACCATGAGAAATCTTAGACAAACGCTGAGGGTTGATTTTATAAGAGAGTATAATCCCAAAATAATTATTTGTACTAATGGAGCTCAGATTTATATAGATGGGCAGTTAGATACAGAGTGGGATAAGGAAGTAAGGAAACTAGTAGATGAAAAGGAAGTTATAAAAGATATTCAGTATATAGAATCTCTTAATCTAGATGTGCAAGAGGTAAGAAATATTGAAGACTATTATATCACTATAAAATGCGAAGATGTAGACAAGGCAAAGGCTGCCTATGAAATGCTAAAGGATAGATTCGCAGAGCATATAAGAATAATTCAAATGGGTATTAAGGTATTTATTATCAATAAAAACATAGACAAGCTTCATGCAGTGGACTATATAATAGATAAGTTTGAAATAGAGAATTTATTTACAGCAGGAGACAGTGAGCCTGATAGATGTTTTACTAGAAGAGGAATATCAATACTTCCAAAGCATTGTAGCTTTAGTAATGAAAATGCAATTGTAACAGAGAAATCAGGAATATATGCAACGGATGATTTGATAGATATTTTAAAAAAGCATATAGTTGTATAGTGTTAGACAATGAGGTCATATAGATCATTGACTATATTAGTGTAGATAGAATTTAGGCATCTGAAAATAAATAACAAGTCAAANNTTTTTGAAGATGCCTTATATAAGATTTTAATGGGAGGGGTGATTTCTATATGGCTATGAATTTAAAGCAAGTAACTCATGCCATGTTTAGAAAAAGGTATGAGAGAACTAATGGCTATAATCAGCTTAGACCTTACTTCTATAGATTTATAGGTGTAGATGATGTAGAAAGCTATGATGATATTATAAAAACCTTAGCAGATAAATGTGAAGAGCATAAAGATAAGTGCATTATTTTTGATAATAGCTTACCATTAGAAGGGGAATTAGAGCTTATACAATATATTTATAATGAGTTAAATAATATGAATGTTAGGGATATGCAGCATGCAGATATAACAATATTTGATGACCAGCAAGTAAATATAACATTTTTAAAGGCTCTAGATTATGTTGTTCCTCTAGCTATAGATAAGGAGAATTTCTTTAATGATAATGTTAGAAATAATTTTATCACTAAATTAATTGTATGGACTTATACATTTGTAACTAAAGTTAAGCATAATGAAGATATAAATCCCAAATGTATTTATTACGGAATCATTGGAAGACATGAAATATACTTCTTAATCTTACTGAATTTGATGGGATTTGATGTGGTTTATATTAATCCGTTGAAGGAAGAATTGTGGGATGAAATTGAAGGTAGTAAGTTAAGTGAATGTGAAAAGAGTATGGCCATACTAAATATTGAATCCTTTAGTGAAAGAAAAGCAAGGGGGAAAGTTCTTGATAATGTAGAGACCATAACTAAACAAATTGAAAGAGATGTGGAAGAACAGCTTTTTGCTAATACAGGTATATTTAAGCCTTGGCAGTTTAGAAAAGGGTACACTAAAAGTTTATTACTAGATACTATTCTTGAAGATATATATATTTATTGGAATGAGCCTTGCAAATTAAGAGATGGATTTAAGGTAGAAGGAAACTGTGTAAAGGTGCCATGCTTCTTTAAAAAGATAGATGGACAATATGCCAATGCCTTCGAGTATCAAAAACTGGTAAAGCATTGTGTAAGCTCTCCAAATACACTATTCTTCAATGACGGAAACATATCAAGAGAAGTTGGAATTACAGATAATATGTATGAGCTTATGTTCTGTCAGCTTAGTGATGGAACCTTTGATATAAATGAAATAAAGAAGATACCTATTTATAAGTTCAGTAAGTATAGTGAAGAGGTTCAGAACTTTTTACTTAATAAATTTAATGAGACTATCACAGATAAAAGTCTTTATGTAAATCCATTAAATAAGGAATCTATATTAAGGTTACTTGTTTTAGTATTATCTTTAGATGAAAGTATAATTAGGTTAGTAGATAATTTTGATTTTACAGCACAAATACCTAAAATAGTGATTTATCTAAACAATGAAGAGAGTATGCCAGAGTCTATGGTAATGATTCTTGGATATCTACATACCATTGGAATGGACATAGTTATATTTAATCCTTCAGGATTATTTAATATAAATAATATTTTAAAAGAAGATACAGTAAATGTAATGAGACTAGAAGAAATGAATTATACTTCAAAGTACAAAAGTATAATGAGCTTAAAACAAAGTGTATTTTCAAGGTTCTTAAATAAGTAAGTTCAATGAATTTTGAATTTAGGCATGTGAAAATAAAGAATAGACCAAAGGTTCAAAGCATATTTGCCACGAGACAAGGAGTCAAAGGCCTGTCATAGTAGCGCTATGCCAGGCTTTTGACGACGAAGCAATTGTGGCAAATAGACGAGAAAACTGGTCTATTATTTATTTGATAATGCCTTAAGATGTAAAATATAATAAGAGGATATATAAGGGGGAAATTAAAGGTGAACGATAAAATAATCGAACCAGAAATAGTAAATGTAACAAGAGATACAGATATGAATATGGAGAATCAAGGACAGTGGCAAAATATTAATAATGGAAATATGGGATATCAAAATCCAGGACAAAACATGAATAACATGAATGGTGGATTCCAAAGCC
>DCDL01000055.1:0-6787 GCA_002316385.1 Clostridium sp. UBA1056
AGAAGTTAGCAAAACTGCTGTAGAAGATTTAATAAATAGAATAAATAATAAATAAGAAATGCCCACAATAAAAATATCCTAGGAAAAATAGACTAGGATATTTTTATTCAAATCTTACTTCCATATTTTTGAATTTAAGTATTTTTGTACATGTTTATCAAGGAGACAATATAATGGATAAAAGTTTCAATTATGAGTTTATAGTTCTATTGGCATAGAGTAGGACATATGATTAATTTCTTAAATGTAAAAAAGTAAACAAATATGAATAATTTAAAAAAATGTGAATATTATTTAATAATTTACTACGATATTAAGGGGGAAAAAATGAAAAACAAGTATTTAAGAAGTATTATAGCTACTACATTTGCAGTTAGTATGATGACCACATCTATATTTACCAATAACATATTGGTAGCATATGGAGATACAGGTAATGAACAAACATTAGACATAAGTAAGGCTCATTTAATGAATTTTAGAGAAGAAGAAAGGCTAATTGATAGAATTGATTCAAATCTAGAAATGGATTTAGAGATGAGTCATAAAACAGATGAAGAAGTAACAATTATTGTTGAGTTAGAAAGTGAACCAGTGATAGAACACTATATAAAGGAAGATGGGACAAGTAATGTACAGTCATTTATAGGTTCTTCAAAGGGAAAAAGAATTTCTAATGACTTATTAAAAGAACAAGAAACTGTAACAAATAGAATATTATCAAAAGCGTCTTCAGAGATAGAAATACAAGCTGAGTATACTGTTGCAATGAATGGATTTGCACTAAAAGCAAAGTTTGGGGATTTAAAAACAATTAAAGAAACAGAAGGAGTAAAAAATGCTTTTGTTGCAACTATTTATGATTTGCCAACACAGCCAGAAGTAGAAAATCAGCCAACTATGGTTAATAGTGGTGGAACTATTGGTGCAACTGAAGCAAACACATCAGGGTATACAGGGAAGGGAACAGTAGTTGCAGTAGTGGATTCAGGATTAGCTGTAGAGCATGAAGCATTTCAAAATAAGCCTGAAAATTCGAAATATTCATCCGAAGATATCGCTAAAATTATGAGTAATAACAATATGAATGCTAAAGGAAATGTATATAAGAGTGAAAAAGTTCCTTTTGCATATGACTATGCAGATAAAGATGATAATCCGGCTGATGCAGGAAGTCATGGCACCCACGTAGCAGGTACAGTAGCAGCAAATGCAGAGCTAGTAAGAGGTGTTGCTCCAGATGCACAACTTATGATTATGAAAGTGTTTAGTAGTAAGGGTGGAGGTGCATCAGATTACAATATACTTGCTGCTTTAGATGATGCTGTAGCTTTAGGTGTAGATTCAATCAATATGAGTCTTGGCTCTCCAGCTGGATTTACAGAAGAAGCTTATGAAGTCTTAAATTCTACCTACAATAGGGTGGCAGCGGCAGGTATTAATTTAATATGTGCAGCTGGTAATGAATACAGTTCAACTTTGCATTCTAAATTGGGGGATCTTCCTTTAATAACAAATCCAGATAACAGTGTAGTTGGTTCTCCTTCAACTTATAATGCAGCAACTTCAGTTGCAAGTATAAACAATAATAAAACTTTCTCACCATACTTTTTAATGGATAAAGTAAAAATTAAATATGCCGATCCAAATCAAGGAAATAAAAAAATCTTTAGCTCTCTTGAAGGAGAAGCAGTGGAATATGTAGTTGTTCCAGGTGTAGGAACAAAAGAAGACTTTAGTACTGTAGATGTATCAGGAAAAGTTGCATTAGTACAGCGTGGATCTATAAACTTTACAGATAAGGAGAAAAATGCCAAAAACGCCAATGCATCTGGTTTAATTATTTATGACAATATAGATGGTGCTTTAACTAGCATGCAAACTGATGGACTTTTACCTATGATTTTCATTTCAAAGTCAAATGGTGAAATGCTAGTTCAACAAGAATCTAAAAAAATATCTATAGCAAAATCTTATATAGAAAATTTTCAAGATGATACATGTGGGTTAATGTCTGATTTTTCATCTTGGGGAGTAACTGCTGATTTAAAATTAAAGCCTGAAATTACAGGTCCTGGTGGAGGAATTTACTCTACTTTATCAAATGGGGGATATGGATCTATGAATGGTACATCTATGGCAAGTCCCCATGTAGCTGGTGCAACAGCAGTTGTAAGACAATATTTGAAACAAAATGAAAAATTCAAGGGGTTATCATTAAAAGAGCAAGAAGATTTATTAATTAACTTATTAATGAGTACATCAACTTCAGTAATTGATGCTGATGGAGTTGCATATTCACCTCGTAAGCAAGGTTCTGGGCTTTTTAATGTTAACAGTGCAATAAAAACAGGGGCCTACTTAACTGCAAGTGTTGGAAAACCAAAGGCTGAATTAGGTGATAGCTTAACTGGCGAATATTCATTTAACTTTGATGTTAATAATATTTCTGATGAATCATTAACGTATACAGTAGATACTACTGTTTTAACAGAAAAAATATTATCTAAAGAGGAAGGAAAATTTTTTGCTCAAGCTTCAGATAAACTGGATGATTCAAAGGTAACAGTTACAGTGGCTGGTGAAGAAGGCAATAATATTACAGTTGGAGCAGGAGAGAAAAAAACAATTACAGTTTCTTTAAAACTTACAGAGAAAGCTAAAAATGAACTAAAAATTTGTGAAAATGGAACATTTATAGATGGATTTGTTACACTTATTTCTAATAATGAGGATAAAATTAATCTTAATATTCCATTCTTGGGATTCTATGGAGAGTGGAAGTCTATACCATTGTTTGACAATACAATATATGATAACCAAAAAGCAGCTATGTATGAAACAACTCTTGGATATTTTAATAATAGTACAGGAAAAGGGAATTATCTTGGCGTAAATGGTTTTACTGGGAAAGATCAGCCTATAATAGCTAATAAAGATAAAATTGCTATTGGTCCTAACATTGATGGTTCTTATTCTGTAAATGCATTAGTTGGATTATTAAGAAATACTGAAGAGGTAAGTTATTCAGTAATGGATAGTAAAGGAAATGAAATTTATAAAAATAAGGGTAAAAGAGAAAAGAAGTCATTATATAATAGTAATCTTGGAAAGATTACTTATGCTATAGATAACAATGGCTGGGATAGTATAAATAGCAAAGGTAATAAGCCTTTTGAAGATGGAGTTTACACTTATAAAATAAGCGGAATGCCAGTAGGTGGGGAAACTAAGGATTTACAAGAGGTTGAAATACCGGTTACTATTGATACAAAAGTTCCTGAATTAGTAAAGGCTAAAGTTGAAATAGTTGATGGTTCAAAGTATTTAGATATAACTTTGAAAGATAACCATTACTTACAAGCAATGCAATTAGAAGATGGAAAAGGAAACACTTTGACAAAGATTATTCCATTAGATAAGGACAAGCCAGGGGTGGAATATGAGGAAGTATTTAAACTAGATGGTATAGAAGCAAAGGACATAAAAGTTATAGCCATAGATTATGCTAAAAATGTACTAGAATCTGAGCCTATTGAATTAGTTGAAGGCTCAGTTGATCCTAAGAGTGTTACTTTGAATGATAAGGATGTGACCTTAGCAGAAGGTTCAGAGTTCCAGATGAATGCCAGCATAAATCCGTATAATTCAAAAGATAAAACTTTAACATGGTCTTCTTCTAATGAGGATGTTGCAACTGTAAGTAAAACAGGTTATGTGAAGGCATTAACTAAAGGAGAAACTACCATTACGGTTTCTACAGTAAATGGAAAAACAGACTCTACTAAATTAACTGTTGTTAATAAAGATGAACTTACTACTGAGTTGAAAGCGCCTTATATAATTTATGAGGATGGTAATTATAAACTTCCAGCAAATTTATCAGGAAAAACTGTTGTTATAAAAGATACAGCTAAGAAAGTATCTATTACTGGTAATAATGAAAATACAGCAAGTAATCCATATAATAATGTAGATGTCAATTGTGAAGGTAACGTAGATTTTACAATTAACAATTTTAATACTAATGTAACCGCATTCTTTAAAAATGCTATTGAATTTAAAGGAACTAATAATACTCTGACCTTAAAAGGTGATAATACGCTTACAAGTACAGCTAATTACTCAGAACGAGCTATTATAAGTGTGGATTATGGAAAAGAACTTGAGATTCTGGGTAAGGGTACACTAAATATTAAGTCAGCACAGAGTAATTATGGATCATGTATTGGCGGTGGAAGTTCAGCAGGTATTATGGATTCTGGTACAATAAATATAAGTGATGGCGTTATTAATGTAACCACAAATGGAGCAGGTGCAGCAATAGGTGGTGGAAATAGTGGTATTGCAAGTAATATAAATATAAGTGGTGGTAAAGTAACTGCTATTTCAGATGTTAAGAATTATATTGGTTCTGCAGCTATTGGTAGCGGATCAAATGCAAAGAATCCTAATGCTATATCAGCATCAATTCAAGTTACGGGTGGTGAAGTTATAGCTAGTAATAATGGTTCAGGTGCGGCTATAGGTGATTGCTATGGAGGTAGTACTGACTATAATGTATTAATTTCAGGTGGATATGTAAATGCACAAACAACTAGTACAAGTTCATATTCAGCAGGAGCGGCCATAGGAGCAGGATCATCATCAAAAGGTAAAATAGCAATAAATATTTCAGGAGGGGTTGTAGATGCAACTTCTACAAGTAAAGGTGCAGCTATTGGTGGAGCTGCTGGTAGTGAGGCTGGAACAATAAACATTGAGGGTGGTACTATCACTGCAACTTCAAGTGATTATGGTGCAGCAATAGGTAATGGTTATAGAGGTAAAAAACAAGATATAACCATATTAAAAGGAACAGTAAAAGCCACATCAACAGGAATAGGAGCAGCTATAGGTAAAGGTGAAGATGGAGAAGAATGCACATTAACAGAAATGAATGGATTAACCCCTTATGAAGTAACAGTCTTAGCACCTAATGTTACCAGTGTTAAAGTTGATGGAGTAGATTGGAATATAACAAAAGGACATAAAGACGATGAAAATATTTATTTATATCTATCAGAAAAATCAGTACCATACAGAGTAGAAGTATCAAGTGGAGATAAAGTTATTGTTTACATGGTAACAGTAGAAGCAGGTGGTAATATAATTATAGAAAAAGAAGCTGATACTACACCTCCAATAGCTCCAAGTATAACAGAAGAAAAGGGAATAGTGACATTGATACCAGCAGATGAAGATACATTAAGAATGGAATATAGTTTTGATAAAGAAACATGGACGGCTTATACAGAGCCTGTAAGAGTTCCGGAAAAAGGAACAATATATGTAAGAGCTATAGATGAAGCTGGTAATATAAGTGAAGTATCAAGCTATACAGTACCAGATAGAACAGCACCAGGAGTACCGCTTCTTAGTATAAAAGATGGAAAAATAATATTAGTAGCAGCAGATGAAGATACTGAAAGGATAGAATATAGTTTTGATAAAGAAACATGGACTACTTATACAGAACCTGTAAAAGTGGAAGAAAAAGCAACTATTTATGTGAGAGCTTTAGACGCAGCTGGCAATATAAGTGGAGTATTAACTTATGTAGTACAAGATACAATAGCACCTGTAGCACCACAGATAAAAGAAGAAAAAGGTATAGTCACATTAATAGCAGCAGATGAAGATACAGCAAAAATGGAGTATAGCTTAGATAATAAAACGTGGACTTCCTATACAGAACCTGTAAAAGTGGAAGAAAAATCAACAATATATGTAAGAGCTATAGATAAAAGTGACAATGTAAGTGGAGTAGTATCATATACAGTGCCAGATAGAACAGCACCTAAACCTCCAGTTGTAGCTGAAAAAGATGGAAAAATAACATTAACAGCAGCAGATGAAGATACAGCCAAAATAGAGTATAGCTTAGATGATAAAACATGGACTTCCTATACAGAACCTGTAAAGGTGGAAGAAAAAGCAACTATTTATGCAAGAGCTATAGATGAATCTGGAAATATAAGTGTGGTAGCAGCATATAGAGTGCTAGACAGAACAGCACCTAAATCTCCAGTTGTAGCTGAAAAAGATGGAAAAATCACATTAACAGCAGTAGATGAAGATACAGCCAAAATAGAGTATAGCTTAGATAATAAAACATGGACTTCCTATACAGAACCTGTAAAAGTGGAAGAAAAATCAACTATTTATGCAAGAGCTATAGATAAGAGTGGCAATGTAAGTGAAGTAGTAGAATATAAGGTTCCAGATAGAACAGCACCTAAATCTCCAGTTATAACTGAGAAAGATGGTGTAGTAACATTAACAGCAGTAGATGAAGATACAGCAAAAATAGAATATAGCTTAGATAATAAAACGTGGACTTCCTATACAGAACCTGTAAAGGTGGAGGAAAAAGCAACTATTTATGCAAGAGCTATAGATGAGAGTGGCAATGTGAGTGAAGTAGTATCATATACAGTGCCAGAAAAACCAACCACAGAGAATCCAGAGAACCCAGAGAAGACAACCACAGAAAATCCAAGTAAAGAAAGCCTAAATACTAATAAACCAAATAAACCAAATAAGCCAAGTAAGCAGGGAAATAATCTACCACAAACAGGTGGCATGGTTGGAAGCGGCGTAATGGCTTTAGGTGGAGTAATTACTGCTGCAATTGGAGCGGTAGCTTTAAGAAGAAAGAAATAATTTAGGCTAGATAAACATTAGATAAAAAATATGATTATAAAATAAATGAAAAGGGCTTTTGCAAAATAAGCTAATCTAAATA
>DCDL01000055.1:6893-16732 GCA_002316385.1 Clostridium sp. UBA1056
AATATTTTATATAAGATTAGTAATACATTTTGCAAAAGCCCCTTTTTCATACATGTTCATCATGAAGACAATTTAAGGATAAAAGTCTCAAGTAGGAGTGATAGTTTTAGTGGCATAGATTAATACATATGATTTACTCATTATTGATAAATTGATTATATATATCATTCCATAAATGGTATAATTATATTAAAAGCTAGGAGGGATTATATGATTATTGTATTAACAGTTTTAAACATACTATTAGTAGTAATATCAGTAATCTATATGGTAAAAAATATTCTTATTAATTACAAATTATCTAATAGTGGACTTAAAAATGCATGTGTTGCTATACTTCTTTGTGTGATGGTATGGTTTGCAGGCAATGGAGCTTTTCTTGGGGTAAAGTTAATAGAAGCAGAGGACACATTAGAATATATGAGGGCTAGTGAAAAAAAAGAATATGAAGGTCTATATATAATAGCGATTGAAAAAACTATTAATAGAGAGAAAGAATATATAGGAAGATATACTGCTGTGTCAGGAATATCATTTATAGCTTTTGTACTATTAACAAAAAATATTTCTAAAGAGATAAAGGAAAGACCTACCACAAGTAAATGGGATTTATCTAAATTTAAATAATAGATTTTCATGTTTACAAACTCCCATAAAAAAGGTTAATATAATTGAAGAAGGTTTATCAATGGCTACGCATGAGATAAATTTTCAAAATATAAAGATATTTATAGGGGGATTTTAACATGGAAGGAATAATAAAAACTAAAGTAGAAAACTATACTTTAAGATTTGCTGAAGAAAAGGACATACCTTTAATTCTAAGATTCATAAAGGAATTAGCAGATTATGAAAAGCTTTTAAATGAAGTAGTTGCTACTGAAGAAATTCTAATGGAATCATTATTTGTAAGAAAGGCAGCACAAGTAGTAATTGGAGAGTATGAAGGTACACCAGTAAGCTTTGCGCTATTTTTCCACAACTTCTCAACTTTCACAGGTAAACCAGGTTTATATCTAGAAGATTTATATGTAAGACCTGAGATGAGAGGTAAAGGTATGGGAAAAGCTCTTCTTTCTTTCCTAGCTAAACTAGCAGTAGAAAGAGATTGTGGTAGATTTGAATGGTGGTGTATTGATTGGAATGAACCATCAATAAAATTCTATAAGCAACTTGGAGCAATACCAATGGATGAATGGACTGTTTATAGAGTATGTGATAAAGCTTTAACTGATTTAGCTGGAGAATTTTAATTTAGGCATCTTCAAAAAATAAATAAGTCAGAATGCTCGTCTATTTGACTTATTATTTATTTTCAGATGCCTTATAACTATATTCTAAAGAAAAATTTAAAGCTCAATTTATTATGAATAATAAATTTAAAACTTTAATTTTTTAGCGACTATTTTATAGTCGCTATTTTTTATAATCTTAACTGAATAAAAAATATATTTAATAAATTCAAAAAATTTAGAAAAAGTTGTTGACAATATTTATAAAAGTTGTTTATAATGAAAAGGTAGTAAAAATTAGTAAAACTACTAATTAATATTAGAAATAAATTTTAAAGAAGGAGGTAGGAATATGTTAAATAATTTATTTATAATCAGTGAAATGAATATACTCAGTGAAATGAATATAATTAGAGCTAATGCTAGAGTCCATGTTGGCACTGGCAATATTAGTGATGTCAATAATAGAGTTTTACAATTAAATACTTTAAATATTACCCTACCTCATAATATAGGTTTAAAAAGTTGATTTTTAATTAAACTATTTTGTGATAAAAGTCCTAGGGTAACCCTAGGACTTTTTTATATATTTATAAGGCTTTTAATTCTAATATTTTTACTAAGCTAAATTTGCTTAGATAAAAATAAATATAAGCCTAAAATAAATTTTAATACTTAAGGAGTAATCCATAGTATTATTCACGATATGGAAGATTTAAGTCATAATCCTATATACCAAGAGGTATAGGATTATGACTTTTTTATTTTAGGCACATGAAAATAAATAATAGACCAAAGANNCTATGACAGGATTTTAACGACGCAGTATTCGTGGCAAATAGGCGAGAAAACTGATCTATTATTTATTTGATAGTGCCTTATATCTGTAGATAATTTATAGGCAACAGAGTTTAACAAAAATGGGGATTATGGAATCGAAAGGGAGGAAATATCATGACTAAGAGGTGGCTTGCAAATATTAGTTTTGCACATTGAAAAGAAAAGACAATACAAGGGGTTAATTATGATAACTCAAATTGCAAGGAGGGATTCAAGTGAAAAAAATCTTGAGCTATGTAAAAAATCATTTAGGGGTAACTATATTTGCTATAGTTTCAATGATTCTAGTAATTTCAGCAGACTTAACAATGCCGTATATAACTGGAATATTTATAGATGACGTACTCCGCGGTAAAAATTATGAAATTATAAATAAAATCTTATTTCTTATAGGATGCATATCATTAATAAAGTTTTTCTTTGGATACTTAAAGGAATATTTATTCGACTATTTAGGAATTACCATTTCTAAAGAAGTTAAGGAAACTTTATTTAAGCATATTGAAGGACTATCATTCTCATACTTTGACAAAGTAAATACTGGGGAGTTAATGTCAAGGGTTGGAGAAGATACAGACAATATCATGGATATTATGGGCTTCGGATTTAGATTATTAATAGAAAATATAGCTTATTTTTCTATAGCTTCAGTTCTATTACTAAGAATAAGTCCAGTATTAACTTTAGTAGCTCTTTCTACTATGCCAATAATTGCATATATCACCATAAGATCTGAAAAGAAGATTGATAAGGTATATGACAAAATAAGTGATCATATTGCAGAGCTAAATACAACAGCACAGGAAAACATTGCTGGAGTTAAGCTAGTTAAAGCTTTTGGAAGAGAAAAACATGAAATTCTTAAATTCTTAAGATATAACTCTAAAAACTTTGATTTACAAATGGAGCATACAAAGATCTGGATTAAGTTTTTTCCATTAGAAGAGTTCCTAGGAAATCTTTCTATAGTACTTGTAACCTGTGTAGGTGGAATTTTAGTAATCTACAATAAGATTACAGTAGGTCAATTGGTGGCATTTACTAGTTACTTATGGATGCTTATCTGGCCAATGAGAGAATTTGGATGGCTTATGAATCTATTCTCTAGAACTAAGGCTTCAGCAGGAAAGATAAATAAAATATTAGAAACTAGAACCACTATTGAAAATTCTAAGGATGGAATTGTTCCAGGGAATATAGAGGGAGAATTATCCCTTAAAAACGTATCCTTTAGATATAACGAAAAGAATGTATTAGAGAATATAAACCTTGATATCAAGGCAGGATCAACAGTGGCTATAATGGGTACTACAGGTTCAGGAAAGTCCACATTGATGGGTCTTTTAGGAAGAAACTATGACATTACAGAAGGAGAAATAACTTTAGATGGAATAACCATTAAGGAGTTAAATCTAAAAACATTAAGAGATAAAATTTCTATAGTTCCACAGGATTCCTTCCTGTTCTCTGACACCGTAGAAAACAACCTTAAATATGGTAAGAACAATGCTACAAGAGAAGAGTTAGAAAAAGCTATAGAACTAGCTTGTGCAAAGGAATTTGTAGATGAACTTAAAGAAGGTTATGACACCTTAATTGGAGAGAGAGGTCTTGGACTCTCTGGAGGTCAAAAACAAAGATTGTGCATAGCTAGAGCTCTTCTAAGAGAAAGTAAAATCTTAATTTTAGATGATTCCACTTCTGCTTTAGATATGGAAACAGAGTATCAATTACTTAAAAATCTATATCATGGAGAAACAAAGAAGACTACATTTATCATTGCTCATAGAATATCAGCTGTAAAAAATGCAGATGTAATTTTATACATGGAAGATGGAAAGATTGTAGAACAAGGAAATCATCAAGAGCTTTTAGATCAAAAAGGCAAGTACTTTGAAATATATCAGACTCAATTTAAAGATTTCTTAGAGTTGTCCGATGAAGATGTGGCTAACTTTTAAAGAAGAAAGAAGGTGCTAGAATGGCAAAGAATTCAGTTAATCAAGATGAAAAAATTAATAGTTTAAAAGGGCGAGAGATACTACTTAGACTAGTAAAATATTTAAAGCCCTATAAATTAAAAGTAAGTTTAGTACTTTTTCTTATGCTTATAGTAATGGGCACAGGGCTTTTAAGCCCTATGCTTTTAAGAATCGCTATAGATAATTATATAGAAGTAAAAGATGTGATAGGGCTTATAGTTATAAGCTTAGGATTAGTAGGAATAAATGTTATAAGTATGTATGCTAGCAAATTATCTACCTATCAAATGAACAAAACAACTCACAGTATACTCCACACCATAAGACAAGAACTTTATGTGCATATACAAAAGCTATCTTTTTCCTTCTTTGATGATAGACCAGTAGGAAAAATTTTAGCTAGAGTTGTTGGAGATGTGAACTCTCTTTCAGAGTTATTCTCTAAATCAGTTACTACAGTTGTACCACAAGCATTGATGCTTATATCTATAGCAGTAATATTGTTTGTAATGAATGCAAAACTAGCTTTAGTTTCTATAATGATTTTACCAGTTCTTATGGTGGTAGTATCTACAATAATGGTAAAATCTAGAGCTAAATGGCAGATATTTAGACAAAAACGTTCTAATTTAAATGGGTTTACCCATGAATCCTTTTCAGGAATAAAAATTATTCAAAATTTCACCTTTGAAAAAGAAACTACAAAGAAGTTTGAAAAGTCTGTAGGAGAAGTTAGAAATGGGTTTTTATCAGCTGTTAAGTATAATGACTGGCTTTGGTCATTTATTGATATGTCCTTTGGAATTAGTTCCATCATAGTATTTTGGTATGGAGCAACCTTAGCTAGAAGCGGAGAAGTTTCCATTGGAACAATAATAGCATTCATATCTTATACAAATATGTTCTGGAGACCTATTATAAATATAGCTTCATACTATAACACTTTAGTAACTAACTTTGCAGCAGCAGAGAGAATATTTGAGATTATGGATGTAGTACCAACCATTAATGAAATGGAAGGCAGAGAAGAGATGCCAACTATCAAGGGTGCAGTAGAATTTAAAAATGTTTCCTTTGAATATGAAAAAGATGTTAAGGTACTTCGCAATGTAAGCTTTAAAATAAAACCAGGTGAAAATATTGCCTTAGTTGGACCAACAGGAGCTGGAAAAACTACTATAACTAGTTTAATAAGTAGATTTTATGATGCCACTGAAGGAAAAGTTTTAATCGATGGCAAGAATGTTTCTAAAGTTAATCTCTACTCCTTAAGAAGTCAAATGGGAGTAATGCTTCAAGACACCTTCTTGTTCTCTACTTCTATTAAAGAGAATATAAGATATGGAAAATTAGATGCAACGGATGAAGAAATCATAGCAGCAGCTAAGGCTGTGAATGCTCACGAATTTATTATGAAGCTAGAAAAGGGATATGACACAGAGGTTAATGAAAGAGGATCAAGACTTTCAGTAGGTCAAAGACAACTTATATCCTTTGCAAGAGCATTACTTGCAGACCCAAGAATCCTTATCCTTGACGAGGCAACATCTAATATAGATACAGCTACAGAAATACTAGTTCAAAGAGGAATAAATAAGCTACTTCATGGAAGAACTTCCTTCGTAATTGCCCATAGACTTTCCACCATAAGAGACTGTGACAGAATCATGGTAGTAGATGATGGTGAAATTGTAGAAAGTGGAACTCATGAGGAATTATTAAAGCTTAAAGGCTTCTATTATAACCTATATATGGCTCAATACAGTTTCCTAAATGAAGGAGCTTAAGGGGTCATCTAAATATAAGATTTAGATCTGGGAGCTTACTCATTTGAACAAAGAAAAGGAGTTTCATTGGAAGCAATGTGAAGAAATTAATTGCTATGTAATGTAGAGTTAAAGATAAACTCTTAGTTATCTAAATAGTTTCCTATATAAATANNTATTTATATAGGAAACTATTTAACAATTTAACTATATCAAAATTTATTATATACAACCATATATCACACGAGGAGGATATTTAATGGAAAATAATAAAGCTAAGCTAACAAATGTATGTCCAGTTTTTATATCTGAAGATGTGAAAAAAACTGTAGATTTCTATGTTGAAAAACTGGGATTTAAATTTGCAGCACATTATGATGAGATTGACAACTTTGCAACAATATATAGAGATTCTATTGAGTTTGTAATTGTACAATCGAAGTTTGGACAAATACAATCAAACACTAAAAGATATGGTGTAGGTCATGATGCTTATATTGATACTGACACAGTTAGTGGGGTTGATATAATTTATGAAGAATTTGTTTCCAAAGGTGTTCATATAGTATCAAAACCACATAAAACAGATTATGGTAGTTATGAATTTGCTATTGAAGATATTGATGGAAGATTGATTGGGATAGGACTTATTTATAGCAATCAAATATACTTTAAAAACTCAAATTATTTGGATTAATATATTGATATAAAATTTATCTATTTTTATATAATGACTTATCGGTAAAGTTATTAATAAGTTATCTGTATTTGTAGTTAAAATTCACTATTCTTATAAAATGAACTAATAACTTTTAGACACTAAAAAGATTATAAAATGAAAGGAAGTGAGTTCTAGTGGGAGTTTGGTACTTATGATGCGCTCTCTCACTAGAGATAATATATGAATAAAGACAATATCAAAATAGAAATACCTAATGAGGAAGAAATAGATTATATTGATGAAATGCTTATGGAACATAACAAACTGTTTGAACCCTTTGAACAAGAGGAGCCATACATTAAGATAAATCGTTGTATTAAGAATGAAAAGGGTGAAGTTATAGGGGGCATATTAGCTTACTCTGTGTTTTGGCACATCTTCTATATTGACACATTGTGGGTTAATGATAAGTATCGCAATAGAGGATATGGCTCAATACTTTTAGAAGAGGCAGAGGATGCAGCAAGGAGTCAAGGATGTCATATAGCACATCTAGATACCTTCGATTTTCAAGATCCAGACTTTTATATGAAGAATGGATATAAGGTTTTTGGAATTTTAGAAGATAGCCCTAAAGGACATAAGGAGTATTTTTTAACTAAGAAGCTATAAATGAGGTTAAGAGAAATCTTTGAATTGAAATGAGGAGAAAATTTTATAGATTTAATAAGGAGTTTTAATATGAAGTTAAAGTTTGTACCTATGAATGATAATTATGCAAAAACAATGATTAATGAATGGAAATATGAAAATGAATATTCCATATATGATTATTGTAATGAGGCAGAAGATTTACTGGAAAAGAAAGATTGGGGTTTCAGTAAATTTGCAGTTTTAAATGAAAAAGAAATTTTAGTAGGGGAATTAGCTATAAATTTTTTTAGAGAAGTTGAAGAAGATTCAGATGATGAAGGTTATGTTGATATGGATACAGTGAAAGATAATCCTGATGTAATTTATGAAATGTGGGTTGGTTTTGGGTTAAAACCTAACTTAACAGGAATAGGTTTAGGAAAAGAATTTGTTTCTGCTTGTGTTAATTTTGCAGTAAAATATCATCAATATAAGGGCGATTATGTAAGGTTAGGAGTAGCTAAATTTAATAAAAGAGCCATAAAAACTTATGAGAAATCAGGCTTTAAAGTATTTAGTGAATATGATGGCAAGATTTCAGGAGAGGAAGTCAAAGTATTATGGATGAGAAAGTCTTTATAGTTTATGAAGCTGATGTAAATGTACTTGCCTTATCTGGAGTTGGAGATAGTAAAGGATTTTAAAAATACGTGATATATAAGTTTCAATAAATAAAATTCATTAATATCTCCTAATGTGATCTAAGATTGCAAGTAAATTTAATGTAGAAATTTTATTAAAACATATATAATAAAAAATCTAATTATAGCTAGAGAGAAAATAGGAGGGATTACTATGAATTTTAAAATAATAGGTAGTGGAGGATGTGTCGCTCTACCAAAGCCACTTTGCTATTGCAGAGTATGTATGGAGGCAAGAAAGAAGGGAAATCCTTATTCAAGGTTTGGATGTAGCCTATATCTAGAAGAAGCTAAGCTGCTTATAGACACTCCAGAGGATATTTCTCAAAGCTTAAATTATGGAGAAATTAAAGAAATAGATAGAATTTTATATAGTCATATGGATCCAGATCATACTCTTGGAATGAGAGTATTTGAACAGCTTCGATTAAATTGGCTGAATATTTCCCAAGAAATAGAATGTAAAAATCCAATAGAAGTTATAGCTATGGATCATGTAATGGAAGATTTAAATTCAATACGCTCAAAACATGGCTCATATTTTGATTACTATGAAAAGGTCAGAAATCTAATAAAAAGGCATATAGTTAATGATTATATAGAAGTAGAAGGAATAAAGATAACTCTAGTTAAAGTTGAATCTGCCACAGTTTTCGTCTTTGAAGAAGGGGATAAGAAGCTTATATATGCTCCTTGCGATGTAAAACCTTTCCCAGTGAATGAAATCTTTAAAGATGCCGATGTAATGATTATAGGTAATACGGTGATTGGTGATGTCTTAAAAGGTGGCTTTAAGATAGAAGAGGACAATCCTCTAAGAGAAGAATTATTTGTAATGGATGAGATAGTGGAATTAAAGAATAAATATAATATTAAAAAAGTTATAATGACACATCTTGAGGAAGATTGGGGAAAATCCTATGATGATTATTTAGAACTAGAAAAGCAGTATGAAGATATTAGCTTTACCTATGATGGAATGGTAATTGAATTATAAAAGGAGGTGAACTTTAGTGAGAGTTAATAGCTCTTGCTATAAAGTGTATGAAGGTAGTTATATATGATAGAGTTGAGGAATTTTTAAAGATTAATGAAAAGATACTCTTAAAGAAAGAAGCATTAAATCAGTTAATACTATTTAATGCATATACAAACAGAGATAAGGATATTAATAAGGATATTTTATTTGGACGTGTAGAAGATAGAGAGGGAATATCACTTATTTTCTGCAATGTGAGTCCATATAATTTGTTAATACACAATTTAAAGGAAGAGGTAGATGACTCCATTAAAGTTTTAGTAAATTACCTCATAGAAAATAAAATTGATATAAGTGGCATTAACTCTAGCAAAAAGGTTTGTGAAAAATTCATTGACTATTATGAAGAAAAAGCAAAATGTAAATTTCATGAGCGTTTAGCCATGGACGTTATGGAGCTAAGAAAACTAAACCAAGTTACTTTACCTAAAGGATACTTTCGTGAAGCTACAGAGAAGGATCTAGATTTAATAATAGATTGGTATATTAAGTTTGGAAAAGAAGCTTTAAATGAGGACATAGCTGTAGAAGGTCTTATAGAAAAATTAGTAACTAGAATTAGAAATGGAACTATATATATTTTCGAAGATGAAAATCATGTGCCAGTTTCCATGGCAGCATTTACAAGACAGCTAAATAAGGGGATTTCTGTTAGTTTAGTTTATTCAGATTCTAGTAAGAGAGGCATGGGCTATGGAGTTGCTGTAGTTTATAACTTAAGTAAATTATATTTAGAAAGAGGAAATGAGTTCTGTAGTCTCTTTGTAGATAAACGTAACCCTGTATCTAATGGAGTTTACGCTAAGATAGGATATAAAATTATTGAAGATAATTTTGATTATAGAATTGCTCAGTAAAATTAAAGGGAGAGGGGGCTTTCGCGAAATAAGCTAATCTAAATAAATATTGAATAAGCACTTATATTATTAACGCTCAGTCGTTTCGAAATATTGATTTACTAAAGCATTTATTCAAGGTAAAATCT
>DCDL01000055.1:16766-65178 GCA_002316385.1 Clostridium sp. UBA1056
AGATTTAGATTCTTACTTATGCGAAAGCCTCTTCTCTTTCAACTTAATATAACTTAGATGATTAAAATTTTAGAAAGTTAGGTGAGTTGCAATGATGAAAATTATAGATACTTTTAAGAATTATAAAGATTATATAGAAAAGCATCTAGAGAAGGAGCCAAAGGAAAAGATGGAGTTGTGGGAGAGTTATTACAATTCTAATTTTCCAGAGGTGGAGAGAAAGTGTAAAGAAGACTATGAGGCTAAAGGATATAGTTGGAGAGAAATAGAATTAACTAAGGTTTTTAATAGAACTAAGGAAGATTTTCCTAAGGTGATAGAAGGCTATAGCAATCTCTTAAAGCTTCTAAAAGGTATGGATGAAAAGGTTAAAGCTACATTTCATGTTGATATAGATATAAACATAGTACTTTATAGTGGGTTATTAAACTCTGCTGTCTGGGTAGATAAATATGAAGGAAAAAGAGCTATGCTCTTTGGAATAGATAAAATTGCAGAACTTGGTTGGCAACATGAAGAGAAGATAAAAGCACTAGTATGTCATGAACTTTGTCATGTAGCACACTTTCAAATTAGAGGTGAATCAAACTTGCCAGAGCATGTGGAGCACAGTAAGTATAATGAAGGAATCTGGAACATATATGAAGAAGGCTTTGCTCAATATTTTCAACAAGTATTAGGAGAAAGCAGCGTTGATTCTAGAGAAGAGCAGCGGAGTATCGAATGTAAAAAAATAGAGGAGCAGCTTAAGGAAGAATATATTAAGGCTTTAGGAGACAAAGAAAAAGAAACTAGAGATTTTTATGGTGATTGGTTTAAAGTCTTAGGTATTAGTGATGTAGGATATTTTTTAGGTTCTAAACTGATAGCTAATTTAAGTAAGAGATATACCATAGAAGATATAGCAGCTATGGAATTTAACCTTATAGAAAAAGAAGTTTTAAAATTTTTAAAAGAATAATTTTATATAGAAAGTAACATATGTAATTTTAAATAAAAGGTAGTGGTTAAATATGAAGGATGACATATTAAAAATAATAAAACTAAAAAGTGGTAAGGAACTATTATTAAGAAGACCAAAGGAAGAGGACGCAGAAGCCATGATTGAGTATCTAAATATAGTTGGTGGAGAAAGTGACAATCTTCTTTTCGGTAAAAATGAGTTTCGACTTACTGTGGAGCAGGAAAGAGAGTATATTAGCAATGTGAACATAAATGACAATGCTCTTATGATTTTAGGTATTATAGATAATCAAATAGTTAGTGTTTCTCAAGTTAATTCCTCTAATAGAAAAAGAATAGCTCATAATAGTGAGCTTGCCATCTCAGTAAAAAAAGAATATTGGGGAATGGGAATTGGCACTGTAGTTATGGAAGTATTAATAGACTTTGCTAAGAATCATGACACTATAAGAACAATAAGTTTAGGTGTTAAAGCTAGTAATAAAAAGGCTCAACATCTTTACGAGAAGATTGGATTTGAAAAAGTAGGAGTTCATAGAAACTTCTTTAACATAGATGGTAATTATGATGATGAAATTCTTATGGATTTATATATAGATTAAAAGTATATTAAGTGGATTTTAATTGATATTAAGAAAAATTCAAAAAGAAAATATAAAAATTGTATTAAAGAATGAAGTAACGATTATTTATATTATGTGTATGGAAAGTGAAAGGGTGTGTTAATTTGGAGATAGTTTTAAGACTGGAAAAAGAAGATGACTGGAGAGAAGTTGAACTTATTACTCGAGAGGCATTTTGGAGAACAGAACGTATTACAAAAATAGGAGTTGGATGTGATGAGCACTATCTGGCTAATACATTACGTAAAGCCCCTGAATTTGTACCAGAACTTGATTTAGTGGCAGAGGTTGATGGGCGATTGGTAGGAAACGTTATGTACAGTAAGGCATATGTACTTTTACCTGATGGAACACGTCACGATGTTCTTAATTTTGGTCCTTTAAGCGTTTTACCTGAGTTTCAAAAACAAGGTATAGGTAGCGCTCTCATGCGTCATTCACTCAAAGTCGCTGCTCGATTGGGTTACGGTACAGTAATTTTTTTCGGGCATCAATCTTATTACCCGCGGTTTGGATTCAAAGAGGCAAAAGAATTTAACATTACCACATGTAATGGTGACAACTATCCTTCATTTATGGCTATGGAACTTATCTATGGTGACCTGGATGGTATTGCAGGAACATATCATGAATCGCCATTATATGATGTAAATCCAGAAAAAGCAAAAGAGTATGATTCACTTTTCCCTAAAAAGTAGTTTCTTTAGTTTGATACTATATAACATAAGTATAATTTAAAAGGTAGAAATGTAATTACTAGAAATGCAGAACTTGACGACGCAGAAAAAATAATTAATGCAATTAAATAACAGTAAATCAGGTGGCATCAGGGTAGACAATTATTGATAGAGATATAAGAGATGGCACTGAACGTAACTTTGATTATGAAAAAAGTGTACCTTTAAAACGAATGGGTACTGATCAAGAAATAGCAAATGTTGTAGCTTTTCTGGCTTCTGATTTAGCTAGCTTTATTACAGGAGCATACATTCCGGTTTGTGGTGGAAATGTCATGCCAACTATATAGTAATTATCTATAAATACTATCCTTACAATCTATAAAATAGTGTGTATAAACAATAATTAGGGGAGTGAGATTTTGAAAATTGGAATTATTGGACCAACAGAAAATGAGATTATGCCCTTCATTAAAGAGATTTCTAATAAAAAAGTAGAAACTGCAGCAATGTTAACATTCTATAGTGGTATATATGAAAACATAGATGTTGTTGCATTATATTGTGGGGTCTGTAAAGTTAATGCGGCCATTGCAACTCAGATATTAATAGATAAATTTAATGTTACTCATGTTATTGTAACTGGTGTAGCAGGAGGAATAGACAATATATTAAAAATTGGAGATACTGTTATTTCAACAGAAGTAGCATATCATGATGTGGATCAAGGTATATTAACAGAATATCATCCATGGATGAAAAGTATATATTTTAAAGCAGATAATAGATCAATTGAGCTATGTAGAGCAGTTATAAATAAAAATAAATGTACTCAAAAAGTATTCTTTGGGAAAATTGTTACTGGAGAAGCCTTTATAAGTGATAGTGGGCGTACTGAAATAATTTCTAAATACAATCCACTTTGTGTAGATATGGAAACAGCAAGTATTGCTCATGTATGTTATGCAAATGATATTCCTTTCATAGCAATAAGGTCCATAACAGATACAGAAGAAGAATGTGGTGTAGAAGTATTTGAAAATAACTGTATATCAGCATCAAATAACTCTATTGATATTGTAAAGAAAATATTAGGATCACTCTAAATAAAACTTATCATTAATTTTAAGAATAGTTTTGTTAATTTGATAATTGCGAAATAAGCCAAGAAAGATCTAATAAGTAAGTAAAGGAGATGATTAAAAGCTATGCTTTATCATAAAGGGACGAAACGAATGGAAACTGAACGGCTTATATTAAGAAAATTTAAAGAAAATGATGCTATAGATATGTACAATAATTGGGCATCTGATTCAGAAGTAACAAAATATCTTACCTGGTCTGTACATGGTAGCATTGAAACAAGTAAGGGACTAATTGGTATGTGGATAGAAGATTATAGCAATAAGGAGCATTATCAATGGGCAATTGCTCTAAAAGAAAATGGACAGGTAATTGGAAATATTAGTTTAACAGCTATTGATAATGACAACGAAAACTGTGAGGTAGGATATTGTATAGGTAAGAACTTTTGGAATAAAGGTATTGTAACAGAAGCTTTTTCAAAAGTAATTGAGTTTGCTTTTAATGAAATAGGATTTCAACGTATAGGAGCACGCTACGACGTAAGTAATACAGCATCAGGTCGTGTAATGGAGAAATGCGGATTAAAGTATGAGGGAACACTAAGAAAAATTGATAGAGATAACAGCGGTAATCTAATTGACTGTAGTTATTATTCAATATTAAGAGAGGAATTTATATAAGCTATATTACAGAGTTTTTTTAGTGAATTAGAAGTTCTTAGAAGCAAATTATATGAAAAATATATAAAGTATGCAAGTATAGTATTAGAGACAATGGGGTGGATTTATGTATATGGGGGAAACTACAATTAGAGAAACAACAGAAAGAGATTTAGAAAATATAATGAACCTTTGGAATAATGGAGAGGTTATGTTTTTTGTGGGTTTTCCAGATGGGCTTGGTATTACATTAGCTCAAATGAAGGAATGGTTTAAAGTAGCAATTAAAAAGCCACAAAGATGTCATTACTCTATATATGCTGAAGATATAGGGTATTGTGGAGAAACTTTCTATGATGTTGATGCCAATCATGACTTAGCATCAATGGATATTAAATTATCTCCCAATGCACAGGGAAAGGGAATTGGGACAAGAGCATTGAGTTTTGCTATTGATAAAGCTTTTACAGAGGGAAAAGTAAATCGTGTTTATGTTGAACCACAGTCTGCAAATAGAAAGGCATGGACATTATATGAAAAGCTAGGCTTTGTAAGTAAAGAAAGACCGAATTATCTTAAAGAGGACGATACTTATTTGGAATTGACAAAATATGAATGGTACAAGTTTTGAGGATATGAAATTACTTAATAGAAAGGAGGGTAATTAGTATTGATATTACTTAAAGAAGTTATAAGAGATAACTTTTGGGAATGCATTGAACTTACTGTGGCAAAAGACCAAATTGATTTTGTTACATCTAATGCAGTTTCAATAGCACAATCAAAAGTTCAACCAGAATGTATTCCACTTGCAGTATATGATGATGACATTATGGTGGGATTTGCTATGTATTGTATTGATGAAGATGATAGTGAATATTGGATTTATAGAATGATGATTGATGAAAAATATCAATCAAAGGGATATGGAAGAGCAGCATTAGAAAAACTTTTAGAAATTATAAAACAAGATAATTATCACAATAAGATTTTTCTTGGAGTACACAAAGAAAGTATATATGCTGTAGAGTTGTATAGGAGTCTTGGATTTAACTTTACTGGACAAGTATTTGGCAGTGAACATGTTATGAGATTAGATTATAACTAGAAGTGATGTGAAAAACAAGTTTGAGAATGATGTTATATTAGCTATATTAAAGAAAGATTATAAGCGTTAAAAAATATTAGAGATGAGGTATATGTAACATGAGAATTGAAATGACAAACAAATTAACAGAAAATCAGATAACTGAAATTTTAAATTTAGAAACAGTGTCATTTGGCGAAGATGCTTTAGAAAATCATGCTTTTCTATCAAATGAAATTAACTTTGATAAAACAGTGCAGTGTTTTTACATGGGATATGAAAATGATGTGTTGGTTGCTTTTTTAACTACTTTTATTCCTACTTCTTATGAAGGAGAAATATTAGCGGTTACACATCCAGAGTATAGAGGAAGGGGATATTTTAAAAAATTGTTTCAGTGTGCTAAAGAAACCTTATTATTGAAAGGAATAAATAAAGTTTTGTTGGTTGTAGAACCAAAAAGCATAAGCGGTGTTGAGGTTTTGAAAAGCTTTAAGTATGTAAAGTTAGAGCGGTCAGAATACAGAATGTCTTATAGTGCTTCTAAACCTTTGATAGAATATCCTAATTTGAAATTTTTTCAGGTTAATAATGAAAACAAAGAAATATTTGCAAAAATTACACGAGAGGCTTTTCCAGACTTAGAGGACAGCAGTAATTTTATTGACACAGTAATTTATTCCGAAAATAGAAGGGGATATATAGCATACAAAGAAGGAGCTCCAGTAGGAGTTTTTGATTTTAATTATGAAGAGGGACACGCTTTTCTTTATGGAGTAGCCATTGCAACGCCATATCGAGGAAAAGGATTTGGAAAACAGCTGGTTGGATTTGCATTGAATGAGGGACTAAAAAAATCTGACAAAGTAGTCCTTGATGTGGATTCAGAAAATCCAACAGCTTTTAATTTATATAAAAAATGTGGTTTTCAGATTGATTTTCAAGTTGATTATTATAGATATGAATTTTAGTAATACTCAAAGTTACTTTGTGTTACTTTTATAGTGTAAGAAAATAGAGGAGGAGAATTTTATGAGAACTGAAAAGGAAATGTTTGATTTAATATTGAGTGTTGCAAATAGAGATAGCCGAATTAGAGCTGTTTATATGAATGGTTCTCGGGCAAATCCTAATGTGAAAAAAGATATTTTTCAGGACTATGACATTGTTTATGTAGTTACAGAAACAGAATCTATTATTAGAGATGAGGATTGGATAAGTATTTTTGGAGATCCAATTATTTTTCAAGAGCCTGATAAGCTTGATAAAATGCAAGGAAGAGATGTTGATTTTAAAAATGGTTACACTTATTTAATGCAGTTTACAGACGGAAATAGAATTGACTTGCATATTCAGCCTATGGAGATGCTAATAAAGGAATACGGAAGAGATAAATTAACTGTTCCTTTACTTGATAAAGATAATTGTCTACCACAGATTCAAGCACCCTCTGATGAAGATTATTGGGTTAAAAGGCCTACATATGGACAATATTTTAGTCGATGTAATGATTTTTGGTGGGTGGCACCATACTGTGCAAAAGGACTTTGGAGAGAAGAAATTCTTTTTACAATAGAGGTAATGAATAGTTATGTGCGACAAGAATTATTAACCATGTTATCTTGGCAGGTTGGTATTCAAACAGAATTTAAAGTAAGTATAGGAAAAGCAAATAAACATTTAAAAGAATATTTAGATTTAGATGTATGGACAAGGTTAATGAGTACATTTAATATGAGTGATTATGATTCTTCTTGGAATACGTTGATTACAACATGCCAATTATTTGAAGAGATTGCACCTGAAGTAGGTAAAATATTTGGATATGAATATAATTATGATGAAGCTAAAAGAAGCTTTGCGTTTATAAAGCATATCAAGGAATTACCGAGGGCTGCTTCAGAAATATACTAATTAAATTGTATATTGAGCATTGTTTCTAGTAAATAATGCAGTGTATTTTTGAATTATTAAAGGATAGGTTTAATGAATTTAAGAATAAGAAACTTTAAAATTAACATTAAGCAGTAAGAGATAAATGAACTAAGTATCAATTTCTTATATCAAAGAGGAAAGGGAGAAAGAAAATTATAATGAAGAAGAAAAATTTTAGATTATTATTAATTTGCTTGATGCTCGCACTATTATTAACTGGATGTAAGAAAGAGGAGCATTCAATTCAATTTTCTAGTAAAAGCTTAGAACAATCACCTGAGAAGAGAAAAATCATGCAAGAGTATTTGAAAGATAATTATAGGGCTATAGATTTAGAAGATGAAAGTAAATTTGCAGATTTAGCTATTATGGATTCAGATATAGATGGAAAGGAAATCTTTTTTACTGCAGAACTTCATGGAACTAAGGCTAATGAGCAATTAAACATGAAATTCTTAAAATATTTCAAGGAAAAAACAGATTTTAAATATTATTTATGTGAAACTTCCTATAGTAATGCTTATTTTATAAATAAGTATTTAGATACTGGAGATATAAAAATATTAGAGGATATATATAAGCCGCTAAAAGGAACCTTTAAATGGAATAAGGATAGTTATAATCATTTAAAGAAGTTATATGAGTATAATAATACTTTACCTAAAGAGAGCAGAATTCAAGTTGTAGGTGTTGATATAGAACATCAATCAATTAATGCATATGGGTTTTTAGTAGATGTTTTGCCAGAGAAAGAAGCCCCTAAAGAAATAAAAGCAGTAATAGATAAGATTAAAAGTACATTTAATAATTTAGATAAATTTGATGAAACCTTTGCTCAATGTTCAAATGAATTACAAAAGGATATAGAAAAAAATGCAAATATATATAAAGAGTACCTTGGCGAAAACTTTACTGGTTTTAACCTTGTAAATTTGAATGTATTAAATCAAATAGAGGCATATAAGCATCAGGAAGATCAAGTGGATTGGAATAATACTAGAGATAAAATGATATATGAAAACTTTCAAACTCTTCAAAAGGAATTACCTAAGGGAAAGTATTATGGACAATGGGGGCTTGACCATACATTTCAGAGTAAAGAAAAAGATAAAATGATGTTTGCTGCCTATTTAAATTCTGATGACTCAATATTTAAAGATAAGATTTTAACAGTAATATATAACTATGATAATTGTGAGCAAATGAATAGATCAGGGAATGGTAGATATACTACCTATAAGTTCGCAGTTGTTTATCCACAAATCAAGGAAACTAATGATTTATTAGAAAGCAATTTGAATATTTATAAATTAACAGGAGAGAATTCACCTTTTTCTGAAACACCAATGTATTATACTTTTAATGGAGAAGAGATAGAAGCAAGTATGTTAGATTTTTTTCAATATATCGTTTGTATAAGAAATTCTAAAGCAACAGAGCCACTTAATGATGAGTATAATTAGTTAATGGTATTTCATTTATAAACAGAGTTCTTTGCTTCAGAGGGAGTTTTTACTCCCAACTGAAGCTTACTAACAGAACTCTTAGTATCAGTATTTTTGATACTAAGAAGTCGTTGTCCTTTAGGGAAAATCGTTATCCATGGTCGTAGCCGCTATTTACCACCACTTTGAAGAAAAGCAGAAAGCCAAAATCTCTGATTTGGTGCGAATCGCTTTCACAGAGNNAGAGTGCGATGGGAGTATTAGAAGCGTATAGTCATCGGATAAATGAACTGTTTAAGTAGTAAATTAAATATTTCACAGTATTAAAAAGTTTAATAAACTCTCTAGGTAACTATTACTAGTTTCCTAGAGAAAATTTTAAAATGTTGTATAGGTAAAATTTTAAAATGTTGTATAGGTAAAATTTTAAAATGTTGTATAGGTAAAATTTCGAAAAGCTAGGTAATATTCACTGAAATTGCATATTTCTTATTTGAAGTAAAAGATATTTTGCTGATATAAAAAATAAATGTGATCTTGAGTAGTCAAATTATTTTTTATTGAAATAAGAATATGAGGTGGAAATTATGAAATATACAATTATGGGTTTTAAACAAGAAAATTTATTAAAGTTTAGCTTGGGCTTAGTAGATATTGCTATTCTTAGATATTTTATTGATCTTGTGGAGTCTAAAAAATTAGAGGTTAAGAAGATAGAAGGAAAGCTTTATTATTGGGTTTGCTATGATGACGTAATAAGAGAATTTCCTATATTTAATATAAAGAAGTGTACAATACAAGCTAGATTTTTTAAATTAAGAGACGCAGGAATACTTACTCATAAAGTTGTAAGGGATGGAGGGACATACTCCTATTTTGGCATAGGCAAAAGATATGCAGATCTTATAGAAGATATGAATTTAAAGAGTGAAGATAGTGCCGAAGTAGGGGTGGAGGCAGTAATTCAAGAAAAAGAAAAGTTTAATGGGGAGAATACTGTCTTAAAAAGTATAGATGAAAAGCTACAAGGTATAGAAAAAAACTCACAGGGTGTATTAGAAGATGTAGGTGAGAATATAGATATTAGATTTTATAAGGCTATATGCAAAAACTCTTATAGTGTAGATATAAATCTACAAAGAGACGAAAAATATCTTAGGTCTTGTAGATTTAAATCCAAGACAAATAATCCCTCTACTAAATATCCTTATATAAAAAATATAAAAAATATAAAAAATATAAAAAATATAAAAAGGTGGTTTTCTTTCAGAAAACGGTTTTTGAGATTAGGAGATGGAGATATGCAAGAAAAAGTTTTGAAGATAGAAGATATTTTAGAAATAGAAAGGGAAGATGAGAGGGTTTCTGCCCTTTACAATATTTTTAATGAGAGTAGTAGATTAGCTACAAAGGCAACTCAGGTAGAATTTCTGACAACAGTAAGGCAGATTGAAAAACAACTTAGACCAGGTATGAAGATACTTGATTTAGGAGCTGGAACGGGAGAATACAGCTTATATTTTGCAAGAAAAGGATTTGATGTAACAGCCATTGAATTAGTTGAAAAACATGTTATGCAAATTAAAGAAAAAGTTGATTCTAGTATGGCGATTGAAGTGTTTCAAGGTAATGCAATGGATATATCTATGATTAAAGATAAGGACTATGATATTGTATTATGCTTTGGTCCCTTATATCATTTAAGCAATATTGAAGATAGGATGAAGTGCATAGCAGAAGTAAAAAGAGTGTGTAAGGATGATGGCAAGATGTTCTTTGCCTTTATATCTAACGATATGGTTATTACTACAGAAACTATGCTCTATGATGCTGAATTTTTAAAGGGAGATAACTATAATCATGATACCTTCAAAGTTGTAGACTTTCCTTTTGTTTTCCATACAGTAGACCAGTGCAGAAATCTATTAAGAGATTCTAACTTAAAAATTACTTCAGAGGTTGCAGCAGATGGATTAAGTGAGCTTTTGGCAGATAAGATAAACAATATGGATGAGGAAAGTTATAAACAATGGCTTAATTATCATTACTATTGCTGTGAAAAGCCTGAATTCTTAGGTGCAAGTAATCATCTTTTATTTATAGCAGAGAAGTGATCATAAGATTAATTAGGGTTGGAGGTGTAAATGATGATCAGATTAGTACAGCCAGAACTTTGGCTTGAAGAGAAATTTATTGAAATGCTTAATGCCTATAATGCCAATGAGGAAGATTTGATTAGAAGAAGGTATTCTAGGGTGAATTTTGATTTTCAAAGATATGTAGATTATCTTAAGGAGAGGGCAAAGGGAATCAATCTACAGCTAGGGCATGTAGCTTCATCAGAATGGTGGCTTTTAAATGAAAATAACGATATTTTAGGAACTGTGAGATTACGATATGAGCTTAATGAAACAAACTATGAAGAAGGTGGACATATTGGTTATGATATATCACCTAAATACAGAAAAAAAGGGTATGGAAAGTTAATATTAAAATTAATATTGGAAAAGGCAAGAACTTTGGGATTTAAAAAAGTTTTAATAACCTGTAACTTTGATAACATTGGTTCTAAAAATATAATTGAGCACAATGGTGGAAAGCTAGAGAATACTATAATTTCAAAAGAGTCAGGTAAAGAAGTTTTAAGATATTGGATAGAGATTTAAAATATTAGAGTAATTTATTATAACATCAAGTTGGTTGCTAAAAATAACTTAATACTTAGAAAAGAGGTATGGAGAAATGAAAAACCATAATTGGAATTTATCAACCTTAGAAAAAGAGGGAATGGATGAAGGTAAGATTAATGAATTTATAAATCTTATTGAAACAGAAGACCAACCTATACATGGTTTAGTAATTATAAAAAACGGTAATTTAGTGATGAATATAGGTTTTAATAAATATAGAAATGAAGATAAACATCCCATATACTCTTGCTCTAAGAGTATAACATCCATACTAATTGGAAAGGCAATTGAACAAGTTTTAATAAAAGATATTAATCAAAAGGTACTAGACTATTTTCCAGAAATAATGATTAACAAGGAAAATAGAGATATAGAGAAGATGACTATAAAAAATCTTTTAACTATGTCCACAGGATTGAAGTGGTATGATAATGAAAACTATGATGAAATGTGGGAAAATGATGATCCTGTGAAGTATTTTTTTAGTAGACCCTTAGAATGTATTCCGGGAACTAAGTTTAATTATTGTAGTGGAGTAGTTCATATACTTCAGTTTATATTAGAAAAGGTTACTGGAGAGGATGTATATTCTTTTAGTAAAAGAATATTATTTAATCCCTTAGATATATCAGATATTTTATGGGAAAAAGAAAGTAATGGAATATTAGGAAGTATAGAAATAGCACCACTAGATATGGCTAAAGTGGGTTATATGTATCTAAAGAATGGTATATGGAAAGAAAAAGAAATCATTAATGAAAAGTGGACTAAGGTTTCAACTGCTAAGCATATAGATACACCTAATAATTTAAATGAAGTAACAAATTTTGGAGCTGGATATGGATATCTATGGTGGAGAAATAATTTTGGAGGATTTCATGCTAATGGATTTGGAGGACAATATATGTTTGTGGTACCAGAATCAGATTTAGTAGTGGTATTCACAGGAGAAGCTTTTGGAGAGGATTTCTTTTTACCACAGATAGCTATGGAAAAGTATATTGTTTAATATCTCTACTAGTTGTCATATGAAATATGAGCTATAGTGATATGAATAATATGTATGACAAGAGTTATAGACTATGGCTTAATTACCACTATTATTGTTGTGAAAAACTTGAATTCTTAGGTACAAGTAATCATCTTTTATTTGTAGCAGAGAAGTAATTCATTGTAATATCAAGTTATTTTGTAGAAATAAATTAATATTTAGAAAAGAGGTATGGATTTACTAATCTAAGGGGGATAAAAGGTTGGATTATTTAGATGAATATAAAATTTATAAGGCAAACTCAGAAGAGTGGGCAAAGTTTCATGCTATTTATAGGCAAAGTAATTTTAATGAATGGATGTCATTAAGTTTTCAAAGCGATATTGATCGTTATAAAAATGTAGATTTCTGTTACTGGGTAGAAAAAGAGGGTAAAAGAATAGGAGGAGCTGTTATCAAACTCAATATTCTTAAATGTATATTTGTTATACCGCCATTTAATAATATAAGGGAACTAATCGAGGTATTAACTTTACATGTTAATTCAATATCTGATGAAACTAAAGAGATTGTAATTCCAGATGCTGATTTAAGATTAATCGAATCTTATAAAAATTTTGGTTTTCAACTGGATAGAATTGAGAAACTTATGGTATGTGCTACTAATGAATTTAATGTGATTTGGGAAGATCAATATAAAATAATAGCTCCCCAAATTGAGCATGTTGAAGCTATGACAAAACTTTATTTTGATACATACAGCAGTAATAAACTTCAATATATTGCATCTCAATCCTATGATTTTCAATTTTCAAGTGTCCAAGTATATTTTAAGCACATAAAAGCAATGAATGTTACTAATGAATGGTCTACGCTGATTTTTGATACAATTACAAATCAATTTATTGGTGCATGTATAGTTGGCTTTGTTAACGGGTTACCATATATACTTGATTTTGTTGTACATCCTGAATTTCAAAAAAGAGGATTAGGAGCAAAGATGATTAAAAGAACATTGAATTTATTATTCAGAGACTTTCCTGCTATAAGGCTGAATGTTACTGTAGGTAATGATGCGGAATCATTTTACGATAAATTAGGATTTGTTAGTTTAGCAGAAAAAGGATATATGATCAGGAAAGCTGAAATTTAGCTGATATTGCAGTATTCAATGAAAGATTAATGTTCACCTTTTTCATATATGACGAATTATCAACAGAGTTATTAATAGGTTATGCACAGTAAAATAAATTATAAACTATATAGATTATATGTAGTTTATGTATAAGTTGAATAAAATCAGTCAGTGTATGGGAATGTACACTAGATATTTAAAGGGTGGATCTAATGAGAGTTATAAATATGACTAATGATTTTAAAAAGTTTCACGAAGAAATAAGTATTATAGGAAAGTGGGAAGCCTTTTTAAAATACTACGAAAAATATAATGAGATTTTTGATTTAATGGTAAAAGGGCTTTATATGATTGAGTCTGATAAATTTAAAGGTATAGTAGATAATACTGATTTTGATATCATTTTAAAAAACTTGGAAAATATGGATAGAAGCATAATTAAAGATATAGAATTTCTTGTTAATAAGTCTGTGAATTACTTAGGTTTTAAAAAAGATTTTGATTTATATATAGGGGTTGGGTTAGGACATGTTGTAGGTTCAGCGTTACTAAGTGAGAACCCATTTATTTATTTTGGGTTAGAGTGTTTAAATAATTGTGATTTGAATTTTTTAGTTCCTCATGAAGTAAACCACATGGTTAGGATACAAGCTATTAAAGATATAAATTTATATAGTTTTTTAGAAAGAGTTATTACTGAAGGACTTGGAGTTATTTATCCTATAATATTAAATGAATTACCTATTAATAGTGATACGATAAGCAAAACTTTATCTATAATTAAAGAGCAAGTGGAACTTTTAATTGATAAAGAGAAAGAAATTAAAGAAGAGATTGTAGAGAATTTTGCTAGCAATCTTGACTATGAATTAATGAATAGATTTTTTGTGGCATCTGATATTAATGTGAATAAACCTATATTGGGTGGATATTACCTAGGTTTAAGAATAGTTGAAAAAGCAATTAGTGAAGGATATTCTATTGGCACGTTAACAAAATTACCGTCAGAAGATTTTGTTAAGTTCTGTAAAGAGCTGTAAATCAGTTACCGTAGCAGTAGGTATAAATATGAACAGCATAAAGGAATGATTTTAATGACAAAGTTAGGATTAATAAGTGGAACAGTAAAAATTGAAGAATATAATCCAAAATGGAAAGATGAATTTTTAAAAGAAAAAGAAGTTTTAGAAAAGCAACTACAGGATTATGATGTAAATATACAGCATATTGGTAGTACATCAATAGTAGGATGTTTGGCTAAACCAATAATTGATATAGCGATAGGAGTTGAGTCTTTAGAATATGGGGAACAACTAATTCTTGTATTATGTAATATTGGATATATATATGATGGAGATATACCTGGAAGACACTTTTTTAAGAAGAAATATGAAGAATTAAGTACACACTATATACATGTAGAACCAGTCCATGGAGAATTATGGAATAACCATATTTTATTTCGAGATTACCTAAATAAACATCCGCAATTAATTATTGAATATTCTAATCTTAAGAAAAGTTTAGAAAAAGATTTCTCTGGAAATAGAAGTAATTATGTCATAGGAAAAAATCCGTTTATTGAAAAAGTAATTAAAACTGCCAAAAAAGAAAAAAGTAAGTCACTAATAATAAAAAATAATAATAGAAGGGATTAAATGATTAAGTTAATTAGTAAAGAATTTAAGAAAATAGCTCATTTAGTTAAATCAGAGGATGAGTTATCTGTATTTTCTGTTATATATGGTGAAAATCATGGTGAGATATATGTAAATAATACTGACAATCCAACTGCAACATTGATAAAAACTAGTGAGTGTAATTTGATTGCAGGTAGTTCTAACGATGAAGTATTTAATTCTGAAGTGTCTTCAGAATTGGATTTCTGGGATCCATTAACTCCTGATTCAAGTGATTGGGCAGACAAGATACCAAATATTCATAGGAATCATTTTATTAGGAAATTCAAAAGAAGACATTATGTATTATCTATTGATGAGTTTGTGAACTGTAATTCAATCTTGAGAGAAGGATATGTACTAGAAAAAGTTGATATAGCTTTATTAAGACAAAATATCTTTGAAAATTCAGAAAGCGTATTGGAGTGGTCTGAGGGTTTGGGTGACGATGAAAAGTTCAAAAAATATGGCGCAGGATATTTGATACGTAATGACAAGACAATTGTGAGTTGGTCATTGAGTGATTGTAGCTTTGAAAAGACAATTGCAATTGGAATCCATACAGATGAAAGATATAGAAAAAATGGTTTCGGGAAAATAGTTGCATCTGCAACCATTAAAGATTGTTCTACTAAGGGATACGAAAAAATTGATTGGCTTTGTGTAGATACCAATAAAGGTTCTAGGGCAATAGCCGAAAAATTAGGATTTACTTTTAGCAGTTCTTATTATTCTTTTTGTTCGTATCCTCCAATTGAAAATTTAAAGGATTTATCTGAACCAGAGTGGCATGAATGGGGTGAATATTTGGAGGAAGCATCCAAAACTGAAGAACCTTTGATAAGGGAATGTCTCTATTGTCATATAAAATCTAATGATGTTGAAAAAACCATTGATATTATGACAATTATGAAGCATAAGAAAATTACTATAAACTATCTAAGATTTAAAAATTATATTATAACACTTCAAACTTATGGTATGTGCTCTAATTTTACTGGAGAAGCTTGGATTAGCTTTTTAGATGAAAATATTTAGTGTAGTAATTAAAGAGAATATATTGGGAGTTATAAATTAAGAGTCTAATTATATAATATCATTCTTTAAGAAAAAGGAGGAGAATCAATGAAACATATATTGAATTTATCTCCATCAGAAGAAGACATATTGAAAATTCGTAGAAAGTTACAAGATTACAATTCTCACTTTTTTGAAATAAAAGATGAACCAAATTTTATTATTTCAGAAACTGATGAATATAATGAGTTGGTAGGTGGAATTGTATGCACCATTGTGGGAAAATGGTTAGAAGTCGATTTTCTATGGGTTAGAGAGGATCAACGTGGAAATGGCTTAGGTAAAAAATTATTATTTGAGGCAGAAGAAATAGGTATAGAAAATAAATGTGAAAAAGCATTTTTGACTACTATGAATTTTCAAGGGAAATCATTCTATCCTAAATATGGATATAAAATAGTATATATACAAAAGAGGTATCCAGTAATAAATGAAAAGTATTTTATGGAAAAGACATTAGAAGAAACTAAGGAACATTTAGACTAAAGGGGAGATTTATATGTTGACACATAAGGGGACACAAATAATAAATACAGATAGGCTTTTACTACGAAAACTTGAAGTTGCTGATGCACATGATATGTTTAAAAATTGGGCAACCGATAGTGAGGTAAGAAAATTTTTATCTTGGAAACCACACCATAATGTAGATGAAACTACAGATGTTATAAAGCAGTGGACTTTAGAGTATGAAAATGATGATAACTATAATTGGGCCATTGTATTAAGAGATATTGGAGAAGTTATAGGTGAAATTTCTTTAGTGAGGATGGATAAAAAACATTATTCAGGTGAAGTAGGATATTGTGTGTCAAGGAAATATTGGAATATGGGTATAGTGACTGAAGCATTAAAGGCTGTAATTCATTACTTATTTTCTGAAGTTGGATTTAATAGAATAGTAGCAACTCATGATACTAATAATGGTGCTTCAGGAAAGGTAATGATGAAAAGTGGAATGAAGTATGAAGGCACATTAAGGCAAGCTAAGTTCAGTGATGATAGAGGCTTTTACGATGTAAGTGTATATGCAATATTAAAGGATGATTGGCTTAAAGGTATGGAAGAATAAATTAATATAGATTAAAGATATAGTGGTAATATATAGTTAACTAGAAATTTATGGGGGTAACTATGACAAGGCAGGAATTTTTAGAGATTAAGGAAGAAATAATTAACTTTAAATATTCATCAATGAAATATACTGATTATGATGAGGTAGAGAATTTTAAGATAGTACTTCAAAATGAAAATATGATATTAATATATGGCTATAATAATGAAAGTAAAATATATCAATACCATTGGGCAGCAAATGATGAGCAAATATTAATAAGTGCAATAGAAACACAAAATGATAATTTCTTAATAACTTTTATTCCAGATGAGTTCGTTTTAGGCTTAGAGAATACTGGATTAAAGGTATGGGCTAAATGGAATGATTATTCCAAGGACACTCTTGAAGATGTAAACTGTGATTTAAAATATGAGTTTTTAAATCAGATTGATGCAGAAATTGCTTCTGAGATTACTAGGTCTTGCAAAGGGCAAAGTCGTGGTTTTGTAGGACAAACAACAGAGTGGATAAAGTCATGGTTAAATGGTACAGAAGCGCTAAGCACAGGAACAAAAAATAACACAATCTTAATTAGTAGAAATAGCCTAGGGGAAATAGTAGGTTTAGTGTGTACAGCTACGTATGCTCACGATAGTCAAAAGGGACCAATTGCATGGATAAGAGAAGTGGCGGTAAGACCTGAATATCAAAGAATGGGTATTGGAAGAAAGTTAGTCACACAAGCATTGAGTTATGGTAAAGAGAATGGTGCAGTGCGAGGGTTTCTTCAAGCAGATGAATGTAACATATATGCAATTCATTTATATGAAAGCCTTGGATTTGTATCAAATAAACATGAAGTGCAGATTGATATGTTTAAGTAATTATTTAAAAGTTTATTTATTAGACGATCTTAATATTTAACGAATTATAAAATGTAATAATACCAAAAGAAAAGAGGTGAGTTTTAGTGAAGGTTCAAGTTATACTGGACAAGGTTCACTAAATGCAATTATGAGTATTACAATAAAGAAAATAGAAGAAAATTTATATAAACCAACGGTAGAGATGATAACAGATTTTTTTAATTATCATAGAAAGTTAACTAATGCACCTAAGGAGTTCTGGCAGGTTAATGAAGAATCAGAAAAGGATTTAAAGGAATGGCTTTACGATGGACATGTATATAATATATTCTTTCAAGATGAATTAATAGGATTCATTCATTTAAGATTTGGTGGACAAGATGCTGCTTGGTTAGAAGATATATTTATAGTAGATGAGTATAGAGGTAAAGGTTTAGGAAAAGAGGCTATAAAGGAAATTGATAAGCTCATGGAAGAAAAGTATATAAAGGCTATGTTTGTGGATGTAATTCCAAGGAATTCTAGTGCTATTAAGCTATATAAGGAATGTGGCTTTGATCATTTAAATATGATACAGCTTAGAAAGAATTATGATAAAACTTTAAATAAGAGTGAGCATATAGAAGTTTTAGGTTTTGATTTTATAAAGTATTAAAGGATGAATTGAGTAGTGAAAGTAAGAATTAAAATACAGAAAATATTATATTTATAAAGGGGAAGATAATATGTATACAAAAAATGAAATTATACGAATTGCTAAGGAGCAGCTAGCTTTAGATTATAACTGTGAAGTAGCTGATTTTAAAAAAGAAGTAAATACAATAGTTGAGAATAAACTTGTTGAAGGTAGAAGAATTTATGATAATGATGGATGTGCTCTTAAGATACTATGTTTTAGAAATAAAGCAATTATCAGTACAACCCCTACATTGATGCCATGGTTTGAGGAAAAATTTATTAATGCAAGTGCGGCATGGTTATTTGAATATCCTAAGCTTAGGGCTATTGATAAAAAGCTACAGGAGGTTGGCCATGAGATAGCAGATGCTCACCATTATTATCTACCAAATCCCGATGTGCAAGAGATGGATAAACCTATTTATGATATAAAATGGTACGAGCAAGAAGAAATTTTGAAGTTCGAGGGTGATGAGAGATTTGGAGAAGCCTTTGCTTTTGATAAAAGTCATCCAGATGTGCTCGCAGTCTCTGCTTGGGATGGGAATGAAATAATTGGCATGGCAGGTGCCAGTGCAGATAGTAAAACCATGTGGCAAATAGGTATTGATATTCTGCCAGAGCATAGAGGTAAGAGAATAGGAACAACCTTAGTTAAACTTCTAAAGAATGAAATTTTAAAGAGAGGAAAGGTTCCTTTTTATGGAACGGTGGAATCCCATTTTCACTCACAAAATATTGCTATAAATTCAGGATTTTTCCCAGCATGGGCAGAGCTTTATTCAAGAAGTAATAAGAAGTAATAATATGAAATTAGAAAGAATTAAGATAAACAGAGTTCTTTGCTTCAGAGTGGGGATTCTTCCACTGAAGCTTACTAACAGACTTCTAAGTATCAGTATTTTTGATACTTAGAAGTCGTTGTCCTTTAGGGAAAATCGTTATCCAGGGACGTAGCCGCTCTTTACTCTCACTTTGAAGAAGATGAGAGTATTAGAGCGGGTAGTCATCGGATAAAACTTTAAATAAGAGTGAGCATATAGAGGTTCTAGGTTTTGATTTTATAAAATACTAAAGGAGTTAATTATGATAGAGGGGAAAAGTGTAGTTATAAGGCAACTTGAATTAGGTGATGAAGAATATTTATATAAGTGGTGGAATGATGGAAGCTTTATGGCCCATGCGACCTTAGCTTATGGTACTTTAGAGAGTAAGACTGCAATAAGAAATAGTATAGAAAAGGAAGCTTTAAATTCACAGTTATATGCTACCAATAAAAGATTTATAATCTGTAAAAAAGATGGAATGATTCCCATAGGTGAAATGAATTATTGTGGATGGGATAAAAGGGAGCAAAAATGCGAATTTGGAATAAAGATTTGTAGGGAAGAGCAAGGAAAGGGTTATGGGAAAGATGCTTTAAGTCATTTTATAGATTTTATGTTTAGGTTTTTAAATTTGAATAAGATTGAGCTTACTAGCATGATAGATAATAAACGAGCTCATAGTCTATATAGAACTTTAGGTTTTAAAGAAATTGGAATTATAAGAGAAGGCTTCTTTGATAGTAGAACTGGAAAGTTTTCAGATGTAATGTATATGGATTTACTGAAAAGAGAGTGGCTTGAAATTAGAGAGGAAGTATTGTAATGAAGAAGATTGCTGTCATAGGAAGTGGTGGGTCAGGTAAATCTACGTTTTCACGTAAGTTAGGAAGCATATTAAATCTACCTGTATATCATTTGGACACTTTATATTGGAGTCCAGGATGGGTAGAAACACCAGCAGAGAAATGGGAGGTTGTAGTAAAAGAATTAGCTAGTAAGGAACAATGGATTATAGATGGAAATTACAGACCAACTATGGATATTAGGTTAAACTCAGCAGATACAATAATATTTCTTAATATGTCTACCTTACTTTGCACCTATAGAATTGTAAAGAGAAGATTCATGTTCAAAGGGAAGAAAAGGCCAGATATGACAGAGGGATGCGAAGAAAAGCTAGATTTAGAGTTTGTTAAATGGGTATTGAAATTCAATAAAAATGAAAGACCTAAGGTTTTGGAAAAGCTCAAAAACTATGAAAATAAAAAGAAGATAATAGTGCTTGAGAATCCAAGAGAAGTAGAAGATTTTCTTAAGAATCTAAAAGAAAATCAGAATGGTGAGTAAAGTTGATAAGAGGGGAAAGGAGAGGAAAAAAATGAGTATAATTCATAGTTTTGATGAGAGTATGGAGGCTATAATAAATCCAGAGGAAATAATAGAAAGAATTGAAGGTTTTCCTAAAGTTGTAATAGCTACTTTTTCTCACAAGGTAATGGAGGTTTTTTCAAAGTTAGAAGGGGTAGTACAAGTAGGAGTTACAAGGTCTGTTAATGGGGAAGTAATTATTTATAGAATGAATTATAAGGGAACTGATATAGGATTTTATATGACTCCAGTGGGAGGCTCCTTTGCAACAGGTACCCTTGAAGAAATTATAGCCATGGGAGCAGAGAAGGTTATAATATATGGCTCTTGTGGTTCTTTAGATAAAAATATTACAGCTGGACATTTAATAGTTCCAACGGAAGCATATAGAGATGAAGGGGTAAGTTATCACTATATGAGACCTAGTGATTATGTAACTATTGAAAATGCCGATAAGTTAGCAAAAATATTAGATGATTTAGAAATACCTTATGTTAAGGGAAAGACTTGGACAACTGATGCAATTTATAGAGAAACTATAGGAAATATGCAAAAAAGAAAGGCTGAAGGATGTATTGCTGTGGATATGGAATGTGCATCATTAGCGTCCATGTGCAAGTTTAGAGGAGTAGAGTTTTTTCAATTTCTATACTCAGCAGATAATTTAGATAGTACAAAGTGGGAAAAAAGAATCCTTGGTAATCTAGATTTAAGTGAAAGAGAAAGATATATGATGATAGCTTTTGAGATTGCAAGGCAGATATAAAATATATGGATTAAAGCATAATTAAAATATAATGCTATTATTTTATATAGATTAAGGCATAATTAATATAAACTTGAGGTAATGAGCCTGCATTTTTCGTATCCGGATGGACATGCAGCAGTAAAAAATATATCATTCACAATTCATCATGGTGAATCTGTGGGAATTATTGGTGCAAATGGTGCTGGAAAGTCTACACTACTGATGCTTTTGATGGGTGTTCTCTTTCCTAATAAGGGAGAGGTTTTGGTAGGAGATATCCATGTAACAAAAAAGACATTACCAATGATACGTCAGAGATTAGGAATGGTTTTTCAGGACCCTGATGATCAGTTGTTTATGACAACTGTTTATGATGATGTGGCCTTTGGACCACGAAATTACAAGCTTGATGAAAAAGAAGTTGAAAGTAGAGTAGTAAAGTCTTTAGAATTGGTAGGAATATCTCACTTGAAAGACAGAGCCCCCTTTAAACTATCAGGTGGAGAAAAGCGATCTGCTGCAATTGCGTCTGTTTTATCAATGGAACCGGATGTATTGATAATGGACGAGCCAATAGCAGCTTTAGACCCTAAATCAAGGCGGAGAGTAATGAGTTTATTAAAAAGCTTTGAACATACAAAGATAATTACCAGTCATGATTTAGATATGATGTTTGACACCTGTAAAAGGATTATTGTGATAAAGGAAGCTGAAAAAAGTAAAATGTGATATCTTAGTATTTAAGTTGTCACATTTTGTTTTTCTATGATTTGAGATACAAGCTGGTTTTAATATATTAAGGAGTAGCAGATTATCTTTTTATTTACCTATTATATCTACAATATCCTTTATTCCATTTTCTATATATTCATATGGAACATTAGAGGTATTTAGTTTAATATAGTTTTTCTTATCATCAAAATTTTGCAAGTAATTTGATGCTGTATCTGAAATAAGTATGGAGTTCTTTCCTGATTCTTTTAGGAGGTTTTTAATATTAATTTTAATACCAAGTTCAATACATGTGTGAATGCAGTAATTTCCATGATTCTGATACATCTCAGTACCATTATTAATAGTATTATACTTTTCTAATGAATCATGGAGTTTCTTTGCCCTTTGAGAATAGGAATGTCTCATTTTTTTCCTATGTTTTTCAAACATGCCACTCTTTATATAAAGTTCTAAGGCAGCTTGGGATAGCATAGATGTGTCTACGTCAGAATATATTTTGTATTTACTGAATAATTCTGTAAGTAAATCGGGAACAACAGCAACTCCAACCCTAAGTCCTGGAAAGATAATCTTAGAAAAACTCTTCAAATAAATGACACGAGATTGGTCATCATATGAATAAATTGGATCTGCTTTAGAATCAGTTTCATAATCTGATAAAAAATCATCCTCAACAATATAAATATCATATTTATTAGCTAGTTTTAAAATTTCCTGCTTATCTTTTTGTGATAAGGAAGAGCCTAAAGGATTATGATATCTTGGCATTATATAAAAAAACTTTATATCCATTTCTTTAAAGATACGTTCTAATTCTTCAAGATCTATTCCAGAATAATCTCTTTTAATGCCTACTGTTGAAATTTTTTGAGTTTCTAGTTGTTCAATAAACAAATGATAGCTAGGTTGTTCAATTAAAATAGTATGTTTATTATTGGGAAAAGGGAGTAATGTTAAAATAGATAATGCTTGTTGAACACCAGATGTGATAAATATGTTTCTATCATTTGCAAAGACCTGATAGTGTGCAAGTTCTTTCCTGATGACAGATACTAGAGATGGTAAGCCTTTTGGCGTTCCATATATGAACAACTCATTTTTATAGGTATTGATTGTCTGGTTGATACAGTGTTGGAAGTCAATATAGGGAAATACATTCGAATCTGGAGCTGAAGATGAGAAATCTGTAATCAGTGCCTCATTTTGATTTAAAATATCTTTTTTAGGAACTACATAGTATCCACTTTGTGGAACTGAATATATAATATGCTTTTTTTCTAATTCTTCTAAGGCACGGATTATAGTCCATTTATTGCAGTTGAAAAGATTTGCAAATTTTCTAATGGAAAGAATCTTCTCACCTTGCTTGAATTCTTCATTTTCTATCATATATTCAATTTTATTCAGAACATCTAAATATTTATACATATAATAACCTCCTCTAATAAATCTGAACTGGTACAGTTAAGATTTATTTTCATTGTAACATATAGTATAAGATGATTAAATAGAAATACAAACAACTAGAATAAGGAGGTTAAACTTTTATGAAAAAGACAAAAATGGCGTATCTATCAGCAATTGCAAATGCTCTAATTGTTGGGCTTTCATTTATATTTATGAAAAATTCCCTTATTTACACAGATCCATTAAATATATTAGCTCATAGATTTACAGTTTCTTTCATTACTATTTCTATTCCAATACTATTAGGATGGATAAAACTAAATATAGGCTTGGAGGACATTAAAAAAATACTCCCACTTTCAATATTTTATCCTACATTATTTTTTGCTTTTCAATCATTTGGATTGTCATATATATCTTCATCAGAAGCAGGGATAATTCATGCTACCATACCAATTATTACCTTAATATTGGCAACATTCGTATTAAAGGAAAAAACTACTTTATTAGAAAAGATATCAGTATTTTTATCTGTAGGAGGGGTGGCTTATATTTTTTTAATGAAAGGAATTAATTTTAAATCATCTAGTTTTATTGGAATTGTATTAATTTTTTTATCAGCAGTTTCTTCATCTAGTTATAATATTTCAGCAAAAAAGATAGTTCAAAAATATAAATTTATTGATGTAACATATGTGATGATTTTCATAGGATTTATAAGCTTCAATGCTTTATCCATAGTAGACAGACTTTATAAGGGAAACCTAAAGACATATTTTAGCGCATTTAGCAGTCATGATTTTTTAATATCAATTTTATATTTAGGTATTTTATCATCTGTTGTAACATCACTTTTATCAAATTATGCTTTGTCTATAATATCCGCTCCTAAAATGAGTGTTTTTAATAATTTATCTACTTTAGTTACTGTGGTTGCAGGAGTACTTTTATTAAATGAATCGCTTTATTATTATCACATAATAGGTATTGTGAGTATCATAATAGGCGTATTAGGAACTAATTTAGATAAACTAAGAAAAGATTCTCTATAAAGTTATATATTTATTACTTTAGTGTATGTTCAGTTAAAATAAAAAAATCATTTACAAGAGTAAGTTTATGGGGAAAATAGAATATCAAAAATAAAGTGGGAAAAGTTAGCATTGGAGATAAAATTTTAGTTGAACATAGGTGCAAGACCTGGACTACTATTAAGGAATGTTGGCTTCTAAGAAGATTAACTACATTTAAAATAAAGTAGGTAGTGTTAAATATTAGAAAAATAGTTTTAAATTAATGTAAATAATGTATAATAATAGAAGAGGAATTGCATGTTTATTTAGGGGGGAATTTTATGATTATATCAAGTTTAAGTAAATATTCTGATCTGCTAAAAGGATATACAGAGCTTAGATGCCAAGAAAATTCATCAATATGTATAATGATGATGAATGGCAACTTAATTCAGAATGTTAGATCATCTTCCAGTGGTATTTCTGCAAGAGCATATGTGAATGGATCATGGGGATTTGCATCTAATTCCAATATTAATAATGAAAACATTAGACAAGTATTAGATCTTGCAAGGCAAAACGGGGAATTTTTAAATTCTAAGTCAGTGAGTAAGAATAGAGAGTTAGTAACTTCAAACTATTCTATAGAAAAATCCTTTGCTACAAAGAAGGTAAGATTAACTCAAAAACAGTTAATAGAATTTACTAAAGAGATAGATAATTATATTCTAAAAAAATATAATAATCTGATTAGTAGAAACATAATGATTGATGAATTAAATATGGAAAAAAGCCTTATTACATCTTCAGGAACTGAATTATATTCATTTTTACCAAGGGCAAATATAATTATAGATTTAGTGGTTAATGATGGTAATGGTGTGCCTGTAGAATTATATGAGGTGATAGGTGGATTGGGTCAATTTGAAGATAACTTTACTAATCCACAGAGCTTGTATGAAAGAATAGATAAGACTTATGAAAGACTAAGAGAAAAGGCTGAGGGAGTATATGCTAATGGAGGATTAAAAGAGTGTATATTGGCTACAGATTTAGCTGGTATCCTCGCTCATGAAGCAGTTGGACACACTACAGAGGCAGATTTTGTGTTATCTGGATCTATAGCAGGTGAATATATGAACAAGGAGGTAGCTAGTCCATTAATTACTTTAGTGGATTATGCCAATACAGCTTTTGAAAATACATGCCCAGTACCTATATATATAGACGATGAAGGAACCAAGGCTGAAGACGTAACTATAATAGAGAATGGTATTTTAAAGGGATATATGCATAATAAGGAAAGTGCAAGTATGTTTAATGTAGCACCAACAGGAAATGCAAGAGCCTATGAGTTTTCAGATGAGCCTATAATAAGAATGCGAAACACTTGTATCCTTCCAGGAAAGGATAAACTTGAAGATATGATTGCGTCTGTGGAGGATGGATACTATATAATGAATCCTAGCAATGGTCAAGCTGATGCTACTAGTGAGTTTATGTTTGGAGTAACCATGGGCTATGAGATAAAAAATGGAAAGCTGGGTAAAGCCATAAAGGATACAACTATATCAGGAGTAGCCTTTGATATGTTAAAGACGGTTACTATGGTATCCGATGATCTTTTATGGTTAAACGGTGGAATGTGTGGAAAGAAACAACCTATAACTGTAGGCATGGGTGGGCCTGCAATTAAATGTAAAGTAAATATAGGGGGAAAATAGTATGGAAAATAGACCAATAGCCTTATATTGTATTGAAAATATAATGAAGCAAGGGGCGGATAAGGCTCAATGCATTCTTAAAAATAATAAGAAACATGAGTTGAATTTTGGAAATGAAGATATAACTCTTTTAAGAACAACAATTGATACTAATATAGATTTAGTAGCTATAAAAGATGATAAAAAATCTACTATAGCTTTAAATAAGCTAGATGAAGAAGCGATAAATATAAAGATTAAAGAATTAATGGAAATGTGTGAATCAGCAGAGAGTGATCAGTGTAATGATATTGCAGAAGAGCAACCTAAAGAAGAGTTTAGTAGTGGAGTTAGTGAGCCAGACTTATATAAGATGTATGAATTTACAAGTGTGTTTTTAAAAAAGCTAAGGGAAGAGTTTCCACAGATTAAGTTTATGGATAGTACTACAGTAGAATTTAATAGTAGTGAAACGCATTTCGTAAATTCCAATGGTGTAGATTTTAAAATAGTAAAAGGTATGTATAGAGCTAACATATTTTTCTTAGCAAAGGAAGGTGAAAAGTCTACATCTTTTACAGGCTTTGCTTATGACTTTAATGAATTACCTTTAGATTTTATGGAATATGCTGATGTTAGACAAAGATTTAAGGATATAGTTAGTCAACTTAATTGTGAGGGAATAAAGGATAAGTTTGTTGGAGACGTAATTTTGACTCCAGAGTTGGTAGTAGAAATGCTATATTATTATAATATAAATTTCCTCGGAGATGGAGCACTAATAAGTGGTACAAGTATTTTGAAGGATAAGTTAAATGAAAAGATTGCTAATGATAATCTTACAGTTAGATGTATGCCTCTATGTGATGAAATTGCTAATAAGAGTTTCATAACGGAAGATGGTTATAAAACAGAGAATATAAGTATCATAGACAAGGGTATATTAAAGTCTTTTATCATAGGATTATATACTGCAAAGAAAACTGGAAAACCAGTTACTAAAACTACATTTAATATAGTTGTAGATAATGGGGATAAGTCCCTAGAAGATATAATAAAATCAACTAAAAAAGGGATAATTTTAGGAAGATTTTCAGGAGGCATGCCAGCATCAAATGGAGATTTTTCAGGTGTTGCTAAGAATAGCTTTTATGTTGAAAATGGAGAAATTAAGTATGCTATAACTGAAACTATGATAACTTCAAATTTAAAGGATATGTTTAATAATATAGAGGAAATATCTATAGAGACTTTAAATACTGGTAGTTCTATAACTCCTTGGATGAAGATTGAAGGTGTTACTATTTCAGGAAATTAAAATAAAAGTCCAGGCTGGTAGAATATAATTTAGAGCAGTGAGTACTGTTTCTATGGGTATATTGTTTTTAGCTTGCTAATAGACAAAATGCACTAATTCTTTTCATGGCAAATTAAGATTAATGCATTATCAACCTTGGAAACTTTACCTTTGTATTTATATACTCTATACTCAGTATCTTCGATGCTAACTACAGCTAATGTAGCTAGATGTATATATTTAGCGAATTCCTTAATTTGCATTATGATTTCTAATGGAGAAATCTTTCTGTGAAATTAAATTGAGTTTTTTGATATAAATGAGAGGTGATAATGACTATGAATAATGAAAAAAACAGAACCTTAGATTGCATAAGCGCAGAAGATATTTTTATGATAGATGGCGAAGATATAGTCTTAAGAGAATTTAGATTAGAGGATTTAGATGAATTATACGCGCTTACACTACAACCTGAAATAACAGATTATTTACCTGATTGGATAGGGACAAGAGAGCAGTACGAAGACTGGATGGTCAATATATATATAAAGAAAAACAAGGAGTTTTTAAAAGCTATTCCAAATGTTGAAAATCATGCAATAATCTTCGGCATCATATTAAAGAAAACAAATGAGTTTATTGGTTGGTGTTGTGCATGTCAAAATCGTGATTTACCTAATTGTAATACAGAGATAGCTTATGCGATTTCAAAGTATCATAGAAATAAAGGCTATACTACACAAGCTGCCAAAGCATTGATTAAATATTTGTTTCAAGAAACAAGTATAGATGCTTTAAGTGCTTTAGCTTTAAGAAATAACATATCCTCTAATAGAGTAATACAAAAATGTGGATTTAAATTTATTGATAATATAGAAATTAGTAATCATGAATTTAACTGGTATAAACTTTATAAGAAAGATTAAACCTTTGCTAAAAGAATTATCAGTATTTTCTTGAATTAAGCAGTAATAGTAACTTCTATCTTAGTATTACTGCATGAAATAAGCATAGACTCAAAAATTAAGGAACCCCATATGGGGTTCCTTAATTTTATATAATACATTATTTATCCGATGACTACCTGCTCTAATAATCCAATCGCACTCTGTGAAAGCGATTNNTAAAGGACAACGACTTCTAAGTATTAAAAATACTAATACTAAGAAGTCTGTTAGTAAGCTTCAGTGGGAGTAGAAACCCCATCTGAAGCAAAGAACTCTGTTTATTCTTCACCTTTAAATAAATAACTCAATCCTTTAATAGCTAAAAATATTATAAGCATCACGACGAAGATTCCGCCCATACCTTTAACCATTATAACTAAACTTTCCATGAATACATCCATATTCATTACATTCCACCTCCAATTAAGAAGAGAATTAATCCACCGGCTATAACGGATCCTATTTGTCCAGATACGTTAGCAGCAACTGCATGCATTAATAAGAAGTTTTGAGGATCTTCCTTCTGGCCCATTTTTTGAATTACTCTGGCAGACATAGGGAATGCAGATATTCCAGCTGCTCCAACCATTGGATTAATTTTTTCCTTTATAAATAGGTTGATAAATTTAGCAAATAAAACTCCACCTATAGTATCAAAGATAAAGGCAATTAAACCAAGGCCTATAATCATAAATGTTTGTGGGGTTACAAAGAATTCAGCTTTCATCTTTGCAGCTATAGTAATTCCTAAAAGTAAAGTTACAAGGTTAGCGAGTTCATTTTGTGCAGTAGAAGATAATCTCTCTAAAACACCACATTCTCTAATTAAGTTACCAAACATCAAGAAGCCTATTAGAGATACAGAAGTCGGTGCAATAAGACCAGCTATAACAGTAACTATTATTGGAAATAATATTTTTGTAGTTTTAGAAACTGATTTTGGATTGTATTTCATTCTTATTTGTCTTTCTTTTTTAGTTGTTACCAGCTTAATAGCAGCAGGTTGAATGATTGGAACTAAAGACATATAAGAATAGGCAGCCACAGTTATGGGGCCTATGTAGTTACTTTTAAAAAAGTTTGCAACAAAGATAGAAGTAGGTCCATCAGCAGCACCTATAATTCCAATAGAAGCTGCATCTTTTAATGAAAAACCTAGTAATGCTGCTAATGAAATGGTAAAGAATATACCAAATTGCGCTGCAGCACCAAATAAAAGCATTTTTGGATTTGTAAGTAATGGGCCGAAGTCAATCATAGCTCCAATACCTATAAAAAGAATAAGTGGAAATAGCTCATTAGCTATACCCATATTAAATAAATTATCTATTATCCCAATTTCTTCATGACCGTTGATAATTTGAGTTACAGCTCCAGAGAGCGGTAAGTTTACAAGAATAGCACCAAATCCCATTGGTAATAAAAGTGCTGGTTCAAAACCTTTCTTAATAGCAAGCCATATTAGTCCTGCACCTATAGCTAACATTATAAGATGTTGCCAAGTGATGGACATTATGCCCTTCAGTAGAAATTCCATAATCAAACCTCCCAAATAAGTTAAATCTTTAAGTAATTATTGTTACAATAGAAATATTAACCTAAAATACAATTATTATAACAATATAATTTTACTATGCTTTATGTATAATATAACCAAATTTATATTAATTTAACATAAAAATAACTTCTAAAAAACTAAGCCCTTATCAAAGATGTTAGATATTGTTACTTCTTCTTGAAATAAATCATATATTTTTAATTATATTAAATTATTCTGGAATAATTTTTCAAAATATGCTACGATTATACATGTGATACTAATTAATCAAAAAATGTAACGATTTTTGATTAATGTTGTCAAAAGTTTATTTTAAGGAGAATGAATATGAAGAAAATAGTTGCTTTAACACTCTTAATAATGACAGTATTAACAACATCAGTATCAGCTGAAACTAATGATGTACAAAATCAATCAGATAAACAGATATTGCTTTCAACAGAAGAAAATGATAGTTTTAATAATACTATTGCCGATGTATCCACAGATAAACGTATGGTCATTGAAGCATATAAGAGGAGACAAGAAAATATTGGAGGTTTACAAGCTATAGAAGATCCTAAAGATGTACAAGCAGGAGAAAATATAAAAATATATGCATTTGCTGATATTTTATCATCTGACTTTTATAAAACTTATCAAGAAACAGGTGATTTGGATGAATTTATTGCTAAACAAAATGCTATTATAACAGTATATAGAGATAGTGAAGAACAATTTATTGACTCTATATTATTTGTAAAAGACCCGCCAAGTGACGTAAAAACAATAGAAGGTTGGGGAAGTATTTGTTCTGGAAATCTTATAATGGCAGAAGAGACTATACAATATTTATCTAATGAGAAAAATATAGAAGATTTATTAGATAGTATAAACATAAAAGATCCTAAAGATTTAAAAGTTGTTGTTGGAATTAAAGGGTTGAATGCAGCATTATATTTAAAAGAAAATGGACAACAAATAATAATTCCTTTAAGCGATGGGGTTACTTATGATGAAAAGGTTGAAACTTGTAAAAAGTTTACTCCATATTTAGCAGGTGATTTTTTTAAAGCTAGAAAGACATCAGCATTAGAAAATCAAAAAAAAGCTGAAGAAGAAGCATTGAAGCCAATTTTCGAAATATGTACAGGTACAAGTGGTGCCATAAACTATGAAGACCTTGAGCCAGCAAATTTATTGGCTATAAATACTACTGAAGTTAATAAAACTTCTGAATATAATTACTATCCTTTAATTGTTGGTAGTAGCATAGTTCTTGTAGGTATTTCATTGGGTATATTATATAAAAGAAAGACATTAAGAGGTTAACAATAATTAATTTAAGAAATAAAATAGCATAGAAATTAGTTCAATTTGTTATTGCAATTTATCTACATTAAAATGCAAACTAATTATATAAATTAATATGGAATAATACATAACACTAAAGGGATAGTTCATTAATATAACTAAGTTACTAATAAGTGTAACTTTAAAGCTTAGTTAATTATGAAATATCCCTTTTATTTATTAAGTAGTTATGTAATCTTTCATTGCGCCTATAACAAAATCTATATCTTTATTACTAATCCAATAGTGAGTCACAAATCTCATTAGACCATCTTCCACATCACAAATTTTTATACCTTTTTCTAAAAGATAATGAACTAAACCTGAAGAATCTACAGAAGTAGGTAATTCAAAGAATACCATATTTATGTGTAAATTATCTTCTACTATCTTAACTCCAGGTATTTCAGATAATCTTTTAGCTAAATAAATAGCCTTTTCATGGTCTACCTTTAAATTATCTCTCATATCTTTAAGAGCAACAAGGCCAGCTGCAGTTATAACACCACATTGTCTTAAGCCGCCACCCATTAGTTTTCTATATTTTCTAGCTCTATCAATGAAAGCTTTACTACCAGCTAAAATAGAGCCTACAGGAGCACAAAGACCTTTAGATAGGCAGAACATTACTGTATCTACATTTTTAGTTATCTCTTTTACATCTAGATCTAGGTAAGCAGCTGCATTAAATAATCTTGCACCATCTAGGTGTATAGGTAAATTATATTTATCTGCTACTTTTCTGATTTCAGCCATATTTTCTAGAGAAATAACTCTTCCATTAGAGTGAGAATTCTCAAGACAAATTAGTGCTGTATCAGGGTAATGGATATCCTCTTCTTTTCTTATAGTTGCCTCTATTTCATTAGGTGAAAGTTCACCATTATTACTTTTTAATGTTCTAAGTTGAACTCCAGCAATAACTGAAGCGGCCCCAACTTCATGACAAACTATATGACAATCATTTCCCAGAATAACTTCATTTCCCTGTCTGCAATGAGTAAGTAATGATAGCTGGTTTCCAAAGGTTCCACTAGGAACAAATAGTGCAGCTTCTTTTCCCACTAATTCTGCCGCATATTTTTCGAGTTTTACAGTGGTTTCATCATCACCATAGACATCGTCTCCCACATTAGCTTCATACATGGCCTTTCTCATAGCTTCTGTTGGTTCTGTTACAGTATCACTTCTTAAATCGATAAATTTCATACATATCCCTCCTAAGTCATAATTAAATTTTACTATTGCATATATTAAAAGTCTAGAATGTAATAGGTGTATGAGGGTATAAAAAACTATTTAATACATTTATTATAAGTATATTATTGTGCAATTTGAAAAAATAAGCTAAAGTTTAAACAAAAATTAGATTATTGGTGATTTTTCTACTAAAATACTTCTATGAGACGTGTACTTTACTCCTGTTGTTAAAGATTGTTGGCAAAATAACTTATACAACAGAATGTGAAGTTTGTCTTTATTTTTTTTATAAAATTACTGTAATTGCAGATATATGTTACGAAATTTTATCAACTATAGTTTAAATAAATTCCATAATTATGATATATAATATAAAAAAAGAAAGAGTGAAAATAATACGAAAATAAGTAGAACTTATAAATTTGTATCAATCTAATAATTAAAGTATTGATATAATCAATGTCAGAAATTTAAAGGCATATAAGATAGCTTATTAGACACTAAAGAGTGTATATAATGGAAGGAGGTGAACTTTAGTGGGGAGGATTGTAATACAATCTCCCACTAAAGATAAATTATGATAGATGTATGTTTATTAGGTTGTGGAGGTTCTATGCCAATGCCAGATAGAAGCCTTTCAGCTACTTTAATTAGTTATAAGGGGCGAAAGATACTTATAGATTGTGGAGAGGGTACTCAAGTATCCATGAAAATGGTGGCATGGGGCTTTAAATCCATTGATATTATATGTATTACCCATACCCATGGAGATCATATTATAGGTCTTCCTGGACTTCTTTCAACCATAGGGAATAGTGGGAGAACAGAGCCACTAACTATAATTGGACCTGAAGGAATTACTAGAGTTGTAAATGGATTGAGGGTTGTGGCAGAATATTTACCTTATGAGGTGAATATCATAGAAGCTCCTTCAGAGGTAGAGCTTAGCCTGTCAAAGGAAGGTATACATATTGTAGAGAATAGTGAACATTCAAAAATCCATAGTAGTGAAATAATATTAAGCACTCTAGAGGTAGATCATTCAGCACCATGTATGGGATATAGCTTTTATTTTAAAAGAGAAAGAAAGTTTAATGTAGAAAAAGCTATGGAGAATAATATTCCTAAAATTTTATGGAGTAAACTCCAAAAGCAAGAAGAAGTAACCTTTGAAGGTAAAACATATACTGGAGATATGGTATTAGGAGATGAGAGAAGGGGAGTTAAAATTAGTTTAATAACAGATAGTAGACCAATGGATTCCATGGTGAACTTTATAGCGGAAAGTGATTTGTTTATCTGTGAAGGTACCTATGGTAGTGATGAGGATATAGATAAAGCTGTGAAGAATAAGCATATGACTTTTAAGGAATCTGCTACGCTAGCAAAGGAAGGTAGAGTTAAGGAGCTTATATTGACTCACTTCAGTCCAGCTATGATGGAGCCTGTAGAATTTATAGATAATGCTAAAGAAGTATTTGAAAATAGCATCATAGGAGAGGATAGAATGATTAGAACTTTAACTTTTATAGATTAAGAGAATATTCGTATTTTAAAATACTATAGCATTTACGTTAATTAAGAAACATAATCGGTGAATTTTAACAAAACTGCCAATATAGAATTATTAGAAACCCCATTAAGTTAGTGAAAAAAATATCAACTTTTGTTCAATTATTTGGTTTAATATAGGCATTATGGTATGATATAGAAGCAATCTTAATTATATTTATAACGTAATTTCAAAGCTAAGTAAGATTAGAGGTTGAATTTAGTTCTAATTTATTGCTGGAGGTTTAAAATGGATAATACTATTAATAATGAAGAGATTAAAACTAAAGATAAGCCTAAAAACTATAAAAGGGAGTATCTAATAGGTATATTTATGCTAATAGCATTTATGTGTCTTCAATTATGTTTTTCTAGCATCTATGACACTAGTGCTGATTCTCCAGTATTTTGGATTGTTTTAATGGTAGCTGGTATTGCTTTTCATAGAGGAAATTGGAAGGAATATATCTTATGGATTTTTCCTGTATTAAATTATTTTCTATTTAGATTATTTTATATCTATATTCCTAACTATATTGTAATTTTTATAGTGACAGCAGTTTTAACTATTTTTTATGCAGTTAAAGAGAATTCTGATAAAAAGAAAATAAAGATTGCTTTAGTTATAGTTCTAGGTATATTGTTTTTTTCCACAAACTACTATCTGTATTCTAATCGAATAATAAAGGATGGAAATTTAGAAGCGGAAATAAAACGTTCACAGGAAATAAAAAAGCCTGCCTTTCTTTCTTTAAAACAAGGAGAATTAGATAAGATAGATGAAATGCTGATTAGCGGTGTCAATAAAGTAAAAAGTTTAAGTGGAATTGAAAGTATGGATTCTCTAAAAACTCTTTATATAGATGATGAAGGTTTTATTATGGATTATAGTCCTCTTTTAAAATGTAAAAACCTAAAGAGAATGTCTATTTGGTATGGAAACTTAAATAAATTTGGAGAGATTGATACCTTTAAAAACCTAGAAGACTTAGTAATTGTTTTTCCTAAGAAAGGTTCTTTAGAAGATATGCCATATTTTCCAGATGTAAAAGATCTTAATATTCAGACTAAGAAGCCTGTTAGCCTTTCAGGTTTGAAAAACTTCCCGAAAGTTGAGAAGTTTTCACTATCTGTTACAGGGGTTCCAAATTTTGATGGCATAGAAAACCTTACTAATTTAAGAGAGCTTATACTATATGATAAAGTTATTGAGAATTATGATAAATTACTTAGTATACCTACATTGAAAAAAATTTCTTTATATTCACCACTTAATGTTAATAATGAACTTATAAATGCAGCTAAAGCAAAGGGAATAGAAATTGAGATTATGAAGTAAGTTAATAAGATATTTCAATAAATTTTAATAATAATATGCAAGGTAAACTCGTGAATAATGCATACTAATAACTACAGTAAATACCTATATATTTAAACATGGTTATGTGTCTAGTCTATAAATATTGCTTTATTTATAGTAACTATAGTAGTGAAAAATAGAATATCAGCTGTTTTGATTTTACTTAGATATTTCTCTATAAAATCAAGCATATTAGCACCTTGAAAAATTCAAGTAAGAGCTGAAGATAAAAGTACTATTCAACCATATATTATATTTAGTGGTACTAATTTAAAATATAAAAAGAGATAAATTTATAGTCTACTGATTTTGAAAGTATAGTAAATTTAGAAAATAGGATTATAAGGGAGGAAATTTAATCTTTATTTTGTAGGATTATTTGGTTAATTTACGTATACTATATAGAGAGTATTTTAGGGGGGGATTGTTGTGAGAAGAAAAGTGATTCTTGTAATAATTTTTGCAGTAGCAGTTTTTCTTACAGGTTGTGGTAATAAAAATAGTGAAGAAGATAAGAATATTCATGTAGATACTAATAATGTTGTAACAAACAACGCTGATAATACCTTAAAAGATGAAAAAAATACCGATTCCAAAGAAACTAGTAAAGAGAATAATACTACTAAACCAGATGAAAGTAATAATAACAGCAAGTCAAGCTATAGTATAGATGACTATTTTACTTTTAAGGAAAACGTAAAATACAACTATGCTGGTACAAATTCAGAGTATGCAGAATATGTTACCTACGTTGATTATATAAATGGAAATAAGGTTCAACTAAGAAGTAACAATGGAGGAACAGAAACAGTAACGGTTTTACAAAATAGTAATGGGGAGCTTAAAAAAATTTTTCAAAGAAATGAGTGCTACTATAGAGAAAATTTTACAAATAAAGTAGCTAATATAGATGAAATATTATTAAAGGAGCCTCTAGTGGTAGGTACAGCATGGAAATTATCAGATGGAAGTAAGAGATATATTTCCAAGATGGATGTGAAGATTTCAATAGGTAGTGAAGAGTGTAGTGCTCTTGAAGTTACTACAGAAAATATCAATGGCCAAATGGATTTACAGTATTACGCTGTTAATAAGGGGCTAATTAAATCTATTTATGATGCTAATAATATGAAAGTTACTTCAACTTTGAAGAATATTGAAGAGAATGTAAGATTAACTCAAAGTATAAGATGTTATTATCCAGATGAAAATTATCCAGATGAAAATTATAATATTCATTATGAAGATAGAAATTTTTCTTTTGCAACTAATGATATAACTAAAATTAGTATTCAGAATTTATTCAAGGATTTTCCAGGAAATAATAAGGGACAATTGATAGGTAAAAATGTAACTATAAATAGTTTATATTTAAATGATGATGGTATGGTATATATAGATTTTAGCAGTAATTTTGTAAAAGAAATGAATGCAGGTTCAGGCTTTGAAAGTGTTATATTAGAGAGTATTACAAACACTATAGGAAAATACTATGGAGTTGATAAAGTTTATATAACTATAGATAATAAGCCATACAGTTCAGGGCATATCGTAAAAGCTAAGAGTGAGTATTTTAAAGTGACATGTGAGTAATTAAGAGAAAAAATTTTATGAATAAGGCATCCTCAAAATATACTTCCCATCTTTGACTTATTATTTATTTTCAGATGCCTAAAATATTTTAACTATTAAAATAAAATGATATAAAGGCTATTTAAAAAGTAGTATATTAGATAAACAATTTCATCAAAAGATTACTTAATGTTATCTTTTAATGAAATTGTTTATTTTATGTAAAAGATAATACTAACAGAAAAACCAACAGTGCACTTATAAATACAATATTTTATTGTGAAAAGAAAATTAATTTAGTTAATTCAGAAGATTTATTTATTAATAAAACATTATATCCAACAGTGAAATAAACATGGAGAAGTTAAGCTGATATTAAGGTAATTATTATATAAGGCATCTTCAAAAAATAAATAAGTCAGAATGCTCGTATATTTGACTTATTATTTATTTTCAGATGCCTAAATCAAGGGGGATATGAAAACAATGAAAACGAATAACAGTGCTCAGGAAAAAAGACCTAGCTTTGGAGCAGCAATATTTATAATTCTTTTTTTATGTGTTGCAATGTCTTTACAAATTTTTGTATTTAAACAAAACTATGCTACCCATATTACGCTGATTATAGTAACAACTGTTGCTGCAATAGTAGCATTAATGTCTGGGTTTACATGGCAGGATATTGAAGATGGTATCGTTTATGGATGTAATATTGCATTAGTACCGATGCTTATACTTATGCTCGTAGGAGTTCTTATTGCTACATGGATAGCAGCTGGAACTATACCAACACTTATATACTATGGATTAAAAATAATATCGCCATCATTCTTTTTATTTACATCAGCATTAGTTTGCTCAATAGCGTCAGTTTCAACAGGGAGTAGTTATACTACAGGAGCTACCTTTGGAGTTGCCTTTATGGGAATAGGAATGGGGTTAGGAGTTCCACCAGCATTAACAGCGGGGGCAGTAATTTCAGGATCTATTTTTGGTGATAAAATGTCTCCATTATCAGATTCTACTAACTTAGCAGCTGGCGTGGCAGAAGCTAACCTTTTTGATCACATTAGGTCTATGTGTTATACTACAGGACCAGCTTTTATAATATCTTTAGCACTTTATGCAGTTATAGGATTTCAATTTAAAGCTGATGCTATAGATGTTTCTCAAATAAATATTATACTTAATGGATTGGCAGATAACTTTACATTAAATCCACTTATGTTAATTCCACCAATTATAGTAGTTATTCTGGCAGTTAAAAAAGTTTCAGGACTTGCAGTAATGGTTATAGCATCTATAATAGGATTAATATTTGCTGTATTATTCCAAGGATTTGGATTTGGAGAAATGCTTGGGTTCATGAATGATGGATTTGTTTCTAATACTGGAATTGCAGAAATTGATTCTCTTTTAAGCCGTGGAGGGCTTCAAAGCATGATGTGGACAATATCTTTAGGATTTATAGGAATAAGCTTTGGTGGATTACTAGAAAAAACTAAGGTTTTAGAAGTTTTATTAGAAAAAATGTCAGGACTAGTTAATAAACAAGGTGGATTAATTACTACACACGTTATTTCAGCTATTGCAGTTAATTTATTCTCTGCAAGTCAATATATAGCATTAATAATACCAGGAAGAATGCTTGTACCTGCTTATAAAAAGCTTAAAATTCTTCCTCAAGTTTGTTCAAGAACCTGTGAAGATTCTGCAACTGTTACTTCACCATTAGTTCCATGGGGATTATGCGGAGTATATTTTTCAGGGGTTTTAGGAGTAACTACCATTGAATATATACCTTATGTATTCTTAGCATTACTTTGTCCAGTGATTACAATTATATATGCTTATACTGATAAATTTGTATTTAAAGAAGGAGATATTAAAACTTCAAGCACTTATGAAAATAAATCTGTATAGTTAAGAGGGATAATACTTATGAGAAAAACAGCAATAGATTATATAAATAGAGAAAGAGTTATTTGTCTTTTAAAAACACTTGTTAATGTTCCAAGTCCTTACTTTCATGAAAAGGAAGTTATGAATACTGTTTATACATGGCTAAAGGAGCATGACCTAAATCCGGAATTTCATCACTATGAAGAAAAGAAAATTACTCAATTCCAGGGATTAAATGTTATAGGTACTCTTAAAGGTAAAAAACATGGGCCTAAAATCTATTTTAATGGACATGTAGATACTGTAAATCAGTGCAACGGATGGGATACAGATCCATTTAAGGCTACAATTAAAGAGGATAAGCTTTATGGATTAGGAGCTTTGGATATGAAATCTGGCGTAGTAGCTATAATGCTTGCCCTTGAAGCTTTCAAGTCACTTCATAATGAATTTAGTGGAGAAATTATTTATTCTATTGTTTCTGATGAAGAAGGCCCTTATGGGTTAGGTACAGATGCAGTTATAAGAGACGGTATTGCCAATAATATTGATGTGGCTATAGTAACAGAACCTAGTAGTGGATTTTGTAAAAAGTCATTTCCTTGTGTTTGTTTAGGCGCAAGAGGAGGATTTAATTATACTGTAACTTTAAAGGGAAAATCATCTCATGCAGCAAATCCAGAAAGAGGAATAAATGCATTAGTTGATTGTGCAAAATTAATGATAGAGCTTGAAAAATCAACACTAATTGAAGATGAAAAGTTAGGTAAGGGTTCAATATGTATTTTAGGATGCAACAGTAAAAATGAAGCTTGTAGTGTGCCTGATGAAGCCTCTTTTACGGTATTCAGACATGTGGTTAATGGAGAGGATGCAGACTATATTAAGCAGGAATTATTTAGCGCTGTAAAAAGAGCGGGTATTAGTTCTGAGGTTCAATACTCATTAAGAGAATATCCAAATGAAGAAACTAAGGGGTTTCTTCCATATACTGTTGATGAAAATAATCCTTATGTTAAGAAGTTTATAGAAAGTGTAGAAGAAGTTTCTAAGGAAAAATGCACTATCGATTATTTTAAAAGTATAGGAGATTTTAATTATATAGGTTCAAGATTAAAGGCTCCAACTATAATATTTGGTCCAGATGGAGATAATTATCATGCATGCAATGAATATGTAAAAATAGATACTGTAAGAGATACGGCCTTATCTATTTATCAATATTTATGTAATCTTCTATGTAATTAAAATTTTATAGCTTAATATATAGTATTTTTAAGGAAGAGGTTCTGTTGGAAATTTTGTAAAAATATTTCAGGGACCTCTTTTAGGCATCTTCAAAAAATNNCAGAATGCTCGTCTATTTTGTGTTATACTTCTCATCTTTGACTTGTTATTTATTTTCAGATGCCTTAAATATATATTAATAAAATTATAAATGTTATAATGTAGTATATAATGAGAATTCGAGGGTGTTAATATGGCTGATTTAATTTTATATAATGGAAATATAATAACTTTTTTAGGGGGACAACCCTTTAATTGGATTGCAATTAAAAATAGAATAATAACACAAATGGGATTTAAAGAAGATTACTTACATATAGCAGATAATAATACAGAGCTAATTGATTTAAAAGAAAAGACTGTGATTCCAGGGTTTTATGATAGCCATGTACATCTTGTGCAAACTGGATTGAACTCTATTAGTGTAGATTTAAGTAATGCCACAAGTTTCAATGAAGTTTTTAAACTTATTAAGGATTATTGTGATATTACACCAAAGGATACATTAGTTAGGGCAGCAGGTTTAGATGAAACTAAACTTAAAGAAAAGAGGTTTCCAACAAGATATGAGATTGATAAGATTTCTCCAGATCATCCAGTTTGGATAAATAGAAAAGAGTATCATACTAGTATTTTAAATTCTTTAGCGTTACATAGATTTACTATACCTTTAAACCTTAAAGGTGTACTTAAAAATGAAGCCAATGTTCCAACTGGTGTTCTTACCCATACTGCTAATGCATTAGTTAGAAAGCAAATATTAGAGAGTATTAGCAATAAAGTTCGATTTTCTGCAGTGAATAATACTCTGAAGGATGCTATTGCTAAAGGGGTAACTACAATTAATGCTATGGAGGGGGGATATACTTTCCATGACAAGGATGCAGAGTTTATTTATGATACAAAGGATGATTATCCAATAGATATCATACTATTTTATCAAACTATTAATGTAGATAAGGTGATGGAGAAAAATCTAAATAGAATTGGTGGAAGTATTTTTTTAGATGGTTCTTTTGGTTCAAGAACAGCGGCATTGTGTGAACCCTATAAAGATGATGATACTAAATCAGGGATATTATATTATACTCAAGAAGAATTAAATGCTTTTGTATTAAAATGCTACGAAAATAATATTCAGCTAGGTACACATGCTATAGGTGAACTAGCTATTGAACAAATAATTTCTGCTCATGAATTTGCAAATAGTATATATCCAAATAAAAAACTTCGTCATAGAATAGAGCATTTTGAACTCCCATCTAATGATCATATTAATCGTGCAAGGAAGTTGGGATTAGTTGCATCAGTTCAACCTACCTATGAATATTTTTGGGGAGGAAAAGGTAAGATGTACGATAAGCGATTAGGAGAGGAAAGAACCATGAAAACAAATCCATATAAATCTATGATTCATAGTAATCTTATAGTTTGTGGAGGTTCTGATAGTGATGTAACTCCTATTAATCCATTACTAGGCATATATTCTGCAGTTAATCATCCAAATGAGAATGAGAGAGTTACGGTGTTAGAAGCCATTAAGATTTTTACTATTAATAGTGCCTATGCTGTATTTGAAGAGGATAAGAAGGGTTCTATCGAAGTAGGAAAATATGCTGATTTAGTGGTGTTGAATGAAAATCCACTTACTATAGATTCTAAGAAAATTAAAGATATAAACATTGTGGCAACTATTAAAGAAGGTAATATATTATATGAAGACGGACTTAGACCGGATACTTATTAGTTAGTAGGTGATAGATATTGAGTAGAGGTCATATATGCCTTTTAGGTGAAGTAGACATAAGAGTAGATGGTGTAAATGTAACTGATAAACTTAGCAATAAAGCTATAGGTTTACTTTGTTTTTTGTGCACTAATAAAGGTAAAAAGTTTACTAGAGATAGACTTTGTACATTTTTCTGGAATAATACTACTATTGAGAATGCAAGGTATAATCTAAGGTATAGTCTTTGGGTATTGCGTAAAATATTTAATCATGGAGATTGTGATTTATTTATTAGTTCTAAGGATAGTTGCATGATAAATCCAGACTTTGACTATTATATAGATGTTCTAGATTTCAACTTCATAATAGAAAATTTCACTGCTGAAGAAAATCCTATATTGGCTTTAGAAAAGTGCAAGGAGATTTATAGTGGAGAATTTCTTGAAGGATTTTATTTAAAGAATTGTCCTGATTTTAATGATTGGATTTTTTATGAAAGAGAAAAATATCAGGAGTCTTATAGTACATTACTACTTAAATTAGCTAAGTTATATTCAAAAAGCAATATGTATAATGAGTCTATTTTAGTATTAAATGAAGTGTTAAAGATTAATCCTTATAGGGAAGATGTTTATTTGGAGTTAATGAAGTTACATATACAAACTAACAATGCACAGACTGCATTAAAGGAATATGAGAAATGTGAATATATTTTAAGGGAAGAATTAAATATACGTCCTAATGAAGAGGTTATAGAATATTACAGAAATGTTATTTGCCATAGTAAACAAGTAGCAACAAATTTATCTAAGGTAGCTAAAGTTAAAGATAATAGTGCAAAGAATAGTATAGTTGTGGAGTGTTATCCTGTAAATAAGATCAAATATTTTATTATATCATGCATAGTAGAAGAAATTATCAAGTTGTATTCTATTGAACAGTTAATAGACTTAGATGAATTTATTCTAAAAGATCTTTTAAGAATACAGCCAAAGGTATTATTAATAAATAAAAATTTAAGAGTTGAAGATAATTTAAACCATCATAATGAGGAGAATAGAATTTATTTTTCCCTTGAAAGTTTACTTTTGTATATTGAAAAAATTTTTTTGGTGGATATTCATATTAAAAATATGACCAATATTGATGATGTATCATATAATATATTAAAATTATTCACTCTTAAAAATCCTAAGTGCAAAATAAGCATTTTAGTAGATGGTAGTAAAATTGTATTAGGCACATGAAAAATAAATAATAGACCAAAGATTCGAAGTATATTTGTCANNTCCTGTCATAGTGGCGCTATGACAGGATTTTAACGACGCAGTATTCGTGGCAAATAGGCGAGAAAACTGATCTATTATTTATTTGATAGTGCCTTATAGATAGAACAAAAATAAGAGTGTTATTGAAACTATGAAATAAGAAGTATCAGATACATTAAACATGTTAGGAAAAAATTTCATGAATAAAATGTATTGACTAATAAAATAAAATAATATATTATGATAACAGTTGAATATGAATTTACAAATGCAACGAAAAGGGAAAGTAAGTAATATAAGTTATTACAGAGAGGGTTAGTGTGCTGAGATAACCTATAATAAGTATTAGTGAAGTGCCCCTTGGAGCAGAAAAGCCGAAATAAGTAGGTTTTTATGGGAACTCCCATTATAGAGTTAGGGTATATAAGTACCCAAAATGAGATGGATATTTTTATATCTAATAAGAGTGGAACCGCGGAAGTATACCTTCTGCCTCTGTATATTACAGGGGCAGAAGGTTTTTTGTTTTATAAGTTAATGTAAATAATTATTGGCTTATCTTATTTTGCTGGCCAGCAAAGAATAAACAAAATAATGATTCCATATTGAAATCATTGTAAATAAATTCAAAATTACTAAAATAAAAAATAAAAGGAGAATTAAAGATGAATATAAATTTAATATTAGCAGTAATACTATCAGTACTAGCAATGTTTATCATATATGCCGTTAAAGAAAAAACTAATAATCGTGGTTATGCCACATTAGTAGCATTAGCATTAGGAGTTATTTTAGGAGCAATATTCAAGGAAAATATTTTATTTTTAGATATGGTTGGTAAAGGTTATATGTCATTAATTAAGATGATAATTGTACCTTTAGTTATGGTTTCATTAATTACTAGTATAGTTAGACTTAAGAATCTAGATACATTAAAATCTATAGGAACAAAAACACTAGTAATATTATTAGGAACTACGGGTATAGCAGCATCAATAGGAATTGTAGTAGCTAAAGTATTTAACTTAGGACAAGGTTTGATTTTTGAAGGAGCAGAAGACTTTGTAGCTAGAGAAATACCTAAATTTACTAAAGTATTAATGGATATGTTACCATCAAATCCGGTAGCAGCTATAGTAGATAATAGAATAATTCCAATAGTTATATTCTCACTGTTTGTAGCCATAGCTTTAGTTATGGAAGATAATATAAATCCATCTAAAGCAAAACCTTTTAAAGATTTTGTATTATCAGCTCATGCTATAGTATCAAGAATAACTGAAATAGTATTAAAATTTATACCTTATGGAGTTTTTGCTTTAATTGCAAAGACTGTAGCAAGTAATGGGTTAGAGACTATTAAATCTTTAATATGGGTTATAGCAGCAGTTTATATAGCTTGCATACTTCAATTTATAATTGTTTATATTCCGCTTGTTGCCTTTGTAGCAAAGAAGAGTCCTTTAAAATTCTTTAAGGGAATTTTACCAGCTCAAACTATGGCTTTTACAAGTCAAAGTAGTTATGGAACACTACCAGTTACTATAAAATCTTTAGTTGAAGGAGCTGGAGTTTCTGAAAATATTGCTAGCTTTGTGGCACCACTCGGATCAACTATAGGAATGAATGGTTGTGGGGGATTATATCCAGCTATAGTAGCTATATTTGTTGCTAATGTATTTAATGTGGATATGACAATTTACTCATATATTTTAATAGTATTAACTACTATAATATCCTCAATAGGTATTGCAGGTGTTCCAGGAGCAGCAACTATGTCTACTACAGTAGTATTAGCAACATTAGGATTACCAATAGAAGGTATGGCCATGGTAATTGCAGTTGACACGATAATTGATATGATGAGAACAGCAACTAATGTTACAGGTTCTGCAGTGGCAGCTTTAGTAGTAGATGAAACAGAAAAGAGAAAAGCTGCAAGGAAAGTAAATAGCAAAACTAAAACTAGTATATCATAATAGATTTAAAACTGTTTTAACGTTAAGTTAAAATAAATCTTGAAAATAAATAATAATAAATTCAAAAAAACTTCACCCTAAAGCTAGTTGGCTTTAGGGTGAAGTTTTTTCCTATGCAACTTAGCATAGGATTTATGCAACTTAGAAAGATATGATTGTCTTAAGAAAATTTAAAGAATATACTCAAATTATAGATTAAAGTTAATACAAATTTAAAAGTTACTTAAAAAGCTTGTATAGAAAGGAAGGCGTTAAATGAAGATTATAATAAATGAAGTTGAAGATATTGAAGCTATAGAAATAGTAATTAACTGTAAAACAATAGATGGAAATGTGTCAAGAATTATATCTAAACTTAAAGCCTTAGAAGAAAAAATAACAGGGAATAAAGATGGAAAGATATTTATTTTAGATACAAATGATATATTTTACTTTGAATCAGTTGATAAAAAGACATTTATTTATATGGATAAAGAAGTTTTTGAGACACATTCAAGACTGTACGAATTAGAAGAAAGGCTTAAAAATACAGATTTTTTTAGAGCTTCTAAATCTACAATTATAAATCTGCGAAAGGTAAAAAATATAGTCCCTATGTTTGGAGGTCGAATAGAGATACTTTTAGATAATGATGAAAAGCTAGTAGTTTCAAGACAGTATGTACCCATCTTAAAAAATAAATTAGATTTATAGGAGGAAGATAGTATGAAGGAATTTTTTAAGAATACATTAGAAATAAAGATAATAGCATGCATGTTCTTTACATCTCAAGTTGTTATTTATACTCTCATCGCTCCTTTTTTAGGGGAAGAAAGTATTCATCTTAGTTTAGTATGGCAGATGATATTTATATCTATAATTTTAACTCTTCTTCAATATGTTATATATGTATCTAATATATTGAAGAAGGTAAATACTTGGATTAAGATAATTATTCACTATATATTACTTGTTTTTATAGGTTATATATTAGCTAGGATATTTAATTGGTTCGACTTAAGTATTGGTAATAATTTCACTATTGCATTAAGTATATTTACTGTATGCTTTGTTTCATTTACTGGGTCTATTGCATTATATAACAAGTTTTCAGGAGAAAGATTTAATGAAAAATTGAGATTATATAAAAGTTCAAAGTTTGATGATAAATAGGAGGATAGCAATGAATATAATTGAAACTAATAATTTAACAAAGAGTTATGGGAAAAGTCGTGGAATAGTAGAGGTCAATTTACAGGTTAAAGAGGGGGAAATCTTTGGATTTGTAGGTCCTAATGGAGCAGGGAAATCTACTACCATAAGAACACTTTTAAATTTAATTTTTCCTACTTCTGGAGGTGGAAAAATCCTTGGAAAGGATATAGTTAAAGAAAGTAGTGAAATAAAAAAGTACATTGGTTATGTGCCTAGTGAAGTAAAATTTTATGATGAATCAAAAGTGAAAAATATTATAAAATATGCTGAGAGTTTTTATGAAAATTCTAATAAGCAAGATATAGATGAACTATGTAAAGAACTAGAGGTAGAGCTAGATAAAAAAATGAGTGAATTGAGTCTTGGAAACAAGAAAAAGGTAGCTATAGTGCAAGCACTTATTCATAATCCTAAGATTTTAATTCTAGATGAGCCTACTAATGGACTAGATCCACTTATACAGAAAAAACTTTTCAATATACTAGAAAAACAGAGAGCAAAGGGAACCACTATATTTTTATCTTCTCATAATTTAGTTGAAGTTGAAAATCTATGTGATAGGGTTGCAGTAATAAAAGATGGAAGAATTGTTGATGTAATTGAAATCGATAAGATTGCGAGAAAGTCAGGAGTAAAAGTCACATTAAAAGCTAAAGGGATAGATAATAACAAGGTTCAAGAACTTAAGGGTGAAATTATAGAAAACAATAAAGGCGAAATAACCTTTAGCTTTATAGGCAATATTGATGAATTAATTAAAGAAATAGCTAAGTTTAATGTGGAGAAGTTACTCATAGGCGAGCATACTCTAGAGGATACTTTTATGGATTATTATAAGAGGAAAGGGGAGAATTAGAATGAATGTATTCAAATTTGAATTTAGAAGACTATTAAAATCTGCTATTATTTGGTCTGTGGTATGTGTAGGACTAGTCATTATGTTTATGGCATTATTTCCTAGCATGAAGGATAGTGGAATGCAAGAAATTGTTGCTACAAAGATGGATGCTCTACCACCGGCATTATTAGAGGCGTTTAATCTTGAGGATGCTGTAGATTTTGGAAATGTTTCAGATTATCTAGCATATGCAATTCAATATATATCTATGGCAGCTGGAATATATGGAATAATTCTTGGAATATCTGCTTTAGTAAAAGAAGAAAGTGAAGGTACCATTGAGTTTTTATACTCTAAGCCAATTACAAGAAGTAAAATAGTAACTTCAAAATTACTTTCCTCTGCAATTATATTTTATCTATTTATTGTTATAGTTGGAGCTGTAACTATGGGAATTTCTATGGCTGTAAAGCCAGAAGAGATTGAAACTATGGCACTACTCATGGATATAAAAACTCTATTTATAGGAATGGCTTTTCTGGGATATATATTTATGGCTCTAGGATTTTTATTATCAGTTATAATAAAATTTAGTAAGCAAGGGACATCCATTGCACTAGGAGTATTCTTTACCACTTATATATTTGGAATCATAGGAAAGATGAAAGATGAATTAGAAGGATTTCTATATTTATCACCCTTTGACTATGTAGTTCCAGCTAAGTTACTAAGGAATGGTTTTGAAATGAAATATGTACTTTTAGGCTTTGGAATAATAGTTATATCTATTGTAACTACTTATGCTATTTATAATAAAAAGGATTTAGCATAAACAGAGTTCTTAGCTTCTTCGAAGCTTTAGAAATCGTTATCCAGGGTCGTAGCCACTCTTTACTCCCACTTTTAAGAAGATGGGAGTATTAGAGTGGGTAGTCATCGGATAAACAGA
>DCDL01000055.1:65288-120494 GCA_002316385.1 Clostridium sp. UBA1056
CCAGGGACGTAGCAGCTCTTTATTCCAACCTTGAAGAATGTGGAGTATTAGAGCTGGTAGTCATCGGATAAACAGAGTTCTTAGTTTCTTCGAAGCTTTAGAAATCGTTATCCAGGGACGTAGCAGCTCTTTACTCCAACCTTGAAGAAGATAGGAGTATTAGAGCTGGTAGTCATCGGATAAATAGATGGGTGCAAGGATTACGTATTTGATAAAATTTAATTTATATAAACAAATACCCAGTACTATAATGAAAGTGCTAGGTATTTGTTTGTATTAATATTTAGTTCTTTTTTGCTTCATGATAACTAAACCTATTCCTAAGAAAGCTATTGCAAAAGCTATCATTATCAACATTTCAAATAGTATTGGAGTAAGAGTATCATTATTAAATGTTGATAGGGAGTTAAGTTTATCATTTACATTAATAAACCAATATACTGGGTTAAATATAGCAGTACTTTTTACTGTTTCGCTGAGAAGTTGTTGAGGAACAAAGGCTCCCCCTAAGAAACAACAACCTAAAGATACAAGGTTTGAAATTGGACCTATGGAGTTTTTAGTGGATATATTGCTAATTAAGAAGCTAAGGCATAAACAAGTTATTGTAAATATTAGAGAATTTATACCATGTAACACTCCACTAAAAGAAAACATATCTTGAGGATACATTACTATGGCTAGTGCCATGAATATAGTCCAAATAGATAATGCTAAGACCATATCCCCTAAAAATATTTGCATGTTGAAGTTATAGGAATTAATAGGTGAGCATAAATTTCTTCTTTTTAAATCTGGTGAATTGAAAATATTTGATACTATAGATATTCCAAGTATTAACATACATAGCATAGGATAAGCTAAATAGTTAAAGTAATAGGTAACGCTACTTTTAGTATCTTCTTTATTATCCATTGCTAAAGTAACTTCTGTATCTATAGATAAATCTTTATTTACTAGCTCATTAATTTTTTCAAAGTTCAAATTACTAGTATTATCAATGTAAACTTTGGTTGTGCTAAGGTAGTTATTTATCATTGATTTTATAAAAATACTACTGGAAGAGTTAGGAATACTTTGAGTTTCTAAATTGAGTGGAATCTCTTGAAGAAAGCTATCTTCAAACCCATTTGGAATGGTGATGACAATTTCTGCTTCTCTAAAAAATAATGCATCCCTTATTCCTTCATCGGTAGTTTTAATTTTCACTAATTTAGAATTATCTTTAATATAAGTCTCTAAATTATTTGATAGAGGAGAATTGTCATTATCTATAATTGCAACTTTACATTTTTCAGTTTTAAAGGAGGCTGAATCTGTAGAACTCCCAACATTACTAAAAATAATTGTCATAAATACAAATATAGAAGCATAAAGCAGTAAGGAGGAAAGAGCACTTTTTCTAACTATTCTAAAATATTGTTTAAATACTTGCATATTTTTGCCTCCTTAAAATTAAAAAAGTAATTATTGAGAATATAATTCCATACAATATTAGAAGACCTAAATTAAGAAAATACCTATCATAGGTACTATAATAGTATAATGAGTAAAATCCATCAGTAATTAAGTTAACAGGATTTATATAGGACAAAAGGGGAAGTTTATCTTGAATGGAGTATTTAATCTGAACTGTCATCATTCCAGATAAAAAAGAACAGACCATTGTAAATGCGAGTAAAATTCCTTCCTTTATACTAGCTTTTTTATTAATCAAAGCACTTACCATGGCACCTAAAGTTATCCCATTAAAACAACCTACAAAGCAAAGTAAAATTACATAACCTATGGAGTTACCAAAATCTATTTTTAGAACTCGGGAAATATATAGTATAACTATCAGCACTGTTGAAAAATAAAATAGTAAAGTAGCACTTATAGTAGCTAAAAAGGTTTTTATTTTGTTTACAGGAGTTATATTAATTCTTGCTGCTCTTTGAGATTGGTTTCCTTGGATGTTTATAACATCAGCACAACCAGAGGTTGAAGCTAGAATACAAGTCATAGCTAAAAGGGTATAAAAATAAATTACAACTACGTTGGTAGAACTATTCAATTCTTTATCTTTTGTGTAATTATTATAAAGAGCAAGATTACTCATAAAATCATCATTCATAATACTTGGGTTTAGGGATACCACATTTGATATGGTGGAATACTTTTGACTATAACTATCTACAAAGGCTTTTATTATGGATTCGTTAATACCAGACTTTGCAACAGTTATTTCAATATTATCTTCAAAGGTTATATACCCTGAAATTTCACCTTTAGAAAGCATTTCTTCTGCTCTATTCTTATCTGTATTCTCTATAACAAATAAATCACTGTCTTCTATAGCTGTAGAAAAGCTTTCAGATATTTTGCTACTATTTACAAGAGCAATATTAACTTTCTCAAACTCTTCACCAGTGAGTATATTTGAAAAGGCTAAATTAAAAATTGTAGCTAATACAATTGGAAATAATAAAGTCCAAAAGATACTTAATTTATCTCTAAAACGACATTTAAGTTGATACTTAAAAATATGCCAAAACATTCTATATACCCCCTTTTAATCTCTAAGCTCTTTACCTGTAATTTCCAGAAATACATCATTTAAGGTAGGTTGCTCTGAGTAAATTTTTCCATAACTTATTTTATTGTCTCCAATATAGCTAACAATGTCCCCAAGACAACTATGTCCACTTTTTGTTCTAATATTTAATAAATTACTCTTATAGTCTACTGATATAATATTAGGGAGAGCATTTATATTTTTAATATGATCTTCATTTAAATTAAAGGCTTCAATAATTATTTTTTCACCTAAATCAATAATGGACTTTAGTTCTTCCTTTGTACCTTTTGCAATGACTTTACCCTTGTCCATAATGGCAATAGAAGTACAAAGCTGTTCAATTTCTTCCATGTAGTGTGAGGTATATATAATTGTGACTCCTTCGGCATTTAATTTTTTTATTCCCTCTAAAATATGATTTCTACTTTGAGGGTCAACAGCTACCGTTGGCTCATCTAAAATGATTAGTTTTGGATTATGAGCTATACCGCAAGCAATGTTTAATCTTCTAAGAAGTCCTCCACTTAACTTTTTAGGAATAAATTTTCTGTAATCAGAAAGTCCAACAAAATCAATGGCCTTTTCCACAAGTACTTTTCGTTCCTTCTTATTTGTTACATATAGTCCACAGAAATAATCAATGTTTTCATATACTGTCAATTCATCAAAGACGGCTACATTTTGCATAACAATACCAATGTCTTTTTTTACTTTATAATTTGTTGGAGTCATTTCTTCTCCTAAGATTTCAATAGTTCCTTTATCATATTTAAGTAGAGATAACATACAGTTTATAGTAGTAGTTTTACCAGAACCATTTGGACCTAAAAGACCAAATATTTCTCCTTTTTTTATATCTAAATTTAAGTGATCTAAAGCAATTAAATCTCCATATCTTTTTACTAGGTTTTCTATTTTTACAATCATAGTTATTACTCCTTACTTTATTTAGTTTATACTTATAGTTTATTAGAGAATCTCTTTGTAGGTAAGTGCTATTTGTCATGAATATTAAATTACATTTGTCACTTTAGGCATCTGAAAATGAATAATAAGTCAAAGATGNNGATAGTAGCACTATCTAAGGGTTCTTATATAAAACTTTTGTAAGAAATTTGTATATGTTATTATAGATATATAAAGTGAGGAAGTATAGATGAATAATATATTAAATAAAATTATTTTACTTATAGGTTCGGCATTATTACTTATAGAAAATTATGATATAGAAAAATCAATTTTACCAATTTTAGTTACAGTAGCAATAACTTGTTTTCTAGAATACTTTAACAAAGATAAATTAAATATAATAGTATTAATAAGTTATAGTATTGTTTGCATTTTATATCCTGAATTTCTGATGGGCATTCCTATAATATTTTATGATACTATTTTTTCAAAGTATAAATATATATGCATCTTAATTTTAATCCCATACATTATGAATATACATAAATATCCACATATGATTAGTATAATGATTCTTGGACTTCTTAGTACATCAGCAATCTTGAAATTTAATACTGTAAAATATGAAAATTTGCATGATAAATTTATAAAACAAAGAGATGATTTAACTGAGATATCTATAGTATTGGAAGATAAGGTAAAGGAGTTACAATATAAACAAGACTTTGAAGTTAATTTTGCAACATTAAAGGAGAGAAATCGTATTTCAAGAGAAATTCACGATAATGTAGGACACCTTTTAACTAGCTCTATATTGCAAATAGGTGCTATTATGGCAATTACTAAAGAAGAGCAAACTAAAGGGTTCCTAGAGGACATTAGATCTACCTTAGACCACGGTATGGATTCTATTAGGAGTAGTATTCATAATTTACATGAGGATTCTATTGACTTATATGTACAACTTTCAAAGTTGATAAATGAATTTAAGTTTTGTAAGGCTACTTTAAATTACGAGTTTTCTTCTAATCCAGATGTTAAAATTAAATATGCTATTATTGCTATTGTAAAAGAGGCGCTATCTAATATAATAAAGCATTCAAATGCAACCACAGTAACTGTAAGTTTATATGAACATCCAAAATTATATCAAGTAATTATTTTAGACGATGGAAGTAAAAAGAAGGCAAGTATGGATGGTGGAATGGGCTTACAAAGCATTGAAAAGAGAGTAAATAGCCTAAATGGTATTGTGAATTTTGATAATGCAAAAGGATTTAGAATATTTATTTCTATTATGAAGGAGGGGGAACTATGAGAATAATTATTATAGATGATGATAAGCTTATTGCAGCATCTTTAAAGACCATCATAGAGACATCAAGTAATATAGAGGTGATATCACTTGGATATAGCGGTGAAGAAGCTATTGAGCTTTATAATAGGTATACTCCAGATATATTACTTATGGATATTCGTATGGGGGGAATGTCAGGGCTGGAGGCTGCACAGAAGATTTTAAAATCTCATAATGAGGGGAGAATATTATTTTTAACCACTTTTGAGGATGATGAATATATTATAACTGCATTAAAAGTTGGTGCTAAGGGGTATATTTTAAAACAACATTTTGAAAGCATAGTACCTGCTTTAAAGGCAGTAGAACTTGGACAAAGTGTTTTTGGACAAGAAATTATATCTAAAATTCCTACTATGCTACATAATAATGAAAATAAAAAGGATATATCAAAGTACGATTTAATTGATAGAGATATTGAAATAATTACTTTAGTTTCTCAAGGTCTTTCTAATAAGGAAATATCAGCAAAATTATTTTTAAGTGAAGGTACAATAAGAAACTATATAAGCGGTGTTTTAGAAAAGTTAAATCTTAGAGATAGAACACAACTTGCAATATTTTATTTCAATAATATAAAGTGAAACCTTTATTAGAATCAAAGAGACAACTTCTCTAACTAATAATAAATAAAGCTAAAAACATGTAAAAAATTTACTCCCTAGAAATTACATTCTAAGGAGTAAATTTTTTTATTAAGCTGTTACAGTTTTAGTTTCTTCTTTTTCTTTTTTTCTCCAAGTATTATTTAGTAGATAGAATGATACTATTGCAGAAATTAAGTCTGATACGGGATATGCAATCCATGCACCTATAGTACCAAAGATATTTACAAAAACTATAGCTAAAGGAATGAATACTATTAACTGTCTAAACAAAGATAACCTAAATCCTTTTTTAGCCTCTCCAACAGCTTGATAGTAGTATATACCTACATAGTAGAGTCCAACTAGTGGAAGTAAGAAGATACATATTCTTAGGGCTTTAACAGCCTCAGGTAATAATTTTGCGTCAGTTAAAAACAAGCTTATCATTTGTGGTGCAAAATACATAATGAATACTCCAAATATTAAAGATATTACTGATACTGTTTTTATAGATGCTTTAACTGTATCTTTAACTCTATCAGAGTTTCTTGCGCCGAAGTTAAAGGCTACAATTGGTTGCATAGCAGAGCTTATACCAATTATCGCAATAAACATAAACATAGATATTTTAGTAATAACACCAACTATTATTATAGCTGCATCTCCACCTTTAGAAATTAATAGGTTATTTAAAACAACAGCTACTACTGCATCTGAAATCTCAATAACGAAGGTTGAAAATCCAACGGCGATTAATCCTTTAATTAATACTATATCTATATTTGGCACAATACTACTTAATGAAAGTTTAATTTTAAGGTGTTTAATAACATCTTTAAATTTGTATAAAACAAATAATAAACCTACAAATTGAGAAAATACAGTGGCGATGGCTGCACCAGCTATACCGATATTTAAATGAGCTACTAATATGTAGTCAATTACAATATTTAAAAGTGCACCTATACTGTTAGCATAAAGTCCTATTTTAGAGTTTCCTAAAGCTGTCATTATTTGAGAGCAAACCACAGTTAAGCCTTGGAATATTCCTCCTAAAAAGATTATGGATATATAATCTTTAGTTAATTCAAAGGTAGCTTCACTAGCACCAAGTTTATATAATAATCCATCTCTGAATAAAAATAAGAGTAGAGGAATTATTGTTAAAGATACTATAGTTAAAGATATTGAATTAATTACAGTAGATTTAATCTTTTCAGGTTGATTTTCACCGGAATATCTAGAAACGTAGGTTGAAGCTCCTACACCAATTAAGAAAGCGATTGCTATAAGAAAACGTTGAATTGGAAATGCAACTGTTAAGGCACCAATAGCGTTAGGGCCTATATATCGACCAACAAAAACTGTGTCTACCATGTTATAAAGTTCTGCTACTAGCAAAGAAAAAATTGCAGGTATAGCAAACTTAAATAATACTCTGTATGTCCTTCCATCCGAAAATACTTTTGGGTTAATTCCCATTAGTCCCACCTCATTTATTGAAAATTCTGCATATTTCTCTTAAGTTTGTTTTATAAAAAGTTCATTTTATTTTCACAGAAAAATATAATTTGTCTTGATGTTTAATTATTTTATTTTTCTTAAGCTTTAATTAATATCAAGAATGTTTATAAAAAGTATTAATTAATTTATTATAATTTAGATAATAAATTTGTTTTATGAAATAACTTAACTTATAATATTTAGCAATCTAATTACTTGTAATAACAGTTTTTATGAAAATAGTAAGTGTTGTTAATTCATTATTGAAATATTTTATATTATATTAATATTATAGTTGAAAACAATTAAATAAACATTCACTTAAGTGCCCATGAAAAAGTACTATTCCACCCATAATACAATTGGAGAAAAATAGGAAAAAGCACAAAAGCACCTTAATTAGGATGCTTTTGTACTCAAAATTAATGCATTTTATATGAAACCTATGAAATTCTGATAAAAAATATATATTGATATAAGGAATCTTCAAAAAATAAATAAGTCAGAATGCTCGTATATTTGAATTGTTATTTATTTTCATATGCCTAATATGAGGTAAAATTAATTTATCTTAAGGGTTTTTGAACTTCGTTAATTATAATTAATGTGGCACCATAGGTTTTTAGGGTAGCTAAAATATTTATAACTGTACTTTTCTTAAAGTATTTAAATCTAATATTAGGATAAGAAGCCTTATGAAGAATTCCATTCTCATCCTTATTAAGTCTTGTAGGTTTACCCATATCAACCCAATAGTTATAGGATGAGCCTATCCTTTCATTAATTTCATAAGTAGTCACATTAATGTCTGAATGAATATTAGTTATATTTAAGGATAACTTTTTAGAAGTAGCATTTTTTATACCTCTAAGCTTTGAAAAACTTGCCATAGATATTAAATCATTAATTTTATCATGGTAAGTATAAAGTAAGATTTGATATTGATTATCTGTTTTAGTAACTATATATCCATCATCCTTTGCAACTAATGTATCACCTAATTTATTTAAAAGAGAATAAGCATAAAAGGCAGGTTTCTTAATTCCTTTATCATTTATAAGTCCAGGATAGCCGAAGAATAGTTCATTAGTTATATTTACTTGCTTATCAACAACATCAAAGGCTCTTATAAAACTTAAGTCCTCTCGATGATTAACTACATTATCAATAATAAATGGAATCATGTAAGCTGTATCATAAATATTATTTACTTCATTATTTATTGTAAAAGGCTCATCCTCAAACTCTAATTTATTATCAGTTAAGATTTCTTCAATTGAAGTTCTTAGATCTTTAGGAAAGGTAGAAGAAAATTGAAATCTAAAATTCTTATAATTAAGAGTTTCTATAGCGTTAAAGTATTCCATAAAGGATAGAAGTATATTTTTAAAGTCTTCATATATGTCTATAGAATTTTTAAGGGATAAGGCATTTCTAGATATATCTTCATTGAGTCCATCATTTATTTTATCTATATGTTCCTCATAGGTACTATCTATATCTAAAACAATTATAGGTATAATATCTAAGAATTCTATAAATTCGAGGACATCCTTTGTTCTATTCCAGTTATGAAATTTAGAACCAGGAAATATGGCCATATCTGTACTAAATAGATTCAAAATTCGTCCATATTCAAAATCCATCTCCCCTTGAAGTTCTTCTAGGGTATCCTTATTATCCTCAATCAAAAGATCAAAGGCATCACCAATGGTTATAACTCTATTAAAGTTTTTATTAAACTCACTTATATAGTTTTCCATATTAATATTTAACTGATGAATTTTATCCTCATAGTTAAACCTATCATAGTCTTCTAGATAATAGATTATATCATTCAAACTTCCCTCAAGAGGATGGGTTGTATATTTAGTCAATTTTTCAAGTTCCTCAGGAGTAGATTTATATTTTTTCCTAAATTGTAGCGGTGTAAGCTTATAATGTAGCTTAAAATGTTTGTTGAAATATCTAGTGTGAGAAAAACCAATTTCCTCAGAGATTTCGGATAGTGTCATATCAGTATCTAAGATTAATTTTATAGATTCCTCTACCCTAATAAGGTTTAGAAAATCAGTAAATGAATATCCTGTTGCATATTTTATTTCTCTAGATAAATAATGAGTACTTAGATATTCATTACTAGATATATCCTTAAGAGTTATATTGTTTTGATAATTATTATAGATATATTTAGATATGCTGTGATACCTTTGAAGCTGATCTTTATTTTCTTTAAGCTCTTCTTTTTCATGAATTAAATAGTTGAAATTATTTATAAGATGATAAAGAAGCTTTACAAGAATATCCTCAATCTCCTCATCATAGTTATCTTGCTTTTGTACTGTCTCACAAAGTATTTGGCAAAGAAATACCCTTAAATCTTCGTATTCTTCTCCAAGTTGAGAATCTTCACTAGATGAATTTGTATAGAAGAACATATTCTCAATATCATTGTAGTACTTTTGGAAGAAGTACGGATCTATCTGGAATATGATCACTTTATTATCAGGGTCATCACTTTCTATGCTGTGAACTTCATCTATATTTATAATTTCTATTTGATTTTCTGTTATTACAAATTTTTCAGTATTTATATATAGATTAATTGTACCCTTTACAACATAGAGAATCTCGATGCAATAATGCCAATGGATTGGATAATTTTTAATGGTATTTAAGGAAATAGACACAGGCATATTTGCAGAATAGTTAATATATTGTCTATGCATTATAAACTCTCCTTAATAATTTCTTTAGTATTAATAGTATTATAGCATTAATTAGAAAAAACATGCTGAATACTAAGAATTATCATATAGACAATATTACTTTCTTAATAGTATAATTGTAAAGATAAACAATTAGTTAATTTAGTGGACTAGTTCTTTTAATCAATGAAATTAAATAAATTAATAGTTTATTAATATCAATATGAATTTTAATAAAGTATAGTATACTATATATAATGAATTTAATTAATAATATTATACCTATGTATTATTAGATTGAAATATTAAAGCTAAACTATTAGCAAACAATAGGAGGATTAACATGGAAGAACAAATAGTTAAATTTGAAGATATTGTAAAGGGATGTCTGAAAAAGTGGAAGATAATAATAGCTATTGCAGTTATAATAACTACAGTAACAGCAATAGTAAGTATAGCTTCAGAAAAAGCAAATACATATGAAGGTAGTGTAAAAATTCTTGTTAAAAATAATGATACAATTATTGAAAATAATGTAGAAGTTAAAAAAGATAAATACCTAGTGCAAAACTACATAGAGTTAGTTAAAACAAGAGATTTTTTAATGGACGTATTAGAAGACACTAATATAAAATTAACTCCAGAGTTATTATTAACTAAATTACAAATTTCTTATATACCAAATAGTGATTTTATTCAAATTAAGTATACTAGTGATAATAAGCTAGAGACTCTTACTATTCTTCAAGGGGTAGTAGAAAAATTTAAAGAGCTACCAAGCAAGTATAAAGCTGATACAGAAATTATTGTAGCTGAAGATATAGGTATAGTTGAACACGCAGATATAAGAAACAATGGTCTACTTATATTACTGGGTGTATTAGGAGGATTAGGTATTGGAACAGGAATAGTGTTTGTTATGGAATGTTTAAATAAAACATTTAGAACAAAGGGAGAGGTAGAAAGAGAATTGAAAATGCCTATCATTTCCATGATTCCTAAATTCAAAGAAAAAAGCACTAGAAAGCTAAAACAAGGATCTTGTGACATAGCTTGCGAAGCATACAATAACTTAGCGGTTAATATTAGATATAAAAATAATTCAAATGAAAATAGAGTTGTATTAGTAACTAGTTCTTTAATAGGTGAAGGGAGTACTACAACAGCAACTAACTTAGCAAAGGCATTATCAAATTGCGATGAAAAAGTTATACTAGTAGAAGGAAATTTGAGAAAACCATCACTTCATGAAGTGTATAATGTAGATAATAAAGTTGGTATTAGCGATGTCATATTGGGAAAAAGCGGATTAGAAGATGGAATAAAACAGATAAATAAAAACTTAGATGTATTATTAGCTGGATCAAGCATTAATAATCCCACTCAGATAATTAATTCAAATGAGTTAGATAATATATTAAAAGCGTTAAAGAAAAAATATAGCTATGTAATAATCGATTCTCCAGCAATAAAGGTAGTTACAGATGCTCTAGCTATTGCTAATAAAGTGGATTGTACTGTACTTGTGGTAAAAGCAGAAGTGGTTAAAAAAGATGTAGTAAAAGAAAGTATAGAATTAGTAAATAGTGTAGATGGAAACATTACAGGAATAATTTTCAATGGGGCAGATGCTTTTAGAAATAAGTTTTATAATTATAAAAGTAATGTATAGTAGGAGATTGAAAATAAGTTTCTATTTAAAAGTGGGGGTGTAAATTTTGATAGGTACAACACTTATAGTAACTAAGGATAAATTTGATAAGACAAAATTAATTACTGATGAATATATTGAAGGAAATCAGTACTTAGTATATAAAAACTTTAATAAAAAATTCTTGAATGATAAAGTGTTTCATGAAGATGAAGAATTACTTATAGTTTTAGATGGTGTAATTCTTAATAATCATGAGCTGCAAAATAATTATGGAGTATATGATAACTATTCGCTTATAAAAAAAATGTATAAAGAACATGGTATAAGAATGGTTGATAGTCTTAGAGGGAATTTCTATGGAATTATATATGATAAAGTAGAAAAGAAATGGGAAGTATTTACTAATCATCTGGGTTCTAAACCACTTTATTACTATTTTGATATTAAAAAAGAATGTTTTATAGTAAGTAGTGATGTTTTTGACTTAGTTAAAGTCTTAAAAGAAATAGATGTGAAATCTACACTTAATGAAATAGGAGCTTACTATTTATTGACTTTTGGATACATGATTAATGATACAACTCTTATTAAAGAGATAAATAAGGTTGACCCTGGAACAATTATTACTTATGAAAATAACACGATAAATAAAACGCAATATTTCTTTATTGATAATGAAAACTTTTTAACAGATTCAGAAGATGTAATAGTAGACAATATGTATGAGCTATTTAATAACTCTGTTAATTTGGCTTTCAAAAAGGATGAGGAATTTGGTTATAAGCATGTAACATATTTAAGTGGCGGCCTTGATTCAAGAATGATAGGAGTTGCAGCCAAAAAACTTGGTTATAATGATATAACTTCTATAACATTTTCGGAAAATTACTCTAGGGACGAAAAAATTGCTAGAGAAATTGCTGCAGATTTTAAATATGATAGTATATTTAGAAGTTTAAATAATGGAAATTACTTAATGAATGTAGATGATGCTGTTACAAGTAATTATGGTCAAAATATTTATAGTGGAGCTGTTCATCTGGTTTCAACAAATGACTTAATTAACTTTGATAAGTTTGGGTTCATCTTTAATGGCAATATAGCTGATATAATGCATGGAGACTATATAGATGCACCTGTGCACAATAAACCATCTATTGATAATTGGATGTATTCTAAAATATTAAAAGATAAAGTTAGCTTCATACAATCTGATATCGAGAAAAAATACTCTAATGAAGAGAAGTTTGCAATTTATAATAGAGGAATTAATGGAATGTATAATGGCTCAGTAAGTTCCTTTCATATATCAGAAACATGTGAACCTTTTTTAGAACAAGATTTAATTGCATATTGTACTAGAATGAAACCGGAACTTAAGTATAAGGAAGCTGCATTTTTGAAAATGATTCAAAAGTACTATCCTGAAGCAACAAATTATAAGTGGCAGAAGTGGAATTTGAGACCAACAAAATTTAATCAGAAGTTTATGGGAACTTTTGCAGGAAAGGTATTTAGAGTTATAGATGGTCAAATACAGCGATTTGGCTCACAAAGCAATAATATGAATCCTTTTGAAAAATGGTATGCTACAAATGAAGTTTTGAGGAATTTCATTAATAATTACATAAAAGAGAATTTTCACCTACTTGATGAGTATAAAGAACTAAAAAATGATTGTGAAATTCTACTTAAAAATGGTAAGTTAATTGAAAAAACACAAGTAATAACACTATTAAATTTTATAAAAAGGATAAATGATATTTATGGATAAAAGTGTTATAAAATCAGCGCTTAGCAAAGGGTTAGTAGAAATATTTAGTGCTAGCTTTATAAATAAAATAATTCAGTTTGGAACAATTGCTATATTAGGAAGAATTATTTCTGTTTCAGATTATGGAAATTTTTCTTATGCACAAAACATAATGGGTATGGCATTACTATTAGAAGGCTTAGGGATAACTTCAGGGATACTACAGTATAGTAGTATTCAAAAGGATCATAAGGAAAAATATAGATTTTTTAATTATGGGATAAAAATAGGAGTGGTAGTAAACTTTCTAATTAGCATAGGCCTTATGATTTATGCTACATGGGGACCTTTAGGAATAGAGGATAGTAGAAGGTATTTATTTATTATGTCTTTTATCCCTGTATTAAAGATTGGATATGATGCAATACAAAGTTATTTGAGGTCTTCACTTAGAAATAAGGAATATAGCAGATTGACAGTATTTAATACTATTATATACTTCTCTGCAACTACAGTATTTTCATATTTTATGGGAGCTAATGGTCTAATTCTTGGAATATACGTGGCTTATTTATTAACAGTATTACTAGGAGCATTTTTTATTAAAGATGATATATTTTCATATAGAGGTAGTACGATAAAAAATAAGGAATTAAAACTAGAATTTTTAAAGTTTTCCATTATAACTATATTGGGAAATGCTATGTCTCAAATGTTATACTTATTGGATACTCAGCTTGTAGGTATATTCACAAAGGATCCTGCACTGCTTGCTAACTATAAAATGGCTACTCATATTCCTTTTAACCTAACTTTTATATCTATATCTATTATGACATTTGCATATCCATATTTTGCTCAAAATAGAGATAATAAAGTATGGATTAAAGAAAAACTATCAGTTTTAGTAAAATCTTTAGCTGTTTTAAATTTGATAATAACAGTAGGTGGAATAGTATTTGCAAAACCTATATTTTATATATTGTTCGGTAAGAAGTATTTAAGTGCGATTCCTGTATTTAGGGTTTTAATGGTAGGTTACTTTGTATCAGGAACTTTTAGGATTCCATATGGAAATGTATTGGCTAGCTTAGGAAATGCAAAAGCTAATTTAATAAATGCCATATTTTCAGGAGTATGCAATATTATTCTTGATATAGTATTGATTATTAGATTTGGAAGTATTGGTGCGGCATATGCTACATTAATAGTATTTATAATATCATCTGTTATTTATTATATTTTTATAAGAAGACATATGAGAAAAATAGAAATTAATTAGAGATTATTTAAATAATCAGCATAAAAGGAGGAACTATGAAAATATTTTTATTGCCTTCATGGTATCCTAGCAAGGAAAAACCATTAGATGGTATATTCTTTAAAGAACAAGCAGAAGCATTAGTAAAAGAAAATATAGAAGTTGTTGTTGTAAATATAGTAATAAAAAGTATAAACGAACGTGATGCTAAAGAAGAAGTAAATAAACTTAAATTCTATGAGGAAAATGGTGTTAAAGTATATAGGTATGTGACTTATAATTATATTCCAAGACTTACAGAAATTTATTTAAGATATTATAGTTCAATATTAAATAAAGTTATTAGTAAAATTATTAGTATCGAAGGAAATCCAGAATTAATCCATATTCACTCAGCCATTGACGCTGGAATAGCATATAGTAAATCCAAGATGACTATTCCATATGTAATTACTGAGCATTCCACTAAATATGCTAGAAATATTCTTAATAATACTCAAAAAAAGTACCTTAAAGATGTATTTAGCAATGCAAAAGTTGTTATGGCAGTTGGAGTAGGATTAAAACGAGAAATATCTAAGTATATATCAGAAGAGAAAATAAGAGTTATCGCTAATCCAGTAATAATAAATGATTCAAGTACGACTATAGATAAAAATAAAAAAAAGTTTAGGTTTTTTAGCTTAGGCCTATTGACTAATAAAAAGGGAATGGATGCCTTAATAGAAGCTTATAATTCAAATAGAGATAATCTTAAAGATGTTGAATTATATATAGGTGGAAACGGAGAAGAATTTACAAAGTTACAACAGTTAATTCATAAGTATAACTTAGAGAAGGATATAATTCTTTTAGGTAGTTTGAATAGAGAAGAAGTTGCGTATCACATGAAGAACTGCGACTGCTTCATATTGGCTAGCAGATTTGAAACCTTTGGCATTGTATTTGTAGAGGCTATGTATTATGGTAAACCTGTAATAGGAACAAAAACTGGTGGTCCAGATAGTTTTGTTAATGATGAATGTGGAATCTTAGTTGAAATTGATAATGTGGAACAAATTGGGGAATCTATGATAAGAATGGTATCTAGTTACTCAAATTATAACTCTGAATATATTAAAGAGTATTGTCGAGATAATTTTTCAGAAAAAGTTATAGTAGAAAAATTAAAATCAATTTATGGTGAAGTAATAGGTGAGTCCAATGACAAAAGAAACAATTTTTAGTAATCTATTTTTAAATGTATTTATACTATTTATAAATACATCTGTAAGTGATGCATTCTTTGAGACTTTTTTTATACCAGCTAGTTTTATAAGTATAACAAGACTTATTACAAATATAATATTTATACTTATTGTATTATATTACTTATTAACTGAAAGAATAAAAGTTAGAAGATATCTAGTTGTAATAGTATTCGTGGTTTTTATTGGAATTACTGTATTATGGGGACCAAAGAAGTTTGAGGCAATTAAAGTGTATATAAACTTTTTAGGACCGTGTTCCTATTTTATTTTGTTATTTTGTATTTCAACTAAAAATAGAATAATTAAGATATTAAAAACATATTGTGATGTTATAGTTTTTACAAATATAATTGCACTAGTATTTCTATCTAAAGTAGGCTATATGGGAAGTCTTCCATCAGAACATGTAGTAAGAGGAATTCATTTAAGTAGAAGTACAATGATTATTTATTTAAACTTTTGTATATTTATTTACTTATACTATATTAGAACTTCACTTGTTTCTTACAAAGATAAAATCAACGTTACAATAATGTTAATTTTAAATATAATTTTAATATTATTATCAAAAAGTTCCACTGGTATAGTTACAATAGTATTATTTATTCCATTACTAGCTATTGCAAAATATAAATCCCTATCTAAGTTTTTAATTAGAGCATCAATTATAATTGGAATTTCACTACCAGTGATAAAATTAACATCACCATTTCTAGATAGGATAATCAAAACTTTTTTTGGGAAGACATTGACCTTTAGTGGGAGGACATATATTTGGAATTATGCTTTAGATAAATTAGTTTCAAATCCATTATTAGGAAATGGGTTTAACTCTACGCACTATTTATTAGAAAATAAAATTATACCTAGCTATGAAAGAGTAGCAGCGCATACCCATAATGGTTTTTTAGAATTATTCTTACAGAGTGGTTTTATAGGACTATTATTAGGTGTAATTATAATTTTAATAGCATTTAGATATACTTTTAAAATTAATAAAAGAGAAGGAGATATTATACGGATCTACTTTATTGTATTTATGATTTTTAACTTTATGGAACCGTATATTTTAGGTAATGTATCAGTGATTACGCTTTGGTTACCTGTGATTTATGTAATTACCCTTGCTAATAACAAAATTAGGGTGAATATCAATGGATAAGAATATTATACATAACCTTTATGGACTTCACAGAACAGAAAATTGAATCTTCGGTGAGACCTAAAAAAATTATGATGCATCTCTAGAAGAAGAATATAAAGTAACTTTACTAACTTGACTGCAAAACAGAAGATTGGAAAGATACCTATGGAGCTTTTTTATAGAGAAGCTTATTTTATGGATAAACCATGTATTACAATGAGAAATGAAACAGATTGGGTAGAGACTGTTGAATCTGGATGGAATGTAATTGTTGGTACAGGTAAGTTTAAAGTTAAAGAACAAGTTAAAAATTTCAATCCTACATATAAGCAACAACAAATATTTGGTGATGGACGTGCATCTAAAAAGATTTGTGGGTTAATTAAGAATACAATATGTGATTAGTAGATATTATAAATGTAAAATAAAGATATATACCATATATCATATATTAATAAAAGGGTAAAACCTCAANNTTGAGGTTTTACCCTTTTATTATTAAATGAAACTTAGTTTCAGAGGGAGCCTATCTTACAATAAAGTTTAATTGAACTTATCTAGAGTCGTGCCACTGTAGATGCCATATTATAGAAGGGGGCGAGTAGGTAGCAGTAGCTAAATATCAGATAAGTTTGCTTGAATGATCTTTAGACCAAGTAATGTCAGTGTTGAATTATAGCATTTCTATGAAAGCAGCTATTCTAGTGTTAAGTTGTCCAATATCAGCAGTAGAGTAATCTGTTTCTATGCTGATGTAAGGAATATTTTTGGTGTTATTAGCAAACCGTTTAATTAGTAATGTTTCTACATTATAAGTATGGCAAGCATGAAGAACTACATCTACGACTCCATCTACTTTGTATTCATCTATAATTCTATTAAGTAAATCTATACGATTAGGGTTAGGAGTCATACATGAACAGCCAATATTTAAGTATTTACGAGCAATAGCTTCATATATATCAGGATTATTTTCATCTACTAGTTCATCGATAGCTTTAGCGCCACTACAGTTTTCAAAAGCCACTACATGAGCGCCATTATCTTCTATGGCTTTTATAACTTTTTCTGTAGCACCACCAATAGGACATCCAGTTATAAGGATACGCGGTTTCTTTTCATATTTTTTATCCACTTCATATTCAGCTTTAATTCTCTCAGTTAGAGCATATATTTCCTTTGGGATCTCTGATTTATCAAATTTAAAGGTAGCTCCATAAAGCACTTTAAACATATCTTTTCCTAAAAGTGCTGGAGGGTCTAGTTTTCCAAGGCTATAAAAGGTTTTAAGAGCTTTCCTTTCTTCATTTTTTAGTTTAATGGCTTCCTTAACCTTTTCATCGCTTATAGTAGTTTCAAATTGTTTTTCTAAAACCTCTTTAAACTTAAATACTTCTTTCTTCCAAAGTTTTAAACCTTCTTCACTTTGAGAGTTTGGTAATTCCATAACGTGAACAGGTTTAAATTCACTTAAGTATTCATACATTTTTTTCTTTCCATCACAAGTAGTTTCACCTACAACTAAATCAGAAAAGTAAAAGAATGGACATTTATCTGTTTTAGCAAAACCATAGCTTGATTTGATAAGAGGACATAGGTTACGTGGTAAATCTTTTTCAGCTTCTGAAATTGTTTCATCAGAAGTAGAGCAAAGAGAAACAACACTAGCACCCATAGCAAGTGGCAATTCTTGAGGCATATAAGTGCAGAATACTCCTACTAAAGGTATATTTTGATCCTTAAGTTTCTTAGCTGCAATAAAGGAATTTCTTCTAGCTTCTGCAAAATCATCAAAGATTTCGGGTAGTTCTTTTCTTATTTTCATTTTAATTCTCCTATTCCTTTTATATGTTTATTTTGTAACAATATTTATAATATGATTATACATAGAAATTAAGAAATAGTATGAATTATAGTATTATTTTATACACTTAAGTACATCTATAGAAGATTGCAATACTATATTTATGAAAATAGTGATAGAATTATATTGCACAGAAAAATTTAAAGATTAAGAATGGTTTTGTTAGCTTTATTTAACATTTCAAGATGGGGGATAGGAGATATGAAATATGACTTTAACGAAAAGGTAGAAAGACTGGGTAGTAATTGCATAAAATGGGATTTAATAAATAGAACTTATAATGATAGTGAAATCATTCCACTATGGGTAGCTGATATGGACTTTAAAGTACCAGAAGAAATAGGGGATGCTATAAGAGAGAGACTAGAACATCCTATCTTCGGATATTCACTTACACCTTCATCATATTATAAAGCTGCTATAAATTGGTTTTATAAGAGGTTTGGCTGGAGGATTGAAAAACCATGGATGAAGTTTGCACCAGGAGTTGTACCAGGATTAAAAACTATAGTTGCAGCCTATACAAAACCAGGAGATGAAATTATAATTCAAACACCAGTATACCATCCTTTTTATAACATTATAAAAAATAATGGATGTCAGGTTGTAGAAAATCCCTTAATCTGTAAAGATGGCAGATATGAGATGGATTTTGATAACTTGGAAAAGGTAATTAGTAAAAAGACTAAGATGATAATTCTTTGTAGTCCTCACAATCCGGTAGGAAGAGTATGGACTAAAGAGGAACTAAAAAGAGTTGGAGAAGTATGTATAAAAAATAATGTGTTAGTAGTAGCAGATGAAATTCATGCAGATATAGTTTATGAGCCCAACGTACACACTGTATTTGCATCTATAAGTGAAGAGTTTGCTGATAACTCTATAATTTGCACAGCACCAAATAAGACCTTCAATATTGCAGGGCTTAAAACTGCTAACATAATAATTAAAAATGAAAAATTAAGAGAGCAATATGTACTTCAAATGGAGAAAGACTGCATAGAAGGTCCAACTACCTTAGGATCAGTAGCACAGGAAGCAGCTTATACAAGTGGCGAAGAATGGTATCAAGATCTTATGAAGTATTTAACAGAAAATATAGATTTTACTTTAGACTTCTTTAAAAAAAGAATTCCTAGGATTAAGGTTAGAAGACCAGAGGGAACCTACTTATTATGGATTGATTGTTCAGGGCTAAATAAGAAGCCTGAGGAGTTAAGTGATTTCTTCCTTAAAAAGTGTAAAGTATGGTTAAATGATGGTAGTATGTTTGGACATGCAGGAGCTATGTTTCAAAGAATGAATATAGGAACTAGTAGAGTTGTTCTTGAAGAAGCTTTAGAGAGAATAGAGAGAGAAGTAAATAAGTTGAGCTAAAAATATTGATCTTTGTGTTGTAGAGTGGAATGAGAAAGCAAGAAGATTATATGAAGGCTTGGGTTTTAAGGTAATTCAAACTTTCCATAATTATAAAAGGACTTTGATGTAAGATAAATTATTTTTATGAGTACATGTTATTCAATATATCATAAAGCATCCTATTAATTAGAGTTTATGGTAGATAAATTCTAGTTAATAGGATGTTTTATTATTGAAAATAATTTCATAAGATAAATTTAAGATTTAACTTAGTTTAAGATGCATTCGTATAACTATAATTTAAACGCTAATTACTTTAACTTATAATTACGTATAAGTTTCAAAGTTAAATCTAAGGCCTCTTCTCCATCTACCCATAGGTCAGGTTTAATGCCCTCACCTTCTTTAAAAAAATTGTCATCATATAACCTCAGCCAGTTTCCATAGGCAAATTCTATGTGAGAATTGGGCAGATATCCAAGTTCTATATTAGAGCTTTCAAGAGTACCATGGGTGTTAGTACCAACAACTACAATGTTTTCAAAATCCTTTAGATGTTCTATAAAAAATTCAGCAGCAGAAGAGGTTTCTTTATCTGTAAGGACAAAGATAGTGTTGGAATTTTTATTAAGCTGCTCTTTAGGTTTTGGTATATGCTCATAATAGTAGGTATCAATCTTTTCAAGCTGTAAAGTTTCTAGATCCTTATCAAAGGTATTAAAGTCATAGTAGGATGGATCAGCCTTTGATCTTCTATAAAGTAATAAGAAAAGTCCTTTTCCATCAGATGAAACTCCAAAATATTCATTTACCCAGTTCAAAGCAGTAAGTATATCACCACCATGATTTCCACGTAAATCTATTATGCTTACAGGGTACTCCTTTATTTCAGAAGCAGTTTTTATAAACTCAATTCCATCTAAGCTTATACTATAAGGTATATCTCTTGATGATATTATAGGAATGTCATCTATAGTTGTATATTCTAAAGATGAGTCAGTTGCATCTGAAAAAGTATTTAATAATTTAAGTTCAATATTTTTAGTATATTCTGATTCACCTCTATAAAATACTACGGTTATTGTACTAGAGGCTTGTCCGTCATATTTCTGTAGAAGACCTAGATTATACACTAAATTTCCATCAGTATTTATAGAAAGCTTCAAATACTTTTCAATATCTTTATCTTCATTTATGGATTTAATATAGTAATATACGTCATCGTACTCTAAATAGTAGCCTACACTATTTTTCAAAACTTTTAATGTTGTATTTGAATAATATCTGTAGGTATTCTCTAAATTAAAATCATATTCTCCTATATAAAAATGTTCATCTGGTATAAAGGAAAGATTATCTTTTAGACATTGAGTTAATTCATCTACTTGAATTAGATCATTATTTCCGATAAAATTTAAAACTGATTCTTTAGCCTTTAAAAATTGTTCATCACCACCATAATAGTTGTATGGAGCATAGCTAGATTTTAAGGCCTTGAAATAAAGGGTTACATCAGAAAGGGCTTCTCTTTTAGTTATAGCTGTAGGAGATATCATTTGAGGTGATGAAAATAACATAGTATGTTCTTCAGCAGTTAGTAGTTCTTCATCAGGCAGTTCAGATATAAAATCTCTGATGTTTAATTCAGATATAGGAATATTTAGATTTTCATAATTAATCTTTTCTAAAGTTTCTTTAAAAGAAATTTCTTTCTTATAATAAGATAGATAAGTCAAAGTCAAAATTAAAGTTATAACTATTATAAAAAAAGCTATAATAACCTTTTTCAAATCAAAATCCACCTCCATAAAAATCATTAAATAAGGATATTATACCATAAAATGTAAAAACGTAAAGGGGTTATATAGATTTAAAGTAAAATAATTATTAATTTTCTTCTAGCTCAATTATGTTTTAGTTATAATATTCTTAATAATGAAGTAAAAAAATTTTGTATTAATCTTTAAAATTAAAAATTTAACATAAGGCTTTAGTGTTATGCTTATACTAAAATTATTAAATAATAGTTAGTTTATTATATATTACAATGAGGATTATTGAATACATATATTGACTTAAATTAAATGTTTAATATAAAGATGAGATAGGAAGTGATAAAGTGGCAAAAATTATTATAATAGAGGATACAGAAATTATTAGACAGGAACTTGAAACATTTTTAACTAGATATGGATATGAGGTTGTAGCTCCTACTGATTTCAAAAATATAATGTCTATTATTGAGAAAGAAGAACCAAACCTTATACTCTTGGATATAAATTTACCTGTGTTTGATGGATTCTATATTTGTAGAGAAGTGAGGAAAACTTCGCAGGTGCCTATAATTGTAGTTACTAGTAGAGATAGTGATATGGATGAACTGATGAGTATGAATTTAGGAGCAGATGATTTTGTAACTAAGCCTTATAATACTCAAATACTTTTAGCTAGAATAAATTCTGTGCTAAAGAGAGTAAATCAAGGAAATGAAGGGAATCAAGAAGTTTTAATATACAATGATTTAAAGTTAAATTTATCTAATGGTACTATAAGCTGTGGGGATGAGACTCTAGAAATTACTAAAAATGAATTAAGAATTCTGTATTACCTTATAAAAAACCAAGGAAATATTGTGTCTAGAGAGGATTTGATGGATTATCTGTGGAGATCCAATCTATTTGTAGATGATAATACCTTATCAGTAAATGTGACAAGGCTTAGGAAGAAGCTAGAGGAGATAGGAGTTAAGGATGCTATAGAAACAAGAAGAGGTCTTGGGTATATAATGCCTTAGGAAAATTGATTTTAATAAAATATAGTTAAATATATAAGGGGCTTTCATAAAATATATTACCAATCTTAAGTAAATCAATACTCCGAAACGGATGAGCGTTAATAATATAAGTGCTTATTCAATATTTATTTAGATTAGCTATTTTTGTGAAAGCCTCATGAAACTATTTAAATAGTTTCATAGGAAACTTTTTAACTTTTTAAATAGTTGCTAAATTCATAGAGGGTTAAAGGAGTTAATCCTTAAATAGTGACATTAGGATTATAATAATTAATGAACCATAATTGGATTACTAACATTTTAACCCATATAACAAGTTAAAGTAATCTATATTTAGGGTTTAATTAGAAGCTAAATAAAAATAGTTAGAGGAAGGAGTAGATAAAAATGAGGGTTATGGAATACCTAAAGTCAAGAAGTGGTTTTTTAATAATTAATGGAGTTCTATTTATAATTCTTGTAGCTATTTTAGTATTTTTAAAGGTTGGAAGTGGATTAATATTTTTAGCCTTTATATTATGGTTTACTCCATTAAGTACATATATAATATTAGAAACTATTAAGTATAAACACTTTTTAGATAATATTACAGGAACTGTAGATAATCTTGATAAAAAGTATTTGCTTCCAGAGGTTATGGAAAAGCCAGACTTTCTAGAGGGAGAAATAGTTTATGAAGTCCTTAAAGAATGTAATAAGACCATGCATGAGCATGTAAAAAAGTATGAATATACTCAAAAGGAATACAGAGAATACATAGAAATGTGGGTTCATGAAGTAAAAACGCCCATTGCCTCTGCAAGACTTATTATAGACAATAATGAAAGTACAGTGACAAATAAAATTGGATATGAACTGAAGAAGATAGAAGACTTTATAGAACAAGTCCTTTATTACTCAAAGAGTAATGATGTAAGTAAAGATTATATAATAAGAGAATTTAGCCTAGAAGAAGCTGTCATGGAAGTTCTAAGAAAAAATTCTAGAGATTTTATAAATAAAAAAATCTCCTTAGATATAGGTGAAATAGAAGGAAAAATCTTTAGTGATATAAAATGGGTGGAGTTCATTTTAAATCAGATTATAGGAAATGCAATAAAGTACTCTAAGGAATCCAAAGGCATAGTTAGGATATATTCAGCTTTAGGGGAGAATAGGGTAACTTTAACTATAGAGGACAATGGGGTTGGAATTCCAGAAAGAGATATTGCTAGAGTTTTTGAGAAAGGCTTTACTGGAGATAATGGAAGAAAATTTGGAAAATCTACAGGAATGGGATTATATCTGTGTAAAAAGCTTTGCGACAGATTAGAGTTGGGAATAAGTATTGAATCAAAGTTAGAGTTTGGAACTAAGGCTCATATAATCTTTCCTTTAGGAAGACTTACAAATTTTTAATAGGAGCTTTCGCAAAATGAGTTGGCTTGATTGCAATGTTGAGAGCTAAAATTGGCTCATAAGTTAAGTTCTAGCTATAAGTTAAAATATATTGCTAATCTAAATAAATATTGAAGTGCTTATTCAATATTTATTTAGATTAGCTTTTTTTGTGAAAGCCCCATTTTATACAACCGTATCTTACAAAAATGAAAGATTAATGACATGAAATTAAATATAAGATAATTAAAGAAAAATATATAATAAGCTCATGAAGTTAAGACAAAACTAAAAATAGATTTTGGGAGGATGAATTATGGAAAACGTCTTAAAGGTTGAAAATATAGAAAAATATTATGGAGGAAAGGGGAATGTTACTAAAGCCATAGACAATATAAGCTTTCAAGTAGAAAAGGGTGAGTTCCTTGGAATAATGGGACCTTCGGGCAGTGGTAAGACTACTCTTTTAAATTGTATATCTACCATTGATACTGTGACTACGGGAAACATAATTATAAATAATAAAGATATAACTACTCTTAAGAATAGAGATATTGAAAAGTTTAGGAGAGATGAGCTTGGATTTATATTTCAGGATTTTAATCTTTTAGATACATTAACAGCTTATGAAAATATTGCATTGGCACTTACTATACAAGAGGCAAAACCTAAAAGCATAGATGGAAGAGTTAAAGATGTGGCAAGTAAATTAGGTATATGTGAGATTTTAAATAAATATCCTTATGAAATGTCTGGTGGACAAAAGCAAAGAGTTGCTTCAGCTAGAGCTATTGTTACAAATCCATCACTGATTTTAGCAGATGAGCCTACTGGCGCATTAGATTCTAAGTCATCTAGATTATTACTAGATTCCTTTGAAAAGTTAAATGAAGAATTGGAGGCTACCATCCTTATGGTTACTCACGATGCCTTCACAGCTAGTTATGCTCATAGAATTTTATTTATTAAAGATGGAAAGGTCTTTAATGAATTAATTAGAGGAAATGATAGTAGAAAAGAATTCTTTAATAGAATTATAGAAGTAGTGACATTACTTGGAGGTGACAGTGGAGATGTATTCTAAGATTGCAATAAATAATGTGAAGAAGAGTTTTAAAGATTACACTATATATTTTTTAACGTTAACCTTTGCTGTGTGTATATTCTATAGTTTTAACTCCATAGAATCGCAAAAGGCAATGTTTGAGATAAGTAAAAGTGAAGCTGGCTACATAGATATACTAACTACCGTTATTTCATGGGTATCTGTATTTGTGTCTGCAATTTTGGGTGGATTAATTATTTATGCAAATAACTTTATGATAAAGCGAAGAAAAAAAGAGCTTGGCGTATATATGACATTGGGGATGAGTAAAAGAAAAATCTCAAAAATTTTAGTATCAGAATCTTTTTTCATAGGCCTTATATCTCTGGGGGCAGGGCTAATACTTGGCATAGTTTTATCACAAGGACTTTCTCTTTTTACAGCTAAGCTATTTCAAGTAGGGATGAGCGAATATAAGTTTATATTCTCAGCAGGTGCTGCTGTAAAGACTATAGTTTACTTTGGAATAATGTTTTTACTTATAATGATATTTAATACCTTTGTAATTTCAAAGTATAAGCTTATTGATATGATAAATGCTAGTAAGAAAAGTGAAAATATAAAGATAAAAAATCCTATAGTTTCAATTATAGTTTTTGTTTTAGGAGTAGGAGCTCTTATATTGGCATATAAGCTTGTAATGGAAGTAGGATTAAAAGTAGAGGATTATAGATTCCCTATTTCAATAATACTTGGAATTATGGGTACTGCTTTCTTTTATTATGGATTAGCAGGATTTATATTGTATGTAGTTAAAAATAATAAAAATATATATCTTAAAAAGCTAAATATTTTTGTTACTAGACAGATAAGTAGTAAAATTAACACCAATTTTATATCTATAACAGCTATATGTTTAATGCTTTTTATAACTATTTCTATATTATCTACAGGATTAAGTTTAAAAAACTCTTTAGAGAGTAGTCTTAAGGATACAGTACCCTTTGATGCTTCAGCTAGAATTATAAACTTTGATGAAAATTCTACTAGAACGGTGGATGAAGCCTTTAAGGAATATGGATTTAATTTCGCAAATAAAGAAGAATATGTAGTACTAGAAGAGTATAGGCTAGAAGAAAGTTATGGTGATGTATTAAGAGGATATGGAGATGGTAAAGGAGATAAATTTCTAGATAATAGGTATAATAAAATGTCAGCACTAAAAATAAGTGATTATAATAAATTAAGGGAGTTAAATAGACAAAGTTCTATAGACTTAAAAGAAGATGAATTATTAATAACCTCTAACTTCAGTAAGTTAGTGCCTTTAGTTAAGAAATACATGAAGGAAAATAAGACACTTAAAATAAATAATATAGACTATAATATAAAAAATCAAGAACTTATTACAGAAGCTTATGAAAGCACAGGTTTTGCTAATAATTTCTTTACAGTAATACTTCCAGACAAAGCTCTAGAAAACCTTAAGCCTGATGAGACTATATTAAATGCTAACTTTGTAGGTGAAGATAGAGAAAAACGAGAATCAGAAATAGGAGAAGTATTTAAAAATAGTAGAGATGAAGGGGGTTCAGGTAAAGACTTTATAATATTAGGTTATACAAAAACAGACATATACAGTATGACAAAAGGAATGACCACTACAATTTTATATGTAGGAATATATATAGGAATTGTATTCCTAATATCTAGTGCTGCGGTTCTTGCGCTTCAACAGTTATCTGAAGCTAGTGATAGCATTGACAGATATAAATCCCTTAGAAGAATTGGAGCTTCAAGAAAGATGATAAATAAAACTATATTTATTCAAACTTTAATATATTTTGTAATGCCACTAGCCTTAGCTGTAATTCACTCAATTGTTGGAATTAATGTAGCTAATGATTTCATAGCCCTCTATGGTAATGCAGATATAGGAGCTTCAGCTATGATAACAGCACTACTTATAATAGCTGTCTATGGTGGATATTTCTATGCCACTTATATAGGCTACAAGAATGTAACTAACACTCCAAATCTATGATTTGGNNAATGAAATGAGTCGGAGTTTCACTGTTTCCACTCCAAATCTATGATTTGGCTAAGTATTAGTTGGGGCTTTTGCAAAATATATTACTAATCTTATATAAAATATTGAAAATGCACTCTAATATTATTGTTAGCAAATACCATTTAGATAAGTTCGAATAACTAAATCTTTGATTTAGTTATTCGAACTTAATTCTTCTAATTTATTAGAAGAANNTGAATATTTTATTACTTAGTATAAATCGTAAGCAACACAATTTGTTTGGGTGTATAGGAATTGTTGTGTTGTAGATTTTATCTTGAATAAATGCTTTAGTAAATCAATATTCCGAAACGGCTGAACGTTAATAATATAAGTGCTTATTCAATATTTATTTAGATTAGATTATTTTGCGAAAGCTTCTTCATTTTATAAATCTATGATTTAGTTAAGCATTAGTTATCTTAGAAGATTATATATGAGACAATCTATATATTTATATTAAAAATCATTTTAAGAGGTCTTCATAGTTTTCTATATAGAATACTACAGCACCACAATTAGGGCACACAGCAGCCTTAGGTACTGCAGATACACTATTAAAAAGACCTTTTCCTCTTCTCTTAATTCTAATTCCATAGAGAGCACCTTCCACACTAACACTACAGTTATCTACCATTTCTGAATTGCATTGATTGCATATCTTCTTCACTTTTAAACTCACCCCATTCTTAAAATCTATTTTTATATCAATATATTTTAATTTATATAGAAGGTTGCACATATTAAAGCAATGTTACATTAATTATATACTTATACATATTAATCCTGTAAAATAATATTATAACATAGATAATTAAGAAATATAAAAATTTACATAAAGAGAAGGTTGATATGATGAAATTACTTTATGGCACATCAAATCCTGCTAAGCTAAAGTATATGAAAGAAATGCTACAGGGATTAGATGTAGAAATAGTTGGATTAAATGAAATCAAGATAGAAGCAGAAGAAATAGATGAAAGTGGTAATGATCCTTTAGAAAATGCAAGGATTAAAGCCTTAGCTTATTATAAGTTAGTAAAGATGCCTGTTTTCTCTTGTGATTCAGGCTTGTATATAGAGGGTATTGAAGAAGAAAGACAACCAGGGGTACATGTAAGAAGAGTTAATGGAAATCAGCTTAAGGATGAAGAAATGATAGAGTATTACAGTAATATTGCAAAGGAACTAGGAGGAAGGGTTAAAGCAAAGTACAAAAACGCTATATGCTTCATTCAAGATGAAGGAAGAATTTTTGAGTCTATGGGCGATGAGTTAGGCTCAGAGGAATTTATTTTAACATCTGTACCTCATGGAAATAGAAATAAAGGTTTTCCTTTAGATTCCATATCTATTGATGAAAAGTCAGGAAAGTATTATATGGATATTGGAGATGAAGAAAGTTATGAAGGAAAGGTTGGATATGGCCTTAGAAAGTTTTTTATAAAAGCTTTAAATTTATATAGAAGAGGTGAATAAAATGAAAAAAATCTTAATACTTGGTGGAACATATTTTATAGGGAAAGCCATTGTGGAAGCTTTATTAAGTTCTCAGAAAGATTATGAAATTTACACCTTAAATAGAGGAAGCAGAAAAACCGAAAATAATAGAATTACTAATATACTTTGTGACAGAGAAAATTTAAGTGAAATGAAAAAATGCCTTAGTGGGTATGAATTTAATTATATAATTGATGTATCTGGTCTTAATGTAAAACAGTTAGAAGTTCTTCATGAAGCTTTAAATTATGAAGAGCTAGAGAAATTTGTTTTTATTAGTTCTAGTGCTGTGTATGATGTAGAAAATTACAAAATACCTTTCAAAGAATCAGCTATGTTAGGAGAAAATAAATATTGGGGCGATTATGGAACAAATAAAATAGAGTGTGAAGAGTTCCTAGAGGATAAGTATAACTACAGTAATGTTCAGCTTATACTATTACGACCTCCTTATGTATATGGAGAAAATAATTATGCAGCTAGAGAGGGATTCATATTCCATCATATTATCAATGATAAAACTATCCTAATTCCTAATGATGGAGAAACTAAAATCCAATTTATTTATGCTAAAGATTTAGGGAATATGGTAGCAGGAATTCTAGAGACAAAGCAGGATAATCTATCCATTTACAATGTTGGAAATATTGAAGCTGTAACTTTTAATACATGGATAGAGCTCTGTGAGAAAGCTGCTGGCAAAAAGGCAATAAAGCGTCACTTTTATTATGAAAAGAATGGATATAAGGAGAGAGACTTTTTTCCATTCTTTGATTATGACAATGTGCTAGATGTGAAAAAAATTCATAGAATATTTGGAAAAGAAACATCTATGGAGGAAGGCTTAAAGAATTCTTATCAATGGTATCTTCATAATGAATCCGTGGTTAATATGAAAAAACAGGTAGAAGAAAAGGAAGAAGAAATTTATAAATCAATAGAGAAATAATTAGTAATTAATTTTAAATGGGCTATATGATAAAGTTAATTACTTTAGAATAATTTAAATAAATGGTATAAGAAGATGAAAGTTTTGTATTGTAGAAAGTGTAGAAGATACAATTAAAAGGGTGATAGATTAATTTAAGCAGTTTAAGAATATATAAAATACAAGATGGAGATTAAAATGAGTAAGTTAATATTTTGGGATTTTCAAGGCACATTAGCTCATAATGAGTGGATGATTAGTAAAGCCTTATATAAGGTTTTATGCAAGTATGAGCCTTATACAGAAGTAAGTATTGAAGATTTTAAAAAAATATCATTAGTAGGATTTCCTTGGCAACAGCCTGAAAAAGAGTATATGCATCTTACTTCTAGTGATGCTTGGTGGAAACATGCTGAAGATATATTAATAAGAGGATATAAGGAACTAAATGTATCTGAAGAAAAAGCAATAATCTATTCAAAAAAGATAAGATCAGTAATTTCTAGAGGCGAAAGTTTTCAACTATATGGAGATACAATTGAAGTATTACAATATTTTATGGAAAAAGGTTATTCTAACGTCATACTCTCAAATCATATTCCTGAACTATCAAAGATAGTAGATGAGCTAGGATTATCTCCACATATAATAGATTGTATATCATCTGCTAATGTTGGCTATGAAAAGCCTAATCCTAAAATATATTATTATGCCTTAAAAAAACATTGTGGTTATAAGGATATATGGATGGTGGGAGATAACATTTTAGCAGATGTAAGAGGTCCAGAATATGTTGGAATTAAAGCCGTGTTAGTAAGATCTAATATAGAAGAGAATGTTAGGTATTATTCTAAGGATTTATTAGGAGTGAAAGAAATAATAGTATAGTTGCTACACCTAAAGATAATAAAATAAAGCAACTTTATAATGAAATAAAAAAACTTAAAGAAGATAAAGAAAAACTAATTATTCAATTAGTAGAAATGGAAGAACTTAAAGATGAGAATAAAAATTGAGAGAACAATTAGATAAATTAAAAAGTATGAAGTAAGTCGCAATCGTATAATAGTGAGAAGCAGAAAATTTATATTTTATTCGGGGGGGGTATAATATGAAATGCAAGATGTGTGAACAACAAAAGAATATTACAAATGATCCATATTTTATTATGGAACTTGAAACTGGATATGTTATCTTAGGATGGTATCAGAGGTTCAAGGGATATACTGTTTTTAACTGCAAAGAACATGGCCCAGAATTATATAATTTAGAACATGATTTTAAAATTAAACACCTAGAAGAAATGTCGATAGTTGCAGAAGCTGTTTCTAATGTGTTTAAGCCAGATAAAATGAATTATGAGCTGCTTGGAAATGGATGCCCCCATATTCATTGGCATTTATACCCGAGGGTGAAGGGAGATACTCCTATCGTAAGCTCGGTTTATCAACTGCCGAATAGCGTATTGTTTGATGAATCCACAAGACCAAGCGATGAAGTAAGAAAAGATTATATAAATAAAATTAAGAATGAAATTGAAAGATTACTCGCATTATAAGCATAATCTACAATTGAGTAATTTCACATCCTTCTTATATGACGAATTATCAACAAAGTTATTAATATGTTATACACTTAAAAGTATATAAAATGAAAGGGGGATATATTTAGTGAGAGTTTAGTACATATAATACACACCCTCACTAAAGATAAATTATGAATAAAGAGGAAAAGAATCAATTTATAGTAGATACCGTAGCTAAGGTAAATAAGATATTTTCTATTCATGAAAAAATAAAGGATATAGATTTATCTTTATTAAAACTCTACACGGTGGCTGTAGTAGAAGAAGGGTACTTCTTTATCTTTGATTTAAGTGAAGATGGCAAGAGCTATGAATTTAAAGGTGAATATAAAGCACCTATGATTATACCAGAAAAAGTATTGGCCTCCTTTCCGCTAGATTTTTATGATATGAAGCCTGCTGCGGTAGTATCTAAGGATGCCTTTAATACCTTGGAGGGATATATATTTATGTTTCATGAATTTGTTCATTGCTATCAATGGGAGCAAGGAGATAATGAAATTAGGGAAACATTAGAAATTGTTAAAATAGCCAAAGAGAAGAATGATTTTATGTGGGAGATAAATCATCTATTTCCTTATGAGGATAAAGTGTTCATAGATGAAACTTCTAAATTGGAATTTGTGGATAGAAAACTACAATATAAGGAAATAGTAGATTATCATAAGACTATGAAGAATCATTTAAATCATATAGATTTTGAATATATGATATGGCAAGAATTTAAAGAAGGATTTGCTAGATACATTGAAAATCTTATTAGAGAAAGATTACAAGTAAATTTAAATTCTAATAAATTAGAAGAACCTTTTAGTAGGGTAAGCTTTTATGAGTTAGGTAATAAATATATTAATTTTATATTAAGAGAAAATCCAGAGCTTAAAGGACATATAAAGGAGATTTATAATAAAATTAACGTAGTATAGAGAAGATTTAGATAGAGAAGAAATGCTATTAAAGATGATAAAACGCATTATAGTCAGTTAATTGCTATAGAGGTTTATGGCGAAAGTCATGAGATAGATGAAAAAACAATTATACGTGATGCATTTAAAATCAATTATTTTTTATAATGATATAAAGTTAATAAAATTTCTAATGAGGAGCGATATAGAAAAAGTCATTCAATAAGGAGTAAGGAATTTGACTCCAATTTGCAAAAAGAGTGGAGCTAAATTAATACATAAAGTTAATAGAGAAACAGGATAAGCATTTTGAAGGTATCCAAACTATACGAAAATGGGATGTGACTTTTCAAAAGGTTTAAAATAAGAAATAAATAGTATTAAGTTTATTTAATGTATAAGAATATAGTTAATTATAAGGGAGAAATAGATGATTAGGATTTTTTTATTTAAGGAAAAATTAACACAAACAGACTATAAGGTTACAGAATATATTAATGAAAATTTAAAAAGTATGGTAGAGGTATATATTGATTATTTAAGAGAAAATGACGGATTTGAATTAATAGAAAAGTTAGAACCAATATTTCCAAGAGACTATTTAAAAAGAAAACCACAAGAATGTGAAAATATAGTAGAAGAGTTGTATGAAATTATAATTAAACATAATATTCGTGATTATATAAAACCTAAATATGAGTATGCATTATATCATATAATTCATTGGTGGATAGATATACAAGATAATGAAGAGGATTATATACCTAGAAAAGTTGATGTAAAGCTTAGAGAAGAAATTGAAAATAATGAAGACTATTGGGATGAAGAAAATAATGTAATATTAATGGCGATAGGAAATGTTAAAAATTATTTAGATTTCTGTTTTGAAGACCAGGATTTTTTACCAGAATTTTTAGATAACGCTGTGTCATTGTATCTAACATCACCAGAAGTTGTTAATATCATGTTTCAGTATGAAGATTTAGATGATTATATAGATTTAATGTCAGTTGATATAAGGGAGCTATATCTTGAGAAACGTGGAGAAATGAAAAGAAATATAGAGAAAGAACCCCAATACACAGAGGAAAAGATAATAAAAGAGTTATATAATATAATAACGCAAATCAATAATCAGGCTACTGAAATGCAAAATAAAGATGAAGTGGAGTTAAGTAATGAAATATTTAGAATGAGTAAGAGGTTATTTAAATGTATGTTTGACTTAGAAGTTGAGAGAGAGTCCACGATAGGATGTTCTATGAAGAAGCTGGGGGAAAATGACATATATATATATATGAATAATGATAAGTTTATTAATGTTGCAATAGGAGAGAATAAGGTAATAGAAAAGTTTTCTGATGCGATTGGACAAGTTTTAGGATATTTAAATCCAACATTTAATTTTGGGTTTACAATATCTATAAATAGAAAAAAGTTGATTAGGGATGCATATACATTTATTTATGATAAATTAGGAAAAGAACGATATAAGGATTTTCCCGTAAAAGAGTTAGTTAAAGAGCCATTTGGAGAAGAATATAGATATATCATAAAAAGTGTACATGATATTCCAGAAGACAGTACAAGAACTATGAATTTATATCATTTAATTTTAGATTTAAACATTGAGTATAGAAGAAAAGTGGCGATTGAATCGAGGAGTAGATAGAGAATAAAAACTTCAAACGATATTTGAAGAATGTATGAATAAATAAATTATTAGAGTATAAAATGTAATTTTTATATTAATTTCTACATTGCTTTATATTTTTTATAATAGGAACACTTTTTTGAAGTAAATAATGATTTACTTAAAGAGCAAATTAAAACACAGAGATTCATATTTTATAGTACAGATGAAGATGCGATATGTGTTGAGGATTTATCTAAAGAAAAGTCGCTACATGAAGCAGTGGGATTGACTGATGCTAATGATAGTGTTGTTGGATCGGGATGGGGGAAGGAAATAAAAATTGTTTCACTATTAAATCCAGGAACAGTTCATAATTATAATTCAGTAAAACAAGTGTTGGGACGGTAGTACTGCTTTCACACAAAAGTCCAGACAGTCATATTAACGTAAAGGTTGAATTGGGTGAGAGCGAAGGTAAAGTACCGCTAAAGGCGATTGCGGATAAAGCTGAAGCGTATAAGCCAAAATAGTGAGTTACCTACAAGATGATAAATGAGTAAATAAAAGAAAAGTATGGCTTCAAAGTACATACTGCATACATCTCAGATGTAAAGGAGGATTTAGACTTGTCGATGTATGATGATGAAAATGCGATAGAGGAATTGAAATATACGAAGAAACACATAACAGCAGAGAAGGTAGAAACAATCAAAGACGTCTTAAAACACTTTGAAATTATCTAAAGCGATAAGCGTATCATTATAAATAGCGGTACGCTTTTCTTGCATACAGTCTTTCAACGTGGTAGCATGAAATTATTCAGATATACTTTGAGGAGGAAATGAAGTGAACCGTATTACGGAGATAACAAAGCGTGATATTCTAGATTTATTCCGAAATGGATTAGAGATATATGAATTATTTGAAACAAAAACAGCTATTTACCATTATTTTGGACGACTTGAAGAAATAAATTTTCTTAAAAGATTATATGATCTAGACAAAATGAAAAGTTATGACTCAAGATTTGAAAATGCAGAAAGAGATATTTGGCAACATACAGTAAATAATGATGATTATCCATATTGTTGGGTATTTGAAGATGAGAGATTTGATTTACAATATGGTAGCGATGAGATATATTTAAAATTTATGTGCGAAATATTTCATCCAGCAGTTAGATATGATAAGGGGTATTGGAGAGAGTTTTTGATGGAAGTCAATAAATTATTGCAAAATGATGGATATGAACTTTATCCTGCTGAAAAAATATCTAATCGTGAAGTTTATGGATGGAGAGTGTTCGAACTAGAGGAAGAAGGATTATTTATTCCATATTCCCAACGTAATTTAAGGGCGATAAAAGCAAAAGAGATACCATTATCAATCAATCGAAAGGCAAGAAATCAAATTTATCAACTTTTGGAGAAGTATAATATTGTATATCAAAAGACTGATGAAACGGGATGGAATAATAATATTACGGTAGCTGAAGATGTTTTTAATGATATAAAGCAATTTTATATACCAAAATGCTATGATGACAAAGGGAAATATGTTGAAACTGAGAGCTTAAAGGATTTTGTACTTTTTAGTTCTCCGTTTAATGTGATAGACACAATGGAATTTTTTGAAAAATATAGTTATTCTAATGATTTTGAAATGCAAATAAACGCCCTTCTAAAATTGAATGATATTTCATTGAAACTCGACAACGGAAGAATGGTTAATACATTTGATAACCAGATAAATAGAAACTCATTGACTGCCATTCAAGAAGTCGGATTGAAAGAATTATTGCAAGATGCCACTAAATATTATGATGAAGGCAATCTTCAAATTGCAGTAGAAAAATTATGGGATGCTTTTGAAAGATTAAAAACCTATTATTCTCCAACCTTAGATAAAAAGAAATCGGTAAATAAGATTGTTGAAGATATGAGTGGTAAGCGGCAACCATTTCAAGATCTATTTGAAAAAGAATTTCATGAACTTACGATCCTAGGCAATAATTTTAGAATTCGGCATCATGAGGTAACAAAGATTGATATTCAAGATGAGAAACATCATGAATACTTCTACAAACGTTGCTTATCACTAATTTCTACAGCAATTCAGTATTTAGATGATATAATAGCAGTATGAGGGTGAGATTGCATAGAAGTGGAATAAGGTTTCAAGGTACATAATATTTATTTAGCAGAGGTAAAGCATGATTTGGGTTTACAGATGTATGATGCTTTTAATGCGGTAAAAGAATTGAAGTAGGCCTATGTCAATAACTTGGACACAAAAGGTCATACAATATTAAGATAATCTTTTAAAACTTTCAAACTCTACAGGTGGCATGTAGTTTAATGCACTGTGAATTCGCTCTCTGTTATACCAAGACTCTATATACTCAAAGCCAATATATTTATGTACATAAACTTTTTAAAAGATAATTACTAATAAAAAGAAGGTATAAAGCAAGTCTTATGACAAGCTTTATACCTTTTATTAATCTAGTTTAGATATTATTCTTTTAAATTCAGATATTGTGTTATCAAGTGAAATTAAATCTTCATCTGGTAGAACAGATAATTTATCTTTAAGAATTCCTTTTATTAATTCCTTTTTTATTTTAAAGACTTCACGAGCCTTCTCTGTTACTTCAATTCTAATAACTCTTCTATCCTTTGGATCCTCATATCTAGTTACATAACCACATTCAAGGAGTTTATCTATTATTGGAGTCATATTTGGTTTAGAAATACAAAGATCTCTAGCTATGCTAGATACAGAGGAAGGTCCATTGTGGGCTAGATAAAAAACAACCTTCACATGAGAGGGTGGCATAGCCATACTCTTCATAAAATCTTCCAATTTTATAATTTTTTTATGAAGTAACATCATCAGCACAAAAAAGTCCTCAGATATTTTAGTTAAGTTTTTTTCATCCATAATAATTCTCCTTTGGTCTTAGTATCATACTTTATTAATTATCAGTTAAATCACTTTATAAAAATTCTAGTGTTAAATTTCAAATTTTATTTATCTATAGTTTAACCATATTTTAAACATTACGTATATTAAGTATTAATTAGTAATTTTACATAGCATAAAATAACATAACATATATTGAAGTTACTAGCAAGAATAGTGCTTATAAATGTAGTTTTTTACTATTAATCATAGAATATTTATAAAAATAACTAATTTTGTTTTAAATTTATTAATTAAAAATTAAAAGATATACCATAAAATAGTTATTGACTTATAATAGTTATAAATTTATAATCAATATATATTCATAAATAGTATAATATAATAATTTATATGAATTAATAAGTATTTTATAAGAATATTATAATTAATTATTTAAATAATTGCAAATATCCTAAAAATTATAAGTGCTACTGTTATCTATAACTATAGTTCATGGATGGTAAGGGTAGTCTATTTTTTTGGTTTATTTAGGCATCTTCAAAANNTTCCTTGTCTAACTCAAAATATACTTCTCATCTTTGACTTATTATTTATTTTCAGATGCCTTAAGAGGTTATATTTAAATTTTTAGTAATTTATTATCGTAAAAGGGAGTGGAGGAACATGTTCAAGTTAATTAAATACTTAAAGAACTCTATAGTACCAATTATCATGATAGTTGGATTATTAATTGTTCAAGCTGTGTGTGACCTTTCTTTACCTGACTATACTTCTAACATAGTAAATGTTGGAATTCAGCAAGGTGGAGTAGAAAATGTTACACCAGAAGTAATTAGAAAAGGTGAGTTAGAAAAATTGGAACTATTTATTAGTGAAGAGGATCAGATAGAAATTAAGAGTAATTATATACTATTAGATAAAGATTCTCTTACTAATGATGAATATAATAAATATGTAAAAAAATATCCAGCTTTAGAAAATGAAGTTATATATAAACTTACAACTAAGAAAAGTGATAAAGAAACTATTGAAAAGCTAAATAGCATTTTTGGTAAACCTATGTTAATAGTTCAAGGATTTGAAAGTAACAATGAGGAAGCTAAGGCAATGAAAGCTGCAATTATAGCACAGTTTCCTCCGAATATGGGTATAAATGAAAATACAGATATTCTAGAAGTATTTTCACAGCTACCTAAGGAACAACTTGATGCTATAATGAAGGATTTTGATAAAAAGTTTGAAGACCTACCTAATACTATGATAGATCAGGCAGCAATCAGCTATGTTAAAGATGAATACAACAGTATTGGTATGGATATCGAGAGAATGCAAACTAATTATTTGCTTTACACAGGCGGATTAATGGTACTTATAGCTCTTTTAAGTATGGTAGCTACAGTAGCTGTTGGCTTCATTGGAGCTAGAATAGCAGCATCCCTTGGTAGAAATCTTAGAAGTCAAGTATTTTCTAAAGTTATAGGTTTTTCTAATACAGAGCTAGATAAGTTTTCTACAGCTTCACTTATAACTCGTAGTACAAATGATATTCAGCAAATTCAGACGTTAATGGTAATGCTTCTAAGAGTTGTATTCTATGCACCTATTTTAGGAATTGGTGGAATCATAAAGGTTCTAAATACAGATACTTCAATGGCTTGGATTATTGTTGTAGCAGTAGTAGCTATATCAGCTGTAGTAATTGTACTATTTACAGTAGTTATGCCAAGATTTAAGAGAGTTCAAAAATTAGTAGATAGAGTTAACCTTGTAACTCGTGAAGTTTTAACTGGTATGATGGTAATTCGTGCTTTTAGTACAGAAAGACATGAAGAAAAAAGATTCGATAAAGCCAATAGCGATTTAACTAAAAACAATTTATTTGTAAATAGAACAATGGCTTTAATGATGCCAACAATGATGTTAATCATGAATGCAATTACTATTTTAGTAGTATGGAATGGATCTCAGAGTATCGATGCAGGAACTATGCAAGTTGGAGATATGATGGCATTTATTCAATATACAATGCAAATTATCATGGCCTTCTTAATGATATCTATGGTTTCGGTAATGTTACCTCGTGCTGCAGTTTCAGCTGGACGTATTGATGAAGTATTATCTACTGAATATGTAGTTAATGACCCAGAAGAGCCAGTGAAATTTGTAGAAGATAAAAAGGGAAATCTTAAGTTTAATAATGTTTCCTTTAAGTATCCAAATGCTGAGGAAAATGTTTTAAGTAATATAACCTTTACTGCAAGGCCTGGAGAAACCACTGCATTTATTGGTAGTACAGGAAGTGGTAAGTCAACACTTATTAATCTAATACCAAGATTTTATGATGTAACTGAGGGTGAAATACTTCTAGATGGAATTGATATTAGAAAGGCAAATCAACATAAGTTAAGAGAAAAAATAGGTTATGTGCCTCAAAAGGGTGTATTATTCTCTGGTACTATTGAAAGTAACTTAAAATATGCAGGTGATAATATCGCTGATAAGAATATGATTAAGGCAGCAGAAATTGCACAAGCTACTGATTTCATTACAGCTACAAAGGATAGCTATAATACTGAGATATCACAAGGTGGTACTAATGTTTCTGGAGGTCAAAAGCAAAGACTTTCTATTGCAAGGGCTATTGCTAAAAATCCAGATGTATATATATTTGATGATAGTTTCTCAGCTTTAGACTTTAAGACTGATGCTGCATTACGTAAAGCACTTAAAAAAGAAACGTTGGAGAGTACAGTTTTAATTGTAGCTCAAAGAATTAGCACAATTCTACATGCAGAACAAATAATAGTTCTAGATGAAGGTAGGATTGCAGGTATAGGAACTCACAAAGAACTAATGAAAACTTGTGATGTATATAAGCAAATAGCACTGTCTCAACTTTCAAAGGAGGAGTTAGCCAATGAGTAAGAATGAAACTATGAAAAAAGGTTCTACTGGTGGTAGAGGACCCATGGGACGTGGACCAATGGCTGGTGCTGGAGAAAAGGCTAAAAACTTTAAGGGAACCATGAAAAAGCTTATTAGTTATCTTAAACCTTTCACTGCATCTATAATAGTTGTTATAATATTTGCTATTGGAAGTGCTGCCTTTTCTATTATTGGACCTAAGATTTTAGGTAAAGTTACTACTAATATTTTTGAAGGCCTTGTAGCAAAGATAACAGGATCAGGAGTAGGTATAGACTTTGAATATATAGGAAGAATTTTATTAATACTACTAGGTTTATATGTAATCAGTACATTATTCTCTTTTGTGCAAGGATTTATAATGTCAGGTGTTACTCAAAAGGTTTCATATAACCTTAGAAAAGAAATTTCTGAAAAAATTAATAGAATGCCACTTAAATACTTTGATAATAAGACTCATGGTGAAGTTCTATCAAGAGTAACTAATGACGTAGATACTGTAAGCCAAAACTTAAACCAGAGTATGACTCAAGTTATAACTTCAATTACCACATTAATTGGAGTACTAATAATGATGATTTCAATAAGTGGGATTATGACATTAGCAACCCTACTTATATTACCAATATCTATGCTCTTGATATCTATAGTAGTTAAGAAATCTCAAAAACATTTTAGAAATCAACAGAGATATTTAGGTAATGTAAATGGTCAAGTAGAAGAGATTTACGGAGGCCATAATATAGTAAAAGCCTTCAATGGAGAAGAAGAAGCAATTAGAGAATTTAATAAATTAAATGATAAGTTGTATGATTCAGCATGGAAATCTCAATTCCTATCTGGAATGATGATGCCGATTATGACATTTATAGGAAACTTAGGTTATGTGGTAGTATCTATTCTAGGTGGATGGCTTGCTATTAAGAATGTTATTAAAGTCGGAGATATTCAATCTTTCATTCAATATGTAAGATCATTTAACCAACCAATTGCTCAAGCAGCTCAAATAGCAAACCTAATGCAATCTACAGCAGCTGCGGCAGAAAGAGTATTCGAATTTTTAGATGAAGAGGAAGAAGTACAATTTGCAGAAAATCCTGTTAAGATAAAAAGTTATTTAGTAGCAGAAGATGAAGGAGAAGAGATTCAAGGTGAAGTAAACTTTGAAAATGTTCGTTTTGGATATAAGGAAGATAAGATTATCATTAATGACTTCTCAGCTCATGTAAAACCAGGACAAAAGGTTGCTATAGTTGGACCTACTGGAGCAGGAAAAACTACTATGGTTAAATTACTTATGAGATTTTATGATGTAAATAGTGGAGCTATATTAATTGATGGCCATAACATTCAAGATTTTAACCGTCAAGATTTACGTAGTGTCTTTGGTATGGTACTTCAAGATACTTGGTTATTTAATGGATCTATTAAAGAAAATATTAGATATGGTAGACTAGATGCTACAGATGAACAAGTTATTGCTGCAGCAAAAGCTGCTAACGTAAATCATTTTGTAAAAACATTACCTGATGGATATGATATGATTTTAAATGAAGAAGCTAATAACGTATCTTCAGGTCAAAAGCAACTGTTAACTATAGCTCGTGCAATTCTTGCAGATCCTAAAATTCTAATCCTAGACGAAGCTACTAGTTCAGTAGATACTCGTACAGAGGTTTTAATACAGAAGGCTATGGATAACTTGATGAAAAATAGAACTAGCTTTGTAATTGCCCACAGATTATCTACTATAAGAGATGCAGATTTAATCCTTGTAATGAAGGATGGAGATATAGTTGAACAAGGAACTCATAATGAGCTTCTAGCAGCTAAAGGCTTCTACGCAAATCTATATAATAGCCAATTTGAAGATTCAAAGGAAGAAGTAGGTTAAGGCACTATCAAATAAATAATAGATCAGTTTTCTTGCCTATTTGCCATGAATACTGCGTCGTTAAAATCCTGTCATAGGACCACTATGACAGGATTTTAACTCCTTGTCTCGTGACAAATATACTTCGAATCTTTGGTCTATTATTTATTTTCATGTGCCTAATAGTAAATAAAAAATAAATAGAGTTTTTAGTTTAGAATACAGTTTTGCTCCACCTAAAGCTTATTAAAATAGTTTTAAGAACTAATTCAAATTAAGTTGTAAAATGTACCCTATAGAATAGACAGTTTTAAAAAAGTCTATTTTGTAGGGTATTTTATATATAATATAATGAACACATGACTTTTAGAGATGATAATATGAGCAATAAAATATTTACTGATTTAGAGGCTAAAATTTTATATTCAAATAAATATGTAAAAAAATGTACCTTATAAATCAATTACATATACGGATGAGTTTAAGCGATATTTTATTTAGCAGAATAGTACTGGTAAGTTTCCAAGAGAAATATTCGAAGAGTTGGGATTTGATATAAATACTTTGGGAGCTAAAAGAGTTAAATCATCTGCTATAAGATGGTGTAGTAATTACAGAAATGGTGGAGTCGAAAGGCTTCAAGATACACGTAAACTTAATAAATGTATGATTATAGGTTATTCCATTATAAAGAGAGCCAATATTTGTTTATAAATATACATATTATTGAAATTAATGTTATAATTAACATGATATATCTATATTTTAGAAATGAGGAATTAGAAAAATGAAAAAAAGAAGTAATTTAATTATCATTTGCTTAATAGTCATAATAGTTGCAGGAGTAGGGACAGTGTTATATAAAGATTATTTTTCTAATATTGATTCAAATAATTATTTATCAAGCAGTAATGAATCTGAAAGAAGTTTTTACTATCTTGAAAATGAGAAAAGTGATGAAAATAGTGAAAGTTTTGACTTTAAAAAATTTGATGGTAAATGGTCTTTAATGCAGTTCACATCTAATAAAGGTAATAAGATAAGTATTAATGACAATACAAAAATTAGTGAAGGTAAATTTTACATTGTGATTTTAGACTCAGAATATAATATTATAGCAAAAAAAAAATGAGTTAGAAGACAATGGAAATATAAATTTTACAACACCTAAAGATGGAAAATATAATGTTAGAATTATCGGAGCAAATGCGAGTGGTAATTTTAATATAAGCATAAGTGCTAATGATAATATAACTGTTTCTCATATAGATTTGTTTAATTAGATAATAAAGATACGTAAATAATATTTATTTCCAAAATTCACAACTTCTTAAAAAGCGAATTAAAGGGACTATTGCATTTTATTTAGTGCAACAGTCCCTTTTTGTATTAACATATCATACATATATGACATGTTAAGGATTAGTATTATCAAAACTTTTATAAGTTAGGCCTTGATAATTTAAAGTCATCCTCTATATTTATGCAGAAATTTATAAATAAGAATCATATTAGTAGATTAATATTGGGAATAATTTAATTATATATTAAATATAAATTCATCTAATATATAATTAACTAATAGACAAATATAAAAAAGATGATATAATTACCATTGCAAATATTTAATATTAAAAATATGAGAAGAAATTATAGTTAATGGATAGAATTCACATTCATAAGGCATATGAAAAAATAAGAGGTGTTTATAATGAAAGCAAAACAGGTTTTAGATATAGCTCTTTCAGCAGGGGAACTACTTATAATTAATGGATCAGAATCCTATAGAGTAGAGGAAACTATTGAAAGGATATGTAAAGCTTATAATTACAAAAGCGAATGTATTACTACAGGAAAGGGGATTTTTATATCTATTTTAGATGAGGAGCAAGAAAAGGTTACATCATTAAAAAAGGTTAGAAGTAAGAGCGTTGATTTATATAGTATAGAGCTAATAAATAGCTTTTCTCGAAGTATTGAAGTAGAAAAGATTTCCTACGACGAAGCAATGGAGAGATTAAATGCCATAAGGAAAACCCCTACTTTTACCTTGCCTGTTAGGGTATTAGCTGGTGGAATGACTTGTTTTATTTATTCTTTATTCTTTAATGGAACAATTTTTGATGCCTTTATTTCTACTATTCTAGGTATGATAATTTACTATATGGTAGATAAAGTATCTAACATAGGATTTTTTCAGTTCTTTATTTTCTTTTTTTCAGGATTCCTTATAGGAGGTATAAGTATTCTATTTGAAAGTATTATACCAATAATAAAAAAGGATAATGTTATTTTAGGTTCAATAATGGTGCTACTACCTGGAGTAGCACTTACCAATGGAATAAAAGATATAATCTATGGAGATTTTACATCTGGTATTTCAAAGGTCGGAGAGGCTGTTCTGATTGTAACAGCCATGGGCTCAGGTATTGGTACTGCTTTAGCCTTTAGAAATTTTGTAGGAATGTTTTAAAGAAAATATGTTTGAGCGAAGATGGGAGGCTATAGTATGATAAAACAAATTATTCTGGCGTTTTTGGGAAGTGTATTTCCAGCCATATTATTTAATATAGATAGAAAAAAACTAATTTGGGCAGGGGTTTCAGGTACACTTGCCTGGACGACATATCTAATAGTGTTCAATTATGGAGGAAGTATAACTATTTCTACTTTTATGGGAGCATTTGTAGTAGGAGTTTATAGTGAAGTAATGGCAAGGAAATTAAAGTCTCCAAGTATGCAATTTTCTATACCGGGTATATTTCCTCTAGTGCCAGGAGTTATGGCATATAATACAGTTATATATATAGTTGATCAAAACTATGATCTCGCTTATAGCAATGCAATGAAGACTATTATAGGTGGAGGAGCTATTGCTTTTGGAATGATGTTATCTTTAACTACCTATAAGTTCTTTAGCAAAATTCAAAGAGATATAGAAGCAAAGAAAGTATCACAGAAGTAAAATTTATAAAGGAGTTGAACTAGAATGAGTTCAACTCCTTTATTTATATAGAAGTAATATAAATGTTAAAACATAACCTATATTAAAATTAAGTTTAAATAAAATTTATACTTAATTATTGAGCTTTCTTTTCTTTAGTTTTATTCTCTGGTTTTTTCATATGTTTACCAGGAGCGTTTTCCTCCTGCTTAGGAGCGTTTTCCTCGTGTTTAGGAGCGTTTTCCTCCTGCTTAGGAGCGTTTTCTTCGTGTTTGGGAGCTTTTTCCTCCTGCTTAGGAGCGTTTTCCTCGTGTTTAGGAGCTTTTTTCTCCTGCTTAGGAGCATTTTCCTCGTGTTTAGGAGCTTTTTCCTCCTGCTTAGGAGCATTTTCCTCTGGAGAGTTAGTTTGCTTATTTTCGTTAGATTTTTTTGTCTTATCTTCCTCAGTCATAGTTGGTTTCTTTTCCTCAGTCGGTTTTGCTTCCTTAGATTTTTCTGCTGGAGTCTCTATAGTAGTTATGGTTTCTGAAGTAGGGTCTACTGTTACATTATCATATCCAAAGGCTACAGTAGAAGAAGCCATGATGGTACCAACTAGTGTTAGCATAATTAAAGATTTTTTCATTGTAATACACCGTCCTTTTAAAGTATTTAATTAATAATTTTTAAGTATTAATTAAGTGAAACTTAGTTTCAGAATAAGTTAAATCTCCAACTAAAGTTTAGCCTAATTTATCTCGAATCCGCTTTACTGATATATCGCATCTTGAAAAAGGATGCGGATATTACAGTGGATAGACATCAGATAAATTTAATGAGAAAAACAGGAATAAGGATAACCTATTGAAAAATAAAGACTTAAGAAAACTCGACCTTAGTTTATCCTTAGAAATAAGAAAATATGTTACTAAAAATTTGCCATTTAAAACATGTAAAACTATGAAAGAAAAGTAAATTTTAAAATTATAGTTTTTATGTTATAATAAAGTTAATTTAATAATTGTTTAGCTAGGGGTGCCTAAATGCTGAGAGAAGCAATAATTGCTTTAACCCTTGAACCTGATGTGGATAATGCCATCGAAGGAAAGCTTTAAGAAGATTTTAATAGTATATTGTTTATAAAAATTTTTATAAATATTTATTTTTTAAATTCGATGAAAGGGCTTACTTGATGTAAGCCTTTATTTTTTTGCAAGTCTAAATAAAAGCTTCTATAAGTAAAAACATAAGCAATTATTTTCCTAATGAAAGGCACTAAATTATTAAATTAAATAATTATTGTACTAAGGGAGGAAAAAACATGAGTTTTACAACACAAATGGATGCTGCTAAGAAGGGCATCATAACAAGAGAGATGGAGATAGTAGCTAAGGCTGAAAATATGGATATTCAGGCATTAAGAGCTTTGGTGGCAGAAGGAAAGGTAGCTATACCAGCTAATAAAAACCATAAATCTCTTGTACCACAGGGAGTAGGACAAGGCCTTAAGACTAAAATAAATGTAAATTTAGGTATATCTAAGGATTGTGATGACCTTGAAAGGGAAATGGAAAAGGTGAGAGTTGCTTTAGATATGAAGGCAGAAGCTATAATGGACCTTTCTAACTATGGAAAAACTGCAAAATTTAGAGAAAATCTACTAGAGATCTCTACAGCTATGATTGGAACAGTTCCAATGTATGATGTAGTTGGATTTTATGATAAGGAGCTAAAGGATATATCTGTAGATGAATTTTTTAGAGTAGTAGAAAAACATGCACAGGATGGAGTAGACTTTGTAACTATCCATGCTGGGTTAAATAGAGAAACTATAAATACTTTTAAAAGAAATAAAAGGCTTACTAACATAGTTTCAAGAGGTGGCTCTCTCTTATTTGCATGGATGGAGCTAAATCAAAGAGAAAATCCATTTTACGAGTATTTTGATAGACTTTTAGATATATGTGAAAAGTACGATTTAACTTTAAGTTTAGGAGATGCATGTAGACCAGGCTGTATAGATGATGCTACGGATGCTTCACAAATTAAGGAACTTATGGTGATTGGAGAGCTTACTAAAAGAGCATGGGATAGAAATGTACAAGTTATAATTGAAGGACCAGGACACATGGCTATAAATGAAATTGAAGCCAATATGTTACTTCAAAAAAGACTTTGCCACGGAGCACCATTCTACGTTTTAGGGCCTCTAGTTACAGACGTAGCACCAGGTTATGATCATATAACCTCTGCCATTGGTGGAGCTATCGCAGCAACCTATGGAGCAGATTTCTTATGTTATGTAACTCCAGCAGAGCATTTAAGGCTTCCTAATCTGGATGACATGAAGGAAGGTATAGTAGCAACTAAGATAGCAGCTCATGCAGCGGATATTGCAAAAGGAATTAAAGGTGCAAGACAGTGGGATAATGAAATGAGTAAAGCAAGACAAGAGCTTAACTGGGAAAAAATGTTCACCTTAGCGTTAGATGATGAAAAACCAAGAAGATATAGAAAAGAATCTACACCCCATCACGAAGATAGCTGCACTATGTGTGGAAAGATGTGCTCAATGAGAAATATGAATAAGATTTTAAGTGGAAAAGATATTAATCTTTTAAGAGAAGATAACTAATAAAAAAGAACAGTCTTAAAATATTTAAGCCTTAAATAATAGTTATAAAGTTAACGACTTTAAGACTGTTCTTTTATTTGATACATTAATTGGAAATTTAATCTGCTAGCATAAGCCAAAGGTTACTTATTCAATTGAGTTTTTACTAAATTTCTTATCTAAAGTATTTACTTTATTATAAAAGCAAAATAGGCCATAGCTGATTCACTGTTTAAACCTTTAGCAATATTACTATAAATTAGTCGCAATACTTTTTTAATCTTTCAAAATCTAAAATAATAATCTTTTTATTAGTACTAGATAATATACCTTTTGACTTTAATTCATTGATAACCCTGGTAACAGTAACTCTAGAGCATCCAATTAAGTTTCCTAGTGATTCATGGGTAAGAGGAAAAGATAATTCAATTGGGTTATTAGAATTTGAGGATTCTTCCATGTTTTGAATAGCTATTCTACAAAGAGCAGAGCAGATTTGGGCTCTTGGTGAGCGTTTTAAAAGGTCGCTCATTTGAAATAAAGAAATTTGATATTTTCTTAAAATACTTTGAAGAAAATACTCATAATCCTTGGGATTATCTTTCAAATAATTTTCCAAAGTTTCATTATCTATAAATGAAACTGTCGTATCTTCTAGAGTAACTGGAGTAATATCTATATGAGAGTAAAATAGGCTTTCCTCACCATATATTTCTCCTGGACTTAAAAAAAATAAAATTTTTTCAAGTCCCTTTTTAGTGTAGATACAAACTTTTACTTTTCCTTCAGTGACTATGGAAAGCTTAGAGCCAGGAAAGTAATCTATATGTTCATTTTTTTTATAGTGCTTTACAATTCCAAGAGGGGCAAGTTTCTCTAAAAAAAAGTTTCTCATTTTCTCTTGTGAAATGTGATTAAAGTATTCTTCATACATATATTAAATCATCCTTTGCAATATAATATAATAGCTAATATTTTATACCAAATTACAATAAAATAAACTAGGATAAGGCCTAAAATAACTATTTATATTATTATGTTATTAGAAATTATTTTGAAGTGAAATTTTATTCACTATCATTATTTCCAGGGTTAGTGGTAGATTCACTGTTATTATTTCCAGAGTTAGTGGTAGATTCGCTTTGTGGATTAGCAGCAGCAACGATTAAGAGGTTTGTACCTATACCTACCAAAAGATTTCCTAAAACATTAAGTTCATCAGTGGTTCTATCTTTAGCTATATATATGGATAGTATAGCAGCAGCTAAAACTAATTCTTCGGGACTTAGGCCACAACACATAAACTCACCTTAATATAATTAATTACTATTTTATATATTATGGTTATTGAAGATGTTATGTTAATAAAATTAAATATACTTTTAGTTTATCATAATAAAAAAATCTATCAAATAAATGATAGATTTTTTTATTTAAATTATTATAAGCTATTCATATATTTTTTCCAATCACCATGAGGAATACGAACTGCATGGTGATTAAAGTCTTTATCATTAAACTCTACATATTTGTATACATAGCAGCTTTCCATAGTATTGGTATGAAGGTTTTTAACATCCATAATAGTTCTTATATACTCATTATTTGATGCATCTTCAAAGGATAAATATCCTTCCATTTCATCTAAAGAAACTATATTTTCATAGAAATCCTTTATTTCCATAATTTCTCCAATAATAGTATCTTCTCCTTCGAGTAGAGCAGGATATCCTTTATGTGAAAGATGAAAGAGCTTTCCTTTTACTTCTCCAAGAGAAGCAGGTGATACTTTATTTTTTAAGTATTTATCATAGTTAAAGAAGCCTTCTCTTAAGCTACCATATACAAATACTTTTTTCTCTTCCGTTGGGTGTATCATTAGCAGATTGTACCTCCTATAGTTTTAATATCTTCATCAGCATTATTAACTAATGCTTCTATACAAAGTTCAAGACATTTCGAAATATCCTTAAGATTCATATAAGGTGTATTTGGTTTTGCAATCACTTGGTTTGGTATATATGGAACGTGAATAAATCCACCCTTCATATTAGAATACTTTTTATCTATAAGATAAAGTAGTCCATACATTATGTGATTACAAACAAAGGTTCCAGCAGTATTAGAAACTGCAGCCGGGAAGCCATTGTCTATCATGTTTTTAACCATAGCCTTTATAGGTAAGTTAGAGAAATAAGCATTTTTACCATCCTCTTTAATTCTTATATCTATTGGCTGATTTCCTTCGTTATCTTTAATTCTTGCGTCATCTATATTAATAGCAACCCTCTCTGGCATTACTGAAAATCTTCCACCAGCTTGGCCGATACAGATAACTGCATCTGGTTTATGCTCTTCAATAGACTTTTCAAGAGCTACTATAGATTTATTAAACACAGTAGGAATTTCTACTTTTATAACTTCTGCTCCAGAAATATTATCTGGAAGTAATTTAACTGCTTCTAAAGCTGGATTTATAGGTTCTCCACCAAATGGATCAAAACCAGTTATTAAAACTTTCATCTATATCTTTAATGAAGCTACAGCTCCATTAAAGTTCACCTCCTTTAATTATAACCTCATACTAAATTCTAAAATGCTAAGAAATACATTAAAGCTATGTGAACTATTAATAATGTCATAGCCACAGGAAATTGACGTTTAATTATTGCATTTTTATCCTCTATTTCTAAAAGAGCTGCAGGCATTATATTAAAGTTAGCACCCATTGGTGACATTAATGTTCCACAATATCCCGCAGTAAGAGCTAGTGCTCCTGCCATTACTGGATTAGCACCTTGTGCGAATACAAAAGGTATACCAATACCAGCAGTAATAACAGCAAAGGCAGCGAAGGCATTTCCCATAATCATTGTGAAGATAGCCATACCTATGCAGTAAGCAGCTACTCCGATTAATATATTTCCTTCAGGTATAAAGCTTGAGATACCATTAGAAATAACAGTTCCAACTCCAGCAGCTGTAAATAGAGAACCTAGAGCTGTTAGAAGCTGAGGTAATATACTTACAGCTCCAACGGAATCAAGCATTCTAACTCCATCTTCTACAATAAACTTTGGACTAGCTTTTGTGATCATTAAAGTTACTATAGTAGCTACAATAGCAGAGATACCAATAGCAGCTGTTCCACTGATAGGAGTAAATTGAGCTATCACTAAAGCTACAATTGCAATTACTAGAGGTGGTAAGAAAACTTTATTCTTAAGCTTTTCGGATTGTTTTTTAGCAAATTCCCCATCAAGAGGCTTTGCAGGTAGCATTTTAACTTGCTTAGAGACAGTTAAACAACCTAAAACTATAATTAAAGCACCAACTATATTGGCTGGAATATATGGCCCAGCTATGAAGATAATACCTAGAATTGACCAGAATATTGAAGTTCCAATTCTAGCTTTGTGCTCTTTATTTGTAAATGCATAAACTGCTAGGGAAATCATCAGGAAGCCCACTAAGGCATAAAAGATTTCCAATAAAAAATTTGATAGTGTTGCAATATCCATAAACGATTCCTCCTTTAGTTATTTTTTTTAGAATATTTTTTAATTAATGATTTATCTAACATATGATTTTGTACTACTACCATTATAAACAGTATTACAGCTATTGGGATGGAAGCTTTAGCTACATCAAGGGCATCTACTATATAGCCTTGCTCTTGAAGAGTACTAGTTATTAAAAGAACTCCGGAACTAGCCATGAATAAGTTTTGCCCAAAGAAGTTACCAAAGTTGTCCATAGCAGCAGCAGAAGCTTTGATTTTATCTTCATCTTCCTTATCAATTTTTCCAAAGTTACTAGCTGCAGCACCTTGTGCCATAGGATTAACTAGTGGTCTAACAAATTGAGGATGTCCACTCATTCTAATAGAAAGGGCAGCTGCAACTTGTCTAACTAGAGCGTATACACTGAGAAGCCTTCCAGCAGAAAGAGACTTAGCGTTACTTATAAGCGTTGCGGCTCTTTCCTTAAGTCCATATCTTTCACATATACCAATTACAGGTAAAGTTAATATGAATAATGTAATAGCTCTTTGAGATACAAAAGTTTTTCCTATAATAGTTAATATTTCATTAATACTTAAATTAGCAACAAGTCCTGTTAAAACTCCCGCAGAAAGAACTACAGCAATAGTATCCAGTTTTAACGAAAACCCTATGATGACGATTATAATACCAATTAGTTTAATCATTATTATCCTTCCTCCATAAAATTATATTAATTTTTTAAATTATACACTTATATTAAAAATAAATCTGTATACAGGTATACAGACAAAGTGAAGATATTAAATATATGTAAAGTGAAATTAATAAGAAATAATGGACACTAAAATCAATATATCTGTTTTAAAATCTAATATAACTATGTATTTATAGGCATTACTATTAAAATGATATGCATTATATTTATTAACATTGTATTAATAAATACAGTATGATAATATAAATAAAATGAAATAATTAATATATAGGTTCTGATAAGTAAAATTTATTCGTACTCCCTAGTTAATCTAGGATTGTAAACAAATTTAATGTATAAACTTTATTAAAACTTATATATAGAATATTTTTAGGGAGATGATAAAAAATGGGCAAAATTATACTTACTATATTAATAACAGTATTAATGCTCCTTTTTGCAGTTTTTTATTTTGGAACCGCAATATTCTTTACTTCAGCAGATGGCATAAGAATATTGCCAATTATTTTGCTTTTAATTGCATTAGGCATAGGAGGAGCAATTATTTATAATATGATAGAAAGAATAAAGGAAATAAAAGGAGGAGATGAAAATGATATTAGTAAATACTAATTACATTACAGGAAAAGAATTAGAAATGTTAGGGATGGTTAAAGGGTCAGTAGTATGGTCTAAAAATATAGGTAAGGATATTCTTAGTGGACTTAAAACCGTTGTAGGTGGAGAAATAAAAGGATATACAGAAATGATGAATGAAGCTAGAGCAATATCTACAAAGCGTATGGCTGACGAAGCGGAGGCTATGGGTGCTGATGCAGTAGTAAATATAAGATATGCAACAAGCTCTATAATGAATGGGACTTCAGAGGTTATATGTTATGGGACAGCAGTAAAGTTTAAAGCATAATAGAATATAATATATTAATAAAGGATATTTAGCTATAAAATAAGGTAAGTATCCTTTATTTTTCTATTGAATAATCCATACTATAATATGAAAGAATAAATTATGGAAATATAATGATAGATTTAAGGTAAAGGAGGTATTCTTTTGGAAACAGTAGAGCCAAATAGTATTGCCTATGGTCAGCTTGGTATTATAGCTTTAAAAGGTTGTAAAGATTTAGGCGAAAAAATTGTTAATCATATTCTAACAAGAAGATCAAACTGTAACCATAATGATGATATATTAAATTTAAAGAATGTTCCCTCATTTTTTATTCCTATTGAAGAGATAAGATTTGCTAATGGAGAGGGAAAAGTAAAAATTACAGAGAGTGTAAGGGGAAAGGATATCTATATACTAGCTGATGTAGGAAACCATAGTTGCACTTATGAAATGTTCGGCTTTGAAAATCATATGGGTCCAGATGAACATTTTCAAGATATAAAAAGGGTTGTCTCTGCCATTGCAGGGGGAGCCAGAAGAGTTACCTTAGTTATGCCGCTACTTTATTCAGCAAGGCAACATAGAAGAAATGGAAGGGAATCTTTAGATTGTGCAATTGCATTACAGGAGCTACAACGTTTAGGTGTACAAGAAATACTAACCTTTGATGCTCATGACCCTACAATACAAAATGCGATACCTTTAATATCTTTTACAAATCTCTATCCAACCTATGAAATAGTAAAAAATTTCATTAAAAAAGAGAAGGACTTACTTATTGATAGGTCTAAAATGTTAGTTATTAGCCCAGACACTGGGGCTATGAATAGGGCAATTTATTATTCAAATGTGTTAGGTTTAGATATCGGGCTTTTTTATAAGAGAAGAGATCACTCAAGAATTGTTAATGGTAAAAATCCTATTGTTCAACATGAATACCTAGGACGTTCTATCGAAAATCAAAACATTTTAATTGTGGATGATATGATAGCCTCAGGAGAATCTATTATTGAAATTGCGATGGAGTTAAAAAAGAAAAAGGCTAAGAATATTTATTTAGCTATTACATTTTCACTTTTCACAGAAGGAGCGGCGAAATTTCAAAAGCTCTATGAAGATGGAATAATTAATAAGGTATACTCCACTAATTTAACCTATGTACCAGAAGAAATTAAAGAGAAGCCATGGTTCATAGAGGTGGATATGTCAGAATTCCTTGCCAGAATCATTGATTATTTAAATTATGATAAATCAATTTCACCACTGTTAGATGCCACTGAAGGTATTAAAAATCTACTTAAAAAGTATGAATTGTAAGAATAGATTTAGTGATAAAAATACACCTTTATATTTTATTAAGGTGTATTTTTAGAATTATACCATTTTAACTTTAGCTATTTGTAGTTTGTTCTAAGAAATGTGCAGAAACTAAGGCTAAAAATCCTATAACTAAAGAAATAAATGTTACTATTATCATTGGGGCAATAGATAGTGCATATAAAAACATATCATGAACATATATAAGATAAGCTGAACACCCGTTAAATAGGATTATTTCACTAAAAGCACATATAGAAATTGTTCTTAATGATTTAGTGGCATCTATTGAGAACAAATCATTTTCTCCAATTAATTTGCAAAGTTTTTTAAGTTTTAGTAAGGCTATTACATAAGGAATTGCACATAAATATATACAACTTACAATAACTATTATTAAAGGACTATCTGGTTGTGAAAATGCACTTTTAAAAAAAGCTGTTGTTATTAAAGGAGTACCTAAAAGACCTAAAAGAGTAAGTGAAATTCCTAAGACTACAAGTATATTTAGTATTTTTGATCCAATAGTTTTTTCCATTTTTATTGACCTCTACTTTCTTTTTTGTTTTAACTTTATTATAGAAGAAGCTTTATTGTTTGTCAATAAATATATTACCCTAAACATTATTTATTATATTTTAAACAATATTAAATTTATGATAAACGATACGAAGATGTAAATAGTGTCATGAATTAAATGAGTAGGTATGATATTAGAAAAGCATAATACTCTAGATACTCTAGCTTTTTAGTATAAATTAACGCATGCAAATAAAGAATAGTTCTTATGATATAGATGTTAGGCTTTAGAACATAATTAAGATTAGATTATATAGCAATTAGCTTAATGAGATTTTAAAATATTTTAATGATTTAATAGATAAAATGAGTCAATAAAAAGTAATTTGATAAATAAGGAGGTCTAGTTATGAAAAAAGCTAAATTAAAATCTTTATGTGGTATTTTGATTTTTGTCATAGCCTTAGCTTTTTTAGGATGCAATAATGCAAATGACAATGAAAATGGTAAAGAAGATACTACTGGAGTAATAGATTCAAGTAATCAGGATAATGAAGAGAATTTATTAAATTCAGAAGAAAAAACTAAAGATAAAATTGTTAAAAATCCAAGTGTTTTTGCAAGGGAACTAGAATTTAAAGCTAGTTATGAAAGATCACCATACTATAATTCTAGTAAAGAATATCCTATTATTACTATTTGTAAGTCTAAAGAAGATTTAAAGGAACATGAAGCAAAGGTAAAAGGACTTACTGTTAGTAAGCTATGTTATGTAAGTGAAAATAATGATGTAAAGTTAAGTAAGTATAATGATGAGTTTTTTACTAAGAAAGCTTTAATAGTTATCACATTAGATGAGTCTAGTGGCTCTGTGAGACATAAGGTAAAAAAGGTGGTTAAGGATAGCGATGAAATCACCATAGTCATTGAAAGAAAGGTTCCTGAACTTGGTACTACAGACATGGCAGAATGGAATATTTATGTAGAGTTAAATGCTGAAGATGTAGATAAGAATGATATAGTAAATCTTGGCTTTAATGAATGAGTAAATAGGTAATATATAACTTTTTATATATTTAAAAAGATAACTATATAATCATAGAAAAAGTTAACTATGTAAAATTTTAAAATGTTAACTTTTTAAAATTTTATATAGTTATACAGGGAAAATGTCTATAGATTAGCACTGTCAAAGGAATACTCTCAAGGAAAAACTATATACTTAAGGCACATGAAAATAAATAATA
>DCDL01000055.1:120502-144503 GCA_002316385.1 Clostridium sp. UBA1056
TCTATTATTTATTTGATAGTGCCTAACTAAGAAAATAGGTAAATAATATAGATAAGGGGATAATTAAAAATTTAGATGAAAAGCAATTCTCTTAAAATAAATGCGCTATAAAGATAAAAAAGGTATATAATAAAAGGTAGAGTAAATTTAGAAGAAAAGAATTTAAATTAGGAGAATTACAAGGATGAATTTTGGTTTAGAGTTGGAAGAAATAAAGGCTATATGTGGAAAGATTGTTTATAATAGAGCCATGGATATGTACCTTAGAAATAAAGTTAGAAGTATGAAAATCAATGAAAACTCTATAAATACATTATCAATTACGGGCATAGTACAATCAGCCTATGACGTAAATAATTATAGAATTAGTATACTTATTAATAAGAAAAATTTGAAAATGTATCCTAACTGTAGCTGCGATGACTTTAGTAAGTATCATATGTGTAAGCATATAGGGGCTGTACTTATAAAGTTAAAGAAAGAAGGGGTAGAAGGACGAGGTATAAATATTCCTAAGTCTGGTGAAGAAGAACTCCTTGAGACTTATAAAAGTACCTTTAATAAGGAAGTTAGTGGGATTGAAAAGGAACTTTTAAATATGGAAGTTACTTTAGTAGTAGAAGATGAGAGTTATGGAAGTAAAAGAAAGAACTTTTATATAGAATTAAAGATAGGTACTAATAGATTATATGTGGTAAAAAATGTTCGAGAGCTTATGGAATGTATATATAGAAGTGGTGGAACTATTAATTTTGGAAAAGAGCTTCAATACACAAATACTAAATATATGTTTAAGGATAAAGATAAAAAAATCATTGATATAATAAAGGAAATTTATGATTTAAATAAGGAAGTTATGAATAGGATATATACTAATCATTCTGTATTCTTTAGTGGAAAGAAAGCATTTCTTTCAGAAGCACAACTAAAAAATATTCTAGATATTAAAAATGGTAAGAGCGTTAATTTAGAATATAAAGGACAATTACATAAAGATGTTATTGTTTCCTTAAGTAGTATTCCTACTAGTTTCTACATGTTTATGAAGGGAGATAATTTAAATATAGATATGAATGGTGAAATTCCTCAAGTGATTTGTGAAGATACAGGACTGTATTATTTAAATAATACGTTATATCTTCTATCTGAACAAGAAAAGAGTGATTTTGCTCCACTTCATAAAGCCTTTACTAAGTCAGAGAGCAATACTATATCCTTTGGAAGAAATAATATTAATGATGTAGCAAATTTCCTTATACCGAAGTTAAAAAATATAAGTCCTATAGTAATTAAGGATGAAAGTGTAAAAGAGCTTATAAAAGAAAAACCTTTAACAACAGGATTTTATTTAGATAAGGATAGAGATAGAGTTACCTGTGATATGAAATTTAATTATGGAGATGAAAGTTTTTATTATAATTTAGAAAATGAAAAGAGAGATATAAAAGAAATAAATCATGATGAACTAGATGAAAGTGAAGCAGAAGTAGCTGAGGCTAATATCGATAATATACTTATTAGAGATTTAGTTAGGGAAAGAAAAATGGTAGAAAAGCTTCATGGTCTTGGATTCAAAAATACAGATCAAACTTTTTATATAGAAAAGGAAGAAGATTTAGTTGAATTTTTAACCTATGGTGTAGAGGAGCTAGTAGAGATAGGAGATGTTTATTATTCTGATAGCTTTAAAGAAATAAAAATATTAACACCTAAATCCTTTAGTTCTAGTATTAGATTAAATGATTTGGATCTTTTAGAATTTAATTTTAATATTGAAGGAATTTCTAAGGATGAATTAAAGGAAACTTTGAAATCTATTAAGCAGAAAAAGAAATACTTTAAATTGAAAAATGGATCTATAATTCCACTTCAAGGTAATGAGATTGAGGACATTTATTCTGTTATAGATAACTTTGATATATCAATTTCAAAGCTAGCCAGTGGTAGTGTAGAAATACCTAAGTATGCATCCTTATATATAGATGAAAAGATTAATAATGGAGCCTTAAGCTTTGTATCAAGGAATAAAGGATTTGAAAATCTTATAAATACAATAAAAGATATAAATAGCAATGAGTATAGGGTTCCAGAAGAACAAAGTAAGGTATTAAGATCTTATCAAGAAATAGGATTCAAATGGTTTAAAACCTTATCAGAATGTGGTTTTGGAGGAATTCTAGGAGATGAGATGGGACTTGGTAAAACTCTTCAAGCTATAACATTCATAAATTCAGAGAAAGAAGAAGGTAACTTAAAAAATAAAGCTTTAATCGTATGTCCTACTTCTTTGGTGTATAACTGGGTTATGGAGTTTGAAAAGTTTTCTAATAATTTAAAGGTGGTAGCTATAAGTGGAAGTAAGGGAGAGAGAGAAGCTCTAGTAGAAAATTTAGAAGAATATGATGTAATAATTACTTCTTATGCTTTAATAAGAAGAGATTTAGAGTACTATGAGAAGACAAAATTTGATCTTTGTATTATTGATGAAGCTCAATATATAAAGAATCCTACTTCTTTAAATTCAGAGTCAGTTAAGTCAATACAAGCTAAGAGTAAATTTGCAATGACAGGAACCCCTATAGAGAATTCCCTCACAGAGCTTTGGTCTATCTTTGATTTTATAATGCCTGGGTACCTTAAAACCCATGGGAAGTTCAATAAAAGTTTTGAGTTACCTATAGTTAGGGAAAAGGATGAGATGGCCCTAGATGAATTATTAAAGCTTATAAGACCATTCATTTTACGAAGATTTAAAAAGGATGTAGCCCTTGAATTACCCCAAAAGATAGAGCATAAAATAATAGTAGATATGACAGAAGAACAGAAAAAGCTATATTATTCCTATGTAGATGCATACAAGGAAGAGATGGAACAGGAAATAAGTGAAAAAGGCTTTAATAAAAGTAGAATGAAGATATTATCACTTATTACTAGGCTGAGACAAATTTGTTGTGATCCAGCTTCTTTTATAGAAAATTATAAAGGAGATAGTGGAAAGTATCATGCTCTTTATGACATACTAGAGGAAGCATTAGAGAACAATCGTAAGGTGTTATTATTTTCTCAATTTACTACAATTTTAAGTAGTATAAAAGAAAAGTTAAATAAGAAGGATATAAACACCATGTATTTAGATGGTTCTGTTCCAGCTAAGGAAAGAATGAACCTAGTTAGAGAGTTTAATGAGGGAGAACCATCAGTATTTCTAATTTCTTTAAAAGCAGGGGGAACAGGACTTAATCTTACCTCAGCAGATATGGTAATACACTTTGATCCATGGTGGAATCCAGCAGTGGAAGACCAAGCTGTAGATAGAGCACATAGAATTGGTCAAAAAAATACGGTAGAAGTAATAAAGCTCATAGCTAGGGGCACAATAGAAGAAAAAATCTATAGCATTCAAGAAAAGAAAAAAGAAATTATAGAAAAAGTTTTAGATGGAGAAGAACATACAGACTTAACTTTATCCTCCATGAGTGAAAAAGAATTAGCAGAATTATTTTCATAGTAAAGATATTTTATTTAGATAATGAAATTTTTAGCATATCGAAATAAATGTTTGAAAAAATAAATTACGTAACGTATAATTATATTATGAGACAAGATGTTCAAATAAAAACTACTTAAAATTTCAAACATACATGAGGTTATTAAGGTTAAGATGAATGTTAACCTAAATTATCTATTATGAAATAAATAGTTTAGTATGTGTTTTGCAAGGTTACGAGTTTTCTAACCTTGCATTAATATGTAAAAAAATTTCAAATTAGAAGGGAGATACTACATGGGTAGACAAAATTCACTAGGTGAAGAAAAAATCACAAAATTATTACTTAAATTTTCTATACCAGCTATTATCGGCATGCTAGTTAATGCATTATATAATATTATTGACAGAGTGTTTATAGGGCATATTCCAGAGATTGGTAACCTAGCAATTACAGGTGTAGGAGTAACTATGCCAATATCAACTATTATATTAGGTTTTGGTATGTTAGTTGGAATAGGTACAGCAACAACAATATCTATAAGATTAGGACAAGATAAGAAGGAAGAAGCAGAGAAGATTTTAGGAAATGCTTTTACTTTAATTGTAATTATTAGTTTAGCTATAACAGCTATAGGTTTAATCTGGGGAAAAGATATACTAAGGATGTTTGGAGCTAGTTCAAATACACTAGTATATGCAGAAGAATATATGCAGATTATATTTATAGGTACTATATTTAACATGTTAAGCTTTGGACTAAACCACACTATAAGAGCTAGTGGAAGTCCTAATATAGCTATGGCATCTATGCTTATAGGAGCATTTACTAATATAATCCTTGATCCAATATTTATATTTACATTGGGAATGGGAGTTAAAGGGGGAGCTATAGCTACAGTAATAGCTCAGATTGCTTCAGCCATATGGGGTTTAAGCTTCTTCTTAAGAGGAAACGCTAATTTAAAAGTTAAAGCTAAAAACTTTAAGTTAGAGAAAAAGCTAGTACTAGCTATATTTGCTATAGGTATGTCACCATTTAGCATGCAAATAGCAGCAAGTGCAGTTCAAGTAATATCTAATAAATCTTTAATGGCCTATGGTGGAGACTTAGCCATAGGAGCTATGACTATAATAAATAGTGTATCAACTATATTCTTGATGCCTATATTTGGACTAAATCAAGGAATGCAACCTATAGTTGGATATAACTATGGCGCTAAAAAGTATGATAGAGTTAAGGAAGCTATAAAGTATCCTCAAATAGCGGCTCTCATTATTGCTACCATAGGATTTTTAATGATAGAACTTATTCCAGGAGTTTTAGTAAAGTCATTTAACTCAGACCCAGAGCTGCTTTCAATAACAAAGCATGGAATGAGAATTTTCCTTTGTATGGTTATTTTAGTAGGACCACAAATTATAAGAACTAATTACTTCTCTTGCATAGGAAAGGCTAAGAAATCTATGTTCTTAAGCTTGTTAAGACAAGTAATACTTTTAATACCATTCCTTATAATTCTTCCAATGATACCTCTTCCAAATGGAGAAACTCTTGGATTAACAGGAGTATGGATGGCAGGACCAACCAGTGACTTCATATCTTTTATAATAACTAATTTTATGTTTAAGCATGAAATTAAGAAATTAGACAATCCTGACATAGAAGATGGAGAAGTTATGGGTGAAGCTATTTAAAATAATTGAATATAAAGCAAAAAGGCTGTATCTTAGATACGGCCTTTTTCATATATAAATATCTTTTTAAACTATGGCAAATCCACCATCAACAAGGATATGTTGAGAAGTTACATAGCTAGATGCATCTGATGAAAGATAGATAATTGTTCCGTTAAGCTCTCCTTTTTTACCAGGTCTTCCAGCTGGGGAAATAGTATTATAAGCTCTAAGGAAAGGCTCATGTTTAAATAGAGTATTTTCAGTCATTTCAGATTCGAAAAGACCAGGTCCTATAGAGTTAACTGTAATGTTATCCTGCATATAACTTGCAGCCATACCCATAGTTAGTCCTCTTACAGCTGCTTTAGAAGCATTGTAGGAGTGACGGAAAAGAGAAGGATCTTTATCTGCAAGAACTGCATTTATAGAAGCAATGTTAATAATTTTACCGTATTTTATTTCTTTCATATGAGGAACTACATATTTACTCATTAGGAAAATACCTTTAACGTTAATATCCATAACTTTATCCCAAGCTTCCACAGAAATGTTTTCAACAGAACCTCCAGTTGCAACACCTGCATTGTTAAGAAGAATATCAATTTGTCCAAAGTGACTCATAACTTCCTCTACTGCCGATTTAATACTTTGTTCATCAGAAACGTCACATTGAACTGCTAGAGCTTTTCCACCCTTGTCTTCAATTTCTTTAACTACATGATCAAGCTTATCTTTTCTTCTTGCAAGTAGTGCAACGCTAGCTCCATATTCAGCATAAGCTCTAGCTGCATCAGCACCTAGTCCACTAGAAGCACCTGTAACAATGGCAACTTTACCTGTAAGATCAAATAAATTATTCATAACATCAAATCCTTTCTAAAATATATTTTATATAAATTATTAATAAATAAAAATTATCAAAGAATATTACTTATTAATTATATCTTAGCATAGTTATAATATATTGTAAATTAATTAATTATTTAACAAATTAATTCATAACTAGTATTTTGAATCAAAATATAATTTATGATTCATGTTTATATAGTATGGCTGATTTTTATATAAGTTAAACTGAATTTTTACATAAGACTAGGGTAATTAAAAAAATATTATAGAACATAAAAGTTCTTAACCAACTTTCAATAGAATTATAGACTCTATATACAAAATATTCTATAATTTTAATATAATATCAAATAAGGGGAGTGAAATTTTAGGGGGAATGGGAATGATAAATATTCGTAGAGCTAAAGTAGAAGATGCTAATATTTTAACTAGCATTGCTATAAACTCAGAAGCATATTGGGGCTATGATGAAGACTATATGGAAAGTTTTAAGAATACCTATAGAGTAAGTGAAAACTATATAAGTAATTATCCTACTTTTTTAATAGAAGATGATGAAGAGATAGTGGGGTTTTATGGAATTTTAATGAATGAAGGGGAAACAGAGCTCGAATATTTTTTTATTGATTCTAAGCATATTGGAAAAGGTTATGGAAAACTATTATGGAGTCATGTAATCGAAACTGCTAAAAGTCTTGATATTAAGAAGTTTGAAATAGTAACAAGTCCAGAGGCCATAGGGTTTTATACAAAATTGGGAGCTATAAAAATAGGAGAAGTAGAATCATTAGTAAAGGTAGGACGTAAAATTCCAAGATTGATTTATCGTATAGATGAATAGTTGTTTATATTAAAATAGATGATAAATGTTTCATAAAGAAATTGCATTTAATATTTTAAAGCAATTAAGATTATTATCAGGAGGGATAGAATTGAAATTGAGAAATAAAGTTCTTTTAGGGCTGTGTTTATTATTTTTATTAGGCACTTTAAGTGGGTGTAATGCAGATTCAGAAAAAGATGACATGTATAGTGATAATAATAAAATATCACCAGATGTTGATAGCTATAGTTATGTAAGAAGAAGTGAGTCAAGCTCTAAAAATCATATTAATGTTAAGTATGGGAAGTTTTCTGGTACAGATACTATTTGGATTATAGAGTCTAATGGGGGTAGTGAAATTACCTTTAATTATGATTCTAAAGTTGATAGTGGAGATTTCAAAGGTGTTTTAATCACTCCAGAAAAGCAAGTAGAAACTGTATTAGAAGGAGTTGGTAAAGGAGAAAAAACAATAAAACTATCAGAAGGAGAGTATAGATTTAAGTTTGTAGGTAAGAAGGCTAAAGGGAAAATTGATATTTCAATTGAAGAAGATGATGATGCTAAAATAACAAAAATGGACGATTAATATGGTATGTATAATGTAAGTATTGATTATTCAAACTTATACACTTTTAGGCAAACCGACAAATCTGCATAAATACGCTTTAATTGTATTAAACTATAATAATAAATCTTTACTAATTAATTTAACTAGAAAGTTGAGGTAATTATTATGAGTAGAAAAACAAGTAAAAGTAGTATAAATCCATTAGTTGCTATAGGAACTATAGCAGGTGCAGCTACAATAGCTACTTTAGGAGCAAAAAAACTTAAAAATAAGGCAGGAAGTCAAGGAACAAAATTTGAATATATAGATCATTTAGGAAAACAAGTTTATTTCGTTGGAGGAGGCTTAGCTTCTTTAGCAGGTGCAGCTTACCTTGTAAGAGACTGTAACTTTAAAGGAGAAAATATTCACATCATTGAAGGAATGAGAGTTCTTGGTGGTAGTAATGATGGTGCTGGAGATGTACAAAATGGTTTTATATGTCGTGGAGGTAGAATGTTAAATGAAGAAACCTACGAAAACTTCTGGGAACTATTCTCAAGTATTCCATCTTTAGATATGCCAGGTAAAAGTGTTACAGAAGAAATACTTAACTTTGACCATTTACATCCAACCCGTGCTCAAGCTCGTTTAATAGATAAGTATGGAGTAATTCAAAATGTAAGAAGTATGGGCTTTAATAATGAAGACCGTATGGCCCTTGGTAAATTAATGATTACTCCAGAAGAAAGTTTAGATGATATGGCTATAGAGCAGTGGTTTAGCCATACCCCTCATTTCTTTGAAACTAACTTCTGGTATATGTGGCAAACAACCTTTGCTTTCCAAAAATGGTCTAGTTTATTTGAGTTTAAACGTTATATGGAGCGTATGATTTTTGAATTCTCTCGTATAGAAACTTTAGAAGGAGTTACACGTACACCATATAATCAATATGAATCTGTTATCTTACCATTAAAAGCATATTTAGATGACCATGGTGTTGACTTTAGTATCAATGCAACTGTAACAGATTTAGATTTTAAGCCAGGCAATAAAATTACAGTAACAGCTATTCACATAGAAGATGAAAATGGAGAAAGAGTTATTGAACTAAGTCAAGGGGATGTATGTATTATGACCAATGGTTGTATGACTGATAGTGCAACTTTAGGTGATCTTCATACACCAGCAGCTTATGATCCAAGTGCTTCAATTTCAGGGGAACTTTGGAGAAAAGTTGCTAATAAAAAACAAGGCCTTGGTAATCCAGATCCATTCTTTAATCACCCAGATGAAACCAACTGGGAAAGCTTCACTGTAACTTGTAGAGGAAATAAACTTTTAAAATTAATAGAAAAATTCTCTGGTAATATTCCAGGTAGTGGTGCTTTAATGACATTTAAAGATTCTAACTGGTTAATGAGCATAGTAATTGCAGCTCAACCACACTTTAAAGCTCAATCAATGGATACAACTATTTTCTGGGGTTATGGTTTATATACAGATAAAGTTGGAGACCATGTAAAGAAACCAATGCGTGATTGTACTGGTGAAGAAATGTTAATAGAGCTTCTACATCACTTACATTTGGAAGATCAAATAGATGAAATTATGAAAGATGTGATAAATGTTATTCCATGCATGATGCCGTATATAGATTCTCAATTCCAACCACGTAAGATGTCTGATCGTCCAAAGGTTGTACCAAAAGGCTCAACTAATTTTGCTATGATTAGTCAGTTCGTTGAAATTCCTGAGGATATGGTATTTACAGAAGAATATTCAGTACGTGCAGCGAGAATTGCAGTATATACTTTATTCGGTATGAAGAATAAGAAAATTTGTCCAGTAACTCCATATAAAAAGAATCCTAAGGTTCTAAGAGAAGCCCTAAAAACTTCTTATAGATAAATACACTCTTACATTAAAGTAGCATTAGTCACTATGGGTAAAAACTTTCATTAAGTTACAAAAACTAGTAGCTTCATTTGTGTTGAAGATGCTAGTTTTTTTATTCAACATATTTCTGCTTGGAAGTGGTATTAATATCCTGTAAAATAAAATAAAGGAATAACTTTAGTCGAAGAGAGAATTATTTTGGTTAGAAGGTAGTGATATATGTGAGTGATATTATATTAGAAGCGAAAGAGTATTTTAAAGGTTTATCAAAAGAAAATAGTCTAACTACAAGTAAAGTTAGATCATTTTCTTCAAAATCATATAAATCCTTAGAGGATAAAAGTATTAACTTAAAAATAAAGATATTATGCCTAGGATAGCTTTTAGATATGCATTAGAAAAGTTTGATGAAAAAACTAGAATAAATTTGATGAAAGGTTAATATGTATAATTTGAATAAAGATAGATAGTTGAAAGATATTGAATAAATTTATAAAAAAATATACATATTCTTAGAAGAATTTGGTATAATATAAGTAAGAAATGAAGAAAATATTTAGTGATTTATAAGTAAAATATATAAAGAAAATGCATATAATAAAAAATAGGGTGTTGGAGCACCCTATAATATACAATTCTAGTTGCTTAGGCAACTGGCATTACTAAAATTAAAAAAGAAATTAGTAGCTTCCATTTGCACACGGGGCTACTATTTTTTTGATATCCTATCAATAAGCAACACTATAAATGTCAAGAATGCCAGAAGGAATAATCCACCTTGAAATAATAGCATTAAAGTATTGTCACTCAATGTATCACCTCCCTTTAAAAGAGGTAAGTGATACCAGTAGCCCACTTCAACTATATTGAATTGTATATAGAAATCATACCACAAATTTCATAATATTACCATATAGGTTGATGTAAAAGCATCAATATAGTTTGTTGGATCAGTTAAACATAGAGGCTTCATAAAGAGAGCTTTTTAGTAAATATATAAAATTTTTCATAGATAACTATTTAAATATTTCTATAGAAAAAATTTTAACTATTTAAAAAGTTAGCCATATTTTAGAGGAATGTTGATATTATAGTAATTATTACAGGAAACATTTAGACTTCTCTTATAATCCTTTATAAGTATGCAGTTATGGATTATGTTAAGTTAGTTAGATAAAGAGAGTATATATTATGTAAGTATTTATTGCCTCTAAATATCTCATAACTTGAACTAGATAAAACAAAACCAAGGTTTTCTGCAAGACGAATTGACCTTTGATTATCAATATAAATACATGCAATTATCTCTTTTACCTTCATCTCATTCATAGCAAATTCGATAATTTTTTCCATAGCTTCTTGCATATAACCATTTCCCCAAAACTCTTCTTTGAGGTCGTATCCTACTTCTACTTTACAATTTGATTGATCCCAACAATGAAACCCGCATGTACCCATTTTCATACCATCTGATTTCCTTAGGATAACCCAGCGATGCTGCAATCGTGGTTCAGGCTTTATATAGAATGTTATGATTTCATCTGCTCCTTGCATATCAGTTACTTGCTCTGCATCAAATAAGTATTTATTTACTACGTCATCTGAAAATTGGCTAAATATAAACTCTCTGTCATTAATACTTATATTTTTAAGAAGTAATCGTTCTGTTTCTAGATTATTAAATAACATATCTGCCTCCTACTATATAAATAATCTTTCTTTTAAATACAAATGAGTAATGTATTATAATTTATGCGTATGACAATTATAACATTTATTTGCATATAATGTATATGAGTAAGGGGATATTAATGAAGTTTAGGGTTTAATGAAAGTAGTAGGTGAAATGTATATCTATAGGTTATAATATTATGTAATATGACTATGAAGGTAGGAGGATACTAAAATGATTTCAATAATTGTAGCAGTGACAAAGAATAATGTGATAGGTAATAATGGAATAATGCCTTGGAAGATAAAAGGAGAGCAAAGAAGGTTTAAGGAGTTAACTACGGGTCATACTATAATTGTAGGTAGAAAAACTTTTCAGGCTGAGGGAAAGCCATTACCTAATAGAAAAACTATTATAATTTCTAAAACTAAAAATATAGAATGTGAAAACTGTGTTACTGTTAAATCTCTTAAGGAAGCTTTGGAGCTAGCAAAGGATGAGAAGGAAATATTCATTGCTGGTGGAGGGGAGATATACAGACAGGTACTACCTATGACAGATAGAATATACCTCACTATTATAGATAAAGTTATTGAGGGAGATGTTTATTTCCCGAAAATTAATGAAGATGAATTTGTGAAAGCCTATGAAGAAAGAATTGAAGGAGAAATACCATATACTTACTATACTTATGAGAGAAGAAAGTAAGCTAAAATTGATATATAATGGATGATAAAGTAAGGGGGATAAGGTCTTGTTTAAGCTAAAGAGATTTCTTAGGCCATATATAAAAGAAACGGTTATAGGGGCTGGGGCAAAATTATTTGAAGCCATTTTAGAGTTATTACTACCATTACTTATGGGAAAGATAATAGACATAGGAATTAGAAATGGCAATATAACATACATATGGAAAACTGCCTTATTGATGTTTGGGATAATATCAGTAGGATTAGCATCAGCATCTCTATGTCAATATTTTGCTTCTTATGCTTGTCAAAATGTAGGTAATGATATTAGAAAAGAATTATTAAAAAAGATTTCTCAGCTATCCTATGAGGATATAGATCATTTTAGTGATTCTACATTGATTAATAGAACAACTAATGATGTTAATCAAATTGTACAGGCAGTTGCTATGTTGATTAGATTAGTTAGTAGAGCACCATTTTTATGCATTGGAGCTTTAGTGATGTCTCTATATATAAATCCTAAGCTATCATTAATATTTGCAGTTTTAATTCCAGTTTTTGTTTTAATATTGATTATAATAATGAAAAAAACAGTACCACTATATAAAGCATCTCAAAGTAGATTAGATACCTTAGGAAGAGTACTTAGAGAAAATTTAACGGGAGTACGTGTAATTAGGGCATTTGCTAGGCATGAAAAAGAGCAGGAGCGTATGGATGAGGCTACAGATGATTTATCTAAAGCATATATAAGAGTTTCTAATCTATCTGCACTGATGAATCCAATTACTTCATTAGTTATGAATACTGGTATTATAGTACTACTTTATATAGGAGCTATAAATGTTAATATTGGTACTTTAACACAAGGAGATATTGTGGTTTTAATAAATTATATCACACAGGTTTTACTAGCTCTTATAATAGTTGCAAATCTTGTGGTGCTATTTACTAAGGCATCGGCATCAGCTGCTAGAATAAATGAGATTTTTGAATACACACCAAGTATTGTTGATAATAAAAATGAGAAAGTTTTAGAATATACAGATAAGATTGTTGTTTTTGATAATGTGTCTTTTAAATATAATTCAGAAGAAGTTTTATCAGACCTATCCTTTACTATTGAAAAAGGAAATATTTTTGGAATTGTAGGTACAACGGGAAGTGGAAAATCCACTGTAGCTAACTTAATTCCAAGATTTTATGATGCTACTGAAGGAAGAGTTATTTTCGGAGGAAAGGATGTAAAAGATCTTTCTCAGAGTTTTTTACATGATGAAGTAGGAGTTGTGCCTCAAAAGGCAGTGTTATTTTCTGGTACCATAGCAGATAATATTAGATGGGGAAAGGAAGAGGCAACAGATGAGGAAGTAATAGAAGCTCTTCAGGTTGCTCAGGCCTATGACTTTGTTAGCTCTATGAAGGATGGAATTAATTCTGTAATCTATGAAGGTGGAAAGAATTTATCGGGAGGGCAAAGGCAGCGTTTAACTATAGCTAGAGCTTTAATAAAAAAGCCTAACCTTATTATTTTAGATGACAGCTTAAGTGCTTTAGATTATCAAACAGATAAAAAGCTTCGTAATTCTTTAAAGGAAAACTTAAAGGATAGTACAGTTATAATAATTTCCCAGAGAATAAGTTCTATTATTTCAGCAGATAAAATCTTAGTATTGGATGATGGGAGATGTGTAGGTATAGGTAACCATGAAGAATTGTTAAGTAGCTGTGAAACTTACAAAGAAATATATGAATCTCAAAGCAAGTAAAGGAGGAAAGGCTATGACAAATTTTAAAAAGTTATTAAGGTATGTAAAACCATATAGATTTCAAGTAGCACTGGCTCTTTTCTGTGCTTTTATAAGTAATGTTGGTATTGTGGTTGCCACCTATTTAAATGGAGTTGCCATTGATAATATTGGTGGAGTAAATAATGTAAATTTTCAAGATTTAACAAGAATATTAATAGGTCTAGGAATTATATATTTAATTTCCGTAACATTTCAATGGTTTATTTCTCGTTATGCAAATAAAGTATCCTATATGATAGTAAGGGATATGAGAAGGGATACTTTTAAGAGTTTAAATAAGCAATCTTTGGCTTACTATGATCATAATCCTCATGGTGATATAATTAGTCGTTTTACAAATGACTTAGACTCTGTTAGTGATGCCTTAGCTGTGTCCATAACAAATGTATTCTCAGGAGGAGTGACGGTTATTACAGCACTGGTTTTTATGCTTTACTTAAATGTTGAAATTACTATAGCGATTTTAATAGTAACTCCCATATGCTTTATCATTGCGTCTCTTATAAGTAAGTTCAGTCAAAAGACTTTTGTTAAACAGCAGCAAGCTGTTGGAGAATTATCTTCCTTTGTAGCTGAGATTGTAGGAAATCAAAAGACTGTTAAGGTATTTAATAGAGAAGAAAAAAGTATGGAAGAGTTTAATCATATTTCAGATAATCTTTGTAATGTAGCTACTAAAGCTATGTTTGCTTCTGCTCTTATAAATCCAAGTACAAGATTTATAAATAATATTTCATACATAGCAGTGGGACTTGTAGGAGGAATTTTAGCTATTACAAGTGGAGTATCTGTTGGTATAGTTTCTAGTTTTTTAGTATATTCTACTCAATTTGCAAAACCTTTTAATGAAATATCAGGTATCACAGGGCAGATACAAACGGCCTTTGCTTCTTTAACTCGTATTTTTAGCATTATAGAAGAAAAGCCTGAAGATGAAGATAAAAGTAATGCTATTGAACTTAAGGATTGTAGAGGAAATATATCAATTAAAGATATAAGCTTTTCCTATGATAAGAAAAAGCCATTAATACAGAATTTCTCTTTTGAAGCTAAATCCGGTCAGCTTATTGCAATTGTTGGACCTACAGGATGTGGTAAAACTACTTTAGTAAATTTATTAATGAGGTTTTATGATATAGATCAAGGTGAAATTTTAGTTGATGATAATAACATAAGGGATATCAAAAAGAATAGTTTAAGAAAGAGTTTTGGCATGGTACTTCAAGATCCATGGCTATTTAAGGGAACTATTAAAGAAAATATAGCCTATGGAAATCCTAATGCCACAGAGAATGAAATAGTAGAAGCAGCTAAGGCAGCTCATGCACATTCCTTTATTAAGAGATTAAAGGATGGATATGATACTATTATTTCGGATGAAGATCTATCACAGGGACAGCGTCAGCTATTAACCATAGCAAGGGTAATGCTAGCAAATCCTAGAATGTTAATTCTAGATGAAGCAACTAGTTCCATTGATACGCTGACAGAGGTTAGAATACAAAAGGCATTTTTAAATCTTATGGAGGGAAGAACAAGCTTTGTTATTGCTCATAGGCTTTCAACCATAGTAAATGCAGACAAGATTCTAGTTATGAATAATGGAAATATAATAGAGCAAGGAAATCATCAAGAACTAATTAGTAAAAAGGGGTTCTATTATGACTTATACAATAGTCAATTTGCTTATTAATATAAAGTTTTAGGAGATTCTTATACCTATAGAAAATAAATTTTAAGTTAGATTTTAAGCTAATCCTAATTAATAATGCAGAGAAGTTTTTACTTTAAATAAATTAATGTTAATGTAATTAAATTTAAGAAGATATTAATTTAAATTTACAACTCTTATAAAATAATTAAATCTAAAATAGTTTATACAAAAATATAAAAATAGCTAGTAAATTAATTATATTTACTAGTTATTTTTATATTAAAATACCTAATTTAAAATAATTTTTAAATAATAATATTTATCCGTTGACCTTATCATTAATTAGTGATAAATTTAAATTATAGAAGATATAAAAGAATTGATTGAGGAAAATAAATTAACTACTTATGGCAATATAACTGAGGGTATAAAAAACTTATAGTATGATAACTATAATATAAAGTTAAAAAATAATAAATAAAATTAAGACCTGTGGAATGATATGCACAAGGTGAAATAAGGAGAGAAAGATATGAGTAAAGTATTATATATTAAAGCAAATATTAAAAATCATGGAGAATCAAGAACTTTTAGGGTATCAGATAGCTTCATAGAAGAATATAAAAAGAATAATCCGGGTGATGAAATAATTACCTTAGACTTATATAAAGAAAATATAGATTTCTTAAGACCAGAAGATTTAGGAGAAATATTTGGGCCTAAGAATGAAGAAAGTAGAAATAATCCAATTTTAAAATATGCATACCAATTTGCAGAAGCTGATAAATATGTAATTGCAGCACCAATGTGGAACTTAAGCATTCCTGCAATATTAAAGGCTTATATAGATTATGTAAGTGTTACAGGAATAACATTTAAATATACAGCAGAAGGCCCAGTAGGACTTTTAAATAATAAAAAAGCTGTACACATTGTATCTAGGGGCGGAGAATATGGAAATGCTCCATATGAAATGGGAGATAGATACCTAAGAACAATTCTAGGTTTCTTTGGAATTCAAGATATAAAAACTATTGCCATAGAAAATGTAGATCTTCTTGGAGCAGATGTTGAAGGCAAAGTTGAAGAAGGAATAAAAGAAGCTAAGGATACTGCTAAAGTATTTTAAAATTTACAAAAGATAAAATCATATTTATAAAAGTTATAGTGCTTGGGAAAGTAAGGGATTTTCACAAAATAGACTGATCTAAAATAAATGTTGAGCATACCTTATATTATTATCTATCAGCCGTTTTTGAATGTTGATTTACTAGAGAATTTATTCAAGGTAAAATCTACAACAAAACAATCTATTCAAATGGCATTCGTTAGCAATAATATTAAAGTATAAGCTCAATATTTTATAAGGATTAATGAACTATTTTGAGAAAGTCTCTTATTTTTGATTTAATATAATCTGGAGATTAAAATAGTGATAGATTTTTTGAACATAAAATCCTAGTATAAACAATAATTATTTTAAAAAAGTATAATAAATACAACCATTGTAACCTTCATAGAGCGTAATCTAGGAACTAAAATGATTATAAGTGAATTAGATGTAATATTATGAAAATTATGCTATAATTTTAGAAAAAGTTAAATCAGTTAATTATTAAACATAGCAAGTTTTAACTCTAATAATGAATAATAAGGAAATTAGTATGGAGGTTAATATGGAAATAAAAAAAGTTGGTAGGAGAGGTACTCTTTTTACCTTTTATGATTTAGGAATTCCTACGAATGTGTATGTAATCAATGCGAAGCAATACGTTTATATTTTAGATACATATTTAGGACCAGATATAATGAAAATGATTAATCAATATATTAAGGAGCAATATGGAAATAAACAAGTGATTGTTGTAAATAGTCACAGTCATTGGGATCATGTATGGGGAAATAGCTTTTTTTCACCAACTATTATAATATCACATGTGTTATGCAAAAAATATATGGAGCAAGATGGATTAGAATCACTTGAAAAGTATAAAGAATATAAAAAAGGTGAAGTTGTTTTGACATATCCAAATTTGACATTTACAGATAAAGTTTATTTTGAAGACGATAATGTTTTGATTTATCATACTCCAGGGCATACAGATGATGAAATATCAATTATTGATTTAGAGGATAAAGTCCTATTTGCTGGTGATAACCTAGAACGGCCTATACCTTATCTTATATCAAAGGATATTAGTCAATATATAAAGACGTTAGAGGATTACTTAAATCTTGATGTTCAAACTGTTATTGGGGGCCATACGAATTGTGAGGATAAGAATCTAATAGAGCATAATTTAGATTATGTAAAAAAAGTATTGATAGGTGATACTGCAGAGTTTGAGAAAGGTGAATATGCTCAATATCATAAGGCTAACATGGAAGGATTGAATGAATAAAAAATTAGTAATAAGAAATTTTACAAAGTTATATTTCATTACTATATTTAAATTGATTTAAGATATGGAGGAAATTGATGCTTTAGACAGGGACAAAAATATATCATCTTTAGATTTATTTTGGTTACCGTCCATGGCTAAGCTTAGCGTAGAATTTAGTCTAGAAGTCGCTTATTTAAAATATCCTGTGCTTTTAGGGATTTATCTTACATGTATTCTTCATACTTTAAAAGTCCTAAGGCTTATTGGGAAAGCTAAGTAAAAGTTTCAAGTCAGTAAAATATAATAATATTACTTTAAATAGTGAAACAATTTGTTCCACTATTTATTTTTTTATTGTGCCAATACATATCATTATAAAAAAATCTGAAATGTATTTACTTTATCACTCTACCATGATAAAGTAATAAAGTGAAAGGGATATAGATAAATTATAAGTAGATGGGGGATAAGAAAATGGGTAAAACATTAAAAAGTGTAGTGACTTTTGGAATTATTGCAGTAATGGCATTATCAGTAGTAGGATGTAGTAATGATAAAAAGGATGCAATGGAAAAGGATAAGATTGTACTTGGTTTTGATGATACCTTTGTTCCTATGGGTTTTAAGGATGATAAAGGAGAAATAGTTGGCTTTGATATTGACATCGCTAAGGAAGTATCAAAAAGAATAGGTAAGGAAATAACTTTTCAGCCTATTGATTGGTCTATGAAGGAATCAGAACTTATTTCAGGAAATATAGATCTTATATGGAATGGTTATAGTATAACTAAAGAGAGAGAAGAAAAGATAAATTTCACAACACCATATCTAGAGAATAGACAAGTTATAATAACTTTAGCAGATTCAGGAATAAATAGTAAAGCTGATTTAAAAGGGATGAATGTTGGAGCTCAAAATCAATCTAGTGCAGTGTATGCGATAAACAAGGAAGAAGACCTTCTAAAAACCTTTAAGGATGGTAAGGTCTATACCTTTGAAACAAATAATGAAGCATTAATGGATTTAGAAGCAAAAAGGATAGATGCTGTTGTAGTTGATGAAATTTTAGCAAGATACTATATAAACCCAAAAGGTGAAGAAAAATATAAAATATTAAAGGACGATTTTGGAAGTGAAGCCTATGGGGTTGGAATAAGAAAAGGTGATGAAGAATTACTTGAAAAGATTAACCAAGCCTTCGAGGATATAAAAAAAGATGGTACAGCTAAGAAAATTTCTGAAAAATGGTTTGGACAAGATATATTTAAATAGGAGTGCATTTATATGAATAATTTAATTAGCCTATTACCACAAGTACTTCAAGGTCTAAAAGTAACTATTGAGGTATTTATATTAACACTCGTTCTTTCAATACCACTTGGAATACTAGTTGCGCAAGGACGATTATCTAGAAATAAAATATTAAACAAAATAACAGGTTTTTATATTTTAATTATGAGAGGAACTCCTCTCCTTTTACAAATTGTATTTATATTCTTTGGATTGCCTATTATAGGCATAACTCTTGATAGATTTACAGCTGCTATATTAGCTCTTACACTTAATTACGGGGCTTATTTTTCAGAAATATTTAGGGCTGGAATAGCGTCCATAGATGAAGGGCAATATGAAGGAGGGAAAGTTCTAGGATTTTCTCAGAGATATATATTTTTTAAGATAGTTTTTCCACAAGCGACTAAGAGAATACTTCCAGCAGTAGCAAATGAGATTATTACTCTTGTGAAAGATACTGCTCTAGTATATGTAGTGGGACTAGATGAACTTTTAAAAGTTGGGAAAATAGCATCAAATAAACAAGCATCTCTTTTGCCACTTGTATTAGTAGGAATAATATATTTACTTTTAATTGCAGTATTTAGTGAACTATTTAAAAGGTTAGAAAAAAGATACAGCTATTATCAATAAGGGGGAAATATTATGCTTAAAATAGAAGGATTAGAAAAGAAATTTGGTGAAAATAAAGTTTTAAAAGGTGTAAATCTTGAAATTAACGAGGGAGAAATTACTGTTATAGTAGGTCCTTCTGGTGGCGGAAAAACAACTTTTCTTAGGTGCATAAGTGGATTAACTCAGCCTGATAATGGAACTATAATAATAAACAATAAGTATCACTATAAACATGGTAAAAAAGTGCATAAAAATGATGGATTAGAAACAAGATTAGATGTAGGGTTAGTATTTCAAAACTTCAATTTATTCCCACATATGAGTGTTTTAGAGAATATTACAGAAGCACCAAAGGTAGTATTGGGAATGGAAATCGAAGAAGCTAGAAATAAAGGGAAAGAGATATTAGGGTTTTTAGGACTTGTACATAAAGAAAATAGTTATCCTTTCCAGCTCTCAGGAGGAGAAAAACAAAGAGTTGCAATAGGAAGAGCTCTTGCCATGGAGCCTAAGCTTATATGCTTTGATGAACCAACCTCTGCCTTAGATCCCAGTATCACTGGAGAGGTGGCAAATCTTATAAAAAAACTAAGTGTTGAAAAGGCTATGACAGTTTTAATCATCACTCATGATATGACCTTTGCAACTATGGTAGCAGATAAAATATTGTCTATGGATAATGGGATATTAAAGGATGAACATATGTATAAATAATGCTAAATATTAGATAAGTATAGGTTATAAGATTTACTAGAACTATTACTACCATCAGCCTTATCTTAATCTAGTTATATAAAGTAAGGAGAAACGATTAATAATAAATCTAATCAAATTAAAAAGAGAAAGTAATTTATGCTAAAACTTATTATGCATGTATAGTAAGGGCTATTACATGAAACCATAATTAAATAGTAGGAAAGAAAAAGTTAATTAAATAATGAGCTATAAACTATGTTATTAAGTTTATGGCTCATTTTTATTTAATAAATATTCACTATGACTTAGTAAAATAAAAGTATAAGATAATAAATTTTAATTGATATTCATTATCATTTATATTATAATGTGAATATAATAATATTATTAATAAAATATACAAAGCATGAAGCTTTTATTAAGGAGGGGGAATATGAAAGAAATATTAGTACCATTAGTTTTAACAATATTTGCAGGATTAAGTACAGGAATAGGTAGCCTTTTAGCTTTTTTTACAAAGAAGACAAATAAAAAGTTTTTATCTGTTAGTCTTGGCTTTTCTGCTGGGGTAATGATATATGTATCTATGATAGAAATATTTTTTAAAGCGAAAGATGCTCTTTCTATCGGATTAGGTGATAAGATGGGAGCTTGGATAACGGTTATAGCATTCTTTGGAGGCATGTTTTTTATAGCAGCTATAGATAAGCTTATACCTAAAGAAGAAAATCCCCATGAATTTCCTGATGAGGAAAAAGAGATTAATATAAAAGATAATAATTTAGATCCTGATGATAATAAAGAAAAGGGATTACTAAGAATGGGTGTATTTACAGCTTTAGCTGTAGCAATTCATAACTTTCCTGAGGGACTTGCAACATTTATATCAGCATTACAGGAGCCATCAGTTGCAATTCCAATAGTTGTAGCAATAGCAATTCATAATATTCCTGAAGGAATAGCAGTTTCAGTACCAATTTATTATGCTACTGGTTCAAGAAAGAAGGCATTTATTTATTCTTTCTTATCTGGATTATCAGAGCCAGTAGGGGCTATAGTAGGATATTTAGTATTAAGACCATTCATAAATGATGTAGTATTTGGGATAGTTTTTGCAGCAGTAGCTGGAATAATGGTATTTATATCATTAGATGAATTGCTTCCAGCAGCAAGAGAATATGGTGAGCATCATCTATCAATTTATGGATTAATAGCTGGGATGATGGTGATGGCAGTTAGTCTATTACTATTCATGTAGGATATTGATTATTAGAAATATATTAATGATCATAAATTAAGCATTATCAATAATCTATTAATATAATAGTATATAATATAGTTACTTTAGGAGAGATATGATAATGGCTAATGAAAATAAGTTATTAACAATAGATACAAAAGTAGGAAATGTTATATCTGAGAATTCTCTAGATAGGGTCATATTACGTGGAAGGCGCTTTGGTGAGAATAGTGAATTTATGGATAATTTAAATATTATAATAAATCAAAGCAATGGTGGGCCATTAAAGATAATTTCAACTCCATATGGCGGATATAATCTACAACTGTTTTTAGGTGACTTTAATGGAGATAGAAGAGATGACATAATGATAAGAGGAGATTCAGGAGGCTCTGGAGGATATGCTATAGCTGCCATTTATACTTATAATTACAATTATCATCAGTTCATAGAAATATTTAATCCTGATATGTTTAGCAATAAATATAAATTTGAAGCTAAGTATTTAGATGATTATAAGGTTCAGGTTAACTCGCTTACACTAAACAGAAAATATATAATAGATATTTCTATGAAACCTAGAATTTATTTAGACCTTGTGTATGACAATAATGGAAAGGTTAAAGAAAATATTATTCCAACCGTATCAGCAATTAATGCAGCATATCCTATTCAAAGTATATATAAAGAATCATATAGTCTATTCATAAGACAAAGAATAATTGGTGTAAATAATGCAGATACTCTTGGGGTTATGGAAAGCTTCGTATATTTAAATGATAACAATATAAATGTAATAGATATGGGGGCATTTACATTTGGCGAGAAGCTTCAAAATGATAAATTGCATGATAATGATAAGTTTCATTAATAGAGAAATAAATTTAGGAAAATTTATTTTTAAAGCTAAAAGCATATGTTGATAAAATGACGTTATATAGATTTAGAGAGATTTTAGCTTGTTATCTAATGGTAGTATTAAGGATGCGTTTTTAATAGCACATAATTGGAAATGGTGGATTTAAAATAGATTTTAATATCCATGTGTGTTGAATCTTGAATGGAGAAATTTTGGATAAACTACTCTCTATGATATAATTATTATGTAAAATATGTTAATTGTAGGAGGTATAAATAGTGGAGAGAGTTAATTCGGAGATTATTCGAAATGGAGAAGATGTCCTCATTATGCTAGATAGCATCTTAGAGAAACGAGATAGTGAGTGGTGGAATAACTTTTATTCTAATAACGGAAAAACAATTCCATTCTTTAAAAATATTCCAGATGAAAACCTTATTACCTACTTTGATTTAGGAATATTAAAAGGTGGTAAGGCTCTTGATATTGGCTGCGGAAATGGCAGAAATTCATTTTATCTAGCACATAAAGGATTTCAAGTTCATGGAATAGATTTTTCAGAAACATCTATTAAATGGGGAAAACAATTAGCAAAAGAAAAATCTATAGAATTAAATTTCATATGTCAATCAATATTCGATTTTCAGTGTGAGCCTGAGAGCTGCGATTTTATCTATGATAGCGGATGTTTTCATCATATTAAACCTCATAGAAGAAGCTCATATTTAAATACTATTTTAAAATTTTTAAAACCAGATGGATATTTTGCAATGACATGTTTTACTTTAGATGGTGGTGCAAATATATCTGATTATGACGTATATAGAGACCACTCAATGCACGGTGGACTTGGCTTTTCTGAGTATAAGTTGAGAAGCATTTTAGATAGCTATTTTGAAATAATAGAATTTAGAGAAATGAAAGAGAGTAATGATGAAAATATATTTGGAAAATCTTTTCTTTGGACTGTGTTGATGAAGAAAAAGTAAGATTTAAAATCTATGTAATTTTGAATTTAGTTTATATGTTTATAATAAGTAAGAGGGTGAAAAAAATTCGCTCTCTATTTTAAAAGAAAGAAGTTATGTTAATATAGAACTAAAGAAGAAAACATAATTTTAGGGGATGGAAAACATAATGAATGCAATTAATCACTTTAAAACTATTACAAGGCATAAATTATTAGTTATGAAATACTGCTTTAAGGTGGGTTTATATAAACAAGGAGTTTTACACGATTTATCTAAATACTCTTGGATAGAGTTTTCAGCAGGAATAAAATACTACAGAGGTGATATAAGTCCTAATGGAATACAAAAGCAAGTGGAAGGGTATTCTAAGGCTTGGCTTCATCATAAGGGAAGAAATAAGCATCACTTAGAATATTGGATTGATTATGGTACCAGTATTCAAGATGGACTAGTTGGTATGAAGATGCCAAAGAATTATGTAGTTGAAATGTTTATTGATAGAATATGTGCCTGCATGAATTATGAAAAGGAGAAATACAAGGATGATTCTGCTTTAAGGTATTATGAAAGAGGCAAGGATTATCAAATCATCCATGAAGAAAGTAAGGAGCTGTTAGAATTTTTACTTAATAAGCTAGCTGAAGAAGGAGAGCAGGCTACATTGGATTATATAAAAAATCAGGTTTTAAGATAAGATTAAAAAGTCATCTCAAAGGAGAAATTTCTTCTTCGGGATGGCTTTATTTTTATCCGATGACTACCCGCTCTAGTACTCCTATCGCACTCTGTGAAAGCGATTCGCACCAAATCAGAGATTTGGGCT
>DCDL01000055.1:144524-195356 GCA_002316385.1 Clostridium sp. UBA1056
AAGCAAAGAACTCTGTTTATTTGGTGTATTGTATTAAAAGAAAAAAACCTGAGATAAAAACTATTTTTGCTGTGGTTACTAAATCCTTTATGAGTTTTTTAAAAGTAGTATGTAATGTTAATTATTTCAATGTTTTAATATATTATTTTATATTCTTATGTATATACTCCATGGCAATGAAGGAGGGAAAAGTATACAAAATGAGGAAATAAAAGCATTATGATATTAAAATGAAAAAATTAATAAATGGTTTTACAATTTTAAATTATATGCAATTAATAATGAACATAAAATGAACAAAACCTGAATATATAGGTGCAATGTAGAGAAAAAGAGAGAAAAAAATAGAATTTACGCAAAATAGAGCAAATTAGGAACTTTATCTTTTTGAAAGTTTGTAGTAATATTATTATATAAAATAATAAAATTTTGGTTGATAAAGTCAGATTTTATTATTTTATGTCTATGATCTTAACAGTGTATGGTTGCGGAAGTTGCTATTTATAAAATTGATGGAAAATTATTAATATGATGTACAATCTAAAATTATTATGGAATTTTTAATTTAATTAAGGTTTACTAAGCTTGAAATACAAGGAACGAAGGAGTATAAGCTTAAAAAGTTTTAAGGAATTGAAAACGTTTAAAGATGTGTGCAAGCTAAATGGGTAGATCAAGGGTATAAAAATTTATGTTTTATACATCTATTATACATAAAATATAAGTTTTAGACATTGTTTTTAGGATTAGGATGTATATTTTAGGAAATAATATTAATAAAAATTCACTTCGATTTTATGAACAAACTATGAACTGCATATGTTGAGGTGATGTAATTAAGATGAATAATTTCTCTTAAATTTTAGGAGTTTATTAAAAACTTAATTATATCAAAAGAAGAGATATGTTATAAAACATAATATCTCTTTAGATATGAATGTTTAAGCTACAACTATGTAGCCGACACTAACATTAAACTATTGGAGGGATTTTACATGGCAAAAAAGAAAAGGAAATTATCCTTTCCCACTGCATTCACAGTATTAATTATAGTACTGCTTTTAGCAGCAGCGCTAACTTATGTGATACCAGCTGGTTCATACTCAAAACTATCTTATAATGCAGATAGTACTAAGTTTGAGATTACTGCTCCTAATGGAGATAAGACAGAAATGCCTGGTACTCAAGAAACTTTAAATGAACTTAAAGTTACTGGTGACATTTCTAAATTTACTGATGGTAGTATCAACAAACCAGTAGCTATACCAGGTAGTTATGAAAGAGTTGAACAAAAACCACAAGGTATAGTGGATATAGTTCTATCTCCTATCAATGGAGTATATGATACTATAAATATCATCCTATTTGTATTTATCATAGGTGGAGTTATTGGTGTATTAAATTACATTGGTGCATTTAATGCAGGAATTGCAAGTCTTTCAAGATTAACTAAAGGAAGAGAATATATATTAATAGTATTTATAACCTTCTTAATTTCTCTTGGAGGTACTACTTTCGGACTTGCAGAGGAAACTATAGCCCTGTATCCGATAATGGTTCCCGTATTTTTAGTTGCAGGCTATGATGTTATGGTATGTATTGCATCAATATATATGGGATCTTCTATAGGAAGTATGTTCTCAACAGTTAATCCGTTCTCAGTAGTTATAGGTTCTAACGCTGCTGGAATAAGCTTTACAAATGGACTTAATTTAAGAATTGTTGCTTTCATTATAGGTACTTTAATCACTATAGTATATATCTTAAGATATGCTAAAAAAGTTAAAGCAGATCCAAGTAAATCTTTAACATTTGCAGATAAAGATGCAATAGAAGCTAAATTTGCTAGTGAAGGAGAAGCGCCTGAGTTAACTTTAAGATTTAAAATTATATTACTAATATTCCTTTTAACTTTCGTAGTTATGATCTATGGAGTTTCTGTTAATGGCTGGGGATTCGGTGAAATGACTGCTATATTCTTAGTATCTGGTATAATCATTGGATTCTTATCAGGAATTGGCGAGAAAGATTTCGTAAACCAATTCGTAGCTGGAGCTGCTGACTTAATGAGTGTTGCCCTAGTTATAGGTGTTGCTAGAAGTATAAACCTTGTATTAGAGAATGGTATGACTTCTGATACAATCCTTAACTTCTTCTCTAATGCTATAGCAGGTATGAATCCGAATATATTTATAATTCTAATGCTATTAATATTCATAGTACTTGGATTCTTTATTCCTTCATCATCAGGACTTGCAGTTCTATCTATTCCAATTATGGCTCCTCTTGCAGATTCAGTTGGACTTTCAAGAGATGTTATAGTTTCAGCTTATGTATATGGATTAGGATTAATTTCCTTCATTACACCAACAGGATTAATTCTAGCAACCTTAGAAATGGTTGATGTAACCTATGATAAGTGGCTGAAATTTATCATGCCTCTAATGGGATATATAGCAGCCTTCAGTGCAATAATGCTATTAATACAAGTAAACTTCTAATATATAATAAAAGTGTGCAAAATTCTAGGATTTTGTACACTTTTTATTTTGTATTTTAGATTTTAATCATAGTAAAATGAAAGAAGCCAGGTAAAGAATTTCATATTGATTATATTTAAACTGTAATGTAATTACACATTTAATACATAAAATAGAATTAACGGGAGTTAAAAGAGCTATATTTCTTATAAGGCTTGCATCATCTTTAATATTCATTGCTTTTTTAATTCTAAATATCAGTACTATAATAGGATAGAGATAATATAAATTTCTAATCTTATATAAAATATAAAATATAAAAATGTTGAGCTTGTTATAAGACATGCTCAACATTTATTTTATATAGCTTTAGGTGGTTTTTTCCAAAGGGTTTCATTAATAGCTCTTACGGTTCTAGTGAATTTTTCACAGGTTATCGAAATCTCTATTTTCTCTTCTGCAGATAACTTTTCTTTAGAGAATAATCTACTTATTCCATAACTAAAACCTAACGTTCCAAAGCCGAACTGCATTTCATGGATTCTGCTTTTGTTTAGATTCATATCCATAGGCCTTTGATTTTTTAATATATCTTTCTTAGTTGTTTCAGGATGTTTATCCCAAAAGTATTTGTATTCGGGGTTTAATTTATAAGCAGTTTCATGAACTTCTTTAAATAAAGTGAATCTTACATAAATATTATTCATGGCATTTTCTAATTTCCCTCTTGCTTTTGCGTTAGCTTTCTCAATCTTTTTTTCCTTTGACATTAAAACTCCTCCAAAATCTATATAAATATGTATAATAAACTACTATGTTAATTAAAAATTCAAATAAATTATAAGCTATATATATCATTATATATACAATTCTGTAGAAATGCAAACTTTTACAGTAAGGGAAAAATAAATCATATAGTCATATTAAAATTTAATTAAAGTTAAGAAAGTAAATAAAAATTTTATGAACACATAATAATTTTTTAAAAATATAACATTTGACTTTGTATGTAATAGATTTTATAATTAAAGTGAAAATATAAATAAATAAATTCATATGTGTGAAAATTGGGTTGTATATGAATTTTGTTTATATCATTAAGAGAAAATTGTATTCAAAGAGAATTTAATTTTACAATTGAGTTTAGGCATCTTCAAAAAATAAATAAGCCAGAATGCTCGTCTATTTTGTATTATACTGCGTCAACAGAACCCTTAGATAGNNATTTATTTTCAGATGCCTTAATTAAAAATATATATAAGGTCATACCACTATTATTCTAATTTTTTTGAGTATGAAGCCATAGTGGATATATAAGATAAATTGAGGGTGATATGGTGAATTTACCAAGAGTAATTAATATTCAAAAATATTCTATCCATGATGGAGATGGAATTCGTACAACAATATTTTTTAAGGGGTGTCCTCTTTCTTGTTTATGGTGTCATAATCCAGAAAGTCAAAACTATAGAGAAGAACTTATGTACAATGAAGAAAAATGTACAGGTTGTATGGCATGTATGAATATCTGTCATAAAAGAGCAATTTCAAAGGAAGAAAATCATGTGGTTACAGATAGAAGTAAATGTGACCTTTGTAAGGGTTGTATTGACTGTTGCGTAAATAATGCTCGTGAAATAGTAGGAAAAGAATATACAGTAGCACAGCTTATTAAGGAAGTAGAAAAAGATAAAATGTTCTATGAAGAGTCCAATGGCGGGATTACTTTATCTGGTGGAGAGGTTATGACTCAAAATATGGATTATATAGAGGAATTATTAAGGAAGCTAAAGAAAAAGGGTTACAACATTGCCATAGATACCTGTGGTCAAGCACCCTATGAAAACTATGAAAGAGTACTTAATTATGTAGATACATTTTTGTATGATGTTAAGCTAATGGGTAACGAGAAGCATATAAAATATGTAGGGAAATCTAATGAAGTTATTATTGATAATTTAAAAAAGCTAAGTGATGCTGGAGCAAACATCAATATAAGAATACCTCTAGTAGAAGGTATAAACACAGATGATGAGTCTATAGAAGAAATTATTAAATTTTTAAAGGAAAATGTAAGTGTGCAAAAGATAAACTTACTTCCTTATCATAACACAGGTAAAAGTAAGTATGAACGGCTTCAAAAGGTTTATGAAGGAATTGATTTTAAAGCACCTAGTGACGACAGACTTGAGGAAATAAAGAAAAGATTTGAAAATGCAGGGTTTATAAACATAAAAATAGGTGGTTAGTAACTATTTTTATGTTCACATAAAAGCAAGGGTTTAAACCAGTGTTGAAATTGTCTTATAATATTTACACTTAGTCAACTTCAAGGATTGGTTCTCCTTGAAATAGTATTCCCTTATTGCAATGTTTAGGACAGTTTCAACATTTAGCTAAAATAGAAGTTATCTCATGATAAGGTAATTAGAAGATATTAAAATAGAATTAACAAGTTTAGCTAAAGTAGAGTTTATTCTAAGGATGACATTCCTAGCAATTTATTTTATATAGATATAAATTAGAAGTGTTAAATTCATAAAATAAGTTCTTTTAAAGTCAATGGAAATGTAAGTAATTCATATAGATGAATTACTTGATATTAAAATAGGAGGTAAGTCATGGAGAGAGGTATGAATGAAAGAGTTAAAAAGTTAAGGGCACAAAGTGTAAACACGATTCCTAGCATATACATGGAGAGGGCAACACTAATGACAGAGGCCTATAAAAAGTATGAGGGTACTGTATCAGTTCCAGAAATGAGGGCTCTAGCATTTAAGCATTTCATGGAGAATAAAAGCTTATGCATTGATGAGGGAGAACTTATAGTTGGTGAAAAAGGTGATAGACCACAGGCAGCGCCAACATTTCCTGAGCTTTGCTGTCACACCATTGAAGATATGCACATAATGAATGACAGGGAATTAATTTGTTTTAAAGTAAGTGAAGAAGACTTAAAAACTCAAGAGAAAGAAGTAATTCCTTATTGGGAAAAAAGATCTATTAGAAATAAAATTATAAATTCCATGAGTGATAAATGGAAGGAGTGCTATGAAAGTGGAATCTTTACTGAATTCATGGAACAAAGGGGTCCAGGGCATACAGTAGGATCTGAGAATATATATAAAAAGGGATTTTTAGATTATAAAAATGAAATTAAGGAAGCTATAAATAAATTAGACTTCTTAAATGACAAAGAGGCATTCTCTAAAAGAGAGCAGCTAAATGCCATGAGTATTAGTTGTGATGCCATTATGATCTTGGGGGAAAGATATGCTAAGTATGCTAGAGAGCTAGCAAGTAAAGAAGTAGATGAAACTAGAAAAGAGGAGCTACTTCAGATTGCAGAGAACTGTGATGTAGTGCCAGCTCATGCACCGAAGACTTACTGGCAAGCGATACAAATGTATTGGTTTGTTCATTTAGGAGTAACAACAGAATTAAATCCTTGGGATGCTTATAGTCCAGGAAGGCTTGATCAACACCTAAATCCATTCTATGAAAGAGATGTAGAGGATGAAGTCTTAGACGAGGATAAAGCTAAAGAGCTTTTAGAATGTCTATGGGTTAAGTTTAATAATCAGCCAGCGCCTCCAAAGGTAGGAATAACTTTAAAGGAAAGTAGCACTTATACTGATTTTGCTAACATTAATACCGGTGGAATCACTTCGGATGGACAGGATGGAGTTAATGATGTAAGCTATTTAATCTTAGATTGCATGGATGAAATGCAGCTACTTCAGCCAAGTTCCAATGTACAAATTAGCAAGAAGACTCCTAAAGGATTCCTTAAAAGAGCTTGTGAAATCTCTAGAAAGGGATGGGGTCAACCTGCTTTTTATAATACAGAAGCAATTGTACAGGAATTACTTAATGCAGGAAAATCTATAGAAGATGCTAGAAGAGGTGGTACTAGCGGATGTGTTGAAACTGGAGCTTTTGGAAATGAAGCTTATATTTTAACAGGATACTTTAATTTACCTAAGATATTAGAGCTAACGCTATTTAATGGATATGATAAAGTAAGTAGAAAACAGCTAGGTCTAAAGCTTGGATATGCTAAAGACTTTGAAACCTATGATGAGCTATTTGAAGCCTACAAAAAGCAAATAGAATATTTTGTAGATATAAAGATAGAGGGAAGCAACATCATTGAAAAAATATATGCAGATTATATGCCAGCACCATTCCTTTCAATTATAACTAATGATTGCATAAATAAAGGAAAAGACTATAATGCTGGTGGAGCTCGTTACAACACTAATTATATACAGGGTGTTGGAATTGGAACTATTACAGATTCTTTAGCTGCTATTAAATATAATGTTTATGATGAGAAGAAATTTACTATGGAAAAATTAATAGATGCCGTAGAAAATAATTTTGATGGTAATGAGGTTATTGCAAATTTAGTTAGAAATAGAACTCCGAAATACGGTAATGACGATGACTATGCTGATGAAATTATGATATCCGTGTTTAATGTATATAATAAAATCGTCACAGGTAGACCAAATGTTAAAGGTGGCTGTTATAGAATTAATATGCTACCTACAACTTGTCATGTTTACTTCGGAGAGGTAATGATAGCAAGTCCAAATGGTCGTCTTGCTCATAAGCCTGTATCAGAAGGAATATCTCCTGAAAAAGGTGCAGATATATATGGACCAACAGCAGTTATAAAATCAGCATCTAAGATGGACCATCTAAGAACTGGAGGAACTCTTCTAAATCAAAAGTTCACTCCAAGTGTAGTCGCTGGAGAAGAAGGACTAAATCATATGGCAAACTTAGTAAGAACTTACTTCAATATGGATGGACACCACATTCAATTCAATGTAATTGATAGAAAAACTTTAATAGAGGCACAAAAACATCCAGAAGACTATAAGGATTTAATAGTAAGGGTTGCAGGTTATAGTGATCACTTCAGAAACCTAAGCAAAGAACTTCAAGACGAAATAATAAACAGAACAGAGCAAGCATTTAACTGACACTCTAAATCTTTGATTTAGCTAGTGGAAGTTACTCCTTAGAACGCGGTGAAAAGGAGTGTCCTTTTAAACACTCTAAATCTTTGATTTAGCTAGTGGAAGTTACTCCTTAGAACGCAGTGAAAAGGAGTGTCATTCTAAGAGTCCAAATCTTTGATCTAGTGACTCGAAGTTATTCCGATCAGTGAATATGAGTCGAAATGCTTTGCTCAGTTTCATAGAAAAATAAAAATAAAGGGGTCTTTAAAATGAAAATGAAGTTAGGATTTATTGGTTGTGGAAATATGGCAAAGGCTATGATAGGAGGAATTATTTCTTCTAAAATCTTTGATGCAAAGGAAATTATAGCCTCTGATTCATACACTAAAGGTTTATTAAAGACAGAGCAGGATTTAGGTATTAACGTAACTACTGATAATAGAGAAGTTGCTATGAATAGTGGTGTAGTAGTTTTATCCGTGAAACCTCAATACTATGATAGCGTAATTAAGGAAATTTCTAATGTAATCAAAGATGATACTATTGTAGTAACTATAGCTCCAGGCCAAACTCTTGAAAAATTAGAAGGTCAATTTGGAAAAGCAGTAAAAATAGTTAGGACTATGCCAAATACACCAGCTCTTGTGGGCGAAGGAATCACTGGAGTTTGTAAAAATGCTTTAGTTACTGATGAAGAAATAAATTATGTATGTAATATTCTAAGTGGCTTTGGTAAAGCGGAAATCATTGAAGAAAGAATGATGGATGCGGTTGTAGCCGTAAGTGGAAGTTCACCAGCTTATGTATTTATGTTTATAGAAGCTATGGCAGATGCAGCCGTAATGGAAGGAATGCCAAGAGATAAGGCTTATAAGTTTGCAGCTCAAGCAGTCTATGGAAGTGCAAAAATGGTAATGGAAACAGGAAAACATCCAGGCGAATTAAAGGATATGGTATGTTCTCCAGGAGGCACAACTATAGAGGCAGTAAGAGTATTAGAAGAAAAAGGCTTACGAAGCAGTGTAATTGAAGCTATGAAGGCATGTACAGAGAAAGCAAGAAAAATGTAAATAGATATAGCAGGAGGAAAATAATATGGAGTTTACTAATGCAAAAATAGTAAAAAAAGCTAACGTATATTTTGATGGTAAGGTAACTAGTAGGACAGTTTACCTTGAAAATGGAGAAAGAAAAACTCTAGGTTTTATGCTAGCTGGAGATTATGAATTTAACACAGCTGCAGAAGAGCTAATGGAAGTTCTAGGTGGAGAAATGGACATAATGCAAAAGGGTGAAGACAGGTATACTACTTATAAAGAGGGCCAAAGCTTTATAGTACCAGAAAACTCAAGCTTTAAAGTTAAAGTAAACACCATAGCAGACTACTGTTGCTCATATAAGTAACACTCTAAATCTAAGATTTAGCTAAGTGTTACTTACTCGTTCGAATGTATATGAGAAGGAGTTACAAATTAAATGATTAACAAATCTATGATTTGGTAATTCGAACTTACTCCACTGAATGAATATGAGGTGGAGTTACATTAAAAAATCACAAATCTATGATTTAGACTTTCCAAATTAAAAGCTACCCCCTGCCCATTGCACATCCCTAGCATTTTGAATTATATAATGATTTAAGATGTTGTGTAATGGGTAGCTACCTTTATAAGTACTATAGTATAACACACAAACAATATAAAAAACTAGAGGAAGAATATATCTTTTCTCTAGTTTTTCTTTTAGAATATTAAACTGAAACTTATTATATAAGGCATCTTCAAAAAATAAATAAGTCAGAATGCTCATCTATTTTGTGTTATNNCTTGTCTAACTCAAAATATACTTTCCACCTTTGACTTACTATTTATTTTCAGATGCCTAACATTGCATTTCAATAATAATTACACTTTATAATAATTATAACATCCCCATGGTAAATAAAGTTTAAATATGATAATTAAAGATTTAAATATGATAACTAAAATTATAAAGAGCAATAACAAAATAAAAAGTTCTAAGAACTATTAAATTACTTTCACATAAAATTTTATAATAGAATACATTAATAATAATGGATTTTTAAGCATTTTTAGAAGGAGATTTAATATGTCGCATAAGAGGGATCAGAAATTAAACTTTAACAATACCCATCTCTTTGAAATTAATAATGGGCAGAATCACAAAGATGTAAAATATACAGTTACTAAAGATGGATACATGATTATGTTCCTTAAAGATGGAATAATAATGGGGCTTAATGAATCATTAAAAGATAAGGTTTCTACTAGCATTACAAAATTTAATGGGAAAGAGCAATACTTAAACATGATGAAGTCTACAGCACCGATTCATTTCTTTAAAATATCATTTAAGGATTCACTATCTGATTTAGAAATCATAGGTGAAGATGAAGGTGAAGGAAAAAGAAATTATTTTGGAGCCAATCTACCTAAAGAAGGTATTACGGACATATCTATGTATTCCAAGGTAAGGTATAAGGGCATATACCCTGGTATAGATTTAATATTCTATTTTAATAATGAAAAATTGGAGTATGACTTTATCCTTCAGCCAAGGGCAAATCCTAAAGTTATCAATATGATCTTTGAAGGTATAGATGACATTAAACTAGATTGTAATAAAAATGTAGAGATTAAAGTTAAAAATTGCAATATGTCCATTTTAAGACCTAATGCTTATCAAGTATATAATGGATTTAAAATAGATGTATCTAGCCAATTTAAGATTAATGATAGTAGTCTATTCATAGAGGTAAACCATTATGATAAAGCTATTCCTCTTGTTATAGACTCTATTCTAGGATATTCAACTTATCAAAGAGGAGTAAATAATGATGGTGGTAATGGAATAGCAAATGATAAGAGTGGAAACACTTATGTAACTGGATTTACTAATTCATTAAATTTTCCTAAAACTGTACCTACAATAGGTCAACCATGTAATAATACACAAGCAGTAATTGTAACTAAATACAATCCTTCAGGGCAGATGATATACTCTGCAGTTATAAATGGAAGTAGTGTTGATATAGGAACAGGAATAGCTGTTGACAGTATGGGAAATGCATATGTCACAGGACAAACATTTTCTCCATCCACTGACTTTCCAACTACAGTTACCATAGGTAGTGGCGGTAGTATTTCTATATTTATATTTAAGTTAAATGCTGCAGGTAATGTATTAAATTATTTCACTTATATCAGCGGTAATGGACTAGATTCAGCATCATCCATAGATTTAGATACTAATAATGATGTTTATATAACAGGAAATAGCGCCTCTACAGATTGGTCAACGTTAATACCTAGCAATTATACTAATTTTGGCTCGCCATTAACAGAAGAAAATGCTGCTTTATTTGTATGCAAGGTAAACCAAAGCGGAAATATAAATTATTTTTCAACTCTTTCTGGAAATTCTTCTACTACTGGAAATGGCATAGTTGTAGATAAATTAGGAAGTGCCTATGTGGGAGGTGGAACATCAGCTGCTATATTTGGAGCTCTAACTCCTAATATTATAGGTGTTAATGATGGTACGTCTAAATCTTTAGCAATTAAATTATCTCCAACGGGTGGAGAGCTATCCTATTTTACTCTTATTAGTGGAAGTAATTTTGAAGATGGAAGGGATATAGATATTGATACTCTTGGTAATGTTTATATAGTTGGAAATACAAGTTCAGCAGATTTTCCAAGAGTTCCAATAGGCAATATAATAGGTACTGATCAAGGAAGTATATTCGTAAGTAAATTAAATCCTACAGGAACTGCATTAATATATTCTGTTACCATAGGTGGTAGTGGTGCTGATATTACAGAGTTTGTTAATGGCGTAGCAGTGGATAGTAGTAATAGAGCGTATATAACAGGAGCTACTGACTCAAACACCTTCCCATTAGAAAATCCTATATATCCAGATAAAAAAGGGGAGCAGGATGTATTTATAAGTAGGCTTAATCAAGCTGGAACAGCCTTTGAGTTTTCTACCTACTTTGGCGGAAATGGTAATGATATTGGAAATAGTATAGCTGTAAATGCTAGTAATAATATTTATATTACTGGGTTTACTAAGTCTAATAATTTACCATTAAAATCTCCAAAGCAGTCCATATTTGGTGGTGGTGTAGATACCTTTGTACTGAAAATTCTAGATGTGGATGCACCTACAGTAGCAGATATTCAGGATGTATATAAGCTTCTTACAGATACACATTATAGCTTGACAGAAGTTAAAAGAGAGATTAGAGTGATAGAAAAAGCTCTTAAGACCACTATAATTAGACTAGAAGTTAGAAATAGAGACATTCAAAACAAGCTTGACTATATACTATCTTGTATGGAGTGTTACAATAAATTTGGATTAACAACAGGGAGGATTAGAAGAGAGAGCAGAGTAGCCACATTAGTTATAAATATAGATAATCACTCTATGAAAACAGCAGAGATAGAAATACTAAGAAAGAACTTATCTAATGAAAAAACACCTCATTCCATAAGCAACGTATTAATAGAGCCGTATTCAACAGAGGAATTAACCTTTAATAATATTCCAGAGCTCTATGAAGTAGAGATTAGAGGAGTTACATCAGATATAGAGGCAAAAGCAGGAGAAGTAGGAAGCGGAGAGAACTCTCCTTATAGATCCTTGAGAACATTTAGAATATCTGAGTCAAAACAAAGGTAATTAGCTATATAATTTTGGTGAAATTAGTAGCTGCTCAGAAAAAATAATTAAGTAAATCAAAAGTCTGTTTCAGAATTATTTACTAAGTGTATGTTCAACATCTACTTAAGATTTAGTTTATTCTAAGACAGACTTTTTTATATAATTATTCTATTATTTTTAAGATTGTATCTGCAAATTTACGCTTTGGCATTGCTACTTCTTCATCATGGTATCCAATAGGCATAACTGAAACAATTTCTTCTGTATCAGGAATTCCAATGATTTTAGCTACTTTTGCTTCATCAAAGATTCCTATAATAACTGTACCTAGGCCTAGTTCTTTAACCTTTAATGAAAAAATCATATTGGATAATCCGCAGTCATACATTTGCCAGCCTTCACCCTTAGCAGAATCAAAACTACCATCACGGGTATAACCAGATCTAAACTTAACTACACTTGATACCATTATAACAGGAGCTGTTTCACAAGAATGCTTATTAAAATCAGGCATTGCATCGATTATTCTTTGTTTTGTTGCAGTATCCTTCACTGCATAGTAACGAGTTACCTGAGAGTTTTTCCATGATGGTGCATAAGCAGCCGCATTCACTAACTCTTCTATAACCTGATTGCTTACTTCCTTTGAATTAAAGTTACGAATACTTCTTCTTGTTTCTATACACTTTTGAAATTCCATAATTAATACCCCATTCATTCTTTCTATTTATAGTAGTTTTCTAAGAATAAGATATAGTAGAAACTTTCTTTAAAATATCATTAAACCAGAGAAAACTTAACTTCATCACCTATTATAGTATAGGACACTAAGGCTATCAAGGGAAGCAATGAATCTTTAAACATATGGGCAACTAAAAAGTTAGGGGTACAGTGTAGCGGCCGAAACTTTTAGAGGAGTCCATATTTACTATGATTGGCAAGATAACCTAGCAAATGGAGTAAAGGCATTGCTAGGTTATAACGGGCTAAGTATCTATCACTGAGATTATAAACTATGGATTTTATAGTTTTAGTCTTAGAGCCATATAGACCGCTTAAAATGTCTTGGTCATGTAAAAGAAGTCTGTTTTAAAATTTTTCAATATAGTTAAAGATTTGCTGAAAGTCTTGATACTTTGTTGAAAGCTCTAAATTCATTAACATAAAGCCAGAGTTGATATAAGTACTATCTTTGTTCATGTTTAGGCGATATTTATTTATAAGTTATAATGGCTTATTAACATGGAAGACAGCAATGAAAAAATTACGTCAAGAAGTAACAAAATTTGTTTAATTAAAAGATATATATAGTATATATTGGAATATAATGATGCAAATACAATAATATGGTTGAAACGCGGGGAAAGGAATGTTAAAATAAATTTGTAGCTGAATTTGATATTGATTAGGTTACTTATAACTTTTAGTTGTAAATATGAAATATCATGGGGGGATAATTGTGAAATTTAAAGGTAGTTCAATAAGTATAAAGAAAGTTATAATCTTAGCTATCATTAGTATTTTTGTTGGCTCTGGAATTGGAATTATAGGAAGTATTCCAAAAGACGAATTTTCAAAGATAAATGAGAAAAATGAAGTAGTACTTGCTCAGATTAGTGAGCAGGAGAAGATATTAGAAGAAAGTAAGGTAAATCTAAATACCTTATCAAGCAAAGAAACAGAACTTAAAAATAAAAAAGAAGAGATTTTAAAGGCTGAAGGAGAAGCTAAAGCTGAGAAAGAAAGATTAGAAAAGGCAGAAACAGCAAGAATTGCAAAGGCAGAAGCAGAAGCAAAAGCTGAGGCAGAAAGGATAGCTAAAGCTGAAGCGGAAAGAGTAGCAGCTACTAATGATGCAAATCAAAATGATGTAAACAATAGTAATTCAGCAGTAAATCCAGAGCCAGTAGGAAAAATGGTATGGAAAACAGCTACAGGTAAAAAGTATCATAGCAGTAATAACTGTGGTAATACCAATTCTAAAAATGCTACATGTATAACTATAGAAGCAGCAGAATCACAAGGGCTAGCTCCATGCTCAAAGTGTAACTAGGAGGTATAGGTTAATGAAAAGTAAAGAATCATTAATTAGAAAGTTTGTCGTAGGATTTATAATTATTATAGGAATTATTATAGGTACTGCTGTAGGTACAACTGGTAGAGTGACATACAGTGCATCTGAATTTGATAAGCAATATGAAGAAAAGTTAAAGCTTTTAGAAGATAAATCACAAGAAGTAAATGACATTAAGAGTAAGATAACAAATACAGAAAAATCAATTGAAGACTTAGAGTCATTTTTAAAAGAAAAAGAATAGACTGTAAAATGGAAGAATGATTATCATTCTTCTATTTTTATTTGCAATCTATTTCACCATATTAATGAACATTCTATTTATAATAATACAATTGTATAAACATAGTGAATAACTTATTGAAAAACTTATAGATAAATAATAATATAGTTATATATAAATATTTATATACTATATAAAGAAGTAATAATATTCTATATTTAAAGGAAAGTCTATTTAAAGGAGTAAAGAAATACTATGGATATTAAAGAACTAATTTATTTTATTCCTGCAATTCTTATTGCAGTATCTTTTCATGAATTCGCCCATGGTTATGTATCCTACAAACTAGGAGATCCAACACCAAAGGCAACGGGACGTCTTTCATTAAATCCATTGACACATCTAGATCCATTGGGAACTCTATGTCTTTTATTCTTTCATTTTGGGTGGGCAAAACCTGTACAAGTAAATCCATATTATCATAAAGATAAAAGAAAGGGTATGGCACTGGTAGGCCTAGCAGGCCCTATGATGAACTTTTTAATAGCCCTTATATGCGCCTTTGCCATGGAAATAATCTTAAAGATGACAGGAGGATATGCTGGAGATATAACTGTGTTCATCTTTAAACTCTTTCAATACACATATATAATCAGCATAGGACTAGGAGTGTTTAACTTAATTCCATTCCCTCCACTAGATGGATCAAAGATTGTGGGAGCTTTATTACCAGAGGAAAAATACTTTAAATATATGAAATATGAAAGATATGGTCAGCTAATCTTATTTGGATTACTTATGATCAACTTGCTAGATAGACCCTTGGATATGGTAATAAAAGCAACGAATAGCATAATGTGGGGCATTGTAAATTTGTTTATATAAATTAATGTGATTTGTTTCAAACTACATTAAATATAGAGATTAGAGAAAAAGTGGTAGTAATTAAATTATTATAATTTAGTTACTACCACTTTAAAATTTAATAGTTTATGTTTATAGAGATAACGATGAAATAACCCTTAATTAACTATATTTATTCTTCCACTTTAGCAGTAGAGCCGAATTTATGATAACTAAAACTGAACCAGCATTATGAACTAATGCTCCTAAAACAGGATTTAATGTACCAATCATTGCTAACACAATGGCAAGAAAATTAAGTCCCATAGAAAATCCTAAGTTTATATGAATAGTTTTCATCATTCGTTTTGATAAGCCTAGTAGGTGTGGTAGATATTTTATATCATCTCTTACAAGGGCAATGTCAGCTGCGTCTACAGCAATATCACTACCAATACCACCCATTGCAATTCCAACATAGGCTTTTTTTAGAGACGGAGCATCATTTATTCCATCACCAACCATGCAGACATACTCATCATGGAATTCATATTCTTCTATGGCATTAAGCTTATCTTCTGGGAGACAATCAAATTTAACAGTATCTATCCCAGCAAGTTTACCTATATGATTTGCAGCTTCCTTATGATCACCTGTTAGAAGTACAGTTTTAACACCTATTGATTCTATATTTTTAATCATATCTTTAGTATCTCCACGAAGGGTATCAGATAGAGCGATAAAGCCAACGGCCTCCTTATTTATGGCAACATAAGTAATTGTGCATCCATGGGAAATAAACTCTGAAGCATATTCTTGTATTTCAGATGAAATATCAATGAAGTTACTATGAAGTAACTCTTCATTACCTGCAAGAACAATTTTATTTTCGATATTTGAATATACGCCTCTTCCTGGTAGCATTTGAAAATCCTTTGGTTCTATTAAACGTTCTTTATTATTTTCTTTATAGTAATTTAATATTGCTTTGCCAAGAGGGTGTTCAGAGCGCATTTCTGCAGCAGCAGTTAAATATAGAAGTTGATCCTTAGTCCACTGTGCAGACGAACTATAAATTTCAGCAACTTTGGGTTTGCCATGGGTTAAAGTTCCAGTCTTATCAAAAGCAATTCTTTTAACCTTTGAAAGGCGTTCTAAAGCATCACCCTCACGTACTAGGATTCCATATTTAGTAGCATTACCGATACCAGCCATGATTGCAGTTGGAGTAGCTAATACAAGAGCACAAGGACAAAATACAACAAGGATGGTAACGGCACGGATAATTTCTCCTGTAATAATCCAAGTAAGAGCAGCAGAAACAAGGGCGATTACTACAATCCAGGTTGCCCATCTATCAGCAACGCCAACAATCTTTGCCTTTCCTGCATCCGCTGACTGCACTAGTCTTATCATCCTTTGAAGGGAACTATCTTTTCCTACTTTAGTAGCCTTCATGTCAAAAGAACCAAATTGATTTACAGTGCCACTAGAAACTTGATCTCCTGGTTGTTTATCAACAGGTAGTGATTCACCTGTCATTACAGACTGGTCTATGGAAGTTTGTCCAGTTGTGATAATACCATCTATAGCAATGGTCTCCCCTGGTAGAACTCTTAAGATATCACCAACTTGTACATCTTTAGCTGGAATAATGGTTTCTACTCCATTTTTAATAGTACGAGCTGTTTGTGGTGATAGATGGATAAGATTTTCAATACCTGTACGAGCTTTTTCCACTGTAATATCTTCAAGCAGAGCACCTATTGTCATAATAAAGGCAACCTCACCAGCTGCAAAGATCTCTCCAATAATAACAGAAGCAATTAAAGCTAAGGATACAAGAACATCAGCTTTAATATCAAAACTAGTTATAAGTCCTTCTAAGGCTTCTTTAATAATAGGGATACCACATAAAATGATTGGAATCCATGCAGCATCAAAAGGAAGAATATTGATTTTTAAGAAACTAAAAATTAAAGATATTCCTGATAAAAGTAAAAATAACATGGTTCGTTTTTTATCATCTTTAAAAAAATCTATGGTTTTACTCATAAATAATACCTCCTATATACCCATGGGGGTATATGTATATTTTATTTATATGTTTATTCATTGTCAATATAGAAGTAAATATTCTAAAATAAAAAAATACAGCAGTCCTAAAAGAACTACTGTATAAAGTGTAATATTTACTTTTTTAAGACATTCGAGAAAAATGCTCCACTGCCTTTGCAAATTCTGAAATTGTTTTATCTGCATCTCCATGTTCAATGCCTTCACGAACACAGTGATTTAAGTGACCTTCTAGTACAACTTGCCCAACCTTATGTAATGCACTTTTAGCAGCATTGATTTGAATTAGAACATCTTCACAAGGTACATCTTCATCAACCATCTTATCAATGGCATTGAGCTGTCCTATAATTTTTTTAATTCTTCTATGTAAATTAGTAGAATCCATACATTGACGCATAACATTTGCCTCCTTTATATCCATGAGGGTATAGGTATATTATATTTCCTTATGAAAATTAGTCAAGGATTATTAAAATAATTAGTTTTATTTGTATATAATTATACTAAACTAAAGTATGAGATATATAGATTTAATCCTGCTATTGATCATGTGGATTTGTTCTTAGGAGTATCTTTTATTAAAGGGTAAGAAGGTCTTATATCGAATATATACCTATAAACTATTTATATAGTTTTACATATACATTTTAAAAAGTTATATATGAAAAATTTTAAAATGATAAATAGAGAAAATTTTATAAAGTTAACTTTTTAAAATGTTAAATAGTTGCTGGAGTTATAAGGTTTAAGGATTTTATGATTTAAATTAAGCATTAAAGTAGAGAAAATGTCATCTACAGAGAGTTATGAGTTGTGTGATTTTGATCAGAGATATGTAGATAGATTTTTAAGGATAATTGAGAATTACTAATCATATAACTTAATATAATTAGTTATATAATAGGAGGAAAGAAATGAATAAAACAGTTGTTGTGTATAAATCTAAATATGGTTCAACAAAAAAATACGCAGAATGGATTGCTAGTGCACTGAATGCAGATATTTTTGAGGTTTCTAAAATTGGTGTAGAAGATATGGAGAAGTATTCAACTATTATTTATGGAGGCGGACTTTATGCAAGTGGTATACTTGGTGTTTCAACAATTACCAAAGCATTTGATAGATTAAAAGACAAGAACTTGATTGTATTCACTGTTGGTCTTGCTGATCCAAAGAGCACTGAATTTGACTCTATCATTAATAAGAACTTTACAAAGGAAATGCAGCAGGGTATTAAAGTATTTCATTTTAGAGGTGCCATTGACTATAAAAAGCTTGGCTTTCTCCATAAAGCTATGATGGCCATGCTAAAGAGCCAAATAAGTAAAACTCCTGAGGATAAAAGAGATGATGAAACAAAAATGATGCTTGAAACCTATGGAAAGACAGTGGACTTTACGGACCAATCATCAATAGGCTTATTGATTGAATCTTGTAATGGGCTGTAGGAATTATTAATAAAATTATTAACATACAAAGAGTGAAGTTTTAGAGAATGAAGTGAGTAAGATTATAAAGACATTATAGTTTGAGAAGAAGAATGCTGAGAAGAACTTTGCCTTGGAGCTTCAATTCTATCGTCCAGAGGGAATTCCAAATTATAAAATAAAAATAAGCAGTAGTTCAGGTTCTTTAGAACATCTGATAAGCTTTAGGGATGGTAAACAAGTGAGTATATTAAAAGGAAAAGCAAGTGATAGATTTTTAGAGCAAATAGAGAATGGAGACCTAAAGGAAATACAATTAATTATGGCAAAAATAACAGAGAATTTTAAACATGAAATAAAAAAACAATAAAAAGTAGAAATTTTAATATTTTTTTAATGTGTATTATGTATGATAGGGTTAATGAATATTAGGAGATATATTTATGCTTTTTAACAATCAAGCCTTTAGAGAAAGGCTTAAATTTTTTAAACAATAGATTATGAGGAAAATTCTATGTAGCATATCTTATATATTCATATAATAATCATTATTTTATTGAAAAATCCATTCCATTACTAGAATTCGTGGGTATATATCTACTGTAAGAAAGTATGTGTCTTTTTATATATTTTTAGGGCGCTGAATAGTTACTAAATACAATATAAATGGTATTCTTAACATCACATACAAGATAAGGAATAAAAGAGTAGAGTTGGTAATTGATAATTGTATTTTAATGCAATATAAAGATTATTTAATGAGAGGTATTTATCAATATTATTATCATCAGTTAGTATTGATTACGAATAGTAATTAATACTAACTTTTTATATTTCACAAAGTTAGTAGATTCTTAATTTTTAATTTGAATAACTTACTATTAGTACTATTTTATTCACTTTCTACTACTAATAGTTGACGTTTTGAAAATTAAAATTATACTTAGTAATTAGGAGGGATTTTATGGACAATATTGATAAAAGTATTATTAAATCATTAGAAAATGACGGTAGAATATCTCATGAGGAGATTAGCAAACTGCTTCATATCTCAAGGCCTGCAATTCATCAAAGAGTAAATAAGTTAGAATCAGATGGAATTATAAAAGGATATAATGCTATAATTGACTGGGAAAAACTTGGAGAACCAATTAAGGCTCTCTTATATATAAAAATTAATTGTGAAAACTTTAAAGAGATTATAAATGAAATTTTGTCATTGAAGGTTAAGAATGTATTTATAGAAGAGTGTCATAGGTTATCTGGAGAGTGGTGCATAGTATTAAAAATAAGAGTAGTCACTCCAATGGATATTTCACAATTTATTGATAACGTATGGAGAATACAAGGTATTAAAGAAACATCTACTACTCTTGTTTTATCGACCATATTAGAGAGTGGAATCATCAGAGAATAAAAATAAAGTTTGGGATGGAGGAATAGAAATGAAAGATGGTATTAAGAAAGAAGAGAGACAAACAATACTGGCATATATTGCCGTTTGTATTTTTTGGGGTTCTACTTATCTTGCAATAAGAATCGGTGTAAGTGAATTACCACCAACAATATTTGCAGGGATCAGATTTATAATTGCAGGTACATTAATGCTAGGATATGCTAAATTTAAAGGGTTGGCAATGCCCCAAAATTTATCAGAAGTGTTAAAAATATCTATCGTAGGTATATTTCTTTTAGTTGGGGGAAATGGTGCAGTCGTTTGGGGTGAAACAAGGGTTAGTTCAGGTATAGCTTCTTTAGTGGTAGCCACAGTACCACTTTTTATGGCAATTATAGAATCCATATTGCCTTCTAGGACAAAACTTAATAAAAAAGGGTGGCTAGGATTATTCATTGGCTTTGCAGGTGTAGTTTTCTTAGTGCTTTCAGATTGGAATAAAGCTTCAATGGATATTATAGGTATGGCATTATTGATTGTTGGTGCATTTTCTTGGGCATTAGGTTCAGTGTATTCGAAAAGTTTTACTTCTTCTGCATCAACCATATCAAATATTGCCGTGCAAATGCTTTCAGGAGGAATCTTATTATCAATAATTGGAGGCTTCCTTGGTGAATTCCAAAGAGTACAAATCACTCCTAAGGGGTTAGGAGCATTATTATATTTAGTAGTTTTTGGTTCTATTATTGGTTACAGCTGTTATATCTATATTTTAAAAAAATGGCCTGCTGCCAAAGCTGGTACCTATGCTTATGTAAATCCACCAGTTGCAATTTTTCTAGGAGCTATTATTCTGAATGAGGTTATATCTATAAAAATAGTTTTAGCTACAATAATAATCTTATGTGGAGTAATTTTAGTGCAAAGATCAAATGTAAAAGTTGTTTCAACCACTGAAGAAAATTTAAATCATTAGGAAGATATCTTGCTAACTTTTACTTGACTCAAACTTTAGTATATGGAATTGATGAATTCTACAACATTTGGTATTATATAGGAAATAAGGTTTATTGGGGGTATTAAATATGAGATTTGAATTAGCATCAAAAGAACAACTTAAAATACTCTGTGCAAAGTCTGTAAGTATGGCTTAAGGCGACAATTGCACAGAGGTAAATATCTAGTCGCCATTACTAAATAAATTCATACTTATACAGGCTTTGTTTCCTTAATTTAAAGTATAAATTTAAGGAGCTGAGCTTTATGGGATATGTAAAGGCTGAAACAATTTTACCAGATAATTTAGTAAGAGAAATTCAAAAGTATATTCAAGGTGAATATGTATATATTCCATCTGAACATACAACACGAAAAAAGTGGGGAGAAAAGTCAGGAGCTAGGCAGCGTATACAAAGCAGAAATGAAGTTATACGTAACAAGCATAAAAGTGGTTATACCATTGAAACCCTATCAGAAGAATTTTTTCTTTCCATTGATAGTATTAAAAAAATTGTATATATAGGCTCTAATAAATAAAATTCAATAATATTTTTTAACTTAATCTAAAGTTTCAAATAATTTCAATGTAGAAACTTCGCTAAAACATTGTATATACAAAAAATAAGTATGAGAAGCTATTACTCTAATTATGAGTAGTAGCTTTTTTATGTGCAAAGAACGATAGAGAATTGTTCTTTATATATTATTTGATTACGTCCCTATATTAAAATAAATATGTTATAGGTTTAATTGCATAAAACTATTAAGTAAATATTATTTATATTTTGTGGGGTGAAATATATATGAAAATTACACATAGACGATACAAATTGTTAAGTGATTTTGATTAGGGAATGGAGGTGTAATCATGATAGATAGAACCTGGTCAGGAGATACCACCAAATATGAGTTATTTCATGGCTACAGTATTGAAAAGACGGATTGGAAGGAGTTTACCGTATATTTTGCTGTGTATGAAATATTTGATACCAATGTTTGGTTCAGGCAGAGCTTTGATATGTATTGCACAATTCTAAAGGACTGCAATTCATGTTTTTGGATTAAGAAAGATGGTTGTAGAATTGGTGGAGTTCTACTAGAACCTAATTATATGAACTGTTTATTTTTAGAGCCACCACATAATGAATATGATATTATAATAGCTAAGTTAAAAGAGATATTATTAAGTTGGTCTGATAAAAGTCAAGAGATTTATGTAGGTTGTGTTAAGCCAGATAAAATTAAATATTATCAAAGGCTTGGATTTAAATCTAGGGAATCTAGAAGATGTATGATTAGACCTACTGAAGAATTTGAAACTATTTGGAGTGACGAATATAAAATTGTTCCAGTAACAGAAGAAAGTAGAAATGAGATAAGTAAGTTATTTGTAGAAGCATTTGGTACTGAGGTTAAAAATGAAGATGAAAATTTCGGGGGACAGGATAAATCAATTCAATATTATTTTGATAATAATCCAGAAAACACCTTGGTGAATAAAGCATCTACACTAATTTATGAAAAGAAAACAAATGAACTTATAGGTGCATGCCTAATATCTATTTGGGAAGAGTGGCCTAATGTGTATGAAATAGCCGTAAAACCATCTTTTCAAAACAAAGGGCTAGCTAAAAACATGCTAAAGAGAGCATTGACCATATTAAAAGAACAATACCCTGTACTTAGGTTATTTGTAACATTAGGTAATGGCGCAGAAATGGTTTATCACAAAATGGGGTTTTTAGCAGGTGTAGAAACAACAGAGATGATTTTACAATAACATTACTGGATCTAAAGAAGTTGATAAACGTACCATGTGTAAGAAAACTTGGGGATAGGGTTTATAAATTCTTATGAGTTGAGTAGAGAGGAATAATATTTAAAATGGGGTTATATATAGAGCAATTACATGAAGAGTTTTCTCATCTAAAACTTGTTGGTAGTAAGGAGCATTCAATAAGATTAATCAATGGACTAATAAAGAATAAAAAAGTTGAAGATGAAGATTTATTTGTTATAGAAGGATTATGGGCCTATGAAAAGATAATCAAAAGTAATATTAGAATAATAAACTTTGTATTTTGTCTAGAGTTTATTAAAAATAAATTTATTCTTGATATGGCTAAGAGTATTTCTATGGTAGCAGAGAATTCATGTTTAATATCAAGTAATTTGTGTAATAGATTAAGTAGTAGAGATAGTGGGGAAGGATTTTTTCTATTATGTAGCTTTCCACAGCATAATCTTGGAGATATAAGTCTGAAGGAAAACAATTTGTTAGTAGTACTTGATGGATTAGAGAAACCAGGAAATATTGGCACAATAATAAGATCTGCTGATGGTGCTGGTGTAGATGGAGTAATTATTTGTAATAGTAAAGTTAGAAAAACAAATCAAAAGTTAATAAAATCAAGTATGGGATCTAGCTTTATGTTGCCAGTTGCAAGTAGTGATATATCATTGCTTGTGAGGTGGCTTAAAAGTAATGGATTTAAGATTATTGTTACTGATTTAAAAGCTAGTAAAAATTATTATGATGTTGATTATAAAGGAAGAATTGCTATTATTGTAGGAAATGAAATACATGGAATTTCAGAAATTTGGAATGAATATGAATGTGAATGTGAAAGAGTAATAATACCTATGTTTGGAGGAGCAGACTCTTTAAATGTAGGAGTAGCAGCTACTATGGTTGTTTATGAAGCAAGCCTTTCTCAAAAGAATTTAGTTAAAAGAATTGGCTAAATATAATGTAATTGAAGCGAAGCCGCAATTAACTGATTTAGATGTATAAAAAACATGTTAGATGATTTTCTAAATATAGGATTTAGTAAAATGCAAAATTACTCATATATAAATATATCTAATGATGATGAAAGGGATATGGTACATAGACATAATCAAAAAATTAAAGCATTGCATAATAACGATGAAGCCGAATTCTATCAATTATGTAAATTAGAAAAAGAGTCAGAGTTTCATGGATATTATAGTATTACAGAAAATGATAAGATTATGATTTTAGATATGTATCAAAGAATAATAAAAGGTATTTTAAAAGAAATGGTATTATCTTCGGAAAAGTTTTTGTAGATTAGACAATATAAAGACAATAAGACATCATTTATCAATAAAAACAGTAGGTAAGTATTTTTACAAGCAATTGATGATTATAGACAAGTATTAATAGAGAAAGATGAACCTATACCAGAGGAAGTTTTATTAGCAGGTAAAGAACTAATTGATAGTAGAAGAAAAAAGAGTAGTAAGAACAGTCAATGAAGACTGTTCTTATTTTTTACTCTGTAGGAACTTATATTCTAAAAATCTGTGGATAAATTATTTATAGCATATAAGTTATTAAAGTTAGTTATATAGAGTAAAAAGAGAATAAAGTGCGAATGTAAGATTTTCCTCAGGCAAGCTTCGGAAATGCACATGCTCAAAAAAAGTCGACAGCTCGGCAAGCTTGCCTCAGCGACTTTTTTATGTATTTAAATATAGTAGCAAACTAACAAAAATATGTTTAAAGAGTTAATTAATTCTAATTAATACAATATTATGATATAATTATCATGTAGAAAATAATAGAAGGAAGTGTTTTTATGAATAAGAGTAAAATCTATGCTTTAATATTAGCTACAGCAGTACTTACTCAAGTAACAGTGCCATCTGTAAGTGCTTTAGCTGAAGAAGTTAATACTAAAAAAATTGATGAGAAAGTAAGCTTAGAGGAGGTCAACTTAAAAATTAATGAATCATTACAAAAGAAGGATGAAATTATAAATATACCAGATATTAATTTAAAGAAAACATTAAATGAAACATTAAATCAAGCAGAAAATGCTGATATTACTAGAGAACAACTTGAAGGTATAACAAAATTAGAAGTAAGTAATGAAAGTATAAATAGCATCGAAGGTTTGCAATATTGCACGAATTTGGAGTTTTTACAAGTGATTAATAGTCAAATAAGTGATATTAATCCTTTGAAAAACTTAACTAATTTAAATATATTAGATTTACCTGGAAATAAAATAAATGATATTAAAGTTTTAAAAGACCTTAAAAATTTAAAATATCTGAGTTTAGCAAGAAATGAAATAAGCAAAATAGAAGGGTTAGAAGAATTAACAAAATTAGAAGAATTACGTTTAGATGAAAATAACATTACTAAAATAGAAGGATTAGAAAGATTAACTAACTTAAATCGACTAGTTTTATCAGATAATATTATAAATAAAATTGAGGGATTAGAAGAATTAACTAATTTAAAGTATTTATATTTAGGTGGTAATAAAATAAATCATATTGATAATATAAGCCATTTATCTAAATTATGTCTTTTAGATTTATCAGGCAATCATATTGCTGAAATACAAGGATTAGAAGGGTTAACTAATTTAGAATACTTAGATTTAACAAAAAATAGGATAGAGAAAATAGAAGGGTTAGAAGGGCTGACTAATTTAAAATTATTGACATTAAGTTCAAATCAAATAAGCAAGATGGAAGGTTTGGAGGGGTTAAAAAATTTAAATGACTTAAGTTTAAATTCAAATCATATAAGTAAAATAGAAGGGTTAGAAGGGCTAAAGAATTTAGGTTCCTTAGTTTTAAGTTCAAACCAAATAAGTAAAATAGAGGGGCTAGAAGGATTGAGTAATCTATATTACTTAAATTTAGAATCTAATAAAATAAGTAATATAAAACCATTAAGTGGGTTAACTAAATTGGGCGAATTTGATATAAGAAATCAAGAGATTAATTTATCTGAATTAGAAGCAAATGATTCAGTTGAGATAGACAATATTTTAGTAGGTTTGAATGGAGAAGTTATACAGCCTAGCGAGATTAGCAATGGTGGTAACTATAATTCAGAGACAAATAAGATTAAGTGGAATAATATATCAGAAGATGTAGTTGAGAATTATTCCTTTGTAAATGATATAAAAATAGGAAATGCTACGGGAACTTATTCAGGCTCAGTATCACAACCAATTAAGTATATAAATAATACTCAAGGAAATACTGATAGCAGTTCAAATAATGAAAATAACAATTCAAATACTAATAGTAATGGAAAATCAGATACAAAAAATAATACTTCATATACTAAACTTCCACAAACAGGGGCAGTGAGTCCATTACCATATATAGCTTCAGCATCTTTATTATTAGGTTCTGTATTAAGTATTAAGAAGAAAAAATAATATAAAAATAATTTAATATTACAAGATAAATATAAAGTTTTTTTAGGGCGGTTCAATGATAAATTTGAATCGTCTTTTTTACTTTTTATCCCACATGGTGAAAGAAGTTTATAGTAGTATGGCTCTAAATATTTGTTGAAAGTTGATATTATATATACAACACCATTACCTTACATATATTCATGTAATAAGTAAGGAAGCGATTATATGACTGAACAAGAACAAGAACAAGAGCAATGGCAAGAAATTTTTGATATGGGATTTATCATTAATGAAAAAACAGGTAAACTACTTGGTTTGAATGCGAATATGTTTGCATCATATATAGCTAAAAGGAACAAGTTAATTTACAACAAAAATAATTTTTACAATTATAAAGAAGACTTAGGAAAATGGATTAAATATGAAGACATGAAAATGAAATCTAAAATAAGAAACATTCTTCTTGCACCTTTAATAGTATTTGGACAAGAAAGCTAGAGGATGAATACATAGAAGCATTAAAAAGAACTGTATTCTATAAAGATGAATTAAATAGTAATAGAAGATATATAAATATATTAAATGGGATGTATGATTTAGAAAATCATACCTTACTAAAGCATAGTTATACATATTATAGTACTATTCAAATCCTAATAGAATATGATAAAGATGCTAAATGTCCTAATTTTGAAAAGTTTTTAGATGAATCATTTTTAGGAGATAAAGAGTCAATATGTGTAGCAGAGGAATGGCTAGGATATTCAATCAGTCCTAATTTCTACAATAATTTGACATCACATAAATAAGAAGTATAGAAAATAAAATGAGTGATATCAATAAACTATAGTATACAATTCTAATTGTTTAAGAAGCTGGTATAACTAGATTTTTGTAGCATAAAAATTTCATTGTGGTTACTACATTTGATTATTTATTCTATAAGAGATGATATAAATAGTAACATTAAATAACACTAGTAAATAATATTCAGCTATGAAATTATACTTTATGAGTATGCTATAGATATACAGAATTTATACACAGGAATAAGCTGATAAGACCTCATTTACTACCGATACGGAGAATCGTACCACAAGTAAGGGATAATAGATTAAACTGAAATCTAATATAATAATAAGAACAAGTTAATAAAAAATAGCACTTAGAAATTAGCACTAATCTTGCGGGATCGAGTGCTTTTTTAAAATAAGTGAGGTTTTTCCTTTTTATAAAAAGAAAATGATGGGATATTGGGATTATTATTAAGAGAAATCATAATAGAAGTATATAGGTTCAATTATATAAATTTGGATAAAATATAATTTAAAATGAAGAATATTTTATTATAAAAAAGGGAAAGTAGATAGATTTACTTTTACGCAAATTATCTGTTTTCCCCGAACTTTATTCTAGAAAACTAATATTAAAAACTACCACCACCACCACCATGGGTACTTCCGCTATTACTTCTATGAGTTGTGCTAGTATTTGAACTATTACTTTCATTAGATTTCTTCTCGATCTTTGTTCTAATTGTATTTTCACCAACAAATATATCTTCTTTGTTAGTTAAATTAAAAGATCCACATCCTTCGTAAGTTTTATTGTCAACAGTTACTTTCCATTTAGACTTTTGGGTAACTATTAATGTAACTACTATGGATATTATTAAAGAAAGTATATACGTAGATGGAGATGTAAGTTTATCCTTTACTCTACTAAAATATGAAATTGGAGCAGAGTTCATTTTAGTATCTGAATTTGATTCAGAACTGGAATTACCTACTGAACCTGGACTTAACTCAGGAGGTACATTCTCTGTAGAATTTGAATCTGTATTATTAGTCATTAATTTTTTATCACAATAATAATCAACCTTCTCTAAGAATTTACTACTAGCACCATTATAATCCTTATCTGATAAATATCTTGTTATATCATTTACCATAGTCTTTATTGTACTATCCGTGAATATAGTAATTGCTACTCCTTTTGTAGAAATCCAAACCTCCCTAGCATCCATATTTACTAACATTAAAATACCTGACTTTTCTGCATCTAAACCGTAATTATTATTATCATAAAAGTCATCAGCATACTGCATTGAAGATTTTCCATCTGTATTATCAGTAATAACTATTACTGTATCTAAGCTGCATTTATTTGAAATTTCATTAATCCTACTTTGTAATTCTTGTACTTCTGTTTCTGATAAATAATTTAAATAGTCTTTTACATTATCATTCTCTGCTGCTTCAACCCTAATTGGTAATAAAGCTATTAAACATACAAATAAAAAAATAAGTACTTTAAATTTTCTAGACAATTAGAGCACCTCCAAACACATAAATTAGCCAGGATATTATAAATATAAGCAATGCAAATTTAATCTGACTAGTACGGTCAATAGGAGCGTCACCTATAATTTTTCCAGTTTGCCCATTAATGATAAATTCGTATTTTTTACCTTCATACTCATTAACTAATAAGTAAATTGGTAGCATAGCATAACTATATTCCATATTAGTTATAGTGACCTTCGTGGAGTTTTGAGTAAAATTACTATAACCAGTTACTGTTTGACTTAATCTAGAGCTCATGTATTGTTTAACTCTTTCATTTGTAACAACTGATGCCTCTTTTACATCTACATCGTACTTTTCGGCCATAAATCCAGTCATATATTTCATAGAAAAACCTGTTAGTTCATTGTAATTATAGGGCTCTATTCCAATCATCAACGAATCATCTAGTTTTTTCAGTCCATCTATTGGTACTCCATTGTAGTCAGCAATACATTCTCTTAAAATGCGATAGTATTTAGTTTGCGTATATTCATAATCCATGTCTGACCAAGTATGAACTTTTGTCCCTTCACCATTAAGTTGTCCTTTTACATTGTTATCAAATATCCAAAATGGAACATATATGCCTGTGATCTTTTCAAGCTCCTTCTTATCCTTAAAATCTTTAGGTGCAAATTTCTTTTTGCTAATCCATTTAGTATAGATTTCTCGAGCTTCTTTTTTTCCTACTTTAAATGGAATAACACTTTTAGGTGTAAATTGTCCAGAAAATCTACTTTTGATTATAGAGTGACTATTGCAATAAATGCAAAATGTTGCTGCTATTGTATCATCTGCTATTAACTCTGCTCCACAACTTGTACAGCTATAACTATTTAAATCTCCTGTAGGCTCCTGACTTGGTCCTTTCTTTTCCTCATATGTAGCATCAACTTCATTTTCATTAAATTCGCTAAAGCAGTAATTACATTTCCATTTTTGAGATTCAGGGTTAAACTCTAACCCAGCCTTACAATTAGGACAAGTATATTCCTTTACAGAATTCATATTTTTTCCTCCAATAAAATAATTCTTAGTATCTTTTAAAAAAGCACTGGAATTTAGCAGTGCTTTTTTGTAAACTACTCTTTATCTAATTCATTAAATATATCTCCACAATTAGGGCAGAATTTTGGTGGGTTCGTAGAATCTTCAGGCACCCATGCACATTTATCACATTTAAATCTATCTGGCTTCTTACCGCCACACTCTGGGCAGAATAAACTAGTTACTTCATTTCCACAAACACATTTCCAAGTGTTGTTTTCAGGCTTTTTGCTTCCACAATTAGGGCAGAAATTACCATTACTAATTAAATTACCACATTTACAATTCCAAGTATTCATTTGTTTCTCTTCAGGCTTTTTAGCTCCACAATTTGAACAGAATTTTGTATCTCCACTCATATGAGTATTACAAACGCATGTCCATCCATAAGAGTTATTTTGTTCTTGATTATTGAATTGCGTTGGCTGACTATTTTCAACTTGTTGGTTTGGCATAGCTCCCATTGCACCTGCTAAATTCATACCCATATTCATGCCTGCAAGACCTAGCATAGAACCTCCTGTATTAGAACCTGCTGATTCTATTCCTTTAGCTAATCCTGCTGTCATACGTGCAGTCCTTGCATTTGAATCAAAAAGAATTGAGTCATTAGCATATTTATCAAGTAATTGTTCTGTTTTTTCATCATAAGATATACCCGCAATTCCTACACTTTGAATATAGAAACCTCTTTTTGAAAGCCACTCTTTATCTAATACCTCTGCCATGTACTGACCAAGTTCCATAGTTTTAGTAGCAATATCAGAAACACAAACATAATTAGTTGAAAGACTTGCTAATGAGGTTTGATAAGCCATTAAAAATTCATTAATATATTGTTCTGCCATATCGCTAGTACGTAAAGTTTTCTTAACTATCTTACTACATACTTCACTATAAAATAATAATGGATCACCAATCTTAATTGAATATGTTCCAAATGATGTTATTTTACAAGGAACTATTCTTCCTTGAACTAGCACTCTATCAGTATATGGAACTGGATTCCTTGTACCAAAGCGTATATTAGTAATTTCCTGCTTATTTATGTATATTACAGTTTGCTTTGCAGGGGTAGTTCCCCCAAATTTAAATCTTTCCCAAGAATCCTTTAACGTGTTTTTTATACCACCAGGTCTATTTATAGCATCTTTTCCCGTATTTCCATAACCACTTACATCGACGTCTTTGTCTGTCTGAAAAAATATAGATGGAGATCTTGAATTGTCTACCTGATAGTATCCAGCTTCATCAGTTGCTGAAATAATCTTTCCTCCATCTACTAATAACATAGTAGTATTTGCCGGAACATGAATAATAGACCCATTAGAAACAATATCCTCTGTGCCTCTCTTGTTTCCTCTACGTGAATCTTTAGCTCTTACTGTTACTCCATAAGATGCTAAAATTTCATTATCCATTTCTTCAGGTTCAATAGTTTCAAGCCATTGATCTGCTAATGTTCCACTTATGGATCCTATACCAACTTTAAAAATACCCATATTATAACTCACCTTTCATTTTTAAATACTTTTTACTTAAAGTAAACTACTTAATATACTTTATAATGTAGTTTACTTCAATTTTACCATAAACTTATAAATGATGTAATTTTGAAAATTACTTCTTATCAATTAATTATAAGTAAAGAAATTAATAAAAAGCCTCACACTTACTACCAATACGGTGAACCATATCATAAGTGATGCTCTAAATCTTTGATTTAGTTAGCAGAACTTACTCAGCGAACGAATGTGAGTCGAGTTTCCTAGATAAATGAGGTTTTTGATAATATGAGCTTGGAGCAAGCTAAAGATATCTATAAATAAAGGTAATAAGATAAAAAACAGGTTCACTTTGAGGTAATACCTATTACAACTACATTATAGCAAGATGTAACAGGTATTACGATGTGGATTAACAGAGTGTATTTTAGACGACTTGGAGATAGAAAATAGTATTGTCCTTCAACGGATAAAACTGTTTATTTTTTAATGTTTGATTTTGATGTTGAATATATATATATTAAATAGTAAAAAACATTAATTCCATAATAAAACTATAAAACTGGTAGAAGTAGCTAAGCACAATGTGAGTTAATATCATATAATATAATGTGGAAAATTATTATGGAGAATTATATATGAAACAAAATGAAATAGCTTTAGATCAATTTACAAATTACGATTCAATTGAAGATTGTTTTAGATATGACCATCATTTATGGTATTCTTATTGCCATAAATGTCCCTATCCTTATTATTTATACTATTGCCCATATAAAGCACCTACTTATCGGCATCCATCTTTATATGAATATGGATGGCATATGAATGATGGAATGATACAAGAACCCTATTATGAACCTCGAAATAATAATTTACGCCTTTCTATAAATGCTGATAATGTAAAAAGGCTACCTAGACACTTTCGCAAAACTACTGATTTATCTAATCTTAAAGATTATAGATTTATAAACTTAAATGGATTAGCTAATTTAAATGCATCTGCTAGTGGACAATTTTCAGAAAATGGTCTTATATTAGCTAAACAATCCATAGGCAATTCTATGCCAATAATTATAGTTGACTTAAGACAAGAATCACATGGATTTATCAACGGTGTAGCGATAAGTTGGGTAGATGGCCATAACAAGGCCAATAAAGGCTTGACTAAAGAAGAAGTTTTATATGATGAAAATACAAGATTACAAAGCATCTTATTAAACAAACCAATATATATTGGCGATAAAACATTAATACCTAAAAAAATTGAAAATGAAAAAAAATTAGTTAAAAGCCACAGTATGTCATATATGCGTATACCAGTAACAGATAAAGAAATACCTAATAATGACATGGTTGATTATTTTATAAAATTCGTTAATTCATTGATTCCAAATACTTGGCTACATTTTCATTGCAAAGCTGGGGTTGGAAGAACAACTACTTTTATTGTAATGTATGATATGATGAAAAATGCTAAAAATGTCAGTCTCCAAGATATAATGCATAGGCAGGTCTTACTAGGAGGAAAGAACCTACTTAGGGAGGAACAGCTCCCAATGAATCGCTCCGAGAAAAGAGCTAAATTAATAAAAAGATTTTATAGGTATTGTGTTGAAAATAATGACAACTTTAAAACTACATGGTCACAATGGATTAGACAATATAGAAATTAAACATTACCATTTGTTCGAAGCTAATTGAAAAATTGCGAGAGCACAAGTTAATTATAATTAAGTAAAGAATATTTTTCTAATTAACCCTCCACCTACGCATACGATATAGGTAAGAGCAAATATGAAAAGTTTGCTAGCCCAAGCCTTAAAATATAAACTATGACTTATCATTATATATTGTATAGATGAGTAATTTACTACATTAGAAAGAACGGCAACATATCAGGTCTAGAAAATACTATCTTAGGGCTGTTTTTTATACGAATCGTTGCTTGTATCCCTACTCCCATGATTTCTTCCTTTCATTTTGAATTTTTTAAAAAGAAATTCGCTTTTAAATACCAATACAATACAAAATATAAAAAATATAAACTCAAATTAGATGAATTTGGTATAGATAGAATAGCTGTTTTTGATGCAGAAGAAGAAGTGTGAATATCATAATAGAGTTTTAAAACATATAAATGAATATAAATATGACTGAATTAAATAAGAAGGTAGTTGGTAAAACCTTCTTATTTAATTTTATATAGAAAAGTCTCATTTATAATTGATACAGTGAGCGGTATCACAAGTAAGGGAGCACCATCAAAACCTCCAGCAGATTTCATTTCATCTGTTGCACAAATTAATATACCAGCTCTTGTTTGAATAGCTTTTTCAACATGATTTAATTCACTAGCTAACACTGGTTTAATAAGATTCCATGCAACAGCTTCTCCATGTTTATGTTAAAATATATTTTTTGAAGGGTTATGATATTTTATTTAGAAACGTTGATGTTATCGTAATTTTCTATTATTTTTATATAATAGATAAAGACAACATGTAAAACTTTAGACCTGAATGGTATTGTATTATCAATATAATATTGCTATAATACAGATAAGTAAAGTCTATAATAAACTTTACTTATTGTTATAATTGTAGGTTAATATTATTTTTAAACTAAAGAACAGCTAATTCATTCATATCTTGATACTTTTTAAAATAGGAGAAATGTATATGAAAGAATTTAGTATTAGTACAAATGTGTATTTTGGAGAAGGATCTTTAGATAGGCTAAGTGAAATTAATAATAAAAGAGTATTAATAGTATGTGATAAATTTATGGAAGTTTCAGGTATGGCTGCAAAAGTACAAGAAAGACTTGTTAATTGCGAAGTAGCTATATATAGTGATATTGTACCTGATCCATCTATAGAAGTTGTTGCTGCTGGTATTAAAAAATTACAAAGTTGTAATGCCGAGATTATAGTAGCGCTTGGTGGAGGTTCATCAATTGATGGAGCTAAGGCAATTAAAGAATATGCAAAAAGAATTACTGGAGGAAATTCTTCTATAGAAGAATTTTATGCTATACCTACTACAAGTGGTACAGGCTCTGAAGTAACTGAATATGCAGTAATTACGAATAAACAAGAAGGATTGAAGTATGCACTTACAGATAAATCTCTTCTTCCAACAGTTGCTATTCTTGATCCTGAACTAGTTAAATCTGTACCTAAGGCTATAACTGCTGATACAGGAATGGATGTAATCACACATGCTATAGAGGCTTATGTTTCAAAAAATGCTACTGACTTTTCAGATGCTCTTGCGGAAAAGGCTATTACTTTAGCCTTCAGATTTTTACCACAAGCTTATGCTGATGGAAATGATATAGTAGCAAGAGAGAAGCTTCACAATGCATCATGCCTTGCTGGTATGGCATTTAACGCAGCTGGACTTGGAATTACTCATAGTTTAGCTCACGCTATAGGTGGAAAGTTACATATTTCTCATGGAAGAAGTAATGCAATTATACTTCCTCATGTAATTGAGTATAATGCTAATTTAAGTAAAGAAACCTTCCGTGCTGAATATAGCATAGCAGCTAAGAAATATCAAAGACTTGCCAAATTATTAAAATTACATGCGCCAAATGTAAATATTGGTGTTAATAATTTAATTAGAAGCATTGTAGAACTTCAAAAAACATTGATGATTCCAACGACATTAAAAGAACAAGGTGCAGATATGGAGTTGGCTCAAGCATCAAGAGAAGAAATTATTAATGCAGCTCTTAAGGATGTGTGTACAACAGTAAATCCTAGAGAAGCATCAAGAGAAGATTTATTAAAAGTTTTAGATAAATTCTTTGAGTAAAATATTATACTATAAACCATCCATTATATGGGTGGTTTTTTTATGGCTAATTTTTGAGAAAAGTTGATAAAATATATATGATAAAATATAATTTGAAGTATAATTTAAAGTATAATTAAAATTATTTAAAAAAGGGGGCTAAAATATGAAAGAAGAACTATATTCCATAGGTAAAGTAGGTGAAATATGCAAAATAACTAAAAAGGCACTGAGATTTTATGATGAAAAGAAGATATTATCTCCTGACAAAGTATGTGATGAAAATGGTTATAGATATTATAGTAAGAAAACTTTATTGTCTGTACCAGTAATAAAGTATTATAAGCAAAGTGGGTTCACACTCGATGAAATGAGAGCTTTTTTAAAAGGAGCTACCTATGATTCTATGCATAAAAACTTTGAAAGAAAAATTAATGAATTAAAAGAGCTTCAAAATGAAATAAATTTAAAATTAAGGTCTGTTAAAGATTGGGATGATCTTATAGTTGAGGCGCAGATGGTAATTGAAAATGATGTATCTGATGTGGCTGTAAAATATATAGATAATCAAAGATTAGCTTTTTTAAACCAAGATTTTAAATATGATTATATGGACTCTATAATTAATATAGAGTTTGGCAATTATATAGATAGCATAAATAATGCAATAACAGGTCCTGTAATCATATGTTTTCCATCTTTTGAGGATAAAATTAGTGGAAAATGCAATAAGATAAAGATAATGCAGGAGGCGATTTTAAAGTGTAGGGAAGAAGAAAGTGTTGAGTTTGGTGGTTGGATGGCAGCCGCTTGTTATCATATAGGAGTTCATGAAACAATTGATGAAACATATAAAAAAATAAAGAAGTGGACCCAAGAACATGGGTATGTATGTGCTGAAGAGTCTTATGAAAGATATGTAGCAGATTACTGGACCACTAAAAACTCTGATAAATTTGTAACAGAAGTTTTGATTAAGGTTAGAAGAAAAAAATAGTTTTATTATGCTAAAAACATTGACCGTAGGGTAAGGTCCAAAAGCCGTATAATACTAGGTTTAGCGATAATGAATATTAACAAATGAGGATTATCCGTTGAAATTAAAAGAAAATTTATAAATTTATATTAATTGCAATTCAAGCCTGATTGTGTTTATTACTTAACAAACACATGCTTTGGAATTGACATACTATTCTTGATAATCGATTAACTTTTAAGTGTAAGTATGATTATAAGGTTTTAAATTTTGGTAAAGTATTCCTATAAAATATTTGTTGACCCTGCCCCAAAGGTAAAGGGATATAATCTAACTACAGAACAAATACCTACAAGATACAGATGAAAAGGTGTTCAATAGTTTCAAAATAGAATACATCAAATTATAACAATTTTAGAATCATGTTACTTAAATCAAATTAAAGTATACTCGTCGTAAATTTTTATTTAATAATATAAATTTAGAAATTATTAATCGCATAAGCGAAAGGAGTTTTAATTTATGAATGGAGTTTCAGAAGCGGTAAATTTAGAAGCAATCGCTGCAAAAAAGAAACTAACAAGTAGTTTCTTTAAAAGAGGTATATCCCTAGCTTTATTTTCAGGACTTGCCTATGGATTATATACGGCATTTCTAACTATGGGAATGACTAAAGGAGTTTGGGGAGATTGGTATGGCGCTAATACTGCTGGTTTATCTGCATTCGTGGTAGCATATTTACTTGCTGCAATCGGTAATGCAATAAACGACACATGTAGTGCTATTTGGGCTCTTTTATACTCAGGAGTTAAAGGGAAGTTTGGAGATTTTATAAGATGTATTAACACGAAACCAGGACGTATTATGATATTAGCAGCGCTTATAGGGGGACCTGTAGCTGGTACTGCTTATGTTATAGCTATTCAAATGGCTGGTTCAATAGTAGTTCCAATATCAGCACTTTGCCCTGCTATTGCTGCTATACTAGGTAAAATTTTATACAAACAAGAATTAAATAAACGTATGGCTTTAGGTATTTGTATATGTGTGTTTGCTAGTTTCTTAATTGGTAGTACAAAATTAAGTGGTGGTGCTTCAGCAAATACTTTAATTGGAATTTTAATAGCTATTGTCGCTGCCCTAGGATGGGGATTTGAAGGTTGTGTAGCTGGATATGGTTCAGCAATGATTGATCCTGAAATTGGTATTTGTATTCGTCAAGTAACATCAGGTATAGCAAATTTATTTATCTTAGTTCCAATTTTTGGAATAATGGCTGGTGGAATTAGTATTTCTACTGATCTTGTTGTACAAGCATTTACAAGTGCACCTGCAATGGGGTGGTTTGCTTTAAGTGGTTTGTTATCATTCATTACATTTATGACATGGTATGCTGGAAACAGTATGTGTGGAGCAGGACTTGGTACTGCATGCAATGCTACTTATTCATTCTTTGGACCACTATTCTGCTTACTAGTATTAGGTGTATATGGTGGAATTGACGGATGGGCATTACCTTCAGTAGCTTGGGTTGGAGCAGTGATAATGATGCTTGGTATCCTTACAATATCTATGAATCCACTTGATTTATTAAGAAGAAAAAAGATGGAGGTAGAATAGATGAAACCGCTTAACTATGCAATTTTGAAATATTTTACTAGAGTTAAAGAAGCTTGCGCTGAAGATGTTATAGAAGAACTAAAAGGCGAATATGGAAATTTTAAGGCGTTGAAAAAGAAAGCCGTAATTAATGCTTTAATGACAGCAGAAGCAAATGGACTTATTGAAGAAGCAAGACTTGAATTAGATAAGAATAAAGAGTTGAAGGTTTATTATCATGCTCATGAAGAAGGGGCAGCTACAATTAATAAATATATCAATGATTAATCAGATCAAGTAAATCTCATAAATAGTTATTTTTAGTGTATATTTTATGAATTAACTTTACTTGAAACAATATGTATGAGAGTAAAATTAATTGAAGATTTTTAAAAAAAGAATATTTTTACTTTTCTAAAAAGTGGAAATATAACAAATTAAAAACATATGAAAGTTATGTAATTGAGAAAAAGTATACTGAGCTAAGAATAGGAAGGAGAAATTATCAATGAGATATTATGGGGAAGAGGCTTTAGGCCTTGTAGAAACAATTGGATTAGTTCCCGCACTTGAGGCTGCAGATAAAATGCTTAAGGCAGCTAACGTTGAATTGATTTCATATGAAAATATTGGTTCAACTCTTGTAACAATTATGGTTAAAGGCGATGTTGGAGCAGTAAGAGCTGCTGTAGAAGCAGGTGCTGAAGCAGCTGCTGCAATTGGTAAATTAACAGCACACAATGTTATGCCACGTCCTATTAGAGAAGTTGGAGATATTGTGTCAGTACACGATATTGATGAATAGAAGGGGAAGGATATATATATATGGCAAGATATGAAGCTTTAGGATTAATCGAAACTTTTGGTCTGGTTTTTGCTTTAGAAGCAGCAGACGCTATGTGTAAATCAGCAAATGTTGAACTTATAGGATATGAAAATGTTGCATCAGGTTATATATCTGTATTAGTTAGTGGTGATGTTGGTGCTTGCAGAACAGCAGTAGAAGCTGGTGTTGCAGCTGTTGAAAATATGGAAGGTGGAAACCTTTATAGTTCAGTAGTTATACCAAGACCACACCAAGATCTTGAAAAGATAATACAACGTTATGCAATTCCAATGCCGATAACAGAGTAGGAAATAAAGATTTTTTTCTAAGTAATAGATAAAAGGAGAGAGAAGAATGAGTATTATTGATAATGATTTACTCTCCATGCAGGAAGCTAGGATTCTTGTTGAAAACGCTCGTGAAGCACAAAGAAAATTAGCAACTTTCCCACAAGAAAAGCTTGATGAAATAGTTGCATGTATGACTGAAGAAATTGAAAAACACTTAAAAGAACTTGCAAAAATATCTAATCAAGAGTCTGAATATGGAAAGTGGGAAGATAAATATATCAAAAATCAAATTGTATGTAAGTATCTAAAAGATAGGCTTAAAGGGATGAAGTGTGTAGGCATAATTGATGAAGATAAAGTAAATAGGACAAGGGATGTTGGTGTACCAATGGGAGTTATTATAGCTTTTCCGCCATCAACAAGTCCTGTATCCACAACAATATACAAGGCACTAATTGCAATTAAATCAGGAAATGCAATTATATTTTCACCTCATCCAAGAGCTAAAGAATCAATTTGTAAAACACTTGATATTTTAATTAAGACTGCAGAAAGAGTAGGACTTCCAGAAGGTGCTCTTGCATGTTTGCATATAGTAACAACAGGTGGTTCATTAGAGCTTATGAATCATAAAGATACGTCTCTTATAATGAACACAGGAGTTCCAGAAATGCTTGACTCAGCTTATAAGTCTGGCAAGCCAGTAATCTATGGAGGGAATGGAAATGGTCCAGCTTTCATAGAACGTACAGCTGATATACCTCAGGCAGTTAAAGACATTATTTATAGTAAAAACTTTGATTATGGAGTTGTATCTGCAGCTGAACAATCAGTTGTTGTTGATAGCTGTGTTGCAGCAGAAGTAAAACAAGAATTTATTAAAAATGGTGGATACTTTATGACAAAAGAGGAAGCTGAAAAGCTGGGATCTATCTTTTTTAATAAAGATGGAAGTCTTGAAGAAGAACTGATTGGCAAATCGCCACAATTCTTAGCTAAATATGCTGGATTTAATGTTTCTCAAGATGTGAAAGTTCTCATTTCAGAGCAAGAGTTTGTTTCTAAAGATAACCCTTATTCAAGAGAAAAGCTTTGCCCTGTTTTAGCCTTTTATATAGAAGAAGATTGGATGCATGCTTGTGAGAAATGCATAGAATTGTTACTTAGCGAGCGATATGGACATACACTTATTATACATTCAAAAGATGAAGAAGTTATTAGTCAATTTGCACTTAAGAAGCCAGTTGGGAGAATACTTGTTAATACTCCAGGAACTTTTGGAAGTATGGGAGCAACTACGAATTTATTTCCTTCAATGACTTTGGGTAGTGGTTCTGCTGGTGAAGGAATGACTTCAGACAATGTCTCACCTAAAAATTTAATATATATCCGTAAAGTTGGATATGGAGTTCGTACAGTAGATGAAATTGTTAAAGCAGTAGATCATGAAGAAAATTCTACTTTTACAGTTTCAAATAACAAATTAAATGCAAATGAAATAGATAACTATAAGTTATTAGAGAGTATTTTAAAAAAAATTCTAGATAACTTAAAACAAGAAAATAATATTTAAGATATGAAATACATTAAAGATTGAGAGGTAATAAATTTGGATATTCGTGAAATTTCAAATATATTTATGGAAGCTACTAAAAACATGTCTGATGAAGAACGTGCTGGTTTAATGAAAATGTTTGAGAGTGTTTCTAAAGACATAACAAAAGATGAACCAACTACTAGCTGTGTTGCATGTGACAATAATGGTCAAATTCCTGATGGAATAACAGAGCGTTTAGTTAAGTTAAAGGAAAAGTACTTAACTCATGTACCAACAATCACTACTCACAAAGCAAGAGTTATTACTCAAATAGCTAAAGAAAACCCTGGTATACCTAAGGCAATTTTACGTGGTAAGTCTTTCAAGCGTTGCTGTGAAACTGCACCATTAGTAATTCAAGATAATGAGCTTATCGTTGGTGCACCAAACGGACAACCTCGTGCTGGAGCTTTCGCTCCTGATATATCTTGGAGATGGATGAGAGATGAGATTGATACAATAGGAACTCGTCCACAAGATCCATTCTATGTTTCAGAAGAAGATAAGAAAATCATGCGTGAAGAATTATTCCCATTCTGGGAAGGTAAATCAATTGATGAATACTGTGAGAGCCAATACAGAGAAGCAGGAGTATGGGAACTTTCAGGAGAATCTTTCGTATCAGATTGTTCATACCATGCATTAAACGGCGGAGGAGACTCTAACCCAGGATATGACGTTATCTTAATGAAAAAAGGTATGCTTGACATAGTAAAAGAATGTAATGAGAAATTAGCTGACCTTAGCTACGAAAGACCAGAAGATATGGAAAAAATATACTTCTACAAGTCTTTAATCGACACTGCAGAGGGTGTTATGATATATGCTAAACGTATGTCAGATTATGCTGCAGAGCTTGCTGCAAAAGAAACTAACCCTAAGCGTAAAGCTGAGTTATTAAAAATCTCAGAAATAAATGCTAGAGTTCCAGCTCATAAGCCAAGCACTTACTGGGAGGCAATTCAAGCAGTTTGGACTATAGAATCATTACTTGTAGTTGAAGAAAACCAAACAGGTATGTCTATAGGACGTGTTGACCAATATATGTACCCATTCTACAAAGCTGATATTGAAGCTGGACGTATGACTGATTTTGAAGCATTTGAGTTATCAGGTTGTATGCTTATAAAAATGTCTGAGATGATGTGGCTTACAAGTGAAGGTGCTTCTAAATTCTTCGCAGGTTACCAGCCATTCGTTAACATGTGCTTAGGTGGAGTTACTAGAGAAGGAAGAGATGCTACAAACGAATTAACATACCTATTAATGGATGCAGTTCGTCATGTTAAGATATATCAACCAACTTTAGCTTGTCGTATACACAAAGGATCACCACAGAAATATCTTAAAAAGATAGTTGACGTTATCCGTGCAGGTATGGGGTTCCCAGCATGTCACTTTGATGATGTTCATATAAAAATGATGCTAGCCAAAGGTGTTTCTATAGAAGATGCAAGAGATTACTGCTTAATGGGATGTGTTGAGCCACAGAAGTCAGGAAGATTATATCAATGGACTTCTACAGGATATACTCAATGGCCTATATGTATAGAACTTACTCTTAACCATGGTGTACCACTATGGTATGGTAAGCAAGTATGCCCAGATATGGGGGATTTAAGTAATTTCAAAACTTACGAACAATTTGAAGCTGCTGTTAAAGAGCAAATTAAATTTATTACTAAATGGACAAGTGTTGCTACAGTAATTTCTCAACGTGTTCACAGAGATCTTGCACCAAAACCACTTATGTCTATGATGTATGAAGGCTGTATGGAAAATGGTAGAGGAGTAGAAGCGGGCGGAGCTATGTATAACTTCGGACCAGGAGTAGTATGGAGTGGTCTTGCTACTTATGCAGACTCTATGGCAGCTATAAAGAAATTAGTATTTGAAGATAAAAGATATACGCTGCAAGAAATGAACGAAGCTTTAAAAGCTGATTTCGTTGGATATGAACAACTTAAAAAGTATTGTTTAGAAGCGCCTAAGTATGGTAACGATGATGATTATGCAGATTTAATTGCTGCTGATTTAGTTAACTTTACTGAGCAAGAGCATCGTAAATATAAGACATTATATTCAGTACTTAGCCATGGTACACTATCAATCTCTAATAACACTCCATTTGGACAAATGACTGGAGCTACAGCAAATGGACGTAAAGCATGGTTACCTTTATCAGATGGTATAAGTCCATCACAAGGAGCTGATTATAAAGGACCTACTGCTATAATTAAATCTGTTTCTAAAATGTCTTGTGAAGATATGAATATAGGTATGGTTCATAACTTCAAGTTAATAGCTGGTCTGCTTGATACACCTGAAGGTGAGCTAGGAATTATTACATTATTACGTAGTGCATGTGCCCTTCAGCTTGGAGAAATGCAGTTTAACTACTTAGATAATGAGACTTTAATAGAAGCTCAAAAACATCCAGAGCAATATCGTGATTTAATAGTTCGTGTTGCTGGATACAGTGCATTCTTTGTTGAGTTATGTAAAGACGTTCAAGATGAGATCATCAGTAGAACTATGCTTACACATTTTTAATTAAAGTAATATGTAACCTGAGAATTTTTAAAAATTCTTTAAGGTCTGTAATCTACAGAGATGTTCTGTAGATTACAGATTAAAGTTGGATATATATTAAAAGTAAAAGTAAATGAAACTGGAGAATGAAGAATATGAGTAATGGAAATTTAGGTATGATCGAACGAAAAGCGACGATTTTTAATATACAAAAATATAATATGTATGATGGAGAAGGAATAAGAACTTTGGTATTTTTCCAAGGTTGTCCACTTCGATGTAAATGGTGTGCAAATCCTGAAGGAATGATGAAAAAACATAGAGTTATGTTAAAGAGCAATTTATGTGTTAATTGTGGCGCTTGTGTTTCTGTTTGCCCTGTTTCCATACATACCATCTCTAAGGAAACTCTAAAACATGAAGTTAATCATGATATAGAATGTATTGGATGCGGTAAGTGTAAGGAAGCTTGTCTTAAATCTGCTATATCAATAGTTGGAGAAACAAAAACTATTTCTGAACTATTGAAAATCATAGAAGAAGATAGAACTTTCTATGAAATGTCTGGCGGAGGAGTTACATTAGGTGGTGGTGAAGTTTTAATGCAGCCTGAAGCAGCTTGCAACCTTTTGATGGCTTGTAAGCAAGAAGGAATAAATACTGCAATTGAAACTTGTGGTTATACAAAGCTAGAAACAATACTTAAGGTTGCGGAGTTCACAGATTTATTCCTGTTTGATGTTAAACATATTAATTCTGATAGACATTTTCAGCTAACAGGAGTGAGAAATGAGCAGATTTTAGAAAATCTTCAAGAATTACTTCGCAAAAAATACAACGTTAAGATTCGTATGCCTTTACTTAAAGGTATAAACGATTCTCAAGATGAAATAGAAAAGACTATGGAGTTTTTAACACCATATAAAGATTATAAAAACTTTAAAGGAATTGATTTGCTTCCATATCATAAGATGGGAGTAAATAAATACAGCCAACTAGGAATGGAATATCCTATAGAAGGCGACCCAAGTTTGAAAAATGAGGATTTAGATAAAATAGAAGGATGGATTAAAAAATACGATTTACCTGTAAAAGTAATCCGTCACTAAATGATTTTCAAATAGATAATAAGATGGAAGGTAAAGCTTATGGGAGATTTTTCTGATAGAAATATACAGCGTGTTATACAAGAATCAGTTCCAGGAAAGCAGATTACTATAGCTCATGTTATTGCATCTCCAATGTCTGATATATATGACCGTCTTGGAATTGATGATAAAGGAGCAATAGGTATTTTAACTCTTTCACCATATGAAACTGCTATTATTGCCGCAGACATTGCCACAAAAGCTTCAGATGTTAGAATTGGATTTCTTGATCGTTTTACAGGCTCTGTTATAATAAACGGTGATGTTCAAAGTGTTGAAACGGCACTTAATGCAGTAAATGATACGCTAAAGAATATGCTTGGATTTACTCCAGCTCCAATTACAAGAACATGAGAAAAAAGCGCATAATGGTAATTGGCCCTTCAAGATCTGGCAAAACTACAATAGTTAATGCATTAAATGATTATGATGGTCCATTAAGACGAACACCAGATTTGATTTACGGTAAGAATACTATTGATGTTCCAAGCGCTTATATAGAAAATGCATGGATGTATAAACATGTAATTGCATTATCTCAGGATGCATTCCATGTGCTTATATTGGTTGATCAGTCTAATTGCACTGAAATATACTCCCCTGGGTTTGCAAAGTCTTTTAGATGCCCGATAATCGGGGTTATAACAAAATGTGACTTAACACCTGAAAATGAAGAGAAATGTTTAAGGCGGCTAAAAATCATAGGAGTATCAGAGCCATATTTTCATATTAGCTTTCCGATGGGAACAGGAATTGATGCTTTAAAGAAGTATTTATTTGAAAAAGGTGAGGAGTAAATGTCAATGATGAAATTTATTACTGAAGAGTATTTAAGAGATTTACACAGAAAAGAACCTTTTGATACCTACAAGTTACAGCAAGGACAGCGCCTTACACCTGGAGCAGCTCAGTATTTGTCTGATAGAAGAATAAAAATGAATGATGATGCTTTAAAATCAAATAAGAATGTTTCTAAAATCAACCAGGCGGAAACGATAAAAGAAGCAGTAAAAGAGACAGTAAACAATAATTCAAATTTGAATAAAAAGCTTTGTTATAAATTAAAATCTATGGAGGCAGTATTTCTTGTTACTGGTAGGGAAATATTAAAAGATGATATTATTTTAGCTCAAAATGTTATAAATTTGGGAAAGAAAATATCAAATATCAGAAATGTTGTGAATGGAGAAGGTGTTCTTGAAACTATTCATTGTAAAGAATGTACGTTTATGAATTCATCAAACTTTACAACTGAGCTTGAGGATTGTTTTGAAATAACAGAATTTCATATGCAGCTTGAAAAAAGCAATGCAATTTTAAAAATGCACACTCTTCGTTGTGGCTTAGGAGAATTGCAATTTGAAATAACTGAGAATTTCAAAAGTAATGATGAGATTTTAAAAAATAGAATTATAGAAAATGTTAATTCAATAATTAATTCATTATCTCAATTAATTTGTTTAGCGGTAGGAGGAGAAGAATGTCAAAGAAAAAAATAACTTTTGAATACTGCGATAAAATGGTTCAAAAGTTTGAAGAAGTTATAGAAAAACCAATTATTAATGATTCCTCTGTCTATTATACAGGTGTGGATCTAGGTACTGCCTGCGTAGTATTGGCTGTTTTAGATGAAAATTATAAACCAGTTGCTGGAGCATATAGATATGCAGATGTAGTTCGTGATGGTATGGTTGTGGACTATATCGGAGCAGTAGGCATTGTAAGAGAGCTTAAAAAAGAAATTGAAGAAAAACTTAATACAGAGCTTCTTTATGCAGCCGCTGCAATTCCACCTGGGACAGATGCATTAGATTCTGGAGCAATTAAAAACGTAGTTCAAGCAGCAGGATTTGAGTTGACATGTCTTTTAGATGAACCTACTGCTGCAAATAATCTACTTAAGATTGAAAATGGTGCAGTTGTAGATATTGGTGGAGGAACAACAGGAATATCAATTCTAAAGGATGGAAAAGTTATTCATGTTGTTGATGAGCCTACAGGTGGTACACACTTTTCATTAGTTATTTCAGGTGCCTATAAAATGCCTTTTAAAGAGGCAGATAAATTCAAAAGGGACAATAAAAATCACAAAGAAATTTTACCAATGCTAAGACCAGTAGTTGAAAAGGTATCATCAATTATTAATAATCAGATTAAGAATTATGATGTTAATGAAATTTCTTTAGTAGGTGGTACTTGTTGTTTGACAGGAATTGAAGAAATTATTGAGAGGCAAACAAAAATATATACTCATAAACCTAAGAATCCTATGTTTGTTACACCACTTGGAATAGCATTAAGTTGTACACAAGATATCATAGAATAATAAAAGGAGTGTTTAAAAGTGGATTTTAGAATTATAAAATCACCTTCTGATAGCACTAAAGATATTCTTAAAAGACGAATGGGTGGAAATTGTAAAACAGATTTAGAAAATGCTGATGCAATAGGACTTGTTCAAGGTAAATTTATCGATATGATTTATGCGGCAGATATTGCTGAAAAGGCTGTTGGAGTTACCGTTGAGGATATCAGGGGATTATGCCCACAGCACATGGTTCTAATTGGAATTTTAGGCGATACAGCATCAGTTGAAGCTGCATTAAATGAGATTAAATTGAAAATGAAAGAGGAAAAGTAATATGATAGCAGCAAGACTTATTGATAATATATGGGCCACTAGAAAAGCAGAATCCCTTAGCGGACTTAAATTTATGCTTGCTGAGGAAATTGGTGGAACAAATGACGGACGTAGACTTATTGTTGTTGATATTATAGGCGCAGGGATTGGCGACAAAGTTGTCGTTAGTACTGGATCATCTGCTCGCAGAATGTTAGGAGATGATAATATTCCTGTAGATGCAGTTGTTATTGGAATAATTGATCATGATTGTAATTTTGATTAGGCCACATTCGAAAAAATCATAGTATTTTATGATTTTTGCAGATATCAAATACTATATTGAAAGGATGTGAAAACATGAAAAAATTAATCTGTGCAAAAGATATTGAAGCAGTAATGTTAAAGGGTGAAAAGACGCTTTATGTAGATGGCAGTGAAATAATTACACCATCAGCTCAAGATCTTGCAAAAAATAATGGAATAGTGTTTACAGCAGAAGCTCCTGCACCTAAAGTACAGGATTTAGGAGTTAACAAAACTCCAGGTATAGATAATATTGATAGCGAAATGTTACTTGATTTCTTTAGAAAAATGATGGATAAAGGTCTTTTAGAAGAAATGCTTCAATGTTTAAAGCAAAAGAATCTTCCATTTGAAGCAGAATGTGACCCTAATGGACTTAAAGTTGTTAGAGGAAACACAGTAAAGATGGATGTATTTGATACTGGTAATCCAAATGCAAAAGCTTATTTTCAAGAATTAGTAAGTAAAGAAGAATCAAAAATGAGTGCTGGATTTTTAGTTATTGAAAATTCAAAATTTGATTGGGAATTAACTTACGAAGAGATTGATTATGTTATTGAGGGAACCTTAACGGTTGAAATCAATGGAAAGACATATACAGCTTATCCTGGAGATGTGCTATTTGTGCCATCAGGTTCTAAAGTGGTTTGGGGTTCACCAGATAAAGCTAGGGTATTTTACACTACATATCCAGCAAACTGGGCGGATCTTTTATAGAAGGTTAGGAGGATTAGCCTATGAAAGCACTTGGTTTAATAGAAACAAAAGGATTACTTGCAGCTGTTGAAGCGGCTGATACAATGGTGAAATCTGCAGATGTAAGTATTATTGAAAAAACTTATGTAGGTGGAGGGCTTGTTACAATTTTAGTTACAGGTGATGTAGGTGCAGTAAAGGCATCTATAGAAGCTGGAGTAGCAGCTGTTAAAAAACTTGATGAAGAACTTTTAGTTTCGAATCATGTAATTCCGCGTCCTCATGAGGAAGTGGAAAGCATAATTGGACCTAATACTCCACCAGAAGTTTTAGAAGTTCCATCATCTAATGAAGAATTGGAAGAAGTAGAACAAGCCAAAGAAATACGAAAAACAGAAGAAGTAAAAGAACAAACTGAAAAATTAGAAGAAACAGAACAAATTGAAGAAGTAAAAGAAATAGAAAATGCAGAACAGAAAGAAGAAGTATATGTAGTAGAAGCTGAAGATGAGATTAAAGAAGATCAAGATGCTTTGAAAATGGATTTAGATAAACTGCATAAGCTGGACTTAGAGAATTTGCATAAAGATGATGTAGATAATCTAGTAAATAAAAATGGTATAGAACAAGCCCTTTTAATACTAGATAAGTTAAAAGTTATTAAGCTTAGAAATTTAGCTCGTGAATATAAAGATTTTGGAATTATAGGTAGAGCCACCTCAAAGGCAGGTAAGAATACACTAATTACTAAATTTAAATTATATTATGAGAAAAATTAGCTATTTAAGGTTGATGAAAGGAAGTAATGAATGATGGAAAACATTGATAAAGATTTACGTTCAATACAAGAAGCGAGAAATCTTGCTAGACTTGGAAAAATAGCAGCTGATAAAATTGCTGATTATAGCGAGGAGCAAATTGATAAAATTTTACGTAATATGGTTAGAGTAGCAGAAGAAAATGCAGTTTGCTTAGCACAAATGGCAGTTGAAGAGACAGGCTTCGGTAAAGCTGAAGATAAAACTTTCAAAAACCATTTAGCATCTACTGTATTATATGATTCAATTAAAGACATGAAAACTATAGGTGTAATTAGAGAAGATGAGGTAAATAAGACTATAGAGATTGCTGAGCCAGTTGGCTTAGTTATGGGTATAGTACCTTCAACAAACCCAACTTCTACAGCAATTTTTAAATCTATGATTGCAATTAAATCTCGTAATGCTATAGTGTTCGCACCACATCCATCTGCTGCAAAATGTACAATTAAAGCAGTTGAATTAATGAGAGACGCAGCTATTGAAGCTGGTGCACCAGAGAACATCATAGGCTCTGTAACTATACCAACAATTGCAGCTACAAACGATTTAATGAAAAGCAAAGAAGTTGCTATTATAATAGCTACAGGTGGTCCAGGAATGGTTAAGGCTGCTTACAGCTCAGGAAAACCAGCCCTTGGAGTTGGAGCAGGAAACTCTCCAGCATACATTGAAAGAACTGCTAATGTAGAAAAGGCTGTTAGAAACATTATTGCAAGTAAGACTTTTGACTATGGTACAATTTGTGCTTCAGAACAATCAATAATCTGCGAAGAATGCAATTATGATGTGGTTGTTCAAGAGTTGAAAAAGCAAGGTGGATATTTTATGACAGAAGAAGAAACTAATAAAGTTTGTGAGCTGTTATTTAAGAATGGACATGCTATGAATGCTAAATTTGTTGGAAGAAGTCCACAAGTTATTGCAAATGCTGCAGGATTTACAGTTCCATCAGAAACTAAAGTACTTATAGGAAAACAAAACGGAGTAGGTCAAGGTAATCCATTATCTTTTGAAAAACTTACAACAGTTCTTGCATTCTATACAGTAAAAGATTGTCATGAAGCATGCGAATTAAGTATTGAATTACTTCAAAATGGAATTGGTCATACAATGAGCATCCATACAGAAGACAGAGATATGGTTATGAAGTTTGCTAAAAAACCAGCTTCTCGTATTCTTGTTAATACTGGTGGATCTCAAGGTGGAACAGGTGCAAGCACAGGTCTTAATCCTTCATTTACTTTAGGTTGTGGTACATGGGGAGGAAGTTCAGTATCTGAGAACGTTACTCCAGAGCACCTTATAAACATAAAAAGGGTTGCTTATGGTTTAAAAGACTGTGCAACATTAGCATCTAATGATCCAACTTTCAACCGTATAAAAACTGCTGAAAATTGCCATGCAGTACAAAATCAATTTATGAATATGAGCCCAGCTCAAATTGCAGCAGCAGCAGAAGTTTTAAATAAAGTTAATGATTCTGCTAAAAGCACTAACAATTGTACTGAAAGCGCAAAAAGTGAAGAACTTTTAGACTTAGTTAACCAAATAGTTGCTGCTATGAAGGGGGCAAACTAATGGAAAATTGCGAAGAAATATTAAGAGTTTTACTAGAAGCCATTAAAAGCAACGGAGCAAATAATGGAATTCAGAAAAATTCATCTGAGATTCCAGTAGGAATTTCTAATAGACATGTGCATCTTTCACAAAAGGATTTAGAGAGCCTTTTCGGTAAAGATTATGAGCTTACTAAGCTTAAAGACCTATCTCAACCTGGACAATATGCTTGTAAGGAAGTTGTAACAATTTGCGGACCAAAAGGTGCAATTGAAAAAGTTAGAATACTTGGTCCTGTAAGAAGTAAGACTCAAGTTGAAGTTTTAGCTGGAGATTGCGTTAAACTTGGGGTAGCATCACATGTAAAATTATCTGGAGATTTAAATGGAACACCTGGAATCACAGTAATTGGAGCAAAAGGTTCTGTTCAAATTGAAGAAGGATTAATGGTTGCACAAAGACACATTCACATGACACTTGAAGATGCTAGAAATCTAGGAGTACATGACGGAGAAGTAGTATCAATAAAATTTGAAGATTTAAGAGGCGGAGTATATAGCAACGTGGCTATTAGAGCTAATAATTCTTCACAACTTGAGTGTCATCTTGATATTGAAGAAGCTAATGCAATGGGCATTAACTCAAAATCAAAAGTGACAATAGTTAAATAATAGTTTATAAATAAAAAAATATTTAGGAGGAGTTTAATATGAAATACGATGCATTAGGAATGATAGAAACAAAAGGATTAATAGGATCAATAGAAGCTGCAGATGCTAT
>DCDL01000060.1:0-109426 GCA_002316385.1 Clostridium sp. UBA1056
ACCAAAAGGGTAAAGAAAATGAACACCATATGGAGTCAGAGGTTGCTGGTAATAAAGGCCATGAAGAACAATATAAAGAACATCATGACCAAAAGGGTAAAGAAAATGAGCACCATATGAAGTCAAAAGCTTGTAAGTGTCCATGTGAAAATCATTGTAGAGATTATGGGAATTATCTTGATTCTGAAGAATATGATAGTGAGCAGCGTGACCATAAGGGTAAAGAAAATGAACACCATATGAAACCAGAGGCTGATAAGTGCCTATATGAAAAGGATAATAAAGGCCATAAAGAGCATCATGAGGAATATCATTGTGATCATGAAGAATATCATAAAGAACATCATGATTATAAGGGTAAAGAAAATGAACATCATATGAAACCAGAAGCTGGTAAGGGTCTATATGAAAAGGGTAATAAAGGCCATGAAGAGCATCATGAGAAATATCACGGTGATCATGAAGAATATCATAAAGAACATCATGATTATAAGGGTAAAGAAAATGAACACCATATGAAATCAGAGGCTGATAAGTGTCTATATGAAAAAGATAATAAAGGCCATGAAGAGCATCATGAGAAATATCACTATGATCATGCAGAACATCATGATTATAAGGGTAAAGAAAATGAACACCATATGAAATCAGAGGCTGATAAGTGTCTATATGAAAAAGGTAATAAAGGTCACGAAGAACATCATGAGAAATATCACGGTGATCATAAAGGACATCATAAAGAACATCATGATCAAGAGAATAAAGAAAATGAACACCATATGGAATTAGAATTTAATAAATATCCATGGAAAAAACATGATAGAGATTATGAGAACTATCTTGATTGTGAAGAATATCGTAGTGAGTATCATGACGATAAAGATAAGGATTATGGACATCATATGGAATTAGAGTTTAATAAGTATCCATGTGAGAAATATGATATAGATTATGATTGCTACTATAATCATAGAGAAGACGAAGAGCATGATGTAAAACTAGAATTTAACAAATATCCATGGGAAGAGTATAATAATGAATATCATGAGAAATATCGATTTGATTATGGAGAATACAATAGTGATCATCATGATTATATGGATAAAGAACATGAACATCATATGGAGTTAGAGTCTAACAAGTATCCACGTGAGAAATATGATATAGGTTATGATTGCTACTATAATCATAGAGAAGACGAAGAGCATCATGTGAAACCAGAATTTAATAAATATCCATGGGAAGAGTATAATAATGAATATCATGAAAAATATCGCTTTGATTATGGAGAATACAATAGCGATCATCATGATTATATGGATAAAGAACATGGACATCATATGGAGTTAGAGTTTAACAGGTATCCATGTGAGAAATATGATATAGGTTATGATTGCTACTATAATCTTAAAGAAGACGAAGAGCATCATGTAAAACCAGAATTTAACAAGTATCCATGGGAAGGGTATAATAAAGATAATAATGAACGCCATGAGGAATATTACTGTGATTCTGGAAAATACAATAGTGATCATCATGATTATATGGACAAAGAACATGGACATCATGTGGAATTAGAACCTAATAGATATCCATGGCAAAAGCATGATAGAGATTATGGGAATTATCTTGATTATGAAGAATATCATAGTGAGTATCATGACAATAGGGATAAAGAACATGGACATCATATGGAATTAGAGTTTAACAAGTATCCATGTGAAAAGTATAATAAAGATGAAGATGATAAAAAATATTATGATAAGCCTGATATTATGAATCAATGGGATAATAACCCGATCAAATATAAGTGCGATAGAGAAGAAGAAAACCAAGGTATAACCTTAAAGGAAGAGATTGGAGAAGATTATAAAGTATATGAGAGTAAACCTTACTATGATGAGATTATAAGAGAGAGAGAGGAAGATGATCGTCGTAGATTAGAAAACCTTAACTCAAATAAATATAATATGTGTGAGGAATGTGTTCAGCCTAAGAGTGACTGCGGAAAATGTGAATATTTACTTCAAGGTATATATTTAAATAATTGTGATTATGGACACAAAACCCATAAGAAGAAACGCTATGATTATGAAGAATGTGATGAATATCATTCAAGTAAAAAGAAAAAGAAAAAACATCATAAGAAGCATCACAGATAATTAAAAAACCACTTTCTATAAAAGAAAGTGGTTTTTTATGTAGACTACTATACTTCTTTTGGTGTGTCAGTAATAGGTTCAGTTTTTATAGCATACTGAAAAGCCGTATTATCTGCATCTTTACTTCTATACTTTTTTATGTCAGGGAAGGCTATAGAATTCATTTCGTCATCTTCACCACAATGGCAATCATTGAGATTCTCTTCATAGTCATCATCTAAAAAGCTATATTGGTATATGTCTGAATCTTCTTGTTCTTCATCGTTATATAAACCATCATTCATAAGAGCTTCACTTATAGCCTTTGTACTCTTAGTTGAAATAACATTTATTACCTTATCTACAATGACAACAGCACCTACAACGGCTAAAGTATTTGTTATTAATTTTTTTAAATTCATACTATCATTCCTTTCTTAAGACTCCCATTTAGTTTATGTATAAAATGAGAAATTATATTAATATGTTTATTGAAACTATTGAAAAATATAACAGCTTAATTTTTATAAGATTTTAATTTCTTCATAAGAGATTCTAAATGAAACATATGACTTTGAAGTATATTAAGATTTTTACCTAGAGATATACTTTTAGTTATTATTGCATTAAGTAAATCTAACTCTTTTGGATTAAGAGAATTCTTAAATTTTATTTGCTCATCATAGTTAAGTTTTTCAAACTCTATAGCAACTTCATAACAATACTCTAATAAGTTGTTATTAATATAACTAGCTCTATTTTTATAATTTCTTTTACAAACTAAGAATCCGATAATAATTATAACTACTAAAATAATAAATGGATACATGAACACAAGATCTCCTTTCCAACACATATTAATAAGTATAGGCTAAGGAGTGCTTGCTGTAAAGAAAATTGTTCTTATTATACAAAATGTTAAAAAATTTGTAATAACATTTTCACGGCTACAGCAATAGACATGGTTACAAATATTGGTTTAATAACCTTCGAACCTTTATTAATTGCTAGTTTTGTTCCTAGCTTAGCTCCTAATATCATAAATACACATACAGGTATTCCAATTAAATAGTTTATATTCCCACTAAAAGCAAAGGTGATAAGAGCAGCAATGTTACTAATAAAATTTAAAACCCTAGCATTGGCTGAGGCCTTAAGAAAGTTGAAGCCTAAAATGTTTATAAGACCAAAGATTAAGAAGGAGCCTGTACCAGGTCCAAAGAATCCATCGTAGAACCCTAAAGAAAAAGCAAAGATTATAGAAATAGTTATATTTTTTTTATTTAAGCCTCTAAAATTATCCTCTTCTCCAATGGATTTAGAGAAAAATGTATAAATACCAATGGCAAGAACGAGGACGAGTACTAAAGGTTGAAGAAAACTTTCATCTAATAGAAGCACAGACTTAACTCCAAGAATAGATCCTATTAAAGTAAAAGGTGCTACTATTTTAAGAAACTTAAAATTACAATTACCTGATTTTATGAAGTTAATAGAGCTAGTAAGAGATGCCATGGATGCTGTAAATTTATTAGTTCCAAGCACCATATGAGGAGGTAATCCAGCTATCATATAAGCAGGAACACTTATTATTCCTCCACCCCCAGCAATGGAATCTACAAAGGCTGCTAAAAAACCTGCAAAGCACAAAAAAATAAAAGTAAGTGTATTCATAATTCCTCCCTAAATTAAACTATTTACGATGACTACCGGCTCTAATAATCCCATCTTTTTCAAAGTGGGAGTAAAGAGCTGCTACGTCCCTGGNNAAAAATACTGATACTAAGAATTCTGTTAGTAAAGCTTCGAAGAAGCTAAGAACTCTGTTTATAAGCTTCATACTAAAGAACATATATTTATGAAGCTCAGTCTACTCTTATATTATAATGATAAAATAGTTAAAAAGAAACTTAAATGCCTAATGAAAACGAAAAAATTAGACACGCTAAATTTTCGTCATTGAAAGTTTAGTTTTCATATATAAATACACTTCATTTTACTAGATATTTTTATAGGATATTTTACGAAAATATGATTTTAGTAAAATAATGCATAATATAAGTGTGATAGCTTCTGTAATTGGCATACTAAGCCATACTCCTTCAATTTTATATATAGAGGACAGTACTAACACTGTAGGTATAATAATTATAAAGCCTCTTAGAATGGAAATTACAAAACCTTGCTTAGGCATAGATATAGAAGTAAATAGGGAGGTAGAAACAATATTTATTCCCATAATGATGAAAGCTAAGAAGTATAAAGATATGCCTTGAGACGCAATTTTAGCTAATTCAGCATTTCCATCTTTATTAAACAATGATATAATTTCACCATCAAAGGAGAGCCCTAGTATATAAAAGGCGAATCCTAAAGTAATAGAAAGCACTAAAGCACAATAGAAGGTTTTACGTATATTTTCTAATTTATTAGCGCCAAAGTTAACACTAATGATTGGTTGGATACCTTGTCCTATCCCTGTAAAAATAGCTACACATACTAGAGATATATTAGAGATAATACCATAGGCACCTATACCCATATTTCCTTCAAGATTTAGAATAATCATATTGAATATTAATATAACTACACCAGATGAAAGTTCTGTAATAAATGAAGGTATTCCAGAGAGTATAATTGGTTTAACTTCATTTTTAATCATAGGTCCCTTGAAAAGCCTAAAGGTATTTTTCTTCCTTAAAAAGTGCGTTGATAGTACGAACATGCTAAATAAGGGCGCAAGCGCTGTTGCAAAGGCAGCTCCAAACATACCTAACTTCATTGGATAAATAAAGATATAATCTAAAATTATATTACTACCACTGGCAGTGAGCATAGCTAACATAGCTAAATTGGGATCTGAATCATTTCTAACAAAGCATACAATGATATTGTTTATAATAAATCCTAAAGAAAGACACATTATAGTTTTTAAGTAGCTATTTGCTAAAGGAAGGATGGAGGAAGAAGCTCCAAGTAATTTTACAATATTTTCTGAAAAGAATATTCCTATTATAGTGATAATAATTCCAATACCTAATCCCCAATGTATAACTTGAGTAAAAATTTGTTCACATTTCTCATGAGTATTTTTCCCTAAAGATATTGAAAAACGTGTAGCCCCTCCCATTCCAAGTAGTAATCCAACACCATTAATGATACTATATACGGGTAAAACTAAGTTTAAAGCAACTAATCCATCAGAACCGACCCCGTTGGAAACAAAATAAGTATCTGCAAGAATATATAGAGATAGTCCTAGCATACTCATTATATTTAGAGAAACATATTTAATAAAGGTCTTGTAAATGTTGTCATTTAATATGTTATTATTATTCATATTTATCTCCTCCTTAAAATAAAAAAGCGTTAGGTAATCATATCCAAAGACCTAACGATATGATTCCTAACGCTTTATAAAGTACTTTAACCCGGCGATTAAAAGTACTAAAGCACTATATAATTATTTAGCAAATTAATTATAGCACATTTACTATATAATTCAATATGAAAATTTTTAATATTATATAAGTTTCAATAAAGAAGCATCATCTATGATATCCATCATAGGCTATATTAGGAAGTAACATAGATGTGAAAACTTAATTGAAGCATATATTAAATTAACTTTAGGAATTATTTTCTTCCAGCACCTCCACCTCTTGAGCTACCTCCACCAAAGGAGCTACTGTCACTAGAGCTATTTTGGGAGGAAGAGTTACTTTGGAAGAAACTACTTTTACCACCGCCAAAGGAATTCTTTTTAGGTGGGCTAGATTTACCACCACCAAAGGAACTTTTTTTAGGTTGTTTGCTTTTAGCGCATGTGGAGCTACTGCTAGAAGATTTGAAAGAACTTTCCCAAAAGCTTTTTTTAGGAGGTGTATACCTATTATTATTCCAAAGGCTATTCTTATTTTGTTTACGCCTATCATCATCACAATGCCTATTATCATTGTATTTATAACTATGCTCTCTTTTAGAAGAAAAAGGTGAGTGGTTAGAATTATTAGTATAGTTGTGATTAGATGAATTACTATCATAATTTTTTTCTCTATAAGTATTTTTGCTAGAAGATTTAGAATCATGTTTTGAAAAATACCAAAAGAAAAGTATAAATGATAGAATAATAAATAAATATCCTAGATAAGGTGTATCAGACTTATCAGAATCACTTCCATTATTTCCTGAATTATTTGTACTATTACTAGAGTTGTAAGAATTATTTTTATCAATAGTATTAATTTTAGTAGCTAACTTTGATACCACATTGCTAATACGGTATTTATTACTATGGGTACTTAGGGATGTAGCAAATTTTTCTTCTATAGAGCTATATCCTGGTGAAGTCGTTAAGGAACTTTTTAAGCCAGAGCCTGTGGCAATGAAAGTCTTATTTTCACCAGAAACAATAAGTAATAATACTCCATTATTTTTTTCTTTTGAATTCATACCCCATTCATCGAAAACTTTATAGGCATAGGTCTCTATGTCGTAACCTTCTGGTAAGTTTTCAATAGTTAGAACTGAGATCTCAGCATTACTAGTTTCGGCAAATTTTTCATTTTTGGTGATTACATATCTTATATCACTATCAGATAAAACATCAGCATTATCTGTTACCAACATAAGCTGAGAACGCTGAGGAATTAATGAATCTGTGGCACTCTTTTTAGATGTATTTAGATCATTTTTAGAATCACCTTTATCTTTATCTTCTGTAGAACTATAGCTTTTATTTATCAACTTTACAATGGAATTAAAGGTATTTGTAACTGCCTTATCATAATCTCCACTGTCAAAATCATTGGCAAGATCCTTATCAATTATTTTATTTAGAACATAAGAAGAAAGGGTTTTGTCTAATCCTGCACCTTGGGCAATCCAAAACTTACCTTCACCAGGTACAAGCAAAATTACTACTCCATTATTCTTTTCACTAGAACCAACTCCCCAATGATCTAAAACAGTGTAGGAATAAGTTTCAGAATCATATCCATTAGGAATTGCATCTATTGTTAAAATGGCTATTTGAGCACCTGTAGCTTCATATAAAATTTCGTTTTGCTTAACTAAATAGTTTTTAGTTTCATCTGACAATATGTTAGCATTGTCAGTAACATATAAAAGTTCAGAAGGATCAGGTATGTCAGAATCAGCATTAGCAGATATATTAAGAAAATTAATAGTAAAAGCTAATGTAATAATAAGTATTAAAGATTTAAAGTTCAAAAATTTATTTTTCATAAATATCTCCTATAATTATAATACTAAAATTATTTCTTAAAGCCATCACTAGTTAGGCCTTCTTGAGCAAGCATATTCTCTAGCACTTTAATATCTGTAGATATATCTAAAGCATCATCAGCAAATAGGTTGTCTAGCTGCTTCTCAAAGGCATCAGCTATAGTAGAAAGAATACCTTCAATATTTTCTATGGTTGAAGATATATGTTCACCTTTAATACCTTGTTCATTTAAACTAATATACGAATCTAACAGTTTTAAAAGTGTAGGTAAATAATAGTTCATAAATTTACGTATTTGAGGTGCATCTTCAGGATGTTTTGCAATATATCTGAAAATCTTGTCAGTAGCTACTTCCATACGCGTAATATGAACAGTGATTTTTTTATTAGTAATTGCATGATTTGCTTGTTTAATTTGTCTAAGATAAGCAAGCCCTTCAGAAATAATAACATCTACAGCTTTATCACCAGAAGAAATTGTTTCATCGGTAGAAGAAGTCGGTTCTTTAGCAGAAGAAGTTATTTTAACAGTAGCTTTTTTCATAGAATTTTTACAACTAGAAGATTTAGAAGCACGTTTTAAGAGGTAGCGAAGAGTGAATACAATTATGAGAAAAATAATTAAATATCTTATATAAGGTACTTTAGTAGTACTAGTATTGTAAGAATTATTTTTATCGATAGTATTAATGTTAGTAGCTAATCTTGATACCACGCTGCCAATCATGTATTTATTGTTATAGGTACTTAGGGATGTAGTAAAACTTTCTTCTATAGAGTTATAGCCTAGTGAAGTCGTTAAGGCACTTTTTAAGCCAGAGCCTGTGGCAATGAAAGCCTTATTTTCACCAGAAACAATAAGAAGCAACACTCCATTATTTTTTTCTTTTGAATTCATACCCCATTCATCGAAAACTTTATAGGCATAGGTCTCTATGTCGTAACCTTCTGGTAAGCTTTCAATAGTTAACACTGAGATTTCAGCATTGCTAGTTTTAGCAAACTTTTCATTTTGGGTGATTACAGATTTTATACTACTATCATGCAATACATCAGCATTATCTGTTACCCATATAAGCTGAGAACGCTGAGGAATTAATGAATCACCAGAACTCTTTTTAGATGCATTTTTATAAATAGTATTAATGTTAGTAGCTAAATCTGATACCACATATCTAATATTGTATTTATTGCTATGAGTATTTAGGGATGTAGCAAAATTTTTTTCTATAAAGCTATATTCTGGTGAAGCCATTAAGGTACTTTTTAAGCCAGAGCCTGTGGCAATGAAAGTCTTATTCTCCCCAGAAACAATAAGCATTAATACTCCGTTATTTTTTTCTTTTGAATTCATACCCCATTCATCGAAAACTTTATAGGCATAGGCCTCTATGTCGTAACCTTCTGGTAAGTTTTCGATAGTTAGAACTGAGATTTCAACATTACTGGCTTTAGAAAACTCTTCATTTTTAGTAATTACATGTTTTATATCACTATCAGATAAAACGTCAGCATTATCTGTTACCCACATAAGCTGAGAACGGGTAGGAATTAATGAATCACCAGAACTCTTTTTAAATGCATTTATATCATTCTTAACATTATTAGTAGCATATAAAAGTTCAGAATGATCAGGTATGTTAGAATCAGCATTAGCAGATATATTAAAAAAATTAATAGTAAAAGCTAATGTAATAATGAGTATCAAAGATTTAAAGTTCAAAAAATTATTTTTCATAAATATCTCCCATAATTATAAGATTAAAATTAATACAATATATTAAAAAATAAAATATCTGAAGTAAAATCTCCAGGTATTTTATTTTTAAAATAATTTAAATTATTCTCTGCCAGCGCCTCCACCTCTGGAGCTACCACCGCCAAAGCTATTTCCGCCAGAGGAACCATCGCTAGAAGAACCACCTCCAAAGCCACCACCAAAAGGAGGTTTTGGATTATTACCTCTAAAGGGAGGTCTGCCACCAAAAGGTGGTCTTGGTGGGCGATGATGGTGACGTCTAGGATTAAAAGGTCTTCCAGGACCATAGCTATCATCATAATATTTACGTCTAGATCTGCCCCTTGGACTACAGAATGTAAGAGTAAACATTAAAATTAAAAAGAATATTCCTAAAGGAATAACTATATCAGTAAAAAACGAAGATTTCTTCTCAGGTTCTCTATTTATAACTTGATTACTAGAGTTAGCACTATCTCGAGAAGAAGAACCATAGATTCTATCCATCTCATCTAAAAGAGCATTAAAGGTATTTTTAACAGCAACATCATAATTACCCTTATCAAAATCATCATTAAGGTAATCATTAATGATATTATTTATAGTTCCACTACTCAATGAATTTTCTAATCCAGTACCTTGAGCAATCCAAAATTTATCTTCACCAGGCACTAAAAGCAACAATATACCATTATTTTTTTCCTTTGAACCCACTCCCCAACTGTTGAAAACAGCATGAGCATATTCTTCTGAGTTGTATCCATCAGGTAAGAAATCAATGGTCAATATGGCAATTTGTGCACCAGTATTTTCATATAATATATTATTTTTTTCAACTATATAATTTGCTGTGTTAGAAGATAATATTTTGGCATTATCAGTTACATATAAAAGGCTAGAAGGTTCAGGTATATTAGCTTCAGCATTGGCCATAGTAATATTAAATAAAAATATTACTATGGTAATAGCCATAAGCAAAAGGATATTAGCTCTAAATAGCCTTTTTTTCATTATTGGTCCCCCTTATACTATTAAGGCACTATCAAATAAANNCGTCGTTAAAATCCTGTCATAGCGCCACTATGACAGGAGTTTAACACCTTGTCTAGTGACAAATATACTTCAGATCTTTGGTCTATTATTTATTTTCACGTACCTTATTGAAATAATTTTAAAGGCTTTACAAAAGTAAGCTTACTTAATATATTGGCAGGAAATTGCTTTAATGTATCATTAAATTTTTTAGCATATTCATTATATTTATCATGACCTATAGTGTCATTACGGCTGCAGAAGTCTGCATATATGCTATTACGATATCTCTCATCCTTATCAGATAAATTTTCCTTGCCTAGTAAAGTATATAATTCATTGACAGCCTCAGTTAATTTTATATTTGCATTATATTTTTCTTTAGGTGTTTGAGCAGTTGTAAGGCTATTTCTAGCATCACTTATAGTTTTAAATATAGAATTATTCATATCAAGGTAATTGTCTGCAATTTTCACTAGATTGCCAGAGAGTTCGAATCGTTGATTTAAATCATTTTGAATACCCATACCATCACCATTAGCTCCATTAATAAACACATTACTTGCATCAACGGAAAGGCCAGTAAGGGAACGATGACTACCTATTAAAATTGAGGCAATAATCATTACAATCATGATTATTATGGCAAAAGTTTTATTTTTAAAAAGGTTCATTTTCTCCTCCTTAATATAAGTTCACTATTAATATCCATTAGTCAAAGTATATTTTCAATACTTAAATGGAAATATAGATTAAGGTATGAAGATGCCTTACTAACGAATATCTAAAAGCTTTTTCTTAAGCTCTCCTTCGATACGTCCAATTTCAAGTTCAGCCTCTTGACGTTTTTGACGGCCTTGCTCTTGAATTTTAACTACTTCATCTAGGGTAGATATAAGAGTTTGGTTAGTGTGTTTTAAAGTTTCAATATCTACAATTCCACGTTCACTTTCCTTAGCAGTTTCAATAGTAGCAGTTTTTAAGGTTTCAGCATTCTTACGTAATAATTCATTAGTCATATTTGTAACTTCTCTTTGAGCTTCCATTGCTTGTTGAGAATGGGCAACACCTAAGGCAATAACCATTTGACTCTTCCATAGAGGAATAGTATTAACCAAGGTAGACTGTATCTTTTCTGCCATAAGAGTATCATTATTTTGAACTAATCTAATCTGTGGAGCCATTTGAATAGAGATAATACGAGTAAGCTCTAAATCATGAATCTTTTTCTCAAAACGGTCACAAAGATTAGCCATATCATTGGCAGCTTGAGAATCCTCAGGTAAATTAGAAGCATTAGCCTTCACAACTAATTTAGGAAGTACTGTTTTACGAACCTCTTCAAGTTTTTTCTTACCGGCAAGGATATACATAGAAAGTTCTTTGAAATATACTAGATTTATGCTATACATTTCATCTAACATTGCAATATCCTTTAATAGTTGAATTTGATGTCCTTCTAAAACATTGCATATCTTATCTACATTTACTTCAGCTTTATCATATTTAGTTTTAAGATTTGATATGTTATTAGTAGCTTTTTTAAATATTCCAAAGATGCCCTTAGGTTTTTCTTCAGTACTAAAGTCTTTAAGCTCACCAACTAAATTAGTTATCATATCTCCAACTTCGCCTAAATCCTTTGTTCGAACCTTGCTAAGAGCGCTTTCAGAAAAACCAGCTATTTTCTTTTGAGATGCAGCACCATATTGAAGAATCATATTTGTATTAGTAATATCAATCTTTTCTGCAAAATCACTTACCATTTTTTTCTCTTCATCAGTTAATGAGCTATCATCAAGAACTTCAGGCTCTAACTCTGGAGTAGGCTCTGGTTTAGCTTCTGGAGCTACTTCAGCAAAAGGATCCAATGTAAGGGAAGGTATTACATTGGATGTATTAGAACCTGTAGATAATATATCTTTATTTTCATTATTTGTCATTTAATTGTCCTCCTTGATATTGAAATAAATATATTTGTTTAGGCATCTGAAAATAAATAATAAGTCAAATATACGAGCATTCTGACTTATTTATTTTTTGAAGATGCCTTATATAAACTTTAATAAATAAAATTCTTTAATGATTTCTAAGGTAATCTAGGATTTTAAGTAGCTTTAATTTAGATACTTTATTAAAAGCCATATACTTTAAATAAGTATAAAATTAATTCTATATAAGAAGAAAGTAATTTACATGAAGAAAATTATTTCTTAAAGCCATCACTAGTTAGACCTTCTTGAGCAAGCATAGTCTCTAGCACTTTAATATCAGTAGATATATCTAAAGCATCATCAGCAAATAGATTATCTAGCTGCTTCTCAAAGGCATCAGCTATAGTAGAGAGAATACCTTCAATATTTTTTATAGTGGAAGATATATGTGCACCTTTAATACCTTGTTCATTTAAACTGATATATGAATTTAACAGTTTTAAAAGTGTAGGTAAATAATAGTTCATAAACTTACGTATTTGAGGTGCATCTTCAGGATGTTTTGCAATGTATCTGAAAATCTTGTCAGTAGCTACTTCCATACGTGTAATTTGAACAGTAATTTTTTCATCAGTAATTGCATCATTTGCTTGCTTGATTTGTCTGAGATAAGCAAGACCATCAGCAATAAGATCATCTACAGTTTCATCACCAGAGTGAATTGGCTCTTCTTTTATTGGAACCATAATGGTAGTAGAAGGAGTTAATTTATTTACTATAAAGTAGATAATAATAGATAGTATCCCAGCTATTATAAAGTCAAAAATACGGTACATGGGAAAAACTAAGGCGTAAATTAGCCAGAATACACCTACTGCATAGAAGGGAATAGGTGGCTTCCTAATTTCTTCACGCATATTCCTTTGCTGCTTTGATGATTCATTAGTATTCATATCTGTCTTTCTACCTTCATTATTAGAATTTGTCATGTGACCACCAACCCTTTGTTAAATATGTATTATATATACTATAATTTAATTGTAAAGACAATTATAGTTAGTGTCAATTAATATTGGAATTACAGGAAAATTAATGATTTGGAGAGAGATTATATGCAGAATATATTTAAAATTTAATATAAAGTATTTAAGGACTTTTGCAAAATAGCTTACTAATCCATTTATAAAATGCTGAGTTTGTACCTTAATATAATATAAGTGCATTTCTCAGCATTAACTTAAGATTAGTTTATTTGCAAAAGTCCTTTATAAAAATAATATTATTTTTTACTTTTTAGATTTTCTTCCCATAGTGGTTCAGCTCTTTTAGCCCAAGTATTACCATAGTCTATAGTTTTAGCAACTAAGTCATCTACATTTTCTGGATCCACGTATTCTGTGGATTTAGCACCAGAAGCTTTAACCATTTCTGCAATTTTTGGAGCATTATCAAGAATTGGACAAGGTCTAAATTGATTTTCATTAAAGGGTTGATTCTTTTGATATTCTCTAAATAATGGTTGACCTAAGGCTTCAACTAAAGGAACTTCCTTTATATTAGCGCTAGAGTAGTGACAGAATACGCAAGGTTCTACGTCTCCATTAGCATTGATATGACAATATCTTCTTCCACCGGCAACGCAGCCACCAACATATTCAGCATCGTGCCAGAAGTCCATATTAAAGATTGGTTTATTAGAACGCCAACCTCTGATAGTACGATATAATTTCTCTCTTTGATCAGGATTAGCCATTAAGGATGTATCTGTTTTGCAACCTATAGGCATGAAAGTAAAGTACCAAGAGAAGTAAGCACCTATATCTATCATCATATCTATAAACTCTTCGGATAGAACGCTATCACAGTTGTCAGTTGTAAAGCAAGTTGAGAATCCAAATGGAATTCTATTTTTCTTCATAAGAGACATAGCTCTTGTAATATCCTTCCAAGATCCTTCTCCACGTCTTGCATCAGTAGCATCATCAAAGCCTTCTACACTTATGGTAGGAATTATATTTCCAACTTTACATAAATTTTCACAGAAGGTTTGATCAATAAGTGTTCCATTAGTGAATATCATAAATACACAGTCAGAATGTTTTTTAGCAAGTTTTAGTATATCGTCTTTTCTAACTAAAGGTTCTCCACCAGTCATTATATAGAAGAAGATACCTAAATCTTTACCTTGAGTAAGTAAGCTATCTAATTCGTCAAAACTTAAATTTAAAGCTTTGTTATAATCAGCGGCCCAACAACCTATACACTTTTTATTGCAAGCAGTAGTAGGGTCTATAAGTAAAGTAAAAGGTATGTCATATCCATATTCTTTAGATTTTTTCCTTGATTCACTCCAACCTTTAATAGAAGCGTTAAGAAGGAAGTTGCTAAATACAGTTTCTAAAATATGAGGATCTACCTCTTTCATCAATTTATTCATAAGCTCTACCCAGTTGTTATCCTTCTCTTTTAAAAATTCTTCAACGGCATCATATTGGTCAACATATAAATTTTCAGTATCAAATTTTCTTACCCAATGAATAATTTTCTCTAAGTTTTCTTCTGGATTTTTCTTTAAGTATCCAAGTACTTGTTTTAAAGCAGCCTTTTCAATTTTATATTTTACATTTAACATAATCCTTCCCCCATTCTAAATAATTTTAAAGTAAGAAAGTATCATTTTTATTCCCATAATAAGTAATATAATGCTACCACATAAACTAACCATACCTCTGTATTTATCACCCACACGATAACCAAATCGCAGGCCAATGATAGATGATACACCTGTTATTATAAATACAATAAACATATCTATAATAATTTCAGTACGTAATAGAGCAAAGCTAATACCTAATATTAATGCATCTATACTAGTTGAAAAGGCTAAGGAAAAAATCTTCCTATAGTTAAAGGTTTCTCTTTGCTCATCAATTGATTTAACTGTCATAGCATTTCTTATCATCTTCAGTCCTAAGAAAATAAAAATAATTGCGGAAAACCATTGATTGATAGATTTGGAAGTTTCAGAATAGATTGAGCTTACTGGAAATCTGGTAATCATCATTCCAATAGTAAGCATAATAGCTTGCATTCCCCCAAATGCTAGGCTAACAATAAGATCCATACGTTTTTTTAAGTGTGATTGGGTTGCACCATTACATATAGTCACTGTAAATGCATCTAAAGATAATCCTATTGATACTATGATTACTTCCAGAACACTCATAAGCACCTTCCTTTCATAATCCATTTTCTTAAATTATAGTCAATATAGATTTTTATGTAAAAATACACTTTGCCATAAATGTAGTTTATAAAAAACAAAAAGCGACTTTTGTAGTCGCTTTAAAAACAAATCTATTTAATTGTTTTATAATGGTTTGAATACAATATCTTCTAAGGAATTAGAAAGTAGTAAATAATACTTTTCAGCTAGCTTATGAGCAGGAACTTGTGCACCTTTTTTCAACCAAGTAAGTAAAAAAAAGGTTAACCCTCTGGAATAGTAATTAGCAATTTCAGAAGCTGTCAGAATTCCTTCAAAATTCATCTCTTCTATGTTTAGTACAGAAAAGAGTTCTTCGAATATCTTAAGAAGAAATTTATACATTATACTTTCAAAAGAGTTTTGTCCTTCTATTTTAACAGCCTTTATATAAAAATCCTTATTATTTTCGATTCTATTAAGTATAAAGAGAATGGTCTCATTATACATTTTGTTATCTATAAGGAGTGTTGCACCTTCAAATATATCTTTATAACAAATCCATTCTAATAATTCATATTTATCAGCAAAGTGGTTATAAAAAGAAGGTCTTATTAAGCTTGCTTCGTCAGTAATCATTTTTATAGTTATCTTATCAAAGGAATATTCAAGCATTAGTTTTTTAAAGCTGTCAGCTATTAGTGATTTAGTATCCTCTTTTTTAGATCTCATTATATAACCCTCACCCCTTTAAAGATTATTTTAAACTTATTGTATGATTCTAATAATTATATCATTCATATACTTTATGTCAATTAAGCCTTAAATATGCTAATAATCAGTGCTAGAAATAAAAAAACATCTAGGTAGAAATTAAAATTATCTACTCTAGATGATAGATTTAATAAATATAAATAAAAATAGAAGTTTTAATAGAAATTTATTTAATTTACATGCCCCAAGCCCACCCTAGCTAGATTTCACAAATTAGTACATGGTAGTTACAATTACAATCTATTTGTACTCATGTCACATTACTGGGCATAAAATGTAAAATTTGGATTCGAACCAATGGTATTGCCCCAGTACCGACCAATAGCCCAACTTACCTAGTTGGCAGGTTTATACTCACCTTTGAAAAATATAGCTATCCTATTTATTTAAATTATATCAACAGTCCAATTCATTCCTTGAATTTTAGTATCTAACTCCCTAAATTCCTTTGAAAGTTTATCAATTTGCTTTTGAGTGTCAGAAACATTTATTGTACTTAAAAATTTCACTTCTGATCTACTGAATCTATCATGTTTTATTGCAGCAGTATCGGCTAAAGTAGAAAGAATTAATCGTTTATCCAATAGTTGATCACGATAAGCTAAGGCATCTGCTAAGGTTTTTGTTTCATCAAACTGTATGGAACAATTGGTTTTATTAATTCTCTGGATTAATCTAGTAAGTTCATTCATAATGGCATTAATTTCTTCTAATAATATTTGTGGATCTTCAGATGGCTCTTCTCCTTCTTGAACCTTTACACAATTAAATAATCTTTTCTTTAGTTGTTCTATCTTTTTCTGATAATCAGCTCTTAAAATCAATGCCTCTGCTAGTTTCATAAACTAACCCCCTTTAAAAATCTATATCCAATAAACAAGTTGTAATAGTAGAATTCTATATAATATGTATTTAGTGTTTATATCAAGTTTAAAATATATCCATGCAAAAAACAATTCTTACTTTAAAATAATTTATATATCATAGGGCATATAAGTAACATATAGTTAATTAAATGTTGAATCACTAAATCATTTAGGGGTAAAACTAATGAATTCATATAAGAGATAGTATAAAAGCCTAGATAAAATTCAGGGTATAATATATAATTAACTAGGTAATTTTAAATTGAACGTATGCAATTTTACATTGGATTATGATGTTTATTGCATGCTTAGATGTACCCTTTCATTAAGAAGAGAAATTGTCTTATTGGTTAATTAGGTACCTCTAAGTTCAATGATCTAAAGGATATACACATAGATGGTCATATAAATATGAGAATATAACATTTTAAATATATGAATATGAAACAATATAACTATACAAAAAGTTAAAATTTTAAAATGTTAGCTAGGAAAATATGAAACATTTTAAAATTTTAAAATGTTATCTATGAAACTATATAACTTTATAAATAGTTGCTCTATTTATAAGGGTTTCATGGATATAATCCTTTAATAAGGGTGTCTGGAGTATTGAAATAGGCCATATAATAGCTATATAGTTAATTCTTTAATGATGATACAAGTTAAATTATCATTAAATAGAAACAAGTAAATGCAAATGATAAATATAGAAATTTTATTAGATAAGGAGATAGGCATGAGAAAGAGAAAAGAATATGAATTTATCATAGAAGGTACAGAATTCCCAGGAAAAGGGGTAGCTTTCTATGAAGGAGAAAAGGTAGCTATAAAAAATACTTTGCCAGGACAAAAGGTTAAGGCTAGAGTAACAAAGAAAAATTCCAATGGAGTAGAAGCTAAACTACTTGAAGTTTTAGAAGATGTAGATTATAAGGTAAAGCCAGCTTGTGACATCTTTGGAGTTTGTGGGGGATGTAGCCATGGAAATTTATCTTTAGATACACAACTTAAATTTAAAGAAGAGCAAGTTAAAGCTCTTTTAGATAATAAAGGGATAAAAGATTATGAATACCTAGGCATAGAAAGTAGTCCTCTTCACTATGAGTATAGAAATAAGATGGAATTTACCTTTGGAGACTTTGAAAAGGGGGGAGAACTAACCCTTGGAATGCATGCCAAAGGAAAGAGCTTTTCCATAGTATCAGTACATAACTGTCAAATAGTAGATGAAGATTTTAGAGCCATAATAAGTGCCACTATAAATCACTTTAGGAAAGCTAACCTTCCTTACTATAGAATATTAAAACATGAAGGATTCCTAAGAAACTTAGTAGTAAGAAAGGCTATAAACACAGGAGAGATATTAGTAAACATAGTTACAACCACACAAGAACAGTATGACTTTACAGGTTTTGTAGATACTTTAAAAGCCTTAGACCTTAAAGGTGAAATCACTGGAATAATCCATACATTAAATGATTCTCTTTCAGATGTAGTGCAAGCAGATTCTATAGAAATACTATACGGAAGAGACCATATAATAGAAAATCTTCTAGGGTTAAAGTTCAAAATAAATCCCTTTGCCTTCTTCCAAACTAACACTAAAGGAGCAGAGAAGCTTTACTCTATAGTAAGAGATTTCATAGGGGAATCAGCAGATAAGGTAGTCTTTGACTTATACTGTGGTACAGGAACAATAGGTCAGATAGTAGCTCCAAAGGCAAAGAAGGTTGTAGGAATAGAGCTAATAGAAGAAGCTGTAGAAGCTGCAGAGGAAAATGCTAAAATGAACGGCTTAAATAACTGTGAATTCATAGCAGGAGATGTGGCAGTAACTATAAAAAATGTAACAGAAAAACCGGACATCATAATCCTTGACCCACCAAGACCGGGAGTACACCCAGTAGCACTAGATTACGTAATAAAATTTGATGCTAAAGAAATAATATACGTATCTTGTAACCCTAAAACACTAGCAGTAGACCTAGAGGTATTAGTTGCTAATGGATATAAGGTAGAAAAAGTTAAGATAATGGATATGTTCCCACACACACCACATGTCGAGGTCGTAACAAAGCTAACAAGGAAGTAAAACGACGAAGTTAGCTTTAATAGTTCGACCCGTGCAAGGCTTTCCCATGATGAGGAGTCTGAAAGACGAACTCAGAATGGTAGAAAGCTACTGCCGAGACTGTAAGCTGTTGAAGAAATAGGCATTGAAAGCTTAATGAAATCAAGTGAAGGGCAGATTGAATTTAGAGAGAAAGCCTACATTCCGTAGTTTGTCAGAGGAAGGTGTTCCTTTAAGTGAGAATCTAAATTTTATATTTAGTCCTTTGAACTTACTCATTCGAACACATGTGAGAAGGAGTTACATTAAAAAAACGATAAAAAGGGTTTAAGGAAATATAAATATGATTTGCCACCATGAATTTTATGTTGGTGGTAAATTATTTTTTTGAAATTATACTTTTCAGGATACTTTTTATGTTATAAAGGTAAGAAAATAATTTAAAATTAAAAATAAGGTAAACTTAAATTTTATAAAAATATTGGTTTGATCTAGGAGGTTCAAGTGTAGTCATATCAATGGCTTAAGGTTGGTGGAAGTATGGAATATTTGATTATATAAGATTTTATTAATAAGTTACATTAGATAAAATAAATACCCTATCAGGGGACGGTGAGTTAATGCTTGCCGTCCTTTCTTCTTTTGACCAAGAGGAAAGCAGAAATGCAAGTGAAAGTTTAAAATGGAGAGCCAAAAAGCAATTTGAACAAGGTGAAATAATGATTAATACAAAAAGGTTTTTAGGATATTACAAAGATGAATATGGAGATTTGGTTATAAGTACCAAAGAAGAAATAGTAAAGAGAATTCTTAAAGATTATCTTAGTGGAAAAGGTTCAAATAGAATAGCAAGGGAATTAAATGAAGAAAATATTCCTACTGTAGGCAATAAAACTTAGCACAATAGCACAATCATAGGAGTTTTAAAAAATGAAAAATATAAATGATACGCTATACTTCAGAAATACTATATACCAGAACATTTAAAGAAAATTTCAATTAGAAACAATGAAGCCATAGATAGTTATTATATAGAAGAAAATCATTCACCTATTATTTCAAAAAATATGTGGGAAAAGGTTCAAGTGGAGCATTGAAATTCTCCGCTTTACGACGTGAGGTTAAAGTTGTTGATGATGAGGGCATTGTGACCGAAGAAATCAAAGAACGTACATATGACCTTAAATCCAAAGGGCAAGGACATATGATACAGGTAAGTATTCCTGCTTCTGCTGGAGTGAAAAACTTTGACTATAATGTCGAAGTGTAACTAATCAATCCAGTAGCAGATACATTGACAACTGCAACCTTTCAAGGGGCAAATGTGGATTGGTACATCAAGGCTGATGATATTGTTTTGAAAAAGAAAAATTCGAATCAGCCAACGGAATCTAGTAAGAAATAAACAAAACAATACACACTTATTTTGATGAATCCGCTATAATGTTTGTTATATAAACATATTAATTAGGAGGTATCAAATGAATGACTTTTTAAATATTGAGATATGTAAAAAATTCAGAAAAGCTATCAATGAAACTGACATTTTTGTTTGCGATGAAGAGTATAAGGAACATTACAATCTCTTTTGTGCTGTAATGGATAGAGTTGATAGTAGCATTGCATATCTCAACAATAATGCAAATCTACCCAAGACAGAGGAATCTCTATTGGTTTTTATCATGTATTCATGTATGATTTTAGACGCAGTTAAACAATTACAAAAAGTTTTGGATCTTAAGAATAAATATTCCGACCCAAACAATGAAGAATCATATAAATTTTTTAAAAGTGTTTGTACTGGTTATCCATTAAATATTTCTCAAAAAGAATGTCCAACTGATGACAAGTTTTTTGAATATTTGCGTTCGCTTTCGATGGCACATCCGTTTGAGACAAGTAGACCAAAGTTTTTTAAAAAAGGCGAAATACAATATTCCCCTTGGGTTATCGCAAACAGTGAAATTATGAATTTAAGAGGTGTAAAAGATGGTATAGGTATTCGAATATATTCAAATAGATTTGATGAAATTCAAGATTTGTTTTTTTCTTTCAATCTTTTAAAAGCGTATATTAATTCTCGCTTTATCCTTATGGAAAGAGCTACAGAGAAAGTTTATCAAATCATTGCTGATAAAGAAAAAATCTGGGAAAAAGATAAAGTTCCTAAAGATTTGCCACCTATTGCTACTTTAGAAAAGATAGTAGAAATACTTAAAAAGCGTTATGAAGATACTTATATTGTAGAATGTGCGATAAAGTATCTTAGCTCTCCTCTAACTGAACCAGCCAATGAGGATATTGTTACATCATATCGGGAAGTCATAACTGACTTGATTCCTAATTTAATCGAAGCAGTTGAAAAATTAGATTATGAAAAGATGGCAATGACACTTGATAAAGTATTATATGCTCGACCTAGAAAGGTTCATGAAATGGCACATTATCAACTAGAAAAAATATTTGATTATCTTGATATTGGTTATGAACTTTCATCCAACTATGATTTGGGGTTACAACAAGCACGCAATTTTTCAGACCAATTAGCAAAAAAATGGGTCAAGATTAACACAGGTGAAATGAATGCAGATGAAATTAAACTACTAGTTCGTGTAGCATGTTACTTTGAAAAGAAGGAACAAGAACAATTTTAATATAAATATTGCTTAGAAAGGAGAAGTCGAAATTTTCAAATACAAAGGGAAACGAATCCGATCATGCAATAAAAACCTGCTCTACCACTCTGTATTAGGAGCAATTAGTATCATTTTCTTATTAGTGATGAAACCTTTTCATTTACACTCTATTATGCAGATTCAATTGGAATCCATCACTTTTGATGAAATTCTATCACAACTTAGAACACCATACTTTTTGGGTAGTGAATTCACTACCATTTTTGTATGTCTAATTATTTGAATCTTATATTACCGATACCGTATTGATTCCATAAAACAACTGGAACACTGCCAAAAACTAGCTCGTATGGTTCTTCAAAATGGCTGGTACAAAGTCGAAGAGACACAGTCAGAGGGATTTTTTAAAGACCTGCCCAGCTCTAAAACCAAAGTAAAGATCTGTCACTTTTCCAAGATGCACTACTATCTGAAAGATAGGCTTATCCATATCCATGTTGAAATCGCCATGGGAAAATATCAAGACCAGCTATTACAGCTTGAAAAGAAACTGGAAACTGGGCTTTACTGTGAACTAGTGGAAAAGACACTAAATGATTCCTATATTGAGTATATCCTACTATACGATACAATCGGCAATCGCATTAGTATTCGTGATGTGACGGAAGAAAATGGAGGCTTAAAATTAATTGAGTCGGTCTATTTGGAATACGATTCTCTACCACATATGTTGATTGCCGGCGGAACTGGCGGTGGGAAAACTTATTTTATTCTTACTATTATTGAAGCTATGCTTCATACTAATACAAATTTATATATTTTAGACCATAAAAACGTTGACTTGGAAGACTTGGAAACAGTTATGCCAAATGTCTATTCTAGCAAAGAAGATATGTTGTCCTGCATTGATAAATTCTATGAAGAAATGATAGCTCGTAGTGAAGAAATGAAACAGCACCAACCTTATTCCTATGAGCGTATCCTTAACTGGTTATGTCATCAAGTAGCACCGACACTAAAGGAAGCCAGCATTTTAGATGTGCTCAATGAAAGCAATGTCATACCAGAAATTATTCGTGAAGCCAAGATGACGGACAAACATGAAAAGCTGATTGAGCAACAAAACTTGTCTGCTAAAGATGAGAAGCCTGCTAACAGAAAAGATGTACGAGCTGGGATTCATTTGTGGTATTAAACTGGAAATCTATATTCAAGATACAGGCAAATACACTTCCCTCATCATTGAGTGGGAAAGGAAAGGCGGTGATAGGACCTATACTTATGATTTTTACAAACAAACATTTTATCCCCATTATCCAAACAAGATAACTGTTTATGTGGAGAATATGACAGCTGTCCAACTGATTGAACGTGTCGGAAGGTATTTTTATAACCGCAAGATATACCTTTCGGAGTTATCCAACAAAACAAAGAAAGCAATAACGACTTCTAAGCTGAAATAGAGGCCGTTTTTTCATGAAAGGAGAAATCAAATGATATGGATATTAATCAGACGTTTATTACTAGTTGGACTAGGCATTGCTATTGGAATTACTTTGATGTGTCTAATTCAAATAAGTAAATGTGCTGATGAAAAAATGAAACAAATTCAAAGGAGGAATGATGAATGAATTTTGGACAGAACTTATACAACTAGTTTTTAAGCAATGCACAATCCCTTGTGTTGCTGGCAATTGTCGTGATCGGTCTGTATTTGGGATCTAAGCATGAGCTTTCAAAGATCATTGCACTAATCGCCGTTCGTTGGTCTGGTATTCAATGCTGGAGGGGTGAAAGATGTATTACTAAATTTATTTAACAAAATTATTGGGGCATAGATGTTATTGTACAGCTTTCTGTGAGTTGTTATAATATAAGTATTTATTTAATAATTACAGAAGGGAATGAGATAAATGACCGACCATACCACTAAATTTTTACATGAGACATTTATGAGTCTTCTTGAAGAACAGCTAGAAGAAGCCAAAAGTCAAAAAGAAGCGGACGAGATAATTAAAAAATTTGGAGAAGTGGATTTAAATAGAATTTTTGTAAGTATGTATCACCAAATGGCTTATGATACTACTAAATATATGAGAGATACTATGTATGAACAAGTTATGCAATTTCGAGCTGATGAACAAGAATTTTTGGCAATTCAAGAGCAAAAATGGTATAAAGCATTTGTAACTTCTGAAGCAATGTATATCATGGTACTTGAAGCAACAGAATCATATATTGAGCATGTGAATAAATTGAGCCAAGAGGAACTAAAAAAACATCACTATACTTTTACAGCAATGCAACATATACACGGTCGAGCAATCCAACAATTTCTTGAAATTATTACATTAATGAAAAATGGATTTGCTGATGGTGCATATGCTAGATGGCGTTCTATGTATGAACTTACAATAATCGCTTCCTTTATCACTGAACATGGCGAAACAGTAGCTGAAGCATTTATTCAGTCTTCTGAAACAGAAGATCGCTATGAATGGGCAAGAGCTAGTGGGATTTTTCCAACTACGAAAAAGTATGTAAGTTTTAATGATATACAGAAACAGTGTGATATTAATTCTTCAGCTTGGAGACAGCAATATGATTTAGCTAATAAAACAGTACATGCTTCACCACAAGGAACTTTTGCTAGGTTAAGTAATATGGAAACAAGTAATATTATTCCTGTAGGAAGAAGCGATTATGGTATTACAACTCCTGCTGAACATTCAGCAATTTCTCTTGCACAAATCACTACTATGTTTTTCGCAATACATTCATCTGGTGATACAGTACTTGCAATGAAATATATTCATAATTGGCTTGATGTTATTCGAGAAACATATTTTAAAACGCATGATTTGGTTTTTCCAGATGATGAAAAGTTATGGGACAATAGTATGCCAAGCTATGAAGGTGAGGTCGTTGAGGAATTTGAATAAGTAAATATAGTATTTTGAAAACAGTAAATCAAAAAAGGATTTGCTGTTTTTTAAAACTTTAAAAGCAAGAAAGAAAGTGATATTTTAGATTGGAATGCAAGTTTATATTGCTAATCTAGGCAAATATAATGAGGGCGAGCTTGTGAGTGCATGGTTCCCACCTCACGTTGACTATAAAGAAATGGTAGGACGAATTTGTTTGAATGGTAAATATGAAGAATACGTTATACATGATTTTGAACTGTCTTTTGATGTGCACGAATATACGCAAATTACTGGAATTAATCGTTTGTGTGAAGTAGTGTTGGAATTAGAGGGTTCATCCCAAAAGCTGATGAGTATAAACCAAGCGAAAGAGTTATCTATAAAATGATACAGGAATACATTGAAAATAAATATGATTTTAAGGTACACTACTTATATTGCAGAGGTGAAAAGAGATTTAGGATTGCCTATGTATGACGCTCCTAATGCAGTAGAAGAATCTAAGAATCCAAGAAAACATGCAACGCCTGAAAAAGTGGAAGCATTTTTATGTAATTTAATTAATTGAATCTAATTGTATAAATAGTGTTTTTGATAGGCTTGTACCTGCAATCAATGCAAACACTATTGAAAGTATTGGTGGAGAAATTGTAACTGTAGCTTTAAGTATTGCTGGCTATATAATTGTATTATGTATAGTTGATTGTTCTAAAGGGTTTAGAAATAGTAAAAAGTAAGAAGAATTATGAGCATAATTCATATGGAATAAAGTTTAAAAATAGAATTAGATGCTGCTAAATCTTAAAAGATTTTTATACGAAATGAATAGCTGAATAGTTACTAAATAAAACTTTGGATGGTATTAAATTATAATAATTATGAATTAAATAAAGAGTTAAGAGGAGTGTATTAATATGCTTGATAAAGCAATCTTAATAGCCACAAAGTCACATCAAGGTCAAATTGATAAGGCAGGGCAGCCATATATTTTGCATCCCCTTAGAGTGATGTTTTCAAGAAAAAATGAAACGGAGAGAATATGTGCAGTGCTTCATGATGTAATTGAAGATACAGATATTACATTAGATTACTTAAGAAGTGAAGGCCTTAGTGAAGAGATACTTATTGCATTAGATGCTCTAACAAGAAGAGAGAGTGAAACTTATGATAAGTTTATAGATAGGATTATTAATAACAATATAGCTAGCCATGTAAAGTTAGCTGATTTATGTGATAATATGGATATTTTAAGAATTAAAAATCCTACAAAAAAGGATTATGAAAGAATAGAGAAATATGGCAAAGCTGCAGAGAGAATACTTTTTGCACTTGAAGAAGAAGGCGATAGGGAATTTATTAATACCAAAGAAATTGAAATAAATGGTTGTGTATTAGTTCAAGATAGTTGTTCAGAGAATGAGTTCTCGGATAAGTTTATTGACTTTGTAGAGAAAAATTACTGGTCATTTGGTGGAGGAATAAAAGGAGTGGAATATAATCATAAAGAATAGTGTAAGGTGAAATATGAAAAAATAAAGCTCCAAGGTATCATGTGCGAAGGGCATAAATCAGGGCGTTGTAAAAACATTTGTGTAAAGTGAATAAGAAGGCTAGATTCATCAAAAGAAAGTATTAGAATAATACTATTAATGTAGCTGCTTTAGATTTAAGAACATATTCTATATGGAGAAAAATGAATGGTATAAACAGCATGTAGTTGATAAGTATGGAAAATATAAAACAGATGAACTTGAGAAGATGATTAAGAATAAAGCTTCTGATAGGAAACAATATAGTAAATATAAAGAAGTTTTAGTAAAAGAGGCACCTAAGTCATCTACAGATTTTGGAGAATTAAAGTATAATAAGATTAGCGAGTATAAGAAGTTAAAAGAAGATTTTAATATTGTTAATTCTTACAAAGTAGATTTCGGAAAAATTACAACTAAAAAGATACTTGAATTAGATAAATTAGCGTTTGAAGCAAAGATAAGCAATCAAATTAGTAAATATAAAAAAACAAGACAATTTTGCTGTTTTAGAATATGACGGAAATATAGAGTTTGCTTCAAGTAAAATTTCAACAATAGAAGATAATGCTTATATTAAGTATAAAGAAGATAAGGATAAATTAGTTTAAGAACATTTATAACTAAAGAAATAGGTGAAATGGTGGACAGTGGAATAAATAAAGTATCAAGGTTCTATGATACAGAAATAAAGTTTTTGAGTTTTTAAATGATAAAATAAAAAGTAAAGATATTAAAGAAATATTTATGTTATCAGAAAGAGCTATGTGTGAAAGTTGTAGAGGTGTTGCAAAACAATTTATTGAAAAATATCCAAAAGTAAAGGTGAATATTGTTTCTGGAAAAACTTTTGATGGACGGAGAGGAAGGTAAAATTATGGAGTTAGAGTATTTTGAAGACATAAAAGGTGATTTTATAAATTCTTACAAAAATCATATAGAAAGAGATGGATTAAATCCTTTTGTTAATTGGTTTATATATGAAAATGATTTATATATTACAGATGAATATCCTGTGGAAAATGCATGTCATTACTTGGCTATTGGAGCATGTCTAGTATATAGTAATAAAATCAATAATTTAGACGAAGATATATTAGATAGAATTAAAGAGTCATATGAATTACTAATTAGTGGAGTATATGATAAGTATTTTACTGCAGAAGATAAGAAATATATCTATGAAGATATAAATACAATAATGAATAGCAATTTAATAAAATAAATACCTTATTAGGGGATGGTGAGCGTCCATCACATAATTGGAAAGGTTATTAAGGAAATAATGATTATGAATACAAATATTACAGAAAAAAGAGTTTTAGAAATAGTTGAAAGTTTCAACAAAAATAATAATTTAAAACTAAGTATAAAAGCTGATGTTCAATCAATAAATTTCCACAATCAATTTCATAGAGCTAGCAAAGATGTGTGGGTAGTAAAAATTAAAATTGATTTAATGGGATTTGAAGGAACAGATATTATAAATTTAGTTATTTCGGATAAAAATGAAACTGTAGATTATTGGTTAGACCAAAACGGCATTCCACAAATGTTTTATGTTAGCAATTACTAAGTAAAAATAGTAGGTGATTTTATTGTTTCCATTTTTGTTATATTATTGTATTGACAGGAAAGGTATTGTTTAGTTATGAATGAAAGAAGTTCGATATTGTTAGAATGTTTTAAAGAACAAGTTGATTATTTTGATATGATGACAACTACTAAAATTATATTTGAGTATAGATTGAAAAATGCAGGAGAATATTGTATCGGAGAAGATGATGGTTTTAGTGTTACCATATATAGTGATGGACATTTGATTTATAGGAAATATAAGACTGAAAATATTGAAGTTAAGTTAAAAAAGTTCATCTTACCTAAAAATACTATAAAACAAATATATAATATTATTAGAGATAGCAATATTAAAGAATTTCCAAAATCGTTATATAATGACTCATGTGATGGAAATTTTAATGAATTTATTTTTTATAATAAAAAGGTATCAGCATTGAATATAATAAATGAACAATATCAACCAGAACTATTAGATAAAGATTATTTAGAAGAATATGGTGAAAATTATTATTATGAGTGTCAAGTCATAAACTTATTCAATAAAGTAGTAAATGAATTATTAAAATCAGGATATAAGTTGAGTTTATACTCTTTTGGTAAAAAATTATTTTTTATAAGAATATTAATTTACATATTTCGCTAAATATAAATAATATTATCATGAGGAAATTATGATTTTTTATAATGGTAGGTGGAGTGGTAATGTGCCTTATGATTTTATTATATTAGAACAAAGAGAATTTTTAAGCCAAAGTATAGATTATTCATTAAACAAATTGTTATTTGAATTTTACATTTATGACGGGTGGCTTAGTAATATGACATATTTACACATGTTATATAATGAATCAATGCAAGAATATTATATAGTATTCACCTATTTTTGTGATAAGCAAAAACGGAAATTTATGGTGATAGCAAATGACAATGATTGTGATTTAATTAGAAAAACTATAGAAAAGGCAAAGATTAATAAAAAAGTTGAAATGGTACAAGGATTATTAGACGGGTTTACAGTTGGATTTATATTTAAAGAAAAGGATATATATGAATGGTGGATTATATGTCCTAAAGAATGGGGAACGATTAATAAAAGTTGCAAATATTTTGCTTAAATATTTACCTAATGATATAAAAGAGTGTTATGAGGGTTGAATTAATTAGGATTATAAGAGTGTACTAAATAAGGTATGCTCTTTTCTTATGATAAATTTTAAAGACTGGAGGTGAACCTATAGCACAAAGAGGAAGAAAATCAAAACCAACTGAAGTAAAGGAACCTGAGGGTAACCCAGGAAAAAGAGCACTAAATGAGTTTGAACCAAAGCCTTAAAAGAAAGTATCCAAGTGTCCTACTTGGCTTGATGCTGAAGCTAAAAAGGAGTGGAGAAGAGTTGCAAAGAAACTTGAGGAACTTGGAGTACTAACAGAAGTCGATATAGATTCTTTTGAAGGATATTGTGAAGCTTATGCACGTTGGAAAGAAGCTAAAGAATTCATATCAAAGCATGAAACAATTGTAAAAACACCAAGTGGATATTGGCAGCAAGTGCCACAGGTATCCATTGCTTAAACTTATCTTAAGATTATGATTAAGTTCTGTGAGCAGCTTGGATTAACACCTTCTTCAAGAAGTAGAATTGTAGCAGGTAAAGGTTCTAATGATTGTTTAGATCCTATGGAAATGATGCTAAGAGGAGAGATAAAATAATATTCGGTTAAGAAATATCAGCTGAATCAATTTATTTACAAATATTACATTGACAAACAAAAGATTATGTTATATATTTATAATATNNATATTATAAATATATAACATAAAAAACAAGGAGTGGTGAGATGAAAAGAGTACTAACTTTAAGAGAAAAAGCAGCATTTAGTAATGGTTTTCTGGGCATAATTTGGATAATTATGGGAATTGTGGGAATTATGGATATTTTTAAACGAAATACAATTTTAAATTTAGTAGTAGCTATTTTTTTAGTAGTAGCTTCAATTTTAGTGTTTGTACCCCATTTCATAAAAACAGAGCCAGAAGATGAAATGTCAGAGTATAACAATAATAAAGCTAAATCAAGAATATATGAGCTACTATCATTAGGAATTTTAATTTGTACATTAATATCTATTTTTAAAGGGATATGGGTAATTGATTTAAAAATAATATTACCATTTGTACTAGGTGGAGTTAATTTACTTGAATTTATCCTTTTTGTTGTTTATGAAAAGGTTGGTGTTTAGGATGCCAAGATTAAAGACTAAAATTCATGAATTGCGTAAAGAGTTTAATATGAAACAAGAAGAATTAGCAAAACTTGTAGGTGTTAGGAGGGAAACAATAGGACATTTAGAGAATGAACGATATAATCCCTCTTTAAAGCTAGGTATGGATATTGCTAGAGTTTTTGGCAAGTCGGTTGAAGAAGTCTTTGAATTTATAGAAGATGATGAATAAGATTAGATAATTTGCATCTTCTAAGGAATTAATGAAACTAACACTTGAACAGAAACTAGCACATGTAGGCAATCTAGTGTTTAGGTGAATGATGGATAATATATATGTTAAAACAGACCCAGCAGGAAATATAAAACTAGATAAAGAGAAAAGCACTGAGAAAATTGATGGAGCTGTGGCTTTGATAATGGCTTTAGATAGGGCTATTAGGAATCAAGGAAGTTGTGGAAGTATTTATGATGATAGAGGAATTTTGATACTATAATAGTTAATTAATTTATTCTATAATATGCCTAGAGGATATGGAGGAGAATATTATGGATAATAAATATTATAAAGTGTTTGGAATAAGGGCAAGTGGTGGACTTAAATTTACAATTAGGTGTAATATTATCATGAAAGAGTTATCTTATGAATTTAGAAGATATAGTGACAATGAACTAGTTCAAATTGCAATAAACTTAACAGATGATGATATAGAGTATATAAAACCATATATTAAGGTTAAAGATTTTGAGAGCTATAGAGGAAAAGAGAATAAGAATTCAATATTTATGTCATATTTAGATGGATGGACTATGGAGTTTGAAGGAATTACGGGTTTAGAAATACCAATTTTAAAGCTCTCTAGCGATGATTACGCGTTTAATATACAACCACCAGTTGAGAAATTGTATTTATTTTTGAGGAATGAATACTTTCGTAAGAATAAAAAGTATAAAAGCAATCATAGAGAATAGAAAATATATTGGTTAAGTAGGATATAGCATCTGATAATAACAGGTGCTTTTTTTACATCCATTTTTAGGAGGTAAACATAATGAAAATACCAATAATATCAAGATTATGGAGCCTAGAGTAGGTCCTAAGAATAGTTTTTGGGGGAGCACCTATAGCTTTTTCTTTGGTAGCACTACAAGTGGTAAAACAGTAAATGAAAAAATAGCAATGCAAACTACTGAAGTCTATGCTTGCGTTAGGATAGTTGCTGAAACAATAGTGTCATTACCACTTCACACATATAAATGCACTGAAACAGGTAAAGAGAAAGCCATTGAACATCCAATATATCATCTTATTGCAGATGAACCAAACCCTGAGATGACCTCATTTTGTTTAGAGAGACACTTATGGGTCATCTTTTATTATGTGGAAATGCATACTGGGCTTGGATTTGATGGTTTAATGCTGTACCTGAATAGCCAGTAGCAATAACATATTGTAAAGAATTCGAATACAAATTTAGGAAAAGTGAGGGATAATATATAATATATTTAAAAAATATTAGGGAAGTGAAGAAAATGGAGGGCAAGAATTTTTATGCTGGATATCTAAAAGCAATTTCATACATGGAAAAACCTAATGTTATAGTTAGAAATTTGGATTGTCTTGACTTTGATTATGATGGAGATATAGAAAGCAGTATAATAAAATACCTGGCTAATAGATATTATGATTTTGGTATGTCACCTGAAGTATGGGAGAAATATCCGGGCGATGGATTTAAAAAGGTTGTTGAGGAGACAGAGCTTCATATAGAAGTTGTAGAAAACTGGAAAGAAGAACTGCAAAATTTTTTAAATATTAGTTTACCTAATGTATATGGAAATAGAATTGGACAGCAAGATGGAGAAATTTTAAAAATAAATAATTTAAGTAAACTATTCATAATGGCTATGGAAGATGAAATTGATGAAGTTTCATGGCTAGATGAATATGCCAATTTAGATCAAAGTGAATTTGTTAAAGCGTATAGGTTTAATAGATATGACTATGATTTTATTTGTCACTGTTTTGCATGGACACTGATAGATACATTTATAATTGTAATTGGGAGTAAAGGATATATTATGTATTTTGGATTTGATGATTAATATTTGTGTTCTATGTAATTGGGAAGATGATGGACAGGATTATTTAGATGAAGATTTGATTAAGGGTGGTCCTAATGGGCATTATTCACTTACAGAAGCTAGAGATAATTTTAAAAAATATCTTATAATGTATTCACCAGATAGAGATATGAGAATAACTGGTTATGATACAAAAGAAGTAAAGACAACAAAAAAAGAACTTATTGAAGTATACAATGAAATTATGAAAGAAAAAAATAGTATTCAACTCGATAAAGCCTGGAATTTAGCATATAACTTAGAAGATAGGGTGCACAAAATTACATTAGAGAAGATAAGGAAATATGAAAATAATCTAAAAAGAAAATAGATAGTAGCACTTACAAGTAATTAGCTAAAGTAGGTGCTTTTTATTTTGAAATGAGCTGATTAATTACAAGGAATTATTTTAAATAAATGATATAATTGCTAATATATAATGTAGAATAGTAGTAAATTATGAAATATTATCAAATAGTATAAACGAAATTTAGGAGGCTTTATTATGAACGATAATTTGACAGTAACAGCAGATCTGATAAATGACAAGGTAAAATTTTCCGGAGTATCACGTTATAATAATGAGATAATTATTGATTCTGTGGATGGTGAGGGGTATACTCCACTTGAGCTATTTCTTATGAGTCTGGCAACCTGCAGTGGGATGACCTTAGTTTTATTGCTTAGGAAGATGAATAAGAATGTATCTGAATTAAAAGTAATTGCTTCAGGTGAAAGAAGAGCAACCTATCCGACATATTTTAAAAGTATACATTTAATATTTGAACTTTCATCAAAGGACGTACAGACCGATGAGATTGAAAGGACCATAAAACTAATGGAAGAATCGTTATGTCCTGTTTGGAACATGGTAAAAAGTAATGTTAACATAAGCTGTGAGTATAAGATAATATGCCAATAAAAATAGAAGACGATGTTAAAGAGAATGTAGTGAATGATTTGTAGATAACGTTAATTAAGAGATGTATGAAAACAGGGCGTAATATCAATTTTGAAATAATATGAATAAGAGCTGTCAAGTATGACAGCTCAATATAAAATTACACTAACCAGTAAGGTTCTGAATTAGTGTAGCAAAGATAAATTCATGCACACGACTATTACCATTTGGGATAGCTTGGCTAGAAATCCCAAGAAAATGATGGTTGTCGTGGGTACGACTGATATTTAGCAATTATTGCACTACCTAGATATTCGTATACATGAGATTGACATTTATATTTATAATCAGAGTTTTTATAATTCTTTTTATTATCTACTGTTCGTTTATACAGAGCAAGTCCCTCCTTTTTAAAACGGACAACTTGTCCACTAATTATACAATATGAAAAAGTAGTTAAAAAGTTACTATGTTAAGTAAGGTTCTAGAAAATAATTGGTAATTCAACTATAAGCAGAAATAACTAAGGGTATAGGGGTGTAGGATAACATCGTATCCATTGTTTTTTGAAAATTGAATAGTATGGTGTTGGAAATATAATCTACCCAAATTATCAAATGTGTGAATAAATATTTAGTATGATGTGATATAATCTTTATAAAATTAATTTTGCAGTGTATTACATTGTTGTGCAACTGTTTGATTAGATAAAATTATATAAAAAGAGAGAAGTTGAAGTCTTAGTAAAATGGTCACTATGTCAAGGACATTTTGAAAAAGACTATGTAGCTAAAAGCTGATTTCTATATTGGATAGGAGTCAGCTTTTTTAATACCCATTGATATCTGAAATTATTATAGTAATCCATATATTTATACTAAGTTGTCAGCAATCGAGCAAATAATTTGCTTTATTTTTAAAAATATAACAAAGGTTATTGGGTAAATATGAGATACTACTTGTAGATAATCTAGTAAATTGAAAAAATATTAAGATATTAAAAAGAATAATTCTAAGAAAGTAAAAGAAAATTGTATATTCTATATGTCTAATCTTCACAGAAGACTCCACTCAGTTAGGGAGTCATTTGATTCAAAAAATATAAAATAAATACAATAAAGGTATACAAAAAATTAATTTTTTTGTAACGAAACTGTTTTTTTATTGACTTAGTATTAGGAGGTGAAAATGTGAAAGATATTGAGGAGTACTATAAAATCTACGGAAAAAAGGTATATTTATATTTACGATCTATGGTACATGATGAGAATTTAGCAGAAGAACTAACACAGGAAACTTTTTACCAGGCTATGAAAACAATAGATAAATATCGCGGAGAGTGTAAACCTTCTGTATGGTTTTGTCAGATTGCTAAACATGTTTGGTATAGATACCTTGATAAGAATAAGAAGTATGAGATGGTTTCGATTGACGCATTGAATACAGATATAGCGGATCCATATGATTTAAGTTCTGAGGTTGTTAATCGATTTTGTAAGCTAGAATTTTATAAGAAACTGCGTAAATTTGATGAAAATATGAAAGAGATTGTTTATTTGCGAATTTCCAGTGATCTATCTTTTGCAGAAATAGGTGAAATAGTTGGAAAGTCACAGAATTGTGTAAGAGTAACATTTTACAGGGCAAAAAAGAAGTTAATGGAAGGAGACTAATAAAATGAAATTAGATTGTTATATAGTAAAAGATTTATTACCAAGTTATGTTGATAAATTGACAAGTGATGAAACATGTAAAAATATAGAAGAGCATTTGGAAGAGTGTGAAAGTTGTAATAAAGAATATGAACAGATGATCAAACCAATGCCTGTTTCAGATAAAGAGAAACAGGATAATACACAGGAAATGCATTATTTTAGAAAATGTAAGAAAAAGTATTCAACTATGGTTAAGTTATTGATTACAATAGCAGTTATTTGTGCATTGTTATTTGCAAGTCTGGTTATAACACTAACTTGGACATATCATCAACAGTATAATAATAATGCAGTAAGCAATTATTTATGTATAAGTATAGAAGAGAATGAAAGTATCGATTTTATCGGAGAGTATGATGATTATAGGATATATACCTACAAGTTAGAGGAAGCATATTTTACTGATTTTTTTGCAAATCGAATGGAAATAAAAGATGCGTTTGAAAAGGGGAAGATATCACTAAAGGATATGACGAAACATTTAGAATTAGTAAATACAGAAAATAATACTAAGATATATGAATTTGAAAATTATCAGATTATTTTTAGTCAAGATATATGTGTAATAGCACCTCTATCTATAGAAGGAAAAGATGTAATTCAAACTGTTAAAGAATATATATCAGATTAAGATTATTAAATATATTTTAGTGAAGATTGCTGCATAAAAGCAGCTATTATACTAGCGATTGAATATAGCTTATGCCATATAGTGTGTTTAGGAAAGCTGGAATAGAACAATATTAAGAAAATTTTGGAGTATTGTGAAGATATATTGAGATCTTAATTAGTCTTGTATGAATATTTCGGAAAATAATTCCTATTTGTATGGAAATGGCCCCAGGGTTTATCAATAATTATTTCTGCGTAATATTATCTAAGACTTGTCTACACACATGTTGAGGTGGTCACAAAACTTACGAAGAGCAAAGCGAATTAGTGAGTTTTAAGAGTGCCACCCATGCAAGGGCTCCCCAAGAGGCATTAACATCTTAGTGAAATCAAGCAAAGCGAAGATTAAACTTAGAGGTTAAGCCCATCTTACGACGATTAGGAGTAAGATGTTCCTTTTAAAAAACGGATGATTGGTAGAAAGCTACTGCTGAGATGGTTGTTAAATTAAGTAGATAAATAGCGGGTTTAAGCCATTCTGATATGAATAAAAATATGATTTGCCACCATTAATTTTATATTGGTGGCAAATTATTTTTTTGCAATTATATTTTCTAGAATATTGACAGTATTATTTTTAATTTTGTTTGTTACATGGGAATATGTGTCCATAGTCGTAGCAAGCTTTGAGTGTCCTAATCTTTGTAGATGTAAAAGATATGCAAAAACATTGATGTAATGTATCAAGTTTATACTGGTGGGAGATGGTTGCATTGGGTAGTGGATTTAACCGATTATGTCGGACTATACGGACAAGCAATAGAAGAAATACAAGTACAAGTTGTTAAAAGATAAGATTTAGAGGGTAGTGAGGTAAAACTGTGGTTAAAAATATATATATGAGTTTTATTGTAAAAAATGTGTAAAATATATTTATTAAAGTAAAATATTGATATTTTATATATATTGATGTATAATTGTTGTAAATTGGAAAGAGAAGGGGGTATATTTATTTAAATGTTTATATTATTGAAGGGGGAATTAAAATGAAAAAGTTGAAAAAATTATTTATTTTTTTAGTAGCTACAATTTTAATTATTAATGGAGGTATAGCTACTCAAGCACTGGCATATTCACCCACTGGACAAGATGTAGTAAATGAAGCCTACAAATATATAGGAATACCATATGTTTGGGGTGGAAAAAGTCCAAGTGGCTTTGACTGCTCTGGCCTGACTCAATATGTATATAGACAGCTTGGTATAAATATACCAGGATGGATTAGTAAGGAGTCAGATTCACAACGTGGTGTTGGAACTCTAGTTTCAAGAGCAAGTGATCTTTTACCAGGGGATTTAGTTATAAGCAATAATTATGGACATATAGGTATTTATGTAGGTAATGGCGAGTATATTAATTCACCTCAAACTGGAGACTATGTAAAAGTATCTCCAGTACCAAATTCATTCAATGAGGGTAGAAGAATAGTTACTGCTCAAGATATTCCTGAGAAAGAAAAAATTAGAGGCTATATTACAACAGACAGATCACCAATATATTCGTCACCATCTAATGATGATAGTTTAATAATTGGATACTTAGATACTGGAGATATTGTTACAACTGAACTAAGAGTAGGTAATTGGTATAACACATCAGCTGGGTATATCTATGCTTCTAGATTGCAAGAGATGCCATATAGCTGTAACTTTACCGTAGATTATGATGGAGTGCCATATTATTCAGCTGGTAGTAACGATGATAGTTTAATATTAGGTCGTTGGAAAAAAGGGGACCAAATTACAGTAGATTTTAAAGCAGGAAACTGGTACCATACATCAGCTGGATATGTGTATAAGACAGGAATTACTCCAGTATTCAATGAGGGTACTGATGAAGATATTCCTAAGGAAGAAAAAATTAGAGGCTATATTACAACAGACAGATCACCAATATATTCGTCAGCATCTAATGATGATAGCTTAATAATTGGATACTTAGATACTGGAGATATTGTTACAACTGAACAAAGAGTAGGTAATTGGTATAACACATCAGCTGGGTATATCTATGATTCTAGATTGCGAGAAATGCCATATAGCTGCAACTTTACCGTAGATTATGATGGAGTGCCATATTATTCAGCTAGTAGTAACGATGATAGTTTAATATTAGGTCGTTGGAAAAAAGGGGACCAAATTACAGTAGATTCTAAAGAAGGAAACTGGTACCATACATCAGCTGGATATGTGTATAAGACAGGAATTACTCCAGTATTCAAATAAAATTTTATAAATTATAATAGACATAGTTAAAAAGCTAGTAGGGAGTAAAATCCTTACTAGCTTACTTTTCTTTTGTAACACATAGTTTGAGAATTAGGTTAAGATAAAATACTAGGGTGAGTCCCAGCCTTTTTACTTTACCTATAAATCTTTTATATTATCTAAATCAGATAAATCTTTACCACTATATTGATTAAGAAATCGTAATAGCTCCGTTCTAGTAACTTTAAATCTACCTAGTTTTAAGCCTATTAATATCTTTTTATCTATAAGCTCATATACTTTATGTTGGTCAACTTTTAAGATTTTTGCTATTTATGGAACTGTATAGAGCAAATCTTTAGTATCTAAATTAGTATAAATTACTTTAGTAGGTAATGGATTAACAGATTTATTAATATTGTCTATAAGAGTTTTTAGTTTTATATCTGATACCTAAACATTAATGTTAAAAGAATACAAATTTATTGCCTCATTATAATATTGATTAAGCTATATCATTCATATTAATTGGTATGGTGGCAATACCATCTATTTGTCACCCATGCAAGGCTCTCCAAGAATCTGAGCGAAGCGACGGATGATTGTTAGGAACCTACTGCTGAGACAGTTGTGAAGATAGAGAAGAAATAGATTTTCTTCATTCACTCTTTATTGACTTTTTCAACGTATAATAGTATAATGATAAAAAATTGAAATTTGAGGTGAAAAAATGATTAATTTTTCTTGCTAATTTTTAAAGTACATTTAATACAAAGATAAACAGATGTGTTCTGTTTGTTTTGTTGTGCTTATGCAAGAAAGTTATTCTTTTTTCTCTTAATATATACACTTGTATTATGCTATAATGATTAGCTTAACCACGTATATCTATGAGCTGTAAGAATAATTAATTCTTGCGGCTCTTACTTTTTTATAAATAATTCGAATAAGGAGGATGAATAATATTATGATAAATAAAGACACTTTGCTAACACATGATAATCTTCATATAGAGTCGGATACTGCAGGCGACACTTATATGGAGTAATAACAAGGTCGCCTATTGTTCCGACTTTGTTATTTATACTATTAAATACAGAGGAGGACAAAAATATGTCTTTAATAAATGTTACAAACCTAACCTTTGCTTATGAAGGTAGCTATGATAATATTTTTGAAAATGTAAGTTTTCAAATTGATACCGATTGGAAATTAGGCTTTACTGGAAGAAATGGAAGAGGAAAGACTACTTTTCTAAGTCTTTTGCTTGGGAAATACGAATATAATGGAAATATTTCAGCTGATGTGACTTTTGAATATTTTCCTTATGAGGTGCAGGAGCAAAGCAATTTCACCATAGATGTCATAAGGGAGATTAGTCCAAATTCAATGGATTGGGAAATAGTAAAAGAATTATCTTTGTTAGATATGGACTACGATGCTTTATATAGACAGTTTTATACACTATCTAAAGGAGAGCAGACCAAAGCATTGTTGGCTGCTATGTTTTTGAAAGAGAACTCCTTCTTACTTATTGATGAGCCTACCAATCATTTGGATGGTGAAGCTAGGCAAAAACTAAGTAATTACTTGAAAAAAAAGAAAGGATTTATTCTGATTTCACATGATAGATCTTTTTTGGATAATTGTGTTGACCATATTTTGTCTGTTAATAAAACTAATATTGAAATACAAAAAGGTAACTTTTCTTCATGGTGGAGAAACAAAGAATTACAAGATGGTTTTGAGCTAGCAGAAAACGAAAAATTGAAAAAGGATATTAGTAGACTTTCCAGCTCGGCAAAACGTACATCTACGTGGTCAGATAGTGTTGAAAGCAGCAAGCATGGAACTACTAATTCTGGGAGTAAATTAGATAAAGGATATGTTGGACATAAAGCTGCAAAAATGATGAAGCGTGCTAAAAATATAGAAGCTAGACAACAAGACATGATTGAGGAAAAATCAAAGCTTCTTAAAAATATTGAATCTAATGAAAGCTTAAAAATAGTACCGCTTACTTTCCATGATAAAAAGCTTGTAGAACTTACAGATGTTGCAATTGAATATGATGATAGAATTGTCTGTGAAGGAGTAAACTTCACTATAGATCAAGGTGAAAGAATTGCTATTAAAGGAAAGAATGGCAGCGGAAAATCAAGTATATTGAAATTAATTTATGGAGAAGACATCCCTCATAGTGGAATTGTAAGAAAGAATAATAAGTTAATCATTTCGTATGTTTCACAAGATACTTCAGATTTATATGGTAACTTATCTGAGTATGCAGATAAACACTGTATTGACGAGAGTTTATTTAAAGCGATGCTTAGAAAGCTTGATTTTTCAAGAGAACAGTTCGAAAAGAATATCGAAGATTTTAGTGGAGGACAGAAGAAAAAGGTATTGCTTGCTAAAAGTTTGTGTGAACGGGCACATTTGTATATTTGGGATGAACCATTGAACTTTATTGATGTCATTTCTCGTATGCAGATTGAGAAATTGTTAATTGAACATGAACCTACAATTTTGTTTGTTGAGCATGATAGTGCATTCTGTGAAAATGTTGCAACAAAAACAATAAAATTGTAAAGGTAGAAATGGCAATTAATATGTTTAATAGGAATATAAAAGTAACACACAATAGGCTCCATGCAAAGCCAGATGTTTTGGGCGATGCTTGCATGGAGTAGTATAAGTCGCTAATTATACTGGCTTTGCTTCTTAACTATTAATAGTGAGGAGGAAGCCTACATGAAACAGATAAAAACTAAATATGAAAAAATAAAACAAATAGTATCAAATTTAAAATTACCTGATTATAGATACGAACAGCTTACAAAAGCTATTTTTCATCAGAGAATAGATAATTTTGATGATATGCATATACTACCAAAAGCGTTAAGGATAGCTTTAGTAAATGAGTTTGGAAATAATGTATCTAGTGTAATACCTGTTTTTTTACAAGATTCTAAACAAGCTCAAAAATTGTTATTTGAATTGACTGATGGAGAAAGAATAGAAGCTGTTGGACTAAAGTATAAACAGGGGTGGGAATCGTTTTGTATTTCTTCCCAATGTGGTTGTGGTTTTGGATGTCGTTTTTGTGCAACGGGGAGTGCTGGATTTAAACGAAATCTTACTGCTGATGAGATAACTGACCAATTACTTTATTTCTATTTTAATGACCATAGATTGAATAGTATTTCATTTATGGGAATGGGTGAGGCTCTTGCAAATCCAGAGTTATTTGATACAGTAAAAATTTTAACTGATCAAAATTTATTTGGGTTAAGTCAACGAAGAATTACTATTTCAACAATTGGCATTATACCAGGAATTCAAAGATTGACCAAAGAATTTTCACAAGTGAATCTAGCTTTTTCACTTCATTCACCATTTGAAAGCCAACGAAGCGATTTAATGCCTATAAATAAAAGATTTCCATTGAATGAGGTAATGAAGACATTAGATGAACATATCATTCATACGGGACGACGAGTGTTTATTGCTTATATTATGATTGAAGGAATTAATGATTCGAAAGAACATGCAGAGGCAGTTGTAGGTTTATTGAAAAATCGTGGTTCATGGGAGCATTTATATCACATTGATTTGATACCGTATAATTCTACGGACAAAACAACTTTTAAATTTCAAGCTTCAAGTGCTATCAAGCAATTTTGCAGTACACTAAAGAAAGCTGGTATTAGTGTAACTGTTAGAACACAATTTGGTTCTGAAATTAGTGCTGCTTGCGGACAGTTGTGTTATGAAAATGAATTATGATGTTAGCTCAAAAATATCCATTTGAGTAAGTAAATAGTCTCATTTTAAGGATCTTGAAGATTTTTAATTAAATATTGAAGAGTATTGTATGTCCCTCAGATTTTATATTTGAGGGACTTTTTGGTTAAGATGGGTGAACTTTATGCAAGACTAAAGATGTTTGTTTAATTAGATTTATTTATATTGAAGTTTATGTGGTATTTTGAGATGTGCAGAAATGCTAACATTGGCTGTGTAGCTTGTAAAAAACTTTTAGTATCATTTAAGTTTTCTTAAAGTTTCTGATTGCTGAAGTTATACCAGTAATACTGAAAAGTTTATCTGAAAAATATAAAAATCACCTTCTTATAATAAATTTCTTTCGATATATTAATGCTGAAATGGCATTAATATATCGAAAGAAAAGAGTTTCGGCAGAATGTAGGTTCGTGATTTTGCCGTGGGGTCAAATGTTGGAATCATTGACGTTTACGGTAATATGCGCTATTATTTAAAGAGGTTTCGGGTATGTCAAAAATTAATATAAAATTAATTGTATGGAGGTAGGTATAATGATTACAGAAAAAAGTAATTCGAATGAATTTATTCTTGATAGTAAAGGGATATTTATCATTACTGGAATTATGGCATCTGGAAAGTCAACGATTGCTCAGCTTCTTGCAGAACGTTTTCAAAGGGGAGTTCATGTACATGGAGATATATATAGAAAGATGATTGTTGCTGGACGGGATGAAATGTCACCTGATCCTTCAGATGAAGCATTGAGCCAGCTTAACCTCCGCTATAAGCTTGCTGCTTCTACAGCAGATGCATATTTTGAGGCAGGATTTAATGTTGTTGTACAGGACAATATCATTGGAAAAATGCTTCAAGATTTTGTAGGAATGGTTCGCAACAGGCCTTTATTTGTGGTAGCACTTTGCCCACGCCCTGAAATAGTATCTGAAAGAGAGGCTGCAAGGCCTAAAAAAGGATATGGGGAGTGGGGAGTTATCAACTTTGATAGACTTTTTCGTAATGAAACACCTAAAATAGGATTATGGCTAGATTCATCAGAACAAACACCTGAAGAAACCGTTGACGAGATTTTAGCAAGGGCTTGGAGAGAAGCTCGTATCGTTTAACACTGAAAGATACGTGGAATACATGTAGATAAGAAGGATTCCTTGTTATAGTTTAATAAGACAAATCAGATAAAATAAAGCGGTCAAGTAATAACGTAAAATATAGCGTTATAATAGTTCGATCCATGCAAGGGCTCCCCAAGAATCCGAGCGAAGCAACGGATGATTGGTAGGAGCCTACTGCTGAGACGGTAGTAATACTGCAAAGAAAACATAGTTAGAACTTTGAGAAATCAAGGTTCTTTTTTAGTGAAAAATTTATATGTTTCCAAAGACATAGTAAGGAAAGGATAAAAGTGATATAATTAGGAGAAATGCGTTTGTTTTTAGAAGAATATGTGAAAAGTTACAGCAAGAAGAATTTGGATTAAATCTTTAAGAAGATTAATTAGAGGAGGATACATTATGAAAATTTCAAAGGAAGATGCGTTGATGTGGTTTGAATTTTTTGCCATGTTGCCAGAGGATGAGGAGCTTATGACAAAACAACAGGAAATCATATACGCTACCTTTGCACAAATAGAGGAGTCAATTGATCATAGAAATAATACCTTAATGTCGGAAATTAAAGACTTAAAAACTCTTGGGAATAGAACTTATTTTGTGGGAAATGAAAGAAAGTTTGCAATGGGATGCCGTTCTTGTCTTATGGGAACTGGCTTAAGTGCAATTAGAAAAACCAATAAATGTAACATAGAGTGTAAATTCTGTTATAATTATGGAGAACTAGAGGATCAGCCCCCTATAGGTGAAGGTATGTGGGAAATAGGAGGTACAAAGTTTTATGAGAAGGATATTGATTTACTTCTTTCCATTCATAAGAAACCTACTGGTGTTGCCTACGTTTACTTAGAACCATTTATGGAAATAGAAAAGTACTATTCTGTTATAAAGAAATTTAGTGATGCAGGTGTTTATCAACATCTATACACAAACGGTATCTTAGCTTCGGAAGAGACATTGAAAGCATTAGGTGAAGCTGGTCTTGACGAGATACGTTTCAACCTAGGTGCTACCAACTGTTCAGATAAGGTCATTGAAAACATTGGAATAGCGAAAAAATATATTAAAAATGTAGGTATTGAAACTCCAATGACTCCTGAGTTTTTCGAAGGATTTTTTAAGAAGAAGCAAGCAATCTTAGACACAAAACTCGATTTTATAAATTGTGCAGAACTACATTTAAATGAGAATAATATATACAATTATAATGGGGAAAACATGTATATTTCTAGACATGGATATATTTCTCCAATTTGGAGCAGAGAATTAACTTTGAAATTCATGAAAATAGCCGATGAAGAAAAGTGGGATTTAGCAGTTCATGATTGCTCAAACAATACAAAGTTTGCAAGAAATTTAAATCTAAGTAGCAAAGAAGGTAAGTGGTTTGGAGCTAGTAATTATGCTTGCGAGTTTGCTAGAATACCATATGAAGCATTTTTACCAATACTTAAGGATGATAACTTCAAATTTTTAAGTGAAGAAGAACTGCCGGAGGGCTATAAACCAGGAGAGCTGATTTTCTAAAGAATCTTGTCATTTTGTTTTCGATTTTGCAGCAGTGACTTTTAGTCATGGAAATCCTTATTTTTATGACTGGTGATGGCTTACGGATTGGAAAAATGTCATAGGATTGGAATGGACGAGTTTACTTTTTGTGTGAAGAGTTGACAAGTTAGGTGTAGGTAAGATTGTGGAGATAGGATAGATGAAGTTACGAAAATAGCCAGCCTCATAGGAGTGAATTACTCCTATGAGGCTGGCTATTACTTATTGGTCTGATCCTTTCTCAATCTCTCTCAAAGTTTTCCCTTCTGAAGTTTTCCACTCAGTTAGATCATTTACATGACCACCGATAATGAAAGCGGCAGCATAGGAAGGGCATTAGGTTTTGAACCTGGAAGTCAATTCGAATATAATAATGCCAACTATAACATGCTTGCATGGGCAATTGAAAATATAGTTGGGACAAATTGTGGTAACGCTTTAAAAAAGAATTCCTGAAGTAAATTAGACAGAGCTGCACTTTCGAAATATGAAGGAGTATATTATAAAGACAAGATAGTTTTGGAATTAGGGGAAGAAGTATTGGAATTTGCGTGTTTTAATGGAGATGTACATCACTTGCTCAAAGTGGAACATCTTTACGAAAGCTGATATTTATGCGTATTTTTATCAGTTATGTTACTTCCAATTATTGCTTGTGTGTTGATAATTGTTAGAGGGTATTTCATAGAAATACTTTTTGCTTTTATGGTTATTCAGTGGCTTTTTATTGTAATAATGAACTTTATTTATTTAAAAAAATTATTTTAATAAAAGAGAGGATGATACAGTATGTTGGGAGCGTTAATTTTATGGGTAATATTAGGTATTTATTTAATTGCTACTGTTGTTTTATTGAGTGGAAAAGGGAGCAATTTAGTCGCTGGATTTAATACAATGAGTAAAGATGAAAAAGCGAAATATGATAAAGTAAAAGTCAGTAAGCAAGCAGGAAAAGTCCTTGTATTTGCAGATATTAGTATATTGATTTTTGCGCTTTATTTTCAATTTAGGCTTGTACCTGCAATCAATGCAAACACTATTGAAAGTATGGGTGGAGAAATTGTAACTGTAACTTTAAGTATTGTTGGTTATATAATTGTATTATGTATAGTTGCTTGTTCTAAAGGGTTTAGTAATAGTAAAAAGTAAGAAGAATTGTGAGCATGGTTTATATGAAATAAAATTTAAAAATAGAATTATATGTGGCTAAACTTTAAAAGATTTTTTATACGAACTGAATAGCTGAATAGAGCACAATTTGGTTCTGAAATTAGTGCTGCTTGCGGACAGTTGCGTTATGAAAATGAATTATGATGTTAGCTCAAAAATATCCATTTGGGTAAAGAAATAGCCTCATTTAAAGATCTTGAAGATTTTTAACTAAATCTTGAAGAGTATTGTGTGTCCCTCAGATTTTATATCTGAGGGATTTTTTTGGTGCGCCCAGCATGAGTGTAATCTAAAGGGTGAAAGTCCCTAACACGAACTAGTAGTTGTAAGTGTATAGCTTAAGACAAGGGTGTCCACAGTGAGGTGTAATCTGAAGGAAGTCGGCGGCAAGTCTCTGGTATTACGAACAGAAATAACATATAAGGCAGTGACTATGGGGAAAGTTGCCAAACAAACTAAAGCCCAATAGCTACTCAAAAATAGGCAATGTAAATATGGCAGATAGATGGGTAGAAAGAGTGCACTCTTACCTGGGGAGGTCTTAGATATACACTGTGAAAATGAATTTTGAAGCAGTAACCTATGTAGTGATACATAGCTAAAATCTAAGAAGTCAGCAGAGGGCATAGTAGTAGGAGGGTCATGAATCTTCTACAAAGGACTGAACGATAGGAAGTTTTGAAACTTGGAAGAACACAAAGAAATGCGATGAAAGCAGACAACTTCATAAAGAAGGGTACCTACGTAAGGATAGAGCGGAACTTGAAGAGTATGTGGGAGCGCCTAGTATTTCATTGACGTTAGAAAAGCAACAAGATGCCGAAATTAAATATTCCAATAGATTGCTAGAAAGGATAATAGATAGAAACAATCTTAACCAAGCGCTTAAAAGAGTTAAATCTAACAAAGGTAGTCATGGAATTGATGGTATGAAAGTAGATGAATTTCTACAATATCTAAAAGAAAATGGTGATAGCCTTCGGCAGTCAATATTGGATGGAAGTTATAAACCCAACCCAGTAAGGCGTGTAGAAATACCAAAACTAGACGGTAAGAAACATCCACTTGGAATTCCAAGGGTAGTTGACCGAGTGATCAACAATCTATTGCACAGGTACTTAGTCCAATATTTGAAGAGAGTTTCTCTGAAAATGGTTATGGATTTAGACCCAACGGAAGTGCACATCAAGCAATTCTTAAATGTAAAGAATACATGGATAATGGATATGGTGGGCAGTAGATATAGATTTAGAGAAATATTTTGATACCATAAATCATGATAAATTAATAGGATTAGTTTATAAAGAAGTTAAGGATATTAGAGTGATTTCATTAATAAGGAAATATATGCAAGCAGGTGCAATGATTAATCAGGAAATGGAGCCAATTGATTAAATGTTAAAATTAATTTTGTAGTTGAATATTATTGATATGTTATTATTTTAAACACAATACCTCAAAATAATGATATACTAATATTTGCATATTATATTATTATTTGGAGGTAGTATAAAAATGAGAAAGTATTACTATAAACTTGATATTTTACGAGGTATAGCCATAATAGGAGTATTACTTATACATATTACTTCTATACTTGTTTCACAACAAGATGTATTCAGTATATTTATTAATCAAGCATCAAGGTTTGCTGTACCAACTTTTCTTTTTCTATCTGGGTTAGGGATAACGATTTCTAATAAACTTAAAAGAGGATATAGGAATTTTTTATTGAAACAAATGGAGAAAATAATACCATTATACTCAATATATAGTCTTATATACTATCTAGTTAAATATAGAACATTTAGTATTTTAGGATTTGTAAAAGGATTTTTTCTAGGAAGAAGTTATTATCATTTATATTATGTGACTTTAATTTTTCTATTATACTCTATATATCCAATCATATTGAAACTTGTAAAAAAGAAATATGGAATATTAATAGCTTTATTTATTACTGTTTTAAGTCAAGAGTTAGGTATATTTACAGGTATGAATATATTCAACAATAAGTTAAATATATTTAATTGGATATTTTATTTTAGTTTTGGAGCATGGTTTGCAGATAACTTTGAAAGTAAAGTTGACAGAATAAAGAAAAATAAGATAGAGATATTTTGTATATTTATAGTATCATTGGTAGGGGTTTTTTTAGAGTCATATTTATCAATGAATAAACTAGGAGTAGGAATGGCTACCACATCAATGCGACCAAGTATAATTTTACTTTCGGTTTTATTTGTTTTACTAATACTAAGCATTGATTGGAAAGATAATTTATTTAAGAAAATAACTATTAAACTATCAAATTTATCTTATGGAATATATTTATCACATGTATTGGTATTAGAGGGTTATAGGTATTTACATATTAAAATATTAGGAACTTCAATAAATAGTTGTATTTATGTCATTATTACATTTATTATTGTTATGCTATTATCCATATTATTGACTATAATAATGAATAAGCTCATGGATGTGTTAAGTAATGTAGTTAATAAAAAAGATAACGTTATTGGTGTATAATTAATTATTTTATCTAATCCGCAATTGAATTATATTGCTAACTAAATAGAGCTTAAGAGATTAGAGAAATCTAGTCTCTTTTATTTTTACAATAAAGGATGTGTAAAATGGATAATATATTAAACTATATAAAAGTTACAATCGCAGCTATAGGAATAGGGATAACATGGCTTTTAGGTGCTTGGGACACTGCATTATGTGTATTATACTCTTTATGGTTTTAGATTACAGTACAGGCTTATTAAGAGTATGGATTAATAAAGAAGTATCTAGTGATGTAGAACTCAAAGGAATAGCAAGAAAATCAGTTATATTTGTAGTCCTAATAGTAGCTGTAATGTTAGATAGATTATTAAATGCTGGTACTTGGGTATTTAGAGCATTGGTGACTTATTTTTATATAGCAAATGAGGGAATAAGCTTGTTAAATAATTTTAATTTTTTTAATAAGTTATATTGTTGGATTACTGAGTTTTTGGACAGCTAAGATTTGTGGTATATTTATAGTGCTACCTTTATTAGTTTTTCATTACAGTTTGCAAATCAGGATTACGATGTATTACTATATGACTTCCATGCCAATAAAAACCGTCGTGGAGAGCATATTGCTGATTTGCTTAAAAAGAGTGGTGCAGATGGATTAATTCTTTTTATGCAGAAATTATGTGACCATGAAGAAATGGAATATCCATACTTGAAGCAAGCCCTTGATAAGGCTGATGTTCCACATATTAAATTAGGTATTGACCAGCAGATGATGGGTTTCGGACAAGCTTGTACAGCAATACAAGCCTTTGTTGATATGATGGAATTTGTATAAAATTAAGTGATTTATTAAACAATTGGAACTATGTGTGTAGTAAAGGGGATAGTATAATGAAGATTGAAAAAATTTTTGCAGTGTATTTTTCAGGTACAGGAACTACAAAAACAATAGTAACTCAAGTTGCGAAAGGACTTAGTACAGCATTAGACCTTCCAACAAATGAAATTGATTTCACAGCTTATAAAGCTAGAATGAGAAAATTAGTATTTAGTGAAACAGATTTAGTAGTAATTGGTCTACCTGTTTATGCAGGCAGGCTGCCAAATCTTATCCTTCCATATATAAAAGCTATACAAGGGAATGGATCTATGGCTGTTCCAATAGTGTTATATGGAAATAGAAATTATGATGATGCCCTTATGGAATTAAAAACAGAGTTAGAGAAGAATGAGTTTCATGCAATTTCTGCAGGGGCATTTATTGGTGAGCACTCTTTTTCTAAGGTGTTAGCAGCAGGAAGGCCAGATGCAGAAGACCTAAGGAGTGCAGACAGCCTCGCAGATAAGACAGCTCAAACTATCCATCATCTTTCCAGGGATAACGAGCTTATAAAAGATTTGCTTGAGGTAAAGGGAAATATGCCTTTACATGCATATTATACTCCAAGGGACCGTAAAGGAAATCCTATTGATATCAGAAAGGTAAAGCCTAAAATAAATGAAAACTGTATTAATTGTGGAAAATGTATAGAGATGTGTCCAATGGGCGCTATTGATTCAAGGGACCCAGCTCTTGTTTCAGGAATATGCATTAAATGTTGCGCATGCATAAAACGCTGTCCACAGCAGGCAAAATACTTTGATGATCAAGGGTATGTTTATCATATGCATGAGCTAGAAGAACAATACGGGGCTACGCGTAAAGAGCCAGAGCTTTTCTCAATTAACTTGTAGTGTAATAGTCCTTCAATATTATATTATAAATGCAATCATCTCCCTAGGATTTGACTATATGAGCAGGTCAGTCATAGAGAGGTGATTGTTTTATTTTACACAGAAATTCTTATTTGAAATCAAGCTTTCTTATTTTAAAATGCTAAAAGAAATGTAGAGTCACTTTGACTGGTTTTGTATTTAAAAAATCTATATCAGAATGACTGTAATATATTACATATAAGAAGAAAGTTTAAAATAATTTTTTATATACTTTTAAGAAAAATATACCAATATTAAAATAATGGTAGAATTATAACTTTATTACGAAGGAGAAAATGAAAAAATATGGTTATTGAAGGAAGAGTACCAATCGTGAAAAATGTTATTTGTTGTCAAAATAATTAAGTATTGGTATTGCGCCTGAACCTGAAATATATAATGTACGGGTGCTATTCTTGAAGTATTTAAAGAAACTACGAAGATTGCGAAATTAGAAGGGTTTTATTTTAGTTACTAATGTAGTTTTAGATTCTGTCTTAATCTTGGGGATTGGATCATTCCCTAAAATGAGTATAAAAGGGGCGGCATTAGATACCATAGCTGCCCGGATTGTGATTACTTTAATATTTATATTAGCATCAAGAAAAAATAAACTATTATTTTCCTACTTACATATTTTAAAATTACCAAAGAGGGATTATATTAAGAGGATATTCAAGTTGGGGCTTTCGGATTTTTACAATTACAAACCCTTATATACATATCTATAGTTTTGGTAAAAATATTAGCTAAATAGGGATTGACACTAGTAGCTGTACAATCTATAGGCTCACAAATAGATGCTATATGTGGAGGATGGCAGAAGATTTTTCTTATTAATACAAGTATTTATAGGGCAAAATTATGGTGCTAGAAATTATGATAAGGTAGAAAAAGTATATTATAAAGGAATTAAATTAGTTGGCATTATAGGAACACTTGCAAACCTCATACTTATATTTGCTAGAGAACCTATATTTAAAATGTTTACACTAGGCTTTTCTGATTTAGATAGTGAAAGTATTGATATTACGAATCCACCTACCATCTCGTTTCCAAATGTAGCCATGGACATTTCGCAGATATAACTCCTTCTTTAAGCATTTGTTTGAACTTCCAAAGGCGCAAATCTATTTTAACTTGACACTAAGTTATATAATAAATAAAAAACTGTTTGACAAATGATACCATTAAAGCTATTATAGATACATTAAGTCTTTTATTGGAGGTGAGTTATACATTATGAAGTATTCAAAAGCTACAAATTATGCCCTTCACACCATGCTTTTTCTTGCAATGGATACACCAAATAAGCTTGTGAGTGTACAGGAGTTAGCAGAAAAACAAAAAGTTTCTCCGACGTATTTGTCCAAAATATTGACTAAGTTAGTTAAGGAAGGAATGATTAATTCTTCTTCAGGTGTCAATGGAGGTTATTCACTTAGTCAAAATTGGGAAGATATTTCATTCTTGGACATCATACATGCTATTGAAGGTAAATCATCTTTATTTGATTGCTGTTTAGATTCTTATTCAGAATGCGTTATAAAAAAAGTAATGCTTTCGGCGGAGGAAAAAATGGAGGAAGAGTTAAAGAATCGAAAAGTATCAGATCTTGTCAAGAAAATATCTGTGGATTCATAATCCACTCTTATTTTTAAATTAATTAAAGATATAAAGAGTCTTTAAAGTCTTTAATTATAAATTTTATTGATTATTGATATAAGGCAATATTATGGAAAATCTATTTAACTGTCCATATTTTGATAGTTAGATAAAAAGACTAATCTTTGATTGGTATTTCAGAAAATAATTTTAATCTTAATCATTATAATTTAAAAATAAAAGTAAAAAATAAAAGGAGACAAGTTTATGCAAATCACACTTTACTTAATTATGGGTATAATTATAGGAATGTTTTTCCCTATTCAGGCATCTATAAGTGCTCGTTTAAGCTCTTATTCAAAAACACCTTTAACAGCTTCATTTATCGCATTTTCTTTAGGATCAGTGATACTACTCATTATAAATTTAATAGTAGATCCTGCAGGAATAAGTGTAGGGATTGATTTTTCATATCCATTGTATATTTTTATCGGTGGAGCAATAGCCGGCGTTGGTTTTAATGTGGCTAATATCATTCTTTTTTCAAAACTTGGGGCTTCAGTTACAACAATAATAACTGTAACTGGGCAAATGGTTGTAGGAATTCTAATTGATCACTTTTGGTGGTTTGGTGTACCAGCTAATCCTATTAGTATTACTAGAACAATCGGGACTATCATTATGATTTTAGCTATTTCATTGGTTCAACCTAAAAAGAAAAGAGATTTAACTACGGCCTCAGAAGAAGAGAAAAAGGATAGTAAAATTACTTGGATAATTTTAGGGGTTTTAGCTGGGTTTTTACCACCATTACAAACCGCAATTAATGGAAAACTTCGTGTTGCAACAGGTTCGATTTTAGGAGCTGCCTTTATTTCTTTTTTCGTTGGCGCCATTATCTTACTAATTTTGATATTGATTACCCAACGTCGCTTAGAGTTTCCTTTGTATGACACTCAAAAAAATCGCATTCCTATTTGGGTATATATAGGAGGTATATTTGGCATATTTATTCTAACAGGTAACATTATTATATTACCTGTACTTGGATCGGTTTTAACTACCATGATTTTTATATTGGGACAAATGATTATGGCATTAACAATCGATCAGTTTGGAATGTTTAATTTACAAAAAAGAAAAATTGATAGTAGAAGAATTGCCGCTCTAGTATTGACTATTATTGGAATAATGTTTGTTAAGTTCTAGTAATCTTCTGTGCCATATCCCCATAGATAATTTAAAACGATCTTACAAGAAAATTGGAAGCAACAGTGTTGGATAACCTCACTTTTTTTCAGAGCATAAAGAAATTGCAGGGCGACTGCAAACTCTTTGCGACGTAGGGTTGGATTATCTTAAGCTAGGGAAGTCTACAATCACCATATCGAGCGGTGAGTGTCAGCGCATTAAGCTGTCCAAAGAGATGGGGAAATCCAGCTAGGGGCACACGCTTTATTTGTTAGATGAACCCACCACGGGACTGCACCCTTTGGATATTGATTGGTTACTGAAACTACTACGCAGATTGATTGCAAGGAACAGCTCGGTGTTTGTGATTGAGCACGCTTTGGAAATAATTTCACAGAGCGACTATATCATCGACATTGGCCCGAGGGTGGTACATCTGGCGGCAGGGTTGTTGCACGGGGAATGCCGCAGTAGATTGCTGAAAACAAAAACAGTTTAACCGGAAAGTACTTGAAAGAATTTATAAAGGAGAAGATAAAATGAGTGGAAAAATTATCATGAATTTAGCCATCAGCATTGACGGATATATTGCTGATGAAAGCGGCGGCTTTGATTGGATTGAGGGGCAAGGTGATACAGCTATTGATACAGCCGAAAGAAGTGAGTTTGAAGAGTTTCTTGTGGGTATTGATATTGTTGTTATGGGAAAAAACTGCTATGATCAGGGTTTTGCTAAAGAGTATCCAACAAAAATGGTTTATGTAGCTACAAATGAAGAGAAAGAAGATGAAGGGAATATCCGTTTTATCCGTGGTGATATTGTCAGCATATTTGAAAAAGAAAAGAACAGTGGTAAAAATATATTTCTGTTCGGTGGTGGTGGTCTGATAGATCACTTTGTTAAGGCCAATGCTATTGACGAATATATTGTGGGAATCATTCCAACGATACTTGGAAAAGGCCGCCCTCTATTTTTAGGAAACAACCCGACAATACAGCTTCATCTTGATAAATACACCATTAATAATGGAATTGCTGTGTTTCATTACTCAAAACGATAAAAGGAACCGGCGTGTTGATAGTCAATCAACACGCCAAAGAAAAATCCATATCTTTAGACGTTGAAGTAATAATAATAAGAAAAAGGAATTTGAAATTGTAAATAAAAAAAATTGGGACTATAAAGCATAAGTTTTATCGCAATAAAATGCTGTAGTCAAGATTTTTAAATTAGCCAAGTGGTAGTTTTGGCTTGAAGGAGTGATAGGATTATGGACATTTGGGAAGAAATGTATAAAGAAGCTAGAATAGTTCAGAATGGAAGAGAGATTTCTCCATTCATAGAAGCCGGTGGCGTTGCTGCTGCAATTTTAACTAAGAGAGGTAATATTTATGTTGGTGTTTGTATTGACACCGCGAGTACTCTAGGAATGTGTGCGGAGAGAAATGCGATTGCTAACATGATTACAAATGGAGAAAGCCAAATAGCTAAAGTCGTAGCGGTAATGCCCGACGGTAAAGTTGGTTCCCCCTGTGGTGCTTGCAGAGAATATATGATGCAATTAGACCGTGAAAGCGGTGAGATTGAAATTCTGCTTGATCTTGAAACTAAAAAAACGGTTAAATTAAAAGAGCTCATTCCAGATTGGTGGGGATATGACAGATTTAATTTATAAACGTTGATAAACAAATTCTAGTAAGTTGAGCAGACTAATTGGTGTAAAAACAGGAATTTAATAAGGCTTATATAAGAGGAGGCAGTTTATGGAGCTAAGATATACAACGAGGTTCCCGGCAAAAGAAGATTTATATGCGCTTTATGATAATCTTTGATGGAATGATTTTTAGAGCTGTCCCCGGGACAGTTATTAATTGCAATGAAGCAAAGCTGGTATTCTATTTATGTGTACGGTGGAAATAAACTTGTTGCAACAGGCAGGATTGTTTCAGGGGGATTATTAATGCTTATTTATGAGGGTTAGGCGTTGATTCTCATTTTAGAAATCGTGGAATCGGAACAGAAATAAGTAGAAGATTAATGGCACATTGTCTTAAAAATAATTTACATATACAATTTTTCTGTGAAGAGAGCTTAGTCTCATATTATAAGAAAGCTGGACTTGAAAAATTTGCAATCGGTATGTGGTAGAAAGAAAAAATAGCTGTACAAAATGAGCAAATTCTGAAGTAAACCGCCTATAACTTGGATTTATATATGGAAACAAAACAGGAATTTGAATATAGAAAACATCGATTATAAAACGAATTTATATTAGTTTGGGAGGTTTAGATGATTAAATATTTGGACACTTGCAAGGAAACTAATCGACTACAAATACGACCATTAAATATGGACGATTACAAAATATGGCTTGAGGGATTTAATGGACAAGCACTATCTAAAACAAAGTTTGATGATGGGTGGTTTGATACATCTTTTTTAACAGAGGAATGGTTTAAAAACAAACTAAAAGAGCGTGAGGAACTTGGTAAAAAAGATTACAGTTATATGCTAAATATTTTTTCTAAAATTAATGGTGCATCAGTTGGATATTGTGATATAACCACTCATATGAGAGAAGATTTTCAATATGCACGAATAGGATATACGATTTTTAATCAATTTTGGCAACAAGGATATGCAAAAGAGGCTATTCGTGCGATTGTCCAAATTGGATTTGAGGACCTAAATTTTCATCGTTTGGAAGCACACATTAATAAAGATAACGATATATCAAAAAAGGTTGTTCTCTCTGCAGGATTCAAATTTGAATGTGTTAGAGAAAAATTTATTATAGAAGACGGTAGTTGGATTGACAATGAAATCTATTATATACTCAACAACAAATATAGGTTATAAGCATTGCGGCTTATCAGAGATGGAAAACAAACACCTTGTATTATACCATACTCCGGAGAGTTTGAATGAAATGGAAATTGATAAATTACGATTAAATTGTCCAAAAACAATTCCTGCTGAATATATTCCAAAATTCGAGTTTATATTAAACATGGAAGAATATTTTCTAGATGGCATGGTTCAAATGAAGTTGAATAGGAAAGGAGAATTATACTAGTGACTGAAAGAGAAAAAATGCAGAATGGTTTTCTATATGATGCTAACTATAATGAAGAAATCGTTAAGGAACGAGAAAAAGCCAAGGATCTTTGTTTTGAATATAATCAATTAAGACCATCTGATTCAGAAAATCAAAAAGCGATTATATCTAAGCTGTTAGGTAAGACAGGAGAGGCTTTTTATATAACTGCTCCGTTTTATTGTGATTATGGCTACAATATCGAGATTGGAAACAACTTCTATACTAATCACAACTGTATTATTTTAGATGGTGCCAAGGTAACCTTTGGGAATAACGTTTTTATTGCTCCTAATTGCTGCTTTTCAACGGCCGGACATCCTCTTGATTCGGAGCAAAGAAACGCGGGCTTAGAGTTTGCTCACCAAATAAAAGTTGGAAACAGTGTTTGGTTCGGTGCAGGAGTGATTGTTTTGCCTGGCATTAATATTGGGGATGATGTTGTCATTGGTGCAGGAAGCATAGTGACAAAAGACATTCCGTCAGGAGTGATAGCTGTAGGAAACCCTTGTAAAGTCATAAGAAAAATTACCGAAGAGGACAAAAAAAGGTACTGGAAGGATGAAAAGTAATTTTTCTGAGTATGCAAGGAGTATTTCATTGTAGAAAATATAAGAGGTTACCTTGAATCAATTGGAGGGAATATAACATGTCTGGTATTATGATAAGGAATTACAAGCAACTATAAAAATTGATAAAGAGGCTTGATGGTAAAGTCGGTTCCCCTTTGGTACTTGTAGAGAATAATTGAGAATTATTTTTATTTCAAGAGCACTTAAAGTGTCTAATAGGCTATACAACATAGGCAAATGAACAAAATAAAGATTTCAATGATATGCTGCAAAACAATAAAGATATGCCGAAAATCCAAACCGTAACTGACGAGGAGAGTATTAAAAAGTATGGTGGGAGTAGAATGTTTTTTGCTCCATCTATTGAATACAACAAAACTATGAAGTAAATTCCTAAAGGTAAGGTTATTACAGTTGGAGCAATAAGATATTTTTTTGCTAAAACCAATGCATATGCGGATGGAGGAGTTAAAAATGAATGAGAATCAAGATAACATTATCAAAACAAGATTATCTGAGTTTATCGAAATGAGCCTACACAACGCGCTTGCCGCTCACGATGAAATGAAAATGTATGACATGCCTCTTATGGGCATTGCTTCTGCAGACGATCCTTTCTTTCAGAAATTTCGTGAGCTCGGTATTGTCGGACCAGATTTTGTTCTTCCACAGGAATGGCTGCCGGGTGCGAAATCAGTGATTTCATATTTTCTTCCGTTCACAAAGGAAGTGTGCGATACGAACCGGGCACCGGGTCTTCCTTCTGAAGAATGGGTATCCGCCAGAATCGATGGTGAAGTTTTTAATAATGAGGTTCGATCTTTTCTGATTGAAATGTTGAAGCAAATGAGTGCCGATGCTGTTGCACCTTGTCTTGATCCCCGGTTTAAAGTTGTAAATCGAATTTCAAATTGGTCCGAACGACATGTTGCATATGCAGCTGGTCTTGGAACATTTGGACTTCATCGGGCGCTCATCACAGAAAAGGGAACAGCTGGACGTTTAGGTAGCGTGGTCACCACACTGGAGCTTACACCTACAAAGCGGATTTACAAAAGTTACGATGAGTATTGCTTATATCTCACACAGGGAAAATGTGGGGCCTGCATGCGTAGATGTCCGCCTCTTGCTATTACTGATAAAGGTAAGGATAATAAAATTTGTGAAGAATATATCGGCAGAGAAATTCTGTCAAGATTTGCCCCTCGGTATGGCTGTGCCAAATGTAGTATCAGTGTACCCTGTGAATCTAAGAATCCGGCGGTATAATTGCCTCATGTAAGGGAAATTCCATCAAAATTGGCTCCGCGGTATGGCTGCGCAAAATGCAATATCAGTGTTCCCTGTGATTGAAGAATGACGGAACTAACTGGAAGATTATTGAGTCATAATATTGACAAACCGATTATATTACCTTACACTAAAATATACACTAGTGTCTATTTTACAAGGAGGTTTATTTGATGCCACAGGTAACTGAGAAATACCTAGAAGATCGAAAAAATAGAATAGCTAAGGCAGCCGTTAACGTTTTTTTCCAAAAAGGTTATTCGAATGCCACAATGAAAGATATTATGGATGAGGCAAAAGTATCAAGGGGTGGATTATACGCGCACTTTGAAAATATTGACTCTGTTTTTATAGCTGCATTAAAATATGATGATTCTTCATCACATAACCGATTTTTAATCCCTAATCCTGATGAACCGTTATTGCCTCAAATAAAAAACTGGGTTCAAAAAATAGGAATGTCAACACAAAATAGAGAAACCTGCTTAGTACGTGCAAAATCAGAATTCTTTCTTTCACACGATGTTTCAAAAGTTCCATACTTACGAGAAAGACATGAAAAACTTGCACAAGACATTCAACTAGTCATTAAGATGGGAATTAAAACAGGTGAATTTAAAAACCGAATTGATGTAAATTCCTTTGCTGAATTACTTATTGCATTGATTGATGGCGTTATGTTGCATCATTACTATCAGTATTCTTCTAGTTTTAATCTCTTAGAAATACTAGGTCTAATAGAAAAAACGATAGAGAATTCTCTATCTTAAGGAGGCGCATATAATGTTTGAAAATAAAGTGATAAGATTACGAAAAATTTCTTTAAATGATTATTCTACCTATCATAATTGGCGTAACGATATAGAGGTTATGCAAAGTACTAGTCCACAACTCGATATATATACTTTGGAAGAAACAGAAAAATACGTCTCAGCAATAGCCACTCAATCTAATGCTAAGGGTTATATTATTGAGTATAAAGAAACTAATCAAGCAGTCGGCATCATTTCTTTGATAAATATAGATTATAAGAATCGCTCTGCTGAGTGTATTATTGATATCGGAGTAAAAGAGATGTGGGGAAAAGGAATCGGTACAGCTGCTATTTCTTTGATACTAGAGTTTGCATTTAATGAGTTAAATTTGCATCGAGTATATTTGCAAGTATTTTCGTTCAATAAAAGAGGCATAAAGCTTTATGAAAAAATGGGTTTTATACATGAAGGAGAATTACGTCAGGCACTCTATCGCAATGGAAGTTGGCATGATATTGTCATTATGAGCATTTTGAAGAATGAATATAAAGCATCTCTTGCCTAATAATTTAGATGTTTATCACTTAGTTTTTTGTGAAAACAACTAAATGATGTATTAAAAATAATCTTTTGATAGTGATATTCTATGGTAAGAATTACCTTAAAGGTTAACGACAGTTTTGAAAATAATTATCAAAGGTGCGGTCTTATTTTGTCCTACAATTTACGGATGGTATATAGCGAAACAATGAAATGGCGACTCTAAAGAAGGGAGCTAGCATGATTTATTTTACGTAATCATCTGCTTCATTTATTTTATAATAAATTACCTTGTTCTTACGAATAACCAATTCTTTATAGAGCCAACTAAAGTACATGGACAGCTATAACAGTCTGTTTGTGTGCTTTTTTATTGCCTGAAATTTTTTATAAAGCTTTTACTATTCATGCAACTGAAAGCCCTCTTATGTCGGGACTTGGTACGAAAGAGAGCAAAAAAGCCATCGCTTACTTTCTTTCACGACAGAAAGGGGGTGAGATTGATGAAACCATCTTCATTTAGGATTTTCTTTTATAAATTGATAAGGATATACTGCTGATTTAAATGCTCCAGAAAGTACTCTATGAAAATTATCTATGCTAGATTAAGATAATTCACTTAGGTCTTTTTGGTTTATAAATTATTGTAATATAGCTGGAGTTAGTGACTTAAGTTTATATACACCTAAGTATAGCTTTATGTAGTTTTTTATTACTCTTTTATAGTGTTCTTGTGTATTGTATTTACAATTTATCAGAACATATTCTTTGTACCAATAATCAAAATAATCAATGGTTGTTATATTGCTTTCATCTACAACACTACCACATATTTCATATTCATTTAAAGCGATTCTTAAAGCCTCTTGAGCTTCTTTATTAGTTTTAAAGCCTCTGTTCTCTCTTCTTTTTCTTTTACAATCAACCATTCCAAGGTTAAAATAGTAACTCCATATAGAGCCACGTTTACGAGTTCCACCTTGCATAATAACATCTCCTTTAACACACATATGTTCGCGTGAAACTAAAAAAATATATACTTAATTTAAATTAAGTCAAATTTAGGTTTTAAATATTTAGAATCAATACCTTCACAATTAGCTACAACCTGAAGAGAAAAATCTTCATACCAATTTGAAGGGCTATCGTCAATTAGTAACTCAGTAGCAAAGGTATCAGCCTCAATTTCATATTTATTAGTTGATAGAAGAGTATTTTTTCAAGAAATAGAACATTAGATTTATAGTGAAATATTGCATGGCATAATTCGTGTGCACATGTATAAAACTTATCTATATCATTTAATCTAGAATTCATATGAATAATTTTATTAGTTTATAAAGTTGAAGTTCCTATCAAAGAAGGTATAGAAATATTTAACGATAAGGCTGGAAATAGGAAATTGCAATGTGCTGAAAAAAATATTGCAGAAACTATCAAGGAATATGGATTAGAAGAGAAGTTTGCAAGGCAATTAAATGTACTAGATAGTTATACAAATTTAACGGCTACTCTAAAAAGTATCAAAGAGGATATAGAAGTTAAAAGAATAACAGGACCAAGCAATGGAACAGGAACAAATTTTAAAAGCTACTATTATTGCCACTGTAGAAGGTGCTAATGCTACTATAAATACCAAATTGAAAGCAGAGGATTTTTAAGTAATAGATAGTGGTTACAATGTAGCACAGGTTGTTAGCGAGATTAATAGGTCAGCTGAATTAATTAGAAGTACAGAAAAAGCAGAGAAAGAAAGACTCATAGCAGAGCAAAGAAGAAAAAAAGAAGAGAGAATAAGATAAGAGGAAAGAATAAAATCAGAAAAAATTGCAAAAGCTAGGTCAATTGCAGAGGAAAAGGCAAGAGTTGAAGCTATGAAAAATGGGGTCAAAAATGAAATGGTTGTAGAAAATGCAACAACTGAAATACACGAAGAAATTCAAAATTCTTCACAAATAGCTATTAAGTTTATAGCAGAGGCTGATAAGGAGAAGTTTATGGAATTAAGTAATTTTCTAAAAACAAACAACTACAAATATGGAGTTGTTGCTCAAAGAAAGGTTCAACAATATGGCTAAATTGACAGTGCTAGGTAGCAATAGCAGAGGTAACTGCTACGTCCTAAGGATAAGAAAAGAAATCCTACTCCTAGAATGTGGGGTGGCATGGACAAATATTAAAAAGGAAATAGAAAAAGAGCCTTATGATAACATTTATTGTTTAATTTCACATCATCACAAAGACCACTCAAAGGCTTATTATAAAGGGTTACCATTAGAAGTTAATGTTTATACTCCTAATCATATAAAAACCTCTTTAGGAGGGAATACAGAAAGAATAAAAGTATTAGAAACTAAAGCTATTAACAATGTCGGAGGCTTTAAAATAATGCCTTTTAAAAATTATCATAGTGAATCTAATGGAGATTATTGCCCTTGTGTTGGATATTTAATATTGCATCCAAGTATAGGGAAGATATTATTCGCTACAGATACATTCAAAATGAAATATAGGTTCAGTGATATAGATCATATTTTAATTGAATGTAACTATGCTGAGGATATTTTACTAAATGCAGAAGATAAGCAAGGTTTAGAAAGAGTTGTTAGGAGCCATATGTCTTTAGAAAACTTAAAAGAAATCTTAAAAACGTGGGATTTAACTAATACTAAAGACATTACATTGCTACATCTTAGTGAGAGAAATGGAGATAAGGACCTATTTAAAAGAGAAATTGAAGCAACCACAGGAAAGATGATTAATATAGCGGAAAAAGGGGTTGTATTAGAATGGTAAAAATCAGAACAGGTCAAAACTGGCTTAAGGCCATAGGTGATAGAGCTTTCTATAGTCCTGAATTGCAAGATTGCAAGTATTACATGTTAAAAAGCTACTTACATTCTCGAGATTTCTCGGCTGAGATATACACCTTTGAGGAGGTAGAAATTATTGATTAAGACTAGAAGGATATGCAAAACTTGTGGAATTGAAAAAAGCTTAGGAGAGTGATGAAAAAATACTCCTTATCGAAAGTCTTCCATCTCCTAATATCATCATTGTGAAAGGTATAAGAGTTTATGAATACACAGTAGAAGGCAATAGAAAGTTTATAGTTTAAGAGGAAACTACTATGATGATAGTTGAAGGCAAGATTAAAGGAAAAGCCAGACCAAGATTTTATAACGGACATGCTATGACATCGCAAGATAGTGTTAGCTATGAAAATTGGATAGGATTTTGCTACCAGCAACAAGAAGGAATGCATCTTAACGGGACTATAAAAGCAAATATAATTGTTTTTCACAAAGCACCTAAGAGTTGTACTAAAAAAGGCTAAAAGGGATTAGAGAAGACTTGGAATATCTGCAGAAAAACCTAATGCTGAAACGGATGTAATCATAATTGAGATTGGAAAATGATACATAATTTAATAAAAGGGTATACTTAAGATCATCTTTTGATACGAAAATAAATTATCAATTTCAATAATAGACATGAAATAAATCATAAAACGTTGAAAAGAGAATAATGTATAAAAACTATTTTAATATAAAAATGATTAGGTGGCATACTATAAAAGACATTACATGAAATGAGGTGCAATAATTGAAAAAGAAAAGGTTTCTAAGAAATGTTTTTTTTGTAAGCATAATTATTTTTATATTTATCATAAATGTATATACAGTGAAAGCAACTTCAAAGAACGATTGTGATGAAAATCTTGCAATATTAGTGGATATTGGTGAAGAAAAACTTTATTTAATAGACAAAGAGAAAAATATAATTTTAAAAGAATACAGTATAGCTAGTGGTAAACCAGAAACACCTTCTCCAACAGGTACATGGAAAGTAGTTAGGATGGCCAAATGGAGTGGAGGATTTGGAACTAGATGGATTGAGTTGAATGTACCTTGGGGCAAATTTGGAATTCATGGAACAAATAGACCAGGAACAATTGGTTCAGAAGCTTCCCATGGTTGTATCAGAATGTTTAATAAAAATATTGAAGAATTATATGAGTATGTAGAGTCTGGAATGATAGTAGCAATATATGCAGGTCCAAATGGACCATTCGAGGATGGATTAATAACTTTAAAGCCTGGAGATAGAGGTTCAGATATTTTAGAGGTACAAAGAAAAATGAAAGATAAAGGTTATTATCCAAAAGATTTAGATGGTATATATGGAGAGGATATGAAACGATATGTAATAAAATTTAGAAAAGACAATAATCTTGAAAATAGCCATTATATAGATAAAGAATTTTATGAAAAACTTGGAATAGAACTAATAGACTAAAATATATAACAGAGATTAATATCAATTTCTGAATATTAGACAACTCAACTAAAATTAATAAATAAAGAAAAATAAATCGGAGTAATTCTAGATAAAATGTACGGCTGTACCTCCAGACGAGGAGGGAAAATGAGAATATTATTAGTTAATGTTGATTCTAGATTTAAAATCAGTCGCTAAGGATAAAAATACTATAATATTACCTAATGGTGACTATAACAAAGATATTGAAGATATAAAAAAAGGATTGTATAATCATGATAAGGAAGAATTTGTTGTTAATGGTAGATCATACATAACTAATAATGGACACTTTTATCCTGGCAAAAGGGAAGGATTTGTTACTCTAAATAAAATTGAGTATGAAGTATTTAAGTTTTTGAAATCGACATCAGCAATATTAAGTCAGAGCATTACAAAGAATGAGCATTCGCTCTTGTAGACAAATTAAAACAAAGCTACAGGAAAATTATGGAGTATGAGGAGGGCAAAGCAAATGCGTATTGAGTATGGAAATCCCTATCGCTATATTGTTAACCAGAATTTGGCCAATCAGCCTGAAAAAACAAAGAGAGAGATTATTCTCTCAGCAATGAAAAAAGAGCAACCAGCTAAAGAAACCATGAAAGAACGGAAAAATGAGAAAGAAGGCTATCTGGAGGCAATGAATCAACAATTGAAAATTTCTAGTAAGCAGGCTAAAGCAGAAAAAGAAAAATTAAAAGTTCTGGTAACTTGTTTAGAGATTGCAAGACGGATTTCAGGGGGCGACAAAGTCCCACAGGCAGACCATCAGTATTTGATAAAACATGATTCGGCGCTTTATGCCAGGTCAATTATGATGTGTTTCCCCAAGAACAATCCTCATGAATATAAACAACTTTCTGAGGACAGTGACTGCAAAGATAAGCTGCAAGTTTGTACGGCAGATGAGGCTGGAAACTATGAAGGATTAAAGAGTACCTCGGTACATTGTGGTGGTGCCGTGTTTGATGTAAATGTGTAAGGTGCGATTTTTCATAAATCGCTATCTAAATAAAAGGATTCAACAGATTATGACCAGTTATGGGATTTATATTATTTATGTCCAGTTTGAACACTGAAGTAATAATTGATATGGAATAGTAAGCACTTACTTTTTAAATTAAGCAGTAGGTGCTTTTCTTATACCCATTTTTAGAGGTGGTAAAATGATACCAAGAAAAAATACAGCTAAGGATTTATGGCAACCAAAAAAAGAATAGAATTAATGTATAAGCATAGATTAAAACAACTCATTAAAAGAATAGGGAGATCTTTAATAGGTTTAATTACTGCTAATGAAACAATCAGAGAACTAAAGAAAATAACTAATAGTGAGGAATCTAAAAAGTAGGCTGAAAGGTTTACTGTTATTTCAAGAATATCTGTTAATATTATTATTTCATACTCACCTTTCTCGTCAGATGCTAAATATGATGGATTATTTAAAAATAACTTATCATATGTTATAATTTTGAATATAGATAAAGCGTTAAGGAGGTGGCGACTTGGCACAGCAATATACCAGAAAAATGATTCGTGAGGTATTCATAAAGATGCTGAATGAGCGTCCACTTAGCAAAATCACAGTTAAGGATATTGCTACAGCATGTGAGATTAACAGAAATACTTTTTATTATTACTACACAGATGTATATGCACTTCTGTCAGAGATCTTTCAAACAGAACTTCAGACAGTCATTGATGAATATAATGATACACTTTCCTGGGAGGAGAGTTTTATTGTGGCTGCTAAATTTGCTTTAGAAAACAAAACAGCCATTTATCATGTATATAATTCCATGCAGAGGGAAGAATTAGTGAACTATATATATAATGTATCAGGAAATGTCATGATTCGGTATGTTGAAAGAGTGAGAGATGGTATCTCAGCCTCTTCAGGAGATAAAAAGCTGATTGCCTCCTTTTATCAATGTGCCCTCACTGAAATGGTACTACGCTGGATTGCTGCTGGAATGAAGGAGGACCCGGATACTATCATCAGACGAATCGGATACCTCTTCGATGGAAACATTGAGCTATCCCTTAAGCGAAGTGCTGGTTTAAATCATGTTTAGTAAAAAGGAATAGGAGACTCCTTTTTTGTCAGACATTTTAACCTCAATGCCTAAAAATAAAGCAAATAAACTGCGGTGTTCGAATTTCGAACACCGCAGTTTATTTATCTAATGAAAAAGACACAAAAAAACTATATCATAGATTTATAGAAATCTTACAGATAATAAGTATCTACAAAATTAAGGGAGGACTTATTAATACTAGTAGAGTGAACATAGAAAAACTCTAAATGTAATGGCAAGATTTAGGAAAATATAAAAAAATAAGAAAGAGGGATATGAAATGAAAATAAAGACACATGATGATAGACTTACGCTTACAAATGGAAGTTATCATGCTTTAGTAAATGCAAGAAAGCCTGAAGGAATTGAAGATAAAAAAGCTTATTTAATTGGTACTGGAATTGGTGCTTTGGCTGCTGGTTGCTTTTTAATTCGTGATGCTCATATGGATGGTAGCAAGATTACTTTCTTAGAACAATTAGATATTCCTGGTGGATCTTTAGACGGTCAAGTTCGTCAGAATGCTGGATATGTAGCACGTGGCGGACGTGAAATGGGTCATTGTTTTGAAGTTTTATGGAGCTTATTTAGTTCATTACCATCTACAGAAGATCCTAATATGACTGTTTTAGATCATTTTTATTATACAAACTACGATGATCCAAACTTTAGCAATTGTCGTATTACTAAAAATCAAGGTGAGCGTTATGACAATGGAAAATTCAATTTGGGTCAAGACTTAGCAAAAGAATTAGCTGCTTTTGTAAATATGCCAGATGAAGAACTTGAAGATAAAGCTATTGAAGATATTTTTTCTGAAGAGCTTTTAAACACTGATTTCTGGACATATTGGAGAACAATGTTCGCTTTTGAAAACTGGCATAGTGCTTTAGAGATGAAATTATATATGAATCGTTTCATTCACCATGTTGACGGATTGCCAAATCTTTCTGCACTACAATTTTCAAAACATGATCAATACACTTCATTTGTAAAACCTATGGTTAAATATTTAGAAGACCATGGTGCTAAATTCGAATATGGAGTTACTGTTGATAATGTTGAATTCTCAATTTCAAATGATAAAAAGGTTGCAAAGAAAATAGTTGCAACAGATAAAACTGGAAAAGATATATCTATTGATTTAACAGAAAACGACTTAGTGTTTATCACTAATGGTTCTATGACTGAAAGTTCAGGATATGGTGATGACAATACTCCTGCACCATTTAATAGAGAGCCAGAAGGATGCTGGAAGTTATGGAGAAATATAGCATCTCAATCAGATGAATTTGGAAGACCAGATAAATTCTGTACACATACAGAAAAATCTAATTGGGAATCTTGTACAGTAACTTGTCATGATGAACGTGTTCCTGAGTACATTGAAAAAATCACAAAACGTTCACCATATGGCGGACGTACTGTAACAGGAGGAATAGTTTCAGCTCTTGACTCTTCATGGCTGATGAGTTGGACGATAAACCGTCAAGAACAATATTATGGACAGCCTGAAAAAGACGTTGTTGTTTGGGTATATGGTTTATTCTCTGATGTTCCAGGAGATTATATTAAGAAACCTATGAGAGATTGTACTGGTAAGGAAATCACAAAAGAATGGTTATATCATATAGGCGTTCCTACAGATGAAATTGAAGAATTAGCAGGATCATGTACTGCAGTTCCTGTTATGATGCCATTTATTACATCTATGTTTATGCCTCGTGCAGCTGGAGATCGTCCATATGTTGTACCAAAGAATGGAGTAAACTTTGCTTTCCTTGGGCAATTTGCTGAAACATTAGATGATCCAGGCCGTGATACTGTATTTACTATAGAATATTCAGGACGTACAGCTATGGAAGCAGTATATGTTTTAACTGGAGTTGAAAAAGGAGTTCCTGAGGTATTTGGTTCAAGATATGACATCCGTTATTTATTAAGCGCAGGTGTATGCTTATTAGATGGAGAAAAACCAAAACTTGATTTACCACCAATGGCTAAACGTAAAGTTTTAAAACAAGTAGCAGGAACAGACGTTGAAAAATTATTAAAAGAATATGGAATTATTTAATGACATTTATAGTTAGATAATTTGATTGAAATCCCGAATTTTAAAAAAATCGGGATTTTAATTTATATATAGTTATTATTTATATGGCTGCTTGGTATATTAATAATATAATAGAACATCATGCAAAGGAGGAAACTTCTGTGAAAGAAAAAACAGATCTAAAGCAAGGTTATATTCCTACTATAGGAGAAATGCAAAGCTGGTATGAAGATGATTTACGAAAAGAAGCCTTAAAATCATCGGAATACGAAGATAATAAAAAAATAGAAGAGCAAGGGACGTTTTTTAAAGCTTTTCGAAGACTTGAAGAGAGGGATTATGAAATTCCTCTAGATTCTAAAAGAAACAATGTTTATTACGAAAAATATAAAACTTATGTGGAAGAAGAAACGGAAAACAAGGGCAAAAAGATACAAGAAATTGAAAATTTAATTGAATATGAAAAGTTTTTTCTTCGTTGGGAAAGAAGGGTCAACAGCGAGAGTAATAATTATAGTCATTATGGCAGTAATTCAGCTACAAGATATCGAGTTGATTGCATAGAAAAATTGGAAAAAGAGTTAGAGACAATTCTAGAAAATTCTCCAGAAGCATGGGAATTTTATCATAAACGCCAATTGATAAGTGATATAGAAACCCAACATCAGCAGCGTTTGGTAACTGTACCTTATGTAGTTGAAGCAAAACAAAAAGTAATAGATTCGTTGAATTTAGGTGCTCCTGTGTATATTGTAGGACATTTGGGAAGTGGAAAAACACAATTAGCAACTGAAGCAGCCTTAGATTTTACTATTCAAAATAGAATACAAATAGAATTAGAAGATAAGATGGAGGATTGGTTTTCTAGAAATCCAAATGCCACAGAAAGTGATGCTATTGAAAAATTTGGAGAATTTAATGAAGAAAGAAAACTACACTATAAAAATATTTTAACTAATGGAAGTAAAGAGGAAATAGAATCTTTACAACCACTATTTATATCTGGCTCTCACAATTTAACTTATGAAGATATGTTTGTAGAGAAAACTTTGTCTCTCAAACACAGTTTCTCCCAAGGATCTTTTGCGGATTATCTGAACATGATTATAGGAGATTTTTATGAGTGGATGGATGAGCACAGAACTAGACTAGAGAAGATGACTGATGAAGAACAGTTACAACTTAAGATTCAAATATGGAAAAGTTTTTCTGATTTATTGGTAGCAAGTAATAGTGCTTTTGGTACTGAAATCAAAAAAATAGAAAGAGAAATTTTGATTGCAGTAAAAGAAGGCCGCCCTGTAATCGTAGATGAATTAAATACAATTGCCATGCAAAACTTAATTGCTTTAAATGATATTCTGCAACGTCATGCGGGAGATACAGCTTATGTCACAGGAGTTGGTCCTGTTTTGATTAAGCCTGGATTTGGATTTATTGGTACAGGAAACCTGTCAAGTCAAATGGTCAATTATGAAGGAACCAACGAGTTAAATCCAGCATTTAAATCACGTTTCGTGACCATTGAATATAACTATGTACCTCAAAAGACAATTGGTTCCTTAGAAGACCAAGAGTTCCCAGAAAGAAATGAACTTTTTAGAATAATAATAGCACGATTAGCTGATAAAAATGGAAATATCCATCTTCCTAATTCCAAAAGAGCATTAGAAGAATTGTTTAGATTTTCTCAATTGTGCAGAGTTACTCAAAATGTTTTTATAGGTAAATGGAAAGATGACGAAGCTCAAAAAGATTGCGGAATGGATGAACTAGAGCTAAGGGAGTCTGTATTATCAATTCGTAATATTTTGCACGTTTTAAATAATTGGAATGGAGGAGAAGAAAAAGACCTAAGCAAAGCTTTGTGGGATGGCTTTATTAGTTCAATCACTTATCCTGATGACCAAAACTATATTCTCTCACAGGCAGTACGTTTTGGGTTTTTTCCTATGGGAGAAGGATGGAAGGTTGAGTCAAAAGGTATAGGAGAAGCAACTACAACATATGACGAAATTCGTACTCGTCCATATAACTATGTCCGACCATTAACAGAAACTTTAAGCTATCTAGATGTAGTTCATCTGATATTTGGGAAAGGAACTCGGAGAAAAACTTTACCAAAAGGACTAAAAGAAACTTTTGAAGCTGCTATTGATGATTCATCGCGAATTGATGCGGCAGAGTATCAAAAGCTAGACCAACAATTATCTCACTTAGAGCATTCAAAAGATTTACTCGAATACTTAGAAGGTAATGGAGAAGAAAAATGAAAATAAATTTGTCGGTAGACGAAAAGGATTTTAGGAGCCAAGTTAAAGAGCTAAGAGAAAAGCTGAATGAATGCCAAAGAAATGGAATTTTAGATGATGGCTTTAAAGAACAATTAAACAAACTTTTAAAAATAGAAGAAGAGTTATTGACTAATTTAATTCCATATTATCGGGTTTATGCAAATGATATTAAGAAGACTTCAATGAGTATAAATCCGATAAAGCAATTGGGAGCTTTTAGTTTTGATAGTTTTTTACAAACTGAATTGAGGATTAATAAAAACCTTTTTATTACAAGTAATATAGATAGAAAAGTTCAATTTTTTTATATAGATGTTGTAGATGATTTTTCTGATCATAATCAAATTGAAGGAGAGTGGAGTCATCCTATTAAAGAAATAAAAGAGACAATTTCATTTATGTACAAATTAAATGACAAAGAAATTTTGCTCTTAGGAGTAAGAGGAGGATGCTATTTAATTTCAAGTGATAATTTTGATAAGCTGCCTAATGTTAATGGAGAGATTAAAGTTAAAAGGGTTCAAACAAATCATGATTTTAATGGATTTGGAAGATGTTTAGCAATTAGAGATGGTTTACTTGTAGTGGAAAATGGAGATGAAAAGCTAAATTTATTTGAAATAATAAAAGAAAATGATGAATATTGTTTGCTTTTTCATAAAGATATATATTGCACTATTCCAAATTGGACTGTACTAGAAAAAATGAATGACGATTATTTTGTAGTTGGAACAAAGACGGGAGAATTATATTTTATTAAATATGATAACAAACAATTTACTATTACAGAAAAAATTAATTTTCTAAATGATGAGATAAGGCAAATTAGATGGTTAGAGGATGAAAATGGTAATAAGGATTCCCTTATAGTGGCAGGCAATAAAGGGCATCTTAAGATATTTCCTTTATATGAAGACTCAAAAAATATAAAAATAGAATTGAATGATTTAAAAGGTAATTTGTTTGATGTTCAATCTAAAAGTGGTACAGCTATAGTTTTAAGTGAAGATGGAATCATATACTTACTTGAAGAAAATTTTGGAAATTGGTATCTGAATGAAGATGTAACGATTAAAGATATATTTTTTACTAATGTCCTTAAATTAGATGTTTCAAAATATCTGCTGATGGATATAGAAGGTAAATTAAATCTGCTACACATTGATCGAATTGATACACCAAAAGACTTGTGGAATCTGCCGCTGTATTAATAGGAGGAATGAGTATGTTTAACTTTGATGAACAAACACTAATTGAAGAATCTAAAAAACATTGCGAAGAATTTCTACAAAAAGAACAACGCTCATTAGCCACATTTACAGGGGATTCTAGTTTGATGTATATTCCTGATTCAAAACTACAAAGATTTATATTAAATCCTTCCAAAGGAGTTTTGTACTTACCCTTGGAAAGTTTTCTAGATAGAAAGTTAGATGACAATCAAATCATGTGGCATATCTATTATGAGCTAGCTTTATATTCTGATTGGAAAAAACAAACTAAAAAATATTTGAATAGAAAAAAAGATTGGCAGAAAGAAACTGATCACATGACAAGTTATATTATGGCTAGGATAAAAAAAGAAGGATTGGAAAATGACCGTGCATATAAGCCTAAAATTATTTCTAATTATGTAAGAAAAGAAATTTTTGATTTGTTACATCTATTGGATAAACAGGCATCATTTCTAAGAGTTTTGCAGATGTGCCCTATATATAGGGATGAAGAAAACTTTAAAAAAATTGTTTCATATATGAAAAAAACAGGTAAGACTATTGAGTCAATTTCTCAAATGCCTAGGCATAGAGCTTTTTCAAATAGCTTTTTTATTATTGAATTATATAAAATAGAGCCTAAAATTGAAGAATGTGTTGAAAATCCCTTTGATAGAAAAATTTTTAATCAGCCTTTTTTTGATTTTATTCATTATCAATTAATTAGACAGATAAATAATGATCAAGGAATTAGAGAGAGAGATCCATTCATTCGTTCCTTTATCTATCCAACTTTTGAGCAGTTATGGAAACAAGAAATTGATGAAATGATGTTTTATAAATCAAAAGGACAGAAAGAAGAGCAGGTTAAAGGAAGTGAAAATCATTTTGAACAGTCAAAGTCAGATGAGATGCCAGATTCACTAGAATCTACTCAAGAAGAAGTAGAAAAGATTTTAGAAGAAATGATGCATCAGCAAGATCAAATAAGTGAGAGTATACAAAATGCCATGCAAGGCAAGGTAGATTTAGAGACCTATGGGATTAGCCAATCAGATCAAGAATTGTTTGAATTTTATTCAAATAAAATGAAATTAGAAAGAGAACAAATGCGTCAATTTTGGAAAAAGTTAATAGGGGACGCAAAAAAAGAAGTAAGCGTAAAAAAAGATGGCCAAATAAAGGGAAAACTAGATGTGGATAGTTTTATTAGTTTTTATCCAGATTTTGTAGAAGCTGAAAAAAAGGCAAATTATAAAAATCTTCCAATTTTCAATAGATACTTACTAGAGACTCGAGCAGATATATTGCCTGAAAGAATAGAGATTTCCTTTGTGATAGATAATTCAGGATCAATGAATCCGTCAAAAATTGAGGCAGCTAGAAAAGCTTTGGCAGTGACCTTGCTGTCTATAGATGATTTTAATAGATATTTGAAAAGTAATGCAGAGCAATTGAATCAGAAAGTAGAAGTTTTAAGCGAAACTTGGTTTTTTGGCAGTAAGTATTATAATGTTAAAGAATTTAATGATAAAAATGTGAGTGAAAAAGAGAAAAGCGATATAATTCGCTCAATCGTAAAGCTAAATGCAACAGATGGGGCAACAGATGATGCAAGCTGCCTTAGGGAAATATCTAATAAAATTACGCCCATACAGGAAAGTCAACTTAAGAAAGGGAAACAAATAAAGATAGTCTTTGAAGTTACAGATGGTGCATCAAGTTTTCCAGGATCATCAAAAGAAGCTGTACAAGAATTATTATCTAAAAATGTTGAGGTCTATGCATTTCAAATAGGAAAAAATAGCGAAACAAATGAAAAAATCTTTAACTTCGTATGGAATGAAGGATATAAACAACCACATGGAGTAATGATTGGAGAACAAGTAGAAAAACTACCAGAAGAACTGATAAAGGCAGTAAGAAAAAATATGCAGTCTATTTTTAATAATTAGTTGAGCAAGCGTAAAATCCAACTCGCATGTTAATCCATCAATTTATAAGAGATAATATCTCCAAAGTCACTTTTGGGAACATATTTTTACCGAACAATTTTGGACATGGTAAAATAAATTAGACACAAATTTAAGAGAAAAACTTAACTTTGTGTCTACTTTTTGTTGACAGTTCCAAACACAGCCTCTTTTCTGTGTCTATATGTTTACTCTCTCTGGTCTAGAGAATGGGTTGGTTCTCAAACTGGGTTTTGGGGAAAATATATTTCTACAAAATATTCGTGTTCCATACTTTTATGAAGTAGCGCAAACTTGTATTTTACTAATAGGGTAGAACCATGCAAGCCAAAATGACGGCATAATTTATACAGATATTCCATTAAATTCTTTTTTATACCCCAGAACATAATATTGGCATAATGGCCTGTTACATGATGTTGAGCCACAACGTTATGTTCAGCTGCAAACATAAATTGCTTTTGAAGTATAGTTGTATTTATTGTACCGCTAGGAAATGAGAAACCAATTACCTCATCATTCTCTACTATTTTTCCATCCAGATTACCATGATAGAAAGCCCATTGCTCCAAAGATTCTATCCCTTCTGTTTGCTGTGATTTAGCGTCTTCCTGCAGTAATGTTCCCAAATCTATTCTATAGATGGTAATATCAATTTCTTTACAAACTGAAGCAGTAGAAAATGTGTGATCGTTTTTAAATCTAGAAATAGTCGTAAGCATCTCTAACATATCCTTAGCATATTGATCAAGTTGATTTAATAACCTTTTTTCTTCGTTTATACGTTCCTTTTGTTCTTTTACCATTGATAGATATCCATCAATACTTTCCGAATCTATTTTTTCTTTCATTTGATCTAGGGGTATTTTTATATATTTTCCAACTAAAATCATTTCTAGGATATCAAGATGTTCTAAGGAATAGTAGCGATAATCATTTTGAGAATCAACAATTGGCTTTAACAATCCCTTTCGGTCGTAGTGACGTAAAGTATCAAGTGATACACCATACAATTTACTTACTTGTCCAATCCGTAGTAATCCCTGCATTTTATCCTCCTTAAAAAAATTTAACAACAGCCATTGACCATTGAGCAACTCAATGGTTTATTTTAAGTATAGTAACTGAAAAAATCTAATTTGTAAAGGGGCAATATGCTTATGGACAATGTTTATATTGAGAAGTATCAAAATACCGATTTCAGAGATGTAATTGCTTTATTAGTACAATCTTTTAAAAGCAAGTTTTGCCAACATCAAAAGCTAAGCAATAATGATATAGAAAATATTTTATACACCTCTTGGCATCTCAAAGCGGATGATCCCGCGTATCTTCATTTTGTAGCTAAACAAAATGAAAAGGTAGTTGGCGTAATTCTAATACGTCGTAGAAAAACAGAAAATACAAATGAAAACATTCCTATTATATCGCTATGTAAACGATATGGTGTCTACAATATTATAATGATGTGTACCAAAATGGCACTGTTAGAAGCTCACAAACTAAATGAAGGAGAATGCTATATAGAACATATTGCGGTTGATGGAACATGTCGTGGAAAAGGAATTGGCATGTTACTTCTTCAGTATGGAGAGCAGGCATTATTAGATAGAGGATATACATCCTATACATTGGCAGTTGCGGGGGCGAATCCTGCAAAACACCTTTATTGTAGATTTGGTTTTGAGGATGTAAAAAAGACAAAAAGCCGCTTAAAGGGATACTTTGTTGGAGAATCTCGATGGACTATAATGCAGAAGGCTTATAGTCATGAGTAGTGGTAAAGAAAGATATTAAGAAAAAAGTAAAAAATACTGCGGTTTGTTATGCCTAGTTTGGTAAGGTTTGTTGAAAATAAGTAAAACAGTGATTTTTCTTAAAATGGTGGCATATATATTTATGTATGTAATAAAAATGGAGCACATCATAAGATTCTCAGACCTAGATATTCAAATGTTTTGTAAGTGGTAAGATATAAGAATCATTTCAGCTAGTAAATTATAATTTCTAGCAAGTGTAAATAGTGATATGGTTTAGCACTATAAAAATGAAGGAGGAGAATATGTGTATATCTATGATTTAAACACCATAAATCTCTTAGATAAAAGAATGGATGATAGTGGAGAGGATAGTATTAAATCCTTTTTTTATCAACTATCCAAAGCCAATGAGAAAGAAGCTCTAAACTTAATTAATGATGAAAACTTGCATTTTACTTCACTTTTTGTGCTTAAACATGAAATTGAAGAACTAAAGCTTTTTCAGAAGTTAAATATACGAAATAGAATTGCTTTGAGAATTACAAGTGAAATATTATTAAGTAAAAAGAATATTTCAGATGTTGAATATCTTTCCTTCGGCGATATACAAGCAGTTCATTCTGTTTTAAAGTGGATGCTAGAAACAGGGTGCAATAAAGATGGATTGAATGATCAATATGATGAAGTTTTAGATATAACTGCAATATTCCTAATAAAAATATATAGGGATAAAACGGTACTGCCGATAATATCAGAAATGATTTTTAGGAGATATAAACAAGGATTACTAATACATGATTTAGCTTGGGCTTTTTTTGAATCACGCGATCCTAGAAGTTTAAGCATTATTTCAGAAAGATTACAATCAAAAGAGTTGAAAGATGTTGAATTAGCACAGGAGCTTTTGAGTTTTGTGCCAGGCATAGGTATACGAGAAAACGTAGATATCAAAAAACAATACCTGTCTTTTCTTGATTGGTTCGGAAAAAATAATCTGTTTCTGCGCTTCACAGGGGAAAGCTTTCAACAAACCAAAAACCCTGTAATTTATAGGGTAGTTTTAGAAGCAAAGTATTTATGTGAACCGATATCAATTGACACAGGGAAAATATTAAGAACTTTAAGCGAAAAAGAGTTTAAATTGATAGATGAGTTTAAAAGTTTAGATAAGAATACTCAAAAATTACTTTCAGAGTTTTCTGTTATGTTACATCATAATAACATATGTAAGTGGCAGGAGTGGCTAGAGTATCCAATAGAGGAACAAATAAAATTTGCTAGAATAGGAGGAATACGATGAGTATAATTTCAGGTAATATAGTTACCAGAGATAAAATTGTTGCTGAGTATCCACCAAATAGCCTTGAAAGAAAGATTGTCGAGCAGTTAGCATCAAGTAAAGATGTTTATAGATATGACTCATTAAATCAATTAAATTTTGCCATAAAACTACGAGCAAATATTGTTGGAGCAGCTAGGGAATTAGATGGAAATGATATGAGCTTTACAACCTTCCGTGAATCAAAATGTAATACAGATTACTGGCAGCGTACTGATGAAGGTGGTTTTTTATTAAAAGAAGGTGTAAAGCCATCTGATGCTATAAAGGATATCTTTATTAATAGTTCAGAATATGGCACTGAATGTGCCACTGCAATAGTTATTATTTATTATAGGGCACTTGTTAACATACTTCCTGAAGAACTTTTTAATGAAATGTTTCCAAGTATATATTTATTAGATTGGCAATATATAAATGAAAACCTTTATATAGAACAATATGACAATGTAACAGAGTTCCTCCCTGGAGATTGTCAATATTTTAAAAATCCTGATGTAAACCCGGCAACACCTGAATGGCAGGGAGAAAATGTTATTAATTTAGGTAATGGAACTTATTTTGGTCATGGTATAGGTATAAAAAGTGCTAATGGAATAATAAGAGCATTAAATGAGAATAGGAAAAGAGGAGCTACAGAATCGGCTTTTTTAACAGACTCTGCAACGCGGTTAAATTCTAAGCAAATATTTGATAAATATGATAGTTTTATTTCTACAATGCAAATAAAGAGGTGTAGAGATATTCATAGAAGCTATCGAAACAATATATATTATTGAAAAGAAACAATAAGTTAGCCAAGTCCAGGATGTATCATAAGTATCCATCTTTATTTATATTAATATATTTTAATTTCAAATTACAGGATAAGCCTCATATCGAAACTGTTGTGAGGCTAGTAAATGTAACTAAACAATAAACCTCTACCTTTTATAAAAAAGAATTGACTTAGGTTAAATAAAGTTTTGATTTCACGGCTCACAGACTTTGTCTGTGAGCTTTTTAATAATGAAAAAGGAAAAGTATAGATGATCTAGCTTGATATATAAATATTTACAAAGAGAAATAGTTATATATCAAACTATTTGTATATAGAAATTCTGAATTGAAACAAAAAATAGTCACCAAGCCTACTTAGAATGCCATAATCTTCAAAATAGGCACTAATAAATAAATTTGATGAATAATTTGGGTTAATTAATAATAAAGAAGAGGTTCAAAAATAAAGAGAAAAAGAAATTGAGCATTTACTTGATAAAATATGGGTTAAAATGCTTTTGATAAATTATATTGACATAATAATAAACAAATGCTATTCTTATTAAGAATTTAATAATAGAATATAGTATCTTATCAAGAGAGGCTGAGGGACTGGCCCTATGAAGCCCGGCAACCAAAGGTAGTTATTTTAAACTTTATGGTGCTAAATCCAGCAGGATTAACCTGGAAGATAAGAATCGGAAGAACATAACTTCTTGCATTATCTTTTAGGTAAGGCAGGAAGTTTTTTTATTTCCAGATAATCCATTTAAGGTATCTTCAAAAAATAAATAAGTCAGAATACTCGTCAATTTTGTGTTACACTGCGTCAACAAAACCCTTAGATAGTGCTACTATCTAAGGAACCTGTTTCCTTGTCTAACTCAAAATATACTTNNTCTTTGACTTATTATTTATTTTTAGATGCCTAAGATCACTAAATCTTATATAAAGAATTAAAGTATTAATTAAACTAAGGAGGAAGAAATGAAAGATAACTTGAAAAAGGGCAGTGCTATTGCTTTGTTACCATTATTTATTTTTATAGTAGTTTTTATGGGGATATCTTTAGTTACAAAGGATTTTTATGCTATGCCTGTAACTGTACCATTTTTATTAGCGGCATTGGTAGCATTATTTATGAATAGAGAAGTATCACTAGATAAAAAGTTAGATGTATTCTGCAAGGGAGCAGGAGAACCCAACATTATTTTAATGTGTCTTATATTTATACTGGCAGGGGCTTTTGCAGAAGTTGCTAAAACTATGGGGGCTGTAGAATCTACTGTTAATTTAGGACTAACATTTTTACCAAGTAACATACTAGTATCAGGGGTTTTTATAATTGCATGTTTTATAGCAATATCTATAGGTACATCCATGGGAACAATAGTAGCATTAGTTCCTATAGCTACTGGAATTGCGGCTAAGACAGGTATACCTATAGCTTTAGTGGTTGGAGCTGTTGTTAGTGGAGCAATGTTTGGGGACAACCTTTCTATGATCTCTGATACCACTATAGCAGCTACGAGGACTCAAGGCTGTGAGATGAGAGATAAATTTAGAATGAATTTTATAGTTGTATTGCCAGCAGCAATAATAACAACTTTAATATTTACTTTTATAACACTGGGACAAGACTCTAAGGTAGTAGCAGATTATTCATATAGTTTAGTTAAAGTTTTACCTTATGTAGGAGTATTACTAGGGGCTCTTTTAGGGGTTAATGTGTTAGTGGTGCTAGTTGGTGGAATCTTATTTGCAGGAAGCATAGGAATATTTACGGGGGCATTTGATATAATAGGTCTATTGCAGGCTATAGGCAAAGGAATTGGTGGAATGTCTGAGCTTGTAATAATTTCAATCATAATTGGGGGAATGGTTGAAATTATAAAATTCAATGGGGGAATTGAGTTTATACTAGGATTTATTAAAAAAAGAGTTAACAGTAAAATAGGAGCAGAAGTTGGAATTGCCACATTAGTTAGTTTAGTTGATATATGTACAGCTAACAACACTATAGCTATAGTTACTGTAGGACCTATTGCTAAAGATATATCGAATCAATATGATATTGAACCTAAAAGAGTAGCGGGTATATTAGATATGTTTTCTTGTGTGGCTCAAGGAATTATTCCTTATGGTGCTCAGCTTTTATCAGCATCAGCATTAGCTAAATTGTCACCATTTAGCATAATGAAATATCTTTATTACCCATATTTAATGGGGATAAGTGCACTTATAGCAATTGTATTTATACCTTACTTAAAACTAAAAATCAAACAGAAGCTATAAAAGTATTAAAATTTGAAAATATCACTGATTAATGGCTAGATTTTATGCTAGTGATGAATATATTGTTGAATGTATAAATTTATAAAGACATCAATAATACAATATTTTTATAATTATAGAAATAAGCTTAAGGTAAACCTTAGGCTTTTTTTATAGGATAAATTAGTTTTATAATTCATACTGACAGTCAATGTCATCATAGAAGTATATGATAAAAGCTTAGTTTACGAGATGCAATCATATTTTATTATAAATACTTAGCAAAACAGGAACAGTTTTTTTAGGGGGTTGAACAAATACGCAAAAGTATAGGTTTTGTGTAGATGATATAAAAAATTATATATAAATGTATCAAGTGTATAGAATAGTTTTTACTTCTTATATAGTGACAACTGAAATAAACAGAAAAGAGTCTATTAGAAAAAATAATACATGAAGGAGTATTCATGGAAAATTTAAATATATGGTGTGTAAAATTTTGTTTCATGATAAACTGAAATAGGTTTTTAACTTAAAGTTACATTAAAGTTCATAAAAATACACATTTCAACAAGTAATAACCTCGGACTAATTTTATCGGAAATAGATATTTTAACTATGACAGATATAGTTAAGTAAAATGCATATAGAATTGAAAACAATTTCAATGATCAATTAAAACATATATATTTTTTAAAATACATGTATGTTAAAAAATACATATAGATAGGGGAAAATAAATTATGAAGAAAAAAATAATTAGTATTATCACAGCAGCAGTTTTGACTTTAACCATGCTGGTTGGGTGTGGTGCTAAAGGTAGTTCAAATGAAAGCTCAAGTGGAGCACAAGAACAAAGCACATCTAAGGATAAGATTGTTTATGCATTAGATACTGCACCTACAGGAGTATTTAATCCTTTGTTATCTAGCACTAGATATGATGGAAATGTTAATAGTGTTGTATATGCATCTTTAATGAACGTTGATGATAAAGGTGATTTAAAGAATTATTTAGCAGAGGACTATTTAATTTCTGAAGATCAAAAAATAATAACTTTCAAATTGAAATCTAATGCAAAATGGCATGATGGAAAACCTGTTACAGCAGAAGATATGGCATTCACTTTACAATCCATGGCTAATGGAAAATACACTGGTAACAACTATGATGACGTTGAAAAAATTAAAGGTGCTAAAGCTTATCATGAGGGAAAATCAGATTCAATAGAAGGTATTAAGGTTGAGGATGATACAACTATTACCATTGAGTTTGAAGAAACTTATGCACCAGCACTAACAAATTTAAGTACTTTAGGAATCATTCCTAAACATATTTGGTCACAAATTCCTATTGAGAATTGGGAGAAAGAAACAGCAGCTCTTAATAATCCTGTAGGATGTGGACCATATAAAGTAACTAAGTTTGAATCAGGCCAATATGTAGAATTTGAAGCAGCAGAGGATTTCTTTGAAGGTAAACCTAAGACTTCTAAATTAATCTTTAAAGTTGTAAATCCAGATACAATTCAAGCTGAGTTAAAAAGTGGTAATATTGATATTGCTAGTGTGAAGGATATGAGAAAAAGTGATATTGAAGGGTTAAAGACAGAAGGACTTAAAAGTGTAGAGTTCTCAGATTTTATGTTCCAATATATGGGTATAAACTTAAGATTACCTATATTCCAAGATGTAAAAGTAAGACAAGCATTTATGTATGCTATAGATAGAAACTTAATGGTTGATAAATTGTTAGAAGGAAGAGGAGAAGTTGTAAATACTCCAATGCTTCCAAATCGTTGGGGATATCCAAAAGCTTCTGATATAAAGGATTATGCTTTTAATATAGATACTGCTAAGAACTTATTAAAAGAAGCAGGTTGGGAAGATAGAAATAATGATGGTGTTGTTGAAAATGCAGCTAGAGAAAAAATGCATCTTACATTAAAATGTCCTGTAGGATCTAAAACAAGAGAGCAAAGTGCTGTTATTATCCAAGAAAGCTTAAAACAAATTGGTGTAGAAATAGAGATATTAACTATGGAATTCTCTACATTAATGGATGAAGTTGTTTCAAATCATGAATTTGATTTATATATGATGGGTAATACTTTATCTCTAGATCCAGATCCAAAACCATTCTGGCATTCAAGTGCAGCTACAGATGAGAAGGGTGTTGAAGGATATAACATAGTATCTTATAAAAATGATAAAGTTGATGAATTAATTGAAAAAGGTCTTAGTACTTTAAATCAGGAAGAACGTCAAGGTTACTATGAAGAAATTGGTAAAATTCTAAATGAAGATGTGGCTCAAGTATATCTATTTTTACAAAAAAATGAAATGATGTACAATGGAAAATTAAAGGGATATGAGCCATCTACTTTTAATAACTTTAATAACATACATAACTGGGTTATAGAATAATCAAGTTATAGTAAAATATGATTCAAGGGGATGCCTCAAAGTAGAGTATGTTTTAAACCCACGTTGAAATAGCCATTATATTATTGCAGTGAATCAATAGTATTTAAGGTTAATTCAACATTAGGATAAAACATAGGTCAATATTTTTGATGCAGCCCCTTTAAAATGCTTATAGATAAAAAGGAGAAAATACTTATGTTGAAGTTTATGCTAAAAAGAATTGGATCTGCTATAACTGTTCTATTTGGGGTTTCTATAATTGTTTTCACATTGGTTCATATGCAACCTGGAAATCCTTATTCAACAATGATTGATCCATCGGTTTCTCCACAAGTAATTGAACAGAAGCTAGAAAAGTTAGGATATTATGATCCTATTCCAGTTAAATATGTTAAGTGGGTAGGGAGAGCTATTACTGGAGATTTTGGATATTCTATTAATTATAAAACCCCTGTTTTTAATATAATTATGTCACGTCTTGGAAATACACTTTTAATTTCAGTTATTTCCCTGGTTATAAGTACTTTTATTGCAATACTCATTGGAGTTTTGTCTGCATCTAAGCCTAAATCCATTCTAGATTATGGTTTCACTTTTGTATCCTTTGTTGGAGTTTCTGTACCAACATTCTTTCTAGGATTATTACTGGTAAAGTGGTTAGCTTTTGATTTAGGGGTTCTTCCAGCCTCAGGAATGATGACATTGGGAGAAAATTATACAGGTATTAAAAAAATTATGGATGTAGGAAAACATATGATTATGCTTGTCATAGTACTGTCGATAACTCAAGCAGCATCCTTACTTAGATACACAAGATCATCTATGCTAGAGGTTATGAGCAAAGATTATATAAGAACGGCAAGAGCAAAGGGTTTAAGTAGAAATAAAACTATCTGGACCCATGGATTTAGAAATTCATTAATATCCATTGTTACTGTTATATGTATGCAAATTCCTGCCATGTTTTCTGGAGCATTAATTACAGAAACAGTTTTTGTATGGCCGGGAATTGGGATGTTAAATTATGAAGCTATACTAAATAGAGATTATCCTTTAATTATGGGGATAACTATGCTATTGGCTGTAATTATAGTTTTATCTAACTTACTTGCAGACCTTTTATATGCTGTGGTAGATCCAAGAATAAGGGTAGTAGATTAATTGAAAGGAGAAAAAATAAATGTTTTTAAAAAAAGATGAAGATAGGTTAAAAAACTTAAACTCTTTAAACAATATATCAATGAAGAAATTTATGAAGAATAAATTAGCCCTAATGGGTCTTATTATAATTATAACTCTAATACTAATCTCTATTTTAGCTCCTTTCTTAACTAAATATGATATAAGTGCAACGGATTTATATAATATACGTTCTGCACCTAGTACTGAGCATATACTAGGAACAGATGAGGTGGGAAGAGATGTATTTGCTAGATTATTATATGGTGGAAGGGTATCAATTTTAGTTGGAGTTACATCCATGGTAGTTCAGCTTGTCATTGGAGTTACATTAGGAGCAATTGCAGGTTTTTATGGAGGAATTATAGATAAAATAATTATGAGAATTATTGATATTATAATGTGTTTCCCATTCTTTGTTATTGCAATATCCATAGCTGCAATTGTAGGTCCAAGTGTCTATAATTTAATATTTATCATTGGAGTTTTAATGTGGCCAAACATTGCAAGAATTGTTCGAGCTGAGATATTATCTTTAAAGGAAGAGGAGTATATCATGGCTGCTAGGTTACTAGGTTTAAATAGGAGAGAGATAATAGTTAAGCATTTATTACCTAATGTTATGTCTCCAATACTGGTGGCAGCTACTCTTTCCATTGCAAATGGGATTTTAACAGAAGCTTCCTTAAGTTTCTTGGGAATGGGAGTAAAACTACCTCAGCCTAGTTGGGGAAATATGCTTGTTTCAGCACAGAACATGGCCGTTTTACAGAAGGAATGGTGGCTGTGGATTCCAGCAGGAGTTATGGTGATACTAATAGTATTATCTATTAACTTTGTAGGGGATGGACTTAGAGATGCCTTAGACCCAAAGATTAAGGCTTAGTGAAGGAGGATTCCATGGACATATTACAAGTAAAAAATTTAAAAGTAAGCTTTAAAACTATGTTTGGAAAGGTTAATGCAGTAGACAATGTTAGTTTTTCCCTTAAAAAAGGTGAGGTCTTAGGGATTGTTGGAGAGTCAGGAAGTGGAAAGAGTGTTACCTCCTTATCCGTTATGAATTTAATTGAAGGTCCTCATGGAAAGATTGAGTCAGGAGAGATTATTTTTGAAGATAAGGATATTCTTAAACTTAAGGATAAAGAAATGTGTAAAATTAGAGGAAGTAAAATTTCTATGATTTTTCAGGAACCAATGACATCTTTAAATCCTGTATTTACGGTTTATAAACAAATAAATGAAGTTTATAAGATACATAGTAAAGAGCCCAAAAAGGACAATAAAAAAGAAATTATTAAGATTTTAGAACAGCTAAATATTGCAAGCCCTGAAGAAGTTATTAATAAATATCCCTTCCAACTAAGTGGGGGTATGCGCCAAAGAATTATGATAGCTATGGCAATTGCAAATAATCCTAAGATTATTATTGCTGATGAACCAACCACTGCCCTTGATGTTACAACCCAAGGGGAAATATTATCACTACTAAAGGATATTACTAAGAGAAGTGAAACTTCAATTATGTTTATTACTCATGATTTAGGAATTATAGCAGAACTTGCCCAAAGAGTTGTTGTCATGTACAGAGGAAAAATATTAGAAGAATGTACTGTATTAGAGTTTTTTGATAACCCTATGCATCCATATTCTAAGGGATTAATTAACTCAATGCCTGATAATTTTAATGGAAGGTTTAATACTATTAGTGGAAATGTACCAAGTTTATATGAAAATATTGAAGGTTGTCCTTATGTATCTAGATGTTCACAGGCTATGGATATATGTAGAGAAAAAGAGCCTTGTACAAAAGAATTAAAAGATGGCCATAAGGTTTGCTGTTGGTTATTTAATGATGTTAAAGGAGGACTATAGCTGATGAAGGAAAATAATAAAGATATTTTATTAGAGGTAAAGGATCTGAAAAAGTACTTTCCATTAAAAAATGAACTTTTTTCTAATATTAAATCCTATACAAAATCAGTGGATGGAGTGTCCTTTAAAATACATAAAACTAAAATAATGGGCTTAGTTGGAGAATCAGGCTGTGGTAAATCAACGGTAGGAAAAACCATATTAAACTTGATAGAACCCACAGGGGGAAGTGTTAAGTTTAATGATGAAACTATATTTAATGTAGAGAAAAATACTTATATACCTAAAAAAAGAATGAATGAAATAAGAAAAGATATGCAGTTAATATTTCAAGATCCATACTCATCATTAAATCCAAGGAAGAACATAGAATCAATTGTTTCTGAGGGAATGGTGAAACATAAAATGGGAAGTAAGGCAGAAATAAAGGAAAGGTGTGAAAGTCTTTTAAATCTTTGCGGAATGGATAAAACTTGTTTAAATAGATATCCCCATGAATTTAGTGGAGGACAAAGACAAAGGATTGGTATTGCAAGAGCACTATCTCTAAGTCCACAATTTATTGTTTGTGATGAGCCTACAGCAGCTTTAGATGTGTCAATTCAATCACAAATTCTAAATTTAATGTTAGATTTAAAAGAAGACCTTTCTTTAACCTATTTATTTATATCTCATAATTTAAGTGTTGTAAGATATTTTTGTGATGAAATATGTGTAATGTATTTAGGAGTAATAGTAGAGAGGGGATCTTCCGGGGAGATTTATAATCATCCTCTTCATCCTTATACAAAAGTATTAATATCTTCAATGCCCATTAGTCATCCACTTCAAGAGAATAACAGGGTTCTACTAAAAGGGAGTATACCTAGTGAAGGAAAAATTCCTTCAGGTTGTAAATTTAACACTAGATGCAAATATGCAACGGATAGATGTAAGGAAGAAATACCAGAGCTTGTAGAGGTTTCACCAAATCACTTAGTGGCTTGCCATAATTATAATAGCATTTAATCTAAAAATCTAACTTTCATTAAAATGAAATCATAGTGATGGTAATGCATAGACGATGATAAAAAGTTATAATATGACCAATTTAAAAGATAAATATCCCTATTTCTCTATATAAATATTTACATAGAGAAATAGGGATATATTTAACTATAAAACTATAAAACTAGTAAACTAGTTGTTCTGTTCATGCGGGTTTGAAGGTTTTTGTCAATTTTATCCAATGATTACCAGCTCTAATACTCCCATCTTCTTCAAAGTGGGAGCAAAGAGCTGCTACGTCCCTGGATAACGATTTCTAAGCTTCGAAGAAGCTAAGAAATCTGTTTATGAATGCAATAAAAGGGAAGATTTTATAGTTAAATATCTGATAGATTGCGAAAGATTATGGTAGACAAAAGAAAAAAATACAAATATTATAATATTAATATATAATATTTTCGTATGGAAGGTGAAATTTGTGAAGTGGTTACTAGAAAAATATAATGTCAAAACTATAAAACCATATTTATGGATATTTTCCATTGGAATAATTAGTATATGCTATTTTCTTATAAACCATTCTCAGAATCAAAAATTACATTCGTTATATACAGAAATAGATGATTTAATTCCTTTTGTAAGTGTATTCATTATTCCATATATGATGTATATGCCAAATTTAATAATCTCACTTATAATAATGTGTTATTGTGATGAGGAAAGATATTTCATTTCACTTTTAACTTTAAATATAGTTAATTGTATTTGTCTTATAATTTATTTGAATTTTCAAACCTATGTTTCAAGGCCGATAATAGTTCATGATGATTTGCTGTGCAATTTTGTTAAGTTTATTTATTGTAGGGACAACCCTTATAATTGTTTTCCTAGTATTCATGTAGCAGCAACCTTTTCAGCTTTAAAGGGGATAAATAAGCTTAAAAATATGCCAGTAAAATATAAGATTGGATTTAATGTAGTTGGAAGGTTAGTTATAGTCTCAACTCAATTTGTAAAACAACATGTAATTATAGATTTGTTAGCTGGGTTAGTTTTAGTGGAGGCTGTTTATAAGTTTATAGAATATTTATTTTACAATACAAATTACTTAAGGGAATTTATTAAAAATAAAAGCAATAATGATAAGATAGAAGCTTTTAAATAAGTCTTAGGAGAAAGGGGAATATATTTTGAAGAATATTGACAAATTTATCGCGAACTAAAAGATGATGTAATGGAAAGGAGAAGATAATAAATGTTTAGTTATAAAATATTAGATAAAACAAGTACTGAAACACTTCATAAAACATTTTTAGATGCATTTTCTGATTATCAAGTTAAGATGGATTTGCCCATTTGGAAGTTTAAACAAATGCTTCAAAGAAGAGGGTATAACCCCGAAATGTCCATAGGTGCATTTAAAAATGAAATGTTAGTTGGATTCGTTTTAAATGGATTTCGAAATTGGAATGAAAAATCAACAGTATATGACCTTGGTACAGGCGTTACAGCTGAATATAGAAGACAAGGTATCACAAGCAATATGCTTCTAAATATCAAAGAAGCACTTAAACAAAAGCAAGTGGAGCAATATTTGCTTGAAGTAATTAAATCTAATACATCTGCAGTTGAACTTTATAAAAAACAAGGCTTTGAGATTCAAAGAGAGTTCCAATGTTTTCAACTAGATAAAAATAAATATAACCCAATAACAACCTATAAGGTTGAACATGTTGACAGAATTAACTTAAGACAATTAACAGAATTTTGGGATTTTAAGCCATCTTGGCAGAATTCTATTGATTCTATTAGCGCTATACCAGAAGCATTCCTATATTCTATTGTACGTTTTGATAATACCATTGTTGGCTATGGCATTATTGATAAAAGAACAGGAGATATTCCCCAAATAGCAGTAAATAAGGATTATAGAGGAAATGGAATTGCAAGAAGTATAATGACAGATATGATAAAAAATACAGAATCATATAAAATCAGCGTTCTTAATGTAGATGATGAATCTAAATTTACTAAAGATTTTTTACTCAAATTAGGTTTTGAATATAGTGTTGGTCAGTATGAAATGCTTTTGAAGATATAATTTTATTGATCTGAAATAGCATAAGGTTGGCTCTACAACTCGGGTAATATATTGTGGTACTATAGCATGTGCATATTGAGCAATAAGTAAGCTATAGAAACATATATCAAGAGGATTTTAAGCATGCATACAACTGATGTTATAGGCAATGGAGTAGCTTTGATGGCTAATAAGTTTAACATGTACTTTGGTTTATATATAGATGAAAAGGGAGCTATTTATATATAGAGAGTTATAAGAAGTAGATGAGTGTAAGAATACGGAAAGAACAATGCTAGAAAGTTCAGTAATTATGAGATTCAAAGAAAAGATTGAATTAGGAAACACTGAAGTTGTACAAGTGTTTTGGAATAACATTGAGAAAGATAATGCTCCGTTAATAGAGAAAATAGATGGTGATTTAGAAAATAGTTTAGTTACTTTTGTTTGGATTAATAGGAATGAGAGATAAAGAATTAAGTTGTGATGATATCTTTGGAGATATGATTGTTAAAGAAATACTTCCATGTATTGTTATTAAATAGATGGAGTTATTGGATAAACGATTATACAAGGAGGAACACAAGGTGAATTTTAATAAGTTGTTTGAACGTTATCCCAAAATCGAAAGCGAAGAAATTCTACTAAAGCAAATTGAAAAATATGATTTAAATGATTATGTAGAAATAAATATGGATGAGAGACTGTACCAATATAAACCAGGAGAGCCTAGAAAAACGGCTTCTGCAGTTAAAAACATAATAGGACATCATGAAAGAGATTTTTTAAAAAGACAAATAATTAATCTTGGAATATATTCTAAAGAAGAGAATAATAAAATGATTGGTGTAGCTGAAATTTTTGATTTTGATTCAAAAGTTAGTTATGTTACTATAGGATATACATTGAATTATAATTATTGGGGGAAAGGTATAGCAACTAAAACTACAAAGTTGCTTTTGAATTTTCTTTTTAATGAAATTGACGTAAATAGAATTCAGGCTTTTGTAATACCAGAAAATGTGAAATCTCGCAATGTACTTTTAAGAAACAATTTTATAGAGGAAGGGACAATAAGACAAGGATATTTTTGGAAGTGTAGAGGTGTTGTTGATTTGGTGTTATATTGTATTACAAGAATATTCCATTGATGAGGAGTGTGTAATAATTGGAGGATTTTCTGGGGGAGCAATAACATCTTTAGATATTACATTTGCTAATGTTATTCCTATAAAAGGATTTATTGCCATGGGTCCAGATTTTCCAGAATCATTTACGAAGGAGAATGTTAAGCTTGCAGCTGAAAGAGGGGTTAGGGGTATATTTATGGAAGGAGAAATTTTAATACCATTGGAAGAGCAAGAAGAAATGATTAAAGTATTTGAAGAAGTTGATCTCCCATATGAATTCTATGTTAATAAAGGAATAGGACATGCTGTTCCACAAGACTTGCCTGATAAATTAAATAAAGCATTAAGTTTCATACATAATCGTCAGTGTGTTCTTTAAATTGCATAACAATACTTGTTACTTGTCCACTATTAGCTTGGACAACATCCTTAAGATTTTTCCTTTACCATTTAAAAAATAACCCCTTTGCTTTTTTATATACCTTTTATGAATAGTTATCATATTATTTCAAATACTATTAAATAGTTAGATGAATTTAGATAACCATATGGAAGGAAGTTTTTTAATGGATTTAAAAAAATCGTTAACTTGTCCGAAATGTAATGGGGAAAACTTCATTATTAAACGGGAAGCAACTTATTTATATACCTATAAAATTAATTCGCAAAATTTCGATGAAACTACTAAAAGGGCGAAAACAGTGCCCTTTTTATTTGATAATCGAGAAAAAGAGATATCCAAGGAATATATAGAATGTGAAACCTGTGGAATAAAATATCCACTGTCCCTGGATGAGTTGAAGAATGAAATTGACTTTACTATTCTACAAAAGGCAATTCGTTCAGACTATATAGAAAACCCTGAATTTTTAGGTTAATAGGATAGAAAAAATGAAAAGAAAAGCGTCTTAATTTGTAGTGCCTTTTTTCAAAGACACACTATGGATTTAAGGCATTTTTAATAGCTTAAACTATCATAATTTACATAATACTAAATAAATTAGAAGAAAAATATTGTGTAACACTATAGAAGAGAGCAGATACAAACAAAGTATCGGCTCTTAATATTTAAATAAATTTATAAAAGCGCAGAATAAGCTATTGAAATTACAAAAAACTACTTTTAGGCATAGAAAGTGAAGAAAATGATATTTTTATGACAAGAAAGCAAACAGCAGAGTATCTTCAAGTTACCATGGATACGTTAAGAAACTGGGAAATGAATGGACTACTTTCTGTAAAAAGAAAACAGAATGGATATAGGATATATACGAAAAATCATATTCAAATATTGAAGATAATACGTTCTTTGCGATGTGCCAATTACTCACTTGCAGCAATTTTACGTATGATAAATGCAACATACAGTAACTCAGAAATTGATATACGAGAAGTTATTAATACGCCCCAAAGAGATGAAGATATTGTAACAGCCTGCGATAAGCTTCTTACTTCACTAAGTAATGCAGAATCAAATGCAAATTGCATTCTAAGTCAATTAAAAGTAATGCAAGAAAAACTTAATATGAACTCTACAGTTTAACACCAGACTTTTTTCTGGTGTTATTCTTTTTGTGTAGTAAAGAATAGGAGGTTTATAGACATGGAAACAATTAAAATTGATGCTTTATGCAAAGCATATGGAAATGTGCAAGCTATAAATAATGTGAGCTTATCAGTGAAACGTGGCGAAGTGTTTGGATTGCTTGGTGCAAATGGAGCTGGGAAAAGCACAACTATTGAATGTATTTTAGGTACAAAGAAATTTGATTATGGATCCATTTCGATTTTAGGAATGAATCCTCAAAGGGATCGAAAAGAATTATTTCAGCGAGTTGGAGTTCAATTTCAAGAATCAAATTATCAAGACAAGATAACAGTGGAAGAACTTTGTGAAGTTACACAGGCTCTTTACAAACACCCTTTAGAGTACACAGAATTATTAAAACAATTTGGTATTTCGGATAAATGTAAAAGCCAAGTGAGTGAGCTTTCAGGAGGACAAAAACAACGATTATTCATTATACTTGCTTTAATTTCTAATCCAGAAGTTGTGTTCTTAGATGAACTGACAACAGGGTTGGATGCAAAAGCAAGGAGAGATGTATGGAAGTGTTTATTAGACTTAAAAGAAAAAGGGCTTACAATTTTTTTGACCTCTCATTTTATGGATGAGGTAGAAACATTATGGGATAGGATTTGTATTCTAAAAAAGGGAACATGCATTTTCTGTGGAACAGTACAGGAAGCAATTAAAGGCAGTCCCTTTTGGGGTATGCAGATGAGGAGGAAGTTCATGATAAAAGTATTTAGAACAATGCTAAAAACTGAGTTGAAATTGTCACTGCGAGGTATGGAGATGTTTATATTTGTAACTTGTATGCCCATAGTTGTAACAATTCTACGTGGTATTATTTATGGAAATAAGCCTGCATTTCATGGTGCTGAATATACATTTTTAGAGCAGTCATTCGGAGCCATTACCATCATTGCAATATGTGCAGAGGGCGTGATGGGATTACCTTTAGTAGTATCTGATTATCGTCACAAAAAAATTCTAAAGAGATTTCAGGTAACACCTATAAGTCCTGCTATGATTTTAGTGGTGCAGGTAGTTATTTATGCACTTTACTCTATTGCTTCCCTTATACTTGTTTATGCTACAGCAAGGATTTTCTTTGATTTTCAATTTAAAGGTTCGTGGCTTCAGTTTTTAAGTTCATACTTCTTAGTAATGGTATCAATGTTTAGCATAGGTATGATGGTAGGCGGCATTGCTCCAAATATAAAGACAGCAAGTATTGTAGCAAGTGTATTATATTTTCCTATGTTGATTTTTTCAGGAGCAACGCTACCTTATGAGATTATGCCAACAGAACTTCAAAAAATTGCAGATATTTTACCCTTAACACAGGGAATAAAACTTCTAAAGTCGGCTTCTCTTAACTTGATGATAGATAGTGTGATGATACCTATTATTGTAATCAGTGCTATTGCAGTAATAGGTACAGGGGTAGCCCTTAGATTTTTCAAATGGGAATAAAATTAAAGAGGGGTTATATTATCAATATTTAGCAAAACAGGAACAGCTTCCTCTTAAAGTTGTTGTTATAATAAAATTACCATATGGAGGAAGGGAGGTGGAGGTTACATTGAATTATAGGAAATATGTTGAGGCATATATCAGTGAAAGACAGATGTATGATATAGCCTAAAATAAATATTTAGAATAAATAAAGGAAGAAAGGTGATAAAGGATGCTAAGTTATTATAGTAGATTATCTTCAGAAGTATATGATATGGATAAGCCTATAGGTCATTCTTTTGGAGATGTAGAATTTTATATGAATAGATTAGAGTCATGCAGAGGACCTATTCTTGAACCAGGAACAGGAACTGGTCGTATATTAATTCCTCTTTTAGAAAAAGGATTAAATGTTGATGGATTTGACAGTTCAAAAGATATGTTAAATATATGTGAGAATAATTGTAAAAAAAGAGTTTTGAATCCTAAACTTTTTGAGGCAAAGATGGAGTCTTTTTCACAAGATACAAAATATGATGCTATTATAGTGCCAACAGGAACGTTCCTTCTACTGCATAAAAGAGAATATTCAATAAAAGCATTACAAAACTTTTATAATCATTTATCTAATGGTGGTAGATTAATTGTTGATATATTTTTGCAAACAGATATTTCAATAGGTACAGTAACTACAAGAACCTGGGAATGTTCTAATGGAGATATAATTACATTAGAAAACAAAATTGTAGAGATTGACTATATAAATCAATATACTATTTCTCATGGGAGATATGAAAAGTGGCGTGAAGGTGTACTTTTACAAACTGAATTAGAGCGTTTTCCACTAAGATGGTATGGGGTAGAAGAGTTTAGACTAATACTTGAAAGTATAGGATTTAAAAATATAGTAATTTCTTCAGATTATAAATTTGGTCAGTATCCATCAAATTCTGAACAGATCATTACCTTTGAAGCCGTTGCTATTAAATAGAAATACTATTATTATGAAGAATTAATTTAAGCTTAAATGAATAGAAAATAAGTATGTACAGATTTTAGTTCCTCATAATGCCATTACACAAGTAAGAGCAAATAAAACAATTTTAATTGAAAAACTATCGGTAATCAATTATTTTTATTGACAATATGCAATATATTTGCTATTGTTTTAAAGTATGAAATTTGCGTGAACATTAATTAGGAGGGCATTATGCAGGAAACAAAGGTTAAAGTAGTAGTAGCTGATCCGTCGGCATTAGGTTTATTTGGACTAGCTATGGTAACATTAGTAGCATCATCTCAAAAGTTAGGATTAACAGAGGGAGTATCTTTAGTATTACCATGGGCAATATTTTTAGGAGCAACAGCACAATTATTTGCTTGTATAAATGATTTTAAGCATAACAATACTTTTGGAGCAACAGCTTTTGGAGCTTATGCATTTTTTTGGTATGCAGTAGGGTTTACTTGGTTAATTCAAAATGGAGTATTTGGACCAGAGCTAGCAGCTAAAGCTGACATAAATCAATTAGGAGTTGCTTATTTAGGATATTTAATATTTACAATATTTATGACTATAGGAGCTATGGAAACTCATAAGGTATTATTTACAATATTTATGCTGATAGATTTCCTATTCTTAGGATTGACACTAACAACTTTTGGAATAATGGAGCATGGAACACATATGCTAGCTGCTTATTCTGAGTTAGGAATAGCTATAGTATCATTCTATGGTTCAGCAGCTGCAGTATTAAATACTCATTTTGGAAGAGTATTTTTACCTGTTGGAAAACCTTTTGGAATATTTAAGAAGTAATATTTAGGTGATGAATATTTTCATCACCTTTTGTATATCAATGATTTGTAAAGTGAAATTTTATATTTTTAAATTGTTTATAAAGTTTTAAGGCCTCCTAGGGCAGTTCATAAGCTACCTTAGGAGGCTTTAAAATTTATAATAGATTCCATTTTAAATTTCCAATAGCCCTATTTTAGCAACAACATTATCTAATAATCACCTTAAAGAACAAGGGTTTATAACATTAACTGAAAGTTATTTAAGAGTTAGGTAATTCTTATTGAACCGCAGTGTATCGAACGGTATACACGGTGGTGTGAGAGGTCGCTGAATAAAATAATTATTCAGCTCATACTGGATTGTATTTGGAGTATAATTTAAAGATAATGATAATGCATACTTGTAAAGTTTGTAAGCCTATAATGCATCATTTATATTTATCCTATTTCTCAAAGCCGTAAAGCCAGTTAGATTTAAGATAATATATTAAAAAGATTATTGAGATTAGTGACCAAGTTAAAGGATAAGCCCAGAAAATCACATATATTTCTGGTATTAAGTGTGTAACTATAGTTATGTAGAGTACTCGTATAATACACCAACAAGATAACATAACTAACATTGGTACAGTAGATTTTCCTGCTCCTCTTAAAATACATGCTAGACAATGTGAGAAGGCAAGACATACACTTACTCCTTGAGCTATAACAGTGGCAATGGCAGCTCCAGCTACTCCCATTTTAAATACAACAACAAATAATAAATCGAGAATAACATTTATTATAGAAGATGTTATGAGATAATACAGAGGAGATTTACTGTTACCAACTGCTTGAAATATACCACTTGCTGTATTATATAAAACAACAGTAATTTGTTTATAGATTGGACCTTCTGTCATTAACGTTGATTTTGAATTCATTTTATGATACCAGCTACAAAAAATATTATACTATAGTATTACCACTTCTAAATTTACTTGGAAGTAGTTACATAATTTAACCTAGAGCTTATTTTTCTGCATAAATGCAGGAATACTTTCTGCAAAAAAATTAACAAAGATATCTTTAAATTTTTGGTCTTCTTGTTTTAAAACTCCAAGAGAATATTGCATTGCAACGCCATCTAGGGCGGCTATTAAAATAGAAGCAAGGCTTTTTTTACAGTCTTCATTTTCAATGCCAAATGCAAAAAAGTACATGTCTGCTACTTTGTTGATTATTTCATTATAATCTTGTTTAAGACTTTCACTAAGTGATCCACCCTTTGATAAAACATAACCTATCAATAAAACTAAAAGACGTTGCTCATTAACCTTTGACATACGTTCTCTAATTTTAGTGCTAATCTCATTTAACATATTTTCAGTGCTCTTAAGATTACTGCATTCATCTCTTTCAGAAAGCTTTTGAGCAAAGTACATAGCCTCCCTTACTGCATGGTAGAATAGCTCATCCTTGTTCTTAAAATGATGATAGATGGCACCAGTAGTAAGACCTGCAGCTGATGCTATTTGGCGCATGCTTGTTTCTTCAAAGCCATTTTCTATAAATACGCTAATCGCGGCGTCTAAAATACGTTGTTTTTTTTGATTTTGTTGAATAGCGGTCATATTATTCACCTCATTTATAGATAGTATATCATATTTTTACAGTAGTGGAGGTGAATTGTTAAGAGATGAGAAGTTAAAAACCATATTATTATTTGTTTTCAGAATATAAATACTATTTAGAGTGTTAATCTATTGACAAAGAAAATTAAGTGTTATATCATAAACATAACAGTTGTTATGTTATATTATGGTTTGGTTGCATATAATATACTAATTATGTAACATGATTAAAATTATATATGAAATGGGAGAGGGGATATATGGAGGCATACAAAGTTTTAGAGATTAAGCAAAGTGTTTTCGAAAACAATGACCGTCAGGCAGAACTACTTAGAGGGGATTTAAAAAAGGAAGGAGTCTTTTTATTAAATCTTATGTCATCACCTGGTTCAGGAAAAACAACAACTGTTTTAAGAACAATTGAAGCCTTGAAAAATGAAATGAATATTGGTGTTTTGGAAGCAGATATTGATTCAGAGGTGGATGCACATAAGGTTTCACAGTCTGGTGTCAAAGTAATTCAGCTGCATACAGGAGGAATGTGTCATCTGGATGCAGATATGACAAGACAAGGTTTAGAGGGGCTTGGAACTGAAAATGTTGATTTTGCAATACTAGAGAACGTTGGAAATTTGGTGTGTCCTGCGGAGTTTGATACTGGTGCATCAAAGAATGCTATGATTTTAAGCATACCAGAGGGAGATGACAAACCTTTAAAATATCCTTTAATGTTTTCAATAGTTGATGTTTTACTTGTTAATAAAATAGATGCAGCAGACTATTTTGAATTTGATCTGGAGGCAGTAAAAGAGCGAGTAAAAAAATTGAATCCTAATATTAAAGTTATTCCAATTTCAGCGAAAACTGGAGAAGGAATTAAAGAATGGATTGATTGGATACGTACAGAAGTAAACTTATGGAAAGTAAAATAAGAAGAATAACATGTAAAATAATTAGAAGATTCTAAAAGTAATAGCTGATTAAAATAGTTTTATATAAAATTGACGTATATAATAATCAGCTTCTTTCGGTTATTTTTGTTTTAATAACTTAATATATCCTAAAGTGCTGATTATTTTTTATGTTTTATCTATTAGTAAAGAGTTTACTGTTTTTATAACCTACTATAAATATACATTAAAATTTATGGATTTACTTATATCTAACATATAATTATTTTTGGGGGGATAATATATGGTTAAGGAAAAGGTACTTGATCTTGCAAATCACATCAGCAATAAGAAACGTGGCTCGAAAAATGAAATCAAAGCGACAGATCCGGAGTATATGATTCTTGAACCTGTTGTTACAGAGGAAATGGCCGAAGTAGTACTTTGTATGGAAATACGTAAGAAGGTTACAGCTAAAGAGGTTGCTCCTTTATGCGGTAAATCTGTGGAAATAACAACAAAACTCTTGTTAGAATTAGCAGATGCAGGTGTTTGTTTTGTAAATGAAATTGATGGAGTGGATACATTTTGGTATGAGACCTGGGTTCCTGGTATCATGGAAATGATGGTTAATAATAAGAAGAATGTTAAAAAGTATCCCCAAATTCCTAGAGCTTTTGAAGCTTATGGAAGAGTAAGAGGACCTAAGACAGCAGGTAGCTTTCCTGTAGGTGTAGGTCTTATGCGTGTTATTCCTATAGAACATGCTATTGAAGGTGAAACAAGAAGAGCATCCTATGAAGAAGTTTCTAAGTATCTTAATGACAATGATATTTTCTCAGTTTCAGATTGTTCTTGCCGTACAGCAAGAGAAGCCATGGGAGAAGGGTGTGGTCACCTGAAGGAAGATATCTGTATTCAGATGGGGCATGCTGCAGAATATTATATACGTACAAAGAGAGGTAGGCAGATTACTCGGGAAGAAGCCTTTGAAATTATTAAAAGAGCAGAAGAAAATGGTTTAATGCATCAGATACCTAATTTGGATGGTTCAGGTAAAACTCATGCTATTTGTAACTGCTGTGGATGTTCCTGTCTATCTTTAAGAACTGCTAGTATGTTCATTAATGCAGATATGGTACGCTCAAACTATGTTTCTAAAGTTGACAAAGATAAATGTGTTGCTTGTGGTGAATGCGTTCAAAATTGCCCTGTTAATGCATTACAATTAGGCCAAAAATTATGTTCAAAAACACCAGTTACTACTGAGATAAAAAGAACAGAAACTCCAAGGGATACAGAGTGGGGTCCTGATAAATGGAATCCTGATTATCGAACAAATAGAAAAGATGTAGTTGATACTGGTACAAGTCCTTGTAAAACCAATTGTCCAGCTCATATTGCTGTTCAAGGTTATATTAAACTTGCATCTCAGAGAAGGTATAGGGAAGCTCTTGAGCTTATCAAACATGAAAATCCATTTCCTGCAGTATGTGGACGTATTTGTCCAAGAAAATGTGAATCAGATTGTACTAGAGGGGATATCGATGAGCCGGTTGCTATTGATGAAATCAAAAAATTTATTGCTGAACAAGATTTAAATGTTAATCACCGATATGTGCCTAAGCGTAGACATGAATACGGTAAAAAAATTGCTGTTGTAGGAGCTGGTCCTTCAGGTCTTAGCTGTGCTTATTTCTTAGCCATCGACGGTTATAAAGTAACAGTGTTTGAGAAAGAAGATGTTCTTGGTGGAATGTTGACCTTGGGAATACCTGCTTTTAGACTTGAAAAAGAAGTTATAAATGCGGAAATCAACATATTGAAAGAATTAGGTGTTGAATTTAAGACAGGTATTGAGGTAGGGAAAGATGTGCCTCTTAAAGAGTTAAGAGGCCAAGGATTTAAAGCCTTTTATATTGCAATTGGTGCTTGCACAGGAAGGAAGCTTGGTATAGAAGGTGAAAATGTAGAAAATGTTATTACAGGTATCGATTTCATGAGAGATGTAAACTTGGGTAAGGATTTAAAACTTGAAGGTAATGTAATCGTAATCGGTGGAGGTAACGTTGCTATAGATGTTGCAAGAACAGCTACAAGAATTGGGGATACACAAGTTAAAATGTACTGCCTAGAAAGTTGTGAACAAATGCCTGCGCTTCCAGAGGAAATTGAAGAAGCATTATCAGAGGATATTGAAATTAATAATTCTTGGGGACCAAAGAGAATTATTGTTGAAAATGGACGTGCTACAGGGGTAGAGTTTAAGAAATGTCTTTCTGTATTTAATGAGAACGGAAAATTTAATCCAACATATGACGAAAATAATACAGTAATAGTTAAGGCAGATACTATATTGCTTTCAATAGGTCAGGGAATGGATTGGGGTAAACTTTTAGCAGATAGCAAAATTGAGCTTAATAGAAATAACACCATTAAGGCAGATCTAGTTACATTACAGACAGGGGAAGCTGATGTTTTTGCTGGTGGTGATGCATTAACAGGTCCTAAATTTGCCATTGATGCTATTGCCTTAGGTAAAGAAGGTGCAATTTCAATTCATCGTTATGTCCAACCAGGACAAAGTTTGATTATTGGTCGTGACAGAAAAGAGTATCATGCTTTAGATAAGGGAAACTTAGAACTTCAAGGATATGATTGTAGTTCAAGACAAAGTATTGGTCATGTGGATGGAAGTAAATCAAGAAAAACCTTCAAAGACTTACGTGGAACTTTTACTGAAGAGCAGATTAAAAAGGAAACAGAACGCTGTCTTAGCTGTGGTGCAACGGTTGTAGATGAATTTCTCTGTGTAGGATGTGGTCAATGTACAACTAAATGTAAGTTTGATGCTATTTCTCTTGTAAGAAAATATGACGGTGAGGGTGTAGCCTATGAGGATATAAAACCAGTAGTTATAAAACAAATTCTTAAACGTAAGGTGAAAATTACAACTAAAAAGGTAAAAAAACTCTTTAAATAATTTAGGGGTATTAGAAGTAGGTAGTTTTATATTTTGAATTGTACTATTGGAGGTGTGTTTCTTTGCATGAACTTGGAGTTGTAATTGAAGTAGTGAAGACTGTGGAAAATTTCGCTCGAAAAAACAAGCTGACAAAAATTGATACAGTTGTTTTGCAAATTGGAGAGCTATCCTCCATGGTTCCTAAATATATAGAAGCGTGTTATCCGGTAGCAATTGACGGTACAATGCTAGAAGCTACAAAATTGAAGGTTGAGATACTTCCAGGGAATGTAATATGTAAAAACTGTAATAAGGTCTATAATCTTATTCAAAATAGCAAGGAATGTCCTTATTGTAAAAATAAAAGCTGGGAATTATTATGTGGAAAAGAGTTTTTAATTAAGGAAATAGTTGCTTATTAAAATAAATGAAAATTTTATAAAGTAATTTTAAGATTTAAAAAGGGGTAGAGGGTGAATAAAATGTTTGAATTTAATTATGTTGAAGGGGCAACAATGTTCACTGCGTGGGGAATGTGGTTTGTTGTTTTTGCAGGGTTGTTTCTATTTAATGAATTTTCTAGAAGACAGAAATGGGCAGGATTTTTTAGCTTTGTTATTTTACCAATTATTTTAACAATTATTTGGTTTACTGTTTTAAAGGATGTTACGTATACTGACTGGTTTCACTTAGCTAAAGTTTATTCTGCAACAGCAGGATGTATTGGTTTTTGGTGCATTCGTCATATTGAGAAAAAGGACAAAATCACTGGGGAGGTGGTTTGGAGACTAGCTGATAATAAAATTGCACTATGTTTTCCACCACTGATTCTTGCCATTAATATCCTAGAGGCAGTTGTAAGGGATATTGAGGTAGGATCCACATATTGGATGATGAATTCAGGTGCCATTGAAGGGGAAGTAATAGGTGTAATGGGCGGTCCTTGGAACTATATGAATGCAGCTGCAGGGATACTAAATATAATTGCCATAACTGGTTGGTTTGGAATAGTAATTAGAAAAGAAACTAAAAAGGATAGAAGCAGAGATATGTTATGGCCAGATATGCTTTGGTTCTGGATCATTGCATATGATTTATGGAATTTTGTATACACTTATAATTGCATACCTACTCATTCATGGTACGCAGGTTTTGCATTGCTTCTTGCACCAACCATTTGTGCTTTTACTGTTGGAAAGGGGGCTTGGCTACAGCATAGAGCTCAGACCTTGGCTATATGGTGTATGTTTGCTCAGACTTTTACGAATTTCCAAGATGCAGGAATGTTTGTAGTTAAATCAACCTACAACCCTACTATTTACACAGCTTTAAGTGCTCTATCGCTTGGAGGTAATATAGCTGTATTTATTTATATGATATATAAAGTAAATAAAACAAAGAGAAATCCATATAAGGAAGAACTCTACACTGACCTTGATAAGTTCAATGAAATCAAGATGATGGTATAAAATAATACTTATTCATAGTATAAAAATGTAGGATAAAATCCTACATTTTTATTTAAGTTAAACACAAATATATTATATAGGTATTAACATAAGTGCACTACTTTTACTAAAGGAATGTATTATATTAAGCTTATTCAGTAGCTCCTATAGTTTTGTATGATAACTAAATTAATAGAGTTATACGTATTTTTTTCTACTAAGTTATTAATAGAGAAACTTAATTGCACTCCATCCCAATGGATAAGGAGATTTAATTATTAAACACTAAAACTATTTTAATGTTCCCTCAGACTATGGTGTGAGGGAATTTTTTATTTTGGATGTACACATTTACATAAAAATAAATAATATTCCAATTGGAGATTATATTAACAAATAAATTCTATTTAAGCAATAATTATTTTTCTTAATATTTTTTAATAGAGTAGCATTTTTATCGAAAAATAATGATTTAATCATTTAAATATGTAGAATTATTATGTATAATGTAGCTAAATGAAATAATATTTCATATAAAAATGAAGGAGAAGGTGATTATTATTAGAACTAAATGGATATATACTTTAATTATAATTGTGGTTGCAACAATAATTTGTTTAGCTACATATAGCGAAAATATAATAGTGGCTAAGGCTGAAGATAATGAATTAATTAATAATAAGCTTAAAGCACCTTTTTATCCATGGGATAATGAATTGCCTAATATAGAGACACCAGAGGGATTTGATTGGAGAGAATTTCAAGGCACTACCCTTAATTTTGTAGTAGAAAATAATATAAATGCTAATATTCTTTCTAGGGAATGTAGAAAGTTTACAGAGAAAACAGGTATTAGAGTAAATATTAGACCAATGGATTACACTACAATGATAAATAAGATAAACAATGATTTTATATCTGAAAGAGGGAAGTTTCAACTTGTTTATGTAGATCCATACCAAACTCTTAACAGATTTTATAACAGTCTAGAAGATTTAAATTTATATAATAATGATCCTAATATGCCCCATATACCGGGTGGAATTGATGACTTCTTTGATGATCAGGTAAATATTCTATCCTATTTTGGAGATAAAACTAAGCTATGTACAATACCTTTTGATACTACAACTATGATTTTTTTCTATAGAAAAGATATTTTTGAAAAATATAAGGAACAGTTTATGGCGGACAATGGATTTGATTGGACTCCAGGAGATAAGAATTTCACTTGGGAAAGGTATTGTATTGTTTCCAAGTGGATTGATGAAAATGTTCCAGATGAAGAAGTTAAATATGGAAGCGCACAAATGGCTCAATTGCATAATTCATTATATTGTGATTTTTCAAATGTTCTTGCATCCTATGGGGGAAATTATTTTGATGATTCTTATGTCAATACATTAGGCGTAGAAGAACCTAAGATGATTTCAGTACAAAATGATAAATTTGAAGATGGATTAAGTATGTACAAGAAGATGGTAGAGGTGGGAGCGCCGGATAGCATTAATTGGAATTGGACAGATACTGCAGAAGCATTTAAAAATGGTGAAATTGCAATGATGGCAAACTGGGATGAGAATGTGGCTGTAGTAGAAAATCCTAATATATCTAAGGTTGTAGGTAATGTAGGGTATAGCATATTACCATATGGGGATGCGAGAAGTGCCAATATATATGGAGGGGCAGGCATAGGAATTAATAGCGATGCTACAGAAATTGAAAAGAAGGCTGCCTGGTTATTCATAGTTTGGGCTACAGCACCTCAGACACAAATTATGGTTTTAGGGGAACCAGAGGGTGGAAGTATGCCACCGAGAAAATCTGTGTACAATAGTATGGAGGTACAAAATATCATAGAAAATGTAGAAAACAATACAAATGAAATAAACAATTTAAACCACTTACCTACATTGTTAGAGGTTTGGGAAGTAGATAATGTATATTTTAGATCTAAGATAAGTAACTTTTATTTTGTAGAACAAATAATTATTAATAATGTAAGAGATATGATGAACAATGATTTAGATCCTAAGGTGGTATCAGATAAAATCTTTGAAGAATTGAATTTGCTACAATGAATAGTGGGGATAAAATGAAAGCTACATGGATTAGAAAGAGCTTTAAAAATAAGTTGTTAGTTACTTTTATTTTGTTAGTATTTATACCTATTGGATTTATATATATTATTTACAACAATGTGATGAAATCTATTATTACTACAAAATATAGTGAATCTGCAAAGCAATCTGTATACGAAGCAGGAAATAATATTGATTTCATAATTGATAGCATTGCAGACCTATCAGATATGGTTGTAACTAATAGAGATTTTATAGAAAACTTGAAAGATTCATCATTGGAAAGTCATGAGGAATTAAATAATATACTGAGAAATTTTTCTACTACAAATGAGCAGGTAGACAGTATGTCCCTTATAGCTAAAGGTAAGATTTATGATGTGGGAACTATTAAAACTTATGTGGAAGAAGGAAGGGATATTAGAAATATTAATAAAACCCATGGAGAGTTAGTTTGGATTGACACAATTCCTGTTAAGGTTAAGATATTGTCAGGAGAAATTACTAAGAATTATTTTTCTTTAGGAAGAAAGGTAATAGATTTAAATAGCTTAATGGACATGGGAACAATATTTATAGATGTGGATGAAACAATATTAGAGGATTCTTATAAAAATCTTATCACAGAGGAAAGTAGCGAATTATTTATTTGTAATTCCAAAGGTCAGATTATTAGTCATTCTAATAAGGAAATCATAGGGAAGAATATAGGAGATAAAAATTATGCATTAGAAGTGCTATCATCCAATAAAGATGCGGGTTCAATAGAGTTTACCGATGATGATGTTGAAAAGGTATGTATATATTCAAATATTACTTTGCCTAATTGGAAAATTGTAAAGATTGTATCTAAGGAATATCTATACAAAGAAATTACAAATATGCAGCGATATATGTTTATAGGTGGAACAATTTATGTAATTATAACTATACTAATTTGTTTATTCTTTTCGTCACAAATTTCAAGGCCTATGGTGAGTATGAAAAATATGATGAAGAAGGCTGAAGAGGGAGATCTAGATGTACGTATAAATGTGGATAGAATTGATGAGCTAGGGGAACTTGGAAATAGTTTTAATAATATGATTGGAAAGATGAATGAAGTTGTTGATAAGCTAGTGGAAGAGGAAAGATTTAAAAAAGAATTAGAACTTGAGACATTGCATGCACAAATTAATCCACATTTCTTATATAACACTTTAAATACTATAAAATGGATGGCTAAGATACAGGGTGATAAATCTGTAAGTAATGCAGTAACTTCTCTAATAAAACTCTTAAGGGTAAGTATAAACTTAGGAAAGGAAATGATTACTTTAGAGGATGAGATAGATTATGTTAGAAATTATATAAATATACAAAACTTAAGGTTTAATGAAAAAGTTAACATTATTTATAACATTGATGAAGAATGCCTTAAGTGTACAATACCTAAACTAATTTTACAGCCCATTGTAGAAAATTCCTTGATATATGGTATTAGGGAAGATGAAGAAGAGGAACCATTAGAAATATCTATAAAGGCATGTATAGAAGAGGATAATTTAATTATTCTTGTAAAAGATAATGGACCAGGAATTAGTGATGAGGATATAGAAAAAATTTTTAGTAAAGAAAAGGATGTAAACAAATTTAGTAAAGTTGGATTAAATAATGTAAATCAAAGAATAAAGCTCTATTGTGGCGAAGAATATGGAATTAACATAGGAAATAGAAGTAAACTAGGTACTTACGTTAAGGTAGAGGTTCCTAGAATTATAATGAGTAAACCTGCTGATGACTTTTTAATAGATAAAGAGGGTGATGAAAGTATATAAGGTTTTAATTGTAGATGATGAGGTTCTTGTGAGAGTAGGGTTAAAATCCACAATAGATTGGAATAGCATAGGCTTTACAGTTATAGGTGAGGCTCCAAATGGTGAAAAGGCCTATGAGATGTATAAGCTATATAACCCAGATGTAATTATAACAGATATAAAAATGCCTAAGAAGGATGGTTTATGGTTAACCAAAGAAGTAAGGAAAGAAGATAGCTTAACTCAAATACTTGTGTTGACCTGCTATGATGATTTTACAAATGTAAGACAAGCATTAAAGTGCGGAGCTAATAATTATATTCTTAAGTCAGAGGTAGAGGATGAGGAACTAATAAGTACCATGCTAGAGGTAAAGAGAAATTTAGATGATATGGATAAGGAAGAGTTAGGTAAGGATAAGGCTAGTGAAACTTTAATGAAGACTAAAAATCAGCTTATAGATTATCTTATAGATGGTTCAAGTTCCTTTGAAGAGATAGACCTTGAGGGGTTTAAACAGGTAGATTTTAGTATTAATGGAGGGAAATATTCTATTTTAGGTTTGTTTCCCGAATCAACGGATATGGCTATTTCTATTGAAGGAAAAGAAAGTAAAAATGTGAAAAATGCTATGGTAGAGATTATAGCATGGATATTTTCTAAAGAGAAAATACAATGTCTTGTGAAGGGACAGGGAGATGGGCTTTTATATTTTATTTCTAAGGAAAATATTAAAAATAGTGAGGTACAGGAGGTAATTAAATATATAAAAGCCACTGTAATTCAATACTTTAATATTAAGTTAGATGTAATCTATACACCTATATTTGATAATCTTAGGGAATTTCCAAATAAATTTAAGGAATCTGTGGAAAGAAGTAAAGACATATTCTATTTACCCTTAAGTTCTACACTAGAAGCAAGACCAAATAGAGAACTAAAGGATATAAATATGTTAAAATTCGAAAAGCATTCCAAGAGTGTTCTTATAAATTTTATAGAAGAAGGAAACATAGAGGAAGGTAAAAGTTATATTTTTTATATAGAGAAGGAAATAAAAGGTTGTAAAATATCAGAGTTATCATGCAAGCTTATGTACTGTAATATTGTTATTAGTATACTAGAGAAGTATGAGGAGTACTTTGAAGGAAATGATTATGAGACTTTATATCAGGGGTATTACAATAAAATTATGAATTCTACTAAAATTATGTTTATATCAGAATTAATGTGTAAGTTTATAGATGAGATATCTCAGTTAGTTTTACGAATAAGGGATGATCAGAACTCTAAATATATAATAAATAAAGTTGTTGAGTATATTGAGAAAAATTATTCAAGCAAAGTTACATTAGAAGATATAGCTGTTCATATTAATCTATCTAAACAATATATATCATTTTTATTTAAAAAGGAGACAGGGGTAAATATTTCTTCTTATATTATCAATCTTCGTATAGATAAGGCAAAGGAAATGATTATTAAAGGTGAAGATAGTATGAAAGTGATTTATCAAAGAGTAGGATTTACGGATCAACAATATTTTTATAAGACTTTTAAAAAGGTAACAGGATTAACTGTAGGTCAATACAAAGACAGCATACAAAAATAAATAAAGTGTAGCACATAAATACTATTTAACTATGTTAAGTAGTATTTTTTTTATAAAATATTAGTATTGGTGAGAAAAATGTTGAAAAATATATAAATATGTTACACAAATATATTAATATATTACACAAAAAAATTAATATATTACACAAAAAACTTTGTGAAAAATTAGGTAAGAATAATTTACACAAAACCAAGGTTATTTTCCATTATGGGTTAATAACTTTTTTATTATAATTAAGCCATAGATTGAAATTAAAAGTTCACAAGGGGGGATAAAGGTGGAGAGCAATATACCAAAGCTAGAATTAAAAGGTATACAAAAATTTTTCCCAGGGGTAACTGCATTAGCTGATGTAAGTTTTTCTGTTAAAAAGGGAACAGTTCATGTGCTTTGTGGAGAAAATGGAGCAGGAAAATCTACACTTATGAAGATAATAAATGGAATGCACCAGCCTGATGGTGGAAGCATTCATATAGATGGTAAAGAAGTTAAGATACAGAATCCTATTGAAGCTCGTAAGCATGGTATTTCTATGATATTTCAAGAGTTAAATTATATACCTGAAATCACCATAGAAGAAAGTATATTTTTGGGAAGAGAGCCAGTAAATAAACTAGGGAAAATCAATTGGAAGAAGATTAGAAAAGATACAGAAGAGCTTCTAAAACAAGAAAATTTACCCTATTCTCCAACAACTCAGTTTAAAGATCTTACAGTGTCAGATATACAGATGCTAGAGATACTAAAGGCTATGTCTTATAATTCAGAGGTTATTATTATGGATGAGCCTACATCTGCAATTACTAGAAAAGAGGTAGGAGTTCTGTTTGAAAAAATTGCTGAATTAAAAAGTAAAGGTGTTAGTATAATATACATATCCCATAAAATGGAAGAAATCTTTAAAATAGCTGATGAAATAACAGTTATAAGAGATGGAGTTGTTATTGATACTAAGCCAGCCAGTGAGCTAGATATAGACAAGGTTATTTCTCTTATGGTAGGTCGTAAAATTACTAATGCTTATCCTAAGGAAGATATTAAAATTGGAGAAACCATGTTAGAGGTTAAAGGATTAACTGATGGTAAGCACTTTGATGATATCAATTTCCATGTAAAAAGAGGAGAAATCGTAGGTTTCGCAGGTCTTATGGGAGCAGGTAGAAGTGAAGTGGCTAGAACAATATTTGGACTAGATCCATACCTGTCAGGTGAGATTAAAGTCAAGGGTAAGAAAATAAAAGTTAAAAATGTAAAAGACAGTATTAATAATGGCATTGTTATGCTGTCAGAAGATCGTAAGAGATATGGAATTGTAGGAATTAGAAGTATAACAGAAAATGTATCCATATCTAATTTAGAGAAATTCTTTTATAAGGGTCATCTCCATAGTAAAAAAGAGATTAGTAGTGTATCAAATATATGTGAAAGAATGAAGGTTAAAAGTCCTAATTTAGAAACCTCCATTGATTCTCTAAGTGGAGGAAATCAGCAAAAGGTAATATTTGCAAAGTGGATGCTTAGAAATCCAGATGTTCTTATACTTGATGAACCAACAAGAGGAATCGATGTAGGAGCAAAGTACGAAATATATAAACTAATAACAGAACTTGCAAAAGAAAATAGAGCAGTATTAATAATAAGTTCCGAATTGCCAGAACTTATAGGTATGTGCGATAGAATCTATGTTATGGCATCTGGAAAAATAACTGGAGAAGTAGATAGAGAGAACGCAACACAAGAAGCTATTATGAAATTAGCTACAAGGGGGGAATAGAAGGATGAAGATGATAGATATTAGACATAAATGGTCAAAAACCTCAAGTAAATATAGTATTTACGTTGTATTACTTGCTATGTTTATGGCATGTTCTTTAATCAGTCCTGTATTTTTATCAACAGAAAACTTAACAAATATATCAAGACAAATATCTATAACAACTATTATTGCTTTTGGTGAAACAATTCTAATTATATGTGGTCTTATAGATTTATCAGCAGGTTCAGTTCTGGCTTTGTCAGGTCTGCTTTCCGTTGCTGCTTTTAAAGCTACAGGTTCATTAGAAATAGCAGTGCTAGTTGGAGTACTTGTAGGTGTTCTTTGTAACTTTATCAATGGGATAATGGTAACTAAGTTTAAAGCACCTCCATTTATTGCCACATTAGCTATGCAAACTGTAGCAAGAGGTGCAGCTCTGTTATTTACTAATGGACAAAATATTTATCAAATAGGAGACTTTATTGTCCTAGGACAAAATTCTATAGGATTTATTCCAATTCCTGTAATATTTATGGCTGGAATTACTCTTTTAACTTGGTACATTTTAAAACATACAAAGCTAGGCAGATGTGTTTATGCTGTAGGTGGTAGTGAAGAGGCTTCAAGAGCTTCAGGAATAGATGTAAATAAAACTAAGATGAAAGCTTATCTTATAAATGGTATATTTGTTGGAATTGCAGGAGTATTATTTATGTCTCGTGTTAATGCTGGACTTCCTAATGCAGGTATAGGAGCAGAATTTGAAGGAATGACAGCTGCAATAATTGGTGGAACAAGCTTCACTGGGGGAATAGGAACTGCAGGTGGAACTCTTGCAGGGGCATTCATTATGGGATTCTTAAACAATATAATGAACCTAGTAGGAATACAATCTTATATGCAACAAGTAGTAAAGGGAGTAATTATTGCTTTTGCAGTAATTTACGATATAAAATCTAAAAACAAAAGAGAAAGCAGAAAACTAGGCAGTATTGATGATAAAACCAAAGGTAAAAACGTAGTAGAAAGCAAAGCAACTTCTGTTTAATCTAAATCAAGTTAAAGTAAAAATCAAATTAAAATCAAAAATAATATTATTAGGGAGAGACAATTGCTATGAAAACAAAAAAAATACTAGCTTTAGCCATGTCATCAATATTGGCATTATCACTTACTGTAGGATGTTCTAATACTTCAAAGGAGGATTCATCTGCAGAAGGTGAAAAGACTTATAAAATTGCATATATTGCAAGAGCTCAAGGAGATTCTTTTGCTGCTTGGCTTGCAAATGCAGTAAAGGATGAAGTAGGTGAAAACTATAAAGATGTAAAGGTAGATATATTTGATGGAGATAGTAAGAATGAAGTTATAGCAGCTCATATTGAGAATGCAGTTACAAAGAAATATGATGCAATTCTTCTTCAACCATTTGATTCTGAAGCACAAGTAGCACCAGCTATGGCAGCTATGGATAAAGGTGTTAAGGTTATTACCGTAAATAATCGTATTAATGATAATGATAGAGCAGCAGCAGTAGATGCAGATCCAGTTGATCAGGCTGCTAAAAATGCAAAGCTTGCTTTAGAGCAAGTTCCTCAAAATGGAAAAGTTGTAGTTCTTATGGGACCAGCAGGTAACATGCATTCTGATAAGAGACGTGAAGGATGGGAAAAAGAGTTCTTTGCTAAGAGACCAGACGTTAAAATCTTAGATGAACAAATTGCAAACTGGAACAAAGATGAAGCAATGAGATTAATGGAAGACTGGATTCAAACTCATGGAGAAATTGATGCAATAATATCTATGAATGATAACATGTGTGTAGGAGCTCTTGAAGCAGCTAAAGCAGCTGGAAAGACAAATATATTATCTTATGGTGTTGATGGAACAGCTGAAGCTTGCTTAGCTATAAAAAATGGTGAAATGACATCAACAACTCTTCAAAGTGCTTACGAGCTTGCAGAAAAAGCTGTTAAGCTAACATATGATGTTATGACTGGTAAAATAGAGCGTGATACTATAATGGTAGATTGTCCATTAATCACAAAGGATAATGCTGATGAGTTTATAGAAATTCATAAAAAAGCAGGTAATATAGACTAATAAAAAATGTGGACCTTGTACAGTTTTGTGCAAGGTCTATAGTTGAAATTAATTTAGGCATCTTCAAAAAATTAATAAGCCAGAATGCTCGTCTATTTTGTGTTAT
>DCDL01000060.1:109490-124017 GCA_002316385.1 Clostridium sp. UBA1056
TGTTTCCTTGTCTAACTCAAAATATACTTCCCATCTTTGACTTATTATTTATTTTCAGATGCCTTAGGAGGAATAAAGATGATAAACAAGGCAGTATATATGTGTGGAACTCATAATATGGAAACAAGAGATATTGAGGTTTCAGTTCCAAAGGATAAAGAAGTACTTATAAAATTAGAATATGTAGGAATTTGTGGTTCAGATGTACATTACTATGAACATGGTAGAATAGGAGACTTCATAGTAGATGGAGACTTTATTTTAGGTCATGAATGTGCTGGAGAAATAGTTCAAGTAGGTTCAGGAGTTAAGAATTTAAAAGTTGGAGATAGAGTTGCATTAGAGCCAGGTCAAACTTGTGGTCAATGTGAATTTTGTAAAAGCGGTAAATATAATCTATGTCCAGACGTGGAATTCCTAGCAACACCACCATATCATGGTTCTTTAATGAACTATATAACATATCCAGAAAATATGTGTTTTAAACTACCAGACAATGTATCAACTAAGGAGGGTGCTTTAGTTGAGCCTTTAGCAGTAGGATTACATGCTGTATCACAAGGAAATGTGAAATTAGGAGATACAGTTGTAGTTTTAGGTGCAGGTTGCATAGGTCTAGTAACTTTATTAGCTTGTAAGGCATATGGTGCTACAAATGTTATTGTTATAGATGTTATAGATAAGAGATTAGACTATGCCCTAAAATTAGGTGCAACTAAAGTTATAAATGCTAAAAATCAAGATGTATTAGCTGTAATAAATGAGATTACAAATAATGCTGGTGCAAATGTTGTTATTGAAACAGCAGGATCAGAGCACACAATAAAGCAGACACCTTACTTAGTAAAAAGAGGTGGAGCTATCGTATTAGTAGGACTTGCACCAAAGGATATAATTGAGTTTGATTTCATGCAAATTATGACTAAAGAAGTTGAAATAAAAAGTGTATTCAGATATAGAAATATATATCCAGCAGCTATAGGAGCAATTTCTGATGGGAAAATTGATGTTAATGGAATAGTTACTCATGAATTTGATTTTAGTGATACGAAGAAAGCTTTTGACTATGTTATAGAAAATAAAAATGATGTAGTAAAGGCAGTTATTAAGCTTTAATAATTTTGATTGGAGAGGGCTAGAAGATGAAGTACTTATTAGGCATAGATATCGGAACATCGGGTACTAAAACGGTGCTCTTTGATAAGGGAGGAAATCCTATTTCCTCTTCCACAGAAGAATATCCATTATATCAACCTGAGATTGGATGGGCAGAACAAGATCCCATAGATTGGTGGAAGGCAGTCTGCATAACAATTAATACTGTTATAAAAGACAGTAATATAAATCCAGAATCAATCAGCGGTATTGGTTTATCCGGTCAAATGCATGGTTTAGTTATGTTAGATGAGGATGGAAATGTATTAAGAAAATCTATTATCTGGTGTGATCAGCGTACAGCTAAGGAATGTGTTGAGATTACAGAAAAAGTTGGAGAAAAGAGATTAATAGATATTACAGCAAATCCTGCACTTACAGGTTTTACAGCATCAAAAATACTTTGGGTTAGAAATAATGAGCCCGAAATATATGAAAAATGTAGAAAAATACTATTGCCTAAGGATTATATAAGATATATGCTCACAGGCGAATTTGCAACGGAGGTATCTGATGCATCAGGAATGCAGCTTTTAGATATTAAGAATAGATGCTGGTCTAAGGAAGTTCTTAATGCTTTAGATATTCCTATAGAATACTTAGGTAATGTACATGAATCAATTGTAGTCAGTGGAAAGGTTCATAAAAGAGCTGCTGAGCTTACTGGTCTTAAAGAAAATACACCAGTGGTAGGTGGAGCAGGAGATCAAGCGGCCGGTGCAATAGGAAATGGTATTATAAGAAGTGGACAAATATCTTCAACTATAGGTACTTCAGGAGTAGTATTTGCACATTTAGATGAACCTATAATTGATGAAAAAGGAAGAGTACACACCTTTTGTCATGCAGTACCAGGTGCATGGCATATGATGGGAGTAACTCAAGGTGCAGGACTTTCTTTAAAATGGTTTAGAGATAATTTTTGTACTAATGAAATCGAAGTGGCAAAAAATATGGGAATTGATCCTTATGTACTTATGACTAAAGAAGCAGAAAAAGTACCTGTAGGTTCTAGGGGAGTAGTATATCTTCCATATCTAATGGGAGAACGTACACCACACTTGAATCCTAAGGCAAAGGGAGTATTTTTTGGACTTTCAGCTGCTCATACCAAAAATGATATGCTAAGAGCTGTAATTGAAGGAGTATCCTATTCCCTTTTAGATTGCATGGAAATCATTAAAGGTACAGGATTGAATCCAACTAATGTGATGGTATCAGGTGGAGGCGGAAAAAGTGAGCTATGGCGCCAAATATTAGCAGATATGTTCAACTGCAAAGTATCTACAAATAAATCATCAGAAGGACCAGCCTTAGGTGTAGCATTACTTGCAGGGGTTGGAACAGGTGTATACAAGGATATAAATGAGGCTTGTAGCATAGCAATTTCTGAAAATAGCATACAATATCCAAAAGAAGAAAATTCCCTAATATATAAAAGATATTATGAAATTTACAAGAAGATATATAATGATTTAAAGGAAACTTTTGAATTATTATAATATATTTTAAGGATTTAAGAAGGAGCACTTTTTAGGGGTGCTCCTTCTTATTGAATAATGTAACTCCTTAGTTATTAATATCTTTATATATTGTAGAATGTTGTATATTCCATTTATAGAAACTTATTTAAGTATTTGAAAAATAATCAGTGAAAGGTGCAAGAGACATTTTTAAAAGATGCATTTAGTGAAATGGAGTTAATATTAATGGTTGAATTGCTAAGAAATCTTACTAATAATTTAGGGTATATAATTCTTATTGCTTTCTTTGTTTCAAGGCTAGGAAACTTTAAGAAAATTGTACAAAAGGATAAATTTAAAGAAATCAAGATATTGGTATAAAGTAAGACTTATTTAAGTTAAGCACGAATATATTATATAGCATTAGCATAAGTACACTCCTTTTACTAAAAGAATGTCTTATATTAAGCTTATTCAGTAGCTCCTGTAATTTTGTATGATAACTAAATTATAATAGGGTTATACATATATGTTCTCTACTAAATTATAAGATTATTGAAGTGTTTTTCCACTATTATAGTTAAAAAATGATTAATTTAGACAGGATTTTCTAAATTTATGCAGAATAATAAATATAGACAATAAATTTATTTATGGGAGGTAAATAAAATGGCAGAAACTCAAAATATTTTATCATGGACTCTAGTATCTGAATGCCCAATTCCAAACGACGTTAATGACTTATTAGTGGAAGGAGAGGTAGCAGTTGCTGCTTATAAGACATTTCGTGACAGCGCAATTTTTACTAATAAAAGACTAATTGTAAGAGATGCACAAGGTCTTACAGGTAAAAAAGTAGAGATTTATTCTTTACCATATTCTTCTATTAATATGTGGTCTACTGAAAGTGCAGGAAAGCTTTTTGATCTTAGTGCTGAAGTTGAATTATGGACTAGAGCTGGTCAAATAAAAGTTAATTTACAAAAGGGAGTAGATGTCCGTAAATTTGATAAGTTAATAGCTAATGCACTCCTGAAAGGCTAGTATAAAACACTTATAAAGTTGGACGCTTTTCTATTAAGCTACTAATAGTAAAGTTTAAATGCACTTTATCCTAATGGACAAGGAGATTTAAGTATTAAAATACTAAAAACTATCTTAATATTCCTTCAGACTATAGTTTGAGGGAATTTTTATTCATTAATTTGTTAGTACGCATTTATGCAGAAATAAATTTCATGTTAAAGAAGAGAAAATTACATGTAAGATTGAGTAAAAATAAAAAGGATATAAAGAGATGAATCTTTAGGGGATATAAAAGATGATAGTTGAATTAAGTAAAAATGAATTTTCTAATATTTTACCTTTAATAAATAAGCTTGAAAATCCTGTTCCTTTAATTTTTTCTGTAATAGAAGAAAAACAGAATGGGAGGATATTTGTAGATTCCAGAAGCAAACCATCAGTTGCACTAATTTATCATGAGGTAGGTATTTTAAATTTAATTGGAAACGATAAAAATGAGGATTTTAATAAAAGTCTGTATAAATTAATTTTTGAAGATATTGAACACAAACAAAAATATTTTGCATTAGGTGTTCATTCACAAACTTTTGAGGAGAAAATAGAAAAGTTATTAGGTAAATCTGTGGATAAGGATATTAGAACTTGCTTTAGTTTAAGTAATTCAAATTTGCATGAAAATCTAAATAGAGCAGAAGACGTGATGAGGAAGCTTCAGTTAAAACCTATAGATTGTGAACTAATGAAAAAAATAGATAATGAAATGAATTTTTGCAAAGGATATTGGAGAACGGTAGATGATTTTATCAAACATGGACTAGGATACTGTTTACTACAGGATGAAAAATTAGCTAGTGTGTGTTATAGCTGCACAGTGGGAAATAACCAGATGGAGCTAGATTTAGAAACCTTAAAAGAATTTGAAGGTAAGGGATTAGCAACTATAATTACTTCTATTTTTATCAATAACTGCATAAAAATAGGTGTGGAACCTCTGTGGGTATGTGATAAAAATAATGCAGTATCTTATAATTTAGCTAAAAAATTAGGCTTTGAAGATATAGGAAGTTATAGCCAGCACTGGTGGTTCCTAAACAAAACAGAAAACAATTTATAATTTATGTATAAAAAGGACATCTAACATTTTGGCTTATATTAATTTAAAGGGGGAACATATATATGTCAAGAAGACCTAAAATTAAAATCATATTGGTTGATAAAAAAGGAAAAGGTGGATGTCACCATGGGCATAAAATAGGAGATAGCTTTGACTTTGATACAGAAAGAGGCAATTTATGTCCTATGGCATGTCATGTTGCATTTCCATATATAGATATATTACGTTATGGTGGAACAGTACCAGGAGGTAGCAATAAAAATGAATGTATTTTCTGTTGCCCAGATGTAGAGGTAATTAATGTCTTTAAAATAGAAAAACTGGTAGATTAGTATGTCAACAAAATAAATTGTTAATAAATTTTAAATGTTACAAACTAAGTATTAATATTATACAATATATTTGTAAATATAATAAAATTTGGGAGTGGTAGAGATGAAAAAGAAACATTCTAAAGCATTGCTCATTGGCGCTATTTGGGAGCCGCATATTCTATTTATTTAATTTTATACTTTAGCGGAGCTATTGGTGGAAGTGAAGGTACAGAGCAAGCAGGAGCTGTAATAGCAGCTGCATTAGTAACAGCACATATGATACTTGTAGTATTAGCAACAATATTTAATTGGGTATCTTATTTTACTAATAAGAGAGGTTTAGCATTAACCGCTGGTATATTATACAGTGTAGGTGGAGTACTATTTTTAATCTATATATTCTTTGTTGTACCAAGTTTAGTTTTAAGTTTTGTAGGATATGCAAATCTTAAAAAGATAAATCAAGCCAATACTAATGTAGAAGCTAATATCTAATAATACCAATTAGATTTAATCTATAATATAAAAACTAGAAACATGTGAATATACATATAAAAGATCAGGATACTGATCTTTTATTTATGTACAATTACATTAAATCAATTATAAATATTATAAATTAAAATATTTTTCGAATTTACGGGCATACTATCTTTAATAGAAATTCTATTAAAGGAGGAATTCTTATGGCAGATAATAATAATAATAATGAAGTACAAAAAGAAGGTTCAGGTAGTAATAGTATTTTAAGATGGATAGGAAGATTAATATTAGTTGCAATTATTTTAGGTATAACATCATTTTTCACTCCAGGCTTTAGTATTTATGGGCTATGGTCATATTTAATAGCAGCACTTGTAATAACTACATTAGATTATCTTATAGAAGCTTTTATGGGAGTAGATGCATCGCCTTTTGGAAGAGGTGTAAAAGGTTTTATTGTTGCAGCGATAATAATATATGTAGCACAGTTTTTGGTTCCATCCATGAGTGTATCTATCATAGGAGCAATATTAGCAGCTTTAGTTATTGGAGTACTAGATGCTATATTCCCAGCGAAAGTGATGTAATTTACAAGTATATTACATTAAAATAGTTAAATTAAGAACTCTAGAAATAGGGTTCTTTTTACTTATGTAAAAGGCAATAATAGGATTTTATATATCTATATTGTATACATAACATAGCAATAATTCTACTAAGGTTGTAGATGAAATCTAATTTCATTACAGCCTTTTTATTTTGTAAGGGATGAGTTTATGCCAATATATTTCTAAATAAGAAAAAAAGAAAAATAATAAAATCTATAGCAACATAAATGGGTTTTCCTGTGGCTTTAGAAATATCCCGATTTTTGACAACTAATTTACGGAGTGCTCTGTCAACACAGTCCTCATTCCAGGGACTTTTAGTTAGAAATTTTTCGATATTGGCTCTATGTCTAAAAGGCATAAGTTCAGCTACGTTAGTAACTTTACCTACAAAGCCCTTCATATCATAGAACTTATAATAAGCGCTATGATATGAAGCTGAAGTTTAGTAAAATAAAGTGAAAATCTTAACTTTTTGTAAAATTTGATTATAGATGATGATTCTGGTATAATTGAACGACTGAACATTTATTTTTCTCCTTTGTTATGTTTTGTAGGCAAACTTAATTAAAACAGGAGATTGAATAAATATTCTATTTTTTGTTGTGTTAATTATTGGATGTGAAAACGCACATATATAGATTTAATATTATTTCGAGTAAAAAATAGCCAAGGACGGTGTTTAATGGATGCAAGAAGAGGAAATATTTGATTTACAGGAAATATGGAGAATTATTAGAAAAAGGATATATTTGATTACAGTTATTACTTTGCTGACTACTACTGCGGTGGGTGTGATAAGTTACTTTGTGATTCCTCCAACTTATCAGTCCCAGACTAGTGTCTTTATTGGGGATTACAATATAAAGAATGATAATTACTCGCAGGTAAACAGTAGTATTGATACATATCAAAAGCTTATGAAAACCTATCTGGAGATTGCAAAATCAGCTACAGTAGCAGAAAAAACAGTTCAAAAGCTTGATTTTAACATATCTCCTGAAAGTGTACAGAGTAGTGTTAATATAGAGAGAAAGCAGGATTCGCAGGTACTTATGATTACAATAAAAGGTAAAAATCCTGAACAAGTCTATAGGATTATCAATGCCTATGGGCAGGCTTTTATAGAAGAAGGCAAAAGGATGTATACTGATGGTGAAATAAAGATAATGGATGCTGCAAAGCTGCCTGTATCTCCGGTTAGCCCTAATAAAAAACTGAATGTTTTAATTGGTTTTTTCCTTGGAGCAATGGCATCCATCGGTCTAAGCTTTATGATAGAATTTCTTGACAGAACCATTAAAACGGAAGAAGATGTTGAAAGGCATTTAGATATGACTGTAGTTGGGATTATATTAAAGCAAAACTCACATAATCCTAAGTTAATTACACTGCAATACCCCAAGTCTCCGATTTCTGAGGCATATAGGACATTGAGGACTAATATTGAGTTTTCTTCCTCCGACAAGGAAATCCAGACAATTGCTGTTACAAGCTCAAATTCGGGGGAAGGGAAATCTACAACTTCCATAAACCTTGCGGGAATCATGGCTCAAACAGGAAAGAAAGTCCTCCTGGTAGATTGCGATCAAAGAAAACCAAGCGTTCATGAAGCCTTTAATCTTTCTAATCAGAAAGGGGTATCTAATTTTTTGACTGGACAGGCTACCTTAGATGAAATCATAATTAACGTGGAGAATAATCTGTATGTAGCTACTTCTGGCGTGCGTCCTCCGAATCCTGCTGAATTGCTTTCATCAGGAAGGATGGTACAGTTTGTACAATCTATAAAGGAAGGTTTTGACTATGTAATTTTTGATACTCCTCCTGTAGGCATTGTGACCGATGCTCAGATTCTCTCCCAGTATGTAGATGGCTGGCTTTTAGTTATTTCCTCAAATGAAACTAACAGGGAACATACTGTCAAAGCAAAAAATCTCTTGCAAAATGTTAATGCCAGGTTTATAGGAGTTGTGCTTAATAAGTTTGACAACAAGCATTACGAGTATTCAAATTATTATGCATATTATAGAGATGACAAAAATCTGAGAGATGACAAAAATCTGAGAGAGGCTAAATCACGCAGGAAGACATCACGCAGGAAGAAATCACGCAGGAAGAAAAGATATAGTTCAAGTCAATAAAATAGCCTATAAGCTCTCCTTTTCGGTAAATAATATACTGGAAATGAGAGCTTTTATTATAATATACAAGTTTTATATTTAGCTGTTAGGCGACGTAGATATTGGGTTTTTCTACTGAAACTTAACTTATGCATGCTGAGCTCTTCGAATCTTCAACGAAGAATGGCATGTATAAGCTGATAGTTGAAGATAAAACCATATATAAGTTGCAAAACTGTAATGTTAACAATAGTAATTGTAACGAAAACTCAGTCTTTCGAGTAGGATTTTATACTATAATTTCATATGGGGATATAAGAAATAAAATTAAGGTGGCCATGGCTAATCAATTAAATGTTCTTATACTGGATGATGTCAAAATAGCTTTAGTAAGTAAAATTTGCCCCTATTGTTAAAAGAAAAAGCTATTAAAAAGAGGTGAAGGGATGCCACTTTATAAATACAGAACCAAAACAATATAAAGCGGGGATATTTCTATTTTTGCAAAGCAGTTTTTCTTTCTAATATCATCTGGCACAAGTGTATTGCGGACACTTGTAGCAAGGATACGACTTCCAGTCTATAGCCATCAAGTTAACAGACCTAATAAATTACAATTAATTTGATGGATTTATTTATTACCGATTGGAAATTAGACTAAATACAAATTAATACATAAATTCATATAGTAGTGATTTAACTGTTGAATTTGGTAACTTTAATAAAAGTAATAATCATCTATACCAATAAAAGATTTAAAATGAATATTACTCCTTGGAAGTAAAAGCTCCCTCTGAAGCAAAGAACTCTGTTTATGTTCATATTATCTGTATCAAAATTATCTTATTCAAAGGTGAACATCTTTACGCAGAAGTAAAAGTATTATATATTAATATAGTTACTATTTTACTTATGATAAGAGAACTAAAATAATTTTACAAATGATTAGAAATGAGGAAACATGAGATTAGATAAATTTTTAGCAGAGTCATCAATTGAAACGCGTAATAAAATTAGGAAGTTTATTAAAGAAGGTAAGGTTAAAGTTAATGGTCAGGTGATAACAGAACCTGCAATGGAAATTAAGGTCAGTACTGATGTTATTGAATATATTGATAAGGTAGTTGCTTATACAGGGAAAGTGTATTATATGTTTCATAAACCTGAGGGATGCATTACTGCAAGGAAGGATGCTGTTAATAAAACAGTGTTTGACTTTTTTTATGAGGTTAACATGAATGGAGTATTTCATGTTGGTAGATTAGATAAAGATACGGAAGGATTATTGTTGCTTACTAACGATGGAAATTTTGATCATAAGTTAATGTGTCCACAAAAACATGTTGAAAAGACGTATTTTTTCTGGGCATTAGGTTCTTTAGATGAAGAAGATAGAGAGCGACTAGAAAAGGGAATTTCTATTGGAGAAAACGAAGCATTAACGAAACCAGCAAAAATAGAAGTAGTTAAATGCGGAAATTATAAAGAGCTAGAACTGGAGACTAATATTAAAGAGTTCTATAATATGGATTCAAGCCGTTATGATCAGCCAGTTGTCTCCGGATATCTTACAATTTCTGAAGGGCGTAAACACCAAGTTAAACGTATGTTAAAGGCAGTAGGCTGTCATGTGGTATATCTAAAGAGAATTTCCATTGGTGGATTAATGTTAGATGAAACACTTAAAAAAGGACAGTATCGAAGGTTGACAGAAGAGGAAATTAAAATTTTCTTATAATAAACTTATACGAAGTTAAATTGAATAAATATATTTACAAAATATAGATAAAAAGGTAAAATAATAATAGTGAATAGTGATTCATCAATCTTATTTTATGAAAGGAGATGGTTTTAATGAATACAAGTAAAAAGGTGATTTGGATCTAAAACTTAAAATGGGCGTAAATGTAATCATAGATAAAGTTTATTATTATGTGTTGCATTTTCGCGAAAGTAGTTAACCTTTCATAATACTGCCTATAAAGGATAAGTAACGCGACAGGAAGGTCGTGTTTTTTACACCCGTAGAGAGTATCCCAATACAAAGGGTTAATTATCTACGGTATTTTTATGCCCATTTTTAAGAATAAAAAATAGTTTGGAGATATATGTGATTAGAAAAAGAAGATATACACAGATAGAACTTAAAAGAGCGTTAGATATGGTAGAAGAGGGATACTCTTTCACAGAGGCTGCAGAAATAAATAATCTGAATAAAAGCATTGTAACAAGAGAGATGAGAAAGAGAAAAAATGAAAAAGCAAAACAAGCATATAGATGAGTATAGAAGGAAATGGGAAAGTGATATATAACAATATATCCTTCTAATGAACTACATCATGAACACTAGACTTTAATCCATAAATATGATATGGTAAAGATTAAATATTATGATGGAAACTTCTTCTTATACTTACATTAAAGCGAAGTTTACTAATTAAATATTAGATTTTAGCATTATTTATGGAGGTTTTTATGGGAAAGGTTGCAGCATTTTTTGATATAGATGGAACTATATATAGAGAAGGATTAATAACAGAAGTTTTTAAGAAGATAGTGAGATATGAATTAGTTGAAGGAGAAAAATGGTATAACGAAGTAAAGCCCGCTTTTTCAAAATGGGATAGAAGACAAGGGGATTATGATACCTATTTACTTAAAATGATTGATGTTTATATTGAAGCTACTAAAGGATTAAGTAAAGAGCATATAGAACACATAGCTAGAAATGTGATTAATCAGAAAGGGGATAGGGTATATACATTTTCAAGAGATAAAATTAAATGGCACAAAGAGCAGGGCCATATTGTAATTGCTATTTCAGGATCACCTATTGAGCTAGTTAGAGAGATGGCTAGTAAGTATGAAATGGATGATTTTAGAGGTACCATTTATAGGACAGATGGAGATGAAAAATATACTGGTGAAATTATTCCCATGTGGGACTCTGTGAGTAAAGAGAAGGCTATAAACGAGTTGAAAGAAAAATACGATATAGATTTAAGCAGAAGCTATGCTTATGGAGATACTTCTGGGGATTTAACCATGTTTAAATCTGTAGGAAATCCATATGCAATAAATCCAACTAAAGAACTGATTTCAAAGATAATGGAAGATGAATATGTAAAGGAAAAAATTAATGTAATAGTGGAACGAAAAGATGTTATTTATAAATTAGATATTAATAATTTAGAGTTAATTTAATTCATAGCTAAAAGTGGCGTTACAGTAGAAGTATTGTAATGTCACTTTTAATATTTTAAATCAAAAAGAGTAATTATGTAGAATTTAAATCTTCTATATAGTATAATTTCCCTAAGTTTGGTATTAAAATGAAATTTATGGTTAATTAAATTAATTAATGTTATTAGTATAATTCTTACATGAAGATTTTCATAGTAAATATTCTATATTTATTATGAAACCTATGAATGTAGAGTTTAAATCATACTATATTTTTACAGAAGGGAGAATTTATATGATTAGATTTGAGATAGTTACAAGGGATAGATTAGGAATAACTGTAGAGATATTAGAGAAAATTTATAATAGAAAAATTAATTTAATTTCTATGGAAGTGTTTTTTCAAAAGGTATGTGTAAAAGTTGATAACAGAGGTGAGTCCGTAAAGAAAGAGCTAATGAAAGAGATTTGTAATATTAAAGATGTAATTTTTGTTAAAGAGATGGAATTATTATACTACGAACAAAAAGAAAAAAAATTAGAAGCCATAATAGAATCCATAGAGGATAGAGAATTTAAGAATATAATTGGTGCAAGTAAGGCTATAGAGAAGGTTAAGGATATGACTGTGACTATTGCAAAGAGTAATTCAACTGTACTTTTAAGAGGTGAAAGTGGTACAGGTAAGGAGGTCTTTGCAAAGGCTATTCATGATATAAGTACTAGGAGCAATAAGAACTTTATTGCCATTAACTGTGCATCCCTACCAGAAACACTACTAGAGAGTGAATTGTTTGGATATGAGCAAGGAAGCTTTACAGGCGCAATCATAGGTGGCAAAGACGGAATTATTAAAGAGGCTAATGGAGGTACCTTATTTTTAGATGAAATAGGGGAAATGCCTATGTTTATACAAGCGAAATTATTAAGAGTGATACAAGAAGGAAAAATTAGAAAAGTCGGTAGTAATAGAGAAGAGGCGATAGATGTAAGAATTATAGCTGCAACTAATAAAGATCTTGAGGATATGATTAGTGATAAGACCTTTAGAGAGGACTTGTATTATAGATTAAATGTAATTCCCATGTATATTCCACCATTAAGGGACAGGTTAGAGGATATTCCACTTTTTGTGCAATTCTTTATAGATAAATTAAATTATAAATTAAATAAAAACATAGAGGGTGCTGAAATTGAGTTTATTAGTGAGTTAATGAAGTATTCCTGGCCAGGAAATGTTAGAGAATTACAAAATGTTATGGAAAGAGCTATGAACTTATGTAAAGGAGATGTATTAACTGTTCAGGATATTTTCATTAATCCTAGAAATAGTACTTATAGTATTACACATAAAGATACTATAAAAGATGAATCACAGGAATATTTACAACTACCATTAAAGGACATCATGGAAAAGTGTGAGAAAGAAATTATTGAAAAGACCATAAAAAATTACAAAACCTATAGAAAAGCTGCCAGCGCACTTAAAGTTTCTCATACTACCATAATGAACAAAATTAATAAGTATAATATAAAAATTTAAAGTTCCTTTATGCTTCAATGTGTAAATATTATTTTACAAATGTAAAAATATCTTTTCACTAAAATGTTGATAAGTAAATATATATTTACACCAGCTTAGCAAAAATGTTTAAACTGTACTTATGTAAAAATGAAATTATTACGAGACCTGTGCAATGAAGCCGTGTTAAGGCTATATTAAAATATATTTAATTATTATATATTTCACTCCAAATTTGGCATTAAAGTTGCTTTATATTATTGTAAAATATGTGCATTTGGGGAGGAATAATTAATGGAAAATAATTTAAAGAAAATGGGTTTTGCAACTAGAGCAATTCATGGTGGACATGTAAAGGATCAATTTGGTTCCTTAGCTACTCCTATTCATCAAACAGCAACTTTTGTTTTCGATTCCGCTGAGCAAGGTGGTAGAAGATTTGCCCTTGAAGAGGGAGGATATATATACTCAAGACTTGGTAATCCAACTAATACTCAATTGGAAGAGAAATTAGCAATGCTAGAAGGTGGAGAGGCAGCAATTTCTACTGCATCAGGTATTGGAGCTGTTGCATCTGCATTTTGGACAGCTTTAAAAGCAGGTGACCATGTTGTAGCAGCAAAAACTCTTTATGGATGTACCTATGCTTATTTAAACCATGGAATAAGCAGATATGGTGTTGAGGTAACCTTTGTGGACGCAACAAATCTTGAAGAAGTAAGTCAAGCAATGAGAGAAAATACTAAGGTAGTTTATTTGGAAACACCAGCAAATCCAAATCTTGAAATTGTAGATATAGAAGCTATAAGTAAGATAGCTCATGAGAACAAGGATTGTATAGTGATGGTCGATAATACTTTCTGTACTCCTTATATTCAAAGACCATTAGAATTTGGAGCTGATGTAGTAATTCATTCAGGAACAAAGTTCTTAAACGGCCATGGAGATGTAATTTCTGGCTTTGTAGTTGGAAGTGCTGAATTTATAAAGAATGTGAGATTATTTGGTGTAAAGGACATGACAGGTGCTAGTTTAAGTCCTTTCGATGCATTTTTAATTATTAGAGGTATGAAAACCTTAGAAATAAGAATGGAAAAACACTGTGCTAATGCTATGAAAGTTGCAAAGTTTTTAGAAGAACATAGTGCAGTAGAAAAAGTATATTATCCAGGTTTAGAAAGTTTTCCACAGTATGAATTAGCTAAAAAACAAATGTCTTTACCAGGAGCTGTAATTGCTTTTGAGGTAAAAGGTGGAATTGAAGAAGGTAAGAAAGTTATAAATAGTACAGAGCTTTGTACAATAGCGGTAAGTCTTGGTGATGCTGAAACTTTAATTCAACATCCAGCATCAATGACACACTCACCATACACTAAGGAAGAGAGAGAAGCAGCTGGTATTAGTGATGGACTAATAAGAATAGCTGTTGGGCTTGAAAATGTTGAAGATATAATAAATGATTTACAAAAAGCTTTAAATGCTATTTCATAGTATAATCATTAAGGCACATGAAAATAAATAATAGATCAGTTTTCT
>DCDL01000060.1:124104-124494 GCA_002316385.1 Clostridium sp. UBA1056
TTTGATAGTGCCTAAAATAAAAGTAGAAGATTTAGATTTATGTAAGATTATTTAAACTAATTATTAGGAAAATAAATATTTAACCCTTTAAAAATGGCTCTATGTATGACATAGAGCCATTTTTAAGAAGTTAAGAAGTTAAGAGAAGCATAGAGAAGAGTTGTGCCACTGAAAGTGCCATCTATACTCCATTTAGTTCACAGATATGATAAATTATAAAAATGCAAAGAGGTATAAAAAGGATAGGATTTTAACTTAAAAGGTTGGTAATTTATTAAATTTCTATTATAATATTATTAATCTTAGTATCAAGGAGTTTATATTTAGTTTAAGTAGATGTATATTTATACATAAATTTTTATTATTTTATAGGATTCTGTTAAGCTGATA
>DCDL01000031.1 GCA_002316385.1 Clostridium sp. UBA1056
AATAAATTTAATTTATAATATAAGAAATAAGTTTTAGGATATAGTGGATTTGAAAATATAAAAATTATGTAAAGGAAACAAATTTATTTAAGAAATATAAAATTAACAAATACTAATTTAATGATTTAATGGGAAAATGATATAGTAATGAGAAAGGCGTTTGTGGGATTAAATATAGGTATAAGTTATTAAAATCAATTTTATGATATTAGGCTTAGCATAGAAGAATAAGGAGAAGAATTATATTTAATTCTTGCCTTGAAAGATAATAATGAACCAATAAGATACATAAGAATAAACTGATTAGATGAAAATAGAGATGGCATGGCTTAGCTTTTAGTTAGGAAGCCGTAGACAAGAAGGATATGCACCAAAAATGAATTTATATATAGGAGGAAAAGTTAATGTTAATAGCTCAATTAGATATATTGGCAAATAAATATGTACAGATTATATTAAATAGTAAGTTTTTTGAAATATGGAAATCCATTGCAATTGGAGTAGGTATATTTGTACTATTAATGTTTCTAAAAAGCATATTCACAAAATACATTATAAAAATATTAGACAGTATATTCAAAGCTTTAAAAATAAAGAGTGCTAGAAAAATTTTGATTGCTTTTGAACAACCTATAAAAATGGCTTTTATAGTAATTGGGGTATACATATTCCTTAGTATATTGAATTCATCAATGGAATTGAATATTAATAATATAATTAATAAATTGTTAGGTACATCAATTATAGTATTATTTACAAGTGGATTAATTAACATTACTAATAGCTCTGATGAACTCTTATTTAGAGCTACAGATAAATATGATATAAAAGTGAATACTGTATTAATACCTATGATGGCTAGAGGAATAAAGTACTTAATAATAGCTTTTGCAATTATACAGATAGCAAGTATTTGGGGACTAGATGTAAATGCTTTTATAACAGGTATAGGTCTAGGGGGAATTGTAATAGCTCTAGCAGCAAAAGATTTTGCTGCTAATATGATGTCTGGTGTCATAATATTTATGGATAGTCCATTTACAATAGGTGATTGGGTTAAGTGTAAAGATATAGAGGGAATAGTAGAAGATATTAGTTTTAGAAGTACGAGAATAAGAACTTTTGATAAAGTATTAATAACTGTTCCGAATTCTTTATTAATTAACGATCCAATATCAAATTTTAATAAGAGGGAATTAAGAAGAGTTACTATGGATATAGGAGTGACTTATGATACATCTATTGAAAAGCTTCAAAAGTGTGTTTGTAGTATAAGAGATATGCTAAAAAATCATAAGGGTGTAGATAATGGAAGTATTAATGTTAGCTTTAGTACTTTTAATGAAAGTAGTTTAGATATAAGTATGTATTTTTTTATAAATGAAACTGGATTTAATGAATATACAGAGATAAAAGAAGAGATAAATTATAACATAATGAAAATTCTAAGTGATGAAGAAGTAAGCATTGCTTTTCCAACAACAAGTGTATATATAGAAAATAAATAAAATGTCTAGGTAGTTTACATAAGAACTACCTAGACATTTTTATTTACTCATTCATAAATTCAACAATTTCATTATATAAGCTTCTTACACCATAATGCCAATCTTGGTCAGCAGAATATTTTCTATTAACCCATACTAAAGGATCAACACTATCCGGTCTATCTTTAGATAGATTTATAATTGTACGGCAAGCAATTTCTGATGCATCTACAATATCAGTATTGTAGCTTTGCCAGCTACAAAACACATTATAAGGATTATTAGCTATTTTAACAGCACTTACATGATCCTGAGGTACAAAACTTTGTTCCTGACCTGTAATAGCAAAAAGTAGAATAGGGTTAATATTAAATTCCTTACTAACTTCCATTATAGATGAAAAGTAAGGTTCATCTTTAAGCAAAGAAGATCTACTTGCCAAGTAGGATTTTAATAAACTTTCATCTATAACTTTGTATTTAAACCAATCAGGTAAGTGGATAGTGAGGCTTTTAGCTTCTTCACTTACTTGATGATTATTATATAGATTTTTATATTTCTGTTGAGACTTCTGAATATAATAAGAATTATATTCAGGGTTATATTTTGAAAACTCAGTATTTAGTGCATTAGAATTATTAGCTCTATAGGTTATAGATAAAGTATTTATTGATGATATATCTTCTTTAATTGATTTTGCACTTTCATTAGTTATATTTTGTCTTTGCTCCGTGGTTGATAAATTAATAAGTTGTAATACTAATATAAATATAACAACTAGAGGAATAAAACTTCTTTCTTTCTTCTTCATAAATTTAATCACCATATCTCCCAAAAATTTTATTAATAACTATAATATGTCCAAATAAAAAAATAGTTATTCATTTTTTGTATAAAAATTTATATTGAAAAAATAAAAGAAAGATAATTCTTATATAAAATAAGTTTGGATTTACTTGAATTAAGAAGCAACATAAGTAAATATATAATATAAATGTATAAATATAATTAATCAAATTAAATAAACAAATCCTAGTGTATCAGTATAAGAATAAATTAGTAATTAAAAGAAAACGTTAGAAAAGTAAGGCTAATTATGTATAATTTTAAATAGTATAATATATATATGATTAAATCATGATAAGATAATCCAT
>DCDL01000009.1 GCA_002316385.1 Clostridium sp. UBA1056
TTATACTGCGTCAACAGAACCCTTAGATAGTACTACTATCTGCGGAACCTGTTTCCTTGTCTAACTCAAAATATACTTCCCATCTTTGACTTGTTATTATTTTCAGATGCCTAAATTGAAATAATTTGGGTTATAGTATATAATTATTACTGAGTTTAAATAGGCGGCTGGTTCATTAACCAGCCTTTAATTTTAGGAGTGTATTACAATGATTGATAAATTGATAGAAAAGATTAATAGTAATTGTCACAATGTGGATATCAATTTTGTAAATAAGGCCTATGAGTTTTCTGTAAATGCCCATAAAGATCAAAAAAGAGAGTCAGGAGAGCCTTATATTATTCATCCCGTAGAAGTAGCTTGTATTTTGGCTGAACTGGGACTTGATACTTCCACTGTAGTGGCAGGACTTTTACATGATGTAATTGAAGATACGGAATATACCTATGGAGATGTTTGTAATATCTTCTCTGTAGAAGTGGCAAATTTAGTAGAAGGGGTATCTAAGTTAGGTAAAATAAAATATAAGTCAAAGGAAGAGCAGCAAGCAGATAATGTTAGAAAGATGCTTCTTGCTATGGCTAAGGATATAAGAGTGATACTTATAAAATTGGCGGATAGATTACATAATTTAAGAACATTAAAATATATGCCAGAGAATAAACAGAAAGAAAAGGCTAAGGAGACATTAGACATATATGCACCTTTAGCTCATAGACTAGGTATATCAAAAATAAAGTGGGAGCTAGAGGATTTAGCTCTAAGATACTTAAATCCTACGGAATATTATGACTTAGTTAAGCTTATCTCAGATAAGAGAAATGAGAGAGAAGAGCAAATAGGTCATATTATATCACAACTTAAATTGAATCTTAATATGGGTGGAATTACAGCGGAAATAGAAGGTAGACCAAAACACTTCTATAGTATTTATAGAAAGATGATTAAAAGTAATAAAACTATAGATCAAATATTTGATCTTACAGCAGTGAGAATATTAGTAGATGATATTGGAAATTGTTACGCTGCATTGGGAATAGTACATACTATGTATAAGCCTATACCAGGTAGATTCAAGGACTATATTGCTATGCCGAAACCTAATATGTATCAGTCCCTTCATTCAACAGTAATAGGGCCTTTTGGTAAACCTTTTGAAATACAGATTAGAACCTTTGAAATGCATAGAACTGCTGAATATGGTATTGCAGCTCACTGGAAGTATAAGGAGAATGTTCAGGATGAAGATAAATCCTTAGATTCAAAACTTTCTTGGCTAAGAGAGATGTTAGAATGGCAAGGAGAAACTTCTGATGCTGAAGAGTTTATGGAAGGCTTTAAGATTGATTTATTTTCTGACGAGGTATTTGTATTTACTCCAAAGGGTGATGTTATAAATCTGCCAAATGACTCTACGCCTATAGATTTTGCTTATGCAATTCATACTGCTGTAGGGCATAAGTGTGTTGGCGGTAAGGTCAATGGGAAGATGGTACCTCTTGATTATAAGCTTAGAACTGGAGAGATTGTAGAGGTAATTACAGCCACAAACTCTAAAGGCCCTAGTATTGACTGGCTTAATATAGTAAAGAGTAATCAAGCAAAGAGTAAAATTAAGTTATGGTTTAAAAAAGCTAACAGAGAAGAGACCATAGCAAAAGGAAAAGAGCTAGTAGATAAAGAGTGTAAAAAGCAAAATTGTATATTTTTACAAATAATTAATGAAGATATTATAGAGAAAATTATTAGAAGATACAACTTGAAGAATATGGATGATTTGTATCATGCAGTGGGAATAGGTGATATAAATCCTAATAGTATGATAAGTAAGCTGAAGGATGCTTATGATAAAGAACACTCTAAACAATTAAAGGCTAGTCAAATAAGCTTGATTCATGAGGAGAAAAATAAAAAACAAAAAAGTAATAATTACTCTGGAGTTACAGTTAAGAATATGTCTAATATTCAAGTAAGGTTTGCAAAGTGCTGTAGCCCTGTATATGGTGATGATATTATTGGATATATTACAAGAGGAAAGGGTGTATCCATTCATAGAAGTGACTGTAAAAACGTAATTAATCTACAAGAAAAAGAAGATCACAAGATAGTTGACGTGGATTGGGGAAAAGAAAATAAGGATAAATATATTGCTGAGATAGAAGTAAAAGCAGAAGATAGATTAGGTGTTCTTACAGATATTATAGAGATATTAGGACTTGTTAAGGCTAATATTTTATCAATAAGTGCTGTAACTAATAAACATAATATAGCTGTCGTAAGCTTGAAAATAAATATTTCTAGCATAGAGCATTTAAAGGATATTCAGGCTAAACTTAAGAAAATTAAAGATGTTAAGGATGTATATAGAAAGAAACAGTAATAAGGGGTGTTTAATATGAGAGCTGTTGTGCAAAGAGTTGAATCTTCAAAGGTTGAAGTAGATAATAAAGTTATTGGAGAAATTGGAAAAGGAATTAACTTGCTTGTTGGGATAAGTAAGGAGGACACTAAAGAAGATATTGATTATATAGTAAGAAAAGTTCTTGGAATGAGAATTTTTGAAGATGAAAATGAAAAAATGAATTTTTCTCTTCAGGATATAGATGGAGAGCTACTATTAATATCTCAATTTACTCTATATGGTGACTGTAGAAAAGGAAAAAGACCTGATTTTATGAAGTCACAAGGGGGAGAGGCTGCTAAGGAATTATATAATGAATTAGTAGAAGCTTTTAAAAAAGAGGTTCCTAATCTACAAACAGGAGAATTTGGAGCTGATATGAAGGTAGAAATTATAAATGATGGACCAGTAACACTTTTACTAGAGAGTAAAAAGGATTTCTAAAAGGTTTAAAAGATATACGGGATTTTGAGGTGATATTATGATTATAAAAAAAATGATGGCAGGAGTCTATGCTGCCAACTGTTATATATTATTTGATGAGGAAACAAAGGAAGCTGTAGTTTTAGACCCAGGTGGAGATATTGATGATGTGTGTAAGGCTCTTAATCAATTAGGAGCCAAAGTTAAATATATCATTTTAACTCATGGTCACTTTGACCATACTACAGGGGTAGATGGTCTAAAGGCAGAAACAAGAGCAACTGTGGCTATGTCTAAGGAAGATAATGATATGATTTTAAGTAATAGTATGTATTATGGGCCGCTTATTAAAGGTGGGGCAGATCTTTTATTAAAACATGGTGATGTATTAAGATTTGGTAAATATAAAATAGAAGTTTTAGCAACACCAGGGCATACTCCAGGGGGAATATGTCTTTTAGCAGATGGCAATATATTTACAGGAGATACTTTATTTAAAGGCTCAATAGGAAGAAGTGACTTAGCTGGTGGAGATCACAATAAGCTTATAGCAAGTATTAAAAATAAATTAATGCCTCTTAGTGATAGTATAGCAGTTCATCCAGGTCATGGACCAAGTAGTACTATAGGTCAAGAGAGAATGGAAAATCCATTTTTATAAGTAAGACTTCAAATTTGATATTTGGCTAGGATAAGTAAAATACACTTTAAATCAATGATTTAGATGAGTTAATGAAAAATAAGGAACTGATAAAGTATGATAGAAAATATAAAATCTATAAAAGTAAAGTTAAGTAATATGAACTTTAGATATGATGTATTCCTTATGATAAATTTGTTCTTTAGTTTTATTAATATAGAATTTATAAATGAGGAATTTGATTTATCTATAGATATAGATGAAGAAGCGGGAAATGTTATTATTAAAGATAATGAAGGATTATTTAACTATGAAATTAATAGAAGTTACAAACCTTCAGAGGAAGTTAAAAAGGCATTGTTCATATATCTTAGAAAGGTCACAGGAAAATTTCTTCCATGGGGAACCCTTGTAGGAATAAGACCTTCAAAGAAGGCATTGGATCTTTTAGAAAAAAGATATAGTGAAGATGAGGTAATAAAAGAATTTAAGGACAGACATGAAACTAGTGCAGAGAAGGCACAGCTTTGCATAGATGTAGCTAAGTATGAAAAAAGTATAGTAAATAAAGATGAGAATACTGTAAGCATCTATGTAGGTATGCCTTTCTGTCCAACTAGATGTGTGTATTGTTCATTTACTTCAAATCCTATAGGAGGAAAAGCAGCTTTAGTTAAAGAATATCTTAATGCTATTACCAAGGAAATAGAAGCTATAAGTAAATATGTATCAGAAAAAAATTTAACTATAGAAACTGTTTATTTTGGGGGTGGTACCCCGACAGCTGTAAATGATGAAGAGTTTGAAGATATAATGAATAAAATCTACAGGGGATTTGTAGAAGGTAATAATGTTAAAGAGTTTACTGTAGAATGTGGAAGAGTAGATAGTATTACAGAAAAAAAACTACAATCTATGAAGAGATATAAGGTTCATAGAATTAGCATAAATCCTCAAACTATGAATGATGATACTTTAAAAAGTATTGGCAGAAATCATAATAGTAAAGCGGTAGAAGAGTGCTTTAATCTAGCTAGAAATCTTGGTTTTGATAATGTAAATATGGATATGATAGTTGGACTGCCAGGAGAAGGTTTAAGTCATATAAATAAAAGCTGTGAAGAAATACTTAAACTAAATCCGGATAGTATAACTATCCATGGAATGTCTGTTAAAAGAGGCTCTAGGTTACATGAAAATTTAGTTAATAAAGGTCAATTTACTATTCCTAATCAAGATGAGTTAAATGCTATGTATACAGCTACAAAGAAGTTATCCTTAGCTCTAAATATGAAGCCTTACTATATGTATAGACAAAAAAATATGGTAGGTAATATGGAGAATGTAGGTTATTGTAGGAATGAAAAGATATGTATATATAACATTCAGATGATTGAGGAAAAGCAAACTATTATAGCTCTTGGTGCAGATGGAGTTTCAAAGGTTGTTTTCTTAGATGAAAATAGGATAGAGAGATTTGCAAATGTTAAGGATGTAAAAGAGTATAATAATAGAATAGAGGAAATGATAGATAGAAAGATAGAATTGCTCAATACATTATATTAAAACAATTATGTACATAGGGTTTTAGGTGAAATTTTATTTGAGTAATGATATTATAATATATTTTAGATTTAGTAATTAAACAGGAGGAGTTTAAATGGGAGAATCACTTAATGGACTTAAAAGAACCATTATGTGTGGTGAAGTAAGAGAAGCGAATATTTCTGAAAAAATCACTGTTATGGGTTGGGTTCAAAGAAAAAGAAATTTAGGAAGTCTAGTTTTTGTAGATTTAAGAGACAGAACTGGATTATTACAAGTTGTATTTGGTGAAGAGATAAATAAAGAAGCCTTTGAAAAAGCCGATTTAGTTAAATCTGAGTACTGCATAGCTGTTACTGGAGAGGTTATCAGAAGAGAATCTCCTAATAATAATTTACCAACAGGGATGGTAGAGCTTAAAGGTGAAAGTATTAAAATACTTTCAGAATCAGAAACTCCACCTATATATATTAAAGAAAACTTAGATGCTAGTGAAAATATAAGATTAAAATATAGATACTTAGACCTTAGAAGACCAGATATGCAAAAAATATTAATGACCAGACATAGGGCTTCAAAGGTAGTAAGGGATTATCTAGATGAAAATGGATTCTTAGAAATGGAAACACCAATGCTTACTAAGAGCACACCAGAAGGCGCTAGAGATTACTTAGTACCTAGTAGAAACTATCCAGGAATGTTTTATGCATTACCACAATCTCCACAAATATTTAAACAATTATTAATGGTTTCTGGCTATGATAAGTACTTCCAAATTGTTAAATGTTTTAGAGATGAGGATTTAAGAGCTAATAGACAACCGGAGTTTACTCAAATAGATATGGAAATGAGCTTTGTGGAAATGGAAGACATTATAGCTCTAAATGAAGGACTACTTAAGAGAGTATTTAAAGAAGTTATAGATGTAGATGTACAGCTTCCAATAAGAAGAATGCCTTATGCAGAAGCTATGAATAAATATGGTAGTGATAAACCAGATTTAAGATTTGGTATGGAAATACAAAATATTACTGAAGCAGTAAGAGGTACAGAATTTGCTGTATTTAAAGGTGCCATTGAAAATGGTGGCTCAGTAAGAGCTATTGTAGCTAAGAACTGTGCAGATATGGGCAGAAAGAAAGTTGATAAACTAGGTGAGTTCGTTAAAACTTACAAAGCTAAAGGACTTGCATGGATAGCTTATAAAGAAGGAGAGATAAAATCTCCAATAGCTAAATTCTTCTCAGAAGAGGATATGACTAAACTATTAAATGCTGCTGGAGCAGAAGTAGGAGATTTAGTTTTAATAGTTGCAGATGTTGATAGTGTAGTACTTCAATCACTAGGTGCTTTAAGATTAGAGCTGGCTAAAGAACTTGGAATCTTAGAAGGAAATAAGGAATTTAACTTTGTATGGATTACTGAATTCCCAATGTTTGAATATGATGAAGAAGAGAAGAGATTCGTAGCTCTTCACCATCCATTCACAGCACCTATGGATGAGGATTTAGCCCTTCTAGAAACAGATCCAGGCAGCGCTCGTGCTAAGGCTTATGACATAGTATTAAACGGAGAAGAGCTTGGTGGAGGAAGTATAAGAATTCATGATACAAATCTTCAACAAAAGATATTTAATCTTTTAGGGTTTACTGATGAGAGTGCATGGGAAAGATTTGGATTCTTATTAGAAGCATTTAAATACGGACCACCACCACATGGCGGACTTGCATATGGATTAGATAGAATGGTAATGTTCCTTGCAGGAACAGATAACATAAAAGATGTTATTACATTCCCTAAAAATCAAAATGCTTATTGTCCAATGAGTGAAGCACCTAATGTTGTTGATAAGAAACAACTAAGTGATCTTGGAATTGAAATAAGTAAAGTGGAAAAATAAATTATAAAAGCTTTAATTATTCTTTAGAATAATTAAAGCTTTTATGGTTATAATAACTTTATAAAACTATTGATACTTATTGATTGATATATATTTTATAATTGCAATTTAATTATGATTGCTATATAATAATACTAAAGAATATTCTGCTGTGTGCGTGGAAATGGTTTATGTTGAGCCAACATTTCAACATAGTGGCTGATGTTCTCGTTATGGAGTGTTGACAGACTATTTTATAGTTAGTACCAGAAGTAATGAGGCGATTCCACCCCTGGTAGACAGGGTTCAAATATCCCATCAAGACGGCACAGTGGGTATCAATAGTTTTAATATTAAGGAGGAAATATTTATATTTGCTCCTTTCTTATATGTATATAAAGTGAAACCTAACTTTAGAGGAGTTTTATTCCGTACTGAAGTTAGGTTTCATTTATTTATGATGTATAACTGTTTATCTCTTACATTTATATGGAAGGAGTATTATATTGATATACATAAAATATAAATAATATATTACTTATTTTCTTCTTTAAGTTGAAGCTTTCTCATTTTTAATTTTTGGAATAGACGACTTAAAGTGGATACTAAAATAATTCCTACAGCTATAACCCCTGCTAAAGAAATGGTTTCAATTCCATAATTTAATGATTCAAAAACATTACCTTTAACTGCCTCAAAAACCGTATAATACATTCCACTTCCAGGAACTAAAGGAATAAGAGAACAAACTAAAAATAATGTAACAGGATTTTTTAAAACCCTAGAGAAAATTTCAGCATAGACACTAATGCTAATAGAGGCTATTAGCATAGCCAATACGTTAGAGTCTGATAGATTTAAAGTTAGACTATAAAAAAACCACCCCACGGCTCCACCTAGAGCGGCAAAGAATAAATTTTTATCCCTTACATTAAAGAGAACTCCAAAGCCTAAGGAAACAATAAAGGCATATATAACTTGGAAAAACATTTTACACTCCTCCTATAATAAACATCCATAGTTTGAAACTAAAGGCAGTTCCAATCGCAATGGCTCCGGCTATCATTATAGCTTCTAGGGTTCTTGAGAGACCTGAAATAAGATCTCCAGCTATAGTATCACGAATAGCGTTGGTGATAACAAGACCCGGAACAAGTAACATAATTGAACCTATAATTATCTTATCTTGATGAAATATAGGATTTATATAGGAAAAGAAAATTCCAATTATAGCTGCTAAAGTACCACCTGCCGCATTAATAAAAAAGTCATTAACATTTAAACGCGATAGCATTGAAGATAATAGATTAATTAGGATTCCTACACAAAAGGCTATAATAAAATCACCAAAATTACCTCCAAAAAGAAGGGTAAATGTTCCAGTGGTTACTCCTGCAAAAAAAGTTTTTATTCTGTTGGTATATTTTGGGAAGCACCTTATGTATTTTAATTCTTTATCAAGCTCATGTAAGGTCAGAGGCTCACTTTGCATCTTACGAGATAGATTATTTATCAAAGCTACCTTCTCTAAATCGGTGGATCTAGAAGTAATTCTTTTAATTATAGTACTACTTCTTCCGTTTTCATCTACGGTGGAGGTTATTATAGCTGTAGGTGAAACAAAACTTTCAGCATTAGCTATATTATAAGATTTGCAGATCATATTTATTGTTTGCTCAACTCTATAAGTCTCCCCACCATTTTCAAGCATTATTTTTCCAGCCTCGGCAGCTAGGTTTACTATAATATCATTAACCATAATAGTACTCCTTTGTTATATAAACTAAAACATTATTATAATATATTATTATTGAAACGCTTCAAAAATATTATAGAACAAAAAATGCGATAATGCGTAATTGTTAGAATAATAAATTTATTATATTACAATATTATGTTAAATTAATTATATAGGCAAATATTATAAATTTACAACAATGAACAGCGACTTTGATTATGATATTGTTTTCAAGTTTATGATTAATTATATGGGGATAGCTAAGGAGGATTTTATGGATAATGTAAATGTATTATTAGAAAGTCTAATTAGTAATTTAAAAGAGGGGATTCATATAGTTGATAGTGAGGGGAAGACTATCTACTATAATCATGCCATGGAAAATATAGAATGCATGAAGAGTGAATATGTTATGGGAAAGGAAATTCACGAATATCTTAAAGATATAGAGCATTCAACAATCCTCGGGTGTCTAAAGAGTGGAGTCACATATAAAGATACTATACAAAACTATAGTAATGGAGCTGGAAAGATAATAACTAGTGTGAATTCTACTATTCCAGTGATTATAGATGGAGAAGTAAATGCAGTAATTGAAATAGCTAGAGATATGACTCAAATAAAAAAATTAAATGAAACTATATGTGAATTAGAGAACAAAGGTAAATCAGAAAAGCGTTTTTATACCTTTAAAGATATTATAGGAAATAGTGAGGAACTAAATGAGGAAATCTTAAAAAGCAAAAAGGCAAGTATATCTAATTCATCTGTACTTATATATGGAGAGACTGGCTGTGGTAAAGAACTATTTGCTCAGAGTATACATTATGAAGGAATAAGAAAGAATAATCCGTTTATAGCTATTAATTGTGCAGCAATACCCAGTGCGCTTTTAGAGGGAATGCTATTTGGAACAGTTAAAGGTAGCTTTACAGGAGCAGAAAATAAAAAAGGATTATTTGAAGAAGCTCATAGAGGAACTATTTTATTAGATGAAATAAATTCTATGGAACCATATCTACAATCTAAATTATTAAGAGTTCTTCAAGATGGATATATTAGACCTCTAGGTAGCAATAAAATTATTGATGTAGATGTAAGGGTTATAGCAACAATAAATGAAGAAGCAGATAAACTCATAAGAGAAGGGAAGCTTAGAAAAGATTTTTACTATAGATTAAGTGTAATAAAAATAATGATACCACCTCTTAGAAAACGTAAGGAAGATATAAAGGAGCTATGTGATTTCTTTATAAATTATTATAATGGTATTTTATATAGAAATGTAAAAGGGATTAGTGAAGATGTGATGGATGGATTTTTTAGTTATAATTGGCCAGGAAATGTAAGGGAACTAAAAAATGTCATAGAAAGTGCAATGAATATGGTAGAAGATGGAGAGATTTTGACCAAGGAGTGCTTTGGTCATAAAATCAATTCAGTAGTAGATACAGCTGTAGAAGAGGGGTTTAATGGTGAATTTCCTTTAAATGAATATATAGATAATATTGAAAAAGGTATAATAGAGAAGAGCTATAAGAAAAATAATAAAAATATAACAAAAACCGCAGAAGAATTAAAAATATCAAGACAAAATCTTCAATATAAGCTAAAAAAGTATAAGTTGATCTAATGAATCTGTTTATTATTAAGGCATTAATATATGCAGCAAATATAAATAAAGTGTTAAATTAGACAACAAAATTTATTAAAATAAAAAGAAAAAGATGCAAGTGCCTAAAATTAGGCAAAGCGTATGCAAAATTATTTGCATACGCTTTTTTCATAGATAAAATCGAGTGTATATAGAAAAATTTTTTGCAGTAAAATTTAAAAGATATTGGAATTATATACATTTTTCATAATAAAAGTTAGAAAATATAGAGAATTCTATATTTTTATTGGCATGAAAATTGCTGTAATAGATATTAGTGAAATATATAAAAATAATTTAATCATAAGGGGGATTAGAAAATGGAAAATGTTAAAGTAGCAATCTGGGGCTTTGGAGCTATGGGAAGTGGAATGGCAAAGATGCTTCTAACTAAAAAAGGCGTAGATATAATAGGTGTTTGTGATATGCACCCTGATAGAGCTGGGAAAAGTATTTTTGAAGTTCTGGGAGTAGAGAGAGGCAATAGAAAGGATGTAATAATAAAAGCTAATATAGACGAAGTATTAACAGAAAAATGCTGTGATATTTGTTTATGTGCAACTGATTCTTTTACTAAAAATGCTTTTCCAAAATTAAAATCTGTACTTGAAAAGAAAATAAATGTTATATCTACAGCAGAGGAAATGTCTTATCCTCAAGCTAAAAATCCTGAACTAGCTGCAGAGCTAAATAAGGTTGCAAAGGAAAATGGAGTTACAATTCTTGGAACAGGTATAAACCCAGGATTAATTATGGATTTACTTGTTGTATGCTTAACAGGTTGTATGACTGAAGTAACTCATGTAGAAGCTAAGAGAGTAAATAGCTTATCTCCATTTGGACCAGCTGTTATGGAAGAACAAGGAGTTGGCATGAAGGTTGAGGATTTCAATGCAGGAGTTAAGGATGGAAGCTTAGCAGGTCATGTTGGTTTTATAGAATCTGTAAATATGATAGCAGATGCCATGGGATGGAAAGTTGATAAATTTGAACAGCAAATGGCTCCAATAGTAACTACTGTAGATAGAAAATCACCTTATGGCTTTGCAGCTGCTGGAGATGTAGCAGGAGTTAATATGACAGGTCAAGGATATGTTGATGGAGAAGTAAAAATAGATATGATTCATCCACAACAAATTGAGCCTGAAATGGAAGGTACATTTACTGGAGATTATATAACAATTAAGGGTACCCCAGAGGTTAATATGTCAATTAAACCAGAAGTTGATGGTGGACTTGGAACAATTGCTATGTGCGTTAATATGATTCCTCATGTAATTAATGCTAATCCAGGATTAAAAACAATGATAGATTTACCAGTACCAAGAGCTATAATGGGAGACTTTAGAGATTTTATAGATAGATAATATATAGATTATTTATTTTGAATTATATTTGTTTCGGGGGTGAAGGTGTTGATTAAGAAGGGCACATTTATTGAAATAGAAACAGTTGTATTACAATGTGAAGATAGATCACCAGCAATTCCAGAGGATACAAAGGAAACTCCACTTAAAATGTGGGTTAGAGGCTTTGTAAACTCAGATTGTGAGCTGGGAGACGAAGTTGAAATCACTACAACTATTGGTAGGACTATGAAAGGAATAGCTAAGATAGTAGAACCTTCATATTCTCATGACTTTGGTAGTTATGTAAGTGAGATAGCTTATATTGGAAAACAAGCTAAGGAAATGATTTTCAATAATTAGTTGTACAGAAAGTAGGTGATTAATATGAATAAGTATGAAGAAGTTATGAGCAGAAAAAATCAAATTATGATTAAGTCTGTGGGAATGGATTTTGATAAGTATGAAAGAGGAAGTCTTGCCTTTGATTATGAAGGAATGATGAGAGATATAGGATATTCCCTAAGTGATATTATGAAAATTCAGAGAGAAGTAGGAGTTGGAAACACACCACTTTTAGAGTTAAGAAATATTACTGCATTAGCAAGAAAAGTGTCCAAGACTGGAAAAGCTGCAAGAATATTTGTTAAGGATGAAAGCTGCAATCCATCTGGAAGTTTTAAAGATAGAAGAGCCTCTGTATCAGTTTATGATGCTAAGGAAAGAGGATATAAAGGTGTTGCATCAGCTACTTCTGGAAACTATGGAGCTGCAGTAGCATCTCAAGCAGCTATGAAGGGATTAAAATGTACTATTGTTCAAGAGTGCTATGATTCTAAAAAAGTAGGACAACCAGAAATTCTTGAGAAGGGTAGAAAGTGTGAATGGTTAGGAGCTGAAGTTTTACAACTAACAGTAGGGCCAGAATTATTTTACACTTACCTAGAAACTCTAGAGGAGACTGGATTCTATAATGCATCATTATATTCTGCTTATGGAATAGCTGGAGTTGAAACTTTAGGTTATGAGATAGCTACTGAATGTAGAGAAAGATTTGGTAAAGATCCAGAAGCAGTAGTAATTACCCATGCCGGTGGTGGAAATGTTACTGGTACTGCAAGAGGACTTATAAAGGCTGGAGCTAACAATACACAAGTTATTGGAGCTTCTGTAAATTTACAAGGTCTTCATATGGCAAGTGATAAAGCCTTTAATAGAAAATCCTTTACTACTGGGCACACAGGTTTTGGTATACCATTTATGGTATGGCCAGATAGAAGTGATGTACCAAGAAGTGCTGCAAGGCCACTTAGATATTTAGATAGATATGTAACCTTACCTCAAGGCGAAGTATTCTATATGACTGAGCTTTTGGCACAACTTGAAGGGTTAGAAAGAGGACCAGCAGGAAATACATCTTTAGCAGCGGCTTTTGTTATAGCTCAAGAAATGGATGATGATGCAATTATAGTTGTTCAAGAAACTGAATATACTGGAGCAGGAAAGCATATAGTTCCACAATTAACTTTTGCAAAGAAAAATGGAATTAAGGTGCTAAGAGGTAATCCTATGGATGAGATTCCAGGCGAAAACATAATACTTCCACAAGATCCGTCTTATCTACAAGTAGACAACAAAGATTTAAATGATTATAGAAGATCATTGATTAAAAATACAGTAAAGCTTTTAAAGGAAAAGGAAGTTGAACAGATAGATTTAGACTTCCTATGTGAAGAGACAAAGCTTGAAAAAGAAATAGTTATAAATATTCTTAAGGAATTTGAGGTTACTGTAAAGTAAGGCATCTGAAAATAAATAACAAGTGAAATATACGTTATTTATTTTTTGAAGATGCCTAACATTAAAAATATAAGTAAATAGGGTTAAAGAAAATAATGTGTGAAATAATTAAAATACCATTAGGGGGAGAGAAGTAGTGAAAAGAGAAGACGATTTCGAAATAAGAAGAAAACATTTAGCAAATTTAAGTGATGAAGAATTATATGAGAGATTTTGGAAATTAGCGGAAGAGATAGTAAATCCGATGGTGGAATTAGCATATGGAAACACATCATCCTCTATAGAAAGATCGGTACTTCTTAGAATGGGCTTTTCAAGCATAGAATCTCAAGCTATAGTTCAAGAAGGTTTAAAAGCAGGTCTTCTTGGAAAAGGTATGGGAAATGTAGTTTTAAAATATGGAGAGCTTAAAAGAATGTCATATTTAGAAGCTGGTAGAGAGCTTGGAGAAGGTAAAGGCTGGAATGAAGTAACTAATTTATTTAGGGGGGATAAATAATGCTAGATATAAATAAGAAAATAGATGTAGCAGAAATACTTAAGGACTTAGATAAGTATGAACCTAAAAGAAGAGGTTGGCACTGGAGAGAAGAATACAAAGAACCGATGGGAGAGTTTGAATATAAAGAAATATCAAAACCTCTAAAAAATAGTAAAGCACTTCCATCAGCAACTAGCTTTGCTAATATAGATCCTCAACCAATGTCAGTAATAACCTCTGAAGTAGCTTCAGGTAGATTTGAAGATGATATTAGAAGAATGAGAATGGCAGCTTGGCATGGTGCAGATCACATAATGGTTATTAGGACTGCAGGACAAAGTCACTATGACGGTTTAATTGAAGGAAGTCCAGAAGGTATAGGCGGAGTTCCAATCACTAGAAAAGAAGTTAGAGCTACAAGAAAGGCTCTTGATATGATTGAAGAAGAAGTTGGAAGGCCAATAAACTTCCACTCTTATGTTTCAGGTGTAGCAGGTCCAGATATTTCTGTAATGTTTGCAGAGGAAGGAATAAACGGAGCTCACCAAGACCCACAATATAATGTGCTTTATAGAAATATAAATATGATTAGATCCTTTGTAGATGCAGCAGTAGCAAAACATATAATGGCCTCTGTAGATATGCTTCAAATAGACGGAGCACATAATGCAAATGCAACAGCAATGAAGGGATATAAAGTAATGCCAGAGCTTATGGTTCAGCATGCTATAAACTCTAAATTCTCTGAAATGGTTGGAATAAAACCAAGTAACATAGCTCTATCTACAGTTCCACCAACAGCACCACCAGCTCCATGCTTAAGATATGACTTACCATATGCTGTAGCTCTTAGAGACTTGTTTAGAAATTATAAAATGAGAGCACAAATGAATACAAAATATATGGCTTCATGTACTAGAGAAGCTACTGTAACTCACTCATTAAACTTATTGATATCTGAGCTTACTTCAGCAGATATTCAAAGTACAATTACTCCTGATGAAGGAAGAAATGTACCTTGGCATTATAACAATATCCATGCTGTAAATACAGCTAAACAAGCCTTGATTGGTATGGATGGCTTAATGGATATGATAGAGCTTAAGAAGGAAGGATATCTTCCAGAGAAGGTTAGAGAGCTTAAGGAAAGAGCAGTTCTATTCTTAGAAGAAATGATTGAAAATGGTGGATACTTTAAAGCTGTAGAAGATGGATTCTTTGTAGACTCAGGTGAATATCCAGAAAGAAATGGTGACGGTATAGCAAGAAAGATAGATGGTGGTATTGCAGTTGATACAGTAGTTCCAAGAGATAAGGATTATTTTGCACCTGTATGCTCTCACTTTGGATATAATAATGTACCAGAACAATATGAACATTCTTGTGATCCTATAAGTGGATGTACATTATGCGATCATAGTAAGATAGTTTACATTGATGAATTAGATGAAGAAGATAATGTTAATACAAGAATGGAAAGAGTAAACGAGGATGAAGATGCAATAATTCCAGAAGTTGAGTGGAAAAATGATGGTTATGTATCTACTACATTATTCATTCCAGAGGAAGAAAATATTGCAGAAGCTGCAGCTCTTGAAATTGGTAGAAAGATGAATTTAACAGATGTAGAAGTTATTCATAAACAAATCATGCAAGATGCTGAAGGTACTTTAGTTGAGATTAAAGGTAAAGTGAGCTTTGTTATTAAGAAATCAGAGCTTAAGATTCCTGAAAAACAAGAGCTTTTACCAGATGATGTAATGAGAGCTTACGTTAAGGAGCATCCTATTAGAGTAGTAGCTGCTACAGTTGGAGAAGATGAGCACTCTGTTGGACTAAGAGAAATTATAGATATTAAGCATGGTGGTATTGAGAAATATGGTGTAGATGTAGTATACCTTGGAACTTCTTGCCCAGTAGAAAAACTAATAGATGCAGCTATAGAAACAAAGGCTCAAGCTATAGTGATGAGTACTATTATTACTCACAATGATGTACACACTAAGAACATGCAAAAAATTCATAATCTATGTATAGAGAAGGGTGTAAGAGATAGATTTATAATAGCTTGTGGAGGAACTCAGGTAACTAACGAAATTGCTGTAGCTCATGGTATGGATGCAGGTTTTGGTAGAGGAACTCATGGAAATAACGTTGCTTCCTTTATTATTGAAACATTAATGAAAAAAGACCAAGAGTAATTTAAAATATAACTAAATTAAATGGACATAAAATAATTTAAAGTGTAAGACATCATATAAATTATGGGGATTGTCTCAGAATAATCAAACTAAGTTTAAATTAGGCATCTGAAAATAAATAATAANNCTATCTAAGGGTTCTGTTGACGCAGTATAATACAAAATAGACGAGTATTCTGACTTATTTATTTTTGGAAGATGCCTTAATTAGAGATTAATGCTTAGTAGAATTTTGAGATATCCCTTTTAAACTAGGAGGGAAGCTATGAGAGTTGAATATTTAATAGCTGAAATCGGAAGTACTACAACTGTAGTAACAGCTTTTAATTTTAAAAATGAAGTAGAGCTTGTAGGACAAGGTAAGGCATTTACATCTGTTTTACAAGGTGATGTTACTATTGGACTTAAAAATGCAATTAAAGAAATAGAAGAACAGCTAGGAGAAAATATTGAATATGAAAGAATGATAGGCACTAGTAGTGCTGCTGGTGGCTTAAAAATAACTGTTCATGGATTAGTACAGGATATGACAGTTAAAGCAGCTAAGGAAGCTGCTCTTGGAGCTGGTGGAATTATAAAGATGGTAACAGCAGGTAGGCTCAGAAGAACGGATATTAAAAAAATAAGAGAAATTAATCCTAACCTTATAATGATTGCTGGAGGTACTGATTACGGAGAGAGAGAAACTGCCTTAGACAATGCAGAAATCATAAGAAATGCAGATCTAAATATTCCAGTTGTTTACTGTGGGAATATAGCAAATCAAGAAGAAATAAAAGAAATATTTGAAGGTAAAGAGCTTTACGTAATAGATAATGTGTATCCGAGAGTAGATGAATTAAATGTGGAGCCTGCTAGAAGTATAATTCAAGATGCTTTTGAAGTAAACATTATTAAAGCTGGGGGTATGGATAAGATTAAGGAAATGGTAGATGGAGCTATAATGCCGACTCCAGGAGCTGTAATGGAGGCTACTAAACTACTTTATGAAGTAATTGGAGATGTAATAGTGGTAGATGTAGGGGGAGCTACCACAGATGTTCATTCAGTAACAGAAGGTAGTGTGGAAATTTTAGATATATTAGTGACTCCAGAGCCAAAGGCAAAGCGTACTGTAGAAGGTGATTTGGGGGTATATGTAAATAGAGAAAATGTATTAGACCTTTTACAGAGCTACGAGTTAGAAGGAAAATTAAAAGAAGATATAAATAGCTTAATTAAGCCTATTCCGTCTACAGAAGAGGAAAGATATTGGAGTAGAGTACTTACTCAGAAGGCCGTAAATACTGCTATTGATAGACATGTAGGACAGATTAAAAGAGTGTATAATTCAGGAAGAAAGTTTAGTGCCTATGGAAAGGATTTATCTATGGTGAAGTATATAATAGGTACAGGCGGTGCTCTAACTAGACTAGGTAAGGGAGAAGAAGTTTTAGAGAGCATAAAGGATGTTAAAGGAGACATCACTATGCGTCCTACGGAGGATGCAAAGGTAGTCCTTGATAATATGTACATTATGGCATGTGCTGGAGTTCTAAGTAGAGAAAATAGAGAAGCTGCGATAAGGCTACTTAAAGCTAGTTTAAAATTATCTGATATATAGGTACTATAATTACCTTATTGCATATGAAAAAGTATTTTGGAGAGCAAAGGAAGATGAGATCTACTATGATATAGCTTATAGTAGCACTCTGAAAAATTAATAAGTCATGGAGTTTGTACCGTAAAGGAGCGTTAAATGATGGAAAACAAATATCCAATTATAGAGTTCGAAAAAGAAAACTTGACTTATAATACTCAGCTTGAACCAGATTTATGGAAAGAAGAATCAAAGGATAGATATCCACGAATAGAGATTGATTTAAAAAAGTTAACATATAACGCTAAATTTCTGTTAAATATATGTAATGGAAAGATGATAGATGTAGCTGTAGTAACTAAAGTATTTTGCTCAGAACCAAAAATTGTTAAGGGAATTTTAGATGCAGGAGTGAAGACTATAGGTGACTCTAGAGTAGCTAATTTGAAGAAAATAGTAAATTTACCTTGTGATAAGTTGCTTCTTAGAATTCCAGCCCTTAGTGAAGCAAGAGAAGTAATAAGATATAGTGATATTTCCCTAAATTCAGAGATAGATACAATTAAAGCATTATCAGAGGAAGCAGTGAAGGCTAAGAAAACTCATAATATAATTTTAATGATTGATTTAGGAGATTTAAGAGAAGGGGTTTTAGAGAAGGATGTTTTAGAAATCTCAAGAGAAATCATTAAATTACCTAATATAAAATTTAAGGGAGTAGGGACAAATTTAACTTGCTATGGAGGGGTAATACCTGATGAAATAAACCTAGGGAAACTACTTAGTATAAGAAATCAAATAGAAGAAAAGTTAAAGATTAAGTTGCCATTAGTGTCAGGAGGAAACTCTAGCAGTCTCTATATGGTAATGAATAGGACCATACCAGAAGGAGTTAACAATTTAAGACTTGGGGAGTCAGTAGTATTAGGAAGGGAAACAGCCTATGGAAGAGACATATCTGGAATGTTTAAAGATGTTTTCACTTTAAAGGGAGAAATTATAGAAATTAAGGATAAGCCTTCTGTGCCAACAGGAAATATTGGAATGGATGCCTTTGGAGAGGTACCAACCTTTGAGGATAGAGGAATAATAAAAAGAGCCATAATTTCCATGGGAAGACAAGATGTAAGAATAGATGGAATAACTCCTAGAGATAAAAAAATAAAAATATTAGGTGGTAGTAGTGATCATCTTTTATTAGATGTGACAGAGAGTGGAGAAGCATATAAGATAGGTGATATAATTTCTTTTGATGTAGATTATGGAGCACTGTTATCTGTAATGACATCAACTTATATAAATAAGTTTATTTTGTAAATATAAAGGGACTATCTCAAATATAAATAGATTGAGATATCCCTTTATTATATTATTTTTTATATGTAAATATATAAATTTGCCTTTAGATTATTATATTAATACTTTAAAAGCTATATAATGTAATACATAAAGTAAGGCATCTTCAAAAAAAATAAATAAGTCAGAATACTCGTCTATTTTGTNNNNTTTGACTTGTTATTTATTTTCAGATGTCTAAATTAAATATTGGGAACAGATATAAAAATTTTAATTTGAGGAGATGATTTTAATGGTTGATTTTAAGTTATTCACTGAAGATTTAAATGTAGCAGTGAGAAATCTACATGAAAAAGGTGCCTTTTTAACTGTAAAGGCAGGAAATGAAGTTAATACCATGACTATAGGTTGGGGAAATGTTGGTTTTCAATGGGGTAAATCTATATTTACAGTGTTAGTAAGAAAACATAGACATACTTTTTCTATCATAGAAAAAGCTGATAACTTTACTGTGACAATTCCTCTTGATGATAAATTAAAAGAAGAAATTAAATTTTGCGGTATTAAATCAGGAAGAGATTATGATAAGTTTAAAGAATGTAATTTGAAGCTTATTCCAGCTAAAACTGTAGATACTCCAGTAATAGATAAGGCTAATGTATTGACTTACGAATGTAGAATAGTTTATAAACATGAAATGAGTCCAGAGTTCTTATCCGATACAATAAAAAGCTCAAGCTATCCAGCAGAAGACTATCACGTACTATATGTAGGTGAAGTAGAAGCTTGCTATAAGCTATAAAGTAGAATTTAATAGAGAAATTAAACTAACTAGTGCTTTCTCAAGATAAGTTTAATTTTATCTATATAAAAAGTTAAAAAGCTAAAAAGTTACCTATACAAAAAGTTAACTTTTTAACTTTTTAAATAGTTGGTACTGGGTTAATAATTATGAGTTTATAGAACAATTTCCCCTTTAATTGGTGAAGTTGAAGGAGAAATTGTCCTAATAGTGATTTTAGATTAATGAATAAGCTAATATGGCTACTTGTATAACAAGGATAACAGGAATACCAATAGTAAATTTTTTATGTTTAGTTTTATGTCTAAAGATGTTCATACCAGCTAACATACCGATTGAGCCACCTATGATAGATATGCCTATAAGGGCTTTTTCACTAATTCTCCATTGATTCTTAATAGCTCGTTTTTTATCTGCTAACATGATAAAAAATCCAACTAAGTTTAAGACTATTAAATATAAAACAAATATATTAAACATAGTACCTCCTAATAGTTAATCATATTTTTAATTTTAGTTTATACTATAGAAAAATAAAAGGTGTAATTAAGAGATATTTAAGTTAAATAGTAATTAAATTTAATAATAAAATATTAAAAATTCATCAAAATAAAGTATAATTAGTAGGTAATTTGATTAACATAATAGGTTTAACTAGATTAATTATAGTAAAGAGCTATTAAAGAAAGGATGTAATATTGTAGATGTTTGATTTAGATGATTGCATTGCATTTATAACAAATAAGAGTGCTAAAAAATTAGCAGATGAATTTAATAGAAGGTTACAAGAGTATGGTACAACTAGAGTACAATGGATAGCTTTATTTTATATAGGTAAGGTAGGTGAAATTTCTCAAAAGGAACTTTCAGATTACATGGATATAAAAGAATCTTCTATGGTAAGGCTTATAGATAGAATGGAGAAGGAAGAATTAGTGGAGAGAAGAAAAGAAGTTGAAGATAGAAGAATAACAAAAATAATATTAACAAATAAGGGAAAGTTTTTAAGAGAAGAGTTAATGCCTATAGGACAGGCATTTCAGGATGATGTATTACAAGGAATACCTAAAGAATATTTAGGTATTTTTAAGGATGTCTTACAAAGGATGATAGATAATATATGTTAACCATTGACAATGCCACCATACGATGGTATTTTTATATTATAAATACTTGCAATGCTAAGTATTGCACTAGCAACTATTAATAATATGGGGGTATAGATATGAAAAAAGATGTAAGAGAAATGTTAAATGACTTCATGAATGGACTAGGTGAATTAGGAGAAACTAATGGAGAGAATGTTAACGCTTTCATGGGATTATTAGGTACAACATATGCAGAAGGTGCATTAGATACTAAAACAAAAGAATTAATTAGTGTTGGAATTGCAGCTTATAATAGATGCGAATACTGTATAGTTTTCCATGTTTATAAAGCTTTAGAAGCAGGAGCAACAAGAGCAGAAATAATGGAAGCTGCTATGGTATCTGTTGCCTTTGGTGGTGGTCCAAGCATGGCATATTCTGTAACACTACTAAAAGATTCTATTGACGAATTTGAAAAAGATTTTAACTAGTTAAGATTTTAAATTTAAGCCCCTGGGTGTTATGCTCAGGGGCTTAAATACAGAATCTTAAATTTATATATTATATTTTCTAGTATTAAAGGAGAAATTAAAATGGATATTAAATTAGAAAGTTTAACGGGAAAAAGTAAATCAGCTAAGGTAGGAAAAATTAATATAAAGGTTGGAGATAATATTAAATTAAATGAAGTGTTACTTCAATTAGAAACTAATAAGGGAAATTCACCTGTAAAAGCTAAAGGAAATTATAAGATTGAAGGAATAAAGATTGAAGAGGGACAGGAAGTAAAAATTGGAGATACACTATTTATAGTAAGTGGAGAAGAGTTACCAAAGGAAACTAAAAAAGTCGATTACTTTGGAAATTTGATGCAAGGTAAAAAAGAAAAGTTGAGTATAGACCTTTTAGTAATAGGTGCAGGTCCTGGAGGCTATGTTTCAGCTATCTATGGAGCTAAAAAAGGGTTAGATACTGTTATAGTTGAAAGAGATAACTTAGGTGGAACATGTCTTAATGTAGGGTGTATACCTACAAAAGCTTTAGTTAAATCTGCTGAGGTATATAATGAAGCAATAAATGGAGAGGAATTTGGTTTTGAAATAAAAGATATAAAACTAGATATGAAAAAGGTTATAGCTAGAAAAGATAGAATTAGAAATAATCTAGTTGGTGGAATAGAATATTTATTAAACAAAAATAATATAAGGCTTATAAAAGGACAGGCATCCTTTATAGATAATCATAATGTTATAGTGAAAAAAGGTAGAGATGAGTATACTATTGAAGCTAAAAATATAATTATTGCTACTGGTTCTAAAATCTCAAAAATAAATATTCCAGGTATAGATTTACCTTTTGTGTTAAACAGTACTAAAGCTCTTAGTAGTACAGAACTACCTAAATCTATCACTATAATTGGTGGCGGAGTAATTGGTATGGAATTTGCCTTTTTATATTCAAACTTTGGAGTTAAAGTAAATGTAGTTGAATATGAAAATAGAATTCTTAATATGATAGACTTAGATGTTTCCGAGGAAATACTTGATATAGCAAAATCTAAAGGTATAAGCGTATATACAAGCTCCAAGGTCACTAGAATAGAAAAGTCTGAGTCAGGAGAAGGCATAGTAATATTTGAAAATGAAGATAAAGAAAAAATGATAGTTTCAGAAAAGGTATTAGTAGCTATAGGAAGAGAACCTAATATGGATGAATTAAACATAGAAAATACTGATATAGAGCTAAATGATAGAAATAGAGGCATAAAGGTTCAAGATAATCTAAAAACAAACGTAGAAGGAATATATGCAATTGGAGATGTCAATAACAAGATTCAGCTAGCTCATGTAGCATCACATCAAGGAATTATAGCGGTAGATAATATTTTAGGAGAAAATAAAGATATGCAGTATGAGTGCATACCTAATGTAATATTTACAGCTCCAGAAATCGCTTCCGTTGGACTTACAGAAAAGCAATGTATAGACAAAAAGCTTAATATTAAAATAAGCAAATTCCCTTTTTCGGCTAATGGTAAGGCTTTAACTATGGGACAAGAATATGGATTTATTAAAATAATAAAAGATTTAGATTCAAATAAAATAGTTGGAGGATCGATAATAGGGGCAGATGCTTCATCACTGATAAGTACTTTGACTCTCATTATACAGCAGAATATATCAGAAGAAATGATAGCAGAAACTATATTTGCGCATCCAACCACAGGAGAAGTTGTTCATGAAGCAGTATTAGGATTATCTATAGGAGCAATACATTATAATGAATAAAGTAGTCATATCCAAGGAAACTAATCCATACTATAATTTAGCTCTAGAAGAGGAGCTATTTAGAAATATACAACCAAAGGAAACTATATTATACCTTTGGCAAAATGAAAATACTGTAGTCATTGGAAGAAATCAAAATCCATATAAAGAATGTGACTTAGATTACATGAAGGAAAATAAGATTACACTAGCAAGAAGAATATCTGGTGGTGGAGCAGTTTTTCATGATTTAGGGAATTTAAACTTTACTTTTATAACAAAGGAAGTTAATAGTAATTTAGATAAGCAACTTAAAGTTATAAAAGATGCTGTAGAGGAGTATGGTCTAAAAGTGGAATTCTCAGGAAGAAATGATCTACTTCTAAATAATAGAAAATTTTCAGGACACGCATTTTATTGCGAGGATGGAAACTATTTTCACCATGGTACTCTTATGATAGATGTAGATATTACTATGTTAGAGAAAGTTTTAACTCCTTCTAAGATAAAACTGAAATCTAAAGGTATAGAATCAGTAAAAAGTAGAGTAATAAACTTAATAGATATTTATAATAAATTGACGGTGGAAAATTTAATTCAGTCATTAGTAAATTTCTTTAAAAATATTTATGGAGATGTTGAAAATATAGATGTTTATAATATGAATAGTTATGTACCTAGGCTATATGATAAATATTCTAGTAAGCTATGGAATTATGGTGAAAGTCCACAATATGACATAGTATTAGAAGAAAATACTAGCATAGGGAATGTAGATATAAGTTTACAAGTGGAGTCTGGAAAAGTAGTCAAAGCTAAAATATTTTCAGATACTTTAGAGGAGATAGATTTACAGAAAATTGAAGAAAAGATTATAGGAGTGTTATTTTCTAGAGAAAAAGTTATAGAGCTAATAGAGGAGTATACGAAGCTTAAGGCATCTTGAAAAAATAAATAAGTCAGAATGCTCGTATATTTTGTGTTATCTGATGACTACACGCTCTAATACTCCCATCGCACTCTGTGAAAGCGATTAGCACCAAATCAGAGATTTGGGCTCTCTGCTTT
>DCDL01000023.1:0-21316 GCA_002316385.1 Clostridium sp. UBA1056
ATGCTTGCTATTTTTTCTTAGGCACGTGAAAATAAATAATAGACCAAAGATTCGAAGTATATTTGTCACGAGACAAGGAGTTAAAATCCTGTCATAGTGGCACTATGACAGGATTTTAACGACGCAGTATTCGTGGCAAATAGGCGAGAAAACTGATCTATTATTTATTTGATAGTGCCTTATTTATAATATGAATTATGTTTCGATAATGAAAGTATATAAATATCGTGATATTACCAAGTTATTTGATAATAATCAAAATAAAAACAGCAAAAGGAAGTGATTATTATGGGAGAAAATGTAGCAAATACATCTTCAAATTTTATTAAAAGAATAGTGGTGGATGATTTACAAAGCGGAAAGCATGATAATATAATTACTCGTTTTCCACCAGAACCAAATGGATATTTACATATAGGACATGCAAAATCTATAGTTCTAAATTTTGAGTTAGCAGATGAATTCAATGGAAAAACTAACTTAAGATTTGATGATACAAATCCAACTAAAGAGGATACTGAATACGTTGAATCTATAAAAGAAGATATAGAATGGCTTGGATTTAACTGGGACGATTTATACTTTGCATCAAATTATTTTGAAGAAATGTATAATAGAGCAGTACTTTTAATTAAAAAAGGATTAGCATTCGTATGTGATTTAACCCCTGAAGAAATAAGAGAATATAGAGGTAGCTTAAGGGAACCAGGAAAAGAAAGTCCTTATAGAAATAGAACAGTTGAAGAAAACCTAGATTTATTTGATCGTATGAGAAAAGGTGAATTTAAAGATGGTGAAAAAGTTTTAAGGGCTAAAATTGATATGGGTTCTCCTAATATAAATATGAGAGACCCTATAATTTATCGTATATCTCATACAGAGCATCACAATACAGGAGATAAATGGTGTGTATATCCAATGTATGATTTCGCACATCCACTAGAGGATGCTATTGAAGGAATAACTCATTCAATCTGTACTTTAGAATTTGAGGATCATAGACCTCTTTATGATTGGGTAATTGAAGCTTGTGAAATGGAAAGCACTCCAAGACAAATAGAATTTGCAAGACTTAATATTACTAATACAGTAATGAGCAAAAGAAAACTTAAGGCTTTAGTAGATGAAGGTATTGCTGATGGATGGGATGATCCAAGAATGCCAACTATAGCTGGATTAAGAAGACGTGGCTATACTCCGGAGGCTATAAGAAACTTTTGTAGAGAAATAGGAGTAGCTAAAAGTGATAGTACTGTAGATGAACAGTTATTAGAACATTTTATTAGAGAAGATTTAAGTGTTAAAGCACCAAGAACTATGGGAGTTATAAGACCTTTAAAAGTAGTCATAACAAATTATCCGGAAGATGAAGTTGAAATGCTAGAAATTGAAAATAATCCAGATGACCCGTCTATGGGAAAGAGAACGGTGCAATTTTCTAGAGAAATATACATTGAAGATGAGGACTTTATGGAAGAGCCTCCTAAAAAGTACTTTAGATTATTTCCAGGAAATGAAGTTAGACTTAAGGGAGCATACTTTATAAAATGTAATGATTTTATAAAAGATGAAAGTGGAAAAGTTGTTGAAGTCCACTGTACTTATGACAAGGAAACTAAGAGTGGAACAGGATTTACTGGAAGAAAGGTAAAGGGAACAATACACTGGGTAGATGCTAAATCTGCTATACCAGCAGAGTTTAGATTATATGAGCCTTTAATAAAAGATGAAGAAATTGATGAAAGTAAAACCTTCTTAGAATGTATTAATCCAAATTCACTAGAAGTATTACAAGGATATGTTGAAGAAAATATGAAGAGTGTAAAATCAGGTGAAAGCTTCCAATTCTTTAGACATGGATACTTTAATGTAGATTCTAAATATTCTACAGAGGATAAACTAGTATTTAATAGAATAGTATCATTAAAGAGTTCCTTTAAGATTAAATAAAAAATTTAGCCTCTTAGCCGAAAAGTTAAGAGGTGGATTTTTATTAATATAAGATATGGACAAGCTCCAACGAAACTATATAAGAATAGAGGAGGCAATATGAAGAAACTATCAATAATTCTATTAGGTATGTTTTTAACGCTTGGAATTCTTAGTGCTACTACATTTGCAGAGGCTAAAGAGATGCGAGGTGCTTGGATAAGTACTGTATACAATTTAGATTGGCCTACAACTAGAAATAATGTAGAAAATCAAAAACAAGAGTATATAGCACTATTAGATAAATTACAAGCTGTTGGATTAAACACTGTTATAGTTCAAGTTAGACCTAAAGGTGACGCTTTATATAATTCTAGTCTTAATCCATGGTCAGATGTACTTACTGGAACACAAGGGAAAAATCCAGGATATGATCCATTATCTTTTATGATTGAAGAGACTCATAGAAGAGGCATGGAATTTCATGCTTGGTTCAATCCATACAGAATTACTACTTCAGGAACTGATGTAAGTGTGTTATCTTCAGATAATATGGCAAGAAAAAATCCAAGTTGGGTAGTAACGTATAATAATGCTTTATATTATGATCCAGGCAATCCAGAGGTAATAAATTATTTAGTAGAAACCATTGCAGAAGTAGTTAAAAATTACAATGTAGATGGAATTCACTTTGATGATTACTTCTATCCAAGTAAGTCTTTTAATGATAATACGAGCTATAGTAAATATGGCAATGGAATGAATGAGGATGATTGGAGACGTAATAATGTAAATACTTTAATTAAGAGTGTATACAATAAAATTAAAAGCATAAATTCATCAGTTGAATTTGGTGTAAGTCCAAGGGGAATATGGAAAAACTCATCCAGTGATCCTAATGGCTCAGCTACAAATGGAGGACAAAGCTACTATGATATATACTGTGACTCAGTAGCATGGATAAAAAATGGTTGGGTTGACTATATAAGCCCTCAAATATACTGGACTTTTGAAAATAGTGCTGCACCTTATGATGTTCTTGTGGATTGGTGGGCAAAACAGGTTAAAGGAACTAATGTTAAGCTTTATATAGGGCATGATGTTTCTAAGGATGAAATAATTAATCAAGTAGAGAGACAAGTAAATTATAATAGAGACAATTTAGATGTAGATGGTAGTGTATATTTTAGAGCAAAGTTTATAGCTGATAATAGTACACTGCAATCAAAGTTAAAACAGTTAAACACTATTACCCATAAACAGCTTATTGGTTCAACTAGATATGAGACTTCCGTAAAGGTAAGTGAGGAAGGTTGGAGTAATGCAGATACTATTCTTTTGGTAAATGGATATGCTAATGCAGATGGACTTGTAGCAACTCCATTAGCTTCAGCCTATGGATCACCAATACTTTTATCAGATACGGCTGCCTTACCAGATAGTACAAAGTTAGAAATAAAGCGTTTAAATCCATCTAAAGTAATTCTGATTGGTGGAAATAGTGTTCTTGATGATAAGTTGATTAGTCAGATAAAGAGTATAAAATCTAGTATTGCTGTTGAAAGATTAGGTGGGTTAACCAGATATGATACATCACTTTTAGTGGCTAAAAGATTGGATACCATAGTTGATGTAAGTAAATCATATATATGTTATGGATTAGGAGAAGCGGATGCTTTATCTATAGCTGCCAAAGCAGGAGAAGAAAAGACACCTATAATTTTATCTGAGAAGAATATGGTATCTAAGGATATTCTAGATTGGTTAAGAAGCGAAAGTCTTGAGACTGCGTATTTTATAGGGGGGACAAGTGTTATATATGACTCTGTTATATCACAGATAAATTCTGTAACAGCTTCAGATGTTAGCGCCAATAGAGTTGCAGGAATTAATAGATATGACACTAATGCAGCTGTAATTGATAAGTTTTACTCTAGTGTAGTATATCCCGGAATTATTGTAACTAAAGGGTTAGTGTTAGCAGATGCATTAACATCAGGACCACTAGCTGCTAGAATAAAGGCACCTATAGTACTTATGGACTCACAACTAAATGATAATCAAAAACAAGTACTAAGTACGAAACAAGCTTCAAGAATATATGAAGTTGGAGGAGGAGCAAATCCTTCGGCAATACAAGAACTCATAAATAGAGTAAAATAATTCAGGATATTATATATAAATAAAGAGGATTCAGTTAATGTAATCATAATTACATTAACTGGGTCCTCTTTATCTATGTTAGCTTAAAATATGTGATATTTACTTAAGTTTATATAATATGAAATTATCTCTAAAATATGATTAACAAATTGTAATAAATAAGTTAATTAAGTAATATATTTTAATAATAAATTTAAGGGGTGAATTGTATGAAAAAGAAGTTGTTAGCATCTATCCTAGCTGGAGCTATGCTGCTAGGTATAGTAGGTTGTACACCGAAAGATCCGACATCTGGTGGAGGTGTTGAAGGCAAACCTTACAAAATTGGAATAATTACAGGTACAGTTTCACAAGGAGAAGAAGAATATAGAGCAGCAGAAAATATGAAAGCTAAGTATGGAGATATGATAGTATTACAAACATATCCAGATAGTTTTATGAAGGAACAAGAAACAACAATAGCAAACACCCTTAGTTTAGCAGCAGACCCGGATGTGAAAGCAATAATATTTGTACAGGCGGTCCCAGGAGCATCAGCAGCTATTGATAAGGTAAGAGAGAAGAATCCTGATATGTTATTTATAGCAGGAGTTCCAGGAGAAGACCCTGCTATGATAGGAGGAAAAGCTGATGTGATTTTACAAGCGGATGAGATTGGAATGGGAAGAAGTATAGTAGAGCAAGCTAAGAAGCAAGGAGCTAAAACATTAGTACACTATTCATTCCCAAGACACATGTCCTATGAAATGTTAGCAAAGAGAAGAGATTTACTAAAAGAAACTTGTAAAGAAGTAGGGCTAGAGTTTGTTGATGCTACTGCTCCGGATCCAACAGGAGATGCAGGAGTTCCAGGAGCACAACAATTTATATTAGAAGATGTACCTAGGAAGGTTGAAGAATACGGAAAAGAAACAGCATTCTTCGCAACCAATTGTTCAATGCAAGAGCCACTTATAAAATCAACTTTAGCTGAAGGTGCTATCATGCCTCAACAATGTTGTCCATCACCTTATCATGCATATCCAGGTGCTTTAGGAATAGAAATTCCAGAGGATAAGAAAGGAAATGTTGACTATATAGTTGAGAAAATTGGGGCGAAGCTTAAAGAAAAAGGAGGAGAAGGTAGATTCTCTACTTGGCCAGTACCTGTAAACATGTTATTTGTGGAATCTGGAACAGAATATGCTATGGCTTACCTAGATGGAAAAACTAATGGAAAGAATGATAAAGATAAGCTTGCAGAAATATTAAATAATAAAATTGATGGTAAAATTACTATTACTCAATATAAAGATGGAGGAACAGAAAAAACTTATGATAATTATTACCTAATCTTATCTGATTATATAGACTTCTAGAAAAACATTAATCTTCAAGGGGATATCTCCTTGAAGATTTTTAAAAAATCGCTAATTAGGAAGTTAAAATCATATCTACTAATCTAAATAAATCAAGATATTTTTGTAGTGTATATGATAAATTTGCCATTAAGATGGGGGGATATAGTTTGAGTAAAGAATATGTGCTTCGTATGGAAAATATAAAGAAGGAGTATTTCGGAAATTTAGTCTTAAAAGGAATAAATTTAAAAATAAAGCCTGGTGAAATTCATGCTCTCCTTGGAGAAAATGGAGCGGGAAAATCTACTTTAATGAATATACTATTTGGTATGCCTGTAATACATGGTACAGGTGGATTTGAAGGTGAAGTTTTTCTAAATGAAGAAAGAGTGGATATAAAGTCGCCAAAGGATGCTATGGAATTAGGGATAGGTATGGTACATCAAGAATTTATGCTTATACCAGGGTTTACTGTATCTGAAAATATAAAGATAAATAGAGAAATTACAAAGCCTACTTTAATAAGTAAAGTATTTGGAAAAAGCTTAAAAAACTTAGATTTTAAGACTATGAATGAAGATGCAAGAAAAGCCCTTGATACCATAGGAATTGGTATTGATGAATTAACTTATGTGTCTTCTCTACCAGTAGGATATATGCAATTTGTAGAGATAGCTAGAGAAATAGATAAAAGCAATATGCAGGTTCTAGTATTTGATGAACCTACAGCAGTACTTACAGAAAGCGAAGCAGAAACTTTAATGGATACCATGAAGGTGTTGTCTAATAAAGGTATAGGTATAGTCTTTATAACTCATAGATTAGATGAAGTTATGGCAGTAGCAGATAATATAACTGTTTTAAGAGACGGAGAATATATAAAAACCTTAAAAAAATCCGAGACTAATGTAATAGAACTGGCAGAGCTTATGGTAGGTCGTAAGTTAGAAATTCTACAAAAAACAGAAGAGGATGAGATAGGAAATCATGAGGAAAAATTTCTAGAAATTAAAAATTTGAATGTGGATATGCCTGGAGAGAGGGTTAAAGGAATTAATTTAGATGTATTAAAAGGAGAAATATTAGGACTTGGAGGTCTTGCAGGACAAGGAAAAATAGGTATAGCTAATGGAGTAATGGGATTGTATCCTAGTGGTGGAGAAGTTATCTTTCAAGGAAATGCACTAAAGCTTAATAATCCTAAAGAGGCCTTAGAAAGTGGTCTTGCTTTCGTATCAGAAGATAGAAGAGGTGTAGGGTTATTATTAGATAGCTCTATAGAACTTAATATTGCAGTAACAGCTATGGAGGTTAAGAATAAATTTTTAAAACCTTTTGGTTTTATTAAGTTTGAAGACTCTAAAGAGATTAGAGCTTATGCAGAGAAAATGATTAAAGCTTTAGATATAAGATGTACAGGTCCAACACAAACAACTAAAAGTTTAAGTGGAGGGAATCAACAAAAAGTATGTATAGCTAGAGCATTAGCTTTAAGTCCTAGTATTTTATTTGTCTCAGAGCCTACTAGAGGAATAGATATAGGAGCGAAAAAATTAGTTTTAGATACTCTCGTAAATCTGAATAGGAAAACAGGTATGACTATAGTTATAACTTCTAGTGAGCTAGCAGAGTTAAGAAGTATATGTCATAGAATTGCGATAATTACTGAAGGAAAAGTAGCAGGAATATTAAAACCGCAGGATAAGGATGCAAATTTTGGACTGTTAATGTCGGGCTTAGAAATACCAAGAGAGCAAGGAGTTGATTAGATATGAAGGAAAAAATTAAAACCTTTATAGGAAAAGTTGGGTTACCAAGAATTATCATAGCAGCATTTTTCATATTATTATGTGTTCTCGCAATACCATTAAATCTATCAGTTCCTATGTTGGTCTCTGATATATTAGTTAGATTTGGTATGAATGGAATTCTAGTTTTAGCCATGGTGCCAGCTATTTTATGTGGCATAGGCTTAAATTTTGGATTACCGATAGGTATCCTTGCAGGTATATTAGGTGGACTTATAAGTATAGAACTAAACCTTAGTGGTGGTTTAGGATTTTTTGTAGGAACATTAATTGGAATACCAATAGCGATACTATTTGGATATTTATATGGACAACTTCTTAATAAAGTTAAGGGTTCTGAAATGATGATAGCAACTTATGCAGGATTTTCAGCTATATCTTTAATGTGTATTGGATGGTTACTACTACCTTTCAATAGCCCAGAAATAAAGTGGCCAATAGGACAAGGATTAAGAACAACCATAACTTTGGAAGGAAGATTTGCTAAGATTTTAGATGATTTCTGGGCATTTAATATAGGGGGAGTAAGGATACCTACAGGACTGTTATTATTATTTTTTATAGGATGTATAATAGTATGGCTATTTTCTAAGAGTAAAACTGGAATCATGATGGCAGCAGAAGGAAGCAATCCTAAATTTGCTAAAGCATCTTCAATTCCAGTAGATAGAATGAGAATTATAGGAACTATTCTTTCAACAGTTTTAGGCTCTATAGGAATAATGGTTTATTCTCAAAGCTATGGTTTTATACAGTTATATCAGGCTCCTATGATGATGGGATTTGCAGCAGTAGCGGCAATTCTTATAGGGGGGGCTTCTACAACTAAAGCTAAGATATCTCATGTAATAATAGGCACTTTTCTGTTTCAAGGATTACTAACAGTAGGGCTTCCAGTAATAAATCAGATGATAAAAGAAAGTAATTTATCAGAGGTTATAAGGATAATAGTTAGCAATGGTATTATAATCTATGCACTAACTAAAGCTAAAGGAGGTGCAGCACATGAATAAAGACAATTTTATGGGAAAGGCAAAAGAGTATATTTTCAATAACATGGTAACTATACTTTTTGTGATTTTATGTTTAGTAGGGCTTAGTTTATCAGGTCAACCTATTTCTTTAGTTTTAAACGAATTAGTAATTAGAATTGCAAGAAATTCTTTCCTAGTACTTGCTCTAATAATACCTGTAATTGCTGGAATGGGACTTAACTTTGGTATTGTAATTGGAGCTATGGCTGCCCAAATTATAATAATTGCAGTTACACATTGGGGTATAGTAGGGGTTCCTGGATTTTTACTTTGTGTGGTATTAACAACTCCTCTAGCTATAATCTTTGGATATTTCACAGGAAAACTACTTAATAAAACAAAGGGACAAGAAATGATAACTAGTATGATTCTTGGATATTTTGCCAATGGATTATATCAATTACTATTCCTTTTCTTGATTGGAACTTTAATACCTATGAATAATCCAGTGCTCATGATAAGTGGTGGTGTAGGAATTAAGAATACGGTAGATTTAACAGGGGGAATTAAATATGCCTTAGATAATATATTTAATAAATCTTTGTATTATGTGGTATATAATATGGCACTTATAGCATTACTCATATGTGTAGCTTTAATAATATACTCAGTAATTAAGAAAAAGAAAAATCTGAAAGGCTTAATTATTAAAGCCATAATTTCTTTAGTAGTATTTGTTGGCTGTCAAATAAATAGTGTAGCAATACTTTTAAACTATGTAGGGGTTCCAATAGTAACAATGCTTGTAATAGCAGCGTTATGTATATTTAATATACTTATCTTTAAAACTAAGCTTGGTCAAGATTTTAGAACCGTTGGACAAAATCCAGTAGTAGCTAATGCATCAGGTATAAATGTTGATAAAACTAGAATAAAGGCCATAGTTATATCAACGGTATTAGCAGCTTGGGGACAGCTTATATTCCTACAAAATATAGGAACATTAAATACCTATGGAAGTCATGAGCAAGTTGGAATGTTTGCAATAGCTGCTATTCTTATAGGGGGAGCTACAGTATCTAAAGCTACTAATAAGCAAGCTATTTTAGGGGTAATATTATTTCATACTTTATTTATTGTTTCTCCAACAGCAGGAAAAAATTTATTCAATAATGCACAAATCGGTGAATACTTTAGAGTATTCGTTGCTTATGGAGTAATCTGTGTATCCTTAGTACTATATGCGTGGAAGGATCATGTTAAAACAAAAGAAGAAGTAAGGTTATAATAATTAAAAATATAAGGCTATAGAGCACATTGAGGTATACTATGTACGCTATAGCCTGTTTTAGTATAAGAATAAATTAGGAATCTTCAAAAAATAAATAAGTCAGAATGCTCGTATATTTTGTGTTATACTGCGTCAGCAGAACCCTTAGATAGNNATTTATTTTCAGATGCCTTATAGAATTCTACATATTTAATTAGAATCTATATCTGAGAACTCTACCATTAGTTTTTCGCTATTATCACTTATACTTTGAGAGATATGATTCTCCACATCTTTAGTAGCTTTATCAAATTCTTTTATAGGAAGAGTAAATATAAATTCACAACCTTTGCTTGGTTCGCTTTCAAGAATAATTGATCCATCTAAAAGCTCTACTAAAGATTTTACTAAAGATAGACCTATACCACTACCTTCTTTGTTTTTAGTTTTCTCATTTTTTACTTGAGTGAATCTTTCAAATATACTCCTTTGCTTATCTTTTGGGATACCAATTCCAGTATCTTTTACTGAAACGGATATAGAATTTTCTGAGCAATTTAAAGTTACATATATATATCCTCCCTTGGCAGTAAATTTAATAGCATTGGAAAGGAGATTTAATATAATTCTATCTAGTTTCTCGGAATCAAGAGGCATATAAAGTTCTTCCTCGTTAGTATCGAATATTATAGATATACCCCTATTAGAGGCATATTCTACAACAGACATAGTTATGTCCTCTACTACTTCTATTATATTTTTTACTTCAAACTCCACATGATAGAAGCCAGAATCAATTTTAGTAATATCTATCAGGTTATTTATAAGCTTAAGTAGTCGAAAACCATTTTGACGTATATAAATTAATTTAGCTTCATCTTCCTTATTGGTAAATTTGAGCTTTCCATTATCTTTATACATGTCTAAAAGTTGTAAGCCAGAAAGTATAACATTAAGTAGAGTACGTATCTCATGAGAAAAATTAGCTAAAAACTCAGTTTTAATTTTGTCACTTATAAGAAGTTCATCATATCTTTTCTTTGCAGCAATCATATTTTTAGCGTTGTTTGTTTTTTGAATTGTTTGGATGGCTAGCATTATCATGCAGATTAAGAGAACAAGAAGTAAAAGAATCAATATACCTACAGAAACACTTTTGTTTATCCAACTATCATTCATAAATACAACATTCTCAGGAAGTGAAGATTTAGATACATTATGAGCATTCATTTCAGCCACATCAAATATAATGGTGCTTCCAGGATCGTATATGCTAGGTATTTCCTTTGGAGTAGTACCACCTAATACACGGAGGGAAGTCTCATATATGATTTTACTATGATTCTTTGCAGATAATATATGTCCCCCAACAGCTCCATTACCAATATAGGTTTCATCAAATGTATATAATGGACCATTTGAATAGTTATTTATAATATTTATAGTATTCTTAGGGGAAATTATAATATTAGAATTATCTTTAAAATTACCAACAATTATTGATGGTATATTACTAGTACGTTGGGAAATTTTATGGCATAAATCATCAATAAAATCGCTTTTAATAAAATTGAACTTTAAAACGTTATTATAATAAGGAATAGTTTCTCTAACTTGATTTTCTATATATTTAGATGCCGTTGTAGTATCTAATAAAATATTAATTTCTGAAATTTGTGGATCTATTTGCAAAATTAAGTCAACAAGAGTCCGGACATTAACTGGCTTCATTATCCCTGTAAAATTGTTAAAGGGATAAGAAGATAATTTAGTGACATCATTAATACCACCATATACTACAGGAATACCTGTAAATATACTATTATTATAATAGTTGCCTATAAAGGCTAAAGCTTCATCATCTAAAGGAATAATTAAATCAAATTTAGTATTTGCATATTTTAATGACCATAAATCCGCTTGCTTATCTAGATAGGATTTATCATTATTTGGCATGGATAAAGATTCTGTTCTTACATGAATTTTTAAATCGCTTGATGTTAGTAAGGTCTTAAGATTATCTAGAAGGTAAGACTCCCAAAGTTCAGATTCACTTTGCGAAGTTAAGATTAATACTTCCTTATATTTAACAAGAGGTTGTTCACTGCTACTTGAAGGCATAGCAAAAATTGTGATAGAGCTAAGTGACATAAATAAAGTCAAAGCTAACCCTACTAGTATATATCTATTTCTTTTTGAGAAACATATATGTTTATCATTCATACAATCACCTAACATATCTATATTTAAATTTTAAATTGCATTTAATTTACTTAGAATAAGGTTTTTACCTAAGCATTTCAAGAAAGTATGTATATCGACACAATGATTATATCATGAAAGTTAAAGAGATAATAGAAAATTTTTAAGATTTAGTACATTGGATATTGATATATTTAGGAATGAACTGGAAGAATATATTATATATACTTCCATAAAATAATATCATTAAAAATATCGATGGGAGTATATATGAATAGTAATTATATGGGTAAGTGCAATAAGTGTATGGATTATGCTGAAATAATAAAATTTCATTATAAAGATTTAAGTTTCAATAAGAGTATACAGCAAGATAACACTAATATTAAATTAGAAGATGTAAGATATAACAATTGTGAGTTTAGAAATATAGATTTTAAAAGTAATGGTTTCTCAAATGTAATATTTATTAATTGTAAATTTATTAACTGCAGGTTTATTGGTGGAAAGATAAACTTAAGAAACTTTTTAGAATTTAATAAATGCATTTTAGAAAATATACTCATTAATAATTGTGATTTTTCATCCTTATATATAAGAGAATGTTCGCTATGCAAAGTAGATTTTAAGAATAGCTTTATGAAAGGATGTAACTTTATAAAAAATAGTTATGATGAAGTTAGATTTATAGATGATTGTAATTTAATGGACTGTATTATAAAGGATATGGAAGGAGCTATGGATATAAAATTTATTAATGAGAAATCCTATACTAAACTTAATTATGGTTCCTATATAGGAAAATTTAATTATAAAAATATGGAGAAAAATCATAGTTGTATAAATATAAAGGAACATTGCAATTGCGTATGTAAAGCTAATTATTTAAATATTAGTTTTAGTTATATGGATTTTGGTGAACAATATTTAAGAAACAATGTCAGTGGGAGATATGGAAGATGCTTTTATCAAAGCAAGTTAGCATTTCATAGAACTCTTCGAGGAAGGAAAAAGTTTTATTCTTATGTAGCTAACATAGTTTGTGGATATGGTGAAATACCATATAGAAGTTTTATGTTATCATTAATAATAATTTTAGTATTTGCTCTTTTATATATGATTACTGGGATAAATTGTGCCAATGGGATAATTGGGTTTAGAGGATTAGAAGATAATTTTTCTATTATGATGCTTATAAAAAATATAATTTACTGTGTTCATTTTAGCTTAGTTACATTTTCTACAGTAGGATATGGAGATTTATTGCCATATAATATGACGGGGGTAATATTAACAAGTATAGAAATACTTCTAGGAATTATAATGATAGGAATTTGGACATCTACCTTAGTTAGAAAGATGACAAGATAAGAGCTATTAAAGGGTGTAATGATGAATAGTGAGTAGTGAAGGTTGACAAGGACAGGTAAAGAATAATATAATACTGTTTATCGTTCTTTAAATATAAATTTAGTAATGATAATTTACGTTAATTGGATATGCTGTTAGTATCATTACTTAATATTAATTGTTGATTCTAAGAAGAACTTTAATTACATATTAAATATATAATAAGAATATTGATTTAATAAAACTAAATAGTTAAAGTTAATACCTTTAATACCTTAGGTATTATAGTAATTATACACACACTAAATAAAAAAAGTAAGGCTCCATACCTTACTTTTTTTGTTATATAAAACCCTCTATATGTTTTGCTCTTTCAAAGGATTTATCTATGATTTCATCTGGGTATCCAATATATTTTAAAAGCTTTATAGCATTTTTAGTTTTGGTAACTCCTTGTTTCAGCTTATAGTCAAAGGAAAGCCCTTCTTTATTATTTACATCTTCACTGAAGTGGAAGAAATCGTAATTATCTTTGAGAATATCAGCAAGCTCTCTATCATGAGTAGCAACAATAGATATTACTTTTTTAGAGTTAATATATTTTAAAATTTCAGCAGAGGATGCAATTCTTTCTACGGGATTTGTACCTCTGAAAATTTCATCTATAGCACAGAAAATAGGGAGAGGTTTTTCTGTAGCCTTTATAATTCTAAGGATAGATTCAGCTTCAGCCATATAATAGCTTTTCCCTGCATTTACATCATCACTAGGACTAATTGAAGATACAACATTGAAAAAGCTAGCCTCATAATTTTTCGCCAGTACAAAGTTGAAACTTTGTGCAAAAACTATATTAACTCCAAGCATCCTTAAAAATGTTGATTTTCCAGACATATTAGTACCTGTAAGAATAATGCCATGTTTATTAATATTGATAGAGTTTGCAACAGGATTTTTAACAAGAGGATGAATTCCTCCAGAAATATTTAATTTTACCTCTTCAGAAAACTTAGGCTTAGTATATGTAGTAGTAAGTCCACTTTGATAGCTTGCTACAGAGGTTAAAGCTTCAATCTCTCCAATAGTATAATATAGATCTAAAAGACAGTCCTTTTTATCCTTAAGTTCACTACTTAGTTTATAGTAAGTAATTTCTTCTAATAAAAGTGGTGCAGAGATAAACTCAAAAAAACCTTCAAACATATCAGTAAATCCGAGAAATCTAGTTCCTCTGTCAATTATCTTTATATTATTTAAAATACTACTTATGTCGGACTGGTAATTCTTTATCTGAGAAAGATTTAGGTTCTTTAGTTTTTTAGCAGTAACAATTATTTTTCTTAGGTATAATAATCCTTTATCCTTAATATTCTTAGCCTCAGTCATATTTATAAACATATTAAGCCATAAAAGTATGGCAAAACCAAACATATACTTAGGATTTTTGGTAAGTACAGCAGTAAGTACTATTATTAAAGGTAAAATCTTTCCTAAAAAGGTATATAAATAATATTTACTTTTATTCACTTTAAGATAGGTTTCTAGCATTTCTATAAAACAATCCTTGTTATCAAAACCCATATTAAAAAAATACATTTGAATCTTGCATTTTATATCTTCATGTTCCTTAAAAAAGTTAATTATGTTACTTCTTTTATTAAGGGTTTCTTTATCAGTAATAATATTTCTTATCATAGAATACAAAGCCGATTCTCCCGCACTACTGTAGGTTCTATCAATTTTTTCATAAACTGTATTCAGATCTAAATCATTAAAACTTTGCTCATCTAGAAAATATTCAGTTTTAGGTCTTGTATCAAATAATCTTCTAATGGATTTAAAATTACGAACTCTCTCCTTATCTCTTTTTGAATCTTCCTTAATAAAATTTAACGTGTTTCTAGACAATATATCACTTCCTATATAAGTTACTATTTTAAATTATAACTTATAATAAAGTAAATTTCCAACTAAGATTAACTTTACTTTTAAGTTTAAAAGGAGTAATTTTAGGTAATATATATAAAAAAAACTAGTAATTTGATAAAATGCATATAAAAAAAACCAGTAATTTGATAAAATGTAAGTAGTATTATTTAATTACTATTAGGGGGGAATTATAAAATGGAAAAAAAGACAAGAGGATTTTGGACTACATTAGTATTGGTTCTTTATATTATTGGGGGAGTGGGTTCATTGTTTACTCCACTTTCAAATAAGTCTACAGCTCAAATGTTTCCAGAACTTGCGCTTAGCAGTGGTATGGTAGTATATACAATCATATCTGGAATAATACTTTTAGTTATCACTATAGGAATTTTCATGTGGAAAAAGATTGCTATATACGCTTTGGCAGTTTATCAACCTGTTAGTTTCTTAATAGGATTAATTGTAGCTCCGATTTTTAGTTGGATAACTGTAATTTTTGGAGCAATAGGTATTTTAATAGCATACCTAATAGTATTTAGTTTACTAAAGAAAATAAAACATAATGAAGAAGTAGAAGATTCAATGAATGTATAATAAACGGGGCGTCGCAAAATAGGCTGATCTAAATAAATATTGAATAAGNNATTTATTCAAGATAAAATCTACTATTTTGCGAAAGCCCCATTTATTGTAAAATACGACGAGGAGTGAAGAATTTGAAGATGAACTTAAATCTTTCTAAAAAGAAAAAAGGTATAATAATTGCTACTGCAATATCACTATTTATAATACTGGTAGCAGTAATTATTATTATAAAACTTAGAGTGCCTAAAGAAGAATCTGTAATTACTAGCGAAGAGAGTTATGAGATTCAAGGGGAGGAGACACTAAAATTTAATGGTATTAGTGCTATAAGTGATGAACAAAGAATTTTGGTTGATAAGTCGCAAGGGGAATTAAAAGATATTAAAGTTGAAGATGGACAAGAGGTAGCAGCAGGGGATGTACTATTTTCTTATCATAACACTGCAGTTGAAGATCAAATAGCACAATATGATAGACAAATAGCTGCTAATAATGATAAAACTTCTAGGGTCAATAGAGATAAGGGGAAAATTAGTACAAGCATTAATCAGCTACAAGCAGACTTAAATACTACGAATAATGAGCTAAATAAAGTTCAGAGTGATATATCTAACCTTAGTACATTAAAGGAAAGCGCTAATCAAGAGAAATATAATGAATTAATGAGAATTAAAGAAGGTCTTGAAGGTAAGCAGATAGGGATATCTCAACAAATAGAGGCATTAAAAGGTCAATCTAGTGGATTAGATACTGAAATAGCTACTTATGAGGAAAGTAATAAGTCAGCAGTAACTGAAAGAGATATTTTAAAGAAAAAAATGGAGAAAGATATAGTTGCAGAAATAGATGGAGTAGTAAAAGTAGATAATAAAGGTATAGATGATCCTACTAAAGTGTATATGAGGATAATATCTAAGGAACCTTTAGTTAAAGCAGAGGTTTCCGAATTTGATGTAAAAAATATAAAAGTAGATGATAGTGTAATGTTAAAGGTCATTAGTAGTGGAGAATATGTGAAAGGTACTATAACTAAAATCGATGAGCTACCTATAGAAGGACCTGAAAGAACCACAACAGGATATAACTTTTACATAAAACCGGAGGAAGATATTAGAATAGGGTTTAGCCTAGAGGTTAGATGTAATTATAAAGGAATAGAAATACCTAAAGATTATGTGTATGAAGAAGATTCGAATATACATGTACTTAAGGAAAAGGCAGGTTCCTATGAAAATATAGAGATAAAGACGGTTTTTGAAGATGATACTTATTATTTATTAGATGGAGCTATAGGAATAGGAGATAGGTTAATTAAAAATCCTTCTGAAGTATTAGAAGGGAGTAAGTAACTATGATTGAATTAAAAGACATAAATAAGTTTTATGTTACTGGAGATGAGACTCTTCATGCATTAAAGAATATTAATTTAAAAATAGATAAGGGTGAGTTCTTAGCAATAATGGGACCATCAGGTTCAGGTAAATCAACTCTTATGAAAATATTAGGTTTATTAGATAAAAAATTTGCTGGAAGCTATACATTTTTAGATAAGGAAATTAGTTCTTTTTCAGATGATGCTCTAAGTAAGTTTAGAAATGAAAAGATAGGGTTTGTATTTCAAGATTTTAATCTTATAAAAAGACTTTCTATAAAAGAGAATATTGAGATACCAATGCTTTATAGAGGCTTTAGTATTAGAGATACAAAGGATAAAGTCATAGAGTTATTAAAAAAAGTTAATCTTGAGAGCAAGATTAATAAATATCCTACTGAATTATCTGGTGGTCAACAACAAAGAGTATCTATTGCTAGAGCACTAATAAATAATCCAGATATAATAATTGCAGATGAGCCTACAGGAGCGTTAGATAGTCATACATCTAAAGAAATAATGGGGATGTTTAAGGAGCTTAATAATGAAGGAATTACTATAATTTTAATTACCCATGATATTAATGTAGCAAGACAAGCCAATCGAGTAATGTCTATCTTCGATGGTGAGCTTAAGGAAGGAGAATTTTAGATGAAACTTAGTGTTCTAATTTTTTCTGCTTTAAGAAATCTTATGAGAAATAGAAAAAGATCTTTTTTAACAATGATAGGTATAATAATAGGAATAGCAGCAGTTATTACTATAGTTGCGCTAGGAGAGGGATATAAAAATAAAACTATAAAAGATTTCACAGGTGAGAATGAAGGAAAAGTTGTATTAAATGCAACCTTCAGGCCATCAGATATCGAGCATGCTAATATGGCCAGTAATAGTTTTAATAATAATGATAAAAAAGCAGTAGAGACACTACAAGCAGTTGAATCTGTAGAATATATATATACAAGCAATGAGCAGGGTGAGTTTGTAGATTTACAGGTGAGGGGAACTACTATTAAAGGTATGGCTTCGCAGGTAGAAAAGACTGATTCTCCTAAAATAATAGGTAGAAATTTAAGTGAGAAGGATAATGGAAATTCTACAAGAACTATGGTAGTGAAAGAAAGTGTACTTAAAGATAAGTTTGAAAAAAAGGAAGATCTAATTGGAGGAATTGCAACATTAAAGGGCATTACCTTCGAAATTGTAGGTATTATAGAATCTGATGAAGAAGAGGAATTTAGCTTTAGCTTTTCACCAGATATTCAAATTCCTAAAAATACTTATAATAAGTTTTTTCCGCCTAGTGATGTAATTCAAGGGTTAAGCATAACATTAGTTAATGGAGCAGATGTAAAGGACGCTACTAAGAAGATAGAAAATACTCTTAATGATGTAGGTTCTAAAAAGTCTGAAGGTAAATATAGTGTTATGGATACCAGCGGAATAATAAAAATGATGGGGTCAGTATTAAATACATTAACTTTATTTATTGCCGGAGTTGCAGCAATATCATTATTTATTGCGGGAATAGGTGTTATGAATATGGTTTATACTTCAGTTTCTGAGAGAACTTTAGAAATTGGGATAAAGAGGTCAATAGGAGCCAGAAGAAAGGATATAAAGCGAGAGTTTTTAGTAGAAGGGATTGTTATTACTGTCACTGGTGGAGTGATAGGATATGTATTAGGTATAATAATTGCTAATATTATATCTTATTTTATGCATATGGTAATAATACCAAACTTATTTACTGCATCTATAGCTATAGGAATCTCTATAGTTATAGGCATAGTATCTAGCATAATTCCTGCTAACAAGGCTGCTAGTGCAAATACAATTGATATATTAAAATAAAAAATGGGGCTTTCACAAAATAAGCTANNGTAATATATTTTGCGAAAGTTCCTCTTTTATTATTCGATTTTTTAGGAGGAATCTTAGAGTTTATGGTATAATATAAGCTATAATGTAAGTGTAAATAAGAGGATATTATTAATGCAATATTTTAAAAGATATAAATAGAGAATGGAGGTGATTTTATGGATATAAAAAGTGGTTTAAATAAATTTAAAGATGATAAAAAACATAGATTTTTCATAGTTACTGGAAAAGAAGGTGTAGGAAAAACTAGGGCAGCATTATCAAGAGCTATATTTCTGCAGGATAATTATTGTATTAGAGAAAATGAAAATATATTATTTATATCCAATGAGAATTTAAAGGATACCTTGGAAGAAGTAAAGTATGGTATAGATAGAAACAATACTTTTTTCACATACTTAAATAACAATATTGATATATGCAATAAGAAACAATTAATAAATAAATGCTTTAAACATATAAAAGAAAACATTGGTGATAGCAATGAAAGACTTTGTGATAAAGATGTAACTAAGGCTTTTATTTTAGAGGGTATTGGAGAATTACGTCGTAAGGAAAAAAGAATAAACAAGATTATTCTAGCAAAAAATATAGAATTTTTGTTTGAAGAGATTTCATATATAAAGCACTTGAACGTAAAATCCCTTGAGGAATACCAACAGCTAAACAGAAAGAAAAGGGGTATTTCTTTAAGGAAAAACTCCAAAAGCAGAGAAGCTATTTATAAGTTGTATTTATGGTATTGTAATTACATGGAGGAAAATGGATTTATAGACTATGTTGATAGATTCAAAATTGTTCATGATAATATTGATAAGCTTGAGGATTTGAAGTATGCACATATAATAATAGACAATGTAGAGCAATTAACTATTGAAGAAGTAAAATTTATTCGTGGACTTTTAAAAGAGTTTACGTATAGCAACTTTATTTTAATAAAAGATAGTGATTCTGTTAATGAATCGAAACCTTGGTTAGAATTCTTTAAAAGAAATAAAGATGTTACTAGCTTTGATAGTAATAAATATAAGGTTATTAATTGTAGCAGGTCATCAAAGAAAAATGTAAATAAAAAAGTTGTAAAAGACACTATTGAAGAAAAAATTAATAAAGAGCTAAAAGAAGATAACATAGTTAAAAATAATGAATATATTGAAACCTATAAATATGTGGACTTTAAGCATAATATATCTCATGATTTTGCGATAGATACTAGTAGCTACAATGAAGTAATTTTAAATCCAGATACTACTAGTGAAATAATCGGAGATAAGGAAATAAATAGGGTTCCAGTATATAATGAGATCGCTGCAGGACAACCTATTTCCATAAACGATGAAATAGAGGGAGAGTTTAATATCCCTATATATTGGCTTAAAGGTGTACAGCAACCTTTTATATTAAAGGTAAAAGGGGATAGTATGATTAATGCTAATATTGAGGATGGAGATTATGTAGTTATAAATAAGCAAACCATGGCAAATCATAATGAGATAGTTGCAGTAAGTATAGATGGAGAAGCTACTCTTAAGAGATTATGGTTTAAAGGAAATAAAGCAGTATTAATGCCAGAAAATGATAAATATTATCCTATAGAGATTAAAGAAGATAATGCTTATATCATTGGAAAAGCGGTAGGATTAATTAAAGCTACTAGCTAGACATTATGCAGTTATTAAAACTATAATGAATTATTTTATAACTAAACAATTTATAATAATATAAGAAGAGAGGGCTTTTGCAAAATGAGCTAATCTAAATAAATATTGAGCATGAACTTCAATATTTTATATAAGATTAGTAATATATTTTGCGAAAGCCCCTTTTTATTTATAATCTTAATAATATTTATAGGATAAAAATCAATAAAATATTAATAAATCCACCTGTTGCTATTGAAATCCAATTTAGGAAGAGGTGGAGATTTACGTTGTTAAAAGTATTGAAAAGTTTATCCTCTGTATTTTTGAAGTACTTGTTAGTGGAATACTGGGAATCTACTTGATTTAAAATATAAAAAGACATACCTAAAGTTTTACTATTTATAGCTGAAGTAAAAGACATTACTAGCATCAGTAATCCCTCAACAAATACAATATCCTTAAAGTAGAAACTAGTTAGAGGTGTGAATATCCTTGCTATTACTAGAGCAATAATACTCCATAACATACCATATATAACTAACTTTAAAGTTGTTTTAGTTAATATATTTCTCATAAAGTTTACCTCACTTTAAAATGTATTATTAGCAAATTATAATAAGTTAATATAGTATATGATTTAAAATTGATTTAGGGAAGGGATATAAGGCACGTGAAAATAAATAATAGACCAAAGATTCGAAGTATATTTGTCACGAGACAAGGAGTTAAAATNNTATTTATTTGATAGTGCCTAAAGTGAATGTAATAAAAAATCTATATTTCTATGGAATGAAGCAAATCATAGAAAGTTTATATGCCATAGTGTATAATTATCTATGAAATTTGGTTTAAGGCATTTTCAAAAAATAA
>DCDL01000023.1:21344-24180 GCA_002316385.1 Clostridium sp. UBA1056
TTATTTTCAGATGCCTAATCTAATTATGAGAGGGAGAGATTTTATGTTAAGTAGAGTAAGATTAAATTTAGAGGCAGTAGAAGCAATGCTTTATTATTGGCAGGCAGCATCTGAAAAGGATAACATTGCAGAATCGTTTTTCTATGATGTGGCAGAAATGCCTGGGTTAACTGTTGCCTATGATGATGAATTTAATGGAGAATCTGTAAGACGTGCTTTGAGTGCTATAAAAAATAGAGAACCCTTTGATGGAACTAAAAAAGAAAAGAAGTTCTGGAACAACAATATGTGGATGATGGAGGACCTAGAGTTTACTCATGCAATGGCAGCTCCTCTTAAGGTGTTAAATCTAGATTCACTAGCAAGTGAACTTCAAGATGTAGAGAATAAACATAATTATGATGAAGTAGAAGTTATTTTTTCTCCATTACATTCTGATGAATATATAATCTCAGGAAATAAGTTAGTTATAAATTTCTTTAGAATAAAGATAGATGTAATGAATGGAAGTGCAACCATTGGTGATATGAAAATAATAGAATACATTAAAGAAAAGATTAAAGAATTGTTATCTGCATAAAATAATAAGAGTCAGATAATAAAAGTGATAGCTGAGTATAACTATTACAGCCATCACTTTTTATGTATTTTAATTTAATGCATGTCTACCACTTTTAATAAGAGTTTAGCTGTAGTATTATAATATAGAAGATATAAATAATTATATAAAACTATGTAGCGGGGTGTAATGAAGTATGGACAATAATTTAAGTATAGGATTTTTTGACACAGGGGTTGGGGGTATTAGCGTCCTAAAGGAAGCAATAAAACTACTACCTAAGGAAAATTATATATATATAGGAGATTCTTTAAATGCACCCTATGGAGTGAAAACTCCAGAGGAAGCTAGAAAGTTAACCTTTAATATGGTAGATAAACTTATATCTATGAATGTAAAAGCTATAGTGGTAGCATGTAATACTGCTACAAGTATTGCCATTGATGAATTGAGAAAGGCTTATAAGCAAATACCAATAATTGGAATGGAACCAGCTTTAAAGCCAGCGGTAGAGAATTACGGTAATGGAATTATAGTAATAATGGCTACACCAATGACTTTAGCTGAGAATAAATTTAGTAAATTGAGAGAAAAATATAATAAGGCTTCTGACATAATTCCAATGCCTTGTGATGGTCTAGTGGAAATTATAGAAAGTGGAAATACTAAGGGTGAAATTGTAGAGGAATATTTAAGAGATAGGTTTAAGAATATTCCAAAAGAGAAAGTATCTTCTGTGGTACTTGGGTGCACTCATTATCCATTTATAAAAGAAGCATTAGTGAATGTTATCAATGAGGATGTTGCTATTATAGATGGTAGTTTAGGAACAGTAAAGCAATTAAAGCGCAAACTAGAGCAAAAAGGACTATTAAATACTAGTAATGAGCAAGGTATTGTTAAAATACTAAACTCTAAAGAAGACGAAAATTTAATAGAATTATCATACGATTTGCTTGGTATTAATAAAAACAGTTAACATAACCTGTGATATTAGGTAAAAGCATTACAGATAACATTAAGAACACTCCATATTTGCCTAAAATGTGGAGAATAAATGTTATAAAACTCCGATAGATAGAGCAACATTTTTAAATTTTAACATTTTAAAATGTTAAATATTTAAATAGTTTACTTTATAACTTTTTAAAATGCTCTAAACAATTAAGTGCATATTTATTATTAAGTATTAAATTACATAGACATAATTAAAGAATAATAATATAAAGAAAGAAAAGAGGAATATATATGAATCCAATAGTAACTTTTGAAATGGAAAATGGAAAGATAATGAAAGCGGAACTATATCCTGAAATAGCTCTAAATACAGTAAAGAATTTTATAGACTTAGCATATAAAGGATTTTATGATGAGCTAATTTTTCATAGAGTAATTCCAGGTTTTATGATTCAAGGCGGTTGTCCAGAAAAATCAGGAATGGGTGGCCCAGGATATTCAATTAAAGGAGAATTTAGTGGGAATGGCTTTAAAAATGATTTAAAACATACAAAAGGTGTTTTATCTATGGCTAGAGCTCAGCACCCAGATTCAGCTGGCTCTCAATTCTTTATAATGGTTGCAGATGCTCCACACCTAGATGGAAGTTATGCTGCTTTTGGTAAATTAATAGAAGGTCAAGAAGTAGCTGATGAAATAGTAAGCACTCAAACAGACAGAAGAGATAGACCATATGAAGATCAAATTATAAAATCTGTAACTGTAGAAACTTTTGACGTAAACTACGGGGAACCAGAAAAATTATAATGGAAGGTATGTAATATGAATATACTTAAAGAAAGATTAATTATAGCTTATGGTCTTAATGATGAAGAGGTTGAAAAATTAAATCTAAAATTTAAAGATATATGCGTAAAACCATGTTTATTAATAAATGAAAATATGGGTGGATATACCTTAGAGAATATATTGAAGGAAGAGAAGTTAACAGATAGTGATACTAAATTACCTGAAGAAAAAGTTATTATATTTAATGGTTTTTTAGGTGTGTATCTTCAACAAGCTGTTAAAAAGGTTAGAGAAGTTTTAGGATCACAGCCAATACTTGCATCTACTACACCAAATTCAATTAAAATGACTCTTCATGAATTAGTAGACCATTTAGTAAAAGAAAGAGAATACTATAACAAAAAATAATTTGGAAGGGCCTTTCGCAAAAAAAGCTAATCTAAATAAATATTGAATAAGCACTTATATTATTAATGCTCAGCCGTTTCGGAATATTGATTTACTAAAGGATTTATTCAAGATAAAATCTAC
>DCDL01000023.1:24266-32581 GCA_002316385.1 Clostridium sp. UBA1056
ATATATTTTGCGAAAGCCCCTTCTGTTTATATGAGGGATAGGCAAGGAGGATAACTAAACATGAGTACCGTTGGAGAAAGAATTAAACAAGGAAGAAATGCAAAAGGAATGACTCAAAAGCAGCTTGCTAAAAAACTTGGAGTAGCAGAAGGTTATATAAATGATGTTGAAAATGGAAGAAAAGTTGTAGAAGAAAAGTTTATAGAAAGAGTAGGAAAGGTTTTAGGTGGAGATCTTTCAGAAATGACTACACTATTTGATAGTATAGCCTATGAAGAAAGAAAAGCTTCAGAAGCTAGTACTAAGAGTCAAGGAACAGTTAAGAATAATAAAATTAAAGAAACTATAAATGAAGTATGGAATGATGCCTTTAGTTCAGTTCTTAAATCTGTAGGAATTTATAATTATGATTTAAACAAGCCTATAGGAAAAAAAGAATTACCTGTTATATCAAATAAAATAGAAGGCTATGCTCAGGATAAGGTATTGTATCTTAAGATTGAAAATGATGATTTACTAGGATTTAGAATTTGTGAAGGCGACTTAGCTTTAGCTAATTTAACTTCTGAAATAGAGAATAATAAAATATACCTTATAGACATAAATGGAGAGAGAGTAATTAGACAATTGAAGAAACTAGATAGCAACAAGGTATTGATTATAAGTAATAAAAATATGGTTCGTACAGAAACAGCTCATCCAAAGGATATAAAAGTTATTGCAAAATTAAATAGACTAGAAATTGAATTATAGAAAAAAGCAATCTTAGAATTAATTTAGTTGATTTTAAGATTGCTTTTTATTATGAATCATTATAGCTATATTAATATTTAAAGCATAAGAGTAGTTGTTACTTAAATATTAATTTAATAACACTTTCAATCTTCATCCATATTATAAATATATAAGAATTTGGAGGTATAAGTGTGGAAAATGTTAGTGGATTACTAAATTTACTTATAAATGTACCAATTGATATAAGGGATAAGATTATATATGGATATGGAGTAGAAAATGTGGAAGGCAACAATGTGGAATTAGTAATACTTTACAGTGGAACTCCAGAAGTAATATCGGAAAAAATAAGTGCTATTGGAGGTACTTTTGAAGATTTAGGATTTGGATATGGCATTGTAACTATAGCTGGTAGAGATATTGAGAAGGTATTAACTATAAGAGAAATTAACTATATAGAGCTACCTAAAACTTTATATTTTTCCTTTGAGCCTAGCAATAGAGCTTCATGTATAACAGAAGTAACCTTGGGTTATGGATTAGAAGGTGAAGGTGTACTTATAGGATTTATAGACTCCGGCATAGATTATGTAAATCAGTCGTTTAGAAAAGAAAATGGAGATACAAGAATTGACTTTATTTATGATTTAGATGTAGGTAGAAAAGTATATACAAGTGAGGAGATAAATGCAGCATTAAGAAGCCCAGATCCATATTCATTAGTACCGCATATGGATAGAGCAGGGCATGGAACTCATGTAGCTGGGATAGCTTGTGCTGGAGGAAATATACCAAGACGATTTTATGGAGCTGCCCCATTAAGTTCTATTGCCATGGTAAAGATGACAAGAGAGTTAGATAGAAGCGGTTTAAAAAGTACTCAATTAATGAGAGGAATCAAATTTTTAATCGATAGTGCATATAAATTAAATAAACCTTTAGTTATAAATATAAGTTTTAGTACTAATGATGGAGCCCATACTGGAAACAGTTTATTGGAACAATATATAGGCATAGTTTCTACAGTACAAAGAGTTACTGTAGTTGTAGCAGCAGGTAATGAAGGTGATAGAGCACACCATATTGGTGGAGAATTGGGTGCAAGACAGCAAGTACAATTTAACGTAGGAGCGGATGAAAGGATATTAATAATACAGTTATATAAGAGCTTTTTAAAGGATATTAATTTAAATATTATATCACCAGATGGGAGAAGTAGTGGTGATATAAGGTTAACGAATACATTCAGTAGAGGAAGAATTGGGAATACATCGTATTTTATATATAATACGGGACCAACACCTTTTAATATGGATGGGGAAATACTAATTGTGCTTTCTGGAGTAGGAAATGGAACTATTGCTAGTGGAATATGGACTATGGATATGACAACTAATGCTAATGTTCAGGGAACCTATGATATGTGGCTACCTATTGCAGAAGGATTAAATATTGCTACAAGATTTCTAAGACCTAGTCCTGATAACACAATAGGTATACCAGGAACTGTACCAGAAGTGATAACTGTTGGTAGCTATAATTTTGTAAACTTTACTATATCACCATTTTCAGGCAGAGGAAATAGTAATCTAACTCCTGTTAAACCTGACTTAGTAGCACCAGGAGAAGATATAGAGTCATCTACACCAGGAGGTGGTTTTGAGCCACGTTCAGGAACATCTATGGCAGCACCTCAAGTAGCTGGAGCTTGTGGACTTTTAATGGAATTTGGAATCATAAGAGAAAATGATCCTTATCTATATGGACAAAGATTAAAATATTTCTTATCAAAGGGAGCTAATAGAAGTAGAATTGATGTACAGTATCCTAACAATAGTTGGGGATATGGTACATTATGTCTTGCTGGAGCTCTCCAGGTATGGAATAACGAGGTAGCTTCAAGATAAAATAGATGGTAAGTTTCATACAAAGGATATGGAACTTTTTTATGGTGTTATCATAATATATATTGAAGTATTTTTTTAAGGAGACGATCATGGCGGATATAGGTAGACTACAGGTTCAAGTATTTAGAGTTAATACAGCTATACCGGTAACTAATGCTAATATTACTATAACAAGAGCAGAGGGAGAAACTAGGGAACAAGTTGCAGCACTTACAACCAATACGGAAGGGCAAACAGCCACTATAGAAGTAGAAACCCCGGACATAGAAAGGTCATTAAACCCTGAGAACACTTTAATACCTTATGCACTTTATGACATATCAGTAGCGGCAGAGGGGTTTGATAATGTAGTTATAAGAGGGTGTCAGATATTACCACGGCGAACAGCATTACAGGTATGTAATCTAATTCCAACAACTCTTGCTAGAGAGACAGAGGCTGAAGAGGTACAGGTAATTAGAGTTATAGAAATTCCACCTAATGTGCAATTTGGTAATTTTCCACCTAAGATACCTGAAGATCCCGATAAGCCATTACCTCCACCACCAAGCGGTTTTGTAGTCCTGCCAGAGCCTGTTATACCAGAATTTATAGTAGTTCATGCTGGGACACCAACTAATACAGGAGCACCAAATTATACTGTTCCATATAGAGATTATATAAAGAATGTAGCAAGTGGTGAAATTTATGCAACTTGGCCAGAATCAACTATAAGAGCAAATGTATATTGTATAATTTCATTTACACTAAATAGAATATATACAGAATGGTATAGAAGTAAGGGATTTAATTTTGATGTAACAAATTCTACGGCTTATGATCAAGCATTTACTTATGGAAGAAATATATTTGACAACATAAGTAGGGTAGTAGATGAAATATTTTCTACCTATATAAAGAGAGCGGGAGCTAAACAACCTTTACTTGCACAATATTGTGATGGAAGAAATGTTCAGTGTCCAGGATGGCTTACTCAATGGGGTAGTAAAGACTTAGGTGAGCAAGGATATATACCTTATGACATATTAACAAATTTCTATGGAAGTGATATTGTTCTTGAGAGAGCTAGAAGTGTTTCAGGTAGTCCAAGGTCTTATCCAGGTTATACTCTACGAGAGGGAGCCAGTGGAGAGCCGGTTAGGACAACTCAAACATTCTTAAATCGAATATCACAAAACTTTCCTTTAATACCTAAGGTTGCTGTAGATGGTAAATACGGTCCGTCAACTACTCAGCAAGTAAAGGTATTTCAACAGATATTTGGACTTCCACAAACAGGGGAGGTAGATTATGCTACATGGTACAAAATTTCTGCCATATTTACAGGGGTAACCAAGATTGCAGAATTAAGAAGTGTTAACAAGGAAGAAATTGAATATGAAGATTTTATTCCACATTGGCCATATAGTGGAGCACCAGATTCACCTAGAATTAGATATCCTAAAAATTAAGTGTGCTATTTATTAATGAACTTCGCAATTAACTCGAGGTTCATTTTTATTATTATCTTATATAAAAGTATTTCAATAGAAAAAATATTTGAATAAAATAAATAAGCAAATAATTATAAAGTACAAAATAAGGTATAATTATGATTAAGAAGAGAAGTTAAGGAGTCATGGATATGGAAAATATAAACATATTATTAGTTGATGATGAGGAAAGCATTAGAAACTTATTAGATGCTTACCTGAAAAAGGAGGGATTTAACATATTACATAGTTCTAATGGTAAAGAAGCCATAGAGATCATAGAAAGAGGGTCTGTAAACTTAGTAGTATTAGATGTAATGATGCCAGTCTTAGATGGATTTGAGACATTAAAGATTATAAGAAATAGATGGAATATACCTGTAATAATGCTCAGTGCAAAGGAAGAGGAAGAGGATAAGCTTTTAGCTTTAGGATTTGGTGCGGATAATTATGAAACAAAGCCTTTCAGTCCAAAGGTTTTAGTAGCCAAAATTAAGGCATTAGTAAAGAGAATCTATGGAAGTAACATAGATAAAAGTTTAGGTATTATCATAGAGAATCTTTATATAGATGAAAATGGACATAGAGTTATGCTAGGTGATGAAGATATTAACCTTTCACCAACGGAATTTTCATTATTAATATATTTTCTAAAAAATAAAAATATAGTGCTTACTAGAGAACAAATTCTTACTAAAATATGGGGCTATGACTTTGAAGGAGATATAAGGGTAGTTGATACTACTATCAAGAGACTTAGAGAGAAGCTAAAGGACATGAGTAAAATCATAGTAACTGTGAGAGGCTTTGGATATAAGATAGAGGTTTAAAATGAGTTGGATAATTAATTATTATAAAAAAATAAAAGAAATTATAGAAAAAAGTATCACAATAAAAATGTTTGCAGTAACTACCATAGTATTTATTACTTTTTTGACTATTACACTTTTGAGTCAGAGAATGTTATTTGAGAAAATATACAATGAAAAGAAGGAAGCTGATATTAAGAGTAATGTTTTAAAATTTAGAGATACTCTAAGGAACTCTAAGGATGAAAGTGAAGTAATAGAGAGTATTAAGCAATTTGAGAATAATTATAGTACGTCAATAGCAGTAGTGAATCTTGCAAATGGCATAATGGCAACATTCAAAACTGAATCCAAAACTATAGACAATAAAAACAATGAGATCTTTAACTATGTTATTAACACTATAAAAACAGATTTAGATTTGTTAAATGAAATGTTAACCAATGATCAAGTCACTATTTCCTTTAATGATCAAGCTAATAATAAGTATTTAGCATCGGCTATTCTAGACCAGAATAATAACATGATAGTGGGTTTCACATCCTTACAATATGTGAAAGAAGCTACGGGGGTCATAGGAATATTTTATAAGTACTTTTACTTAGGTGCTATAGTTATGATAGTTATATTATCATTAATATATTCAAAGTTTATTACAAAACCTCTTAGAAAAATAAATAAGGTAGCTACAAGAATGAGCAATCTAGATTTTAGTGATAAATGCAATATAGTATCTAAAGATGAAATTGGAAATCTTGGTGATACGTTGAACTTTCTAGGAGAAAACCTAGATAGCTCTCTAAATTCGCTAAAGGAGATTAATAGGAAATTACAAAGTGATATTGATAGAGAGAGAAAAATTGAGAATATGAGAAAGGAATTTATAGCAGATGTATCTCATGAGTTAAAAACTCCAATTACTTTAATAAAGGGATATGCAGAAGGCATTAAGGATGGAGTATTTCTAGAAGGAAATATAGATTCTTCCTTAAATGTAATTATAGAAGAATCTGAAAAGATGAGTAATTTAGTAAAAGATATGCTTCAAATATCATCTTTAGAAAGTGGAAAAGTAATACTTAATAAAAAATTGTTTTTTATTGATAATTTAGTAAAAAATGTTGTAAAGAAATTACATCATAGTATCGATAATAAGAATGTAAAAATATACATGAATTTATATGAGAAACAAGTTTGTGGAGACGTATTCAAGATAGAACAAGTAGTAACAAACTTTCTTACTAATGCCATAAAACATACAACTGATGAAGGTAGTATATTTATCAATATGTATGAAAATCGAAATATGATTAAAATATCCTTTGAAAACACTGGGGAGTTTATTAAAAGTGAAGATTTGGATAAGATATGGGATAAATTTTATAAGGTAGATAAGTCAAGAAATAGAAAAGATGGTGGTACGGGACTTGGGCTATCAATTGTTAGAAATATAGTGGATTTGCATCAAGGACAATGTGGTGTTGAAAATACTAGTATAGGTGTGAAATTTTACTTCACATTGCCAGAGAAATGATAATATACCATGGATATAGAAAAGAGGGATATCAATTATGAAAGGCACAGTTGTATCAATATGGTTAAACACTTGTAGAAAAATATATAATGATTCACAAGTGAATGAAGCTATGGATCATGCAGGATGGGAAACAGGGAAGATATTTTCTCCATTAGAAGAAGTAGATGACAATGTAATAGCTAAATTTATATCAAAATTATCGAAATCAAGAAGTTTAACTAAAGAAAAGTTATGGAATGAAATAGGAAAGGATAATATACACTCTTTTGTTAGTGTATATCCAATATGTTTTAAAAAAAGAAATGCCTATGAGTTTTTAAGATCGCTAAATAATATACATGTGGCAATAACTAAAAAGATTCCAGGAGCTAAGCCACCTATAGTAGATGTTGTGCAGATATCTAAAACAAAAGCAATAATTACTTATTCGTCTAGAAGAAAGATGTTTGATTATTTCTTAGGTATGCTTGAGGGAACCTTTGCATATTACAACGAAGCATTAGAGTTTAAAATTTTAGAGAAATCTGGAGAGGGGATGAAAGTGGAAGTGACCTTCGAAAAAGAAATCAATAGTAAAAAAAGCTATGGTTTTAATAAAATTTTATCCTTTGGTTTTATAAAATCATTACCAGTTAAAGCGTCGATATTTACTTTTATCCTAACTTTTATTGGATCAATATTAATACTTGGAGTTAAAAGCATAGTTCCTGCTTTAGAAACTACAGCATTAGCTACAGTAGTAACATTCATAGGTACATATTTGTTATTAAAACCTATTAAAACTATGACTCAATTACAAGAAGATAGCCAAAATGGGAAAGGTTATGATGCTGTAAGTACTAAGGATGAACTTGAAGTTTTATATGAGACTATTAAAGCTAGATCTAATACTTCTTCAATGGACATGACAGAGTTTGATGCTAATGTCAGTGAGATGATGGAGTATCTTAATAAAGTTAAAGCTATATCAGACATAATGGGAAACTCATCTAAAGAAATATCTACAGTAGTAGAACAAATGTCAGATACTAGTGTGGATCAAGCTAATAATACAGAAAGAGTTGCATATGGATTAAATGATAATATTAGAGCTCTAAATAGTTTAGTGAATAGTGAAAATGAAAATAAAGTAGCTATGGAAGATACTGTAATGGAAATTAGTAGAGGATTTGACGAAATAAAAACCGTAAGCAATAATATTCAAAAAACATTGGACAAGTTCCAAGAAGTAAAAGAAACAGGAGTTAAGCTAAATAATAAAGCTAGTGATATTACTAATATAGTATCAATAGTAGCTCAGATTTCTGATATGACAAATCTTTTAGCCTTAAATGCCTCTATAGAAGCAGCGCGAGCTGGAGAACATGGTAGAGGATTTGCCGTTGTTGCAGAAGAAGTAAGAAAGCTTGCAGAACAAACTAAGGATGCTGTTGAAGAAATTAATTTAAATCTTAAAGAGTTTGTGGGAGATATTAAGTACACAGTAGACATCATAGGAGATCAATGTGTAGCTCTTCAAACACAAACTGATGGATTAGAGAGAATTCGAGATATAAGTGCTGGTACAACTAGTGCTATCAATAAAGTATCAGAATCAATGATTACTACAATCAATGATTTAGGGAGAGAAGTTAAAGCTATAGAAGGAATGTATGATAGTGTGGAATCATTAGCTGCTATCGCACAAGAAAATTCTGCTTCATCTCAAGAAGTTAGTGCTAGTGTAACAGTTTATACAGAGGAAATGATTAAACTTACTGCAGCTATAGGTGAGGTTCAAAGAATTACAGAATATTTTAGAAATACATTAGATTTATAATTAGGCATCTGAAAATAAATAATAAGTCAAAGATGG
>DCDL01000023.1:32594-42652 GCA_002316385.1 Clostridium sp. UBA1056
ATTTTTTGAAGATGCCTTAAATGATGAAAGCATTCTTAATGTGAAATCAATAAGATTTTACTTAAGAATGCTTCTTTATTTGACATCTTAATGAATGATTTAAATTAAGTGAGTTTATAATATCCTAAATTTAAATGCCCTGCAGATTGAAGTCAGGTACATATACTGTTGAACTAGTGCCGGATTCTTGTATAAAAGCATTTTTATAACCTAAATCCACACAATAATCTATTAAGGAATCATAGTGGTCAGGATTAAGAGGTCTATTAATTTCAGCATATTCTGTTGACTTAAACATAGGAGTATACTGGTTCATTAGACTTAAGTATACAGAATCTCCAAAGGTTTTATATATATAATCAACTACTTTTTTAGAATCAAATAAAAGTCCTGGTAGCATTAGATGTCTTATAATAACACCTTTAATCATAATATCATCCTCATTAAATACTGGGGTACCTACCTGAGCTACCATTTCCCCAATAACTTTTGATGCTATGTTGAAGTAATTAGGTGCAGAAGAATACTTTATTGCATATTTATCATTAAAATATTTTAAGTCAGGAATATATACATCTATGTATCCATTTAGAGCTTTAATGCTTTCTATATTTTCGTATCCATTAGAGTTATAAACCACAGGTATAGTTAGTCCGCTTTTTTTAGCCATATCTAAAGCAGCTATAATTTGAGGTACATAATGAGTAGGATTAACTAAGTTTATATTGTGATATCCCTTAGCTTGTTGTTCTAAAAAGATTTCACTTAACCTTTCTACTGAAATTTCTTTACCTATGCTAGATTGACTAATATCATGATTTTGACAAAATACACATCTGAGATTACAGTTTGAAAAGAAAACTGTGCCAGACCCTTTAGTTCCAGATACACAAGGTTCTTCCCACATATGACCATAGGCCTTAGCTACCTTTACAGTAACTCCACTTTTACAAAAACCTACCTTCCCAGAGATTCTATCTATACCACAATTACGAGGACATACATTACAGTTATCAAGAATGGTTAAATCTTTCATACTTATCTCCTTATATGGGATTTTCACAAAAAAAGTTCATTAATACTTATAAAATAATGGATTTGTACTTTAGTAAATTTAAGATTATTTTATTTTGTGATAGCCCCTACGTTTAAAATAGATAGGGCTTTCGCAAAATGAGCTAANNCGGAATATTGATTTACTAAAGCCCCATCTTATATAACATCAGTATAATTAAAGAAAGACAAAAAGTGAAGAGAAGTTTACAGTTTTTAATTATCTTCTTGCCTTCTTCATTTTAAAATAAAAGATAATACATTGAACAATAAATATCAAACTGACTATTCCAAAACCAGGGTATAGGAAGGTTATTAGCTGTTTAAAGCCTATTTGAGATATTGGAAGAGCAATTAAAAGAATAAGTATAACTCCCCTCCTGTAAGGTATATTATATTTATTTTCAAGAGTTTTTCCAACACTATAGATATCTGAAACTTCAGTAGAAAACATTTCACACCAAATAACACATAGAAGTAGTAGCTGTATTAAAGGGGTAAATTTGCTAGCTACAAAAAGTAGTGGTATTTCATATTTAAAGATTTCAGGTATATTTGCCATTAGCATAGAGTTAATTAAAAAAGCAAGTAGAGTAAGGACAAGAGCACCTATAGTTAAGCCTGAGATAATGAGACGTTTATTTTTTATTTCCTTACTGACTGGAACAAGAACTCCACTACAGGATAGCATATTAAATCCGGCATAAAGGAGTGAAGATATAACCCATTGTTTATTTATAATAAGACTTTTATGCAATGGTACTTGCTTCATATAGTCTATAGACATAGTATCCTTTGAAAAGAGAAGATAAAGTACAAATATAGTAATGATTATAGTTGTAAGACTAGGTACTATTATAGAATTAATTGCTATTAATCCTTTAGTATCATTTAGCAAGGTAATAAGGGAAATTCCAGCCATCAGTAATATCCCAACAAATCTTGGTATGCCAAAGTGTTGATAAAGTAAAGCTCCACTACCTGCAAGGATTATAGCAGCACCTGATACTAAAAAGAAGCTAGTAAGATAATCAGTGATTTTTCCAAAGAAACCTGGGCTTACAAGGGTTATAAAGTCTGTATAGGAATTTAAATTATATTTTATACTTATAGAGACTATAATGGAACTTATTATTATGTAAAAAACTGCACAGAGTAAAAGCCCATAAAAGCTTGAAAACCCATAGGTTGAGAAAAATTGAGTTATTTCTTGTCCAGAGGCAAGTCCAGCGCCTACAATTGTACCAATAAAAACAGTGGCAGCCTGAAAAATTAATTTAAGATTCTTCAAAGTTATCCCCCCAAAATTATAATAGCTTGTATATTTATATTGAAGTCCACAGAGGAATATGTGGAAAACTATTAATATGTGGACAACTTTTTAAACTATTGTTAGTAAATTTTCATTTAGTGGATTTTCATAGCTAAAAGAGTTAAACTATAATTGAATAAGGCATCTGAAAATAAANNTAGTAGCACTATCTAAGGGTTTAAATAAGAATAATAAATATTTAAGAATAGATAACCAAAGAATAAGATAGGAAGATTAAGTATGAGAAAAGATTTTAATGGGAAAAGATATCACAGTTTAAATTATTTTTTAAGAAATAAATTTAATGGACAGAAAACTTTTAAGATATCATTAGATGCAGGGTTTACATGTCCAAATAGAGATGGAAAAGTAGCTAAAGGTGGATGTATATTCTGTTCTGAAAGAGGATCAGGAGATTTTGCTGGAGATAGGTTATCATCTATAGATGAACAGTTTACTGATATAAAGGAAATGATGAATAAGAAGTGGAAGGATGGAAAATACATAGCTTATTTCCAAGCCTATACTAATACCTATGCTCCTGTAGAAGTGTTAAAAGAAAAATATGATGAAGCTCTAGCACAAGAGGGGGTAGTAGGCCTTGCCATTGCTACAAGACCAGATTGCCTAGAGGAAGATGTATTAGATTTATTAGAAGAATACTCTAAAAAGTTATATACTTGGGTGGAACTTGGACTTCAAACTAGTAATGATAATACGGCTACTTTTATTAATAGAGGATATAAGTTAGAAGTATTTAAAAAAGCAGTAGAGGAGCTACATAAGAGAGATATAGATGTAGTGGCACATATAATCTTTGGACTTCCAGGAGAGAGCAAGGAAGATATGCTAAATACAGTTAAGTATATTTCTAAGTTACCTATAAAGGGAGTTAAAATGCACCTCCTTCATGTAATGAAAAATACAAGGCTGGAAAAGCTATTAGACGAAGGCAAGTTTAAGCTGCTAGAAATGGATGAATACATTGACCTTATAACTGAAGCTATAACTATGCTACCACAAGATGTAGTAATTCATAGACTTACAGGAGATGCTCCAAGAGACTTATTAGTAGGTCCTATGTGGAGTTTAAAGAAATGGGAAGTATTGAATGCCATAGATGATAAACTAGAAGCTGAAGACTTATATCAGGGGAAATTTTATAAATAATATTATTTAATTATATATAATCATGGGGGGAAAAGATATGAATATTGATGTAGTTATATCTGCACAGCATATTAAACCAGAAAAATTCAAAGACAGGGTAGTAGTTGTTATTGATGTACTAAGAGCAACTTCGGTAATGATTACTGCATTAAGTAATGGTTGTGATAAAATTATACCTGTGAAGGAAATAGAGGAAGCCATAAATATTGCAAGGAAGGATAGGAATTACTATCTTCTAGGGGGAGAGCGAGGAGGAGTGAAAATAGAAAACTTTGACTTTTCTAATTCGCCTCTAGATTATACTAAAGAGATAGTAAGAGGAAGAAGTCTTGTAATGACTACTACAAATGGAACTAGAGCTATTAAAAATAGTGAGGAAGCAGATAAAATATTTATTGCTGCTTTAATAAATGGAAGAGCTGTAGCAGAAAGGTTAGCTAAATTAAATAAGGATGTGACCTTTGTAAATGCAGGAACCGATGGAGAATTTTCCATGGATGACTTTATAACTAGTGGATATATAATCAACTGTGTAAAAGAGATTGCGAAAAATAAGTGCATCTTAACAGATATAGCTAAAACTTCAGAATATGTATATATAAATAATCCGAGTATAATCAGCTTTGTAAAAGATGCACTTCATTATAAAAGGATGAAGGAGCTTAATTATTACGATGATTTAAGATATTGCCTTTCAAAGGATATAGTAAATATAGTTCCAGAGTACAGGGAGGGAGAAATAAAAGTCTATGAATAAGCTATAGGCTTAAATTCATAATTAAATCATAGGGAACCTTCTTTCTATATTTATTAAGAGAAGTAAAATAGAATAATTAATAATTACATTATATATTTAAGTTTTATTTAAGAACTACTGCGTTTAGTAGTTCTTTTTCTTTTAGACAAAGTTAGGAATATAACTTCATATATAATAGTATATAAGGTAAAAAGAGCTATAAAAATAATCTGCTCAATGCTACTCATTTTAGCAGTAGCAAATAATATTATTATAGGAAAACAGAAAACAATTTGAACAAATCTAAGAATAGATAATCCTTTCATAACATCATCCTTTACCAAATATTACTATATTAACATTGTTACACTTTTAGAACTTATATTCAATAAAAACTATACAACAAATTTGTACTAGATCGCTCTTATATTTTAAAAAAAGTAAGGTATAAAATTATATTATGTAAAAATAAGGAAGAGGAGTTCATATATTATACCTAGTATTGATAGAAATTTTAAATGCCTAGGAAAACTATAATAAACATGTACTCATACAAGGACAGACTGAATAAAATATATTAAGGGGGGAATATATATGGATTTTTTTAATTATATTACAGAAAATGCATTGATATTAATACCGGTTTTATCTATAATCGGTATGTTTTTAAAGGGAACTCAAAAAATAAGCAATAAGTATATACCAATAATCTTACTTCCTATAGGAATATTGTTATCCATGGGAATTATGCATAGCATTAGTGTTGATGCTATAGTTCAAGGAGTTCTAGTAACAGGAGCTAGCGTATATGCGCACCAATTAGTAAAACAAAGTCAGAAGCCTGATTAAATAAGTAATTAAACTTTAATAGGGGTAAATATCAAGTCAATAGACTTGATATTTACCCCTTACTTAAAATAATTAAACTACTTGGAAGATATAAAATTTTAAGTAATATGACTCATCACTATTCCAAAGAATTGGATGGTCAGGAGCTTGAGTTCTAAATTCTACTTGTCTTAGGGTAACTTTTGCATCCTTAGCTGCACTGGCAATGGTATCTCTAAATAATTCAGGATTCATAAAGTGAGAGCATGAACAAGTTATAAAATAACCACCTTTATTTACTAGCTTCATTCCTCTAAGATTTATTTCTTTGTAGCCTCTTGTGGCATTCTTAATGGTAGAACGAGATTTTGTAAAGGCTGGTGGGTCAAGGATAACTACATCATACTTTCTACCTTCATCGGACCATTCACGAAGCACATCAAAGGCATTATGACATTCAAACTTAACTACATCTTGTAGATTATTAAGCTCAGCATTACGTCTACAAAATTCCACCGCATGCTCTGATATATCTACTCCTAGTACTGATTTAGCACCAGCCACTCCAGCATTTAGTGCAAAGGAACCAGTGTGAGTAAAACAATCTAGTACAGTAGCATCCTTACAAAGTTTATGTATAGCAGCTCTATTTTCCTTTTGATCTAAGAAAAATCCTGTTTTCTGTCCATTTTCGATATCAACATAGTACTTAACACCATTTTCAACTATCTGAACCATAGTATCAAAAGGTTCAGTTAAAAAGCCTTTAACTTGTTCCATGCCTTCTAGGGTTCTAACCTTAGCATCACTTCGCTCATAAATGCCTTTAGCACCATATTCTTCTACTAGAATTTTTACGATGATATCCTTATATTTATCAATTCCTAGAGCTAAAGATTGAATAACATAGTAATCTTCCAATTTATCAATTATAAGTCCTGGTACAAAATCTGCTTCTCCAAATAAAAATCTGCAGCTGGAAGTATCTATGATTTTTTTTCTGTATTCCCAAGCAGCTCTAAGTCTTTTTCTAAAGAATTCTCCATCAATTTCTTCATCAATATCTCTAGTCATAATTCTTATAGTAATTTTAGAAACGTCATTTATGTAACCTTTGCCGATGAATTCCTCTCTACAATTATATACTTCTACAATGTCTCCATTTTCATATTCACCATCGTATTCTTCGATATCAGTAGAGTAAACCCAAAGGTGGCCACTCTCAACACTTTTTCCTTTTCCTTTTAGTAGATAGAATTTACAAGCCATTTACATCCTCCTATTATTAAAACAACTGATTATTAATAATAACTCATATTGTTAGATTTAAAAATAAAACTATTAAACTTTATTTAGACTTCTTATAGTATAAATTTATGAAAAGAATTTTGCAAATAAATTATTTATTTTTATCATAGAAAATTTTTTACGATTAAAGTATAATATTCTTGGTTTGAATTTTTGATTAAACATTATTTAAATATAATAGTCACAAGGATATAGGAGGAAAATAGATGAGTATACTTACAGTTAAAAATATAAGTCATGGTTTCGGGGATAGAGCAATATTTGAAGATGTATCCTTTAGATTATTAAAAGGTGAACACGTAGGTTTAATTGGAGCTAATGGTGAAGGTAAATCTACTTTTATGAATATAATAACTAGTAAACTTATGCCTGACGAAGGCCAAGTAATTTGGTCTAACAATGTTAGAGTAGGATATATGGATCAACATGCTGCTCTAGAGCAAGGCTTAGCTATAAGAGATGTGCTAAGAGATGCATTTAAATATCTATTTGACTTAGAAGCTGAAATGAATGAGCTTTATGGAAAAATGGGTGAAATGGACGAAGATGAAATGAATAAGGCATTAGAAAGAACTGCTGTTATTCAAGATATGCTAGATAATAATGGATTTTATGTTATAGATGCAAAAGTTGAAGAAGTTGCTAAAGGATTAGGGCTTCTTGACGTAGGACTAGATAAGGATGTAACAGCTTTAAGTGGAGGACAAAGAACTAAGGTTTTACTTGCAAAACTTCTACTTGAAACTCCAGATATATTACTTCTAGACGAGCCTACAAACTATTTAGATGAAGCTCATATAGAATGGCTTAAGAGATATCTACAAAGCTATGAGAATGCATTCATTCTAATATCCCACGATATTCCTTTCTTAAATTCTGTAATTAACCTTATATATCATGTAGAAGATAGAAAGCTAAGTAGATATGTGGGTGATTATGAAGAGTTTAAGAGAATATATGAAGCAAAGAAGGAACAACTTGAAAGAGCATATGAAAGACAACAAGCTGAAATTGCAAAACTTGAAGATTTCGTAGCAAGAAATAAAGCTAATGTTGCTACATCTAACATGGCTAAATCTAGACAAAAGAAACTAGATAAGATGGATAGAATAGAGCTTTCTAAAGAAAAGCCAAAGCCAACCTTTAACTTTAAAACTGGAAGAGCATCAGGTAAGGTTATCTTTGAAACTAAAGATTTAGTTATAGGATATGATCATCCATTAACAAAGCCTCTTAATATTTCTATGGAGAGAGGTCAAAAGATTGCTCTTGTTGGAGCTAATGGACTTGGAAAAACTACTCTTCTTAAGAGCCTTATGGGAGAAATAAAATCTATAAGTGGAGAAGTAACTCTAGGTGACTATCAGCAAATAGGTTACTTTCAACAAGAAGGAGCAGCAGGTAATAAAAATACTTGCATAGAAGAATATTGGCACGAATTTCCTAGCTGTACTCAATATGAAGTTCGTGCAGCACTAGCTAAGTGTGGATTAACTACTAAGCATATAGAAAGCATGGTTATGGTACTATCAGGGGGAGAAGCTGCCAAGGTAAGACTTGCAAAGCTTATAAATAGGGAAACAAACATATTAATCCTTGACGAGCCTACAAACCATTTAGATGTAGAAGCTAAGGATGAATTGAAGAGAGCATTGCAAGAATATAAAGGAACTATACTATTAGTTTGTCACGAACCAGAATTTTATAAGGATGTAGTAACAGATATATGGAACTGTGAGGATTGGACGACAAAAATTGTATAGTAGGTCCAGAAGAATGATAAGGGTATAATAATATCAATGGACAAAAACGTAAAGTTTTTATTGAAGAGTTGCCAGCACTGATTTCAAGTTTTTATATCTTTTTAATATGCAAAAGCTCTAAGTATAAAATGCTTAGAGCTTTTGCGTATTTATATAGGATTATATGAATGTGGTAATAATTAAAATAAAGTTGAAAGGAAGATTATATGGGGGTATAATTTGAAATTATATGTTTAGAGGTGATAGTGTATGATAGAATGTGAGTTATGTGGAGACTATTTTCATGAAGAGGATATAAGAGAATGTCCAGAGTGTTTAAAGGAAATGTGTGAAGGCTGCTATGAAAGACATATTCCTATTTGTTTTTATGTTTCTCAGCATGATGATATAAATACCTATGATGAGTAGATTATACTTCCTAAAGGTATGAAAGAGGGACACTAAAAATATAAAGTGATATTATTGTGGAACAGCTTGTGAAGATCGGATGCTGAAAGTATTTTGACAGTTCCAAATAAGAAGAGTTAGTTGAAAATTACTAGCTCTTTTTTTACAAATTTTTTATCATATGATAATATTATCTTTAAATTATTGAAAAGGGGCTAAAGATGATGAAGTTTAATAGTTTAATACCTGAGTTATCGGTAAATGATATTGAAGAATCTAAAAGATTCTATATTGATATTTTAGGATTTAATTTAGAGTATGAAAGAGTTGGGGATAAATTTACTTTTTTATCATTAGGAGATATACAAATTATGATAGAGGAAGTAAATGGATATTGGAATACTGGTGAATTAAAGTATCCATTTGGTAGAGGAATTAACTTTCAGTTGGAAGTACCTAATGTTGAGAAAATAAGAGATAATCTTATTAAAAATAATATAGAATTATTTAGAGATATAAATGTAAATGAATATGAATGTGATGGGAAAATAATATTACAAAAAGAATTTCTTGTACAAGATTTAAATGGATATTTATTAAGGTTTTGTTCCGAATAAGTAGTTTAGTAAAATAGTAATTGAAAGAAAAATTAATGGCAAATTAGTATTAAAGTTGTATATAAATCTTGTATATATTTTTTAGATTAGGGTTCTCATAAAGGTATGATGGAATGACAGCTAAAATTTGCTAACAATTCCAATATGGCACCTAGGCATAAGATAATAACATTTAGACAGCACTAATACTAACAAGTACTAGTGTTGTTTTATATTAGCCTTAATAAATTTTTATAAAAAGGAGAAGTGAAATGGAATTTAGAAAAACAGTTAAAACTGATATTAATGATGTAATGAATATTATTAGACAGGCACAAGTTTATTTTAAAGAACTTGGGATTAATCAATGGCAGAATGATTATCCCAATGTCGAAATAATAAATAATGATATTGATAATGAAAACAGTTATGTGTTACTAAAAGATAATAATATTGTTGCTACTGCAGCAGTTTCTTTTGAAGGAGAGAAAACATATGACTCTATTTATGAGGGGCAATGGATTAGTAATAAGGAATATGCAGTTATTCATAGAATTGCTGTTAACAACAATCATAAAGGATTAGGAATATCATCAAAGATTATTAGAAATGTAGAGCAGCTTTGTTTGAAAAAAGGCGTGTATAGTATAAAAGTGGATACTCATGAAGAAAACTTATCTATGCAAAAGATGCTTAAGAAGAATCAATTTCAGTATTGTGGAGTAATTTATTTAGAAGATGGAAGTAAAAGAATAGCTTTTGAGAAGATATTATAGACTATTAGAAGAGTTATTAAGTAATTCATTTCAATAATGGATAAAAAATGTGGAAAGGTATGTGAGGATTGGACAACTAAGATAGTTTAAGAAGCTGATATCATTTTCTATAAGGCATCTTCAAAAAAT
>DCDL01000023.1:42769-64705 GCA_002316385.1 Clostridium sp. UBA1056
TATACTTCCCATCTTTGACTTAGTATTTATTTTCAGATGCCTAAGTTGTTTATTAAGAGAGATGTATTTGTAAAAATTCCAATTATTAAGGCATAATACTCATATAAAGAGCAGTATTGATAATGTAAGTCCAGTTATCAATACTGCTTGTTTTTTGCAGCAATAGGAATTGGGCTGCCATGGTTAATTTCATGGTTCAAGCACACAGTGGAGTTATTAAAATGCAGAGCAGGCTGGGAGAGGGAATTTGTAGAATGTTGACGAAGGAATGTTATGGAAACTTAATGATGTTTGATATAATATTGGTGGATATACCATAATAATACCAAATTAGCATAAGACTTGCGAAATTTGTTGAATAATAGTAAAAGTATGATATAATTTACTTACGAAATATAATTAATTATGAAACTTAAAGAGGCAAACTTGCTGAAAGGCAAGGACGCAAAGCCATGGATCTAAAGGGGTTTCCTATGATTGCCAGGTTGCTAAGTTAATGCATGCAAAGATAGCATTTCTTAGTGCTGTCTTTTTTATTTTTTAAGCCTAAAAACTGAGGAGTTATATCTAAAATGGGGGGAAGTTCAGTGAAAAATTCAAAAAAAACAAATATCTTGTTTTGTGCTGCTAGTTTACTGGTAACTATTTTAGCACAAGCTACTTTTACTTATTTTCAAATTAAGTCCATGCTTGGAGATTTAGGTTATTCTCCAGCAGATAATAGTTTAAAAGTGTTATATACATCACTTAATTCAACACTACTAGGTATTTCTATAGGAGCAATCCTTATAGCTATATTCGTAATTTATTCAAAGAAATTATCGAAGGATTATTTTATGCAACATGCTAGAAAATCAAATGAAACTTCGCCCATAAAAAATAAAGACGGAATATTGGAACTTTACAGAAATATAGCTGATAATTCAGAAGAAATCGGGGCTTCAATGTACGAGTTATCAAATTTTACTGATAGTCAAGCTGCAAATATCGAACAATTTTCAGCCGCATTAGAAGAAATATCAAGCGGAGTGCAGCAAACTTCAGAAAATACTCAGAATGCTTCAGATTTTGTAATGACAGTACAAGGTACAGTCAGCATATTGGTTGAATCTATTGAAGAAGTTGCTTCAGCAGCTAGAGCCTTAACGGACGAGTCTGAAAGTGCAAAGGCGGCAGTAAAAGATGGTGAAAAAATAGTAACAGATGCAATTAATGAGATGAATAATGTTTCAATGAGAATTAAAGATTTGGCTGGTTCTATAGCAGTATTAGGTGAATCCACTGAAAAAATAGGTAAGATTATTGATGTGATAAACAGTATAACTGATCAGACTAATATGTTAGGATTAAATGCTAGTATAGAAGCTGCCAGAGCGGGTGAATATGGCAGAGGTTTTGCAGTTGTTGCAAGATCTATAAAAGAGTTATCAGATAAAAGCAAAGAAGCAACAGATAGTATTAGTGAAATAATTAGAAATATACAAGAGTGCATAAAAGAAGCTGTAGATAAATCTAATATAGGATTAGTAGAACTTGAGGAAGGAATGTCTTTAGTTAAAGCAAGCGGGGAGTCTATAGGTAAAATATTGTATGTGGTAGATAAAACCTATGAGTATTCAACTGTAGTTACAGAGAGCACTAAACTTCAGGAAGAATCTAGCAAGGAAATAATAGATTCCGTAAGCGAGCTTAGTGATATTATTCAGGATGTATCTGCAACAACTATAGAGGAGGCTGCAAGTATAGAGCAGGTAGTTGCTGGAGTTGAAGTAATTAAAGAGAGTATAGACGAATTGGTGGCCGGAACTCAGGAGCTTACAAGCTTTTCTAATGCTGTTGCTGGAGATTCAAGAAAATTAATCGAGGCTTATGAGAAATAAAAAAAGTTATATACAAGACTAGCTATAGTAAGAATGAAGACCAGAAATCTTCATTTAAATAAAAAGGGAGGAATATTAATTATGAGTTATGAGATTTTAGATGAACTATTTGCAAAGATAGGGCAGGCAACAGGCTTAAAAGATATTGCTTATCATGAGATAAAGGAAGGTAGACTGAACCCTATTTATAAGACAAGTACTAATACTCTTAGTATCGAAAGCTGGAAAAAGGGTCATTATGATAACCCTGTATTCATAAAAGATACCTGGGTGCTTAAGCATATAGTCGATACTAAAAAGTATGTGGATATATCAAACACAAAAGAAGACAGCAGATCTTCAGAGGCCTTCTTCTTCTTTGGGGTAGACAGTAATTTAATTATACCTATAGTTAAAGAAGATAATGTTATTGGAATAATTTGCACAGTATCTATCAATGAGATTCACTACTTTACAAAAGAGGAAATTGATCAGTGTGTAAAGTTAGTTGATGAGTATAAAGAAATGATTGGAGGATAAGAAGAGTTTATGAGAATAAGTAATTGTATACTAAAGTGTTTAAAATCAGCGGGAGTTCAACAAGTTTTTGGGATACCCGCTGGAACAGTTAGTCCCATTTATGATGCATTAAACGATGAGGACATAAAGCCTATTGTTACTAAAAATGAGGCGGGAGCTGCATATATGGCTTCCAGATATTCCAGTACATCTGGGAAATTAGGGGTTTGCGTTGTGGCAGGAGCAGTAGGTATAAATAACATGATTAATGGTATTGCGGATGCAGCTAGGGCTAAAGCACCTGTGCTAATAATTTCGGGATATGTTAATCGATGGCAAATTGGAAAGGGAGCTTTGCAGGAACTTGATACTAAGGATATTTTAAAGCCAATTACAAAATATAGTGAGACCATACTTGATGAAAAAAAAGTGATTGAGACTCTTAAGAAAGCTATTAGTATAGCTCTTACTCCTCCACATGGCCCTGTACATATATCCATTCCTCTAGATGTTCAGCTTATGGAATGCGTGGAGGATTATTGCTGGGATTTTATTAATCCTTCTGATAATATAATTGAAGCTGATTATGAACAGATTAAAGAAGCAGCTTCCATAATCAATAACTCAAGGAATGGAATAATAATGGCAGGTAAGGGCTGCAGAAAAATAGGCGATAAAGTAATTGAATTAAGCAAACACCTTAATTGGCCAATTATAACAACACCAGAAGGTAAGGGGGTTATTCCTTCTACATATAGCTTGAATTATGGAAACTACGGATATTCAAATACTGATGCGGCTACAAACATAGCTTACTCTAAAGATGTAGATTGTTTACTTATACTTGGTACAAGCCTTGGTGAAGCTTCAACTTGCAATTTTAATGAAAAACTTGTGGAGAATAAAAAGGTTATTCATGTAGATTGGGATGCTAAAGAATTAGGTAAGGTATTTGAGGAAGATGTAAAAATACTTGGAGATTTAAGACATGTGCTTCCTGAGCTGATTAAAATTACAACTAAGTCTTCTAGTGTACCAAAGGAAAGACCAGAGTTAAATGCTCCTTATGTTAATAATCATACCGGATTGTCTTTAAGATTATTTTTAGATAGGGTTACAGAACTACTGCCTAACAATACAATGTATCTATCCGATATGGGTGAATTTATGAATTTTGTTTTTAAATATTTAAACATTCCTGAAGGCGGAAACTTTGAAGTTAACCTCAATTATGCCGCTATGGGTTCAGCAATAGGAGGAGCTGTTGGAGCCTACATAGCTGAAGAAAATAAACCTGTTGCTGTATTTTCTGGAGATGGATCATTCTTTATGAATGGATCAGAAATTTTAACTGCTAAAGAATATAATATTCCTATTATATACTTTATAATCAATAACTCTATGCTTGCCTATGTTGAACATGGACATAAATTCTTATATGGCAGAGGCTTAGACAGGTTCAAGCAGCAGAGGATTTCTATTGCCGATGTAATGAATGCATCTGGAGTAAAAGCAATGAGTATAAGCGATATTAAAGATTTATACAAAATAACAGAATTCACTTCAAACTTAAATGGTCCGTGTGTTATTGAATTAATAACAGACGGAACTGAGCCGGCACCGATTATGGATAGATTAAAATCATTAAAGAATGAATAACAGTCAAATTAGTTCTAAATTTATATATAAGACTATTATATAAATTTATACTATATATTTTAGGAGGATTTATAAAATGATTAAAGATGTAAAAGGTAAATACACATTGGAAGTTGACGCTGCAAGAAGAATTTGTTTTGAGGCGCCAGTAGGTCTTCTAGATAAAGAAGACTATGATAGATATCATACCGATTATGTTACAAAAGTATTACCACAATTTGGTGGTAGACAATGGGCTGTTTGCACCGATTTAAGAAATTACAAGACTTCAAGTATCTCTGATGGTATGAGTGATCATACTGAGTGGGCAGCAAAGAATGGCTTAAGCCATGCTGCATTTATAGTTGATAGTGCTATTGCTAAAATGCAGATGAACAGAGCTACTACAGGAAAGTTAAAACAAAAGGCATTTACAGACATAAATGAAGCAAAAGAATGGTTAAAAAGTGTAGGTTTTTAATAAAAACAATAGCTTAAAATTTTTTAGAGCGCATGAACTTATTTTTCATGCGCTATTTTAGGCACTATCAAATAAATAATAGANNTCTTTGGTCTATTATTTATTTTCACGTGCCTTATTCTATAAAAAAACAAGAAACGCCACTGCTAGAAGCAGTGGCGTAAATATATATTATAAAAGAGATTTATCAGGTGTAACAAGAATTTTTACATGTTCCTTTTTGTCAGGACCACATAGTGTTTCAAAGCCTTCTTTAGCAATATCATCAAGATGAATCTTCTTTGTTATCCATCCCTCTGTTTTAATTTTTCCGCTGCTCATAAGTGCAATTGTTGCAGGATAATTGTTTCTATATCCCATTGTACCTACGATTTTCTTCTCGAAAAATACTAGGAAATTAGGATTGAATTTAATTTCATTTTCCCATAGGCTTGTAATTACGAGAGTTCCATCTGATTTTATGCTATTAAAGGCTGTATTAAAACCTATTTCTGAACCAGTAGTTTCAAAAGCAGCATCTACACCTCGTCCACCTGTTAGCTGCATAATAGCAGAAACTACATCAACTTCATTAGGATCAAGAACTACATCTGCTCCAGCACGTTTTGCATATTCCTGTCTTACAGATTTTCTTTGGAAGCATATAACAAGGCTTGCACCAGCAGCCTTTAGGCATTCAATGGTTCCAAGTCCAATTGGACCAGCGCCAAGAACTAAAGCAGTTTGTCCAATTCTAAAGTTAGCTCTGTCTAAAGAATGCATTCCTACAGTTACAGGCTCAGCTAAAGCAGCTTTTTCATAGGACAGATTATCAGGAATTTTATGTACAAATCTTTCAGGAAGAACGCTGTATTCGCTAAAGCCTCCTATAGTACCGCATTGTCCATGGCAGCCAAGGCTTGAACATAAATTATATTTACCTTCAAGACATGCGGGACATTTTCCACAAACTATCATTGGTTCAGCAACAACCCTATCCCCAACTTTGATATTAATTACTTCACTACCAACTTCTATAACTTCACCTGAAAATTCATGGCCTAAAACAACAGGCGCAGTTTTTCCGCTAAGCGGATGAGGATGTTCAACTGGTATTAAAACTGGACCTGCTACATATTCATGCAAATCTGAACCGCAGATTCCGCACCATTTAACTTTGATTTTCACTAAATCCTTTGAAACCTCTTGTTCTTTAATTTCTTCAATTCTAATGTCTTCTTTTTTGTACCATAAAGCAGCTTTCATTATATGATCCCCTTTCGCTAGTAATACTGAGAAGTCTAAACTTGCTTATTGTTATTAGAAATATTCTTATTAGCGGTTAGAAGCAACTCAAGTTTATATTTGTATTTGTGCAATATAATGTAATTTTATAATGATTATACCACAAAAATGATTTATTTTGTATAAATGGTAAACGAAAATTCGTTTAAATCTAGCTCTTTTTTGTAGTGATTTTCTTTACAATGTATAATTAAGAGAATATGATAAAATAGAATTTAATATAAGGCATCTTCAAAAAAATAAATAAGTCAGAATNNATACTTCCCATCTTTGACTTATATTTATTTTCAGATACCTTAAATATATAATAAAAACTTTGAGGTGAAAAAATGAAAATAAGAGTACCAAAATATATTAATAAATTTAAATGTATATCATCGAAGTGTGAGGATACATGTTGCGCTGGTTGGGAAATTGTTATTGATGAAGAAACTTATGATTATTATCAAAATGTTAGTGGTAGCTTTGGTGAAAGATTAAGAAATGAGATGGTTAATGATGGAGAAGATAATATATTTGTATTGAAAAGTGGCAACTGTGCGTTTCTAAATGAAAATAAATTGTGTGATATATATAATGAACTTGGAGAAGATAGCCTTTGCTATACCTGCAAGAAGTATCCTAGATATATGGAGGAATTCGGGAACTTACGAGAAATAGGTATATCACTTTCTTGTCCAGAAGCAGCAAGAATAATGCTAGGTGATTCTAATAAAGTGGAATTTAAGTTAAGTGAAAATGATGAGATTATAACTTCTTATAACGATATTGATGCAATGTTGTTTATTGAGCTTATACAATGTAGAAATATAATTTTTAATATATTTCAGAATCGTAATATTGATTTAAATATAAGAGCTGCTATAATTCTTGACTTTGCAAAGGAAATTCAAGACAAAATAGATGAAGATGACCTGACTAGCTTAAAGATGATTAAAGAAAGATATATGGATAAGAATTTTATAAATAAGACTATTAGTGATTTGGATAAGTACAGCAGTGATAAAGAATACTGGTATAATGATATAGAAGAATATTTTCATGTGTTTAAAAGCTTAAAGCATATAAATGAGAATGATCCATTAGGTTTACAGAATGTATTATCTTACATTAAAGGTAGTGATGAGAATAAAGATATTTATCTAGATAAGTATAGGGAGTTTAATAGTTTTTATAATGAAAAGATGTATAAGTTTGAAAATATATTGATTTACTTTGTGTTTAGATACTTTATGAAAGCTGTTTTTGATTATGATGTGGCTGCTAAAGTAAAGACGGCAGTGGTGAGCTATTTAGTGATTAAGCAGTTATGTATAGTAAGATGGATAGAAAGTGGAGACCTTAGTGATAAGGATATTGTAGATATAAGTCATACATATTCTAAAGACATTGAACATTTAGAGGAGAATATAGACACCTTGGCAGAAATTTTTAAAACAAATCCTGTATTTAAGGAAGATAGAATTATAAATATACTAATAAACTAAAAATAGAGTATTAGATAATTAAGTAATATTAGGCTACTTTGATTTTAAAATATTAAATTACAAATGAAAAAATTAAACTTATAGTATGGAGAAGAAGAGATATGGAACATTATAAAATTTTAGGTGTTGATGAAAATGCATCTATGGAAGAGATAAAAAAAGCTTATGAAGATAAAGTAAATAAGTTTAAAGAAGAGATAGAAGATGAAAGAAAAGCAAAATCATTTATAAAAGTATTTGATGAAGCTTATGAAAAAATAAAGGAAGAGAGGGAAAAAAATAAAAGTCAGCAAACTGTGATTATAGATAATCAAGTGGAGGATTTAAATAAGCATTCAAATAATGACTTTGATAAAGATAATAGTAATGGATATGAGGATTTTAATGAATATGAACAAGAACCCACAGTTAGTAAAGAAAAGAAGAGATCGTCTTCAAAAAGTACATCAATGGGAAAACAAAAAAGAGCTAAAAAGAAATCTACAGGAGATAGAGACAATATTGAATCTCAAAAACAGAGTAAAAGGGACAATAATAAAAAAGTAGGAAGTAATAAAAGAAATAGCTCATCTTCACTTACTCAATTGCCACTTAAGATATTGCTTATGCCCATAATAGCTATATTAGCTATGATAATATTTCTATGTAAGATAGTAAATTTAATATCTTGGGTTGCATCTAAGATTATAATAATAGCAGCTATAGCTATATCTGCTATTCATGGATATCAAATTTATATTGGACATGCTATTCAATATAAAATATTTGTATTGTGTGCTTTGGGCTTTGTAGTTTCTCTATTTTTACCAAGCATCCTAAAAATGCTTGTATCTATGTTAAGCAAAGTAAATAAAACATTAAAAAAGTTTGTTTTTTAGTGTTAAGTGGTAGAAATATAACCATTTGGAAGAGGAATAAACTTTGAGATTAAAGTACCTAATGTTGATGAAATAAGAGATAATCTAGTTAAAAATAATATAGAATTATTTAGAGATATAACTATAAGTGAATATGAATGTAATGGAAAAGTAATAGTACAAAAAGAATTTCTTGTACAAGATTTAAATGGATATTTATTAAGGTTTTGTATGCATAAGTAGTTTAGTAAAATATTAGTTCAAAGAAGACTTAATATTAAAGTTGTGTATAAACTTGATGAGTTTTTTGATTTTAAAGTTGTCATAAAGATATATTAGAGGGACTACAAGAGTAGTATAGTGATTCCATATAAAATTAGATATTTATATTAAGTAGCATAAACAATATGTATTTAAGCTACCTTTTAATATTTTTATAGAAAATAAAACTTAGAAAATATTACATATTGTTTATGCTTAAAAAAGATTAAAAGACAAGAAGTTATTATAGTAGTAATAAGAATATTAAATTAGTAATGTATAGCATATTAGTTGGACTTAAGTGGAAAATATGGTAGAATTAATGGCGACGTTTTACTAAGGAGGTTTTTATGGGGAAAAAATATTTAAGTGCGAATACGCTGTTTCATTTTACAAGTAACATAGGTAATATTATCAATATATTAAAAAATGAATTTAGCCCTAGATATTGCATGGAGAAATTTGAATTTATAGGAAGTAATAATTTAGAGATAGCTATTCCAATGGTTTGTTTTTGTGATATACAACTTGCTCAAATTGTAAATCATATTGAAAATTATGGGGGATATGGTATAGGTTTATCAAAAGAATGGGGAGTTTCTAATGGGATTAATCCAGTAACATATTCAATAAAAGGTTCAATAGCTACAGAAGCAATTAGCAAATTAGAATGTGATATGAAAACATTGGTAAATAGTGGTAAAATAACTGGCGAGGTATTAACAAATGTATCACAATCAATTGGTTTACTTTCACATTTTATCTTTTTTATGAAGCCATATGAAGGACAAGCATGGAGTAAAAAGAGTTTTGATGGAAAGCATACGAGATTTTATGATGAAAGAGAATGGAGATATATACCGGATTTAAATCATATTAGAAGTAACGGAACCCGTTGGTTTTTAAATAAAGATGAATATTTAAATGATGATTTTAGAATAGATAGCAATATTAAGATAGCAGAAATATCGAAATTAAGTTTTAGTCCAGATGACATCAAATATATAATTGTTAACTCTGAAGATGAGATATTAAAGGTATGTAGAGAAATTGATAATATAAAAGGAGATAATTATCCTCAGAATAAGCTTAATATATTAAAAACACGTATAATTTCTAAAGAACAGATATTAAGTGATTTTTAATACATAAATATTAATTTGTTAATATTTATGGAACTAACTGTGAAGATTGAACATTAAAAATAATATAGCTACAACCGCTATTAATAATTAATACAATGGCTTGAATACTATGTTCAAGCTGTTTTTATTATATCTTGTTAACATAATAAAAATAAATACTGATGAAGTTTGGGCATTATTTTTACTTTAATTGAACAATAATCATTGATAGAATAAAGCTTTGTAACTACTATCTTACAAGGCTTTTGTATATACTGAAATTGTTGAAAGTGATTAAGGGAAGTTATATAAAATCTTATAATTATATAAATCTATATTGGGGAAAGAGGGACGAAATGAGTGAGGGTATTAATGATAATATAAAAATAACATTTGTAAAACATATTAAAATCGAAGATGTTAGAACTGTTACTTTTAAAGATATGGGATTTAAATATGATGCTCCAATATATAATGAGAACGATAGTATTAAAGATAATATGATTCTTAATAAATTTTATGATAAGATATCTGGAATTAACGGAATTAATAGTAATTCTATAGAAAGAAGATATATAGATTTAATTCATAAAGATTTTTCAGTAGATGAAGCCATAAAAATTTTAAGGTATGATTTTAAAAAGTATAAAATAAATAAAAAAGAAATTATAATGTTTTTAACAAGGCGTTCTCTTTATGGTATTAATAAGAATTTATCAATACAATTAGTCAATCAATTTGAGTATTTAATAAATAAGATTATTCCTAGAAGCATACAAGATTTATTTTATTTTGTTGGATTAGATACTAATGGAGCATATTGGCTTTATTTTGATTTAGCAGTAAAAAAAATGGGCTTAGAAAGACATACCAATAAAAATGCTAATAATTATAATCAAATAAAGAATTTTGTGGAAGAGAAAATAAAAAAATTAGTCTTAGATAACATACCATTACAAGAAATATATGAAACTACTTGTGCAACGAAATCTTTAATTAACTCTGTGCTTAAATCTATAAAAGCAACGGAATTACCACAGTATAGGGGTTCGAAAGGTGAGAGATTGGTGGAGTTTGCTTTATTAGATTTAGGATTAAATTATAGAAGGGAAATATCATTTGATGATTTTAAAGCTGTTACTGATGCTGATTTTAATGGAAGGTATGATTTTGTTATATATGATAAAAAGAAAATTAAATATATAATTGAGTTTGATGGGCAACAACATTATAAATATATAAAAAGATTTCATAATAATGAGAAAGGATTTAAGGAACAACAGTTTAGAGATTTGAAGAAGAATTTATATTGTGAATTAAAGAATATAAAATTGATTAGAATATCATATAAAGAAATAAGTAAAGTAAAATCTATAATTAAACAGAATTTAATATATAATTAATATACATAAAAAGGCTTTTAAAAAAGCCTTTTTTATTTTATGCAATATTTCAGCTACACAATTTTAGGGTAGATCAACAAACTTAGTAAATAATCCATTCTATAAAAAATAAATATAAAAAAGTGTTTTGAGCCCCCAAATTTTGGTGGATATAATAAGAATATTACTATTTGTAGTGTAAAATACACTTTTTGAAATCACAGATATAGTTTTAAACTTTTCTTTTGAATATAAAAAAGAGTAAGTAAATAAAAACCTACTCCTTATCTATAAAGTAATTTACTAAATGGTATTTCAGTTTCTTTACTATGAGCCATAAGAAATAATTAAAAGAGCATTTATCAAGGTACAAAGAAAGCAAGTTTATGTTACTAAAGATGTAGAGAAAGTATTTAAAATTAGAGTTAATGAGATTCTAGACATATATATGAAGCCAAAGAGATTATAGAACCTGTTGTAAAAGTCGATTCGGTAGAAATAGATATTAATTAAGAAAATGAATTAGATAGATTATTAGATATGTAAGTTCAATTAAATATTATTGCTATTTAAGAATGTAGTTTAATACTAGCTTTTTTCGATGTAGTAGCAAAAATATGTTGAATTGAAATTTAATGGTATAATTATATATGGAGGGGGAAATTCTATGGAATTATTATTAGATATTAATACTAAAGGTAATTTTGATACAGAATTATATAATATATTAAGTAATATACCAAATAATATATTATTTAACTTTGAGCATGAGTTAAGAAGACCGATAACAATTTATCAAAGAGCGAGAGAAAGAGTTTTTAAAGCATTTGAAGATTTGCTGAAGGTAGTGCAAATAAAAAGTATTAGTTTTGAAAGTATTGATTGGGGAAAAATAGATGAAGCACATCAAGAACTACTTGATTCTATAATGTCTTTTACTGATGATGGATATAATATAATTAAGTGTTTTTATCCTAAATCAAGGGGCAAGAAAGAAGAAAAATCAGCGGTTGAGTGGCTAAAAAAAGTTGAACCTAAATTAATGAAAGAATGTAATGATAATGTATATTCATATAGAAAAAGAATTGGACTTATAGATAATAAGATAAAGCACGAGCATGGAAGATATCAGCATTTACAATTTTCATTTTCATATTATCAAGTTTATGGATATTATATTGATAGTGTTGATAAAGATGGTGTTTTTCAGCCAAATGAAAAAATACATCCTAAATTTAATGGGAAAAGAACTGCCATCTCTTATAACAAAGATATAAGAGAACTTTTAATAAATGTGTATTTAATAGCGGATCAGTTCGCAACAGCAATAAAGAAAATTGTATATAAAGAACATAATATTCAATTAAGTTCATTTTTATGTAGTGTTGATGATAATGATAGAATATTAGAGCTATTTAAAAATATAAATGGATTACAAGAAGCATTTTTTTTAGATGAATATGTAGAGTTACCACAATTTATTATATCAGAGAATAAAACAGTATTAAGAAAACCAGCTTATAAATCATATATAAATAAATTATTAAAGCCTAACTCATATAGTGTATTAACTGTAAATACATTAGAGGATGAATGTATTATGGCATCACCATATATGGAAGTTAAAAATAATAAAAAGATATAATTATTAATAGTACTCTTGGGAGTACTATTTTTTCAAAAAAATAAAAGTTGAATTTTGTTTCAAAAAAGTTAATTATTTAATTATTATAAAATATATTATAAAATTGAATAAATAAATAGAAAAGATTTATTTAACATAAGATTAATGTTGTAGAAAAGGGAGAGAAATATGATTAAGTGGCTAACAAATTTATTTAAACCAAAGCAAATGGAATAAATTAATGATTTGAACTCAAGAGATAATATAGAAATTGAAAAGTATAATATAAAGAAAGAAATGAAAAATACTTTTGTAGAGAAGAGTATAGTTGAAGAGCCAACAAAATTAAGAAAAAGTTATGAAGTAATAAATTATGTAGAAGAGTTACCATTGCAAACAATTGCTTGGAGTACGTCATTTTCATATACTTTTGAAAAAAAAGAAGTTGAAGGATATAAATTATTAAGAGAAGAAAGAATAGTAGGGTGTTACTATAGACAAGAACATATAGAAGAAATACTAAATACATTTGGTAAGTGTATTAATTTAAGATTTAAGTTAGTAGCTGAGAGGGATTATGAAAATGAATATGATTCTAATGCTTTGAAGATATCTTTAATATATTTAGTTGATGATGAAGTAAGAAAGATGCACATAGGATTTTTATCAAAAGAAACTGCTTCAGAACTAAAAGAATATAATGATATAAAAGTATCTTTAGTAAAAATTGAGAATATTAACTATAAAGATACAAATTTATGCATGTATTTAAAAAGTGAACTGGTAGAAGAATTTAAAGAAAAAAAGAAAAGATTAGAAGCAGAAAGAAAATTAAAAGAAATAAATTCTAAGATAGCTTTTGAAATGAATCAATTAGGAGTAACACTTGAGAAGATGGGAAGAGTAGAGGAAGCTATAGAAAAATATAAAGAGTCTATTGAATTAGGGTTTGATGGCTCATATCCTTTTGATAGATTAAATATATTTTATAGAAAAGAAAAAGATTATGATAGCGAAATATCTAATTGTGAAAAAGCTATTTCGCTATTTGATAATTTGGTAATTATAGGTAGAATAGATGCTTAAGATAAGCTTAATAGATATAAAGAGAGATTATTAAGAGTAAATGAGCTAAAGCAGAAAGAGCTAGATAGAGAAAAAGCAATAGAAGAGAAGGCTAATGCTAAAGAAGAAAAAGCTAAGGCAAAACAATTAGAAAAGGAAGAGACAAAGATTAAAAGAGCAGAAAATCAGGACAATAGTATAAGAAAAGTGGTACTTGATAAAGAATTAGATACTGTGAGAATTTGTACTATATGTAGTATTGAAAAACCAATAGAAGAGTTTGAAAAGCGTAGGAAAGATTCACGTGGTAATATTAAGTACAAGCATCAATGTAAGAAGTGTAGAAATGAATTAAGAAGAAATAAAAAATAATAATTCCAAAATAGAATAAGAAATAATAGGATTTTTGGATGGGGCTTTAAAAGGGAGACTAATTCTTTACTTATTAATGAAAGCGAAGCGGAAATAGTTAAATTTATATTTAAAACTTCATTAACAAATGGATTAAAGAAAACTGCAAAAATAGTTAATGAAAAAGGATATAGAGCTAAAAAGGAATGCTTTGGACTGATAGCACTATTAAAACATTAGTAGTTAATCCGAAGTATAAAGGATATAATGTTAGAAATAAATTCAATAGTGTTAATTTATTTACTGAAAGTAAAGTTAAATACGTTAAAAAGCAGGATTGGATAGTTCAAAAATCAGATAGAATTGAAGCTATGGTATCAGAGGAATTATGGGAACAAGTTCAATAATCATTATCTAATATATGTAAGATTGGAAATAAGGGACAGAATGAAAGAATATATGATACTAGAGGCAAGACTAAGTGTAGTCGTGGAGCTAATTATATAAGATGTGTTACTACAAAGATTGTAGATAAGCCACAGTCGCAGTATTATCTTATTTATGGACATAAAAAGAAGTATGGAAAAGATTATTGTAGTGCTGAAAATATTACAGTAAGAATGTTGGATAATCTTATTGAAGAGCAGAGAAAAGTATATCATAAAAATATTCATTTGCAGATTAATTTAAAGATAGTAAAACTTAAAAAAGAGTTATCAAAATCAAATGCAGAAACAGTTGATATGGTAAATGATTTAATAAAGATAGAAGAGGATAAGTTAAAGGTTCACAAAAATTCATAAAAGAAATAGAAAGTATTGAAATTAATGTAGCATCTTTACAGAATAAAAAATCCGATAAGAATAAGTATATAAGAGAATTGAATAATAAAATATCAGCATTGAAGAAAGAAGGGGAAACTGCCAAGCAAGGTTTTAGAAAGAGCAGAATGGTTGATAGGGTAGATAAAATTGTTATTGGTGGTAAAATAGATTAAGGATAAATTAGAAAAACTAAAAAAACAAACAGATATATTATCACAGAATTTTTTAATATTTTATAAAAGATTTATAAGAACGATTAACGTAATTAAGAAAATGAAAAACCAGGCAGTATGTTTAATAAAAAGGTTTTGTTAGAGTGCTAATAGTGAGTAAGAGGTGAGTTGCAATGTATTACATAGTTCCTGAAAATACATTTAAAACAGAAAATGAAGATAAGATAAAGAAAATAATTAATAATTATTCAAATAAATATTTGGCAGAGAAAAAGTTATATTTAAATATAGTTTTATCAAATGAAAATGGATTATTATATGAGTTGAAATATAACAATTTTACGAGTAAAGATGAAAATATAGGTGACATTATGATAAGATTTTCAAATTTACTTATAAATGATTATAATGTATATTTAGCATTATATTGTGGAACTCTAGAATTTTTTAAGGAAGGAGTTGCAAAGAATTATGTATTATTAACAGAAGAAATATTATTTGAAAATATGACTTTAGATGAAAAAAAGAAGAAATTAGATTATTATATAAAAAAAATAGGTACTCAAGATAAAGAACTTTTGATTATAGATGGATATTTATTTGCAAAGAATTCTAATGAAGACTATAAAAAATTACTAAGATATTTATTAGAAGAAGCAAGTTTTTCTAAATTGAATGTTATAACTAAACAATCTAATTTTGATGAACAAACTTATGATAGTATTGTAGATGAATTAAAAGATAGTAAAGTATATTTTTCAGATGGATATCATGATAGGTTTTGGATAGCTGATTACAAAAAAGGATTTGCAACTGGAAGTTCATTGAATGGTATAGGAAAGAAAGTCTGTAGAATAGACTTTTTGGAAGATGACGAAGTTAAAGCAATTGTTAATGATATAAAAAATATAATCACAGATATATAGAGGTATTAAATTTAGTAGTAAGTTAGATATTTAAAGTTATAATATCATGGGTAATGTAGCATACTTCCTAAAGGTCTAAAGATTGGACATTAAAAATAATATAAAATTACTAACCAGTATAAAAGGCTGTATAAGTAGAAAATTTCTACTTATACAGCCTTTTTAGATTTATTAGTTTAAAAAACTAACGAGTATTTATATATAATATTTTTTATAGTATTTTTAGTCCAATACTTCCAATTATAGTATAGTATGTAAGGGGATAATACTAGTTTCCTTTAAATTTATTATAAAGCTAATATTTACAATGATGATATAAAAATGAAGAAAATCAAAGTAAGTTAACAAAAATGAAACTTAAACCAGTTAGTCTAAGTTATGGTAGTTTGACATAAAATAACTAATAGGAATATACTTATCAAAGCAATAATTAGTAATGTCTATACATTTATAACAAAATTTATTTATCAGGAGGAATTATATATTATGGGCATTTTATATGAGTCAATTGGATTTAGCGGTTGGGGCATTTTTTTATTTGTTTTATTTGCTTTAATGGCTTTCAATGAATTTGGTCGTTCAACAAAGTGGGGGGGTATAACATTATTTGTAGTTTTACCGATACTTCTAACAATATTTGTTTGGCCAACAACTGCAGCACCTGGAAATGAATATGGTACAGGAAATTGGTTTAACTGGGTAAAAACTTATTCAGCATTAGCAGGATGTGTTTGGTTTATGGCACTTCGCTATAGTCCAAAACTTTCTAAAAAGAAGTGGGCATTAGCTTTACCAGCAATTATACTAGCAGCTAATATTTTAGAGGCATGTATTCGTGATTTTCAATGTTTTTCATATGGAGCATGGAATGGTGCAACTATAAATAACCTTTGGGTAATGTCAGGACCTTGGAATATTATGAATGGTATAGCAGGATTACTTAATATTATAGCAATTTGCGGTTGGACAGGCATATTTATTTCTAAAAATGAAACAAAAGATATGATTTGGCCTGACATGATTTGGCCTTGGATTATAGCTTACGATTTATGGAATTTTGCATATACTTACAACTGTATAGCAGACCATTCATTCTATTGTGGATTAATATTATTACTTTCATGCACAATTCCAGCTTTCTTTATAAAAAGAGGAGCATGGCTACAACATCGTGCGCACACACTAGGATTATGGACTATGTTTATAATGACTTTACCACAATTTGCTGATCGTATAGCACCAGTATCTACTACTCATAACTCAACAGCTTTCTTTGTTGTTAGTTTAATATCTTTACTAGGTAATATTGCATTAGTAGTTTATCAATTTAATAAAATACGTAAAAACAAATTCAATGCATTAAAAGATGAAGTATATAAAGATACAAAAGCATATAGCCAAGTATTTGAAGCTAATATGTAAGAAATTTTGAGAAGCTTATAAAAAATAGTACAAGAAGTTGAAATCTTGTACTATTTTTATGTTCAAAAATTTAATAGTCTCTATGCTCTATTTTTAATCTATAATGATCTTATGTAATTATTTGATAGAACATAGTTAGGAGGAATATATGAACATAAAAGATTCAATTTATGGAGAATTTATAATAGAACCAGTATTAGAAGAATTAATTAATACAAAAGAAGTACAAAGATTAAAGAATATCCATCAAGGTGGGGCAAGCTATCTTGTTAATCCAAATTGGAATGTAACTAGGTATGAACACTCTATAGGAGTAATGCTGCTCATTCGTATTATGGGTGGAAGTATACAGGAGCAAATTGCAGGTTTATTACATGATATATCTCATACTGCTTTTTCTCATGTAGTAGACTTTGCTTTAGAAAATAAAGATGAGAATTACCATGAAAAAATATTTGAAAATATAATTGAAAATTCAATGATTCCTCACATATTAAAAAATTATGGATATGATTATAGAGATATAGTCTATAATGAATCAAAATGGACCATTCTTGAAAAGCCTGCTCCTGATTTATGTGCAGATAGAATTGATTATACATTAAGAGATATGTTTAATTATGGATTTATTTCTAAGAAAGAAATAGAAGAGTTTTTAAAACATTTGATATTATTTAATGATGAATTAATGATAAGTTCTATAGAATTAGCAGAGTGGTTTGTAGAAACTTATTATAAAGAAGTAATAGGATTCTTTATGAACCCTCTAAATGTATATGGAAATGATAAGCTATCTAAAGCTATAAAAGTAGCAATAAGACTAGGAGAAGTTAATTTAAATGATATGTTGATGGATGATGAGTATGTATTTAAATTACTTAAGAAATCAAAATCTAGAGAAGTACTTGAATTAGTAGAATCACTTAATAATAATGCTAGAGTTATAGAAGATTATACAGACTACGATATACATCAAGTAAATAAATTGAGACTTATCGATCCTAAGGTTGTTATAGAACAATCAGTTTATAGAGCATCTGATAAATCTATGAAAGTGAAATCTTTGAATAAAAGAGCCTTAGAGAAATCTAAAGAAGGGGTTTTTGTAAAGATTCTATAGGTATATAGATTTGAAATATTTAATATAGAATTTATTGTAAAAGGATGAAAATTAGATTGGTATGAAGAATATAGATTTTAAAAATTATAATTATCTTAAAGAAGGCAATGAAAAACAACAGAAGGCATACGAAGTGCTTAAAAAACTAGATATATTTAATACTTTAAAAGATTTTAGTCCTATATTAGTAGGAACTATACCTATTAACATTGATATAGGAAGTAGCGATTTAGATATAATATGTGAAGTATATAACTTTAAACTATTTCAAGAAATAATAGAGATTAATTATTTTATGCATAACAAATTTCACATTAATATTTATATCACTAATAATGAAAAAATATTAACTATAGGTTTTTATGTAGATAATATGGAAATTGAAATATATGCTCAATCCTTAGAAACTTATAAGCAAAATGGATATAGACATATGATTGTTGAGGATAGGATACTTAAATTAGCTGGAGATAAGGCGAGAGAAGAAATTATTAAGCTTAAAAAAGAGGGATTAAAAACAGAGCCAGCCTTTGCAAGATACTTAGGTATTGAGGGAAATCCATATGATGAATTATTAAAGTTAGAAAAATATAAGGATAAAGAAATTAAGTATATGTTAAATAGAATCAGAAATAGCTAGTTAAATTTAGATATTTAACAATAAACATTGAAATAACTACAAAAACTTCTAATTGGAAGGAAAAACAATAGTTAGATCTATAATTAATAGTTTGACATGAAAATTATAAAGGTATAATATGATATTAATAAATGAATATTATGGAATATGGGTTTAGTTATAATTTTATATAACTGATTAAAAGAGAAGTTGGGTGTAAGTCCCACGCGGTCCCGCCGCTGTAAGAGAGGAGTTTTCTTCTAGGATGCCACTGTTTTTATGGGAAGGCAGAAGAAAGTAATGATACTCGAGCCAGAATACCTGCCTATTCCTTACGCTATAATTCTACGAGAGATGGAAGGGTGTGATAAATCTATGATAAATATGACTTAGAGCCTTTTAGTTTTAGTAGCTAAAAGGTTTTTTTAGTTTTAATATAATGTTTTTCAAATTATTAGTTAGGAGTGATTATATATGAAAAGAGCCCAATTTGATAAAGAGAGTTTGGTATTAGTTACATCAGAATTATTAAAGGTTTTAAAAAGCTTAGATGATATTATAGATATAAATAAGAACGAAAAAGGTTCTATAGAAGATGGTTTTAAGTTAGAGTTCACTAAATTTATAAAACTTCTAGGGAAATATATGAGTAAGTGTTTAGTTACAATAAGTGAACCATATAATGAAAATTTATATAGTGTAAGTATTGATAAATCTGTAGATGCTGGATTTTTACCAGAAATCTCAGAGGATTTCTATGGCTATTTAAAAAGCTTTAGACACTGTGAAGAATCAATAAAGAATGTGCCTTATGATGAATTGTATAAATTTTATGTGAACAATCATTATAGCATAATTAAGCTATATGATCATATGATAGAATTTACCAATAAACTATAAAGAAAATTATGTAAAATATGATATAATTATATAAATCTTATAATTATAAGGATTATAAAATTTATATCGATGAGGGGTAAAGTTATGAGAAGAAAAGATAGGGAACTAATTAATCAAGAGGATTATGTACAAATTTTAGACACTTGTAAAGTTTGTAGAATTGCAATGATAGATAATGGAAAGCCGTATGTTGTACCAATGAATTTTGGATATGAACTTAAAGAAGATGAACTTACATTATATCTACATTGTGCAATTGAAGGTAGAAAAATTACTGCATTAACAGCAAATAATGAAGTATGCTTTGAAATGGATTGTATGCATGAATTAATTGAAGGCAAAACAGCCTGTGCTTATTCATACTCATACGCTAGCATCATTGGAGATGGAAAAGTAGAGTTTATTGAAGATCTACAGGAAAGAGAAAGGGCACTAGAAGCAATTATGAAGCATCAAACTGGTAAGAATAGTTTTCTATTTGAAGAAGCTATGATAAAGCGTGTTACTGTCTTTAAAATAGTAGCAACAAGCTTCACAGGAAAGTCACGTAAAAAACAAATGTAATATATAAGTTTCAATAAATAAAATTCATTAATATTCTCTAGTGTAATCTGGGATTTCAAGTAAATTTAATGTAGAAACTTTATTAAAACATATATAAGAAACAAATAGATGTATAGGGGATTTAGCTATAAGCTAAAATAAAAGAGGATGTCTCAAAATATTTTGATACGTCCTCTTTTGTATTTCTTAGATTATAAAACTTTAGATAATGCTTTAAATAAAGTTATTCATTACATAAAATTATCTAATGTCATTATAAATTTTATAGTAGGTCTAGCCTTCACTTGAATTAAAGATTGAATTGAAGAAGTCTTTAATCCAGTTGAACAACTTATCAAAGAATCCAGAATCTTTAAGTTCTTTTCCAAGAGCTGACATTTCCTCTTTGAATTTAGAAGCGCTTTTATCTAGAGTATCCTTAAGCTTAGAATAGTCTAAATCCAGGTTGTTTATATCAGACATTAATGAAACCATATTGTCTTGAATGTTAGCACTTATATTTACATCATATTTATTTTCAACTTTCTCAACAATTTCCTTAATTTCTTTTTCACTAGAAGGCTTGTCTTTAATAACAGTTGTCTTAACTTCATTAATAATTGCAGAAGCTTCTGTATCACCAACTTCTTCAGCTAAATCTAAAGATACATCTATTTCTTTTTGAGCAGCTTGTTTATTTGATGTAGATAACTCTCCACCCATTATATTTTCAGCACCTGCTAATATTCCAGCAAGGGCTGATTCTCCTGTTACTGGGAAAGGAGCTGAAGCCATAACATCTGCATTTAATATTCCAGAAGTAATTAATGCATTAGCAAGCATATCGTTTGTTACTAGAGTTAAGTTTGAGGATGTAACTTTTACACCAGACTCTTTTTGAAGTAACTTAACATAGGCACTTGAATACCACCCGCCTGTGAAGTTAGCTAACTCTTTTTCATCAAGACCAAATTGCTTTATTGCCATTTTACTATCTACATATATAGCTTCAATATTGTCTGGAGCTTTAAATTGTTCCCTTAGCTGAGCTTCTTGGCTATCACTTAGATCTGAACCAAAACTTAGAATTTCACCACTTGGGTATTCACCTTTAATATCTGCAAAGGCACTTGTAGGTATAGATACACATGTGAGTATACCTAAAGCCATAGCTAATTTCTTAAAAAATTTCTTTGACATCTTAAATTCTCCTTATACTTAGAATATAAGTATTACTACTTATAAAAGCAAGCTTACTTAAGAGTGAGTTTAGTAGATAGACATATATTCTAAAGTGTACTTAATTCAGAAGCTTGCATTCAGATATATTATCTAATAGGCAAGGATAGATATTAGATATTATAAAAGTTAAGTAGTATACTCTATATAATTAATTATATATATTATATTTTATATTTGTATAATATAGAATACATTTTAATAAATTTGTAAGAAATATTAGGCATCTTCAAAAAAT
>DCDL01000023.1:64765-75131 GCA_002316385.1 Clostridium sp. UBA1056
TATTTTCAGATGCCTTAAAAATGAATTAACTGTGACATGTATAGAAATTAAGTAGTTTTAGTATTAAAATGGGATTATAGTTAAATTTTAATATAAAGGTAGGGATTAGGATGTATAAAAAACAAATAGAGGAGTACTTTGAAAGTCATAAAGATGAAATGTTAAATAACATATGTGATTTAATAAGAATAAGAAGTGACAGATCAGAGGCAAAAGAAGGAATGCCTTTTGGGGAAGGTCCTGCGAAAGCTCTTGAAGCCGCTTTATCTCTAGCAAACAAAATGGGATTTGAAACTAAGAACTATGATAATTATGTAGGAGCTATTGACTTTAATGATAAAGAGAAGCAACTGGATATTTTAGCGCATCTAGATGTAGTACCTGTTAGTGATGACTGGACAGTTACAAAACCTTTCGAACCACTTATAAAGGATGGTAAATTATATGGTAGAGGTTCAGCAGATGATAAGGGACCAGCTTTAGCAGCATTATATGCTTTAAAGGCAGTTAAAGATTTAAATATACCTTTAAATAAAAATGTTCGTCTTATATTAGGTACAGACGAGGAGTGTGGAAGCTCTGATATAGCATATTACTATAAAAAAGAGAAAGAAGCACCTATGACCTTTTCACCTGATGCAGATTTTCCAGTTATAAATATTGAAAAGGGAGGACTACATAGTCCTTTTGAAAGTAAATTTGAAGAAGATAAAAATCTTCCAAGAGTTATTTCTATGACAAGTGGAGTAAAGGTAAATGTAGTACCAGATGCTGCTACTGCGGTGGTAGAAGGATTCACAGAGGAAGAAATAAATAAATATTGTGAAGATGCAGCTAAAAGTACAAGCTTGAAGTTTACCTTTAATAAAGATGATGAAAGATGGATTATAAACGCTAAGGGAGCTGGAGCACATGCATCTACTCCTCAAAATGGGAATAATGCCCTTACAGGAATGATAGAATTACTTGCATCTATGCCATGTGCTATGAGTGAAGGATTTAAGAGACTATGTGCTGTTAATAAGTTATTCCCTCATGGAGATTTTAAAGGAGAAGCTTGTGGTGTTAAGATGAGTGATGAACTTTCTGGAGAATTAACCATGACTTTAAATATATTTAAATATAATACTACAGAATTAAGTGGAACTTTTGATTGTAGAGCACCACTTTGTGCAACTAATGAAAATTTACGTGATGTTGTAAGAGATAATATGGCAAAGGATAATATAATTTTATCTAAGGATGATATGTTCTCAGCTCATCATGTAGATGAAAACTCTGAATTTATACAAACTCTTTTAAGATGCTATGAAGAGTATAGTGGACAAAAAGGTAAATGTATAGCTATAGGTGGCGGTACTTATGTTCACCATCTTAAAAATGGAGTAGCCTTTGGATGTACAATGCCAGGTACTGATAATAATTTACACGGTGATGACGAGTTTGCTGTAATAGATGAGCTTATACTTGGTGCTAAAATCTTCACTCAAGTAATTATTGATTTATGTAAATAGTATATTGAAGCTTAGTAGCCTAGTTAGGGTAGATAAAATGTAGATTTTATTTATTCTTAACTAGGCTATCTTTATTTTGTATGTAAAAACAGCTATTTGCCTAGTAAAACTATCTAATGATACTAGAGGTTATTTATGCTTAAACATAGAATAATCAAGGTATGAAAGATAATAAGTATATGAAATACTCATAGATATAGTAACTATATAACTTTTTAAAAAGTTATATAGTTAAATATTTAAAATTTTGCGTATATAAAATTTTATAAAGTTAACTTTGGAAATATATAAAATTTTAGATAGATAACTATATAAATAGATAACTATCTATATAGGAAAAATTTTAATGTGATACAATAAATTGTTAACATTTTTCATATGAAAAGCCATATATTTTATTATCAAAATCTATTAAAATAAGTTTATTATTTATAATTAATATGTGATATTATGTTACCATAGATGGAGGTTATAAGGAGAAGGTGAGATATTTGATGGAGCTTAACTACAGTGGATTAACTGGGGATGTGATTACAAGAGATGACCATAGCTATGAGATAGATAGAAAACAATGGAATAGAGCCATTGAAAAATATCCTTTAGTAATAGTGTATTGTTACAATCATGAAGATGTTCAAAATGCAATATTCTGGGCTAGAGAAAACTCTGTTTCCATTAGGATAAGATCAGGTGGACATCACTATGAAGGATATTCCACTGGCAATGATGTAATCATTATTGATGTTAGCAGAATGAATGGAATTTATATAGATGAAGACAAAGGTATAGTTAAGATAGATGGTGGAGTTAGAAATAGAGAAATGTATGAAGCTTTAGGATCAAAAGGATATCCTTTCTCAGGAGGTGGATGCCCAACCGTTGGAGTTGTAGGTTTTACCTTAGGTGGTGGATGGGGTTATTCTTGTAGACTTCTTGGACTTGGATGTGATAGTTTAAAGGAAGTAGAACTTATAGATTATGAAGGTAAAGTTATAATTGCTAATAAGGAATGTAATGAGGATTTATTTTGGGCTTGCACTGGAGGTGGTGGTGGCAACTTTGGAGTAGTTGTTAGCATGACTTTTACTTTGCCAGATAAAATAGACAAAGCCACTTTAATAAATATTGAGTATCCTAATATGACTAGAAATGGAATGCTTAATATATTTGGCATTTGGCAGAAAACTTTTAAGAACCTAGATGAAAGAATGAATATAAAACTAGCTATATACAATTCAAAGTATAAAGGTATGGGAGCTAAGATAACAGGAGTATTTTATGGTGAAACAGAAGAAGCTAATAAACTTCTAATGCCATTTAAAGCCATTGCAGCTAATATGAATATAACTATGGAGTATACTTCAGTTCTAGAAGTAAATAGAAAGATTCAAGATAGTCATCCAGATTATGAAAGCTACAAATCCACAGGAAGATTTGTACAGAGGGACTATACTAAGGATGAGATGATGGCACTTACAGATTTAATATATAGTAGAGCAAAGGGAGCTATTTATAATGCCCTATCACTATATGGATTAGGTGGAGCTGTTGCAAAGGTAGATAAAAGGGAAACTGCTTTTTATTATAGAGATGCTATAGCTATCATGGGTTTACAATCTGTTTGGGAAGAGCCAGAATATACACCTTTTAATAGATCATGGGTTATAGATAAAATTAAGTATATAGGATCAGTTACAGAAGGTTCGTTTATTAATTTCCCATTTAAAGAGCTTTCTAATTATGAAGAGCAGTACTATGGTGAAAATATAAGTAGACTAAAAAGTATTAAAGAGAAATATGATCCCAAGAATATATTTGATTTTCAACAAGCTATTAAATCTATAGAAAATAATGAAAAATAGATTGTATAATATATATGCAGAAATCCCTGTAATACTTATATTACAGGGATTTCTAATAAGTTTTGGGTTTGTATAGACTCTAGTTCAATTTCCTTTAGAAGTTCCTGGGGGGGATTTAAAAGGGATTTTTATGAACTTAGAGTATGTATAAACTACAACCTAGAATATGCTAGGCTGTAGTCATTATATACTATAGTAAATCAATTTAAATTGTTTATAATCTTCTTCTGTCTCTTTCACAGTCAGCTGGTGATTCGATTAGAGTTGCGAATTGGAATTCATGTCTATGACCATCGTTACAAGAAGTTCTTCCTGTTACAAAGTGAACGTGCTTTCCACGTCCAACAGGAATAGCTGGACCAGTTATAACACAAATTTCATGGTTGTGATCAACAAAGGTATCAGTTCTTGTTTCAATTCTGTGAACGTGTGAATTACCACGAGGAATAGCTGGGCCACTTACGCCAGCAAATCTATGGTTGTGAATAACGCACTCATCACAAGCAAATTTTGTGCTACCTTGAAATTCATGAACGTGTCTTTGTCTTCTTCTTTCATTTTCTCTTTCTTCTTCTCTTTCTTCTTCTCTTTCACATTCTCTGTCTCTGTTAGATTCTCTGCCACATTCGTTGCATTCTCTTTCTCTTTCTCTATCGAATCTACATAATCTATCGCGCTCAGATTCTTCTTCATCAAAGTTACGCTCATCGAATCTAAAGAAATCCTCAAAGTCGTCGAAATCGCGATTATCAAATCTATTACTCATCTAAAAATACCCCCCCGTGCCTTATCGGCATACTATATACTATGACTTCTAGAATATATTGGTTACATGTTTAATATTTTTTATATATTTTTTCTAATATATTTGTTAGTATAGATATATCTATGACATAACATTTGAATTAGGTAGATAGATCTTATAACATAAAGAAAGAGATAAGTTTCAACGATTATAAATTTATAATTAAAGATATAGATAGAAACAGGATAAAAAATCAGAATGTATACATAATTTAGAAATTAAGCATATAATATGGTAAATGTATTTTATAGATTAAGTGTTTATAAATATAAAAATATTTATAAAATTAGAGCTATAATATGCAAATAGAGATATTAAAGTGGTATAATTAAAGTAATAATATAAAAGGGTGAATGGAAGATGTAAAATTAAATATAAAAATCTGTTGATATTTATATTGTATTAAAGGTCTATATTATTATAATTATTATGGTAATATAGGTAAGTTAAAGCGTTAAATTTAGGGGGAAAGAGTATTAATGGACGATGGTAGTATTATGCTGATTATTAGTATTGCAGTACTAATTTTAATGTCAGCATATTTTTCTGCAACTGAGACTGCATTCTCAAGTTTAAATAAAGTAAGGTTAAAAAGTATGGCTAATGGTGGTAATCACAGAGCGAAACAGACATTAGTCTTATCAGAGGATTTTGATAATATACTTTCAACTATATTAATAGGAAATAATATAGTAAATATATTATCAGCATCTATTGCTACTATATTATTTACTACGCATTTTGGTAATTCTGGAGTTACTATATCAACTATAGTAATGACCATCCTTGTACTGATATTTGGAGAAATATCACCTAAAAGTATTGCAAAGGAATCACCTGAAAAGTTTGCAATATTTTCTACACCAATTTTAAAAATATTTATGGCTATATTTACTCCTTTTAATTATTTATTTAGCCTTTGGAAAAAGTTACTATATAAGATATTTAAAGTAGAAAATAGAAAGTCTATAACAGAGGATGAATTACTTACAATTGTAGAGGAAGCAGAAAATGATGGTGGAATTGACAAGCATGAGAGTAAGTTAATACAATCAGCTATAGAATTTAATGATCTTGATGCAAAAGAAATATTAACTTCGAGAGTAGATTTAATTGCTCTTTCAAGTACAGCTTCAATAGATGAAGTTAAGGAAGTATTTAAAAACAATAATTTTTCAAGAATCCCAGTATATGAAAATACTATTGACAAGATTATTGGAGTTATACATCAAAGGGATTTCTATGATTTTCTAGAAAACGGAGATTCAGATATAAAAAATATAATAAAACCAATTATTTGTGTTACACCTAATACAAAGATACCTCAGCTGCTTCATAATTTTCAAAAATCAAAAAATCATATGGCAGTTGTTGTTGATGAGTTCGGAGGAACTAGGGGAATTGTAACTCTAGAAGATATATTAGAGGAACTAGTGGGAGAAATTTGGGACGAACATGATGAGGTTATAGAATATTTTAAAAAGATAGATAAAGATAAATATTTAGTAATGTGCTCTGCTGACTTGAAGGATTTATTTGATAAGTTTGATTTGGACTGTGATGAAGATGACTATGAATCTAATACAGTAAGTGGTTGGGTGTTAGAGGAGTTTGGTCATATACCTAAGGTTGGAGATAGCTTTATGTATGAAAACTTACTAGTTACAGTAACAAAGACAAATTATACAAGAGTTCTTGAAGTGAGTATAGAATATAATCAATTAGAGTATAAAGAAAATATAAGTAGGCAAGTTTCCTGCTAATATGAATAAAAAGCATTAGTAACTTTAAGTTATTAATGCTTTTATTTATATATAATTTTATATTTTTATTAAAAACCTGAGATGTTTAGCATAATTTTAGAATGTAAGACTTAGAGCTATAAGACCTTGTCCTATATAGTAACATAACAAATTCAGAGCTGTCATATAAGAAGGTGATTTTTTATGAAAATATATAAAACATAAAATTAGATCAGATAGCAAGAAGAGACACGCACCTACTATGATAAGAATGGTACTCCAAAAGTTATCATGAATTAATGAAGTTAAAGCTAGAGCTCGTGTGAACATGAAGCTAATTATAATAGAGTAAGTAACAACTAGTTTATATGCACCTTTAAAATCAAAGCCTTTTATTAGGTTTAAAAATAGAATAGACATTATTGAAATTAATATAAATAATAAAATATGCCACACTAATACAGGTGTAAGAGTGGAGAAGGCTATAGAAAAAAATATATGAGCAATAGAAAAACTACTTAATCCATATACAAACATTTTACTAACCTTATCAGATCTACTATTATTAAAGGCAAGAAATACGTCTCCAATTAGAGAGAATATTAATGCTAGAAGTATAAAGATGAAATATTGAGAATTAGAATAAACAGATTTATAACCACATATACATATGGCTATAAATAATAAGCTGGTAATTGTTTTAATAATTGGCATTCTGTAGCCATGAGGATGATAATTAAAGTATATTAGAAATCCTAGCGATACTAACATAAATAGAAAAAATACAAGTGATAACATACTTAAATCTCCTTTTAATACTGATATTAAAATTATTATATCATACATTACATATAAGTAAAACAATGTCAAGGAATACATACATCTTTTTAATAAATATACAATAATCTAATAAAAAATATATATTGATTTTTCTGAAAAAATGTTTTAATATTAAATTACATAGATTTCAAAAGAGAGAGAGGTTTTTTTGTGAGTGTCTAGTATCTAAAATAGTAATTAAATATTAATCTTAAAAATTAGGGTATTATATACCTCTATTTGTTGTGGGATTAATTAAACTATTAAAGATACAAGTCCACGAAATTTACCTTAGGATAGCTATAGCTATCTTTATTAATGGCGAGTTTAGAGCTGTGGAAGTATCCATAGCTTTTTTTATTTTAGAAATCTATGAAAGATTTCATGGACTTAATAATAAGTAAAGGAATCGTGAAAATGAATATTAGTACATTGGAAAAATTATATTATAATCAAATTAAGGAAATCGTTAAATCCTATTGTGTAAGTGGATTAGGAAGAGAATTATTAGATAAGCTTCAACCTAGTAATAATATAAAACAAGTAAAAAGAATGTTAGATGAAACATCTGAAGGTAGAAGGCTTATAGATGCTTCTTATCATATGCCTCTAAAGGGAGTATTTAATATTACTCCTTTAATAGAGAAAATAGATAAAGGTTCAGTTCTTGAACCATCAGAGCTAACTACAATAGATAATTTCTTACGTGGGTGTAGAAAGGTTAAAGTCTTTATAAAAGATAAAGAGGGGTATGCTCCAACCCTAAGTGCCTATGGAGAAAGTATTACAGAGCTAAAATATATAGAGGAAGAAATAGAGGCCTCTATTAAGGGCAGCATAGTAGATTCTAATGCTAGTAAAGAACTTAAGAAAATTAGAAGGCATATTGAAAATTGTGAAGATAAGATTAAAGAGAGGTTAGATAAATTTATAAAAAGCAGCACTAATAAAGAATATATTCAAGAGTTTTTTATAAGCCAAAGGAATGGTAGATACACAATTCCTATAAAAGCTTCTTATAAAAATCAAGTTCAAGGTACTATAGTAGAGGTATCATCTAAAGGCACTACTGTATTTATAGAACCTGATTCTATATCAAAATACACTACTGAGCTAATTACACTAAAATCGGAAGAATCCATGGAGGAGTATAGGATACTTGCAACCTTGACGGATATGATATTTGAAAGGATTAAAGAGCTAAAGATAAATATAGAGATAATTGCAGAATATGATATGATTCTGGCGAAAGCAAAATATAGTAAAGATATAGAAGGAATACAACCAATATTAAATAATCATGGATATATAAATATAATTAAGGGGAGGTATCCATTGATTAAAGATGCAGTTCCTCTAGATTTTAATATAGGAACTGACTATAGAACTTTAATTATAACTGGACCCAATGCTGGAGGAAAGACAGTAGTGTTAAAGACAGTAGGGCTTCTTACACTAGCTACACAAAGTGGATTTCATATAGGGGCAGAAGATGGAAGTGAGATAGCTATATTTGATAAGATATTTGTAGATATTGGGGATGATCAAAGTGTGGAAAATGCTTTAAGCACATTCTCGTCTCACGTTAAAAACCTCAGTGGAATTTTAAAAGAAAGTAATAAAAATACCCTTCTTCTTCTTGATGAGATAGGAAGTGGCACAGAGCCTAATGAAGGAGCAGCACTCGCTATTGCGATATTAGAGGAGTTTTATCATAAGGGATGTATTACTGTTGCATCTACTCATTATGGGGAAATTAAAAATTTCTCTCAGAATCATCCGGATTTTGAAAATGCAGCTATGGAATTTAAAAGAGAAACATTAGACCCCCTATATAAACTTTCTATTGGAAAGAGTGGAAATAGTAATGCTCTTTATATTTCAAAGAAGATGGGAATAGGTGATAAAATAATAGAAAGAACAAGAAGGTATATTGAAACTAAAGAGTATAACTATGAATTGTTAAGGGATAGTAAACTTATTAAAAATAAAGATATGGAGAGTAATGGCGAAGAATCCTATAATTATGAAAAAGGTGATAGAGTTATAGTTTTAGATAAAAAGCTTTCAGGAGTTGTATATAAGGAAAAAGATAAATTTAATAATGTTATTGTATTTTTAGAGGGTAAATTTATTGAAGTAAATTATAATAGGCTAAAGCTAGAGGTTAGTGCAGCAGAATTATATCCTGAAGACTATGACTTAAATCAGATTTTTATAGCTTACAAAGAAAGAAAGTTAGAACACGATATAGAAAGAGGTTCTAAAAAGGCACTTAAAAGAATCCAAAAAGAATCTAAAAAGGGAATTTGTGAACAATAAGTAACCTTTGTATTCTTATAGAAAATATTGTCCATAATATAAAAAGATTTTGTTAATTAGTGGAGGAAATTATGGCAATAGAAAAAAGTTTAATTGAAGGATTTTTAAAACAGTTTGATACAGTTCCTTTTTCGGTAAAATATAAGGAGGAAGAGGAATTTGTTATAGGTGAAGGTGAACCTAAATTTAAGATAGCTATAAGAAAATTACCGAATAAAACTGATTTACTAAAAAGTACTTCCCTTGCTTTAGGAGAAGCTTACATGAATGGAGATATAGATTTAATAGAAGGAGATCTATATTATGCTCTTGATACGCTATTAAGTAATATAGATAAGTTTACCTTAGATATGAAAGGTCTTAAAAAGCTACTGTATACTTCTACTTCTTCAAAGCATCAAAAGGAAGAAGTATGTTCTCACTATGATATAGGAAATGATTTTTATAAGTTATGGCTTGATAAAACCATGAGTTATTCTTGTGGTTACTTTAAAAATGATAATGATACATTAGAAGAAGCCCAGATGAATAAAATACATCATATACTTAATAAGCTTAATTTAAAGGAAGGTATGAGCTTATTAGATATTGGATGTGGTTGGGGGTATTTATTAGTAGAAGCTGCTAAGAAATATAAAATTCATGGTGTTGGGATAACACTTAGTGAAGAACAATATAAGGGGTTTGCAGAGCTAATTGAGAAGGAAAACCTAGGGGAGTATCTACAGGTTAAGCTTTTAGACTATAGAAAATTAAAGGATTCAGGTATGACCTTTGATAGAGTAGTTAGTGTTGGTATGATTGAGCATGTGGGAAGAGAAAATTACAGTTTATTCTTTGATAATGTAAGTAAAGTATTAAATCCTAAAGGTGAGTTTTTACTACACTATATAAGTAGCCTCCATGAATCTCAAGGAGACCCATGGATTAAAAAATACATCTTTCCAGGCGGTGTAATTCCTAGTATAAGAGAAATAATGGATACTGCTTGTGAGCATAAGTTTTATACTATAGATGTAGAAAGTTTAAGATCTCATTACAATAAAACATTGCTTTGTTGGTATAAAAATTTTCAAGATAATATAGATGAAATTAAAAAATTAGTAGATGAAAGATTTATAAGAATGTGGGAAATATATTTATGTTCTTGTGCAGCTTCATTTAATAATGGAGTTGTAGATTTACATCAAATGCTCTTTACTAAAGGAGCTAAAAATGATTTACCACCTACAAGAGAATATATGGATAAATAGTTTTAAAGGGACTTTAGCAAAATATATTACTAATCTTATATAAAATATT
>DCDL01000023.1:75223-77300 GCA_002316385.1 Clostridium sp. UBA1056
TGAGCGTTAATAATATAAGTGCATCCTCAATATTTATTTAGATTAGCTTATTTTGTGAAAGTCTCTTTAATTTTTTATAATATGAGTTTCTATAATTTGAAGTTCCCTAACAAACTCCTGTCTAACAAAACCTTTTATATTCACCGTATCAGAAGTTATAACTCTTATCTCATACCATAGAGTTTCTAAAACTTCAATTGCATCTAGAATTTCTACTTTTGCATTAGTAGGTATAGAGCGAATTATGGGACTATTACTAAGAGGTGATATATAAAGGGAGCAGCGCTTTAATGTTTCACCAGTGTTAAACCTAATAGGACGATAGTAGACTTTTAGACTACCATTAGGTTTATTAATAGTATTTAATTGAGATGTTAAATTGTTATTTTGTTTTGTTAGAACTCTTACTTGAATATTTTGTTTATTGTATTTATCATTTAAAAGATAATAGAGAATTCCCAACCCACCAGAGGTAAGAAGTAGGACATAAAGAAAAAAAGTTTTTATCACGAATATACCTCCATAAAAGAGCTTACTAGTATAAATATATTCCTATTATTTATGAATTAGAATCACTATAGGGGATATATAATATTATTAAAAATAATAAGAAATTTGGTGCTATAATTAAAGTGAGGAGTTGATGAATAAAATGGCTAACACTAAAACTAATGTTATGAGAATATTAGATAAGGAGAATATAGATTATAAGATACATACATATCAGGTAAAAGACAATTCTGTAGATGGAATATCAGTAGCTAACAAAATAGGTATACCAGTACAAAAAGTATTTAAGACTCTTGTTACAAAAGGGCATAGTGGAAGTTTTTATGTTTTTGTAATTCCTGTGGCAAAGGAATTAAATCTTAAGGCTGCAGCAAGGAGTGTAGAAGAAAAGTCGGTGGAGATGATAAAAGTTAATGATATGCTTAAAATAACTGGATATATAAGGGGTGGATGTTCTCCTATAGGGATGAAGAAGAGCTATACTACTGTAATTGATGAATCGTCTACAAGTTTAGATAGAATTATTGTAAGTGGTGGTAAAATTGGATTTCAAGTGGATATAAATCCTAAAGATTTAATTGAGCTAATAAGTGCTAAAACAAGTTCAATTACTGATTAAAATATAAATCTATATAAATAAAAAGGCTTTCCTAATAAGAGATTAATTCTTATTTAGGAAACCTTTAAAAACAATTATATAGCTAAAGAAAAATCAATATAATCTACTATAAAATCATCAGCTAGAGATTTCATAGCACTATGTTGATCAGTAGAATGTTCATCATAGACGCCTATAACTTTCATACCAGCTTTTTTAGCGCCTTGTACAGCTGGAAGTAGGTCTTCAAATACGACACAGTTAGTAGGAGAAACCCCTAATTTATTAGCTGTTAGAAGATACACATCTGGAAAATCCTTACCTCTTTTAACTTCATTAGTTAAAGTTATGGTATCAAAATATTCATAGATACCATTAGCTTTTAAACAAGCCTCCAAAAGTAAACGGTTATTGCTTGTAGCCAATGCAATTTTTACATTGCTTTCTCTAAGTGAGCTAAGAAATTCTTTAACACCAGGCTTTAACTTTACTTTATTACAATAAGCTTCATAAGCCATGTCGTTCCAATGCTGCTTAATTTCCTCTACATCGTAAGGTAAATTAAAGGCGGTTTTAAAATAGATTGCTACTTCATTAAAGCTAAGATGAGCAATATTATGACTTAATGATGGAGGTACATCTAAATTATGTTTAGCTAGGTACTCTCTATCAATTTCATTCCACACCCACATAGAGTCAACTAGAGTACCATCCATATCAAAAATTGCAGCATCTATATTTTTAAACATATATCATCACCCCCGCATATTACCATAACAAATAAAATTTTTAAAGTAAAGGAAAATGAGTAGAATTATTAAAACTATATGTTTAAGGCACCTTCGAAAAGTAAATAAGTCAGAATGCTAGTATATTTTGTGTTATCTGATGACTACCCGCTCTAATACTCCCATCTTCTTCAAAGTGGGAGTAAAGAGCGGCTACGCTCCTAGATAACGATTTCCCCTA
>DCDL01000023.1:77306-107472 GCA_002316385.1 Clostridium sp. UBA1056
TATTTTCAGATGCCTAAATTAATAACAGATAATAAAAGAGAATGTAATTAATTTAAAAACATATAATGTATTAGTAAAATACAAGGGGGAAGAGTATGGAGTTCTTAGGTTATTTTTGGGGCATTATTTCAATAATATTCACTTTAGCAGCATTGTCAAGATTAATATCTTCTGGGTTTTATAATAAGTTTATTAGAGGTTTGTCAAAGAAAAAGTATAAAGGAATTATAAATAAAACTATAAATATAAATAGTGTTTTAGAAGAAAATCATAGCGTATTTGGAGCATGTGCCTTTATTTCTTCTATAATTCATATATTACTTATGAATACTAAGGCAGGATTTTCTTTTTGGGGCATGGTAACCTTTATAAGCCTTTTATTAATAGTGGTTACTGGAGCTATAAATAAATTTATTTATCGAGATAATGGTGGACAACTAAAGAAATATCATAAAACTATAATACTAATATATATAGTGGCTTTAATAATTCATATAATTTTTAGTAAATAATCTGAAACTATAATATAGTGGTTATTAAATTATCTTAGGTATATTGAATTTATGTAAGGTATGATTTGAAGAGAAAAATTATTATTGAAGAAGAATCTCTGAAAGTATTAATAGAATGGGACGGGGCGAAGAAAGAATTCAAGATTTAAATTATGTTTCATTAATTAAAATAGAAAAATAAAAAAGGAACATGATATCATGTTCCTTTTGGTCGGGGTGACAGGGATTGAACCTGCGACCTCATGGTCCCAAACCACGCGCGCTCCCATCTGCGCCACACCCCGCTGACAAAATTAATTATATTATATATTCATAGGGTTGTCAACACATTTTATGCAAAAAGTTTTGCGATAAAATATATTATTTTTTTGACAATAAAACACATTATAAAAATAGGGTATTGTAAATAATAAAAGATGTTATTACTTACTTTAGAACTTTAATAAGTCTATTGATATAATAGCTCCTAGTAGTAAAAATTGGAGGAGTACAAAGGATGAAGGAATATAAATTTAGTAAGGCTTCTAAAAGGTATATGAAAAAACAACTATTTAAATATCAATAAATGTGATTGTGATTTTAAGTAAATATAATTTGTTATTATAAATTCTAAGGCTATGGTTAAATTAGGTTTTAACCATAGCCTTATTTTAAGTATATAAATATTTTAAATGAAGAATATCACTATTAAATATAAATTGGTTTATCTAATTGCAGTTATAACATCTGTTTTAGCAGCTTTGTTAGCTGGAATTATGCCGGATACAAAGCCTATACATAGGCAGAACACTAAAATTCCAATTACTAAAGTAATACTTGGAATGGCAATAGTAGTGATAGGTACTCCAAACATTGATTTAGTGATTGTACCGGCTACATTATTAATTATAATATCTATAATAATACCGAGAACTATAGATATTATTCCACCAGTAACTGCTATAGCACAAGCTTCTCCAACAAATATTTTTCTTACATCATTTAAGCTTCCACCAATAACTTTAATAATACCAATCTCCTTATTTCGTTCATATATAGCCATATCCATAGTATTAGTTATACCTAATGCCGCAACTAATAGAGATATACCAGCTAAGGAGCCGAGAACTAAGCTTATGGTTTTAATCATAGAGTTAGTTTGATTCTCAAACTCTTTATAGGAACTTGTCTCGTACCCAAGCTCTTTAATATAGGCTTCATATTCACCTATTTTGCTTTTATCATCTACTCTAACTTGTATGCTTTCATAATTGTTTAGCATTTTATTTAGAGTATCGCCTTCATTATTAGGATTAGATTTAATAATATCATCTACAAACTTAATTGAAGTCTCTATGACATTTTGATCAAAACCTGAGGTTTTAGATGATATTCCTACAATCTTACAGCTAAATTTTTTAGTAGTAATCATATTACTTTTTTCATCTTCTCCAATTTGTTCTCCACCAACTCGTATTTTTTTACCTACTAATTCTTCAAGAACAGAATCGTCTTCTAACTTAGTTTCCCAGGTATAGCCGAGAAGTTCCTTTGCTAGCTCATATCCAAGAATAATTTCTCGGCTTTTTTTTCTAGGATATCTACCATATAAAAGGTTACCATCTTTTGGTTCAAAGTTATCCTTAGCAAGAAATCTTCCATAACTTTCTGTTTTATTAACAGTTATGGGGGCATAAGCGTATCGCATTGGTATTATCTCCGTGATGAAATCTATTTTTTCTAATTCCTTTATATTTTTCTCATTAAGAACTGTTTTAGAACTATCTTCTTCTTTTTTATTTTTTTTTGAAGTATCCTCTTGAGCATTCCAGTTAGGATAAATAGTTATTACGGATGTATCCATCAATCTTTCCATTTCAGTAGTTAGATATTTTTCAAATCCATTTGTTATAGAACTTATAATAAATACTGCAAGACATCCAATAATTACTCCTGTCATAGTAAATATTGTTCTGGTACGTCTTTTCCACATATTATTCCATATTATTTTTAGAAGGTCACTAAACTTCATTGTTATTCACCAAATTTAAATAAGTTTGCTATAAAAGCAAAGAATCCTATGCTTGAAGATTTCTTTGGAGGTTCTTTCTCTGTTACAACAGGTGGAACCATATAGCTTCCTTCAGTGGAATATTTTGCACCAGATACATCTTCATAAGTAACTGTAATATTTGCTTTAGTTTCGCTTTCTACAGGAGTAATGGGAATTTCAAAATACTCTTCGCTTTCACTAGCTATACTGCCTATCTTTTGTTCATACTCTTCATTACCTATCTTTACTTTAACGTTCACCTTTTTTATTTTACTAATTCCATCATTAATTAATGTTCCCATAATATTAGTGCCCACAGACTCCATGGAAGATAATTCTAATTCTGGAGTAGACTTCATCATAATTCCTGAAACTTTAGTTATTTCTTCTTGAGGTTCTCCACCTTGGTTATATGTTACGCTATTTAAAAAGTTATATGTTCCAGGTTTAGCATTAGGGTCACTACAAAGAGTTATACTTACTTCCTTTACATCATTATAGGCAATACTTCCTACATATATTTCATTAGTAGTGCCAACAGGCATGAAGCCTTCTAATGCATTTTTACCTTCAACATTTACCAATTTTAAAGATAAACCATCAATTCTTCCACCACTTATATTCTCTATTCTGTAGGTTAAAGTAAAGGGTTTTCCAGGTTCAATAACATCTCTGTCAGGAGTTACTTTTGAAATCATTACCTTCTTTGGCTGAATGTTGCTAACTGCCATAGGGCTAGTGCCACTACTGTCAGAATTATTATCACCTTTAGATTGATTAGTTGCATTTTCAGTTGAAACATGTTTGCTTGTAGCTTGTCCCGAATCTGATGCAAATACAGTTATAACATTAGAGCTTAAAGTAAAGGTTAAGGTGCATATAAGTGCTATTATAAATTTTTTTTTCATATATAAATCCCCCTAATAATTAATATTTTATTTTGATGAGGTTAGATTATGTCAGGCTAATTGCAAAAAACTCCATCTTCCATTTTTACTATTTTATCTGCATATTTATAGACAACTTGAGAGTGAGTTACAACTAAAAAAGTCATATTGTAAGTTTGATTTAATTCTTTAAGTAAATTTAATATTTCAATACTAGTTTTACTATCTAAATTTCCTGTAGGTTCATCGGCTAATATAACTTTAGGATTATTTATAAGAGCTCTAGCGATAGATACTCTTTGCTGTTGTCCTCCAGATAGCTCTGCAGGTTTATGCTCCATTCTATCTGCTAGGCCAACTCTTTCTAACATTTCTTTAGCGCGAGTTCTTCTTTCATTATTAGAAATTCCTGAGAATATTAAAGGCATCTCAACATTTTCTAAGGCGGAAAGCTGAGGTAATAGGTTATAGGTTTGAAATATAAAGCCTAAATTATTACGTCTAAATAGAGCTAGTTCATTTTCGGTTAACTTTTCAATATGATTATCATTTATTATAATTTCACCATTGTCACAGGCCATAAGACCGCCTAATATATTCAAAAGCGTAGATTTACCAGAACCAGATTCACCTACGATTGCCACAAATTCCCCAGCATCTACATTTAAACTGATTCCCTTTAAGATGTTTACATTCGTATTTCCCATTTTAAACACTTTGGTAACATCTTTACATTGAATTAGACTCAAAATATCACCTCCTAGTAAATATAGTTTATCATTGAAATAATGGATTTATATTACAAAATTATTACGAAAGTTATATATGCAATTAAAAATGAATACGTAAAGAAGTGAATTATAAAAGGTATATAATTATAAGCTTAGAATAAGTATGTTTACAATAATTAAATTCTATAGTTAGGATTATAAGCATATTTATATATTGTTCTGTTATTAAGGAGGGATACTAATGAATAAAATGAATCTTGCAACTTTAGGTATAATCATATTAATTATTTTAGGATTTGTGTGGATTATATGCTTTGATAATGTAGATAAGGGTGATAATAAAATAATTGATAAAGAAAGAAAAGTTATAAGTTATGATGAGATAAAGGGCGTTTGGTTATCTTATTTAGATCTATCATCCATGCTTAAGGGTAAAAATGAGAGAGAGTTTAGAAAAAATATATCCCAAGCAATAGAAAAGGTAGAGGAGATGGGATTAAATACTTTAGTAGTACAAGTAAGACCATTTTCTGATGCCTTGTATGAATCTAAATATTATCCTTGGTCCATGTATTGTGCTGGTGTAGAGGGCAAAAGTCCAGGGTATGATCCCCTTGAAATTATTTTAGAGGAATCGCACTCAAGAAATATAAGAGTGGAGGCTTGGATTAACCCATATAGAGTCAGAAGTGATAGTGAAAAAGTACCATTGTCATCAACTAATCCTGCTAGTAAATGGATAGAAGAAGATAGTGATAATATAATAAAATATAATAATGGAATATACTACAATCCTGGAAAGGAAGAGGCTAGACAGTTAATAGTAAATGGTGTAAAAGAAATAGTAGAGAACTATGAAGTAGATGGAATACACTTCGATGATTATTTTTATCCATCCAGTGATGATTCTATAGATAAAAAAGCTTATGAAGAGTATATAAGTTCAGGAGGAGATTTAGATTTAAGTAGTTGGAGAAGAGAAAATGTTAATATACTTGTAAAAAAGGTTTACTCAGCTATTAAAGAGATAAATTCAAAGGTAGCCTTTGGGATAAGTCCACAAGGCTCCATGAGTAATAACTATAATAATCAATTTATTGATGTAGAGAAGTGGGTTCAAAATCCAGGATATATTGATTATATTTGTCCTCAAGTATACTATGGATTTTTAAATGATAATAGTGATTTTCAAAAGGTGATTGAGGAGTTTAATGCACTTATTACTGAACCTACAGTGAAGTTGTATATGGGTTTGTCTGTTTATAAAATTGGAGCTGAAGATACTTGGGCAGGAAATGGAAAGGATGAATGGAAAAGCAGTACTGATATTCTTAAAAGACAGGTTGAAGCTTCGCGAAGGTTAGAAAAATATGATGGTACACTATTATTTAGATATGATTCCTTGTTTAATCCATCATCAGAGGTAAAAGGGCAGATAGAAAATGAAAAAGAAAGTTTAAAATCTATATTTAAATAAAAAAGAACTGTATTAAAAGGTTTTACTAATCTTTATAAAAGTTGAATATCAATAGTATTATAGATATATGCTCAACATTAATTTAAGATTTAGTTTATTTTAAGACAGTTCACTTTGAAAGTGGAGGTGACTATTTATAGGTTACCTCTATAGTTTTTTCTATACTTCCTACACCACCAACTTTTATTATATAGTCATTATCTACAGATTCGCCTTTGCAAATAATTTCACTTGGGTTATCCATATAGTAACCTTGCTCACAAGAAATGGTTAGTGTATCGGTGAAGTCAAGGATATTGTGTTTCATAATATATGAGCATAGAGCACCATTAGATGTACCAGTAGCACTTTCTTCATCTATACCTACACTAGGTCCGAAATTTCTAGTTGCAACTGAGCTTTCAGGATTTTCAGTTTCTAAAGAAAATGCGTGAAGACCAACTAAGTTTAATTTATCAGTGTATTCTTTTAGTGCTTGAAAGTCTGGGGTAATTCTTTTTAGTGCATCTAGAGATTTCACTGGGAACATTATATCTTTAAGGCCTGTAGAAATTATCATAGGTTTTAATTGATATCCCTCAATTCCGGCATCTTCCTTGCTGATGCCTAATATATCACAAAGCTCTTTTTCATCATCAATATAGGAGTAAAACTTAGGATTTGTCTGAGTCATAAGGACATAGGAAACCTTGTCCTCGTCAAAATAAACCTCTATATCTAAGATACCAGCTAAAGTTTTTTGTTTTAATTTCACTGGATTAGTATTTGGTTTAATAAACCCTAGTTTAGCTAAAGTGTAAAAGGTAGCAATGGTAGCATGTCCACATAAATCAACCTCTGTTGAAGGCGTAAAAAATCTAACTTCATAGTCATAATCGTCACATTTTGATTTTGTAATAAAGGCAGTTTCAGAGAGATTCACATCTTTTGCTATGGACGCCATATCATTAGAAGAAAGATCATCACAATCAATAACCACACCGGCTTTATTACCACCCATATCATTATGAGTAAAGGCATTAACTATGTACACTGTTTTACTTAAATTCATTTTGTCACCTCATTTATATATTTAAAATATAGCTATCTTCATTAGGGAGATAGCTATATTATTTACCATTAGATATATTAAATTTAATCAGCTAGATACATTTCTCCAACAAGATTTATGTCTCCTGCACCTACAGTGATGATAAGATCTCCATCTTTGGCATTTGATTTTAAGTAATTAACTATTTCTTCAAAGCTGTGGTAGTTTATTGCATTTACACCTGTAAGCCTTATAGCATCACCAAGTTTTACAGAGCTAATAATTCCAGTATCCTTTTCACGAGCAGCATATATATCTGCTAATAATAAATGTTCTACTCCATTGAAAGCTTTCACAAAATCATCAAAAAGAGTTATAGTCCTAGTGTAAGTGTGAGGCTGAAACACTACATATAAATCTTTATGAGGATAGTTTTTACAGGCATTAAGGGTAGCTATAATTTCTGTTGGGTGATGAGCATAGTCATCTATCACATTAACGCCATTTTTTGAGCCTTTAAATTCAAATCTTCTATGAGTTCCTCTAAAATTAAATAATCCTTTTATAATAGATTCCTTAGAAATATTTAGTGCTAAGGAAGTGCATACAGCAGCTAAAGAGTTAAGTATATTATGCTCTCCAGGTACATTAAGGTCTATAGAAAATAACATCTCATCTTTCTTGTATAAGTCGTAGGAACCACATCCAAGTGAATTATAAGTTATATTTTTAGCAGTATATTCACCATTATTTATGCCATAGGTCATAATATTACACTTATGTCCATTAAGTATACCAGAAACGTTTTTATCGTCACTATTACATACAAGGAAACCATCCTCAGGTATGATATCAATAAACTTATTGAAGGTATCCTTTATATGATTCATATCTCTATAAAAATCTAGGTGGTCTGCATCTACATTCAAAATTATTCCTATATAAGGGTGAAACTTTAAGAATGAGCCTTTGTATTCACAAGCTTCAGTAACAAAGTAGTCACTATTTCCAGCAAGAACATTACCTTTTATTATATCTAATTCTCCTCCAACTAATATGGTAGGGTCAACTTGCTCTTCTATAACAATGTGAGCAAGCATTGAAGTTGTAGTTGTTTTGCCATGAGTACCAGCAACAGCTACATTATATTTATGACCAAGCATTATCTTACCTAAGAATTCAGCCCTATCCATCATAGGAAGATTTAGTTCCATTGCCTTTTGAAGTTCTGGATTATCTTCACTAATAGCTGCAGTATAAACGACTAAATCTGAATCTTGTATATTATCAGCACTATGTCCTATATATATTTTTGCACCTTTATTTCTAAGTTTTTCAACTATATTTGAATTTTTCATATCAGAACCTGATACAGTATATCCATTTTTAAGTAAGATTTCAGCAAGACCACTCATACTGATACCACCAATACCTATAAAATGAACCTTTTTATTTTTATCTTGTAAAAAATCAAAACTCATATAATAACAACTCCTATACAAAATATAATATTACATTCATGAATTTTATATATTTAAAATATAATTATAGATTTATCTAATAATTATGATGTGTGTATAAAAATAAATGAATACCTACTATAAATTATATACAAAAATCATTGTAAAAAACACATATATTTTAGAAAGCTTTATAAATTATATAATAAGAAGATTATATAATAAGAAAAAAATAAAAGAAAATTCAGAAAAAGGCTTTTCAAAGTTCAATATATATGTTAAAATAAAAACAAAGTTAAAAATAATTTTCGCGGAGTATAATTATACTATCAAACGTTTACATGTAGTAATTATGATTCATGATAATTATAATTAATGTATGTTTATATTTAATATCAATTACTATAACTACTAGATAAGGAATCTAGTAGAAAATTTCTAGGGGAGAGTGTTAAAATGTTAACAATAGGACTAGGGGAATATATTAATTGGCAACTAAATATTAACGGTGAGGAAGAAGATAAGATACTTAATACTCATGAAGAAGAAGATATTATGGGTATGGAGTTTGAATATTTATTGTGGCAATTTAGCTTGTAAATTGCTAAATCTATTTTAAAATCCCTATAATATAAAAAAATCCTTAGCTATATAGCTAGGGATTTTTTTTATATTTAATTTATTTAAGACAATTATATTCTAGATTTTGAAGTTTGCAAATAGTATTAACGAGAGAGAAGATAATTACTCCAGCTAAGTTGGAAGTAATATTATCCTTATCAAATCTAGGAGCTACTTCACATATATCAAAAGTTAAAACCCTATTAGACTTTAGAATATGTTTAAGCAGCTTTATAACTATTTCAGGGTTTAGACCCAAAGTTTGAGTAGAACTAACGCCTGGTGCAAATGCAGCAGAAAATACATCTGAGCAAATAGTTATATATATATAATCCTGATTTCGCATAAAATTATTTAGTTCTCTTAAAAGCTGCCAACCATCACTATAAAGGATGTCTTTAGCTAGTGTATATTTAACATCTAACTTTTCTGCAGTTTTAAATAGATCTACAGTATTACTATGTTCTTGTATACCTATGCAAAAGTAAGAAAAATCCATACTTTTATCACGGCAGATATCAGAAATTTGTCTAAACATAGTTCCAGAGCTACCTTCATTATTATATGGTCTTAAATCAAAGTGAGCATCAAAGTTTATAATTCCTACTTTAGGTTTAGAAGATATTTTATCTATATGAGAAAGGGCTCCGTTGTAATTTCCAAAGGCTGTCTCATGTCCTCCACCAAGTACTATAGGAAATATATTTAAATCTAATAATTTGGACACACAATCACTTAAAAGTTTTTGACCCTCGGCGAGAGATATATCTTCAACTACTATATCTCCAGCGTCAAAAATATTTACTAATTTATTAAAAGTACAAGGAAGATTGGAGAGTTCTTTTCTTATAAATATAGGACCATTCATAGCACCTATACGACCTTTATTCTTCTTAACTCCTTCATCACAACAAAATCCTAAAAGAGCAAAGCTTAATCCGTCCATAGGTTCAAGGTCATCTCGACGAAGATCTAGAGGTTTAATCCATTGATGCCATCTAAAAGCATCAAAGTTATCATCACTATCGATTCTTCCTTGCCATAAATTTTCATTCATAGGTTCATAGTTTTTAATAAACATAAAATCACCCCACAAGTAACTTCTTAGTAGTATTATTCGTTTACAGTATAAGTCAAAGGAGAAATATTATCAACTAATATACAAAATAAAAAATTGTAAAAATGCTAGTCATATTTATTACATCGTTGCATATATATTTAAAGAAAAGAGGACAAGTGTTAAATTTATATTTTTATGATGATTTTTATTAATGGTGTGTGAAAATAATATTGACAATTGAACGCATGTTCGCTAGCATGTAAATATGAGAACAAATATGGGGGTAAAAACATGAGAAACAAAGATTTATTCATTGAGTTAAAGTACAAGGCGGATGGACAAGGACTTGAAGATATAAATTTTTTAGAAAATGATGAAACAATTATAGGTGGGCAGAAATATATGCTATGTGGTGGAGTCCTAAACAAAAATGGAGGTAAACTTTTATTTAAGGCTAGGAATATACAAGAAGCTAACGAGTTTACTAAAAGAAATCCTTTAGCTTCAAAAATAGTAGTATGTAGTTAATATGTAGATTATAAAATTAAGAGCTATCTCAAAATGAAGATTTCATTGAATCTTTATTTTGAGGGAGCTCTTTTCATTTGCAATGGGGTTTTCGTAAAAAAGCTAATCTAAATAAATATTAAAGTGCATATTCAATATTTTATATAAGATTAGTAATATATTTTGCGAAAGCTCCAGATAATTACGATTAAGTTTCTATAACAAGGAATATAATAATTAGGTAGAAAAGTTATTATTTTAATATTATTTTATGGAAAATACAAAAAATAATTGTAATGTATCGATAAAACATATAGAATAAATGTGAACAATAAAGGCTAGAATAAAGATAAAATTCGGAAGGATATAGTTTATATGGAGAAAATTAAAGATAAATTTAGTAGAAACCAAAGAGTTATTGGTATAACCAAAGTTTTAACTGAAAATCCTAATAAAGTTATAACTTTAAATTTATTTACGGAAAAATTTAATGCAGCAAAATCAACTATTAGCGAAGATATAGTTATAGTTAGAGAAGTTCTAGAGACTTTATCCATGGGAAGAATAGAAACAGTTGCGGGTGCTGCAGGTGGAATAAGATTTATCAATGAAAAATCTAAAGGAGATAGGGAACAGTTCTTAGAAGATTTATGTGAAGCATTAAGACAAAAATCTAGAGTTGTACCAGGTAACTTTTTATATATAACGGATATAGCATATAATCCAAGCATTATTCAAAATGCAGCAATAATATTAGCAAGTGAGTTTAAGGATATGAATGTAGATTATGTTGTTACTATAGAAACTAAGGGAATTCCTTTGGGTTATGAGGTAGCAAAACAGTTAGGTGTGCAACTTGTTACGGTAAGGCATGATACTAAATATACAGAAGGTACTACAGTAAGTATAAATTATGCTTCAGGTTCAAGTAATAGGCTTCAAACTATGAGTTTATCAACAAAATCTATGAAAAGAAATAGTAGATGTGTCTTTGTAGATGATTTTATGAGAGGCGGCGGGACAGCGAAGGGAATCAAAGAGCTTTTAAGTGAATTTGATAGCGAATCATTAGGTAGTGGTTTCTTAATAGATAATGTAGAAGTTACTGATAAGCTGGTAGATGATTACGTTTCTTTGGTGAATTTCTATGGTATCGGAGAAGATGGAGTTGCAATAGTTAGCCCATCTGATAGAAAAAATAAATAAATTTCAAATACAATGGAAAATCTTTCGACAAATAGAAGGAATTACAATGTTTTAGTAGAATAATACATGAAAGCACATCTTGGAGGTGGAATTTCATGATAATTACAGACGTTAGAATTAGAAAGATTACCGCAGAAGGAAAAATGAAAGCAATAGTATCTATAACTTTAGATAATGAATTTGTTGTTCATGACATCAAAATAATTGAAGGGCAAAGTGGTAACTTTATAGCTATGCCTAGTAGAAGAACTCCTGATGGAGAATTTAAGGATATAGCTCATCCAATTAATACAGAAACAAGAGAGAAAATTCAAAAATCTATACTTGACGAGTATGAAAAAGTTAAAAATGAAGAGCAAGTAGAAGATGGAATAGTCTAATCATAAAAAGGAGCATAGAACTCCTTTTTATTTTGTGCGTTGTTAACCTATGATTTTGTGTAAAAAATATACTTTGGTTGAAAAAGTGTAACAGTTTCAATATAATAAGTATAGTGGTAATATATAAATATAACAATTATGATAGATTAATGTTGAAAATTTAAGAAATATTAGTATTAAATTGTAACAGAATGATTTAAAAGTAAATATCAATTGAAGATTATGTAAAAGTCTAAAACATTTTACTAGATTTTTCTATAATATTCTAATGATACTTTAGATGAAGAGGTGTATGAATTGTATAAATGTGCTATAATTTTGGCTGCTGGTGAAGGCAAAAGAATGAAATCTAATACTCCTAAGGTTTTACACAAAGTTTGTGGAAAAGAAATGATAAATCATGTTATAGATAATATAAGAAAATCTGGAATAGAAGAAGTAAGTGTAGTTATTGGAAAAGGCGCTGATAAAGTTAGAAATGGTACTGAAAGTAGAGATATATTCTATTCAGTTCAAGAAGAACAATTAGGTACTGGTCACGCAGTAATGTGTGCAGAAGAATTTCTAAAAGGTAAAAAAGGTTCAGTAGCTATATTTGTTGGCGATGGTCCTTTGATAACAGAAGAAACAGTAACAAAGCTTACTAGATATCATGAAGAAGAAAAATGCAGTGCTACAATATTGACATCTATAATGAGTGATCCTCTAAAGTATGGAAGAATCATCAGAAATGCTCAACATGAAGTTGAAAAAATTGTAGAGTTCAAGGATTGTAACGAAGAAGAAGTAAAGGTTAATGAAATTAACTCAGGTATGTATTGTTTTGATATAGATATCTTATTAAATACTCTAGGAAAGCTTAATAATAACAATAATCAGGGTGAATATTATTTAACTGATGTTATAGAGATATTAAAGAATGAAGGAAAAAAAGTTGGAGCTATTGCTGTTGATGTAGAAGAAATTACTGCAGTTAATTCAAAGTTAGAACTTTCCGTTGCAAATGAGATAATGAGAAGTAGAATAAATAGAAAGCATATGGATAATGGAGTTATAATTATAGATCCTAAAAATACTTATATAGAATGGGATGTAATTATAGGTCAAGATACAGTGGTTTATCCAGGTAATGTAATAGAAGGGTGTACAGTAATTGGTGAAAGTTGTTTATTATATTCAAACAATAGAATAACTAATAGTATAGTTGGTGATGATGTAACTATAGAAAATTCTGTAGTTCTAAACAGCAAAGTTGGAGATAATACTACAGTTGGTCCTTTTGCTTATATAAGACCAGAAACAACTATAGGTAGCAATGCAAGAATAGGTGATTTTGTTGAAATAAAAAAATCTACTATTGGAGATGGAACTAAGGTATCTCACTTAACTTATATAGGAGATGCAGAAGTAGGAGAAAAGTGCAATTTTGGATGTGGAACTGTTGTAGTAAACTATGATGGAAAATCAAAATACAAAACTACAATTGGAAATAATGTATTTATAGGGTGTAATACTAACCTAGTATCACCAGTTGAAGTAGAGGATAATACTTATATTGCAGCTGGGTCAACAATAACAGAGAAAGTACCAGAGGGCTCTCTAGCTATAGCAAGAGCTAGGCAAGTAAATAAAGAGAACTGGGTATATGATAAAAACAAAAACAAATAAAGTTTTAGGAGGATTACATAAATGATAAGCCATGGAAGAAACATTAAAATCTTTGCAGGAAACTCATATCCTGAATTAGCTGCTGATATTGCAAACCGATTAGGGCTTTCAGTTGGAGAAAGTCAGGTTACTACTTTTAGTGATGGAGAGATTGCTGTAAATATTGGAGAAACTGTTAGAGGCCTTGATGTATTTGTTATACAACCAACCAGTGCTCCAGTAAATAATAACTTAATGGAACTTTTGATTATGATTGATGCCCTTAAGAGAGCTTCAGCAGGTAGAATAACTGCGGTTATTCCTTACTATGGATATGCACGTCAAGACAGAAAGGCAAAGGCTAGAGATCCAATTACAGCAAAGTTAGTTGCTGACTTAATTACAGCAGCAGGAGCAGATAGAGTTTTAACTATGGACTTACATGCAGCTCAAATACAAGGTTATTTCAATATACCAGTAGATAATTTAGTTGGTTCACCAATACTAAGTGATTACTTTGTAGAAAAAGGATTTAAGGATCGTGATGATGTAGTAGTAGTTTCACCAGACCTTGGTAGCGTTACAAGAGCAAGAAAGTTTGCTGATAAACTAAATGCACCAATAGCTATTATAGATAAGAGAAGACCAAAAGCTAATGTAGCTGAGGTTATGAATATAATAGGTGAAGTAAAAGGTAAAAAGGTTATATTAATAGATGATATGATAGATACAGCTGGTACTATTTGTAATGGTGCTAATGCTTTAGTTAAAATGGGTGCTACAGAAGTATATGCTTGTTGTTCACATGCTGTACTTTCAGGGCCAGCTATAGAAAGGTTAGAAGCATCAGCAATAAAAGAATTAGTTATGCTTGATAGTATTCATTTACCAGAAGAAAAAATGCTTAATAAGATAAAGATATTATCAATAGCACCTTTATTTGCAGAAGCTATTAGAAGAATATATGAAGAAGTTTCTGTAAGTAAACTTTTTGATGAGTAATATTAAGGTTATTGATAACAGTTTTAAATAGAATTTTAGTTTTGTTTAGGGGGAGAAAGTTTTTCTTCCTCTATTTTAGTATAAAGGTAAACATTCCCACTATGACTTTATAAATATTTTGTTAAAAATATTAATTTTGATAAGAAAATACTTGGACTTAAAATTATTGTTATATAATATTATAAAAGATACTAATTATAAAAGATATTATGTAGAAACTGTACTCGTAAATTAAATAAAATACACTGAGTATTTAGGAGGGATATCGATGGAAGGAAATTTAGGGAAAATATTAGTTGTTGATGATGATAAAAATATATGTGAAGTAATAAAAATGTATTTAGAGAACTCAGGATATCATGTTAAGGTAGCGAATGATGGAAGAGAAGCTCAGGAGGCATTTACTAGCTATAAGCCTGATCTAGTGCTTTTAGACGTTATGTTACCATACTTAGATGGTATAGATGTGTTGAAGTGGATAAGAAGGGATAGCGAAACACCAGTTATAATGATAACTGCAAAAGGTGAAACCTTTGATAAAGTTTTAGGACTTGAGCTTGGTGCAGATGATTATATTGTTAAACCTTTTGAACCTAAAGAGCTTATGGCTAGAGTTAAAGCAGTTTTAAGGAGATATACAGCAGAAGGTGATAGTAAGGAAACATTAACCTTTGATAATTTAGTTATAGACATAAATTCATATAACGTAACATATAAAGGTCAAGAAATTAAGATGCCACCTAAAGAGTTTGAATTACTACATTTCTTGGCAAGTAATAAGAATAGAGTATTTACAAGGGAACAATTACTTTGTGAAGTATGGGGATATGATTATCCAGGAGATTCAAGAACTGTAGATGTACATGTTAAGAGATTAAGAGAAAAAGTAGCAGGAGGAGATAACTGGCAATTAGAAACTGTCTGGGGAGTTGGATATAAATTTGAGGTGAAATAGATGGTAAAAAATAGCTTATTTTCAAAGATGGTTGTTACTTATACCATTATAATTACAGTAAGTTTTACTATTTTAGCTGGATTTCTTTCCTTTTGGTTTCAAGATTATTTTATAAAGACAAGGCAAAGAGAACTTACTAGCCAAGTTGATGTAATTCAAGGTAAAGTGACGGAGTTTTTAACTGGGTCACTATCCTATGAAGAGTTAACTGAGGGAATGAAGTTCATATCATCATATATAAATGAAGATATAGTTCTTGTAGATAACAATGGGTATGTTTACTTAGTTACGCAGATTAAATATGCTCCGCTTATAGGAAAGCAGATTTTTCATGATGGTTTAGAAAATATGGATAGTAGTGATTATATAGATGCTTTTAATAAATATGGAGTCCGTATGGATGAAAAAATATACGTTATGATGGAGGTTCTAAAGGACAGTAAAGAGCAATCAATGGGGGCTACTTTAATTAGTGTGTCAACATATATTTTAGATAACTCCCTATCTAATGTTTATCAAATTATTTGGCTATCAGCAGTTTTTGCTGTAATTTCTTCTTGTATTGTAATTTATTATTTTTCTCAAAAGATGATAGTAAATCCATTATCCGAGATGAGTGGAGTTGCAAGAAAAATTGCTCAAGGCGATGTAGATAAGAGGGTTGAAATTCATTCAGATGATGAAATGGAGGAGTTTGCAAATGCGTTTAATGTGATGGCAGACTCCTTACAAAAAGTAGAACAAAATAGAAAAGAGTTTATTTCAAATGTTTCCCATGAATTAAGGTCTCCAATGACATCTATAAAAGGTTTTATAGGTGGTATTTTAGATGGAGTAGTTCCAGAAGAAAAGCATAAATATTATTTAAATATAGCCTATGAAGAAATACAGCGATTAGCAAGGCTTATTAATGATCTTCTAGATTTATCAGCAGTTGAGTCTGGAACTTACAATTTAAATAAGGTGTCAGTGGATATTAATGAGATAGTGAGGATATGTATATTAAGAAATGAAAATAGAATAAAAAATAAGAATTTAGATGTACAGGTATTTTTTGAAGGTAGTGAACTTTGGGTACTTACAGATGAAGATAAGATAATACAAGTTGTGACTAATCTTTTAGATAATGCTATTAAGTACGGAAAAGATGATGGACTTATAAATATATCCTGTAGAAAAAAAGGGAAGAAGGCATATATATCAATTTTTAATGAAGGACCTACTATAGATGAAGAAGATATTAAACATGTATGGGAAAGATTCTATAAAGGTGATAAATCAAGAACGCAGAAAGTGAGTACTGGACTTGGACTTTCTATAGTTAAAAAGATTATTAGCCTACACGATGAAGAAATATGGGTATGTAATAAAGAAAATGGTGTTGAATTTACATTTACTCTGAAGCTATCTAAGAAGAGTATGTAGTAATCTTAAGAAACTAAGATGAAAGGAGGCTATTATGAGCAATTTTAATGATGATTACAAAGATGTTAAAGCAAGAATAACTTTTAATAAAATAAAGAAGAGACGTAAAGGGAAGATTGTTGTAGTTACTATATTTTGTTTATTTATAGCCTCATTAGGTGGAGCTGTCACTGCATTAGTAATGAATGGTGAAAGTGAAAGTGATAATTTTTATGTTCAAGGAAATAATAATGATCAAGGACCAGAAGTTAATACAACTAATTCAAAGATTCAAGCTACTGCTGAAAAGGTATCTCAATCTGTTGTTTCAGTTATTAAGGTTATTACAGATGATAAGTGCACGAAAGAGACTAATGCTGGAGTAGGGATTGCTATAGAGAATGGCCAATATGTTATAACTAGCTATTCGGGCATTGCAGATGCCACCAGTGTTAAAGTTAAGCTACAAAATGATATTGTATATAATGCCTCTACTATAGGGTTTGATAGTATTTATGATGTGGCTATGATTAAGATTGATGGAGAACCTCTAAGGCCTATGGATATAGCGAAAAATTCCACTAAGGTTGAAAAAGGAGATAAGGTTATTAGTGTAGGAAACCCTTTAGGTAAGTCTTTTAATGAAAACATAGAGGTAAGTACAGTGTTAAGTACTAGAGAAAATATAATGTTTAAAAATAGAGAAACTAAGGTATCCGAATCTTTAAGAATGATAAAGACATCAGTTGTTCCTAAATTTATCAATACAGGAGCTGCTCTGTGTAACTTAGATGGTGAGCTTATAGGTGTAAATAACACTACTATGACATATCATAATGAATTTTTAAAAAATAGCTTCTATATTTCAGCTGAGGACTTAGAGCCTATTACCCATGGAATTCTTGATAAGCAAGATTCTCTTATCAATCATATGGGAGTATATGGAGAGGAAGCTGTTTCGCAAAGAGAAAATGGTATTGAAGGTGTATATGCAAAAGAAGTTACCAAAAATGGCCTAGCCTATGAAGCTGGAATTAGACCAACAGATATAATTATAGAAGTAAATGATATAAAAGTTAATACTGTTAGTGATATAAATTCTATAATGAGCAAGCTTAAAAGTGGAGAGACAGTAAAGTATAAAGTATTTAAAAATGGCGATTATGTTGACTTTAAAATAAAAATTCCGGAATAATATATAAAAAGTAGCATTTAAGGATGCTACTTTTGTTTTTAGGGAAAACTTTTAGTATAATAGTCAAGAGAGATTATTTTTATAGAAAATACTATTTTATATATATGAAATTATTAATAAAGAGGTAAAATATTTTTGGAGGTAATTATGTATTTAGTTGTAGGTTTAGGAAATCCAGGAGATAGATATGATAAAACGAGACATAATATAGGTTTTGATGTAATTGATATGTGTGAAAAAAAGTATAACTTCAGTATAAACAGGACAAAATTTAAAGGTGTATATGGCGAGAGTAATATAGACAATGAAAAGGTTATATTTTTAAAACCTCAAACCTATATGAATTTAAGTGGCGAAAGCGTTAGAAGTATAATAGACTTTTATAAAATACCAGTAGAGAATATTATAGTTATATATGATGATATTAGTTTGGAAGTTGGAAGACTTAGAATAAAAGGAAGAGGAAGTGCTGGGGGACATAATGGTATTAAAAATATAATTGCACATTTAGGAACTGATAGTTTCCCAAGGATAAAAGTAGGAATTGGACAGCCAACCTATGATTTAGTGGATTTTGTTACAGATAGATTTTCTAATGAGGATAGAGAGACTGTAGAAAAGTCCTTTGAAGCAGCTGCAGATGCAGTAGCAATAATTATAAGAGAAGGAATTAATTCAGCTATGAATAAATTTAATTCCTTTAATGCAGGGAAGTAGTAAATATTTTAAGAGGTGATATTTTGAGACTAAAAGGAGTAATGACACCTTTAAAGTTAAGTAGTGAATTTAAAGACATAAGTAGATGTATAAATGATGATAAGTATCCAATAGGTATACATGGGCTTTCGGAATCAGGTAAGAGCTACTTACTATATGGTGTTTACGAAGAAATAGAGAAAAGTATGCTGGTTTTAACCCATAGTGATATGGAAGCTAAAAATATATATGAGGATCTCAGTTTCTACTGTAATGATGTATATTATTTTCCAACAAGAGAGGTTACTTTTTACAATATAGAAGCAGTATCAGGTGATTTGAGATGGGAAAGGCTAAAGGTATTAAATAAGATTCTCAGTGAAGAAAGAAACATTATTGTAACATCCATAGAGACTTTGGCAGCATCTTATGCTCCTGTGGAGCTATTTAAAAAGTTTTCCTTTGAAATTTCTTTAGGAAGTATACTGGATATAAGAGAGCTAAGTGAAAAGCTTGTACAGTGTGGTTATGAAAGATGTAGTGTTGTAGAAAATATAGGACAATTTTCTGTAAGAGGGGGGATAATAGATATTTATCCTCCTATTAGTAGCATGCCTTTTAGAATTGAACTTTTTGATGATGAAGTAGATTCTATAAGAACCTTTAATAAAGATAATCAGAGAAGCGTGGATAAGGTAGAAAGAATAGAAATATTTCCAGCTAAGGAGATAATTCTTACAGAAGAATTTATAAACTCTGCAAAAGAAGGAATTAAAGAGGAATTAGAAGGAGCTATATCAGGGTTTAAAAAATCTAAAGATAAGGAAGCTTTAGAAAGAATAAGTTCTACGGTGAGAGCAAATTTAGAGAGCTTAGAAGAAACTTGGAGTTTCGAAACTATTGATAGCTATATACCTTATTTTTATAAAAATAAGACTACATTTTTAGATTATTTTAAAGATAGTATAATTGTAGTTGATGATGCAAATAGAGCTATGGGCAAGTTAGATAGTGTATATTTTGAGTTTGAGGAGAACTATGAGAATTTTTTAAGCAGGGGTAATATTTTACCCAAACAAGGAGAACTTTTAATACCTAAAGATATGATTGAAGAAGTCTTAGAAGAGGGTAAAACTATAACTTTACAAAGTCTTTCAGCTTCTACTAAAATATTAAAACCAAGAAATTTAATTGCATTTTCTCAAATTACAATCCATGATTATCATGGACAATTAGACATGCTTATTGAAGATATTATAGAGAAAAAGAAAAAAGGATATAGAACTTTAATCTTATCTGGAACAAGGACAAGAGGAGAAAGGCTAATTGATACTTTAAGAGATAGAGGTATAGAAGCTACTTATAAAGATCTTGTTTCTAGTATTCAACAAGGTGAAGTAGTAGTAACCTTCGGAAGTTCTATTAAAGGTTTTGAATATCCAGATTTAAAAGTGTGTGTTATTTCAGACTCAGAAGTTTTTGGTCAGTCTAAAAGGAAAGCTACAAGAAGAACTACTAAAAAAGGCGCTGGAAAAATAAAAAACTTTACAGACTTAAAACTTGGTGATTATGTAGTGCATGTAAATCATGGTATAGGTGTATATAAAGGTATTAACCAATTAGACGTTCAGGGAAATAAGAAGGATTATTTAGTTCTAGAATATAATTCTGGAGATACATTATATGTACCTGTAGAGCAATTAGATTTAGTGCAAAAATATATTGGGGGTGAAAGTAAATCACCAAAAATAAATAAACTTGGTGGAAGTGAATGGGCAAAGGCTAGAAGTAAAGTTAAAAAGTCAGTAGAAGATATTGCTGAAGATTTAGTTAAACTTTATGCTATTAGATCTACATTAAAAGGTCACAAATATGCTAAAGATACACCTTGGCAAAGTCAGTTTGAAGGAGAATTTCCATACGAAGAAACTCCAGACCAGCTAACTGCAATAGAGGATATTAAAATGGATATGGAAAGCGATAAGCCGATGGATAGACTTCTTTGTGGTGATGTTGGATATGGAAAGACTGAGGTTGCTCTTAGAGCTGCTTTTAAATGTGCCATTGATGGAAAGCAAGTAGCTATATTAGTACCAACTACTATACTTGCAGAGCAGCACTATAAAAATATGATAAAAAGATTTTCTGACTTTCCAATTAAGATTGGTATGATTAGTAGATTTAGAACTGCCTCTCAAGTTAAAGAAACTTTAAATTCACTAAGAGAAGGTAATCTAGATATTATAGTAGGAACTCACAAGTTGTTACAAAAGAGTGTAGTATTTAAAGATTTAGGATTATTAATTGTAGATGAAGAGCAAAGATTTGGAGTTAGCCACAAGGAAAAGATAAAGGAAATAAAGAAAAATATAGATGTATTAACTTTAAGTGCTACTCCAATTCCAAGAACGCTACACATGTCTTTAACGGGTGTAAGGGATATAAGTATAATAGAAACTCCACCAGAAGAAAGATATCCTATTCAAACCTATGTTGTTGAATTTAATGATCAGCTTATAAGAGATGCGATACTTAGGGAAATGAATAGGGGAGGACAAGTATTTTTTGTATATAATAGAGTGGAAACTATAAGTGATATAGCAACTTATTTACAAAAGCTTGTGCCAGAGGCTAGAGTTGCTATAGGTCATGGTCAGATGACTGAAAGAGAATTAGAAAAAGTAATTATAGATTTTGTAGATAAGAAATATGATATACTTCTAAGCACGACCATAGTAGAAACAGGTATAGATATACAGAATGCTAATACTATGATAATAGCAGATGCAGATAAGATGGGATTGTCTCAGCTATATCAATTAAGAGGAAGAGTAGGAAGAACTAATAGAATAGCATATGCTTACTTTACTTATACTAAGGATAAAGTTCTTACAGAAGTTGCAGAAAAGAGATTAAAAGCTATAAAAGACTTTACAGAGCTAGGGTCAGGATTAAAGATAGCCATGAGAGATTTGGAAATAAGAGGTGCAGGAAATATTATGGGTGCAGCTCAATGTGGTCATATGTCTGCAGTAGGATATGATTTGTATTGTAGAATGCTTGAAGAAGCTGTAAGTGTTGTAAAAGGTGAAGTTGATAAGGAACCTATTGAAACCACAGTAGATATGAAAATTGATGCATATATTCCAAGTAGCTATATACACGATGAAACTCAAAAAATACAAGTTTATAAAAAGATTGCATCCATTGAATCCTATGAACATATGCTTGATGTTATTGAAGAAATTGAAGATAGGTACTCTAATATTCCTAATAGTATTTATAATTTAATGAATATAGCTTATTTAAAAGCTATTGCTAGAGAAAGTGGAGTTTTAGAAATAAAGGATACAGGAATCCAGGTACTAATAACTTTTAAAGATAAATCCTACTTAACTTCAGAAATGGTGAAATATATATTAGATAATTATAAAAAGCAGATTACATTTAAAATGGGGGATGTTCCAGTTTTAGTGTATAAGAGTAAGGATATGAATAAAAAAGAACTATTGGATAAACTTATAAATATTATTAAGGATTTATCAACAATAGGTAAATAGATTTAACTGCTATTTATTTAATAGTATTTATATGGTAAAATTAGATAGCAATATTAACTAAAAAAACCGAATGGAGGATAATAAATTGATAAAATTAAAGAAGATTTTAGCAGGTCTAATGGCATCCGCTCTAATGTTTTCAGCGGTAGGTTGTGGAATGATAGAAAAAACTGAAGAAGGTATTAGTAAAACAGTAGTTGCTAAGGTTTATAAAGAAAAGATTACCTTAGGAGAAGTGGACAGTAAATTATCTACAGTTTATGAACAAGTAAAGGCTCGATATGGTGAAAATTATAAAGATAATGCAGAGGCAATGGAAATTGTAAAGCAACAAAGATTAAAGATGCTTGACACTATGGCTAATGATATCATTATAAAAAATAATGGTGAAAAGCTTGGTATAGTACCTTCTGATGAAGAAGCTACTGCTAAGGCTAAAGAACAGCTTGATGAGATAAAAAAATCTTTTGAAACTGATGAGCAGTATCAAAATGCTCTTAAAGCAGCTGGAGTTACGGAAGAGAGCTTTTTAGAAGAATTAAAACCAGCGGTAATATCTAATATTGTATATGAAGATGTAGTTAAGGATGTTACTGTAACAGATGAAGAAATAAAGTCTTACTATGATAGCAACCAAAACTTATATACAGAGAGCCCTAACAAAGTTAGACCAGCTCACATATTAGTTAAGACAGAAGAAGAGGCTAAAGAGATAATTGAAAGGTTAGATAATGGAGAAGATTTTGCTAAACTTGCAGCTGAAAAAGGTACAGATGCTACAAAGGATACAGGCGGAGATTTGGACTGGATTGAATATAATAGTAAGCAATATGATAAAACCTTCTTAATGGCAGCTATAAGTCTTAATAAGGGTGAATATACTAAAACACCTGTATCAACTAAATTTGGATTCCATGTTATAAAATGCTTAGATAAAGAGGAATATCCAGTTAAACCTTTAGAAGAGGTTAAAGAAACAATTCAAGATACATTATTAAAGCAAAATCAATACAATAAATGGGTAGAAACATTAACTGCTTGGCAGAAGGATGCAAACATAAAATTATATGAAGATAAAATAAGTAAATATTAATATATAGAAATAAGATTAATGTCATATTTAGACATTAATCTTATTTTTTATTAATGAAAAAATTTCTAGGATGTATAAAATTTGCGTTAAGAAGGATAATAATAGCATTAATATTATTTACATAAATGAGGAGGATATTTAATGAAAGCTACAGGAATAGTAAGAAGAATAGATGACTTAGGTCGTGTTGTAATACCAAAAGAAATAAGAAGAACATTAAGAATTAGAGAAGGAGATCCACTTGAGATATTTACAGATAGAGATGGTGGAGTTATATTAAAAAAATATTCACCTATAGAAGAGTTAAGTGAATTTTCTAAGGAATATAGCGAAGCTCTACATCAGACCATTGGTAATATAGTTATAATTTGTGATAAAGATTCAGTTATATCTGTAAGTGGTGGAATGAAAAAAGACTATCTAGATAAAAAGATTAGTAATGAAGTAGATAAAATTATGGAAACGCGTAAAGCGACCCTTCTAGATAAAAGTTCACAAGGGCTAATACCTATATGTGAAGGAGAATCTGCTGATGAATATACAACACAAGTTGTAGCACCAATAATTACAGAGGGAGATACTGTAGGAACGGTAATTATAGCTTCAAAAGAAAATGTGAAGTTTGGAGATTTGGAATTAAAACTTGCAGAAACTGCAGCTTCATTCTTAGGAAAACAAATGGAACAATAGATAATTAAAAACATAATTACCAACTAAGTTAAATTAAGAAAAAATATATAGCTATTGCCATGAGATTGATATTACTTCACATCTTATGGCATTTTGTTTTATTGCTACTTCATTCTTCAGTCTAATCATTTTTAAGAATAGAGAGATATATTATATGCATTAAGTAATAAAATGTTTCGTCTTAAAATACTTATTAATTATACAAAGTATTTTGAGGAGGAAGTATGAAAAAACAATCGCTTTTAAAAGGAACTATGATTTTAGGGATAGCTACAATTTTTGCACGATTTCTAGGTTTATTTTTTAGAATACCAATACAGGGATTAATTGGGGATCAAGGGATGGGATATTATCAAATGTCATACCCTTTATATATGACTTTTGTAGCAATAGCTTCCGGAGTACCTATTGCCATGTCAAAACTAATATCAGAATTTAATGCTCGTAATGACACTTATGCTGTTAGACAAGTACTTAAACAAACGCTTAGAATAATGATTCCGTTCGGGTTAGTAGCATCATTTTTAATGTTATACTTTGGTGATAATATAATAACTTTACTAATGTGGGATGAAAAGTCATATGAATCTTTTATTATTATATCTATATCACCTATATTTGTGTGTATTATGTGTACATTTAAAGGATATTTCCAGGGCCTCCAAAACATGAATAATACAGCTATAGCTCAAATTATAGAACAGATAGGTAGGGTTGTATTTGGAGTATTAGGAGCTTATCTATTACTTCCTAAAGGTATTGAATATGCAGCTGCAGGAGCAGCCTTTGGAACATTAGCGGGAGGGATACTTGGAAGTATTTATTTGACAATGAAATATTTTTTTAAAAAGTCTAAGTCAAATAATATAAAGGTAAAAAGAAGTAATAAGATGTTATCAACTTTAGTCCAAGCAGCACTTCCTATATCTATAGGAGCAGCTGTGGGCACAATTATGTCTTTAATTGATTCAATAATAGTGCCTCAAAGACTTTTAGTTGCAGGATATACTATTCAAGAAAGTGCAGTATTATATGGACAATTTACTGGTAAGGCTATGACTCTTCAAAATATACCATTAGCACTCTCCATTGCATTAAGTTCAACTTTAGTACCTATAGTATCAGAAGTATATTCTATGCACAATCAAAATGAATTATATAGAAGAGTTAATATGGTATTTAAACTATCATTTGTTATAGGAATTCCAAGCGCTTTAGGATTATTTTATCTTTCAAAGCCTATAATGGGATTAGTATTTATGGGGGATGTGGCTGGACATGAAATACTTAAATTATTGTCCTTATCAATACCATTAATTATAATAACTCAAACAACTACATCACTTTTACAAAGTTGTGGTAGATATATGAAACCAGTATATTATCTTGGAATAGGATGTGTATTTAAAGTAATTATTACTTATATTTTAGTAAGTAACTCTAGATTTAATATATATGGTGCAATAATTGGTAGTATAATAGGTTATGCAGTAACTGGCATTCTAAATTTGATAGAGGTTAAGAAACTGCTAAAAGTAAAGATAAATGTATATGAAGTATTTATAAAGCCTGTATTTGTGTCATTAATTATGATAATATCTGTTGTTTTTATATATAATAATGTCTATAATTATACACAGAGTAATGGAGTATCGTGCTTAATATCTATTTTCCTTGGCATAATAGTATTTGGATTATTATCAATTATATTTAGAATATTTACTATTGAAGATGTAAAGGAAAAACTCATTAAAAACTAAAAGAGGAGTAGATTCAAATGATTACAATGGTTGGTTTAGGACCTGGTTCTAAAGATGCATTAACCATAGGTGTACTAGAAGTTTTAAAAAATAATAAAAATATATACTTTAGAACAGAAAAACACCCTAATGTTAAATACTTAGAATCCATGGGTGTGAAATTTAATACCTATGATAATTTTTATGAGAAATATAATAATTTTGATCATATATATAAGGCTATTGCAGAAGATCTTATAAAAGTCTACGAAAGAGAAGGCGACTTGGTATATGCAGTTCCAGGACACCCTCTTGTGGCAGAAAAATCTGTAACTCTATTATTAGAGCTTTGTGAAAAAAAAGGAATAGAAACTAGATTAATGCCATCAGTAAGTTTTGTAGATGCGGTTATAGAGAGTCTAAGGCTTGATCCTATAGAAGGTGTAAAGATAATAGATGCCTTTGATATAAAAGAACAAGTTATGGATAAAAGACTAGGGGTCATAATAACTCAAGTGTATAATAAATTCATTGCATCTGAAGTGAAATTAGCTCTATGCGAGTACTATAGTGATGATAGTGATATATACTTTGTAAGAGCTGCAGGTATACAAGGAGAAGAAAGTATAAGAAAAATTAAACTATATGATTTAGATAGACAAGAAGACATAGATTATCTAACTTCAATATATATTCCTAAGGATATTAAAGGACCTAAGGATTTTCAAGATTTAATTAATGTGATGTCTACTCTTAGAAGTGAAGATGGATGTATGTGGGATTTAGAACAAACTCACGAATCCCTAAAAAGAGCTTTAATTGAAGAATGCTATGAAGTTATTGAAGCTATAGATGAAATGGACGATAGTAAACTTATCGAGGAATTAGGAGATGTACTTTTACAAGTAGTGTTCCATGCACAAATAGGTAGAGAGGAAGGCTACTTTAATATAAATGATGTGGTAGCAGCTATAACTGATAAAATGATAAATAGACATCCACATATATTTTCAGATGTAAAAGTTAGAGATACAGAGGATATATTGGATAATTGGGATCAAATTAAGGTGAAAGAAAAGAATTTTACTAGTTATACAGATGAATTAAAGCATGTTCCAAGATGTATGCCAGGACTTATTAGAGCAGAAAAAGTCCAAAGAAAGGCTGGTAAGGTAGGATTTGATTGGGATGATGTAGAACCAGCTATGGAAAAAGTTTTAGAAGAGTTACAAGAGATAAAAGATGTATATAAAACTTCAGATGTGTCAAAAATACAGGAAGAAGTAGGAGATTTAATCTTTGCTACAGTAAATATTGCAAGACTTCTTGACATTGACCCGGAATTTGCAGTAAATTATACTATAGATAAATTTATAAAACGCTTCCAATTTATTGAGGAATCTGGGATTAAAAAGGGCATTGATATGAAAGCAATGACTTTAGAAGAGATGGAAATCCTATGGAGTGAATCTAAAAAACATAATTTATCAATAAAAAGATAAATTTTTGCAAGAAAAAGAAGGATTCTAGATAATTTGTAAGAATATTGTAAGTATTATTTTATGTAATTAAAATATAAATTGCATAAAATTAACATTAAGGAGGTACTATTGTGAACAAATCAGAATTAATCGCAAAAATGGCTGAAAAATCAGGACTAACAAAAAAAGATAATGAGGCAGTATTAAAGGCATTTATAGAAAGTGTTGAAGAAGCTCTTGAAGGTGGAGAGAAGGTTCAACTAGTTGGATTTGGTACTTTTGAAACTAGAGAGAGAGCTGCTAGAGTAGGAAGAAATCCAAGAACAAAAGAAGAAATACAAATTCCAGCATCTAAAGTTCCTGTTTTCAAAGTAGGAAAAGAATTTAAAGACATAGTAAATAAATAATTATTTGAAAAAGCCTAGAAATATTCTGGGTTTTTTCTTCTATTTTCGAGGAATACTGTATAAAGTATAAATGTATTAAATTTTTATATAATCTAAGGGGGTAAATTATGAGATTAGATAAATATCTAAAAGTTTCTAGAATAATTAAAAGAAGAACTGTTGCCAAAGATGTATGTGAAAATGGCAGAGTGTCAATAAATGGAAAAGTAGCAAAACCAAGTACTACTATTAAAGAAGATGATATTATAGAAATTCAATTTGCAAATCAATTATTGAAAGCAAAAATTACAAATATTGCTAATCATGTTAATAAAGAAGAAGCTAAGAATATGTATGAGATAATTAGTGGAGAAGAAGATAAGGAATAAATAATAGCATAAAATAGTTTTTAATGAATATATCTTTATAGAAAGCTAATATGTTCTTGAGGTTTAAGGAGGATATTATGGAACAAAATAAAGATATAGCATTAGAAAATAAAAAAAGTTTTATTACATTGGAAAATAGAAAAAAGATGACTTTGGATGGGGTTTTAGAAATTCTAAGTTTTAATGATGAACAAATACTAATAATTACAGTATTGGGAGATATGGATATCAGAGGCGAAGAACTAAAGATGACCAAGCTAGATGTTCAAAATGGAGATGTAGTAATAACAGGTAAAATATCCTATGTAGTATATACAAGTGAAGAAAAGAGACCGAAGAAACAAAATAGCATTATTTCTAAAATATTTAGGTGATTAAGTTATGATATTTGATATGGGTAGACAAATAACATTATTTATATTCTCCTTACTTAGTGGAATGTTAGTCGGTATTTTCTTTGATGTATATAGAGTAATAAGAGGATTTGAGCAGCCAGGAATCATAATAACAGCAATACAAGATTTGTTGTTTTGGATACTCACTGGTATTATAGTATTTATTTTTATGATGTATACAAACTATGCGTATATGAGTTTTAACGTATTTGTGTACAATGGTATTGGACTATTTATTTATTTTAAATTATTTAGTCATATATTTTTATTAGGATATGGAAAAGTACTAAATGCTATATTAGCTATTTTTAGAGTAACATTTTATTATTTATTTTATCCTATAAGAATTATTTTTTACAAAATAATAAAAAAAACATAAAATAATAATATTAAGGGTTGAAGAAAATAAAAATTCAAATTACAATATAGCTATAGACTATTTTGGCTACATAGAACATAAGTGTATGTCAAAGCTACTACTTGTAAATAAGAAAGGGAAATCGATATGAAGAAATTCAGCTTAAAAAAGATAGGTCTTTTACTTATAGCTCTTTATGTAGGCTTTACATTTATAAATCAACAATTAATAATGTTTAGACAGCATAGGGATATTGATAACTACACTTCAGAATTGCAGGCGGTACAAGAAAAAAATCAAAAATTACAGGATGAAATCAAGCTATCAAAGGATAGTAGATATATAGAAAAACTTGCAAGAGAAAAGCTTGGGTTAATTAAAGAAGGAGAATCTCCTGTAATAGACAGTAAATAAAATAAAAATTTACTATAATTAATTATATTAATTATAGTATATATAAATTTAAATTATAAATTTAAGGAGGGTCTTTTCAATATGACCTTAAAGGCTGGAAGCATTATAGAAGGTAAAGTAGTAAATATCACAAACTTTGGTGCATTTGTTGAAGTGGAGGGAAAAACAGGCTTAGTTCATATATCAGAAGTATCTGATGTATTTGTTAAGAATGTACACGATCATTTAAAAGAGAATGATGTGGTTAAAGTTAAAGTCATATCTGTAGATGATAATGGTAAAATGAGTTTATCCATAAAACAAGCAGGAACACCTAAAAAGTCTTGCAAACCTGTAGATATAGATTGGGAAAAGGAAAAAACAAAGACTACAACTACAGGAAACTTTGAAGATAGAATGTCAAAATTCTTAAAAGATAGTGAAGAAAGATTTCAAGATCTTAAGAGACACCAAGATGGTGGAAAAGGTAGAGGATATAGCAGAAAATGATATAATTAAGCTTTATACTGGAAGGATTAAAGAGTGCTTTTGTAAGCACTCTTGTTTATTTTTATCCGATGCTCACCCGCTCTAATACTCCCATCTTCTTCAAAGTGGGAGTAAAGAGCGGCTACAACCCTGGATAACGATTTCTAAGCTTCAGTGGGAGTAAAAACCCTCTCTGGAGCAAAGAACTCTGTTTATGGAAATTTTATATAAATATATATGCTATATATATTCAGTTTGAATAAATTTAAGATAATAAATAAAAAATTAGAAAAAAACTGTAGAAATACTGTTGACATAGACAACAATATACCATATAATAAGTATTGTCGCTGAAAGGTGATAGCAGAAATGCTGGAGTGGCGGAACAGGC
>DCDL01000030.1:0-13621 GCA_002316385.1 Clostridium sp. UBA1056
TATCAGCTTAACAGAATCCTATCTTTAGTGTAAAGTTTCTTACAGATTTTATCTTATACTTCTTATTATACAATGTGTGATTTTAACAGTCAATTTATAGCATCTATAGCCTTTATTTAGTTATATATCTCTCTACAGATTTATTCAACAAATCATACCTATTCTTCGGAACCATTTGAAGGTTTTTATTAGCGAACTTTTCTCTATTATTATCATATTTTTCCCATGATTTATATTCTGCTCTATAGGTTTCTTCAATTTCAGTGTCATAAATGTGATCATAACACAATATGGATTCCCCATACTTCTGAGCAGAAGCATCAGTTGATTCCTGTCTATTATGCCAAGCATTATTATATTCATTTTCACTATTTTAATGTTCTCACTAATGTACCTCTAGCCTTTGAAAGAAGTTCATTCTTGATTAAAAAGTTCCATACTGGCTCAAACTTTTTCCATGCTCCCGCATAAGTAAAATGTTTTAATCTAATTCTAAATTCCCCATGCTCCTTTGATGCCTTATATATATTGCTCCACTTGTAAAAACTTTTATATGCTCTATCATATCCACTTTCCATTTCATCTTTTGTAATGGTAGGATGATTGAATACTAAATGCCTAGTGTCATATAGTCTCCAATCCCTAGTAACAATTCTCTTATCCTCATTCATCTTATTATATATTGCAGTACCTGGATAGGGTGTAAGAATGTGATTAGTTGCTGTAGTTATTCCACTATTAATAGCCCATTCTGTAGTTCTATCAAAGACATCTAAAGTATCGTGATCTAATCCAAAAATAAAACTTCCGTTTATCATTATTCCTAATTCATCTAATCTTTTTATTGCTTTAGAATAATCTTTTCCAATGTTAGAACCCTTATTAGCTTGAATTAAACTTTGGTTGTTAATACTTTCAAATCCTATAAAAGCACTTCTAAACCCAGCCTCGTATGCAAGTTCTATTGTATCATCTTGAAGAATAGAATCTACAGTTATTGCCCCCTGAAAAACTTTATTTAGCCCTCTCATTTCTTTAAAAATTTGTCTTGATAACTTTTTATCTGCAAATATATTATCATCAAGAAAATATAAATGTCTGCCCTTCATACTTTCAATTTCTTCTAATATCCTATCCACTTTATATGCGAAAAAAGATTTTCCACCCTTATAAAATGAACTTACATAACAAAAAGAGCATTTGTTAGGGCATCCCCTTGAAAAAACCATTGAATTGGGAACAAGGTATTTATCACTCTTAAATAAATCTCTTCTTGGCAAAGGTAAAAAATCTAATGATACATCACCTTGTTCATAAACAGGCAGCTCCTCTCCTCTTTTAAAATCCTCCAAAAACTTAGGAAAGCTTTTTTCTCCAAGACCTAGAAAAAGTATATCTGCATGCTTTTTAGCTTCATTAGGCATAGAAGTTGCATGTAATCCTCCAATTGCAACCTTTATCCCTCTACTTCTATAACTATCTGCTATTTCATAAGCTCTATAGGCATTAGTTATATAGAGTTCAATACATACTAAATCAGGATCATCATCTAAATTTATATCTTCAACATGCTCGTCTACAATCTGTATACTATCAGATTCATTACATAATGATGCAAGAGTAGCTAGTCCTAATGGTGGAAAAAGTGAGTACTTTATTGGTCTCCAAAAGGGACTTTTTGCTTCTTCCAAAGCAGGTAGAATAAATTTTATTTTCACAGTATATTACCTCACTTTCAAAAGCCATCATAATAGCAACTATCTATAACAACTTTCTTTTATCAGAGTAATAAATCAGTAATTATTTACCAATATTTTACTCATCTATTTATTCATCATATCATCTTTATTATTGTCTTTCAATATATTTTTATCCTTATGCATACATGCATTTCGATTTACAACTGAGGTCTAATAATATTAAGGAACTAACAAATAATATATCTAGAGGTAGTTAAATGACAGAAATAGAAAAAGCATATATAGCTGAAATAATTGATGGTGAAGGAAATATTATGTTGCAGCGATTTCACGCTAATTAATATCCTGCTCCTTGCATATCAATAGCCTCCACTACTATAGAATTATTAACTTCGCTAAAACACACAATCGGATATGAAGTAATAAATAAGAAGAAAAATTATAATCCTGAAAAACATAAATTGTCTTATTCATATGTAGTTAAACAGAATAATATTATTAAATTATTAGAAGATATTGTATTGCCTATTATTTATATAAAAAAATATCATACATATGATAACTATGCCCTATATTGGACTAGGAGCGTAGAACTTTTTAAAGGTATTTCAAGGATCAATAAAAAGTCAAGATATTGCCATAACTCAATCATTTACGGCTTATCCATTGACATAAATCCAGTGGATTGTTATTATGAAAAATAAGATGTATTGATTGTTTTTTCTTAAAATGTAAATTTTTTAAATAGCGATCAAAAATATAATATTATAAAAGCGGGAGAATAATGGCTAACTTTAACAAACTCGTTAGAGATAGAATTCCAGAAATAATTAAAGAATCAGGTAGAGAATGTACAATAACAGTTTTAGAAGATCACGATTATCTTAAAAGCCTTAACAATAAGCTTAAAGAAGAACTTGATGAATATTATACAGATGACGATATAACTGAACTAGCAGATTTAGTCGAAGTTATATATGCAATACTTAAATACAAAGGAATAAGCATTGAAGAATTTGAGAAAATTAGGTTAGACAAGAAGACGAAACGTGGAGGTTTTGATAAAGGGGTATTTTTAGTTAGTACTATGGAATAACTTACTACATCAAATTCATTTTTGTTAAGATTATTATATGATATATAACTCATACGTCCATTAGTTATATGGAAGAAATGATATAAATGAATTTAATTGTTTTACCTATTTATAACCTGAAATTTTTGATTAAAATTTTCTAAGCTTTTTAGAAAATTTGGCATATCTTTTGGTATCATGCCTTGCTGTGCTGGTTCATCAAATATCATAATTTTAGGATTATTACCTTTACTCTCATCAATGCAAAAGTAAATGCCCATATTGCGCTTATGTTATCACTTGCTGATGAATCAAACTTCATATCAAAACCATTTACTATTGGAAGTAATTTTTCTCTATAAGTTTCTATTCTATCCAAATTTTTAATACTTCCAATACTTCATATACGAATTATTATAATACAAATTCTTGATTTCCTACAAATATATCTATACAGAAATGTAATATATTTAATACATTTCTGTATCAATATATTACATCTCTATTCTTGGAACTCCATTTAAAATATGCTATTATTATTAAAAGACTTTTTATTAATGTAGAGTGAATAAAATCAACTTTAAAAATCACAGGAGATTTGTATGGAAAAACTTACTTTTGTAATGGAAAATTATTTAGAAGCTATCTATGAGTTATCAGAAGAAGGCAAAGGAGTTAAAATGACTCGTATAGCAGAAAAGCTTGGAGTAACTAAAGCCAGCACTAATAGCGCTATGGTAACTTTAGCTGAAAAGGGACTTGTAACCAATGAAAGATACAAGGAAATATTTTTAACTCCTTTAGGCTTAGAAATAGCTAGATCTACATCTAAAAAGCATCACATTATTAAAGATTTCTTTATAAAAATTCTAAACATCGATAGTTCTATTGCAGATGAAGACGCTTGTGCTATAGAACACGTTATTAGTTCAGATTCTGTTTATGCTATGCAAAAGTTTCTTTCAGAACATGAGAATAAATAAAAAAATCAACGACTCAAAATTGCTTTGGCGATTTTAAGTCGTTAATTTTTTTTACATTTAAGATACCTGACTTCTATAGAGCATAGCATAAGTTCCTCCATAACGAATCAGCTCATCATGGGTTCCCGTTTCTTTAATGCCTGTTCCTTCTAGAACTACAATTTTATCTGCATTACGGATAGTTGATAATCTATGGGCAATTACTATAGTTGTTCGATCTTTTGAAATTTCATCTAATGCAGCTTGGATTTCTTTCTCTGTTTTTGTATCAAGAGCTGATGTAGCTTCATCCAAAATAAGAATAGGTGAATTTCTAAGGATTGCTCTAGCTATGGAAATCCTCTGTTTCTGTCCTCCAGAAAGACGTACTCCACGCTCTCCTATTATGGTATCATAACCATCTTCTAAATTTTCAATAAAATCATGAGCATTAGCTGCCTTTGAAGCCTCAATAACCTGCTCCCTAGTAGCTTCTTTCCAACCATAAACAATATTTTCATAAATTGTTCCGTTAAATAAAAAGGTGTCCTGTAAAACCATGCTTATATTATCTCTAAGACTCTTTAAAGTTACATCTTTAATATCTATTCCATCAATTAAAATGCTTCCATTCTGAGGATCATAAAAGCGGTTTAAAAGACTGGCTATTGTGGTTTTACCAACTCCAGTTGCCCCAACAAAAGCTACAGTTTCTCCCGGATTTACTTTTAAATCTATATTTTTCAAAATGTTTATTTCATCATTGTAGGAGAAAGAAACTTCCTTAAACTCAACTTCTCCTTTAACTTTAGGCATTTTCTTTGCATTAACTTTCTCTTCAACATCTGGAACTTCATCCATAACCTCAAAAACGCGTCTACACCCTGCAAGTGCGTTACCTGACATTTCCATAAGTCTTGAAAAGCTCTTTATAGGTCCATAAAACATACCAAGATACATAGAAAATCCTACAATATCTCCAATGTTAATTTCTCCTCTTGAAACCATAAATCCACCAAATATTATAACTATAACAGAACCTAGAGCAGTGAAAAATGCAAGAAGCGGAAAAGTGGTTTCAAAAAAGAAGCTTGCCTTTAAGTATGCTTTACTATGTTTTATAGAAAGGTTCTTAATCCTTTTTTCTTCTCTTTCCTGTTGATTGAATATCTGTATTTCTTTAATTCCAGAAAAATTATCTTGAACAGTACCAGAAAGTTCTCCCCTAACCATAGAATTCTGCTTCCATATAGGAGAAAGATGTTTACTCTGCCAAAGAGTAATCATGATAAGAAAAGGAATAGTAACAAGACTTAAAAAAGCCAACTTTACATTAATAGAGAATAATAATATCCCAACACCTACGAAAGTCAATATATTAACAACAAAATCAGGAATTACGTGAGCTAAAAGAATCTCTACCTCCATAACATCATTAATAACTCTGCTAGTTAAATCTCCTGTACGACTTTTATTAAAATACTTAAGCCCCATATGTTGAAGCTTAGAGTAAAGTTCTGTTCTCATATCTGCAACATAATGTAAAGCTGCATGATGGTTTAAATATCCTGAAATAGAACTTCCAGCTGATTGAAGTACAGTTGCGACTAAAAGCATCAATCCTATTCGTAAAGATTGAGCTCCAAAATCAGCGCTTCCTTCTGTTGCTATACTTGTAAGCTCTCTTAGGGCCCATGGATTATAAAATCCTGCTGTGGTAGAAATAATAACGGCTATTAATGCTAATATTAAATAAATCCAATATTTTCTGGCTCCAATAAAAATACGTAAGGTAGTTCTCATATGCCTACTGCCTCCTTTTCCTTCGACTCTACATCCTCATTTTCATCTACAATATCATAGGTAATGCATACTGGGCGATTACTCTTAGGTTCAATAACAACATCAGCATTGATATTAAAGGTTTTTCTAAGCACCTCGGGAGTCATAACTTCCTCAGGAGCTCCATGTTTTATTATAGCGCCTTTTTGAATAGCAATAATATAGTCAGAAAATCTTGCAGCAAGATTTAAATCATGAAGTACCATAACAATTGTACACTTTTGATTACGGTTAAGCTCATATAAAAGCTTTAAAACCTCTAATTGGTGAGCAAGATCAAGGTAAGTAGTAGGTTCATCTAATAAAATTAAATCAGTTTGCTGTGCTAGAGCCATAGCAATCCAAACTCTCTGTCTTTGCCCTCCTGATAAAGCATCAACTTCTCTTCTCTCAAACTCACTTAACTTAGTTGCATCTAAAGCCCATTTAACAATTCTTTTATCTTCCTCTGTGAGATTTCCAAAACCTTTTTGATGAGGGAAACGTCCATATGCAACTAACTCACCTACAGTAAGTCCACTTGGTGCAGTAGGAGTTTGAGGAAGTATTGCCATCTTTTTAGCTATTTCTTTTGTAGGTAATTTACTTATATCTTGTCCACTTAGATGTACTACACCCTTCTTAGGCTTTAATATACGTCCAACCGCTTTCAAAATAGTTGATTTACCGCAGCCATTTGCTCCTATAATAGAAGTTATCTTTCCCTTTGGTATCTGCATATTTAATTCCTTTACAATGAGAGTATCATCATAAGCTATATCTAAATTTTTAGTTTCAATACTTTTCATACAAACCTCCTTAATTTGACTTTACTAATAAGTATAAGAAGTAAGGTGTAGTTAATACAGTAATAATAATTCCTGTAGGAATATCGGTTCCAAGACTTATAGTTCTAGTAATAGTGTCTGATAATAGAATAATTATTGAGCCTACTAAAGATGCGGTAGGAATCAATAGTTTATGATTTGAGCCTACAAACTTCCTTGCCATATGTGGAGAAATCATTCCAACAAAAAAGAAGTTTCCACCTAAGGCCACACTGCCTGACGATAGAGCAACAGCTGCTACAGCTAGACCTATGAATTCTCTCTTTACTGCTACTCCTAATCCTGTTGCAGTTTGATTACCAAGATTTAAAGTATTCAAAGTACGAGATTTATAAAGTACATATAAAAATAGAATCAATATCCAAGGTGCAAGAATAGAAATATACGTCCAATTGTCTCCCCAAAGACTTCCTGCACTCCATCTTTGAACAAAATCCATCTGTTTTTCATCTAGCTTTAAAGTAAGCATCATAGTAACAGCACTATATCCGCTTCCAACAGCCACTCCTGTCAAAATTAATCCTGTAGGTGATATATTTTTTCCTCTTTTATAGGAAAGTAAAAATATCAACACAGCTGCTGTCATTCCACCTATAAAAGCTAGGAGGGGGAGAGCAATAGCTGAAGATAAACTATCTACCTTAAAAACAACTATAAACAATAATACAAACAACCCAGAACCAGAACTTATTCCCAAAGTTCCAGGACTAGCCATATCATTGCGAAGTAAACTCTGCATTACACATCCAGCTGTTCCCATACCAATACCTACAAGAATAGTTAATACAATACGAGGAAGACGAAAATCATATACTATAAGATTTTGTTTAGCTGTACCTTTTCCAATAAGAACATTAAAAACTTCCGAAGGAGAGAGATTCATTTTACCTGAGTTCACGCTTATTACTGCCACAACTAACAGTACAATGGTAAGTACCAAAATAATAGTTAAGCCACGTGAAACTGAATAGCCCTTTTTCTTCATTCGAATTCCCTCCTTTGCATCCTTGTAAGATAAAGAAAATATGGAACCCCTATTACAGCAAAAATAATTCCAATAGGAGTTTCATAAGGCTTATTAATAAGCCTTCCAACTAAATCTGCTGCCACAGTAATCAAAGCTCCATATAATCCTGAAGCTGGAATAATATATCTATAATCTACCCCTATAAGATAGCGGACAATGTGAGGTACTATTAATCCTACAAAACCAACAGGTCCAACAACAATTACAGAAAGCCCTGTAAGTATTAAAACGACTACAGTAGAAATCCCTTTAACCTTCTTAGTATTAAGCCCAAGACCTATAGCTGCATCATCTCCAAGATTTAAAAGAGTAATTGAAGGTGATATAACAAGAGCTGTAATTGTACCTACAATAAAGAATGGGAGAACTATAGCAAGTTCACTCCATTTAGCACCTGCTGTTCCTCCAGCAGTCCAATAAGCTAAAGCATGCCCAAGTCTATATTTAATAGAAAGATATTGGCTAAAAGCACCAAATAACATTGATATAGAAATACCTGCTAAAACAAGTCTCTGTGGTTTCATGCCTCCTCTGCCAACAGACGCAATAAAATAAGTCATACCTGTAGTAACAGCTGCACCAATACATGCAAAAAGCATCATCTGTCCATAACTTCCACCAGGTAAAAATGCCATACAAAAAGCTATAGCGAAAGTAGCACCGCTACTTATACCCATAAGTCCAGAATCAGCAAGAGGATTTCTTGTGGTTCCCTGCATTATAGCACCACATATGGAAAGGCTTGACCCAACAATTATATTAGCTGCTATACGAGGAAGTCGGATAGTTTGAATAATCTGGTGTTCAGTTAAAGAAGAGTCAAAATTAAAAATGGCTCCCCAAGCCGTAGACAAATTCATATCAGCAGCACCAAAAGAAATTGATGCCGCTGACATAATCACCAGCAAAACCACCCCTGCAATCATATAGATTGTAAAATTCAAAGCCCCTAATTGTCGCTTTTTATTATAGGTATTTTGCATATTTATTTTCCTTTCTTAATTAGAATTATTTAGCTAATGAATTTATTGCATTAACCATATAGTCAAGTTGTTCAGTAAGACTTGTAACATCAGAATAAAAGAAAAGTCCTGCATAATCTCCTGGAATTTCTACAACTCTGCCTTCTGCAACAGCAGGAATGCTTTTCCAAATTTCTGTCTTTGCATAATCAGACTCTTTACCTTCTTGCTTAAACCATAATATATAGTCACCAAAATACTCATGAGCTACTTCATAACTTATAGATCCGCGTCCTTCTCCTGATTTTTCTATAAGTTCTTTAAGCTTGTCTGGATATTTAAGTCCAAGATATTCATATACTAAAGTACCACCTCTAGAACCTGTCTCATAATATATACCGCTCCACTCACCAGTAGCTCCCCAATCTTCCAAAATACTGAAAGTTTTACCTGCAAATGTATCACCTTTAAAAGTTTTCTTCACATCCGCAAGTTTTTCTTCAAAGTTAGAAACTGCCTTCTCTGCTTCAACCTTACGTCCTGTAGCTTCTCCTATGGTTTTTATACGTTCAAGAGAATCCATATCTCCTTCTGGAATAACAAGAACTGGAGCTATTTTGCTGAATTTATCAAAGTCTGCCTCATCATAGGTAATAATAAGATCTGGTTCTAAATTCATGACGTCTTCAGGCTCCCACTTTTCAATTTTTGTAGAAGCTTTAAGAGTATCATAAAAAGGCATACTTTCTTGTTCCCAAGCATTATATCCAACTAAATTTAATCCCAAAGTAATAACATCTCCAACATACCAATTAGCAATAACACGCTTAGGATTAGCAGGAACTTCAATATCCCCTTTTGCAGTAGATATAGTACGAACAGTTGCTTCTTCTTTCTCTACATTTTTAGACGAAGAGCAGCCAGCAAAAATCATAGTAGTCATAAATATTGCACAAAATAATGACAATAATTTTTTCATTTTATACCTCTCCCTTATAAATATCTTATATTAATCTAATAACTCTAGCGCCTGCGTTATATACAAATGTAAGACTAGTCTAACTTTTAAAATCGTAGCATTTATAAATTCGCCTGTCAATATCTTAACAAGCCCCTTTTCAGAAGTCGTTTTCTACTAAAATGAGAGTAACTTATTGTTTTATAAGAGTTAAATGAAAATACTTCTCATCATTATGGATTGCAATTTAAATAAAATGGATTATGCTCTTATTGAAAACCTTTCTCAAATGATGCTATAATATTGTTACTTTAATTCAAAAAAGAGAGGGGTAAAAATTTTATGGATGAATATAATAATTCTTCTTGGAGTGCTTTAGCAGATAAATATAATTTTGGTAAAAGGCCTTATGGTAATGGACATATTTATGATTTTCCTCCTCATTGGTCAAATGGATGGATTGCAGAAATAAATGCTGCTAAAGGATTATTTGTTTCAAGTGCTTGGTTTACCCCAAGTGAACAGATAGTACATACAATAAATTCAAGTAAGCCTTTTATGATTATCTTTTGTGTTGACTGTGGAGAAATAGTCTATTCACATCAAGGGAAAAAGAGGCAAGCTCTTCCTCCAATCACTAATTTAATTGTTAACCCTCAAAAACAATTGACTTTTACTTTCTCTAAAGACGTACACTATTGTTTTACCAGTGTTTTAATTTTTGATGACTTTATAAAACCTTTTCTTAAAGATCGCACCCATGCACCTAAAATCAGTGTTCAGGATGCAAAACTTTGGAAAACTCAACACTACAACACTCCTGATATAATGCTTATTTTAGAGCAAATTAGATGGGCTGTAAGAAATACAGACATGCCTTTACTTGCTTTTGAGGGGATGACTTTGCATCTTTTATCTGCAATCACTAGAAACTTTCCTGATATCCCTAAAAGAAGAAGCAGCCGCCGCCACTACGTTACTTGGGAAAACGAGCAGAAGATTTATCAAGTTAAGACTAAGATTGATGAAGATATTTTAAATGCTCCAGATACAATTGAACTATGCAGAATAGCTGAAATGAGCGAAAGTAAACTTCGCGAATCTTTTAAAAACCATTATGGAATTGCTCTTTATAAATATATTCGAATAGAAACTATGAAAAGAGCCATGCAGCTCTTATCTGCTGACCATCTAAGTATTCGTGGCATATCTGAACTATGTGGCTACAAAAATCCAGCCAAATTTGCTGCTGCCTTTAAAGATGTCCATGGAATTACTCCTAGTGATTTTAGAAAATCTTTTAACTTATAAAATTTTCTCCATTGATATATTATTTTGTAATATTACAATTTATTTTATATAACTTGTAATTGAAGTTCTAATCTTAGTCTCATAACAATAACTGTATAATAGGGTGAATAAATGCTTGTATTGCAATGCGAATGTAATATAGCAATGAAAAGGAGGGGAGAATCACGAATAAGATCCAAATTAAAGCCTTAATTAAATGTATTGTTTGTGGGATATTATGGGCGATAGTTTTTATTTTCATTGGGTTTTTGATTGTAAATTTCACTTCATACAGTTTAAAAGATGTTCTATTTATTGAAGGTATCATATTAATTGTTTTAGGTGCACTTTCTTCCATAGGTGGAAATCCTACTGGACTATCACTTCAAGCCCTTGGACAAGATAATGCGCAATATGTTGCAAATGCAAATCTTGAAGTTGCTAAAATGGAAAAACAAATGCATCACAACAATATTAAAACTAATTTACGAAGTAGTTTTAATATTATTTCGTTAATTATAGGTGGTGCAATCTGTATTATAATTAACTTTATCATTTAATTACAATAATTTCTTAAAACACGAACTAAGGGAACTTCCAAAATTGAAGTTCCCTTAAAAATATAATTAATATTTAGATCATATTTCACTTTTAATCTTACAAACAAATACACATATAATATATACTCAACTATTTATTTTTTTCCGGACAATAAAGCTTAAATATGTTCTACAAACCAATGAAGATTTTGTTCCATTATTGCTTTATTAAGTCCAGGTTTACGAGGTCCATGCTCCATTCCCTTAAATACCACAAGTTCACTTTCCACTTCTAAATCTTGCAGTCCTCTATAAAGTTCATATGCATTTGGAATAGGCACCCTCTTATCATTATCACCATGTTGTATAAGGGTTGGTGTGCAAGCGTTTCTTATATAGGTCATAGGAGAAGTTTTTGCATATATTTCTGGATCATTCCATGGTGTGGCTCCTAGATATGATCTGGTAAACGTTGTTATGTCCGTATTTGCATAGTAGGTAGTCCAGTTGCTTATGCCTGCTCCTACAGAGATTGCTTTGAATCGATTGCTAAAGGTTGCGCAGAAGGCTGATATGTATCCCCCTTGACTCCAACCCATTACTCCAACTCTTTCACTGTCTATCATGCCTTTTTCTATTAGATTATCTACTCCTGAAATAACATCCTCGTAATCTCCTACCCCAAGCATTCTAAAATTAGATGTCAAGAACTTATTCCCATAGCCTGAGCTTCCCCTATAATTAGGCTCAAGAACAACAAAGCCCCTTTCCACAAACTGCTCAATTGGGTAGAGTTTATTCATATTATGAATAGGGAATGATGCCCATGTTGGTCCACCATGTATAACTACCAAAAGCGGATACTTTTTATTAGAATCATAATCATGAGGCTTGGATAAAACTCCTTCTATCTCAAGACCATCCTTGGTGCTCCAGGTTATGACTTCTTTTTTACTCAATAGTTTATTCTCGTATATCTTGCTTTCATTGGTTACTTGTACTGAGTTTATATAAACCTCAGCTGCCTTATTTTTTTCTATTTTAATATAGGCTATATTTTCACCGTCAGAGGTACTATCTGCACTAACTATATAACATTCATCCTTGCTATAGATTGAAGAGATTTCACCATTTTCAGAAACCATTCCAATTCGATAATTTGCTCGATCCTGCCAAGTTACAAGTATTCCTTTATTTGTCCATTTAATAGGTGTAACACTTCTATCAAATTCAGATAACCTCATTATGGTTTCTTCTTTTTCAAGATCATATATCTCTAAAACAGCATCTTCCCAAACTTTCCACTTGTAATATTCCGGTTCTCTTGGAGTTTTAGCAAATACAATCTTATTTCCATCTGGGGAGAATGCAATATTTGAACTAAGAATTCCAGTAATATTGAGTTTTCTAAACTTTTTAGTAGAAATATCCAAGATATATACACTTGTTTCTACATCTCTTATATCCACTGTTGGACTACATATAAGTGCAGCTTTTTTTCCATCCGGTGATAGTTGAAAACCCCTTATGCTAAAATCCTTTGGATTTGTTATGTCCACTTTAACATCCTTTGGTTCTTCCTTTTCACCTTTTTTCTTATTACTTTGTTCCTTAAATGATTCAATTGCTTCCTTTATGTCTACATAGCATAAATAATCATTCTTATATTCCTTATCAACATATTTAAATTCTCCATAAGTCTCTTTACGCTTTTTTAACTCCTCTGAGTCAGTCTCCGTAGTGGTATAGTATATTCCCTTGCCATCAGGCGACCAGACAAAACTGTTGACACCTTCCTTGGAATTTGTGATTTGAATTCCATTGAACTCGTCAAAGGTTTTCAAAACAATTTGCTTTCGAAGCTTTTCTTTTTCGCCTATCTCTACAATATAGGCTAAGTAACTCTTATCTGGAGCCCATGCAGGACTACTACTTTTAGATTTTCCTGTTGTGATAGGATAATGCTTTTGTCCATCCATTTCATAAACCCACACATGATCTCTATATACATTTTCAGCTAAATCAGAAGTCATTTTAACATATGAAACAACCTTTCCTTCTTTACCAATGGTTATTGATTCAAGCCATGGCATTTGTACTAGCTCGTCAATTGAAGTATAGCTTGTCTTATTCATAAATTCCTCATCCTTTCATTATCGTAAGATTTGTGCTTCAACAAACAATATTTAGAAATTTTGGTACTTACTTTGATTATATAGCATATTTCAAACTTTTAGAACTATTCAAATTATTCTGTTATAAAACTTATCAGCCTATCAGCTGAGTAAGTAAGAGGACTTTCACCACTAAGCTCTCCCCATACTGGACGCACATAAAAAACCCTCGATTAATCATATTATACGTAAATAGTTATTTTTTAAATTCGATAAATATAGGCTCTATAAGGCAATTACCTTAGGCATCTTCAAAAAATAAATA
>DCDL01000030.1:13646-19179 GCA_002316385.1 Clostridium sp. UBA1056
TTATTTTCAGATGCCTTATAGAGCCTATATATTAATTTAGTTTATAATTATAGTAGTTTTATCTAATATATTATCATAAATCCAGTGAGCATTTTCTACAGCTAATCGAATACATCCATGACTCAAGGCCATACCAAGTCTATCATCAATTATTTCAGTTCCTGCTGCATTAAATAAAATTGAATGATAATAGTAGCTACCTCGAATTCTAGTAGCGTATTTTACTCTATAAGCATCAGAGCCAAAGTAAGGCTTTCTACCGCTAACATAAAAAGTTCCCACAATAGTTGGTGTACTAGGTTTACCTACTGTACATGACCACTTATATAGCAATTTCCATAAACCGTTATAATTTTTTTCAAATATATAAGTAAGCTTATTTTCTAAATCTGTTGTAATTAAATTTATAGTTGGGCTTTTAATTTGATTATCATTTACAAACTTTGTCATATCGGTGTAAAAATACTTAAAATCATATTCTTCAGGTGGATTTCCATCATCAGAAAGAAAATAGCTAAATATATATCCTTCTTGATTGTCATACATAACATGACTCCAGTCTCCATTTACAGACAGCACTTGTACCATAGATTTTGGAGGAATTGTAGTCACTGGCTTTGACTCAGCAGATGGATAAGACCTTAAAGTAACATCTGTCCATGTATATTTTGTTGTAGATAAATAATCACTATATACATACCCACTTTGTCCATTATATGATACTTCATACCAATCTTCTTCAGCGTCGATAACTTGAACCTTAGACCCTGCCGGTATTACAGTGATTACATACGAAAAAGTAGATTTTTCTTTTCTTAAATTAGTATTAGCTAAGGTGTACTTATATGAATTTTGTTGTTGTCTTGTATATCCTTTCATACTTAACCTCTAAAATTATTTTTTATAATATTCTATGAGACTTTTTCTTTATTTAGAACTATTATACTCAAGACTAGCTGATAAAAAATATATATCTTTGATACTAAAAAATACATTGATAAAATTATCAATGCATTCTCGTGGATTTCAATGGTGGAGGCGAAGCACGGTGGGTAAAATCCACTACTCTACCCTTTAGATATTTGTAAGTGTAAAAGAATTAACACCTAGTTTGGCAAAATACCTTTGCTAAAATAGTAGGTATGAAATTAAAAGGAGGTCCTGTTAATGGCAAAGGATTTAATAGATATAAGTTGGGAAGATATTATGAATAAATTCTAATTAATTTATGAAAAATTTAACCAGTCTTATATTTTTTTATTGACTTACAATCTTAAATAGAATATACTCTTAATAAATTAAAAGGAAAACAAATATTAAAACTTATCTTTGTTTTTCTATGAAAAATATTATTAATTATGAAATGAAACTGGAGGGTAATTATGAATACTTTAATAAACAAACAAGCACGATTTAGTTTTTATAGCCAATTTATATAGGGTTTGTATCACGTTACAAATTTAATTAAATTTTAACATGGATACAAAGCCCTTAGAACTTACTGATAATTAGGGATTGTATCTGTGTTGGCTATATTGTTTATAATGTTATTCATTATTATCATCATTTATAAAGTCACGCAGATTATACTGTGTGGCTTTTTTATATCCAAAAATAAGCCACCTGGATTATTCTATGTGGCTTTCTTATATTCAAAAATGGACCACATGGACTATACCATGTGGTTTTTTATATATAATAAATTTTAAAAGGAGTGCTTTTTATGGCAGGAATTGCATCTGTAGTAATACAAAGTTTAATCTTATCAATTATGGTATTAGGTATTTATATCAGCTATAAAATTTTAGATTTCCCAGACTTATCTGTTGATGGAAGTTTCTCATTAGGCGGGGCTATCATTGCTTTCTCTTTAACTAACAACATCTCTCCAATAATTGGAACTTTATTAGCTATGATATGTGGTTTAATTTCTGGTCTTGTTACTGGTATTTTACACATCAAACTTAAAATCTCTAACTTACTTTCAGGAATCTTAGTTATGGGTATGCTTTACTCTATTAATCTAGGCATAATGGGAAAGTCAAACGTTCCATTATTTGACCTCAATCACCTATTTAATATGGGCATTTCTCCACTAGTATTAGTTGCAATAATTGTATTGTTTTGCAAATTTATTTTAGATTTATTCTTAACTACTGGTCTTGGATATACATTAAAAGCCGTTGGTGATAATCCTCAGATGGTTAAATCATTAGGAATTAATACTGGTACTATAAAAATATTAGGATTAATGCTATCTAATGCTCTTGTTGCTTTATCTGGTAGCTTGTTTGCTCAATTTCAAGGATTCTCTGATGTTAATTTAGGGATTGGTACTTTAATACTTGGAATAGCATCAATTATAATTGGCATCTCCATATTTAAGAAACTTACATTTATTAAAACCACAACATCTATATTATTAGGGACTTTAATCTACCAATTTACAATTTATTTTGCAATAGATTTAGGTATAGTACCTCCTAATAACTTAAAATTAATGACTTCTATAGTAATAATTTTATTCTTAAGTGTTGGTAACCTAAATGTTTTTGCTAATAACAATAGTAACTATAAAAATTTAAAGAAAAGAGGTGCTTTAGATGTTGCAGATTAAAAATATTTCAAAAACATTCCCTAATCCATACGGAGATCCTAATATAATTTTCAAAGATCTATCACTAACTATAAATAAAGGTGAATTTGTTAGTATCATCGGAAGTAATGGTACAGGTAAGTCTACTTTACTTAATATAATTTCAGGTTTTATAAAAGAAAGCCAAGGAGATATTTTATTAGATGGTAATAATTTAACAAAGCTAGCTGAACATAAAAAAACTCAGCTAATAAGCAGGGTGTTCCAAGATCCAAGTTTAGGCACTTGTCCTTCTATGACAGTTAAAGAAAATTTATCCTTAGCTTTAAACAAAGGAAGTTTACTAAATCTTAAAAAATGTCTCCGTCATAAAACTGAAGTTATGGAAGATTTATTAGAAGATATATCACTTGACTTAAAAAAATATTTAGACGTTCAAGTAAAATATCTATCAGGCGGTCAAAGACAAGCACTTTCCCTAATTATGTCTACTATTACAAATCCAAAGGTTTTATTACTAGATGAACATACTGCTGCTTTAGATCCTAAAACTTCAGATGAAATTATAGAGTTAACTAATAAAATTGTTAGGGAAAAAAATATAACCACACTAATGGTAACTCATAATCTAAAGCATGCTATTAGCTATGGTGATAGACTTATAATGCTTCATAAAGGAGAAGTGATTTTAGATATAAGTGGTGAGGAAAAATCAAATATAAGTATAGAAGAAATACTAAATAAATTTGAGTATGCAGTTTAAAATATAAGGCTTAATTATAGCTTAATTAGTTAATATATAGATTTAAATACATATATAAAAATAAAATTTAGGAGGATTATATTATGACAATAAAAAATAAGTTAATGAGTTTAATTTTAGTAGGAACAATTGGAGTTTCTTTACTTACAGGTTGTTCTAAGAATAATAATGATAAATTATCTGATTCAAATAAGGATATCAAAGCAATAGGTATTACTCAGCTAGTAGAACATCCATCTTTAGATAAAGCAAGAGATGGCTTCATAAAAGCACTAGAAGATAATGGGTATAAAGATGGAGAAAACATAAAAATTGATTACCAAAATGCCCAAAATGATATGCCTACAACTCAAATGATTGCAAATAAGTTTGTATCTGATAAAAAGGATTTAATATATGCTATATCAACGCCATCAGCTCAAGCAGCTTACAATGCAACTAAAGATATACCGATATTAATGACTGCTGTTACTGATCCAGTTGCTGCTGGTCTAGTAAAATCTATAGATAAACCTGAAAGAAATGTATCAGGCACATCAGATTACATATCTATAGATAAAAATCTAGAATTAATTAAAATGTTTATCCCAGATGCTAAAACTATAGGTGTTTTATATAATACTAGTGAAGTAAATTCAAAGATACAAGTTGATACTCTAAAAGAGTATGCATCTAAAAATAATTATAAAGTTGTAGAAAAGGGTGTTTCCTCTTCAATGGAAATTAGTCAAGCTATGTCTAGTTTAGTAGGTAAAATAGATGTTTTATATGTTCCAACAGATAACTTAATTGTTTCATCCATGCCAATAGTTTCTAAAATTGCTACTAATAATAAAGTGCCAATAATATCTTCTGAAGATGGTTCTGTCAAATCTGGTGCACTTGCATGTCAAGGTATCGACTATGAAAAATTAGGTTATAAAACTGGAGAACTTGCTGTTAAAGTTTTAAATGGTGAGGAAATATCTAATATTCCTGTAACCATGTTAGATGAAACTCAAATAATAGTTAATGAAGATACACTAAACTCTCTTTCTTTGGAAAAAATTGATGATAAAAACATAACATATATTAAAACTGAAAAAAATTAATTATTTACACGTCTATTTATATAAATGAGTAAATTGCACAATTAGATATTTATAATTCTTCAAAATACACAGTGCCTTAAGACATTTTTGCGTATAGCAAAGCTTGCAGACAAAAAATAAAAATGTGGTATTATCTAATTGGTTATTAAATAATATCACCTTTTATTATAATGCCTTTAAAACATCCACCACTAAAATATCTGCTGGAACCCATCTTTGGCTATTTAATTCCTCAAAACTTATCCATTTTGCATCATTATGATCATTTAATTTAAGCTCTCCACCTACTATTTCTGAAATATAACAATGCATTATAAGATGAAAATTAGGATAATCATATTCTATTGTAGTTAAATATGTATCTATCTTAATATCTAACTCTAGCTCCTCTTTAATTTCACGGATTAAAGCCTCTTCTCTAGATTCCCCTTTCTCAATCTTACCACCTGGGAACTCCCACATATCAGCAAAATCACCTTCAGCTCTCTTAGTTATAAATATCTCATCATTACTTTTTATAATAGCGGCTACTACTTCTATTGATTTCATAGATATCCTCCTATGACTTATTATCACATATAATTATACACTAAAATTTATTAAGTCAAATCTTAGTTAATTCATGCTATTATAAATCATTTAAGAATATTCTTATCCACACCTCTTGTAAATTTTTAAAGTAATAATCCACAGTTCTTACTTCAGCACTTAACATTTTTCCTCCATCCATAAGTCTTGCAAATATTTTATTTGTTTTTCTTGGTATATAACCTATCTTTTCACCCTTTACTGTAAATAATTCTATAGCATAGTTATCATATACATTATCAGGTTCCCTTTTTAACTTTATTTTATCTCCCTCTAATAAAATAAAGTCATCTTTTATATAGTATTTCATTCCTGCTACCCTTACAGATTGAAGATATATGGTATTTTCAAATGGTAATGCTAGTCCACCTGTTTCTATTATGTTGGCTATTTTTCCTCCACCACTATAGCTTGTTATTGATTTATCCATATTGTTATATTTAGTAAATGACTGTATAATATGTTTCAAAGCGTTGATTTTACAGTAATCTTTAC
>DCDL01000024.1:0-178194 GCA_002316385.1 Clostridium sp. UBA1056
AAGCTTCAGAGGGAGTAAAAACCACCTCTAAAGCAAAGAACTCTGTTTATTAATAAGTGGCAAAGCTTAAAAACCTAATTATTAAGGAGGTGAAATTAAAGAAATGAATAAAAAGTTCATTTAGATTTGCGCAAAGGAGCAAATTAGAGATTTTGAGCATAACTTAGGGGGGAAAAAATGAAATTTGAATTTGTAAATACAAATAGTGATTATGCTAAAGAAATTTTAAATTGGCACTATGAAGGTGAGTATTATTTTTATGATATGGATTTTGATAAAGAAGATTTAGAAGAGTTTTTAGAAAAAATAAAGAGTAATCATTGGGAAAATCACTATGTTGTTTTGAGTGAGAGAAAAGAAGTTATAGGAATGTTTTCGTTTGAATTTAGCGATAATGCAGTTAATATTGGTTTAGGCTTAAGGCCAGATTTTACAGGAAAGGGGGTAGGATATGATTTTGTAGTAGAAGGTATCAATTTCGGAATAAGAAAGTTTAACTTCATAGGTAAATATATAACTTTATCTGTGGCTGCATTTAACAAAAGAGCTATAAAGGTATACGAAGAAATTGGATTTAAAGAATCTGATAGATACATTGAGAACATAAATCAAGAGAAATATGAATTTATTAAAATGACAAAAAAATTATATTGAAAAATTAATAATCATAAAGTTAAAGATAGAAAGAAAATTTTAATCAATAAGGGAGAGAAATACAAAATGAAATCTAATAAAAATAAAGATATGAAACAACTTAGGGAAATAAAAGAATTTAAAGAAGTATTAGGTCATAAAAAGTCAAGAGTTACAACAATATTTAACAAATCACAAAATGAAGCTATATACAGTGCGGTTGGATTCAAAGTTTTTACTGCAGAGCATCATCGGTGATGCCAAGTATAGCTTTAAAATCTATTAGAGAAACAGGAGGAATTTTATAGTGATTTATCATGAAGATGGGAGAATTAAGATAAGAGATATAGAACAAGAAGATATAATTAACTTATTTTCTTGTAGAATTGATAAGGAAATTAATAAGTATGATCCAAGACCAATACCAAGCAATAGTAAGGAGTTAATTCAAGAATGCAGAATCTATTGCAATAACTTTGAAAGAAATGTAATCAATGATAATAAAGAAGATAGGATGTATAGGTATTTTATAGTTACTGACAATGAAGAGAATTTTATAGGGTTTGTTAATTTCTTTAGTATAGACACAGTAGTAAAGCAAGGTGAAATGGGAGTCACTATAGGTAATAAAAGATATTGGAGAAAAGGTATAGCTTATGACTCTATAAGAGTTGCTATGAACTATATATTTAACAACATGGATATCAACAGAATATATGTAGAAATTGAAGAAAATAACAAGCCATCATTAGCTTTATTTAATAAATTAGGCTTTAAAAAATGTGATGAGTATTTGGAAGATGAAGAATTTAAATTTATAGTAATGGATATTAAATCTTATAAATAGTAGAAGAATTAAGTTTGTTAGGCCAATAAATTTAAAGGAAACTCCTCTTCACTTTGTTGAAAGGAGTAAGTCCTAATAACCAATGGAGTATCACTTAAGGAGGTGAAGTTTTATGACACCTAATTACAAGGCGATGTTTTTAAATTAGTAAAGGAGGAAAATAGTACTATGATTAAAACATTGCCAAGAATATTTAATATATTTAACTATCTTCCTCTAAGGATTAGAAAGGAAGAGGAAGATGGAAAGAGAGTTAAAGGTATTAAAGATAAATTGGAGTTTAAAAGAGTGTGGTCCTAATGAGGAGTTAAGATATTGTCATAACTGTGGTAAGAAAGTTATATTTATAGATTCTCTCATAAGAAGAGAGAATGCCAATGGAAAAAATATAAGCAGATATGCCATATATAAATGTCCTCAGGATCACACATGGAATAAAAAACTTGCAGATTTTAAAAGTAAACCAGATATGGAAAATATTCCACATAATCTTGAGAAGGTTGAAAACTGTATAGAAGTAATTAATTTGCAAGAAACAATTGAGAAAGGATATGACAAAATAGAGATTCAAGTTATTTGCTTTCGAGCTAAGATTAGAGTAGATAAGCTTTTATCAAATAATATATATGATTTAACCAGAAGTAAAATTGAAAGAGCTATAAGGATGGGAGTAATTACTTTAAATGATCATGAAACTGAATGTAAAACTACAATAAAATCTGAAGCTAGTATAGATATTGATTTGAAAAATATAAGCAATATCTAGTATGAGATTGAAGTTAAATTTTATATAGTTCCATATATAAACATTTATCTATGGAACTATATAAATATTTAACATTTTAAAAAGTTTTCTTTATACATTTTAAAATGTTAAAATGCTCAATATACAAGCGCATATGTTGATATTTCTAACAAAAACAAGGAGGAAATAATCTATGAAATTTGAAAAGTGGTCAAAAGATATATTGAATTATTCATTATACCACCTTATTCAAATGTAGATTTAATACTAGAAAGACTTAAAGAAATCAGAAAGTAGGTAATAAAATAATATGAGTGAAAATTATGAAATAGAAGAAATGGGGAGCTTTTTCAATTTAAGGGCCGAAGGATATGAAAAGCATATGGAAGACGCCATAAATTCATTTGAAGAATACTACAAGTTAGTTTCTTCTACGCTAGAATACACTGAAGATGCTATTGAAATTTTAGATTTAGGATGTGGTACAGGCCTTGAGTTAGAAGAAATATTCAATAAGGCGCCTAATGCTAGAATAACTTGTATGGACCTATCAGAAGAAATGCTAAAAATTCTTAAAGAAAAATATAAGGATAAATTGAATCAAATAAATATAGCTATTGCCTCTTACCTAGAAGAAGACTTCGGTATAAAGAAATATGATTATGTGTTTGGAATAATGACTATGCATCACTTCTTATATGATGAAAAGTTAGATATTTATAAAAAGATTAAATTAGCTTTGAAGGATGATGGAAGTTATATAGAGGGTGATTATGTGGTAAGTAAATACTATGAAAAAAAGTGGCTTAAACAAAGAGTTGACTTATTAAAAGAACAAGGTGATGAAAAAATTAAACTTTATCATATAGATATTCCTTTTACATTAACTACACAAAGAAGGCTATTCAAAGAAGCAGGTTTTAAAAGTCTTCATATTATCTTTGAAAAAGGTGAGCACTTAATTTATGAGGTAAAGTAAAATAATTAATACAAAGTCGTTTATATTTTACTTATACAATATAAGAATATAAGAGAAAAATGGGTAGGGATTACTTATTTTTAAACTGTAACTAACACCTATAATTTAAAACTGTATAAAAATAGTAGACAAGAAATGTTAGTCATAAGATAAACTTAATTGAAAATTTGGTATCGCAATAATCAATTGAAAGGGGTGATGACTATGAAGTTACCATTGAAAGATTACTTTGAGTTATTATATAAGTATTTAAAAAGACAAAAATTTATGGTAATCCTATTATTCTTTATATTAGTTATGAACTTAGTGATACAGTTAGTGAATCCGCAGATATTGAGATATTATATTGATGCTGTAACACAAAATGAAGGAATTGAAAATTTATTAATAGCAGCCTTATTATTCATAGGCTTTGGAATTATAAGACAAGTATTTAAAATTGTATCTACTTATATTAGTGAAAAGGTTGGATGGACAGCAACTAATGCATTAAGAAGTGATTTAATAAAGCATTGTATAAATTTAGATATGGATTTTCATAAAGCTCATCAATCAGGAGAAATGCTTGAAAGAGTTGATGGAGATATAAATGCATTATTTAGCTTTTTCTCTACTTTTGTATTACAATTGCTATCTAATCTAGGACTTTTGATAGGAATAATTTTATTGCTTTATAGAGAAGATTGGAGAATTGGATTAACGTTAACGGTGATTGCTATTTTAGACATGGTAGTAATGAAATATATAGAGAAAAAATCATTAAAGCATTGGGAGAAATCAAGAGCATATAATGCTCAGTTATATGGATTTTTAGGGGAGCAAATTACTAGTGTAGAGGATATAAACACTTGTGGTGCTAAAAATTACACTATGAATAGTTTATATAAGCTATATAGAAAGATGCTACCTATAGAAGTAAAAGCATCTTTAGGACATTATTATATGTAGATAGTTAATATAATTGTTTTTGCCTTAGGAAACGCTGCTGCACTAATACTTTCAGCATATTTTTATGGAAATTCATTAATAACTTTTGGAACTGTATATTTAATATTTTATTATGTGGAGCTTATGGCTAGTCCTTTAGAGGAGATAAGGTCACAAATGCAAAGGCTTCAAAGATCAGAAGCCAGTATTAAGCGTGTAAAGGAGCTTTTACTAGGTCAATTATTATAGCTATTGGGGGAAGAGTAGATGCCAACCATAGATTTTCTATGAGTGCACTACTTAGAAGAAATCTACTAGAGTGTATTCTAAATAATCCACTAATTGAGAACAAAACTTCCTTAGGAGAGTCTATGAACTGTTTTAGAGATGATATAGGGGAGATTGAAGATGTTATAAGCTTTACTTTAGATATAATGGGAGATGGATTATTTGCTTTAGGTGCATTAATTATTTTATTAACTATAAATGTAAAGGTGACGTTGTTTATTTTTGCTCCTCTAGTTGTAGTTATAATATTATCACAAAAAGCTATGAAATATATCTCAAAATATAGAACAACTGCTAGGGAAGCTACAGGGGATGTATCTGGAGCAATAGGAGAGATATTTAATGGAATACAAGCTATAAAGATATCAGGTAGTGAAGAATATATTATCGATAATCTAAATAGTCTCAATGAAAAAAGAATGAAGTATATGGTAAGAGATAAGATTTTTGTAAACATTATGGATGCTATATATGAGAATGCTGTAACTATTGGGACTGGATTCATATTGCTATTAACAGGTAGATATATGTTAGAAGGAAGTTTTTCCGTAGGAGATTTTTCACTATTTGTATATTATCTTCCCTTTGTAGCTGACTTTGCTGGTTTTCTTGGAGAAATTTTTGCTAGATATCAGCAAGGAGGAATTGCCTTTAAACGAATGTTTAAGTTATTGGATGGAAATATGGAGAGGAGCTATTAGCACATAATTCATTACAGCTAAAAGGAGAATTAATTGATGAAGAGGTTAAACAACAGAATCATACAGAGTTAAGATCTCTGAAAATTAAGAATTTAACCTATATGTATAATGAAACCAATGGTATAAAAAATATAAATTTTACGATAAATCAAGGTGAGTTTGTAGTATTTACAGGAAGGATTGGTGCTGGAAAGACAACTCTTATTAAATCTATTTTAGGTATGCTTCCTATGGATGATGGAAAAATCTATTTTAATAATGAAGAAGTTGAGAAAAATAGTGAAAAATTTGTTCCTCCAAGGGTAGCTTATACATCTCAGAATCCCAACCTATTTAGTGATACTATCAAAAACAATGTTCTTTTGGGCTTAAAGGAGGAAAAAGAAAACTTAAATCAAGCCATATATTCTGCTGCTCTGGATAGGGATATTAGTAACTTTAAGGATGAAGTGAATACTGTAATAGGTTCTAAAGGAGTAAAGCTTTCTGGAGGGCAAAGACAAAGGGTTGCTGTGGCAAGGATGTTTGCAAGAAAGGCTGATTTATATATTTTTGATGATATATCTAGTGCTTTAGATATAGAAACTGAAATAAAGCTTTGGGATAGAATGTTTGAAAGAAAAAATATAACTGCCATGGTAGTTTCTAATAGACATGTGGCCTTAAAAAATGCAGATAAAATTTTAGTTATGAAGGATGGAAAAATTGAAGGGGAAGGAAAGCTTGAATACCTTCTTGAAACTTGTGAAGAAATGAGGCAGATATGGGGTCTTGAGGCTTAGGGAGTAGTTTTAAATTATTATGGTTTAGTATAAGATAGGAATTCTTTGGGAATAGTAGGTTTGAATAATTAAATTTGTTGTATATGGAGGAGAAATACGTGAGCATAGAAGTAACAAAATTTTATTTAGCTATTATTCTTATAGGATTTCTAACTATTCTTTGGCATAAATCATATCATCTTACTAAGGACAATGATTTAGAAGAGAAAATAGATTATCTAAAAGAAAACTTTGGATATCCAAAATCAAACTTTATTTTACCCGTTGAATTAAAGAAACTTTTATTAGATAGAAATTTTGATCCCATGTCCATAAGGAAGTTAGTTAGTTGTATCATGGAACATTTGAATATTTCTATGTTTGGAGTAGATGTAATTATAGAGTATAATGATGATAATTTACATATCACTGATAATAGTGATAAAAACTATAGTAAATTTATCAGAGATGAAAATGAAATACGACTAAATATAAAGTCATATTATGCATTAGAGCATATAGTAACTTTAACTAGTTATCAATGCATCTATTATTATATTAGTTGTAGTGATATTAATATAAGTAATAATCCATGTAGAGAAACTCTTTTAGAAATTGCTGCTATATATTTAGGGTTTGGTAATTTTACATCAAGAGCTCATACTCCTATTGAAAGAATAGTGGAGGAGAGGGCGGAAGGTAATATGAGAGTTATTACTAAAGAAGTATCAATTATAGGGCATCTCAATGCTATTGAGATAAATTATGTTATTAATAGGGTTAGTGAATTAAAATTATTAAGTATTGTAAAAGATAGAAACATGAACAGGAGCTTAATTAGCAAGAAGAATATATAGAAACCTAAAATGGATGATATTATTAAAAACTTAATTAATATCATCCATTTTAGGCTTTGTGTATTGAGTTAAATATAATATATTTTATAAGATATATTCCATATGACAATCAAAGGGCTCAAGATTATATAACTTTTTATTTACTTCTTTAGTTAACACACAATCTATACCTCTATAAAAGTTTTGAGCATTTTCACAAGACGATGCAGATATATAGATTTTTCTAGCCTTTAATTCTCTAGCTTTGTGAGTACACATGTTAAATAGTGTTTTTCCAATACCTTTATGACGGTAGTTATTTGTAATGTGAAGATTAGATAATTGAATATATTGGTTTTTACTTCCAAAGAATTCATTTTCTAATGAAGCAAATCCTACTAATTTACTTTCATCAAAGGCTGCAAAAACTGAGCCACCTTTTTCTAAGGTAGATTTTAATTCATTACATATTGATAATAAATCATTATTATCCCAGTTCTCTTCATAATAGATATCTTTTAGATATTCACTTCCATCTTCTCTTAATCTCCAAGCTCTATATATTTTCTCATGTCTATCAAAATCCTTCAATAGTTCAGGAACTAAGTCAGTTATTTTTAGTTCTTTATATATCATCATTTATTTCCTTTCATAACTTATATTAATAGATTATTTATTATCTAGGATATCCAGATGAGATAACTTATTTGTATAAATTATTTTATAACAATAGCTAGTTATCTGCCAGTGGTGTATTCCAGTATCCCCTGTAGATATAAACATTCTTGAATTTAAAGGGAGCTCTAAAAAGCTTCTAAAGAGCATATTTATTATGCCACCATGAGCTACAATAACTACAGTGGAATCATAGTCATTTTCACTAATTATTTTGGATAGTATTGACTCAGCTCTAGACCTAAATTCTATCATACTCTCCATTCCATGAATGGAGGTGTGAAGCCATCTTACGGAAGGCTCGGGATAACGTTTATTTGCTTCTTCTCTAGATAAGCCCGCTAATAATCCATTATTAAATTCCATAAGTTCATCTTCATATGTAATAAGAACATTAGTTAAGCTAGATAGTAATTTAGCAGTTTCACTAGCACGTTTTAATGGACTAGAATAAATTTTATTAATATTATAATTAGATGATACAAAATTTGCCATGGATAAAGCCTGTTTACGTCCAAGCTTTGTTAAAGAGAAATCTGCCCTCCCTTCATGTACGTTTAATATATCTGCTTCCGATTGTCCATGTCTGGTTACAATAATATTCAAATTAATAGTTCCCCCCTAATAGTAACAATATATTATAAAATAATTATATTATATAAATAGGATGAATTATGTGAATTTTTGGTTAAAGATAGCTGGAGTTAAGTGGAGAATCTATGTGACTGGATAATAGTAGGATAAAATATGTAATTATACATTATTATAGAATCATAGGAACTGTTCCACTATGAAAAAATCATGAATTTTATGGTATACATAAGTAATAGCAGAGTTATAAGGAGTGATACTAATGAAGAAAAAGTTTATTGCACTAATTATATGTGGAGCATTAGCATGTACTGCACTAGTGGGACTAGCCTTTCAAAATAGCATAGAAAGTGCTAATAATTCTAAGAATGTTAATAAATCAATAATTAAAAGTGTAGATAAGGAAAATGAGGTAGAACAAAAGGAAACTAATAAAGTCGGTTCATATAATGAAGAAAATAGTGAGGCTGTAGGTAGCAATAATGATGGAGGAAATGAGAATACTACTAGATTTTCAAGAGGTGGACAAGATACAAATTCGAAAAGTAATGAAACAGTAGCTACCAATAACCAAAGAGATAATTTAGACAAAACAGAAAAAAATAGTACTTCAGTTGGTAATGAAGAAGAAATAACATATAGTAATCCTTCTAACAATACTAATAGGCAAGAAACATCAACACCATCTCAAGGACAAGCTAACAAACCAAATCAATCTATATCATCTACTGTTCAAGGAGATTTCTCATCTCAAATAGAGCAGTTTATATTTACAAAAGTGAATGAAGAAAGAGTTCGAGCTGGTATGAATACCTTAAGTTATAGTGGTCTTATGGAGAAATATGCAAGAATAAAATCTCAAGATATGGGAGATAGAAACTATTTTGATCATAAAAATCCAGAAGGAGAACTTATAACAGCTCAAATGGATAGAGATGGTATTTCATATAGATCTTGGGGAGAAAATATAGCTTATATAGGGGGAGTATCTGATATAAATGAACTTGCTAATCAGTTTATGACAAATTGGATGAATTCACAAGGACATAGAGAAAATATATTATCTCCTAATTTTACAAGTATAGGTGTAGGAGTATATAAAGTTGGAAATAGATACTACGCTACTCAAGAGTTTTATAAATAAGTACAAGCGTTAAAAAATTAGATTGTAAATACATAACAGAACACTTAATTTTAAAAAGGCACTAAGAAAAAACTTCTTTAGTGCTTTTATTTTGTATAAAAATATTTATGGAAAATAGTGCGGTACATTTGTTAAAATTGTAAGTTTATTGTAGTATATAATAAAGACTTGTCTAGTAATGGATATAAGTAGGAGGAGTAGTGATGAAAGTCAATTTCTATAAATTTAATGAGATAGATGAAAGTAGATTAAAATTTGCTGTAATAATGGCTAAATATAAGAATCAATGGATATTTGTAAAGCATAAGGAAAGAGATACTTGGGAGATTCCAGGTGGACATAGAGAAGCAGATGAAAGTATAAAGGAAACCGCAGAGAGAGAGTTAAGAGAAGAAACGGGGGCTGTAAAATTTAAACTCAATGCAGTGAGTATATATTCTGTAGTAAGAGAGAGTAATGATATACAAGATTATGATGAATCCTATGGGGCACTTTTCTTTGCCGATATTGAAGAATTAGGAAAGCTTCCTAATTTAGAAATTAAAGAAGTTTCCTTATTTAGTAATCAACCTAAAAATCTTACTTATCCATTAATACAACCTTACTTATTTGACAAGGTTAGCAGAGTTTATACTCTAGATAATAAATCAGAATTTAATAATCCTATAAGTATCATATAACAAATGTAAATAAAAAAGGATGGGGAAGTTATGAGAGAATTAGATTATAAAGAAAATAAAAGAGGTGATTTAAACTCATTAGGACTTATAAAACCAGTTATGTTAAAGCCGGGAGATAAGATTGCAGCTATAAGTTTATCTTGGGGTGGAGCAGGAGATGAAGATATACTTTGGAGATATGAAGTTGGTAAAAAAAGACTAGAAGAGGATTTTGGGCTTCAAGTTATAGAGCTTAACTCAACCCTTAAGGGAACTGGGTATGTATATAACCATCCAGAGGAGAGAGCAAAGGACTTAATGGGGGCCTTTAAGGATTCTTCAATTAGAGGAATCTTTTCTTGTATTGGAGGAGATGAGAGCATAAGAATTTTACCTTATATTGATTATGAGATAATAAGGAAAAATCCTAAGATTTTTATTGGATATTCTGATAGTACAGTTACACATTTTATATGTATGAAGGCTGGAATTTCCAGTTTCTATGGACCTGCAATCCTTTCTGAATTTGCTGAAAATATAAAAATGTTTGACTATACAAAAGAGCACATTAATAAGGCATTATTTAATGATACTCCAATAGGTAATATTAAATCATCAGAAATTTGGACAAGTGAATACTTACCTTGGGAAGTAAAGAATAAATTTATTTCAAGAAAGGTTAGTAGTAATACAGGATATGAATTATTGCAAGGAAGTGGCAGGGTTCAAGGGCATTTAATTGGAGGCTGTATTGATGTATTAGAAATGCTAAAAGGAACTGAAGTATGGCCAGATATTAAACTATGGAAGAATGGTATATTATTTTTGGAAACCTCAGAAGATAAGCCGGAACCTACCTATGTAGAATACTGGTTACGAAACTATGGAGCACAAGGAATTTTACAAAATATAAATGGAATAATATTTGGTAAACCTTATGATAATGTTTATTATGAAGAATATAGAAAAGTATTCATTAAGGTAATAAGAGAAGAATTGAAGCTAAAGGATTTATCAATTTTATTTAATGTGAATTTCGGGCATACAGCTCCTATAATTACTATTCCTTATGGAGCAAAGGCAGAAATAAACTGTGAAGAGAAAAATTTTTCAATAGTAGAAAGTGGAGTTAGAGTAGGGAAATAAATATGTGGGATGATTTAAAAATACATTGATAGGAAGCTTTTTCTTTAGACTGGAAATTTTTTAAGAAAAATTAAACTCCCATAGGCACTGCCACTATCGATGATAAGGATGAGGCTATTTCTAAGCGAAGAAATAAAAATTTAGAAGGGAATTAGAGTCCTGGAAGATATATTGTATAGAATGAGTAGAACTTGGGAAAAAACTATATAAAGAAGGATATTTTAAAGATGCTATTAATAAAGATAAACACATATCTATAATTTATTATGAAGTTATAAGAAGTTATGAGTAGATGGAATAGGAAATAAATTATAAACACAGTATCTTGTGTGATGTACATGGAATATAATAAGGAAGTGATAAAATGAGATATGTTATTGTTTCAGTTATAAAGGGAGAAGCGGGAGATTTTAACAATAATCTTAGAAAAGAAGTTTATGAAAAGTTTAAAGCTAAATCCTCAAAATTACCTGCACATTTTACTATAAAGGCTCCATTTGAATATGATGACGATATTACAGAAATAGAGAAGTCAATAGAGGATTATTGTATACAGCATAGAAGAGAGCCTTTAGAGATTAAAGGATATAATCACTTTGATGATAGAGTAATATATATGGATATGGCAATGAGTAGGGAAGGAAGAATTTTGCATGATGGATTAATTGAAGAAATGAGTAAGGTTCCCTATATTGAATTTACAAATAAGGATGGTAAGGATAAAATATTTCATATAACCATAAGCTCTAAAAGAATAAAAAGCATATATTATGATCTTTGGAATTATGTAAATAAATATCCATGTAGTTTTCAAAGCTATTTTGATAATGTGAGCATTTATAGGTGGGAAAATAATACGTGGGTGCTACATAAAGAGTATCTCTTCCAACAGTAGCTATCATGAAAAAAGAAATATATAGAGTTATAATTTTATATCTTAGATTAAAAATGTAGTAAATTTTTAAAATAGAAGTTAGCATAAATTTCATTAAGTAATATATATTTAGAAAGGAGTAGATATGGGTAAGGATATTAAAAAAAGATGCATAATGATATTTCCTAAATTCGAAAATATACAGATAATTAATGAGATTAGAGAAATATATGATCCTGTTGTCAATAATGTAAAGCCACATATTACATTGGTATTTCCTTTTGAAAGCAGTATTGGAGAAGATGAACTGAGAAAGTGGTTAACTGTGACATTAAAGAACACCAGGTGTTTTGAGGTAGAACTAAAAGATGTAATAAAAATTAGTAGTGATTCAATGTTCTATCTATGCTTAGAAGTCAAAAAAGGTAGAGAAGAAATAAAAAAAATTAGTAGTAAACTGTATAGGGGAATATTAAAAGAATATAAACCAAAATGGCTAAATCATGTTGAGTTCATACCTCATATGACTATTGGAAAATTCACCAATGCAGAAGAACTAAATAGTGCTTATGAAGAAATCAGCAATTTAAAAGAAAAGTTTCATTCAAAGGTGGACAAGGTATCTGTAGAAATTGTGATTGAGAATGATGCAGCAATTAGGGAGATAGAAGTAGATTTACTAAAATAATTTACAAGGATAAGCTTTATAAGGAGGACTATATATTATGAAGAGAAGATTTGCTCATAAACCAGACTGGAGTAGAGTATTGAAAAGAGAGTTTAAGATTGAATTCGTTGATAATGAAGAGTTAAGGGGATATATATCTAGTATAAAGATTAAAGATATAACAGAATCGTTAACAATACAAACTAAGGGGGTGGATTATTGTATTGTTGACGAAGGATATTATTGGATTCAATATTTCCCAGAAGGTAAGAATTTCGTATTAACAGTTATGATTGATGAAAAGGATAATGTAATTCAGTGGTATTTTGATATTTCAGAAAAATATGAGCTTACTGAGGATGGAATTCCATTTTATGATGATTTATTTTTAGATATAGCAGTATTGACTACAGGAGAAGTAATATTGTTAGACGAAGATGAATTGAATGATGCTTTAGATAAAAATGAAATAACAGAAAAACAATATAATAATGCGATGAGACAAGCACAGGAGCTTATAGTATGGATAAATGAAAATTTTGAGAAATTAAATGAACTTACCAAGAAATATTATTATTATTTAAAAGATATTCCTCAGGAAATGAATTGGATATAAGATAAAATTTGTATAAAAATATAGAAGCTATCACTTAATATTTTTGAATAACTTAGATGTAAAATTGTACCTAGAGCAATTTATAAAAGAAATTGTAAACTTTACAGTTAAAAAAAGATTACAATTTTCGTGAAATCTATAGAAATGGATGTACACATATGTTAATATATGAAGGAAGAATTTTAAAAATTAAAATATATAAGTGTTAACATTGGAGGTACAGCATTGAAAATTACAACTAAAAAAATTATATTATGTGCTCTTTTTGCAGCACTAACATCTGTTCTTTCACAGATATCAATACCGCTGCCATTTACACCAGTTCCTATAAATCTTGCAACAGTTTCAGTTTTTATGGCAGGAGGCTTATTAGGAGCTAAAGAGGGAGCAATTAGTCAAGTTATATATGTAATAATTGGAGCTATTGGAGTTCCTGTTTTTGCAAACTTTACTGCAGGTCTTAGTATTGTTGTAGGACCTACGGGAGGATATATAGCAGGATACATAGTATCTGCAATCATAGTTGGAATTATAGTAAAAAAACTAGGTGATAATCTATATTCATATATAGTTGCTATGTCAGTGGGTATTCTAGGATGTTACTTTGTTGGTACAGCATGGTTTATGTATTTAACTAAAAGTGAATTAATAGAGGCACTACTCATGTGTGTAGTACCATTTTTATTTGGGGATATATTAAAGATTATATTATCAGCATTCTTAGTCAAAAAATTAAAAAAATATGTATAGTTAACAATAAAGCACAGTAGATGTTATTACTACTGTGCTTTATTGCTAATCTAAAATTAAAGTATGTTTAGCATGTAGGATTTAGCTATATTTTTGTATCCATATTTAATCAGTGTTTCGACTACAATACTTCTCACTTCGTAGCCAGTAGTTACTTCTCTAGATAATGATACTAAAACTGATTCCACATCTGAAACTATTAATTCTAGCTCTTTTGAATTAAGCTGAATGCCTAAGTCAGAACCAGCGTTTTCAACACTAGTCTTAATTTTGAGTGGTTCAAAGGAAACTATTTTTCCATTTTTTTTCATAAATTTCATATACATAACTCCTTACTATGGTTATTATTCACATATAAGTTTATTTAAAGTAATTACATCACTGAAATAAATATTTATAATATAGATTTCATTAATATTATTTACAGATAATTAAATTATTATTTTAAAGAGGATTAATGAGAAGTTTATAGAATTTAATAATTGTTAATATATTAAAAACTTACTCATATTATTAATTAGAGGAAAAATTTCACTAACACTAGTTGTAAATGAGGAGATTTATTAGAAGGGAGAATTAATATGACGAAAACTCAATTAAAAGCAAATATTTTACTTCTACTTACAGCGGCAATATGGGGATTAGCATTTGTTGCTCAAAAAGTGGGAGCAGAATATGTGGGCGCATTTACATTTAACGGCATTAGATTTGCCCTTGGAAGTATTTCATTAATACCATTAATTTTGCTTTTAAATAAGAAGAAGGAGAATAATGATGTAAAAAAAGAAGAAGGAGGAAATTCTTTAAAACATACTATAAGAGCCGGAATAATAGTTGGATGTGCTTTATTTATAGCAACAAGTCTTCAACAGACTGGGGTTATGTATACCACTGCAGGAAAAGCTGGCTTTATTACGGGACTTTATATGGTTATAGTTCCTATATTAGGGTTATTTTTAAAACAAAAAGTTAATAACACCACTTGGATTGGAATAGTTATAGCGATTATAGGATTATATTTATTGAGTATTAATGAAGATTTTTCTATATCCAAAGGAGATTTATTAGTACTTATCGGATCAGTAGGATGGGCCATACATATATTATTAATTGATAACTTTACTAAGAAAATAGATCCGCTAAAGTTATCTAGTATACAGTTTGCAACATGTTCAATTTTAAGTTTATTAGTAGCATTTATATTTGAGGACATTAATATGGTAGGTATATCAGCGGCACTTGTGCCTATACTTTATGGTGGACTTTTATCTGTGGGAGTTGCATACACACTACAAGTAGTAGCACAGAAGAATGCAAAACCATCTCATGCGGCTATACTTCTTAGCATGGAATCTGTATTTGGCGCCATAGGTGGAGCTATGTTCTTAGGTGAAAGAATTGGTTCAAGAGGTTTAGTTGGATGTGTACTGATTTTTATAGCTATAATAGTTTCTCAATTAAAGCCTGCTACGGATAATATTGTTGAGCTTAGCAAGGATATTTAAGAGAAAAGATCACTTGTGAAATTATTATCAGGGGTTCTTTGTAGGAAAATCATGGTAAGTATAATTTATTAATTTAATAAATTATAGGTAGGATTATAACTACTACAATGATTAATGTAGTAGTTATAGGAATACCAGCTTTAATAATAGGAGTTAGGATAGGAAATATACTGGCTAAAAAATTAAGACAAGAAGCATTTTTAAAACTGCCATATATACTTTTGTTAATCTCAGGAATAAGTCTAATTATTTAAAGATGCATTAATAAATAATTAGACATTTTATAAGTATAATATATTAATAACAGTAGCGATAGAATTTTCAATATTTTATTGAAGATTTTTTCACCGATGGAGTTAGTCTTAAGATTAAGTATTTTAATCTTAAGTTTAAGTGGAAATAGTAGCTCTACACCTTGGTGAGTAAATAAATCTAAAAATATATGTGAGGCATATCCAAACCAAAAGCCATAGCATAATACTTCTATTACAATGTTCCAATCACTTATGAAAATAAAAAACACACAGGCGGTATAAAGAATTATTAAAGATAGTAGGCTGTGGGTAAAGCCCCTATGCCTACATTTTCTACCTAATGTATTTGCCATTAAGGGATATCTTTTACTTGCATATGAGCTTTTAAGATCTATGTCAGGAAAGAGTGCTCCAATATTTGCAGAATGAAAATATAAGATTGTCAATAGTAACTGATAGATTAATAAGTAACTGCTTAAATTCTTTATGATTATTAGATAAATAGTTATAGTAGCGATTAAAAATCCACCAGACTCATGGGTTTGTTTTGTCATTTTTTCACCTTTTATCTTTTGGTTAAATATTAATTATTAAAAGTATAATAAATACTCAATAATTAAGTATATTATATATTAATTATTGAGCTACGTACATATGTTTTAGTATATATAACATATTTAATAATACGATATAAATAGTATCACTAGTGTTTAATTATTAGACTGAAAATACTACTGACAATAATTCTATGTAGTAAATTTGTATTTCTACCATACCTCCATTTAGTAAAGCGTATAATTTAAGAGATTAATGATTTTATGCAGTCTGACTCCAAATTAAGAGAAGCAATAAAAAGCGTCAGTTTGGGAATATTATATAATTATAATATTCATATTGATTACGATATTTATATTCTAATATTAAATGAATTAGTTTCTATTGCTTTAGAATAACTTCCTGTAAATGAGAAACTAAAAAAGTTTTGAGGTATAAAGCTTATAGACTCTTCAGATATAAATATGGTTAAAACTTATTTTGAGTAGGCAAAATTTGTTCTACAAAATCAGGAATAAAGCTTCATACTAAATTTAGTCTAAACAAAGGTACTCTCCAGAGCTTGTAGTTATGTCTAGTGCTAAATCTGATGATAAAACTAAGATGAAAGAAATCAAATAGTGTAGTTAAAAGATTAATCCAGTGTAAAGATTTTTAATTTTTATTCATAATTAAGAATTATTATTGACTATATGCATAATAGTAGTATTATATAAGTGATACAAAAAAATACAATTAAGTATAAAATTTTAATACTTATTAATAATAGTTATCTATATTTAAGTTTAACTATAGTACACTGCTATAAAATAATATTAAGCATTAGAAGCTATTTTTAATATATAAGTTTTAATAAAGTTTATACATTAAATTTGTTTACAATCCTAGATTACACTAGGGAGTATTAATGAATTTTATTTATTGGAACTTATTATATAGTATAGAATGAAATTTATACGAAAATTAGATTTAAAATGTATAAATAAAATTAATTTGGAGTGTAGTATGAGTATGAGTAAGAGTAAGAGACATAAAAAATTTATCAAAAACGCTAGCATTAAGATAGTTATATCAATATTGGGAATAATTATTATACTTATAGGTGTATACTTTATTAAGAATTTTAATGGTAATTTGGAAAGTAATGAGCCAACTTCAGATGTTATGGCTAATGCTAGTAATATGAATTCAGTGAATCGTAATGATTTATTAAATATAAGCCGAATTACGGGAGAAAATCCTGAGGAAATGGCTATAAATATGTCCAAGCAAATATGGAATAATTCTGATGTGGCAATTATAGTAAATCAGAATTATTTCAAGGATGGATGTATATCATTACCGTTAAGTGGAAAGTATAATGCACCTATACTTTTATCACCAGGCGAAACTCTAAATGATTCATTAAAGGAAGAGATTACAAGATTAAAAGCGACTAAGGTAATTCTAATTGGTGATGTGAATTTAGTTTCAAATAATATAGAAAATGAACTTATTGAAAAAGGGCTAGAAGTAAATAGGATTGAAGGAAAAGACATTACTAGTCTTAGTATTAGTATTGCAAGAGAATTTAAAGATAATAATACATATATTCTTGCAAATAGTGATGATCCTAAAGAAATGATGTTATTATCATATATTGCTATGAGGGATAAAACACCAATAATAATATCAGACAATTATTTATTAACATATGGATTCCTAAAAGATAAAAAAGATTCAACTGTATATTTTGCTGGAGATGAAGATATACTGTATAGAACATTTTCTAATATACATATGAAGAAAATAGATATATCCAAACATTTTAAAGATGTAAATATAAACTTATTAAATAAGAATAAAAGTTTATACAAAGATGAGCAAGTTATTATGACTTCAAGTAACAATCCTTTAGAATTTATATCTGCGGGATCAGCGAGTGGAGTCTTAGGCATGCCTCTAATTGATATTGGTTCAGATATATTAAATAAATCAATAGAAGAATTTATGATTGAGAATGGAAAAAACATAAAGAATGTTATTGCTGTTGGTAACGAAAAAGAAATTAGTAACGATTTACTAAATGTAAACTACTGGGGAAAATTCTATACAAATGCAAGACAACCTTTAGTAACTCCAACCTATGATGGAAGTAACCAAGCGGTTCATCCAGATGTATTGTATGTTGAAAATGGTTGGAATGGATATAAATATTTAATGGGGTTGACACCTTATCCAAATGGTGATGATGATTATGAAAATCCACAAATATTAGTTAGTAATGATGGCATTAATTTTAATTACCTAGATGGTATGAAGAATCCGTTAGATGTTCCTAAAGATGTTAAAAGTGGTGGACACTATTCTGATATAGATATATGTCTAGTTGATGATACATTAGAAGTTTATTTTAGATATAATCCAGCTGATAAGTCGGGTAAAAAACCAGATAATGGTACTAATATGCTTTATGTAATGAAAAGTAAAGATGGTATAAATTGGAGTGAAAAAGAATTAGTTCTAACTACAAATACCTTTGATAAAAAGTATGATTATGTATCACCAATCATAATTTATGATGAGGGATTATATAAAATATGGTTTTCTAATTATAGTAGTGATTTATATTACACCGAAACTAAAGATTGGAAGAGTTTTAAGAACATCCAAGTATGTAATTTTAAAGATAAGCCATCTAATTTTCACTTATGGCATCATGATTTAATTAAAACAGATTTAGGATATGAAATGGTTATAAATGGATATGAAGATTCAAATTCTGCAAAACAAAATCTTTATTATACCTTTTCACAAGATGGAGTGAATTTTTCACCAATGAAAAACATATTAAATATATCTGATAAAGAAGGAGCTTTTGATAATGCCACTCTGTATAAATCTAGCTTAGTAAGAGTAAAGAATAAATATTCTCTTTATTATTCTGCAAGAAGTAAAACAAATCAATGGAGAATTGGGTTAGCCGAAGAAAAAGATAGTAGAAATTAAAGCAAAATATTCCAATATTTATTACAAAATGTTGGAATATATAGTATAATTATCAATATAAAATTATAACGGAAGTTGGGGGAGTGTGTAATGAGAAATATTCAACTAGAAGATTTTATAAAGTATAAGTTTTTATCATATTTAAAATTTTCACCAAAAGGAGATAATGCTTGTTTTGTAGTATCTAGCTGTAATGTAGAAGATAACAGCTATAATTCTAATCTATGGATTTATAATTTAAGTTTAGATGAGTATTATCAATTAACTTCTTTTAATAAAGAGAAAAATTTTATATGGCTTCAAGATAATGAGACTATATTATTTCAAGGAGTAAGAGATAGTAAGGATAAAAAGGAACTTGAGGAAGGGGAGGAATTTTCTCAATTTTATAAGCTAAATATTCATGGTGGAGAAGCTATTAAAGCTTTTAAAATTCCTATGGCCATTGAAGCTATAATTGAAGTAGATGAAGATACATTCTTATTTACAGGTACTCATAAGGTGGGAGAAAAAAGTTTATTTGAACTTTCAGAGGAAGAAAAAAGCGAGAAATTGAAATTAAAAAAAGAGGAAAAGGACTATGAAGTTTTAGATGAGATACCATTTTGGAGTAATGGTAGTGGCTTTATTAATAAAAAGAGAAGTGGGCTATATAAATATTTAGTAAGTACAGGAGAGATAAACTTAATAACTGATAAATATGACTCAGTTATGTCAATAGAATTAAGTGAAGATAGAAATAAGGTAGTATTTACTGCAAGTTCTTATAAAGATAGAGCACCACTTAATGATGATTTATACATTTATGATATTAAATTAGATAAGCTTACTCTAATTAATGAAGAAGAAAAGTTTTCTTATGCTCATGTAAGTTTCATGGATGAAAATACATTAATAGTACTTGGAAGTGATATGAAGGAGTATGGAGTTAACGAAGATGGCAAATTCTATTTAATAGATATAAATAATAATAGTAAAACCTTATTAACACCAAACTTTGATAGAAGTACAAGGAATTCTGTAGGTTCAGATTGTAGATATGGGGGAAGAAAGTCTACTGTAAGAGATAGCAACTACTTATACTTTACAACTACAGAAATAGATAGTTCTTATATAAATAGAATCGATATAAATGGAAATATAGAAAAAGTAAGTTCTACTAGAGGATCTATAGATTCCTTTGATGTAAAAAGCGGTAATATATTATTTATAGGTCTTAGAGAACAAAAATTGCAAGAAATATATTCATTAAAAGATGGTAATGAATCTGAAGTTTCAAAGTTTAACCAATGGATACAAGATGAATTAAAGATATCAAGACCAGAAAGAGTTGAGTTTGAAACGGAACCAGGTATAATAGTAGAAGGTTGGGTACTGAAACCTATAGATTTTGAAGAAAATAAAAAGTATCCAGCTATTCTAGATATTCATGGTGGCCCGAAAACTGTTTATGGTGAAGTGTTCTATCATGAGATGCAACTTTGGGCTAATATGGGCTATTTTGTGTTCTTCTGTAATCCGCGTGGTAGCGATGGTCATGGAAGAGGTTATGCGGACATTCGAGGAAAGTATGGAACTATTGATTATGATGATATAATGGCTTTTACAGATAGGGTATTAGAAAAATATAAGAATATAGATGTAAATAATGTAGGTGTAACTGGTGGATCTTATGGAGGCTTTATGACTAACTGGATAATTGGTCATACTGATAGATTTAAAGCAGCTGTATCGCAAAGAAGTATCTCAAATTGGATTTCTAAGTTCTGTACTACAGATATAGGATTCTATTTTGTGGATGATCAAAATGGAGGTACTCCATGGAATAACATTGATAAATTATGGTATCACTCTCCACTTAAATATGCAGATAAAGTTAAAACACCAACACTATTTATACATTCAGAAGAAGATTATAGATGTTGGTTAGCAGAAGGTCTACAGATGTTTACAGCATTAAAGTATCATGGTATTGAAACTAGGCTTTGCATGTTTAGAGGAGAAAATCATGAGCTTAGCAGAAGTGGAAAACCAAAGCATAGAATAAGAAGACTTACAGAGATAACAAATTGGTTTGAAGAACATTTAAAATAGTATATAAGTAAACACCTTATAAAATTTTTTATGAGGTGTTTATTTATATGAAAAACTTAACTTGAATGATAAGTATATTAGGAGCATAAACTACTGAAATATATAAAATAATTATATAGGTCTATAAATTAACTAACGAAAATATGGGAGGAATATCATGTCTATAGCATTTAAATTTATTACTTTAATTTTAATAATAGTATATGGTGGATTATCTATCCTTGCTTGTGTTATGGCAATCAGACAAAGTAGAGATAATATTTTCCCTAATATCATGATGATTGTAGGAAGTATAGTTATTTTATTTGCATCCATTACGGAATTCAATAGAGGGAATAATATGTTATATATTCTTCTAATAGGATTGATACTAATACACATAGCTGCAATAATTCATGGATATAAGCTATTTAACCAACTAAATTTAAAACATCATATACTACGAGGATGTATTTCTATGATAATTCTAATATGTTATTATATAGGATTTTTATTATAATATATATATAAAGCATTAAGGGATTCAATATATTTTATATTCTTCATCTATTATATAATCTTTTAGGAATTTTTTATATATGCATAATGAAAAATATATAAAAATATGATTTAATATACTTAGAAAAGGAATATGAAAGGGGTAACTTAAGATGGCAGTGAAAAGAATAGTTCAATATGGAGATGAACACTTAAAAAAAATTAGCGATACTGTAGTTGAAATAAATGAAGAAATAAGAGAATTAATTCAAGATTTAAAAGATACATTATCAACGGTTGAAGGTGTTGGACTTGCAGCTCCACAAATAGCTGTAAATAAAAGAGTTATATTAATTGATGTAACACCTGATAATACTTCTCCTATAATATTAATAAATCCCAAAGTTGTTAAAGTGTCTAAGGAAACAGCTAGTGATTATGAAGGATGCCTTAGCTATGTTGGATATGAAGGAGTAGTTGAGAGACCTGTTAAAATGGTAGTTGAAGCTTTGAATGAAGAAGGTAAGCTTATAAAGTACGAAGTAGAGGATTTTATGGCAAGAGTGTTCTGTCATGAAATGGATCATTTGGAAGGAATTCTTTACATGGAAAAAGCTGATAAAATGTATGAATTGGTTGAAGAATAAAATTTACTAAATAGCAATATTAAAATTGTAAGAGCTGTTAATAGGTTATGACCTTTTAGCAGTTTTTATTTTTTTATTAGATTTACTTTATTATAAAGCCATTCTATATCATTGATAATTAGTGAAATCATAGCAAGGATTTTTAAAGTTTTCTATTCACCTATAATTTAAACTAGTACCATATTTTATTAATTTAAATGCCTATATAGACTTACTTAAAAACTTTTATATGGATTTATAATAAGATTTAGATTATTATATAATAAAGGTAAAATTTATGCTTTATTTTATATGATAAGGGAGAGTATATAAGATAAAGAAATGTCTAAATAATATATATAATTTATTAAAGAAATTTTGCATATAGAAGCTTAGAAATGCAAAAATTAAGAAAATGTAATGAAGATAAAATAAATATTTAGAAAATAAAAATGAAGGAGTATTATAGTATGAATAAAAAGGGAATTATAGAAATTTTAGAAGATAATGCTTTAGAAAATATTAAAGAAATAAAAAAACATGATCAGTGTTTTATAATTAAATTTTCTTACGAGTTTGATGATTTAGAGCTTGAAGGAGCTAGAGAATTTGCAAATGAAGAGTGTGAGGATGAAAAAGAAGGGGAACAGTGGTATCAAGAGTATTTTCTACCATATTTAAACGATATTGCTATAGATAATATTAATGATATAATAGATGAGATTTCAGAATCCTATGATTTAGATTATGAAATGTTATCCTATGAGCTTTCAGAAGAGAGATATGATGCTATGGATTTCTTAGTTGCTTTCTATAGAGAAACTTTGCCAGTAGATATAGATGACCTAATTTTGGAGTTATAATTCATTATGAAAAGATTACTTATAATAAATAGTTCACCTAATGCTGAAGGTCATACAAATAAAATCTTGGATGCACTTTTAAAGGGAATTAAGAGTGATATAGAGATAAAGCATATCAATTGCTATGAAGTAAATATTAATCCTTGTATTGATTGCAAGTATTGTAGCAAGGTATTGGGGGAGTGTTCAATTAAGGATTCTATGACCAAGATTTATAGACAAATAGAAACAAGTGATATAATTCTTTTAGCATCTCCTATGTATTTTGGAATGTTCCCGTCACCATTAAAGTCATTGATAGATAGATGTCAAATGATTTGGAGTAGAAAATTTATATTTAATCAAAATACAAGTAAAAGAAAACAAGGTATACTTATATTTAATGGGGGTAGCTCCTGGAACAATATGTTTAGTACTATGGAAACTATAGGTAAGTATTTTTTTAATACCATTAATTGTGATATTGTATTTAAGTTATATATAGACAATACAGATTTAAATCATAATTATATTAACGAGTGTCATAATGAAATTTTAAAATGTCAGGATCTAATAAATAAGGAGCGAATATTAGGCTAACTTCTTATGTTTTTTATGTGGATCATGATTTAGCTTTTGATATTCCACAATGTATTCGTCTAAATGTTGAGAGCATATTACAACAATAGTATCTGTAGGTCTCTTAAATCTAAGCAGTACATGCAGTAGTATTTTAAAAGATTTAATTTTTTGATTTAGGAAATTAAATTTTGATAACATACAATCACATCCTTAAACTTTATATTTTTATTTTAACAGACAGACAACCCAATGTTAACAATTATTAATAGTCAAATTCATATTTGGTTTTACAAAAATCTCCATAAAAGGGATGGATATATCATGAAAGACCAAACAGGAAATATATGGAAATGACTTAATGCGATTTTGAGTTATTTGGGAAAAAATGTAATAATATATTTTGCGACATATGCTGAATATATATTCAAAATAATTAAAAAACATATAAAAATAATACTAAAATCGTCATAAAAGTACTTTGTAAAGAAAAATGTTTTATAAGACAATGATTTAATTATTATAGCAGGAGGAAAATAATGAGTAAATTATATAAAAATATTGATGATATGAAAATAGAAGAAGTTATTGAAGAAATAAATGCACTATATAAAAAGAGCCAAGAGAGTGGTTTAACAGAAGAAGAAAAAAATAGACAACAAGTTTTAAGGAGAAGGTATATAGATAATGTTAAAAAGAATTTTAGAGCTCAAATTAATGGATATAAGCCTTTAGATCCAAAAAAAAATAATTAATAAAGGATAAATTAAAAAACAATTATAGAGGATAATTTAGGCTAGGTGGAGGAGTAAGATGGGAGTAAAAGTTTTAGACTTGGTTAATAACTATAATTTAGAAGTTCTAGTAGAAGGAGATTTAGAATCAAATATTACGGTGAGTGATATCCATAGGCCTGGATTACAGTTTGCTGGATTTTATGATTATTTTGATAATAAGAGGATTCAAATAGTAGGTAAAACTGAGTGGAGCTATCTAAAGTGTCTTGATCCGGAAGTAAGGATACGCAGAATTAAAAAATACTTTTCATTTCCTATACCAGGAGTAATCATAACAAGTGGCTTGAAAGTACATGAGGAATTTTTAGAAGAAGCAAGAATTAAAAACGTCAGTGTGATTAGAAGCAGTGACAAATCTACAAAATTTATTAATAGGGTCAGTAATTTCTTAGATTCAGAGCTAGCACCAGAGACTAGGCTTCATGGTGTTTTGGTAGATGTATATGGTATTGGAATTTTGATTATAGGGGAAAGTGGAATTGGAAAAAGTGAAGCAGCTCTAGAGCTTATTAAAAGAGGTCATAGGCTGGGAGCTGATGATGCGGTAGATATAAAAGAAATAGATGGGAACTTGTATGGAGCTTGCCCATATATAACTACTGGAATGCTTGAAGTTAGAGGTATGGGAATTATCGATGTATCAGCAATATATGGAAGTAGTTGTATAGTTTCTCAGAAGAAAATTAGTTTAGTTATTTCTTTAGTTAATTGGGATGGAAATGATAAGTATGAAAGACTTGGAGTAGATAGAGAATATACGGATATATTAGGTGTTGAAGTGGAAAAAATAGTATTACCTTTAAAGCCAGGACGTAATATAGCTGTTATTATAGAGGCTGCAGCAGCCAATTTTAGGTACAATGCTACTTCTAACTGCACTGCTGTAGAAACTATTGAAAAAAGAATTATGGATAGTCAAAATTCTTAGTATATCTATTCTTAGGATATCTAAAGGGAGAAATATAGTTCCAATAAAAATTTCAAGAAAAAATTTATTTATACTAGGTATTAGTTAATAAAATTCATTATATTAAATATAATATATAATTTAAATTTTCTAAAATTTAAATTGTAAATGAATTGAATTTAGAGTAATATAAAAGTAGAATTCTATAACTATAAATTTTATCGGGAGGGATTTTCGTGGATGATTTAAAAAATTTAGAAAAGAAATACGAATCAGTTTGGGATAAATATGGAAAGGAAGACCTAAATAAAGCATTTGAGCTATCAGATAGATATATAGATTTTATGTCAAAGTGCAAAACTGAAAGAGAATGCGTTAATGAATTCGTAGAATTAGCTGAAAAAGAGGGATATGTAGATATAAACCAATGCATAACTGAAAGAAAAAAACTTAAAGCTGGAGATAAAGTTTATGCAAATTGTATGGGAAAAACTCTTGCTTTATTCCTAATTGGAACTGAACCTATAGAAAAAGGATTTAAAATACTAGGTGCACACGTTGATTCACCAAGACTTGACCTAAAACAAAATCCACTATATGAAGATTCTGATTTAGCAATGCTTAAAACTCATTACTATGGTGGAATTAAGAAATATCAATGGGTTACTATACCATTAGCAATTCACGGTGTTGTAATCAAAAAAGATGGAAGCTTAGTAAATATAGTTATAGGTGAAGATGATAGAGACCCAGTAGTTGGAATATCAGATTTATTAGTTCACTTATCTGCAGATCAAATGACTAAGACTTTAGCTAAAGGAATTGAAGGAGAAAGCTTAAATGTATGTGTTGGTTCTATACCAGTAGAAGATAAGGAAGCTAAAAATAGAGTTAAACTTAACATACTAAGACTTCTTAATGAAAAATACGGAATTATAGAGGAAGACTTTGTATCAGCTGAACTAGAGGTTGTTCCAGCAGGAAGAGCTAGAAGCTATGGTTTAGATAGTTCAATGGTTATGGCATATGGTCATGATGATAGAATTTGTGCATATACTTCTTTTGAAGCAATGATGAAAATAAACAGCACAGATAAAACTTGTATAACGCTACTTGTAGATAAAGAGGAGGTTGGAAGCCAAGGTGCAACTGGAATGCAATCAAGATTCTTCGAAAATACTGTAGCAGAACTTGTAAATCTTGTTGAAGACTACAGTGAACTTAAAGTTAGGAGAGCTCTTGCAAATTCTAAAATGCTTTCTTCAGATGTAAGTGCTGCTTTCGATCCAAACTATCCATCAGTAAGTGAAAAACAAAATAATGCATTCTTTGGTAAAGGTGTAGTATTTAATAAATATACTGGAGCAAGAGGTAAAGGTGGCTGTAACGATGCAAACCCTGAATTTATTGCCCAATTAAGAAGAGTAATGGATAAACATAATATTTATTGGCAAACATCAGAACTTGGAAAGGTTGACCAAGGTGGCGGCGGCACTATAGCTTATATTCTTGCTGAGTATGGAATGGAAGTTATAGATTCAGGTGTGGCTTTACACAACATGCATGCACCATGGGAAATTGCAAGTAAAGCAGATATATATGAAACTTGCAGAGCTTATGAAGCATTTTTATTAGATATCTAATTTAAGTTACTATATTAAACATAAAAGGTGGAAGACTAATTCTTCTACCTTTTTGTTTTTATACTATTATTAGTTATTCCTCTGTGAAATATTTGCATATGCCATATAAATTATAGGATGTAGGTACTTCAGTTATATTTACATAATCCACTTCATATTTACCATCCCAGCTATATATAGATATATATTTCTCGTTAAATATATTGATAGCATATTTTTTATCTACAAATTCAATATATACTTTGTATTTATATGATTCAGGTAAATCAGAAGGTTTTTCAATAAAGTAACTTTCATCTAAGGTATTTAAAAAGCTAATTATATCTTTAGATTCTGTCTCAGGAAAATCAAATTCTTTAAAAAATTCTCTATAAAAAACAGAGATGCGTGTTGGCTCAGTTTTGTTAATATTACTTATAAGTTCTTGACTATAGTAGTTAATTTGTGATTTTTCTTTATTCAATGATAGCTTTATATTTGTACAACCAGTACTAATTATTAGTATTATAGTTATAATTAAAATTAGTAGTTTATTTTTCAAAATATCAACCCCTCTATTCCTTATAAATTATGAAAATTAAAGTGATTTTATTACTATTTATAATGAAAAACTATATATTATATGTAACTAAAAATAGTATGTTAATTTAAGATGTAAGTAGTAATCCATAAGTATATATTATTTATGAAATTATATATTATTTATGATGGTAAAAACATAAAGAAATGATAAAATAAATAGTATAAAGGAAGGAGTCTTATTTATGTTAATTATAGATAGGTTTGAAGAAGAATATGCTGTATGTGAAAATGAGTATAAGAAAATGATTAATATACATATTTCAGAATTACCTCAAGGTGTAAAAGAGGGGGATTGTATAGAATTAATAAATGGAAAGTATATTATTAATCATAAAGAAACGAAAAGACTTAGAAAGGAAATTGAAAAACTTACAGAAAATTTATGGAAATAGCAATATTATAAGCTGGAAGATATGTATATGCATATCTTTTTTTTATATGTATCTTTATTTAATGATAACTAATAACCTATATAATAGTAATAAGTAATAGGTATTATATGAATAAATTAAAATTGAGTTAATATTAAGTTAAGAAAAAGTTAAATATAAAGAATTTTCTGTAATATGCATAGAGATATGGTTTTATATATGTTATAATTAAATAGAAATGATTATCAATTGATTTAAAGCTTTAACATCAATAATGTAAGGAGGAAATCTATTGAATAAAAATTTAGCATTAAAAATCAAGGAGTCTTTAGTAGCTGTAGTTCCAATTACAATCATTGTGCTACTGCTACACTTTACAATCTCACCCATGCCCCTTGGAACCTTAGCACTATTCTTAATAGGAGCTGTATTACTCATATTTGGAATGGGAATGTTTACATTAGGAGCTGACATGGCAATGATGCCCATGGGAGAAAAAATAGGAAGTCATATTACTAAATCTAGAAAAATTAGCATTTTAGTAATAATAACTTTTTTAATGGGAATCATGATTACAGTTGCAGAGCCTGATCTACAGGTATTAGCAAAACAGGTTCCTGCAGTGCCAGATATGGTTCTAGTTGCAGCAGTTGCACTAGGAGTAGGGTTTTTTCTAGTAGTATCACTACTTCGTATAGTTTTTCAAGTTAAGTTGTCTTATTTGTTAATTGTATTTTATTTAGTCGTTTTTGGTTTAGCAGCTTTCACATCAAAAGATTTTATTGCAGTAGCATTTGATTCAGGTGGAGTTACTACAGGTCCCATAACAGTTCCTTTTATAATTGCCTTAGGAATTGGTGTAGCTAAGGTTAGAGGGGATAAAAGTTCATTAGATGATAGCTTTGGTCTAGTTGCATTAAGCTCTATAGGTCCAATTTTAGCCGTGCTAATTCTAGGTATGTTTTATGATTCATCTTCTGGTAGTCATATGAAAATAAACCCAGCAGAGGTTCATAGTATAAAAGAACTTATAGGATTATTTATTAAGGGTTTCCCAGTCTATGCAAAGGAAGTAGCTATTGCCCTTTTGCCTATTATAATTTTCTTTCTCATATTTCAATTCTTTTCATTTAAATTGTCCAGACATCAAATAAGAAAAATATCTATAGGAATGTTGCTAACATACTTAGGACTTGTATTTTTCTTAACTGGTGTAAATGTTGGATTTATGCCAGCTGGAAATTATTTAGGTAAGAAGATAGCATCTCTTTCTTATCATTGGATACTTGTGCCTTTAGGAATGGTTATAGGATTTTTTATTGTTACAGCAGAACCAGCCGTTCATGTACTAAATAAGCAAGTAGAAGAAATTACAGGTGGAACAATTTCTCAAAAATCTATGTTAGGTAGCTTAGCTATTGGAATGTCTATATCAGTAGGTTTAGCAATGATTAGAGTTATTACAGGTATAAGTATATGGTATTTCTTAATTGTTGGATATATAATTGCATTATCACTGACATTTTTTGTGCCTAAGATATTTACGGCTATTGCATTTGATTCAGGAGGGGTTGCATCAGGACCTATGACAGCGACGTTTTTACTTCCTTTTGCTATGGGAGCCTGTGAAGCCATAGGTGGGAATATTCTTACAGACGCCTTTGGAATTGTTGCGATGGTTGCTATGACGCCTCTTGTTACTATACAAATACTAGGACTTATATATAGTATAAGGACTAAGAAAAGAAATTCTTCTAAGAATATGTCAGTAGATGAGGATAATGACATAATTGATTTTTAAAAGGAGGAAGCATGTATGACAGATAAACTATCCATTTGTGATGGGATAAAGCTAATGGTTACTATTATTGATCGTGGAAAAGGTGAAAAGGTTACAGATATATGCAAGGAAAATAATATTAGTTTTCATTTGATTTGTTTAGGCAAGGGAACAGCTAATTCTGAAATATTAGAATATCTTGGAATAGGGGATACGGAGAAAGATATAGTGATGAGTTCGGTCCCAGAAGACAGGGCTACTTCTATTGTAAGAGAGTTATCGAAGAAATTACAGCTTGATAAGCCTGGAAATGGAATTGTATTTACAATACCTATAAGTAGTGTGGCTGGAGTGGTTACGCTTCAATTATTAACTGGATTAATGAATTAGGAGGATGCAGTCAAATGGAAAATGAAAGAAAGTTTGATTTAATTATAACAATAGTGAATAATGGTTTTGGAAACCAGACCATAGAAGCGGCAAAACTAGTAGGCGCAACTGGAGGAACTATACTTAATGGTCGTGGATTAGGAGTGAATGAGGCTAAGAAATTTTTTGGAATATGTTTGCAGTCAGAAAAAGAAGTGGTACTTATTTTAACTAGACATAACTGTAAAACTGAAATAATGAAAGCAATAGGAAAGGAAGTTGGAATTAAAACTCCAGGAGAAGGCATATGTTTTTCACTTCCTGTAGATGAAGTAGCAGGTTTATCTATATAATTTGCTTACTGTAAAAGGTAAATTAAAATTCAATATAAGTACAAAATAAGGTGAATTATTCAATAATTCATCTTATTTTTATTCTATTTATTTTATTATAGTAGTTAAAAATTTAGGTGAATTAATAAAACATGTTCAATATTTGGTGTAATTGACAATTATTGAGTTAAGATATACAATTATAATTGTTAAAAGTTTATCAAAATTTTTGAGTAGCTTATAATTCATATTATAATAGGAGATGGGTTTTTAATGAGTATACTTAAATTTAAAAAAGCTAATTGTAAAAATTGTTATAAATGTATTAGAAATTGTCCTGTTAAGGCTATTGAGGTAAAGAATAGTCAAGCTCAGATTATTGAAAGAGATTGTATTCTATGTGGTAACTGTATGGTTGTTTGTCCTCAAAACGCTAAAGAGGTTCGTAATGATGTTTTAACTATAAAAAATTTGATCAGAGAAGGAAAGACTGTTATCGCTAGTGTAGCTCCTTCATTTATTTCAAATTATGATGTTGATAAATTTTCAGAATTTGCTGATATGTTAAGAAAGCTGGGATTTAGTGACGTGTTTGAAACGGCAGAAGGGGCATATATAGTTAAAAGTGAATATGAAAAGTTAATTGAAAGTCATTGGAGAGAGATAATTATATCTTCATGTTGTCCTACAGTTGTTAAATTAATTCAAAAGTATTATCCAGAAGCATTAAAATACTTAGCACCTGTACTTTCACCTATTCAGGCCCATAGTATATTACTAAAAAATAATATAAAAGATGCCATTGTTGTATTCATTGGTCCTTGCATATCTAAAAAAGAAGAATGCGAAAAATGTGAAGAGTTCAACGATATAACAATTACCTTTGAAGAGTTAGACCTTTGGATAAAAGATGAAGGACTAAAATTTGAAGATGATAAGAATTTAGATGGTAACACATATATTTCAAGATTTTTTCCCATTAGTGGAGGAATTTTAAATACCATGAATAAGAAATCTGATTATAGTTATATTGCTATTGATGGTATTGATAATTGCATAGAAGTATTAAAAGAGATAATTAACGATAAGCTAAGTAATTGTTTTATTGAAATGAGTGCATGTAATGGCAGTTGCGTAAATGGACCAGCATCATCCATTAATAAATCTTCATTAATATCTTCAATAAATAAAGTAGAAAATATAGCATTAGACAAAAATACGCCTACTGATTTTAATTTTAAATATGATATTGATACAAGTAGAACAATTAAAGATGAGCAAGTGGTTTTACAACCACCTAATGATAAGGAAATAACCAGTATACTAAAAAAGATGGGTAAAAGCAGTATTGAAGATGAATTAAATTGTGGAACTTGCGGATATTCAACTTGTAGAGAGAAAGCAATAGCAGTAATTTTAGGGAAGGCAGAAATAAGTATGTGTTTACCTTATATGAAGGAAAAAGCAGAATCTTTTTCAGATAAAATTATAAGTGTTACACCTAATGCCATTATTACGGTAGATGTTAATTTAATAGTTCAACAAATAAATAAGTCAGCCTGTAAAATATTTCAAATTGAAGACTCTAAAGATATTATCGGATTTCCCATATCTAGAATTATGGATGACTTTGATTTTATAAATGCCATAAGTACAGAAGAGAATATTGTCAATGAAAATGCTTACTTAGCTGAATATGATAAATTTGTTAAACAGAATTTTATATATGACAAAAATAATGGAATTGTCATTTGCATTATGAAAGATATAACTAAGTTAAAATTAAAAAGAGAAAAGCTAATTAATGAAAAGAATCGTAGAGCTGATATAACTGATAATATTATTGAAAAACATATGTGTATTGCACATGAGATTGCATCATTACTTGGAGAGACGGCAGCAGAAACTAAAATAGTTCTTACAGATCTTAAAGAAGCAATACTTATGGAGGAAGAGGATTATGACTAATGTATTTTTAGAGAGTGGTTTTGTAAGCTTTAATAAACATGGCGAATCTATTTCTGGAGATTTTTATACTACAGTCAAAAGAAAAGATAAAACCACATTTGTATTATCTGATGGTTTAGGAAGTGGTATTAAAGCTAACATATTAGCGACATTGACAGCAAAAATATTAAGTACCATGATGTCTAGTAATATGTCTATAGAAGAAAGTGTGTATACAATGGCTAGAACTTTGCCTGTTTGTAAGGTTAGAAACATGGCATATTCTACTTTTACCATACTACAAATTAATCATCGAGGTGATGCTTATTTAGCACAGTTTGATAATCCATCAGCAATATTAATAAGAGAGGGCAGAAATATAGATTATAGTTCAAACTGTAAAATTATTCATCAAAAGGAGATACATGAGAGTAGTCTTAGACTTAGTATAGGCGATATGATTATAATAGTAACTGATGGAGTTACTAGTGCTGGTCTTGGAAGAACTACAAAAAATGGTTGGAAAAGAGAAAGTATTATTGAATATGTTCAGAGATGGCACACTTCAGATATGTCACCACAAAGGATGGCAGCAACTATAGCAAATGCATCAATGGACTTATATGTGAATTCTCCAGATGATGATATAACTGTTGCTGTATTTAAAATTTGTGAGAGGAAGGTAGTTAACATTATTGTAGGACCACCAGAGCATAAAGAAGATGATAGAAAGACGTTAAAACTATTTTTTTCAAAGAAAGGTAAAAAAATAGTTTGTGGTGGTACTACAGCTCAGATAGTAAGTAGGTACTTAAACAAACCTATAATAATAAATAATAATACAGGTAATGAGGATATACCTTCAACAGCATGTATTGAAGGTATAGATTTAGTTACAGAAGGGGTTCTAACTTTGGAAAAGGTTCTATGTATTGCAAGGCAATATACTATTAATTCAAATATTTCCTTAGATTTAAGAAATAAAATAGATGGAGCATCCATGATTTCTAAAATGTTATTTGAAGAAGCAACGGATATAAATTTTTTTATAGGTAAGGCAATAAATCCTTCACATAATGAGTTAAATAGTGATGTTAGCTATACTATAAAGTTAGGAATTATTAGAGAGTTGGAAAAAATACTAAATGATATGGGTAAAAATGTTAAAATGAGTCTTTGTTGAATAAAAAGTTCAGAATATACTTCTATCTATTAATTACTTAAAAATATATTATATAGATTATTGATTTTAACAAAAATTCTATTTAAGTATTTATATAAATATAATAAATGATATAATAAAATTGCATCATTTGTGTAAAATATAGTATTATTAGGTCAATAAATGAATTTAAATAATATATTTGAAAAAGAGGAGAAGTGTACATATGTTTAGCAATAATTCAACAATAGATCAAGTAATAAACAATATATCCTTATTAGAAAAACCAAAATTAAATTTAAAGATTAGTAGTAATAATTTAGAAAAATTAAAAAGTATATATTCTAGATTAAATATTGGAAAGTCAAGTTTTGAAGAAATTTCAGAGTTAGTATTAAACTCTGTTATTCAAATGAGTAGTTTAGATCTATTGTTAAAAGATAAAGAGGAAAAGATAAATATTGTTAGTAAAGAAATTATAAACTTAATGGATAAGATTACACAAACAACAAATATAACATCCCATACATCAGAAGAAGTTACTGCAGCTCATGCTGATATGACATTAGCAATTAGCACTCTATCTATGAATTCCTCAATGTTATTAGAGGCAACTAAAAAGAATGAAGATGAATTGGCGGAAATAAAGGAATTTTCGGATGAGGCTATAAGTCATTCTAATAGCATGAAAGCAGATATGGGTAACCTTATACATGTTATTGAGAATATACAAAGTGTAATAAGTGCTATTAATAATATTTCTGAACAAACCAATCTTTTAGCTCTTAATGCTTCTATAGAAGCTGCTAGAGCTGGAGAAAGCGGTAGAGGCTTTGCGGTAGTTGCAGATGAGATAAGAAAGTTAGCTGATGAGACAAAAACTTTAACTTCAAGTATGGACGAATTTGTAGCTGCCATAGAAACAGCATCTAATAAGAGTAATATAAGCGTAGATAACACAGTAGAATTTTTAAATAAAATAAATGAAAATTTAGATTCTGTAGTTGATTCTAGTAAAGAAAATAGAGACAAGATTAATAATATTACTGAAGCAATAAGCACCGTTGCTACTAATAGTGAAGAAATAAATGCTTCTATGGATGAGGTTTCTACTAGCATAAAGAATCTTGAAGGTGATATTGATTATTTAAAAGAGAGTGGAGATATACTTGGAGATGTAAGTGATAGTTTAAGTAAAGTTATAATTCCAGTATCTGCTATAGAATCAGATTTGGACAGAGCTGCAAAAACAATAGGAACTTTAGTTAATGATAGATACTATATGATAGATAATAAAGTATTCATAGATACTATAAATAAAGCAATAGTAGCCCATGAAAATTGGTTATGTAACTTAAAGCATATGGTTGAAACAGGGATTATAACACCTCTACAAGTAGATGAGCGTAAATGTGGATTTGGACATTTTTATTATTCTATGAAACCTAAAAATAAAGAAATATTTTCTATTTGGAATAGGTTAGAAGAGAAGCATAGAAAATTCCATGAATTTGGACAAGTAGGTATAGATGCTATTAATAGAGATAATAATAGAGAAGCAGAAGAAACATATAAAAAAGCAGAGACTCTATCAAAGGAGCTAATTAATGATTTTAAAATGATTATAACTATTACTGAAAGAATAAATAAAGAAAACAAAAATATTTATGAAAATTAAAAATTTAAGCATGAGCTGTTGCTCTTGATTAAAAATTAGTCAAGAGCAACAGCTCTTTTAGATTTAATTCGTTTAAATTTTTTTGAGAATATATTCAATTCTAAGGGAGATAATAGATAATGTGCTATCTATTACAAAAATTATTGATATCCAAAATATTTCTATTATAATTATCATCTCATTATTATGTGAAAACAATTATTTATATGTATAGTAAATAAAATAAAAAAAATAGAAACATCTTGATTAATCAAGATGTTTCTATTTAAAAACTGGTGCCGGTGACCGGGGTCGAACCGGTACGGTGTTGCCACCACGGGATTTTGAGTCCCGCACGTCTGCCAATTCCATCACACCGGCTAGTACATTTAATATTTTACCACAATATCCTAAGGATTACAATAGTATTTTTACTATATATAGATAGTATATTATAATAAATAATATTTAAGGGTTTATAATAATTACAAGTAAATATTTAAAGTATTGAAAAACAGACAAGTGATTACTATAATAAAATTATATGAAGTAAAATCAGATGGGAGACATGATGATGAGGAGAATCTTGGATAGTATAATTGAGGATTGTAAAAAATGGACAAGCAAAGGGGAAGTGGCTTCCTATATTCCAGAATTAGCAAAAGCTAATCCTGAAGCTCTTGGTATATGGGTTACTAACTTAGGTGGTGAAGAATATTTTGCAGGGGATTGGGATGTTAAATTTACCATTCAAAGCATATCTAAAGTAGTAACATTAATGTTAGCTCTTTTAGACAATGGCACAGAATACGTTTTTACCAAAGTGGGGATGGAGCCAACAGAGTCAGGTTTTAATTCAATAACTAATTTAGAAATTCATGAACAAAAACAGCCATTAAATCCTATGATAAATGCAGGAGCTATTGCAACGGTATCCTTAATTAATGGAGAAACAGCTGAGGATAAAATTAATAGGATACTTACATTTACAAGAAAGATAACTGGAAATGAAGATATAGGTATAAATTATAATGTCTATGAGAGTGAAAAGAAAACAGCTGATAGAAATAGAGCACTGGCTTACTATATGAAGGGGAACGGCATAATCGAAGGCGATGTAGAGGAAATTTTAGATGTATATTTTAAAGCTTGTTCTATGGAGATAACTTGTAAGGATATAGCTAGAATAGGAGCTATGCTTGCTAATGATGGAGTTCTTTTTACTAATGAAAGAATTATATCTAGGGAAGCTTGTAGAATTGTTAAGACCATAATGGTTACTTGTGGAATGTATGATGCATCCGGAAAATTTGCTGTGCATATAGGAATTCCTGCTAAGAGTGGTGTAGGTGGTGGAATAATGGCTGCAGTACCTAGAAGAATGGGAATTGGAGTTGTAGGTCCTGCCCTTGATGCTGAAGGAAATAGTATAGGTGGAATTAAGATTCTTGAAAGATTATCCCATGAACTAGATTTAAGTATATTTTAAAAGGAGAAAAGTTGATGCTGGGAACTGTAATTTGGAGTAGCTATGGCAGTAGTTGGATATTTGCAGAGTAGATTTATATTCATATACAAAAGAGCCATAACTTTATTAGCACGATTTATTTCTTATTATTCAGGGGATATAGTTATTGCATAAATGACCCGTATTGGCTAGCTTTTGATTATTGTCTTAGCCTTAAACATGATGAGGGTTACAAAATTTAAAGTTATGAATTATGTTCCAACAGTTTTCTTATCAGTATTTATATGACTATTTAGTTATATATGAGCATTTTAATATTTTAACATTTTAATATTTTAACATTTTAAAAAGTTATATAGAAAACCATTTGACATTTTAAAAAGTTAAAATGTTGCTTTATTCATTAATGCTTGATTAGATTTATCATTCAAATTCATAATAAAGTACGGAATGTTGATAGTGTCATCTATAGTGTCTTTACCTAACACAACAGGTTAATGTATAAACCTTCTAATAGAGAGTAAAATCTATATTAGAAGGTTTTGTTAAAATTTATTTAGTAAAGACGTCTTATATATTATAGTTATACTATGGTAGATGAAAATTTATTGTTAAAACATTAAGTTTTATTGTTAATATGATGAAGTAATGTTATAATCATTTATCAAAAGGTTCATGTTTATTTACTTGACTTTAAGTGTTAAAAAGTTAAGAATAATATAGAGGAAGATATAAAAATAAAAGGCAATTTAATAGGGTTGCTAAAATAATTTGAATGGATGTGGTTAAGATTAATAAAGAAAGCCTAGCTGTTTTAGATGGAAATAGTTTATTATATAGAGCATTTTATGCTATACCAGAACTTACAACAAAAGAAGGGGTTTACACTAATGCAGTATATGGATTTCTAAATATGCTTCTTAAAATTAAAGAAGATATAAATCCGAATTATATTGTAGCTACCTTTGATAAGTCATCTAATACATTTAGACATAAGGAATATGAAGATTACAAGGCAGGAAGAAAGAAAACTCCGCCAGAGCTTTCAATGCAATTTCCTATAATAAGAGAAATACTATCCAAGATGGGAATAAGTGTATTTGAATTAGAGGGATATGAGGCAGACGACCTAATAGGTACTATATCTGTTTTAGCAGAAGAAGACGGTATGGAAGTTTATGTGGTAACAGGTGATAAGGATGCTCTTCAACTTGCTACAGATAATGTAAATGTTGTTATAAATAAAAAAGGAATTACTGAAAAAGAAATATATAATAGGGAAAGGTTTATTGAAGATTTTGGAGTTACACCTACCCAATATATAGATGTAAAGGGACTTATGGGAGATAAGTCAGATAATATTCCAGGGGTTCCGGGAATCGGAGAGAAGACAGCGTTTAAGTTAATTAAAGAATATGGAAGCATAGAAGCTGTTCTGATGAATATATCTAATGTAAGTGGTAAAAAGCTTAAAGAATCCCTTCAAGAGTATAGTGAACAAGCAATTTTTAGTAAGAAATTAGCTACAATTATTACTAAAGTTCCAGTAGAAATACCTATGGAACAGTTAAAAACTAAGGGGGACTTTAATAATAGTGAAGTTAGAGATATGTGTTTAAAACTACAATTTAAATCCCTTCTTAGCAAGTTTGAAAATATTTCAGAAGATAGTTCAGAAGTATCTGAAAAACAAAGTGAAAAAGTAATTGATTTTAAAGTTGTAGATAAAATTAAAACTTTAAATGAGTTTATAGCTAACGTAAAAAATAAAATATTTGTAAAGTTTTATGTAGAGAATACAAGTAGCTTTTCTAAACTTAATGTGAAGACCATAGCTGTATTGTCAGAAGGCCAGGCATATATACTTTGCTGTGATAAGCTCATTGGCGAAGATAAGGAAAGTTTTATAAAGTCTATGAAGGAAATTTTTGAGAATCCCAATATTGAAAAGATTACTCATGGTATTAAATATGGGTACACAGCATTCCTAAAGCTTGGTATTGATTTAGATTTAGTAAATTTTGATGTAGAAATAGCAGCTTATTTATTGGATTCATCCAGGTCAGAGTATTCTATAAAAACACTTTATGAAGAAAATCTAGGAAAAACCTTTGGTGGAGACGATGATTCTTTTAAAGCTAATGAGGTTATAGCTATTGGAGAGTTATATACAATTTTAAAAGAAGAAATTAAAGAAGACAATATGGAAGAATTATTATTTAATGTAGAACAACCACTTACTAAGGTTATATCATATATGGAATATGAAGGATTTAACATTAATAAGGATGAATTATCAAATCTGGGAGATAAATTTAGCGGAGAAATCGGAACTCTAACAAAAGAAATATACGATTTAGCAGGAGAAGAATTTAATATAAACTCACCTAAGCAGCTTGGAAAGATATTATTTGAGAAATTAGATTTACCAGTAATTAAGAAAACTAAGACTGGCTACTCTACTAATGCAGAAGTTCTAGATGCCTTAAAGGATAAACACGAAATAATAAATAAAATTTTATATTTTAGACAAATTACAAAACTATATTCTACTTATATAGAAGGTTTAAGAAATGTAATAGATGAAGATGGAAGGATACATTCTAACTTCACTCAAACTGTAACTACTACGGGAAGATTGTCTAGTACAGAGCCTAATCTTCAAAATATACCAATAAAAAATGAAAATGGAAGATCTATAAGAAAGGTCTTCATACCTCATAATAATGATTCTGTAATTTTATCAGCGGACTATTCACAAATCGAACTTAGAGTTCTTGCTCATATATCTGGAGATGAAAATATGATAAGAGCTTTTAGAGATAATGTAGATATTCATACTTCTACAGCCTCAGAAGTATTTAATGTACCGATTGAGGAAGTAACTAAAACTATGAGAAGTAATGCAAAGGCTGTTAACTTCGGAATTGTTTATGGTATAGGTGATTTTAGTCTAGCTCAGGATTTAGGAATTACAAGATTAGAGGCTAAGAAGTATATTGATACATATCTAGAGAGATATGAAAATGTACAGAAGTACATGGATAGAGTAATTGAAGAAGCAGAAGAGAGATCTTATGTAACAACACTTCTTCATAGAAAAAGATATATTCCAGAAATAAAATCCTCTAACAAGATTGTAAAGGCTTTAGGAAAAAGATTAGCTATGAACGCACCTATTCAAGGTAGTGCAGCAGATATTATAAAGATTGCTATGGTGAATGTTGCTAATGAACTTAAATCCAAGCAACTTAAAAGTAGATTGATTTTACAAGTTCATGATGAACTTATACTTAATGTGCATAAAGACGAAATTGATTTTGTAAAGTCTATAGTTAAGAATCAAATGGAAAATGTACTAGATCTTAAAATTCCGTTAGATGTAGATATTTCCATAGGAGATACCTGGTATGAGGCAAAATAATATATTAAAGGTAGGATTAACGGGAGGAATTGGATGCGGAAAGAGTACTATAAGTATGATTTTTAAAGAAAATAATATTCCTGTTATAGATGCAGATAAAATTTCAAGACAAGTGCTTGTAAAACATCCAGAGATTCTATTTCAAATAAGGAAATCTTTTGGGAATGAGTATTTTAATGAGAATGGAGAATTCTTAAGACGTAAAATGGGAAATTTAATATTTTCAGACAAAAGTAAAAAATTTGAATATGAAAATATAATAATGCCTAATATCTTTCAGGATATATTTAATGAAATAGATAGATATAATGATATGGGAGAGGAAATATGCATCATAGATGCACCTACATTAATAGAGAATAAACTTCATACTCATATGGATAAAGTGATTGTTGTCATTGCAAGAGATGAAATACAAATAGAAAGAGTTATGAAGAGAGATAATTTTTCTAAGGAAGAAACAACTATAAGAATAAATAATCAAATGAGTACAAAAGAAAAATGTAAGTTTGCAGACTTTATCATTGATAATAGTGGAGATCTGCAAGAAACGCAGATTGAAGTAATGAAAATTATAAGCAAGCTTAAAAGGATTAGGGGGAAAAATGACTTATAAATCTAATAAAGGAACTAGGAATATCATGTTAATAGTAGTTATAACTATAATTATAATTATTATTGTTAATTTTAAAGTTATACTTAAAAGCTTTTTTCCGCTAGAGTATGAAAAAAGTATTATAGAATATAGCCATATGTATAATGTAGATCCTAATTTAGTGGCAGCAGTAATTAACACGGAGAGTAAATTCTTAGAAGATGCAAGTTCCTCAAAGGGCGCAATAGGATTGATGCAGATAATGCCAGACACAGGTAAATGGATTGCAGAAACCTTACAACTACAGGATTTTAATGAAGCGATGATTAAAAATCCTGAATTGAACATAAGAATGGGAACTTGGTATTTAAGTAAATTAAGTGAAGATTTTAAGGGGGATTATACTCTTACATTAGCTGCTTATAATGGAGGACCAGGAAATGTTACTAAGTGGCTTGAGAATGAGAAGTATTCTAGTGATGGTGAAAATCTTCATAAAATTCCTTTTAAGGAAACTAAAAATTATGTTCAAAGGGTTAGATTTAATCATAGAATGTATAGATATTTATATAATCTAGGTCATAGTGAAAAGTAAAATGTATATTGAATAGATACACTAGTAAAATCCAATTTGGTATAAACTAAATTGGATTTTATTTATTAAGTTCATTTAAATAAAGTTAGCACTGGTTATTGAATCAATTAATAGATAGTGATATAATGATAAAGTAGATTATATAATTTATCATGCAGATGTGGTGGAACGGCAGACACGCTATCTTGAGGGGGTAGTGAGAGAACTCTCGTGCGGGTTCAAATCCCGCCATCTGCACCAAGAGAGCAATGAAAATAACTTTCATTGCTCTCTTTTTGTAATTTGACGTTTCATATAGATATATATATTATTAAAGATTTAATAAAAAGTTGTTCTAAAGATTTTAAATAAGAATATCAATGTAATACGAAATATAAAATTGGAGGACGATTATGGAGAATATGCTTGAGATTGTGAAGAGTATCAATGGAGTATTATGGAATTATATCTTAATATTTTTACTTTGTGGTACTGGGATTTACTTTACTTTTAAGCTAAAATTCGTACAAGTAACAAAATTTAAGGAGAGTTTTAAACTTACCTTTGGTAAGATTAAATTTGGAAATAAGGCAGGTGCTGATGGCATGTCATCATTCCAATCTCTAGCTACAGCTATTGCAGCTCAGGTAGGCACAGGAAATCTAGCTGGAGCTGCTACAGCCATTGCTTCAGGAGGACCAGGAGCAATATTTTGGATGTGGCTTAGTGCATTCTTTGGTATGAGTACAATTTTTGCAGAAGCAACCTTAGCGCAAGAATTTAAAGAAGAAGTTGATGGACAAATTACAGGTGGTCCTGCTTATTATATTAGTAGGGGATTAAAAAATAAAACTCTAGGCAAATGGCTTGCAGGATTTTTTGCTGTAACTATAATACTTGCTCTTGGATTTATAGGTAATATGGTTCAATCCAACTCTATTGGGGGTGCTTTTGAATCAGCATTTAATATTAATTCTAAGATAGTTGGAATAATAATTGCAATACTTGCAGGCATTATTTTTATTGGAGGAGTATCTAGAATAGCTTCTTTTGCTGAAAAGATTGTACCAGTTATGGCTTTATTCTATATTATTGGAAGTCTAATAATAATAATAATGAATTATGCGAATATATTACCCGCGTTTAAAATGATATTTGTAGGAGCATTCAAACCTTCAGCAGTAATGGGTGGAGTTATAGGTGCCACAGTAAAGGAAGCTGTTAGATATGGTATAGCAAGAGGTTTATTCTCAAATGAGGCAGGTATGGGATCTACACCACATGCCCATGCTATTGCAAAAGTAAAACACTCCTCAGAACAAGGTTTAGTTGCTATGATGGGAGTATTTATTGATACTTTTGTTATATTAAATTTAACAGCTCTAGTTATACTTACTACTGGAGCTTTAGAAACAGGAACTTCAGGAATTATTTTAACTCAAGAAGCTTTTAAAATTGGGATGGGGAACTTTGGTGCAATATTTGTTGCCATCTCATTATTTTTCTTTGCTTTTTCTACAATTATAGGATGGTATTTCTTTGGAGAAGCAAATGTAAAATATCTATTTGGTAAAAAAGGCATCACTCCATACAGAATTTTAGTAATAATATTTATATTTATAGGTTCATGTGTTCATGTGGATCTAGTTTGGGAGCTTGCTGATACATTTAATGGACTTATGGTATTACCAAATTTAATAGCACTTCTTGCACTATCTGCCATAGTTAAAAAAAGTTGTGATGATTATATATCTCATAAGAAAAATAATATGTTGTAGAACTTAATAAGATTTATATAAAATCTAAGGTATAAATTATAATTGTACCTTAGATTTTATAGATTAAACGGTGAGACAGATTTATATCTCTAATAGATAAACCATTAAATTATTTTATAATCTATAATTAAGTTCACATATTAAGTTAAGTGTATAGTTCGATTACCTATAATAACAGAATATTAATTTTGTATTGTAAAAGAAAAGTATACTGTAATTAAATGATTACTATTTTATCTATTTGAATATTAAATAGTATCATTACATATTCAAATATGCAATATTATTCAGAATTGTTGAAGAATTAACAATTAAAGCCTATAATGAACGTAAGGTAGTAAGCTGTAATATCATGGGGAGGATATTATGGATAATTTACTGGAAATAGTTAAGAGTATCAACGGAGTTATTTGGAACTATATGTTGATTTTTTTATTATGCGGAACGGGGATTTATTTTACTTTTAAGCTGAAATTTGTTCAGGTTGTAAAGTTTGGGGAAAGCTTTAAGCTTGTTTTTGGAAAAATAAAATTTGGTAAAAAAGCAGGAGCAGACGGAATGTCTTCATTCCAAGCACTAGCAACATCTATAGCTGCACAAGTAGGTACTGGTAATTTAGCAGGGGCTGCTACGGCTATTACAATGGGGGGACCAGGAGCAATTTTTTGGATGTGGGTTAGTGCATTCTTTGGAATGGGAACTATATTTGCTGAAGCAACTTTAGCTCAGCAATATAAGACTGTAGTAAATGGGCAGGTTACTGGTGGTCCAGCTTACTACATTAAAAATGGATTAAAAAATAAAAAATTAGCAAAAGGATTGTCTGTATTTTTTTCAATAACTATTATACTTGCTCTTGGGTTTATTGGAAATATGGTACAAGCAAACTCTATAGGAGGTGCCTTTGAGCAATCCTTTGGAATTGATCCTAGAATAGTAGGTGTAATAATTGCAGTACTGGCAGGTATTATTTTTATAGGAGGAGTTTCACGTATAGCATCTTTTACAGAAAAGATTGTTCCAGTAATGGCATTATTATATATTGTAGGTAGTTTATTTATTATATTTATAAACTATAAAAACATATTGCCAGCCTTAGAAATGATTATAGTTGGAGCATTTAATCCGCAAGCTATAGCTGGAGGTGTTGTAGGAGTTACTGTTAAACAAGCAATCAGATATGGTGTTGCTAGAGGATTATTTTCAAATGAAGCAGGTATGGGTTCAACACCACATGCCCATGCAGTTGCAAAGGTGGAGCATCCATCAGAACAAGGCCTAGTAGCTATGATGGGAGTGTTTATTGATACCTTTGTTATATTAACATTAACAGCTCTTGTAATACTAACTACTGGAGCTTTAGATAGCGGAGCATCAGGAATTGTATTAACTCAAAATGCATTTGCTATTGGTATGGGTGGAGAATTTGGAGGAATATTTATTTCAATCGCTTTATTCTTCTTTGCTTTTTCTACAATTGTTGGTTGGTATTTTTTTGCAGAAGCTAACATAAAATTTTTGTTTGGTGAAAAAGGAGTAAATCCTTATAGAATATTGGTTATGATATTTATATTCTTAGGTTCTTGTGTGCAAGTTGATTTAGTTTGGGAGCTTGCAGATACTTTTAATGGGCTAATGGTATTCCCTAATCTAGTTGCTTTATTAGCATTATCAAAAGGGGTTAAGAAAAGTTTAGATGATTATAATGAAAAGAAAAGTAAGAATTTACTTTGATTTAAAAGAATATTTATGAATTAATTTAGTTGATGGTAATATTAGATTACTAATGTAAAATACACAGCTTATTACCTTAATACTTTCAAGAATATAGAGCTAAGGCCTTCCAGAGTTAAAGATTTTACTTTGGAAGGCTTTATGCTATTATTTAATATATTATAAAATATGTTAGTTCATATGATATACTAAGTATAAGTATTTATTAAAGGATGATGAAGATGGAAAAAGGATATAATATTTCATTATTTGATTTGGAAGAGATAAAAGGAAAGGATGAAAAGGTAAATTTAAATACCGATACTAATGAGCCTTTAGCTCAAAGACTTAAGCCAAGTACTTTAGATGAATTTATAGGGCAAGAGCATATATTAGCTAAAGATAAGTTGTTATATAGGAGTATTAAAGGAGATAGGATTACATCTTTAATATTTTATGGACCACCTGGAGTTGGAAAGACAAGTTTAGCAAAAATTATTGCTAAAACTACAAAATGTAATTATGTAGAACTAAATGCTGTAACTTCTGGTATTAAAGACATAAAGAATGTAATAGATGAAGCAATAAAAGAGATTTCTATGAGTGGAAAGAAAACTATCCTTTTTATAGATGAGATACATAGATTTAATAAAACCCAGCAAGATAGTTTATTACCTCATGTAGAAAAAGGTATAGTAACATTAGTAGGGGCAACTACAGAAAATCCTTTTTTTGAGGTTAATAAAGCGCTTCTATCTAGATCTATGATTTTTAAATTAGAGCCTTTATCAAAGAAAAATATAATGTCATTATTAAATAGAGCACTTATGGATAAAAAGTTAGGGTATGGAAACGTTAATATAAAGTTATATGATGAAGCAAAAGAATTTATATGTGGCAATGCTGGTGGTGACGGACGAAGGGCACTAAATGCTTTAGAGTTAGCAGTATTAACTACTAATAAAAGAGAAGATGGAACAATACATATAACCTTGGATGTAGTAGAAGAATGTATGCAAAAAAAGCAAGTTAGCTATGATAAAGGAGGAGATTATCATTATGATATAATCTCTGCTTTTATAAAAAGTATTAGAGGAAGTGATCCTGATGCCGCTGTACATTATCTTGCTAGAATGCTATATGGTGGAGAAGATCCTGAATTTATAGCTAGAAGGATTGTAATATCAGCAGCTGAGGATATAGGAAATGCAGATCCATATGCACTTTTAATAGCTAATGCTGCTTTAAATGCAGTAAAGTTTATAGGAATGCCAGAAGCGCGAATACCTCTAGCTCAAGCAGTTACTTATTTAGCTGGAGCACCTAAAAGTAATGCAGCTTATAATGCCATTAATTTAGCTCTTGAAGATGTAGAGAAAGAAGAAATAGGTAGAGTTCCACTTCATCTTAGAGGTAGTAATTATAGTGGTTCTCAGGTATTAAATGAAGGGGCCAAGTACAAATATCCTCATGATTATGAAAATCATTATGTTAGGCAACAATATATGCCTAAGGAACTAATTAACAAAAAATATTATATTCCAACTTCAATAGGCTATGAGAAGCGTATAAAAGATAGATTGGACATATTAAAAAATATGAAATAAATTTAAAAAACATAAATAATTTTTCATTTTATGCACATCTTATAAATAGATAACATAGCTTTTAAATAACTTTAATTTAAAAGCTAAAAAATATACTATTTAAATTAAGCATATTTTTATTAATGATTATAGAAATAGTTGGAGGTTATAAGATGAGCAGTAGCAAGTGTATAAAGGTTTCAGGAGCAGATGGAAGAATAATAGAATTAGAATTTATTGATGTGGTTAATGTAGGAAAGAATGAATATGTAATTGCAGGCCCCAAGGATTCAGATGAGGCTTGTGCTTATAAAGTTGTAAGTAGAGAAAATGGAATGGTTGAGTATGCTTCTATAGGAGCTGGCAAAGAATTCAATGAAGTTTTAACTGCTTACAATGCTAAACAGAGTTAACCGTCTTTTTTATCTTAAATAATTAGCATTATGTAAGAAGGGAAGGAAAATTAACATGAGTAAATCTAAGAATAAAAATAAGAAAAATAATCAAATTAAACCATCACAAAAGAGTACTATAGACGAAGTACAAATTTTAAATAGAGATGTACAGGATGCACATCATATTGAAAGTGCTACTTTAATGAATGGATTATTTGGAATAGAAATAAAAGATAGTCTTATAGATCCAGATACAAAATTTTATATATAAATAATTAAAATATAAAGAAATTTATACATGTCTAAATAAATAAATAGTTATAGCAATAAAATAATACAGTAAATATATATTTCTAATATCGCATTGTATTATAAGGTTATATACTATATAATGTAATAATAATGTAATAAGATCTATTTTGAGTAATTTAGGAGGACATGGAAATGGAAGAAATGAATATAATAACACTCACTGATGCAGAAACAATGGAAAAGGTGGAACTAGAAATTGTTGAAGATTTAACTATAGATGGAGAGCACTATGTTATTTTAGCACCTCTTGATGAAGAAGATGATGCTTATGTGTATAAAGTAATTAGAGAAGGCGAAAAAGCTTCATATGAAATGGTTGACGATGAAGATGAATTTAATAGAGTTGTTGAAGAATATAATAGAATCTTTGAAGAAGAGATGGATAAGTAGGGAAAGACAACTTAGATTGTGTACGTTAATGAAAGTGCATAATTACAATTTAATAGATAAGAAGATAACCTTGAATTATCAAGGTTATCTTCTTATTTTATATAGCTGTACTCTTATCAGTATTTATAGTTTTATTTCTTTTTTTTAGTCTAACAGCTGGTTCCTTTGGAAGACCAAACTTAGGAATGAATCTATCCCATCCAGTAAGAGTAAGTAATAGGATTGAAACTACAGCTACGAAAGCCATAAAGTTATATTTAATTATATCTGTAGCAACAAATTGATGTAGTGGATATACTGAAGAAGCAATTCCTACATAGAATCCAATATATACGTGCCAAGGAATTAATTGAGATCCAAATACTCCAAGAGCATCACCGAAGGTTGCATTTCTAAGATATAGCTTATACATATCCTCTTCGCTTCCTTCAACGTTTTTATCAACTAATTCTTTAGTAATAGGTCCAATAGTTACTATTTGAGCCATTTCATCAGAAAGGGCAGCATTACCAGCTAGACATAGAACACCATTCCAGAACATTAATTGTCTTACATTTCTAGATATTTTCAAAACAAGATCTGATAGTGGAGCAAAGGCATTCATTTTAGCCATGATACCACCAAAGGCACCAACCCACATCATCATTACTATAACCCAAGAACCAGCTTCACCAAATCCACTTTCAACTAAACCTAAGAAAGAAGATAAGCTTTCTACAGTTCCAGCAAAGGTACCGAAGATATATGAAGAAGCAATTCCTAAGAATAAGCAAAGTAGAGTAGGGACACCCATAACCGCAGCGATTATAACAAGTATTAGAGGAATTACCATATAGAAAGGAACTCCAGCTTTAACTTGATTCAAAAGTTCAACAGCTGCAGGTTTTTTAGCTTCGATAGCAGACCACGCTTCTGGTGGAATAGCATCAATAGCTAATTTAGCATCAGCTATATCTGTAGGTAAATGCATTCCTAAACTAACAACAAATATAATAATTGCAGTAATAATAAGACATAGTATTGACCAAACCCCTTGACTTCTAATTCTATCAATAACTTCAACCTTTTGAATACCAGAACTTACAACTGTAGTATCAGAAATAAGACCGATATTATCCCCAAAGCAAGCACCACCAGCTATTGAAGCTGTAGTAAGAAGGATATTTCCTCCAACTATATGGTTAAGCCATAAAAAAATAGGTGCACATGCCGCAAAAGTTCCCCAAGAAGTTCCTGTAGCAACTGAAAGTACACAAGTTACTAAGAAGCCAGTTACGGCAACAGTTCTTGCGTTTAATCCAAGAGATAGTGACATATTAACTATGGAAGCACCAACTCCTGTTGACATAAATGCATTAGCCATTGCATAAGCAAACATTAATATAAAGAATACTAAAATAAGTTCCTTTACGTTATCTACTGCTGCATCGATAAGTTCACTGAGTTTAATTTTTTCTGTGATGTAGGCTACAAAGCAAGCAACTATTGTTGCTATTGGTGCCGCTGTGAGTACGTTTACTTTCATAATCATAAGTGTCGCCAATACAAAAATTGGTATAAACTTAAAGGTCGCTTTTAGAAATTTCATTTTTATATCCCCCTATAAAAAATTTTATAGAAAACATAGTTATTTATTTAACTCAATTTTCTATAAACTTAGTGTAAAACGTTTTCTATAAAATATCAAGTAGTTTTCAGAAAAAACACATAAATTAAGCAATTTTATGTAGAAATATAAGACTTTATCCTTAGAATTTGTATTATAAATGAATAAATTGAATTATGTGTAAAAGGAATTTGAAGTTATATTTATAAATATAATAGAATAATGAATAATGATTAAAAGATATGTTATTGTAAAATATAAAAATCTCACAATAATTAAATAATTATTGTGAGATTGAATTTATAGTTTGTTATGCACAAACTTCATCATTAGAATCTGCTTTAGACTTTTGCTTCTTAAGTTTTACTTGAGGTTCTCTTGGCAAACCAAAATTAGGAATAAATCTATCCCATCCAGTAATAGTAAGAAGAAGTAATGAAATTACGGTTACAAAAGCCATGACATTATATTTAATAATATCTGTAGCTATAAATTGATGTAGTGGATATACTGAAGAAAGTATTCCTACATAGAATCCTATGTATACATGCCAAGGAATTAATTGAGATCCAAAAACACCTAATGAACTTGAGAAGGTAGCATTTCTAATACGAAGTTTATACATATCCTCTTCGCTTCCTTCAACATTTTTATCAACTAATTCTTTAATAATAGGTCCAATAGTTACTATTTGAGCCATTTCATCAGAAAGAGCAGCATTACCACCTATACTTAAAACACCATTCCAGAACATTAATTGTTTTACGTTTTTAGAAATTTTCAAAACAAGAGCTGATAGTGGAGCAAAGGCATCCATTTTAGCCATGATACCACCAAAGGCGCCAACCCACATCATCATTACTATAACCCAAGAACCAGCTTCAGCAAATCCACTTTGAACTAATTCTAAGAAAACTGGTAGGCTTTCTACTGTTCCTGCAAAGGAACCAAGGATATAAGAAGAAATAATTCCTAAGAACAAACAAAGTAGAGTAGGTACACCCGTAACAGCGACACCTATAACAAGTAATAGCGGAATTACCATATAGACAGGTACTCCATTTTTAACTTGATTTAAAAGTTCAACAGCTGCAGGCTTTTGAGCTTCAATAGCAGACCATGCCTCTGCTGGAATAGAATCAATTGCTAGTGCAGTATTAGCAGCTTCTGTAGGCAGTTTTAGTGCTATACTCATACCATAAATAATAATTGCAGACACAACAAGACAAATGACAGACCAAACAACTTGAGATTTTACTCTTTCAAGTATCTCAACCTTTTGAATACCAGAACTTACAACTGTAGTATCAGAAATAAGACCGATGTTATCTCCAAAACAAGCACCACCAGCTATTGAAGCTGTAGTAAGAAGAATGTTTCCTCCTAATATGTGGTTAAGCCATAAGAAGATAGGAGCACATGCAGCAAAGGTTCCCCAAGAGGTACCGGTAGCAACAGAAAGTATACCAGTTACTAAGAAGCCACATACAGCAACGCTTCTTGCATTTACTCCAAGAGATAATGCTATGTTAACTATAGAAGCACCAACTCCAGTTGACATAAATGCATTTGCCATTGCATAGGCAAACATTAGTATAAAGAATACTAAAATAAGCTCCTTTACATTATCGATGGAAGCATCGATAAGTTCGTTCAGTTTAATTTTTTCTGTGATGTAGGCTATAAGGCAAGCAACTATTGTTGCTATAGGTGCTGCCGTAAGTACATTAACCTTAAGCATCATTAGACCGGCCAATACAAAGATTGGTACAAATTTTAAAAATCCTTTAAAAGTTTTCATTTATGATCCCCCTATAAATAAATTAAAGTGAATATGGTTATTTTTTTAACCAAACTCTTTACTTTTATTAGTTTAAAACCTTTTCACAAAAATATCAAGCATTTTTCAGAAAAAACACATAAATTATACGATTTTTTATAGAAAAATTAAAAATTTTGAGTTAATATATTAAAATTTAAAATCAAAAAGTAGAAATAGGTAGAAAAAAATTTCAATAAAACAATTATTTCCTAAAAACTATGTAAATGTTTACTAAAATTAATTTTAAAAATTTTAGTATATAAATAATAAATTAAGTAAAATAGAAAAAAGTATTTTAAATTATGAGGAAATATGTATGAAAAAAATTTTAATGTTAAAAAAATAACATATATATAATAAAAACATGCCATTAATATTTTTATTATATTGATGGCATGTTTTAAAATTTAAATAGTTATTTTAATTATCTATTGATCATAGAGTTGTAATCTTACTATTTATAGTTTTGTTTCCTTTTTTTAGTCTAACGGCTGGTTCAGTTGGAAGACCAAATTTAGGAATAAATCTATCCCATCCAGTAAGAGTAAGTAATAGGATTGAAACTACAGCTACGAAAGCCATAAAGTTATATTTAATTATATCTGTAGCAACAAACTGATGTAGTGGATACACTGAAGAAGCAATTCCTATATAGAAGCCAATATATACGTGCCAAGGAATTAATTGAGATCCAAATACTCCAAGAGCATCGCCGAAGGTTGCATTTCTAAGATATAGCTTATACATATCCTCTTTGCTTCCTTCAACGTTTTTATCAACTAATTCTTTAGTAATAGGTCCAATAGTTACTATTTGAGCCATTTCATCAGAAAGGGCAGCATTACCACCTAGACATAGAACACCATTCCAGAACATTAATTGTCTTACATTTCTAGATATTTTCAGAACAAGAGCTGATAGTGGAGCAAAGGCATCCATTTTAGCCATGATACCACCAAAAGCGCCAACCCACATCATCATTACTATAACCCATGAACCCGCTTCACCAAACCCGCTTTCTACTAAACCTAAGAAAGAAGATAAGCTTTCTACAGTTCCAGCAAAAGAACCGAAGATATAAGAAGAACCAATTCCTAAGAATAAGCAAAGTAGAGTAGGGACACCCATAACTGCAACAATTATAACAAGTATTAGAGGAATTATCATATAAAAAGGTACTCCGCTTTTAACTTGATTCAAAAGTTCAACAGCTGCAGGTTTTTTAGCTTCGATAGCAGACCACGCTTCTGGTGGAATAGCATCAATAGCTGATTTAGCATTAGCTACATCAGTAGGTAAATTCATCGCTAAACTAACAACAAAGAAAAGAATTGCAGTAATTATCATACAGATAAGAGACCAAGCACCTTGAGTTCTAACTCTGTCTATAACTTCTACATCTTGAATACCAGAGCTTACAACTGTAGTATCAGAAATAAGACCGATATTATCTCCAAAGCAAGCACCACCAGCTATTGCAGCTGTTGTAAGAAGAATCTCTCCTCCAACTATATGGTTAAGCCATAAGAAAATAGGTGCACATGCAGCAAAAGTTCCCCATGAAGTTCCAGTAGCCACTGAAAGTACACAAGTTACCAAGAAGCCAGTTACGGCAACAGTTCTTGCGTTTAATCCAAGAGATAGTGACATGTTAACTATAGAAGCACCAACTCCTGTTGCCATAAATGCACTTGCCATTGCATAGGCAAACATTAATATAAAGAATACTAGGATGAGACCCTTTACATTATCCACAGCAGCATCAATTAGATCATTCATTTTAATTTTTTCTGTGATGTAGGCTACAAAGCAAGCAACTATTGTTGCTATAGGTGCTGCCGTAAGTACATTAACCTTAAGCATCATTAACCCTGCTAATACGAAGATTGGTAAAAATTTAAACAGTCCTTTTAAAAATTTCATTTTTATATCCCCCTATAAAAATATTTGATAGAATTAATTAAATATTCTACCATATCTTAATTTTAAATATTTTGTGACTAATATCAACAAAAACGACAAAGTTTTAACAAAATTAACGTACTTAATAAGAACTTAACATAATAGTCGAAAAATAAAACAGATAAACCTTATGAATACATAGATGTTTATCTGTTAATAAAATATTATTTAATTAATGTATAAAGTAATGTTAAGTTTTAATAGTCTGATTTAATATTCGACAAGTTGTTTACAATTGCTATAGATGCACTAGCACCAATTCTATTTGCACCTGCATTTATAGCTTCCATTGCATCTTCAGTAGTACGAACTCCACCAGAAGCTTTAACGCCCATATTAGGTCCTACAACCTTTCTCATTAGCGATATATCTTCAGTAGTAGCTCCACCTGTACTAAATCCAGTAGAAGTCTTTACAAAGTCAGCACCAGCTTCTTGAGATAGCTCACAAGCTTTGATTTTCTCTTCTTCAGTTAATAGACAAGTCTCTAAAATAACTTTAACTATGGCTTTACCTTTAGCTGTATCAACAATCTCTTTTATATCGTTTTTTACAAAGTCATAGTCCTTATCTTTTAAAGCGCCCACATTTATAACCATATCTATTTCATTAGCTCCAAGTTCAATAGCTCTAGCCGTTTCAAAGGCTTTGGCCTTAGTATCCATGGTACCTAAAGGAAAGCCTACCACTGTACAAACAAGTACATCAGAGCCCTTAAGTTCCTTTGCTACTAATTCAGTATAACAAGAGTTTACACATACAGATTTAAATTTATATTCCTTTGCTTCGTTACAAATTTTTATAACCTGGTCCTTAGTTGCTTCAGGTTTTAAAATAGTGTGATCAATCATTGATGCTATATTCATTTTTTTACCTCCTAGTGATTAATTTTGATTTCATAATGATCTATCAGTAAATAATACTGACTTTATATAGATTAATATATCTTTATTAATAGAAATTTAAACTTAAAATGATAAGTTAGTTTAATTTTTTTATCATTTTGAAGGAATATTTATCTTGTTTCTTATTTAGCTTAGCACTAATCATATAAGAAATTACCATAGCAGCTAAAGCTGTAAGCACTGAATATACTTCATAATTGGCTAAATTAAGCTTGTTAAATATGTAAAGGCATATTACAAGGGTAATCACTGTAATGATGGTAGGAAAGGCGTAGGCCCAAAATGTCATATTGCTAAAAACTTTATTGTCCATTGATACTAAAACTTTTTCTCCAATAGTAGCAGATTCTGTATTTTCTAAATCCACTAGTATAGTATCTTTAGGACATCCAGATTTACAAGAGGAACATCCACCACCACAACCACCTTTTTTTACGAAGGCAACAGTAGCTATATCTCCGTTAATCTTTTTAATAATACCTTCTTCTTGCATGAAACCACCTCCAAATAAATATAGAAGGCTAAAAGCCTTCTATATTATAACATAAAACTAAATTTTATTATACTGTAGCATTATTATTTTCTGGAGAAGAAATAGACTCACTAACTGCTTTAGTAGGAGCAGGTACTGCCTCTTTCTTTAATACTGGTTTTCTAAGATTTAGTATAGAGTTTTTTGGACATTTATTTGCGCATATTCCGCAATTAACACACTTATTGTAGTCAAACACAGGAATATTATTAACTATCTCAATAGCATCTTTAGGACAATTTTTCATGCAGATACCACAACCGATGCATCCTACATCGCAAGCATCCATAACATCTTTGCCTTTACTTTTATTATTGCAGTCTATTCTAACCTTAGATTTTTTAGGTACAAGATGAATTAATGATTTAGGGCAAGCTGATATACAAGCGCCGCAAGCCACACATTTTTCTTCATCGATAGAAGCCACACCATTAACTATAGATAGTGCACCGAATTCACAAGCCTTAACACAAGAACCAAGACCAAGACATCCGAATTCACAAGTTTTAGAACCACCACCTGGAGCTATAGAAGCTTGATTACAATCTAGAATTCCTATATAGTTGTATTTTTCTCTTGCAACATCAGAAGTTCCTTTACATCTTACGAAAGCCACCATTGGTTCAGAAGTCTCAGCTTCAACTCCAAGGATTGAAGCTATTTTTGTAACTGCTTCAGCTCCACCAGGGCTACATTTATTAGTAGGAGCTGTACCAACAACAACAGCTTCAGCATAAGCATCACATCCAGCAAAACCGCATCCACCACAGTTAGCACCTGGTAAACATTCTCTTACTAGAGGGATTCTTTCATCAACTTCTACTTTAAACTTATTACTTGCATATCCTAATAGGGCACCAAATACTAATCCAAGACCACCTAGACTGACTACAGGAGCCACTAAATTTGATAAATCCATTTAAATTCCCTCCTTTAAACTAAACCGCTAAATCCATAGAAAGCAATAGCCATCAACCCAGCTGTTATTAAAGATATTGGTAATCCTCTAAATGCAGCAGGCATATCAGTATTATCTTCCATTCGCTCTCTTAGGCCTGCAAGAATTACTATAGCAAGTACATATCCAAGAGCTGATCCAAGAGTGTTAGATAATGATTGAGCTAATCCATAACCTTTATCTATGTTTGTAACAGCAACTCCAAGTACTGCACAGTTAGTTGTGATAAGAGGTAAGAATATACCTAGAGATCTATAAAGACCTGGTTGGATTTTCTTAATAACAGTCTCAACAAATTGTACTAGAGCTGCGATAACAAGGATAAAAGCTAATGTTGATAGATATTCCATATGGAAAGGAATTAAAATTAACTTATTTACCACGAAGGTAATAAGAGTAGCGAGTAACATTACAAAGGTAACAGCTGCACCCATACCTTTGGCAGTTTCTGTCTTTTGAGAAACTCCAAGGAAGGAACATATACCTAGAAATTGCCCTAATATTACGTTGTTAACTAGAAGGGCTCCTATAAATATAGTAAATAATTCTTTCATTAAATTTCACCTTCCTTATTTTGTAGTTTTAGACTTCTTAGCTTTTGAAATCTTATATTGATTTAAGCTTGCTAAAAGTATACCAAGAGTTATGAAAGCTCCAGGAGCAGATGTCATAACCATAGCTGGAATATAAGATTTTGGTAGTACTTGGAATCCATAGAATGTTCCATTACCAAGAACTTCTCTGAATGTTGCTAAAATAACTATAGCAAGTCCAAATCCAAGTCCCATACCAATAGCATCAAAAATTGAAGGTAATACCTTATTTTTAGATGCATAAGCTTCAGCTCTACCTAAGATAACACAGTTAACCACTATTAGAGGTAAGAATATTCCAAGAGATTTATATAAGTCAGGAATATAAGCTTGTAATAGGAACTGAATTAAAGTAACGAAGGTAGCAATAACTACGATATAAGCTGGTATTCTGATTTTATCAGGAACAAGTTTTCTAATTAAAGATATAACAGCGTTTGATCCAATTAATACTACGGTAGCAGCAAGAGCCATACCTGCAGCATTATTTACACTGCTTGTAACAGCAAGAGTAGGACACATAGCTAGTACTTGTATGAAAACTGGGTTTTCAGTAATAATACCTGTTTTTAATCTATTAACTAACTCTTTCATTCTACTTTGCTCCTTTCAAGTTTGTATTGTAGTAGTTTATAGCAGTGTTTACACCATTGGTTACTGCTTTAGAAGTAATTGTTGCACCAGTAATTGCTTGAATGTCTGAACCAACAGCAAGTTCAGTTTCAGAAGGAAGCCCTTTAAACTGTTCTGTGAATGTTGGATCCTCTGCTTTGGAACCAAGACCTGGAGTTTCAGTATGACTTAAAATTTTAATTCCAGAAACGGCTCCTTCACCGTTAATACCAACCATTAATTCAATCTCTCCACCATAACCTGAAGAGTTAACTTGGAAAACGTAGCCAGCAGCATTTCCACCGGTTTTGGCTTCAAATAAACCTGTTATATTTTCATTAGTAATATCATCTAAGTCTGTAAATTCTTCTGCCTCTAATACAACTTTCATAGCAGCAGCTTGGTCAGCTTTAGCTTTAGCTTCAATTGGTGCTCTAGTAATATCATGAGCAAATGCAAGAATTAGGCCAGCGATTGCAGTAATTGCAAGTAAAGTTGCTCCTAATTTTAAATTTTCTTTCATTATTTTGCACCTCCGAACACACGTGGACTTGTCCATTTATCAATCATTGGAACTAATAAGTTCATTATTAAGATTGAGTAAGAAACACCTTCAGCATAACCACCGTATAAACGAATTAGTGATGTTAATAAACCACAACCTACACCGAAGATAACTTGACCCATTTTAGTCATAGGAGAAGTAGTATAGTCAGTAGCCATGAATATAGCACCGAGCATTAATCCACCAATGAAAATTTCATATATTCCATTACCAGTCATAAATCCATCTCTACCTAGTACTGTAGTAATTACAAAAACAGTACCAATATATGTAACAGGGATGTGCCATGTTATAACTTTTCTATATAAAAGATAAGCTCCACCAATAAGTAATGCTAAAGCAGAAACTTCTCCGATACATCCAGCTACGTTAGATCCTATAAATGCATCTAGAGTATTAGGAAGTACTCCACCACCGTTACGAAGAATAGCTAGTGGAGTAGCTGTACTTACTCCATTTAAAGTCCACTCAGTCATTTGACTTGGGTAAGCAGCAAGTAAGAAAGCTCTTCCAGCTAGTGCAGGGTTCATGATATTTTGACCAAGACCACCAAAAAAGCATTTAACAACAATAATAGCAAATGCACTACCAACAGCAACCATCCAAAGAGGAAGTGTAGGTGGTAAGTTAAAAGCAAGTAATATTCCAGTGATTACTGCACTTAAATCCTTTAATGAATTTGGTCTTTTAGTAATTTTATTAAATAAGTATTCGCTAAGCATTGCAGAAGCAACAGCTGTTATTACAACTAAGGCTGCATCTTTCCCAAAGAAGTAAATACCTGCTATAGTAGCTGGTAATAATGCAATTAGTACATCTCTCATTACATTTGAAACGGTTTCCTTAGATTTAATATGGGGCGATACTGATACGTTATATAAATTTCCAGACATTATGTTCACCTCTACTTTTTCTTTCTATTAGTCATAACTCTTTTTTTACCCTCTTTGCAAGTTTGAGTTAAATTTCTCTTAGCAGGGCAAGAATAGCTACAAGCACCACATTCAATGCAGTTAAGTCCGCCAATTTTTTCAAAGTTTTCATAATCGCCTCTTACAACTAGAGCATTAAGTCTATTTGGCAATAAGAACATTGGACATGCATTGACACATTTTCCACATCTAATACAGTTTGACTCAACAGTTGGTATAGCTTCAGCCTTTGTAAGGCAAAGTATACCAGAAGTTCCTTTTATTGCAGGAATATCTAAAGTAAATAGTGCAGTTCCCATCATAGGACCACCACTAATAACCTTAATAGGTTCCTCGTTAAATCCGTCACAGTAATCAATAAGTTCTTTTAAATTTGTACCGAATTTAACTCTAAGATTTTTTGGTGTTTTTACAGCTCCACCAGTAACAGTAACTATTCTTTCAGTAAGTGGCTTACCAAGAATAACTGCTTCTCTTATAGCGAATATAGTAGCTACGTTTTGAACTATGCAACCAGCATCAGCAGGTAATTTCCCAGCTGGAACTTCCCTCTTAGTAACTGAATAAATTAACTGTTTTTCAGCACCTTGTGGATACTTAGTTTTAAGTTCTGCCACCTCGACATTTTTAATAGATTCTACAATCGCTTTCATTATAGTTATAGCATCATTTTTGTTATTCTCAATGCCTAAGAAGATTTTAACATCTGGGAACATTTGAGCAACAATTTCTAAACCTTCAGCTATTTCCTTTGAATATTGTAGCATTAATTGATGGTCACAAGTTAAGTACGGTTCACATTCAGCTGCATTGATAATAATAGTATCAATAGTACATTCTTTTGGTGGATTTAGCTTTACATGAGTTGGAAAGCAAGCTCCTCCAAGGCCTACGATACCCGCTTCTTGAATTATTTCTAATAATTCAGTCTTAGATAAGTTTTTGTAATTTTCATGTGGCGTATAAGCTACTTCTTCATAATTATTATCATTTTCGATAACAACACTCATAACTTTTGAACCACTTGATGTGAGCATAGGTGTTACATTTTTAACGATTCCAGATACACTAGAATAAATGTTAGATGAAACAAAAGAGGTGCTAGCACCTATTTTCTGCCCAACTAGTACTTTATCTCCCTTTTTTACAATCGGTTCGCATGGAGCACCTATATGTTGGCTCATAGGGAACACTAAATCACCCTTTGGAAGATAGGTTTCGATTTCTTTTTTTTCTGAAAAATGTTTTCCATGAGGCGGATGAATGCCTCGTTTAAAAGTTAAAAGTCCCATAATATTCCTCCATTCCTATAGTATAAATAATAAAGACATTGTATTAATGACTCCTATAGTACAAACTTTATTATAACTCGAAAATCTTTATGGCGCAATATATTCAATTGTTTATATAATTTAAAAATAATTAAAATTACAATTAATAACCCTTAGAAAGGGATTGTAAGTTATACGTATTTTGTCTAATATGTGGATATTTTTTATTTATGATTAAAATAATCTAATATAGATATGTGAAGAAATTAACTATTCAAATGGTAAAATATAAAAGTTTTATTATGATAAAAATATATGGGTAAAATAATGTTGCACGTTTATTCTCAATATGATAGTATTAGATAAACAAATGTTTACTAAATAAAGAAATATTAAGAGGGAGAAATGATGACAAATAGAGAAGAAGAAATATTAAATCTTATAAAGGATAATCCCTTAATATCTCAAAATGAAATAGCAGATATGCTTAAGATTACCAGATCATCTGTAGGAGTTCATATAGGAAATCTTATAAAAAAAGGATATATTTCAGGCAGAGGATATGTAATGAATAAAGAAAATTTTGTATCTATAATTGGAGGAACTAATATAGATATAGTAGGATTTTCTAATGATGAGCTAAGACTTAATGATTCCAATCCTGGAAATATAAAATTTTCTTTAGGTGGAGTTGGTAGGAATATAGGTGAGAATTTAGCTAGATTGGAAGTTGCTACCAAACTAATTTCTGTTATAGGAAACGATATATATGGACGTAAAGTCATGGATGAGGGAAGAGAAATTGGGTTAGATTTAGAACATAGTCTTAAATTAGACGGGGAATCTACATCTATATACATGTCTGTTCTTGATAATTCTGGAGATATGAAGGTAGCTATTTCATCTATGGATATCTATAATAAGATGACTATAGAGTTTATTAAAACTAAAAAATCGGTAATTGAAAATTCTAAAATATGTATCATTGATACTAATATACCTAAGGAAGTAATAGAATATGCAGTTAATAATTTTAAAAATACAAAATTTTTTTTAGATACTGTATCATCATCTAAGGCTATTAAGGTAAAAGATATCATCCATAAGTTTCATACTATTAAGCCTAACAAAATTGAAGCTGAGATTTTATCTGGAATGAAAATCAATACTATGGAAGATGTAGTAAAAGTTAGTGATTACTTCTTGAGCCTAGGAGTTAAAAATGTATTTATAAGCTTAGGTGAAGAAGGTGTATATTATAATGATGGAATAAGCAAAGGATTATTTATACCACCTAAAGTTAAAGTTATTAATGCCAATGGAGCAGGGGATGCCTTTGTGGCTGGATTAGTATATTCAAGTATGAATAATTTTAACCTTATACATACTTTGAAATTCGCTTCAACTTGCTCTTCGCTAGCAATTACCCATAAAGATACTATAAATCCAAACATGTCTTTGGAAAATATAAATAAAAAAATGGAGGAGAATAAATCATGTTAGAAAAATATTTAGATATAAATCCAGAGGTTAGAGCAGCATTAAAGGAAGGAAAACCAGTAGTTGCTTTAGAATCAACTATAATATCTCATGGGATGCCTTATCCTAAAAATGTAGAGACTGCATTAAAGGTTGAAAGCATAATTAGAGAAAATGGAGCAATCCCAGCTACAATAGCTATTCTTGAAGGAAGATTAAAGGTTGGATTAACTACTGAAGAAGTTGAATTTTTAGGAAAAACTTCAGGAGTAATAAAAACTAGTAGAAGAGATATACCTTTTATAGTTGCTAATAAATTAAATGGAGCTACTACTGTTGCATCTACAATGATTATTGCAGCACTTGCTGGAATTAAAGTATTTGCTACAGGTGGAATTGGAGGAGTTCATAGAGGCGCTGAGCAGACTATGGATATATCAGCTGACCTTGAAGAATTATCTATGACTGACGTGGCTGTAGTATGCGCTGGATGTAAATCTATCTTAGATATAGGATTAACTCGTGAATATTTAGAAACTAAAGGAGTGCCTGTAGTAGGATTCCAAACAGAAGAATTACCAGCATTCTATACAAGAAAATCTGGATTTAAAGTAGATTATAAAGTAGACAATGAAGAAATACTTGCAAAAGCGTTAAAAGCTAAATGGGATTTAGGCTTAGAAGGTGGAATGGTTGTTGCTAATCCAATACCAGAAGAGTTTGAAATGGATTATGATACAATTAATAACGCTATAAATGTAGCTGTTAAAGAAGCTGAAGAGAAGGGTATATTAGGAAAAGAAAGCACACCATTTTTGCTTGCTAAGGTTAAAGAAATCACAGGTGGATCAAGCTTAGAATCTAATATTCAATTAGTATTTAATAATGCTAAGGTTGGTGCAAGACTTGCTGTAGAACTTTCTAAATTATAATAATGTTTACATCTTTAAAATAAATATATAGTAGTTAAGAGTTATTTTAATGTAAATTTTAACTAGCATTCAACTTATAATATTACTTAGATAAAAGACATGAGGCCAGCGAAGTTATAAATGGTTCATGTCTTTTATTAATCTAGAAGGTTATTTTATTATTACTCATAATAAAATAGCCTCATATAATATTTTTATTTATCATAGAAAGCTACTATAATTTATAGACTTTTTTTATAGGCTCTTATTAGAACTTATATATTAAAACCCTTTGATGCTGCTAAACATTAAAGGGTTACTAAACTTAATTTATACTTATTAACTTATTTTTGATATACTTTTAAATTCGCTAAAATCATCACTATCATTGTCTTCAAATAATCTCTTATAGCAATATGAGATTATATCGCCTCTTTTTATAATTCCAATGAATATATTCGAGTCATCAACTACTGGAACGAAGTTTTGCGATTTAGCAACAAGGATTAAACTCTCAATATCAGAATTAATAGATACAGGCTTATTTTTAAAATGTCTTGGTATGTCTTTTATTAAAACATTCTCTGTATCTTTTAAGCTTAGCTCAGAAGAATTCTTTAACTTCCAAAGAAGATCTCCTTCAGTTAAAGTCCCGACATATTTTCCTTTATCATCTACTAAAGGGATAGAAGTATATCTATGATACTCCATTCTCTCCATTGCTCTTCGCATAGTGGAACTAACCTTTTCAAAAATTACTTCGCTTTTAGGAGTTAGAAAAAAGGCAATGTTCATATTTTATCATCCTCCATTAAATCAATATTCAATAAGTATACTAAAAAGCTATACTACAATTATAACATAATTTTCAAATTAAAAGAGAATAAAGTTTTTAATAATTTAAAAACAAGTAAAACTAGGAGTTAATTCTATAATTTATCAAACATAAAAACATATGAGCAATAAACTCTTTAGGAAATGTAATTGCTAAAGTATTTCTAAAAGCCACTGTAGATTTAGATTTATTTAAAATATCACAATTGTTTAGTATAAAATGATCCTTTAATGATATTTCTTTATTATTTATATCTTGTTTCAACAAATTTACTTTTTCTAATATTTTCTTCAGTAATTCATTATAACTATATATAGTACATCTTTCTATTTCTATAACTTCAGCAGTAATTTCCATAGCCATAATAATATTAATATGATTTCTAGATATTATACCTGAGAAATTTTTAATTCTTTTTATAGCTCTTAACAATTTTAAGTGGTCATAGATGGAATTATTAAAGTTTACAGAATTCATTATAATGTTTAATTCGGTATTATCAATATCTTTTAGCAATCCCTTTGAAACTTCATCTTTAAAAAAGTAATAATTTTGTCCTATTAAATGATTAAAAGCTTTTAATGTATCTAAATACCCTAGATTTATATTTCTTTCAATCTTTGAACTATCAAAATTAATAATTGGACCAAGGCTTTCACTACATTTAATTTCTATTATGGGTATATTATTTTTATTATTAAATTTTCGTTTAAATCCAGGGCCGTCAATATCCACTTGAATTATAGTAGAACAGGAACTATTTAAAAGCATACTAGTTGGAAGATTATTATACATACCACCGTCAAAAAATGTAATTCCATCAATAACACTATGCTTTAGACCAGGTAAAGAACAGCTTGCCATTATATAGTCAATAATTTTTCCATAAGGAATATCAGATTTAAAGATCTCTATGGGTTTAAGTGGAGACATACTAAGAGTAACTATACCAAAATCTATAGGTGAATTTCTTATTTTATCTTCATTTAAATAACCCTGTAATAGCCTTTTTAAAGGAGTAGAGTCTAGCCCTCTGTTAGATATAACATTTTTAATTAACTTAGGAATGTCCTTAGAAATTAAATTTCCATCTGTAGAAGAAATATCATCTACACAGAAACAACTGGCAAAATCTATTGCTCGCCATAACTCTTCTAAATCTTTATAAGTATTGATACATATAAAAGCACCATTGATAGCGCCGATAGAAGTACCTACCACTGCAGATATTTCTATTTTTAACTCTATCAATGCTTTCCACACACCAACTTCATAAGCTCCTTTAGAACCACCACCACCTAATACTAATCCATAACTATTCAATCCTTGGAACACTCCTTTAAGTAGAAATATAAATTTAAATATAAGTTTATCTATTATTATATTATCCTAAATGAATTAATTTTGATAATTATTACAATAATTATAGTATACATACTAATTATTACTATTTATACGTTGAACTTTTATATAAAAAACTATATAATTATTATATACTAACGATAGAATTATATTATAGTAAACTATTTACATGAAATAAATTTAGAATGTAATAAAATTTTAATGATAACTAGTAGTAAAAGGAGAATAGCTATGGAAATAAGTTTAAATTTAATAGAAGAAGCAATTAAGTTAAATAGCGTTGAAGAAGTTAGAAAAGCATTAATTGAATACATAAGAGTTGAGCCAGAAAACTCAGAAAAGATTATAAATGCGTTAAACTACGCTAAAGAAAATATTCAGGGATTATTTGAAGTTCATGATGGCACAAAATTGGAAGAAGATAATAAATGGACTAAAGAATATTTTCTAAAAACGCTTCAAGATTTATCAAAAAACTTCTCAGAAGAAAGATTCAATCATTTATGTTTAGTAGGAGCTTTCATATATCCAAATGTAGATAATTCAGATCAAGATACTGTTATAATTAATAATGTTAAACCTGTCTCTGATTCTGAAATTAAATTTGAAAAAGTAAAATCTGCGCTTGCTTTAGGAAGTGGTCTTTTAATAGGCTATATCATTGGGAAAAAAGTTAATAAAAAAAGATAATTATATATTAAAATAAACCTATTAGTATTTCGAAACATTGTACTAATAGGTTTATTTTATGTTTTTCTAATGATATTATATTAAAATTATTTTATAGATTTTATAGGAAACTATTATTATACAACTCATGTCTCTCGATATGGTTAATATGTTTTTGATAGTCTTTATTCATTAAATTTATAGTGGTATAGCTTTCACGGTTAATAAAATTAGGGTCTGATATTAATTTACACCCTAAATTTAATACATTATTTGTTGCCTCACAAGTTTTTTGTAAGATATCTTCATCAATAATCGTAATATGCTGGTTATCATTAATAGTTACATTATTACAACTATCAATCTGTATGGGATTGCCCCCTAAACCGGATATAACTTTACATATTCTGGATGCGTGTTTTTGATAATCACTTTGAACTTTATATACTTCAGAGATAATTTTTTCGTTTTTAGAATTCTTTATATAATTTTCAAAAGTATTTATATCAATATATATTCTACGCAATAATTCATTTAAGTTGTTTATTGTATATTTTTTATCCAAGAAAATCAACTCCTTGCAATAATATTCATTATATTATTACCTAAGTAGTATTGACATTATTCCTTTTATAAAATTATAAAAATTTTTTAGAGTGAATAATAAGATAAAAAAGAAAAAGGCTATTGCATGCAATGCCTTTTTCTAAGATACTAAGCTTCAACAACTGGTTTCTCTGATTCTTCTAACTTTTCCATTGAGAACCCTGTATATCCATATACTATTGATATTATAGGATTTATATAGTTTAAGAAACAGAATGGAGCATATAAGAAACAGGATACTCCGAGAGTGGAGGACATGAATGCTCCACATGTGTTCCATGGAATGAATGGTGAGGTTAGAGTTCCAGAATCCTCTAGAGCCCTTGATAAGTTCTTAGGTGCTAATCCACGTTTAGCGTATTCATCCTTATACATTCTGCCTGGGATAACTATAGATAGATATTGATCTCCAGCTAGTATATTAACAACTATACATGAAATTATAGTAATTAGTACAAGTGATCCTGTATTAACAGCAAGTTTAAGTAACTTTTCAGCAAGTGCATTTAAGAATCCAGCTTTCTCCATTATACCTCCAAAGGACATAGCGCATATAATTAAAGAAACTGTGTACATCATACCCTGAAGTCCACCACGGGTTAATAGATCATCAACTATTTCAACTCCTGTTTCACTGACATATCCATCATTTAAAACGTTAACTATATCACCGTAGTTAGCACCTTGAACTAGAACTGCTAAAATTACTCCGGAGGCAACTCCTATTATTAATCCAGGAATTGCAGGCACCTTTTTAACAACAAGTACTATTACTATTACTGGTGGTAGTAATAGTATAGGATTAATTACTCCTGAGGCTTTCAATCCATCAAATATTATATTTAATTTAGAAACATCTAATTCTTGACCTGAATATTTCATCCCAAGAATGCCAAATAGTATAAGAGAAATTATTAAACTTGGTGTTGTTGTATAGAACATGTGTTTAATATGGTCAAATAAAGTAGAACCAGCCATAGCAGGGGCTAGGTTAGTTGTATCAGAAAGAGGTGACATCTTATCTCCGAAATATGCACCAGATATGATAGCACCAGCTATCATAGGAGTAGGTATTCCTAAACCTACACCTACACCTATAAGCGCTATACCTACAGTACCAGCAGTTGTCCATGAACTTCCAGTAGCTAGGGAAACTATGGAACATATTATACATGTAGCTACTAGGAATATGCCAGGAGATAAAATTTTAAGTCCATAGTAAATCATTGTTGGTACTGTACCACTTAATATCCAAGCACCAATTAGGACCCCAATGATCATAAGTATTATAATTGCTTGCATTGACATTTGAATAGTATCGATAAAGCCTTTTTCAAGATCTTCCCATTTAAATCCAATACATAAAGCTGTAATAGTTGCTGCTGCTGCAGCAATTATTAATGGAATATGTGGGCTTGCATTAAAGAATATAATTGCAATAGATAAAGAAATAATGAGAACTAAAATAGGTATTAGAGCTTGCCAAACTTTTGGCTTTATAGGGTGGACAGTTACACTACTAGATTTTTCTTTTTTTTCTTTCATTAATAACACACTCCTATCTAAAATTCCAATTTAAGTAATTAAATAAATTATATATCAGTGTATTTGAAATTGCAATATTATTGTGAAAATTAAAAAAATAACAAAGTGATAAACTATAATATGCATTATATTAGAAATTTATTAGAATAAATATCTTTTTCGAGCAGTCTATGAAACTTATAATATAATAAGTTTCAATTTGTTATAATAAAAAAAGAGTACAAAATAATTTTTGTACTCAAAATTTTTAATAAGTATAAAGTTTATGCATTAAATGATTTGAAGGCTATAAGAAATTTATTTATATCTTCTTCACTATGACAAATTGATAGAAACATTGCTTCAAATTGTGATGGTGGTAAATTAATTCCTTTATCTAACATATGCATAAAGTATTTTTTAAATAAATCTGTATTACAACATTTAGCATCGTCATAATTATTGATTTCTTTTAAATCTGTAAAGAAGATGGTCATCATTCCACCAACTCTATTAATTACTACATTAATATTCTTTTCTTTTGCAATAGCTTTAACACCATTTTCTAGCATTGTTCCTATATTTTCTATATGAGTATATATATCTTGATTTTCGTATAATTCTTTTACTGTTGCTACTCCAGCAGCCATTACAAGAGGATTACCTGACATAGTTCCTGCTTGATATACAGGACCTAGTGGAGCAAGTAATTCCATAATCTCACGTCTTCCACCATAAGCACCACAAGGCAGACCACCTCCGATTATCTTACCGTAGGTTATAAGATCTGGTGTCACATTTGGAAACATTTTTCTAACACCTTTATATGCAATTCTAAAGCCACACATTACCTCATCAAATATTAATAAAGCACCATTTTCTTTACAAAGTTTATCTAGGGTTTCCATAAATTCTACAGAAGGTTTAACAACGCCCATATTTCCTGCAATTGGTTCAATAATAACACAAGCAATTTCATCTTTATATGCAGTAAATATTTCCTTTATATTTTCTATATCATTATAATTTGCAACAATTGTATGTTCTATATGTTCTTTAGGTATACCGGCACTACCAGGAATACCACAAGTCATAACTCCAGAACCAGCACTAACTAAAAATCCATCATAGTGTCCATGATAACAACCAGCAAATTTAACAATTTTATTTCTCTTAGTATAGCCCCTTGCTAACTTAATTGCACTCATAGTGGCTTCAGTACCGGAGTTAACCATTCTTATCATGTCGATTGAGGCAGTTTCACATATAAGTTTTGCGAGATCTAGCTCTAATTTGGTAGGAGCACCAAAAGCTATAGCTGTCTCTGTGGTAGTTTTTATAGCATTAACAACTTTAGAGTTACAATGGCCTAAAATCATAGGTCCCCAAGCACCAACAAAATCTATGTACTCTTTATCTTCTTCGTCATATATTTTAGAGCCAATGCCAGATTTTATAATAGGAGGCGTTATCCCCATATCTTTAAGTGCTCTTACTGGACTATTAACTCCTCCAGGAATATACTTCTTACTTTCTTCAAATATAGTTTTATTATTCATAAGACTCTTCCTCCTAATTAATTTTATTTAAAAAAATACGTTCAATTAACTTATAGGCTTCTTTATTATCTCCACTTAAAGTTGCTTCTTTTAAAACTTCAATGGCACGATTTATATATGTGTTAGCACCACTTTTTAAAAGAGTAGCTACAAGCTTGTCATTATCTTTAGTGTATTTTTTATGTTGAAAAGTTTTAAGATTATTTTCTATAAGTAATTGACTTTCATCTTTAACCTCTTTAATTATACCACTTAAAGACTTTAGTTTTAAAAAATTATCATACTCATCATAGTATTTCTCTATTATATGTTTATTTGAATTCATAATATTTTTACGTTTAGTTTTATTTTCTTTATCTACATTTTGAAGATTATCTAAATTAAATAAATATATATTTTCTAATTCACTACAACAATCCTCTACATTTATTGGTAAGGAAAGATCAAAAATTAACAGTGGTTGGCAAGGCATATCTTTCTTTAACACAAGAGGAGTAGGGGCTGCAGTACAACATATTAAAGCATCTATGTATTTATAAGTATCCACTAGATTATCAATAGATATAACTTCAATCTTTTTATTTTTAAGTAGTTCTACATTTCTTATTATAGTACCATGGCTAATGACCTTATCTGTATTTCTTACTACTATATATATTTTATCCAAAGTATCTTGTTTTCCTATAAGATAATTCAAAGTTAATTGAGCCATTTTACCAAAACCCAATATTAATATGTTTTTACAGCCTTGATCTAGAGCTTTTTTAGCAGCTATAGATGAATAGGATACAGGCATTTTATACAGTTTGCTTTCTGTTTTAAACTCTTTACCACAACTAATGGCCATTGAGAATAACTTATCAAAGGATGCTTTTATTACCCTTAATTCTTTGCTTTTTAAATAGGCATCCTTTACCTGCCCTAATATTTGATCTTCACCTAAAATCTTTGAATGGAAACCACAACTAACTTCTAGTAAGTGAGTTATAGCTTTACTATCATTAGAATAAAATATATACTCAATAAAGTCTTTATTCCAATTAAGTATTTTAAATACTTTTTGCATTATGTCATTCTGCGATAGGGAAGAGTTTAAATATATTTCTGTTCTATTACAGGTATTAATTATAACAACTTCTTCACATATAGTTTTTTTCATTTTTAGTAATATTCCATCTATATCATCTTGGGATATTGCTAGTTGAGCTCTTAAAATTAAATCAAGTTCTTTCTTTATTCCAATTAAATGAATCATTTCTACCTCCCAATCTATGAAATTACTAAATTTTATTTAATCAAATTTAAAACCCACTACATGTGGGTTTATTATAACTCATATATTGTAACAAGAAAATTATACTATATCATTTTTTTTTTGACAATGATAAAATGAGATAATAAAATCTTATTGTATATATATTACTGATTTGTAATAATTAAAAGAAGAGGTGTTACTATGAAAAAGTTTATTTTAAATGCTTCAATTACCATTGTAGGTTTTATTTTGATTTTACTTATATCCACTGTAATAACAACAAGTATCAAGTCTATTTATACTTTTAGCATTAATAAATTTAATATTGAGGAAAGTACAAATTTATCTGTTGATGAAATGAAAGAAAATTACTCCTACGTAATAGATTATTTGTTATATAGTAACAATGATAAATTTGAGCTACCATCTTTAGAGTACTCAGAGGATGGAGCCTTTCACTTTCAAGAAGTAAAAGAATTATTTAAATTGGCTAAAGTTACTATATTAATTTTAGCAATTATATTAATCATATTATGCGTAGTGTACACTAGGTTTTATAAAAATTATAAGTATATAAAATATATTTCCATTACATCAATTATAGTCCCAACTATAACTTCAATAGTTGTAAGTATAAATTTTAATTTTTTCTTCACAGTGTTCCATAAGATATTTTTTAATAACGATAAATGGCTTTTTAATCCTAATGTAGATCCTATTATAAATATACTTCCTAAAGAATTATTTGCATTATGTGCTGGTACTATTGTAATTATTTGTGTATTCATTGGAGTAATATTATATACAGCATATAATCATTATAATAAAAGAAAGGGCTTTCGCAAAATATATTACTAATCTTATATAAAATATTGAATAAGCACTTTAATAATATAAGTGCTTATTCAATATTTATTTAGATTAGCTTACTTTGTTAAATCCCCTTAAAGATAATTTACTGATACCTTTTTACCTAAAGCATCTAATAACTTAGCTATATCTTTAACAAGCTTAATTTTTAAATTAAACTCCTCTGGAAAAGAGGGGTTTTGATGAGCTGGATTAACTGCTTGACCTACATATATATCTATGGATGTACCTTCATTAATTAACATAGAAGTAATTTTAGATGCACCATCAGATCCATCTATAGGTGATTGTATAACATTATTTTTAGTAGCATTTAGATAACTTTTTAATAAATCCTTAACTTTATTTAAAGTTAATATTCCTTCAGTAACTAAATCTATGCCATCCATATAACCCATAGGTGGGACTTCAGAAGTATAATGCTTTAAGTCTATCTCTATAGGGGTATGTAATGCATTAGATATTATATTAGCAGTAGTACCACCACATACAATTTTCTTACCTGGAGCACTCTTTACTAGGCCTATAAGAATACCATCATCATTTTTATCTTTAGGTGGCCCTGTGAAGAGAGATATATGTTGCTCTTTTTTTATTTTAATAGTTACTACAGTGGTATCATCACCAGGTTTGTTGTCATATAAGTCTTTACATACCTCTAATAATTGTCTGCATATGTTTTGAGCTATTACTTCTTTATGGAGCACATTAGTGAGATATCTGTTTATATGAGGCCATTCCCAACCTAGATTTAAGAGGCCACCTACACCAGCATGAAGAACTCCATCACTTATTATAATTAGGGCATCTGACTCATTCATATAAAATCTACTTTCAAAAATAACTTTACCATTTACGATACGTCTATTCTTTTTAATATCGCAACTTCTATTGTTTCTAAAAAGAAAGACTGGAGGATTATCATACTCTACCATGTATACTTCGCCGCTATTTTTAATTTTCACGATTGTAAAAGTGGAGTAGGCTAATTTTCTAACTTGACACTCAGGCAATGTATTAATTATAGTATCTATAGTTTCATCTATAGTAGCTCCTTCTTTTAACATAGTAACTGCAATTTTAGATGTTAAAGTTCCTAATATATTAGCTTTAACCCCACTACCAAGACCATCAGACATTACTACTATAACTCCATCTTCTGTATTAGCAATTTCAACATTATCACCACAAAGTTCTTCACCATATTTATTAATACTCATATTGGCTACATCTAAGTAATATTTTCTCATATTAGTCTTCCTTTTCTAATACTTTTTTTAATTCTAAGATAGCAACTTTAGTTTCTGCAGTAGTTTCACCAAGTAAGCTAGCAATTTCTTGTGCTACCATCATCTGTTTATTTATAATTGATTGAGTGACATCGATAGCTTTATGCTTTAGTTCGGTTAATTCTAACTTTCTATTTTCTTCTTCTGTTATATCTGTAAATGTTATCAATAAAGATGAATGATTTTTAATATAGATTATACTCTTATATCCGTGAAAATCTAATTGACTATAAAACACTTTTTTACCTAAAATATTTTCTTTTGTATCTGCTACTTTTTTAAAATCTAAATCATGTATTATATCAGTTATAGGAAGTCCTATTGCATTTTTATTTTCACAACTTAAGAACATCCTTCTTCCAGAAGGGTTAATATCTTTAATCAATAAATTATCATCAATTATAATTATAGCATTAGGTGAATTTTTAAATATCTCACTGTTCATATTTTCAGCTAAAGATCTCATATAAGGTACACACATTTCAATTTGAGACATTCCATTATAGACGGCGATAGCCTTTTCAACACAGGTGTTATACCCACAAGCGCCACAGTTTAATTCATCTTCTTTAGTGTATTTTCCCATTTCCTTAAGAAGGGTCTTAATTTCATCTTCATTTGGGTTTAGCATATGTATTTTTTTACTTGTAAAATTCCTTGTAAGATTAAGGGTTTTTCTATTTATATTAACAATATTTGAATTCTTATCTTTACCTTTCAAATAATCCTGTATCCTTTGAAGTCTAGTATATACAGATTCATCTTTAGAGATTATACCAGGGCCTCCAAGACAGCTTTCATTACAGGCGCTTAACTCTATACAGACATTCTTTAAAGTATTATTTTTAAGCTCTTCTAAAATAACTTTACAGTTTTCAAGACCATGAACTCTAATTAAATTTAAATCTTTTTTATCAATAGTTGACCTTATAGAATTTAATATTCCACCCACTACTGGATAGCGATCGCCTCTAGTTGTACCACTAAAATCTACTTCTCCATCTTCGAGTTTAGAATATTCAATACCTTCTTCCTTTATAAAATCATTAATTTCATCAAAGGTTAATACAGAATCGACAAATCCTAAATTTGATTCAGATAAAGCTTCATACTTTTTAGATATACAAGGACCTATAAAAACAGTATATGATTCCTCATATCTTTGCTTTATGCTTTTGCCATGGGCTACCATAGGAGAGGATACAGGCAAAACTAAGGGTATTAATTCTGGATAATACTTTTCAATTAACATTACTACTGAAGGGCAACAACTTGTGATAAATTCATTGTTTGTACTACAATGAATTATGTCTTCATATTCTTGAGTTACTAGTTCTGCACCTATAGAAACTTCTTCAATATAAGAAAAGCCTAATTTTCTTAGAGCAGTTATTAATTTGGAAGGAGAAGAGAATATTCCTCTAAAAGCAGGTGCTAATTGAGCTACCACTGTTTTATTGCTACTTAATGCTGCTTTTACCTCATCAATATCTGAAAGTACATGGCGAGCATTTTGAGGGCACACTACTAAACAGTGACCGCAGGAGATACATCTATCTTCTTGAATTTTAGCTTGATCGTTTAATACTTCTATAGCTTTAACTGTACAAGTACGTACACATTTATAACAATTTTTACAATTAGCTGATGAAAAATTCATTACTTGCATAAATTCACCTTCTTAATTATATATTCTTCAAAAAACTTATCCACTTCACCTTCATTTACATTATAAATTTTATCATCTATCATAACGCATACTGAATCAGTGCAATGACCAAGGCAAAATGAAGCTTTTAATTCTACTTTATCTGTTAAATTATTTGTTTCTATTAAGTTTTTAATTTGGTTTATTACATTGTGAGAACCTCTAACATAACAAGCGCTTCCAACACATACCTTAACAATCAAAATAAAATCACTCCTTAACCTGCATTTATCCTATATAATAAATTATAGAACTTTAAGAAAATACCGTCAACGACATATGGTTATATATATTTGACAATGTTATAGAAGTGAGGTAAATAATAAATATAAAAATATTATTGGGAGGAAATAAAATGAAATTAGTAGTTATTTCTGATATTCACGGTTCTTTAAAATATACAAAAAAGGCTATTGAAATATTTAATAGTGAGGAAGGGGCTTATTTATTAATTCTTGGAGATATATTATATCATGGTCCAAGAAATCCATTGCCTGAAGAATATAATCCTAAAGAAGTAGCAGAGGTATTAAATCAATATAGTAATAAAATAATTGCAGTACGTGGAAACTGTGATTCGGAAGTAGATCAAATGTTATTGAGTTTTCCATGTATGGGGGATTATTCTATAGTTTTATATAACAATAAAAAATTATTTCTAACTCATGGACATATATACAATGAGAGTAATATGCCTAATATATCTGCAGAAGATATAATGATACATGGTCATACGCATATATTAGGGCTTAACAGAAAAGATGGAATTTCTATAATTAATCCAGGATCTATATCTTATCCAAAAGAAAATAATCCTCATAGCTATGGAGTTATAGAAGGAGATTTTTTCTATATAAAAACTTTGGAAGGAGATATAATTAATAAGATAGGGTTAAACTAAATAGCTGTTTATTTTATATATAAAAAGTAGAGGAGCACTCTTAAAGTTTCCTCTACTTTTTAATAATTTTATCAATTATATTAGATTCAATTAATTCACTCTTACTAAATCCATTTTTAAAATATCTCACTTGTTTATATTTAACTCCGCACATTTCAAAATCAAGGACATCAATTCTGTCTCCTTTAAAAATTTCAGCTTCTTTTTTCTTTTTAAGAAATACATGTACTTCCATATGGTTCCTCCGCATAATTGTTTACTAAATAGATTATATAACAAGATGGATTATTTATTCAATGATATAACTTAAAAAGAGTTCTACAAATAAATAAAAATGAAGTAGGTGCAACATGAGAAATGATGTTATAATGATAGGTGAAGGACCTGGTGGTTATGTTGAGCTATTCGTGCTACAAGGCTAGGTGCTAAAGTTTGCTTAATAGAAAAGAAAAAACTAGGTGGAACATGTTTAAATAGAGGATGTATTCCTGCTAAAGCTTCGTATAAGAATGCTGAAATATTAAGCACACTAAAAAGAATCGATGAATTTGGTATAAATGTTAATGATTATATCATTAACATTGAACAGATTCATAAAAGAAAACAAAAGATTATAGATGAGTTAGTAGATGGTATTTCTAAACTTTTAAAAGCTAATAATGTACAAATTGTATATGGGGAAGCTAAATTTAAAGATAAGAATACTATATTAGTTATTACCGCAGATAACAGTGAATGTGAAGTAATAGGTAAAAATATAGTAATTGCCACAGAATCTACACCTACAATTCCACCTATTGAAGGTGCTAATCTTGATGGTATATACACAAGTGAAGATATTCTAAGCTTTGAAGCTATACCAAATCTTTAACAGTAGTTAGTGGTGGCGTTATAGGTATGGAACTTGCATGTATTTTTAATGAAATGGGTACAAAAGTTACCGTAGTGGAATATCTGCCTAATATATTAGGACTAGTGGATAGTGATATTACAAAACGTCTTATTCCTTCACTAAAAAAGAAAGGTATAACTATTAACACATCAACAAAAATAACTAAAATAGAGAAAACAACAGAGGGATTTGTAATCTTTGGGGAAGGTAAAAAAGGAGAAGTTTTTTATGAAAGTGAAAGAATTCTTATATCTACAGGAAGAAGTGCTTTAGTTGATAATTTAAACTTAGAAGAGATAGGCATAGGTACAACTAAAAAAGGAATTAAAGTGGATTTAAACTATGAAACTTCTATCAAAGGAATTTACGCTATTAGTGATGTAAATGGTATATCCATGATTGCACATGCTGCTTTACATCAAGGTGAGCATGTTACACATCATATAATTGGTGATAATTCTGCCAATGTAGATAACATTATTCCGAGCTGTATCTTTATTTTTCCTGAAGTTGCATGTGTTGGAGTTACAGAAGATGAAGCAAAGGCTACGGGTCTTAATTATAAAATTTCTAAATTTATATTTGGGGCCAACGGCAAAGCTGTAACTTTAGGTGAAGGTGAAGGTTTCATAAAATTGATACCAACTAATAATTTAACAGAAGATAAAAATGATAATGCATTAATTGGAGCTCATATTATGGGTCCTCATGCTTCAGATTTAATCCATGAGTGTACTCTTGCTTATTTCTAAGAAGCTTAAAATAGGAGATATTAAAAATGTAATTCATGCGCATCCAACATTGTCAGAAACATTTATTGAAGCTGTTAATGGACTAGTTGGAGAAGCCATTCATATGGTTCCACCAAAAAACAATTAATTTTAACTATAGGAGGAGGAGTATGTATGAACTTAGAGAACATAAAAAACACTGATTCAGAAATTTATGAAGCAATTTGTCTTGAAACTGCAAGACAAGAAAGTAAAATTGAACTTATAGCTTCAGAAAACTTTACAAGTGAGGCTGTAAGAGAAGCCATGGGGTCTACTCTTACGAATAAATATGCAGAAGGATATCCAGGAAAAAGATATTATGGTGGATGTGAATGTGTAGATATTGCTGAAAATATTGCTAGAGATAGAATGTGTAAGCTATTTGGTGCAGATCATGCTAATGTTCAACCTCATTCAGGATCTCAAGCTAATATGGCTGTTTATATGAGTGTATTAGAACCAGGAGATAAAGTATTGGGAATGAATTTATCTGATGGTGGACACTTAACTCACGGAAGTTCAGTTAATTTTTCAGGAAAATTATATAAATTCATATCCTATGGAGTAGGTAAGGATGGATTTATCGATTATGATGCGTTGAGAACTGCTGCTTTAGAAGAAAAACCTAAAATGATAGTTGCAGGAGCTAGTGCTTATCCAAGAACAATAAAATTTGATAGAATAAGAGCAATTTGTGATGAAATAGGTGCATATATGATGGTAGATATGGCTCATATAGCTGGACTGATTGCCGCTGGGCTTCATCAAAGCCCAGTACCATATGCAGATTTTGTTACAACAACAACCCACAAAACTTTAAGGGGACCAAGAGGTGGAGCAATCCTTTGTAAAGAAAAGTATGCAAAATTGGTAGATAAAACTATATTTCCAGGAATACAAGGTGGCCCATTAATGCACACTATTGCAGCTAAAGCTGTTTGCTTTAAAGAAGCTTTAGAACCATCTTTTAAAGAGTATCAACAAAGAGTTTTAGAAAATGCTAAAATCCTTGCAAATGCATTAAAAGAAAGAGGATTTAACTTAGTTTCTGACGGTACTGATAATCATTTAATCCTTGTGGATTTAAGAAATAAAGATATAACAGGAAAAGCAGCAGAACATCTATTAGATGAAGTTGGAATTACTGTAAACAAAAATACAATACCTTTTGAAACTCAAAGTCCATTTGTAACTAGTGGTATTAGAATAGGTACTCCAGCGACTACTACTAGAGGCTTTGGAAAAGAGGAAATGATTGAAATTGCTGATATAATTAATTGGGCAATTGATAATAGAGACAGTGATTTATCGGCTGCTAAGGAAAGAGTTAAGGCTCTTTGCAATAAAATTCCACTATATAAATAAATTATTCCTCAATATAGATGCCTAGCAGACATAAAATGCTAGGTGTCTATATTTTTTTAAAGATAAGAAGAAAGGCATAAAAGCTTGCCTATTGTACTAGCTTAATATGGAGTTTTTATAAAATATTTTCAAAGATAATGCGGTATATGTAAGATTTTATCTATAGAAATATATAACTTTTTTAATATTTAAAATTTTAACTTTTTAAAATTTTAAAATGCTAATTAATTAATGAGAGTGAGGAGTTTAGAGCTTCAATACCTAGTGAAATATAAGGCATTGAGGGTATATGTAATACTATCAATTAAAAGCGTCAAGTAAGATTAATAAAAGTTATATTATAAATTAGTTTTAATTGTAATATATTTATAAATAGTATATTATTTCTTTAATAGTTAAGTAATTAACTATTAATATAAAGAACAGATTGTTTGGAGGTATATTAATGAAAAATATACGAAAGATTGTGAGTGTGGCATTAGTAACTATAATGACTCTTAGCTTTGTTGGGTGTAATAGTTCTACATCAACAGATTCTAATATTGAAAGTGATAATGCAGAAATTTCTGTGCAAGTTAGTGAGGATTTAGTTGAAAATGCTAAAACCTTTATAAACTATTTTAAAAATTATAATAGCGATGGAATGTATGCTATGACCTCAGAAGATTTTAAAGCAGTAGTTGACAAGGAGAAAATGAAAAAACAAAATAAATCTTTAAATAAACAATTAGGGAAGCTTCAAAGCTATGATAACTTTAGAGTGGTTTTAGACTCTGGTTATAAAAGTGTATTAGTATATTCTGAGTTTGAAAAAGGAACTTATGATTTGAAAATTTCATTTACTGAAGATAATAAATCTATAGAAGGGTATTCACTTCAAGAATCTGTAATAGAAGGTGAAAAGGCTGATGCCAAGGAATATAAGGGAGAAGCTGTTACCTTTGGAGATGAAAAATATAAATCTAATGGGACTCTATTAGTACCTAAAAATGCAGAAACAAAAGCCCCAGCAGTGGTGTTGGTTCACGGATCAGGTCCTAATGACAGGGATGAGACTATCAATGGCATAAATAAACCTTTTAAAGATATAGCTGAAGGTTTAGCCGAGAATGGTATAGCTGTTCTTAGATATGATAAAAGAACCTACACCTATGGCACTGATCTAAGCCAGAAAGAAATTGAAGACATAACTCCAGAATTTGAAATTCTAGACGATGTAGCTGCAGCTGTTGATTATTTGAAATCAAGGGATGAAATAGACCAAGAGAATATATTTGTGTTAGGGCATAGTTTGTCTGGATATTTTTTACCTTTAATATATGATAAAGCACCATCAGTTAAAGGTGGTATATCTTTAGCTGGAACCATAGCAGTGCCATTTGAGGATTTAATGAAGGAGCAATATGATTATCTAGCAAACTATGATGGAAAAGTTGTAGATGAAGAGGAGACTGCCTTAGAAGAATTTAATGAATCTTATAACTTAGTAAAGGATCTTAAGAGTGGAAAAGCTGTTGATGATAAACTTATTTTAGGCATGGGTCAAACGTATTGGAACTTTCTAAATAATTATAATGGATTGGATCAGTGGGATAAAATATCAAAACCTACGTTAGTACTTCAAGGAGAACGCGATTATCAATTACCAATGGAAAACTTTGAAACTTATAAAAATAAACTAGCTGATAAAAATAATTTTGTATTTGAAAGTTATAAGAAGTTATCTCACATATTTATGAAGGCTGACTCAAAGCCATCTCCTGGAGATTATACTATTCAAAAGAAGGTGGATGATGTTGTAATAAAAGATATTTCTAGTTGGATTAAGGGAGAATAGATGAGTAATATTTAGATGATATTGACTTATTTGTTTAAACCTCTTATAATTAGGATGAAAATTAAATAGTATTTTAGGTGCTTTTTAAAAAGTGAAAAGGGAATATGGTTAGAGTCCATAGCAGCCCCCGCTACTGTAAATGATGACGACCCTCAAAACACCACTCTTGATAGGGGAAGGTGAGGTTAGAATGATTCATAAGCCAGGAGACCTGCCTAAATGTGAGCTTTCGGAGGGAAATGAGCTATTTTAGTGACTAAGTTAATATATAAGCAAAATGAAAAATCTTTATAAGTTTTATTTTACTTATATTTAAGCTTATATTCTTATTTTACTAAAGTGGAATTTTTTATTTAATTGGGCAAGGGAGCTTTTCTTCCTTGCTTTTTATTTTATTCAAATAGAAAGAAGGTATAATAAATGGCTAAAATAATGATTCAAGGTACAGCCTCATCTGTAGGAAAAAGTATACTAGTTACTGCCCTATGTAGAATATTTAAGCAAGATGGATATTTGGTATGTCCATATAAATCACAAAACATGTCCCTTAACTCATATATAACACTAGATGGAAAAGAAATGGGACGTGCTCAGGTACTACAAGCTTATGCTGCAGGATTAGAACCACAGGTGTATATGAATCCTATTCTATTAAAACCTACTACAGATAAAAACTGTCAAATAATTTTTAATGGAGAAGTCTATGGTTATTCTAATGCGAAGGAGTATCATAATTTAAAAGTTAAATTCAAGGATGATTTGAAATCTGCATTTGAAGAGCTAGAAAATCAATTTGATATTATTGTTATGGAAGGTGCAGGAAGCCCAGCAGAAATAAATTTAAGAGATAATGATATTGTTAACATGGGAATGGCAGAATTAGTAGATGCTCCTGTTTTACTTGTAGGGGATATTGATAAGGGCGGAGTATTTGCTTCTTTATTAGGTACTATTATGTTACTTAGCGATGAAGAGAAAAATAGAGTTAAAGGCACTATTATAAATAAATTTAGAGGAGATATCTCACTACTTAAATCAGGGGTTGATAGCTTAGAGGAGTTAACTCATAAGGATTGTTTTGGGGTTGTTCCATATTTTAAATTAGATTTAGAGGATGAAGATGGAGCAGTTGAGCTTAACAAGAATATTACAGATAAAATAGATGTAGCTATTATAAAATTGCCTCATATATCAAACTTTACTGACTTTGATGCTTTAGCTATGGAGCCAGATGTATCTGTAAGGTATGTGGAAACTGTAAATGAATTTAAAAATCCTGACTTAGTTATAATACCTGGAACTAAAAATACCTTAGGTGATTTGGAGTATTTAAAAAGTTCAGGATTATATAACAAAATCAAAGAATATGAAAGCAATGGCAAAATTATAGGTATATGTGGTGGTTATCAAATGTTAGGTAAAATATTAGAGGATCCTTATGGGGTTGAAACTTCATTAGAATCTATGGAGGGATTAAATCTTTTACCTATAAGGACAGTATTTGAGGAGAGAAAGGTTACTACTAGAGTTAATGGTATCATAGAAAAAGATTTAATAAATAATGATAAAACTTTAAATATATATGGATATGAAATACACATGGGAAAAACTACACTTATAGATGAGGGTAAAAATCTTATTATTATAAATAAAAGCAACAACCAAGAGACTCATCATTTAGATGGAGTAGTAAATAATAAAGGAAATGTAATTGGAACTTACATTCATGGTATTTTTGATGGTGTTGAATTTAGACAACATATTATTAATGAGTTAAGAAGAAATAAAGGTATTGGAGAAAAAGTTTCTAAACCTTATGAACATCTAAGAGAAAAGGAATTGGATAAATTAGCTGACTTAGTAAGAGAGGCTATAGATATGGATAAAGTTTATAAAATAATGGGCTTAAATAGATAACGGGAGATATTATTATGATTAATTTTCACATATCTTTAAATATATTTTGTGTATTTTTAGCAGTTATTTTAGATTTTATTTTAGGCGATCCTAATTGGTTACCACATCCTATTATATATATAGGAAAACTTATTGGTTCCTTAGAAAAATGGTTAAGAAAACACTTTCCAAATAATGAGAAATTAAAGTGGGCTTCTTTATTTATGGTATTTATAGTGTATATAACAACATACGTTATTCCCTATGTATTACTTAGATTTGCAATAATAAATAATATTGTTTTTATTATTGTTAATACCTTAATAATATGGACAACGCTTGCAGCTAAAAGTCTTCACTTAGCAGGAATTGAAGTTTATAATGCCCTTGCTAAAGATGATATAGAAGAGGGAAGAGTTAAACTTTCATATATTGTGGGACGAGATACCACATCTCTAAGTGAAGATGAAATAATTCGAGGAGATGTAGAAACTATAGCTGAAAATACTTCTGATGGTATAATTGCACCTATAATGTATGCTATCATAGGTGGAGCTCCGTTTGCTATGATGTATAAGGGAATTAATACTATGGATTCTATGGTAGGATACTTAAATGAAAAGTACAAGAATATAGGTTTTTTCCCAGCAAATATAGATGATATATTTAATTTTATTCCTGCTAGGTTAACAGGAATACTAATGTGCCTTACAGCATGGATAGTTAATGGAAGTATAATTAAATCCTTTAAGATTATGGTGAGAGACAGAAAGAATCATAAAAGTCCAAACTGTGCTTATCCTGAAGGGGCTACCGCTGGAGCCCTAAATATTCAATTAGGTGGTACTAATACTTATTTTGGAGAAGTGGTAGAGAAACCAACCATTGGGGATTCCGTAATACCTTTAAGTTATATTCATATAAAGAAATCTATAATATTAATGTATAGTAGTGAAATTTTATTAGTAATTTTAAGTTTAGCATCTTTAGTTATATTTTATTAACGATGATTACTTATAACTTACACATATTAGAATGAAAGGTGGCATATATCTATTTTGAAACATGGAGGAGATATATATACTGAAGGTACTTTAATAGGAAGAACGCTTCTAGACTTTAGTTCCAATGTAAATCCTATACCTATATCAGAAAAATTTAAAAATAATATAGGAGAAGCTTTGGGAAAAGTACCACTGTATCCAGACATAAAATATAGAGAATTAAAAAATAATCTGTTGAACTATTTATTTAAAAGTGATGAGTATTTTAATGGAAATGGGTATAAAGAAGATTATTTTAAAAGTATAGGCATTAACAACATCATAGTAGGAAATGGAGCGGCTGAAATTTTAGATTTGGTAATAAGCTACCTAAAATCTATAACTATAGTAGTTCCATCATTTGTAGAATATGATGACTTTAGTAAAAAACATAAATTGAGTATTAATTATTCTTTCTTAAATGAGTCTATGGAATATGATTATGAAGATATATTTGCTAAGTTACAAGATACGGAAGGCTTAATAATAGCCAATCCCAATAATCCTAATGGCTGTATTATTAATCATGAGAAGTTCAAAAAAATATTGAATTATTGTGAAGCTAATAATAAATTAGTAATTGTAGATGAAGCTTTTATAGAGTTTATATTGGACAATAATAAGAGTATAATTAATTGTATAAATAGTTATAGTTGCATTGTAGTAGTTAGAGCTATAACAAAATTCTTCTCTATGGCAGGTATTCGTTTTGGTTATGCTATAAGTAGAAATAATAGATTATTAGAATTTATTCAGCAAAATCAAAATCCTTGGACAGTAAATTGTTTTGCAGAAGTTGCTGTTAAGTATGCTTTATTTGATGAAGAATTTATAAATAAAAGTAAAAGCTGGTTAATATGTGAAAGAGACTTTATGAGAAGTCAACTGAACACAATAGATTTTATTGAAAAAGTTTATGAAAGTAATGGTAATTATTTTCTTTGTAAAATTAAAGGAATTACTAGTTCAGAACTTTTAAAAGAACTTATGAAAAAGAAAATTTTGATTAGAAATTGTAATAATTATATTGGTCTTGATGATAGCTTTGTTAGAATAGCTATAAAAACTAGAGATATGAATGAAACTATTATAAGTGCTTTAGTCGAAATTAATAGTTCACTGAAAATATTTAAATAAAGGATAGGGTTTTCATGGATAGTTTTAATAATTCTGTGTTTATTTCATTAAATGGGATGAATACTAAAGTTTTAATATTAGGTGGCGGAAATGGTGCTTTAATAAAAACAAAAACCTTATTAGATAATGGATTTATAGTTCATTGTATATCAAAAGAGTTTACTGCAAAATTTAAAGAATTAGATTACACTTATCCGAACTTAAAACTTCTTTATAATCCTTTTACTAATGAGTTATTGGATGATTATCATTTAATTGTGATTTGTACAAGTGATGAGAAATTCAATGATAGTATTAGGAGTATATGTGATAGTAAAAATAAAATTTTTATTGATACTACAATACCTGAAAATTCTAAAGCAATTCTTTGTGCTACAAGAAGAAGCAAAAATATAGCTTTAGGAATTCGAATAAATGGAAAAAATCCTAAGGCATCAGTATTCTTATGTAATAAGGGAAAAGAATATCTTAAAGAATTTGATAATTATATAGAATTTATAACTCATATTAGAAATAATGTAACAAATTTTAATAATAAAAATGAAATTCTAAATTTTGTATGTTCTGAAGATTTTCTTTTCTTCTTTAATAAAGGTTGTCATATTCATATTTTAGAGTTGTTTTATCCGGAACTAATAGATAATTAAGTATAGACTTAAGTTTATATTATGAATGGAGGAGTATAATTGAATTTAAAATTAGCCACAAGAAAAAGCAAACTTGCTCAAGTTCAAACGGATTATGTGATGAATTTAGTTGAGAAACTACACCATGTAAAATGTGAAAAGGTTCTTACAGATACCTTAGGAGATAGAAGACTTGATGTAACATTAGATAAAATTGGTGGAAAGGGAGTATTTATAAAGGAATTAGAGAAGTTAATAATCGATGGAACAGCACATGGTGGAGTCCACAGTATGAAGGATGTACCTTATGAGTTACCAGAAGGATTCTCCATTGCTGCTATGCCAATAAGAGAAGATGTAAGGGATGCTTTTGTATCAATGAATGGAGTTTCATTTTTTGATTTGCCTAAAGGTGCTAGAGTTGGTACTAGTAGTAAAAGACGAAGTGAACAAATTCTACTTTTAAGACCAGATATTGAAATCGTTCCGGTAAGAGGTAATGTGCAAACAAGGATTGATAAAATTAAAAATGAGAATTTAGATGGTATAGTGCTAGCTGCTGCTGGTCTGAAAAGATTAGGACTAGAAGAAATCATTACTAATTATTTTGAGGTAAATGAAATTGTTCCTGCCATTGCACAAGGAGCTCTAGGAATAGAAGTTTATGAAAACTGTGAATATGCAGAGGTATTAAAAGCTTTAGATAATGAGCAAGTTAGAGTTTGTGTAGAAGCTGAAAGAAGCTTTATGAGAGAATTAAAGGGTGATTGTCATTCTACCATTGGAGCATATGCAACTATAGAAGATGATGTAATGACCATTATGGGTATATATGAGGTTAATGGTAAATTAGTAAAAGACACTGTAGTTGGAAAGAAGGAAGACTACTTAAACTTAGGAAAAAAATTATCACAAAATATCTTAAATAAATAGATATAAAATAGGAGGGTGTATGGGAAAGGTTTATTTAATTGGCGGTGGTCCAGGATCACCAGACTTAATAACATTAAGGGCTGTAAAGGCTTTGAAAGAATGTACAGCTATACTTTACGATAGATTATCTGGTTCTGAGATATTAAAATATGTAAATGAAGATGCAAAGCTTTATTATTGTGGAAAAGAACCAGGATGCCACTATAAAACACAAGAAGAAATTAATGAGACGTTAGTTAAATTGGCTAAGGAAGGCCATATTGTTGGAAGAATTAAAGGTGGAGATCCATATATCTTTGGTCGTGGTGGAGAAGAAGCTTTAGCTCTTATAGATGAGAACATTGATTTTGAAGTGGTACCTGGAATAACTTCACCTATTGCAGCACTTAATTATGGTGGTATACCTGTAACACATAGAAAGATTGCTCAAAGTTTCCATGTATTTACGGCTAAAAGTGCTGCTAGTTTAAATTTAGATTTTGACACTATAGCTAAATTAAAAGGCACCTTGATTTTTATGATGGGGTACGAACAATTAGAAAGTATTTGCAATGGTCTTATTACTGCTGGATTGAGTGAGGATACTCCGGCAGCTCTTGTAATGAGTGGGACTACATCTAAACAAAAGAAAGCCGTAGGAACTTTAAAAGACATAACTAGAATAGCAAAAGAAAGGGGCATTTCAAATCCATCCATCATTGTGGTGGGACAAGTAGTTAATTTTAATGATAAGTTAAACTGGTTTGAGAAATTGCCTCTATTCGGAAGAAATATTTGTATAACTAGAAGTAGAGCTCAAAGTAAGGAAATTTGTGATGAGCTTTCTAAATTAGGAGCGTCTGTTACAGAGATAAATTCTATAGCAATAGAAGCTAATCTTGAAAGTATTAAAGGGATAGAAAATAAACTAGAGGATTATAAATACATACTATTAACTAGTATAAACGGAGTTGAAATGTTATTTAATGCATTAGCTCATAATGATATAGACATAAGAAGAATTAAAGGAGACTTTATTTCTATAGGGGATGCTACTACCAAAGCCTTAAAAGCTAAAGGAATAATTCCTAGCTTAACAGCAAAGGAATTTACTGGTGAAGGATTATTTAAAGCTATAGAGCCAAGGATTTCTTCAGGAGATAAAATATTAATTCCACGTTCTAAGAAGGGAAGAGATTATATTGTGAAGGAGCTTCGCAATCTTGGAGCTGAGGTAGATGATATACCAGTTTATGATACAGTTGTTGGTGAAAATCATAATTTAATTTCCTTTGACAATTGTGATACAGTAGTATTTACTAGTCCAACTACTGTAGAAAATATGATTACTTTAGTTGGTATAGATAAAATTAGAGAAAAATCAATTATATCAATAGGGCCTATTACTTCAAAGGCTTTAGATCGCCATCAATTACCATATATGGAATGTGATAGAATTGGTAATCAAGGTATTATAGATACCTTACTTAAATAAATTATTTTAAAGTATTGAAAGGTAGGTGTATCATGGCCTTATTATCATTGAAGGGCTGTGTTTATTATGTTCAAAAGATATAGAAGATTAAGAGAAACTAGTGCAATAAGAGATATGGTACGTGAGACTGTTTTAAATAGCAATGATTTCATATACCCAATCTTTGTAGTAGAAGGTGAAAATATTAAAAAAGAAATTCCTTCTTTAGTAGGTAATTATCATTGGTCATTGGATAGATTACCTGAAGTTATAGATGAAGTTATCAAAACAGGAGTAAAAGGTATAATTTTATTTGGGATTCCAGATGAAAAAGATGAAATTGCATCTTCAGCTTTCCGTGAAGATGGTATTGTTCAAAGAGCAATAAGAAAAGTTAAAGAAATATCTAAGGATTTATTTGTTATTACAGATGTATGTATGTGCCAATACACTTGTCATGGACATTGTGGAATAATTAAGAATGAAAGAATAGATAATGATGAAACTTTAAAGTATTTAGCTAAAATTGCTCTTTCCCATGCTAAAGCTGGAGCTGACATGGTTGCGCCTTCTGATGCGATGGATGGTAGAGTTAAGATTATAAGAGATATATTAGATGAAAATGGATTTGAGCATATAGCTATAATGAGTTATAGCGCTAAATATAGTTCTGCTATGTATGGTCCATTTAGAGAAGCTGCAAATTCAACTCCTCAATTTGGGGATAGAAATAGCTATCAAATGGATCCTGCCAATGGAAGAGAATCTATGAGAGAAATTGCTGCAGATATTGAAGAAGGTGCAGATATAGTAATGGTTAAACCAGCTATACTATACTTAGACATAATAAAAGAGGCTAGTATGACATTTAATATGCCTATAGCAGCTTACAATGTTAGTGGAGAATATGCTATGATTAAAACTGCTGGTGCAAATGGATTAATTGATGAAAAAAGAGCTGCCCTTGAAATGCTAACTTCAATAAAAAGAGCCGGTGCTAAATTAATTATTACTTACTATGCATTAGAAGCAAGTAAATGGATTAAAGAATAGTAAATTTAATAAGCTTAATTAAAAACCCATTGTAATAAAACAGTGGGTTTTTAAAATATCCAAGAAGTTTACGAAGGAATTACATTATATAACATTTGGTATAATGAATAATTTGAAAACAAAGTTCACATTTATAAATTATAACATTGAATATATAGACTTTTAGCAGTATAATATGGTTAGATATTTATTAGTAAAAATAGGGGTGAATATTGATGAATGTTAAAGAAAAAATTGAAAGTCTTAGAGCGGCTATGAAAGAAAATAAATTATCAGCTTATATTATTCCTAGCTTTGATTCTCATCAAAGTGAATATGTAGCTGAATACTTCAAAGCTAGAGCATGGATTTCTGGTTTTACAGGTTCAGCAGGAACTGTAGTTGTGACTCTTAACAGAGCTATATTATGGGCAGATGGTCGTTATTATATTCAAGCCGAAAAACAATTAACTGGTAGTGGTATAGAACTTTTCAAAATGGGACAGCCTAAAATACCTACTTATACAGAGTTTCTTAAGGAAGAACTTAATCCAGGAGATGTAGTTGGATTTGATGGAACTGTAATGCCTATTAGTATATTTAAAACTATGAAAGAGACATTTAAAAGCAAAAATATAGATATAAATCCTAATAAAGATTTAATATCTCCAATTTGGGTTGATAGACCAAACATGCCAAATACAAAGGTATTTCTTCATGATGTTAAATTTGCAGGAAAATCGGCAACAGAGAAACTTGGAGCTGTTAGAGAAAAAATGAAGGCAATAGGTGCTGAGTATTATATACTAAGTTCTTTAGATGATATCGCATGGACATTAAATATTAGAGGAAATGATGTAGAAAGCAGTCCTGTAACAATAGCTTATTTATTGATTAGTATGAATTCTGCAAAGCTTTTTATTGACAATAATAAATTAAATGATGAAGTTATAGATAATTTAAAATCTTCTTCTGTAGACTTATCAGAATATAATGAAATATATAAAAGATTAAGTGAGCTCCAAGATACGTCTATATTATTCGATCCAAATAAAACAAATGTAAAAATACTTACTTCATTAAAAGATTCTATTTCTAAGATTGAAAAGAGAAATATAACTACAGATTTAAAAGCCATAAAAAATGAAGTAGAAAGAAGCAACTTTAGAAATTGTACTATAAAAGATGGAGTTGCTATGGTTAAGTTTATAAAGTACTTAAAAGAAAATATAGGAAAAAAAGAGATATCTGAGATGTCAGCTACAGGCACATTGACTAAATTAAGGAGTGAACAAGAGTACTTTGTTGAACCAAGCTTTTCCACTATAGCTGCCTATAAAGAACATGCTGCTATGATGCATTATTTTGCAACACCAGAAAGTAATTATGTTTTAAAACCACAAGGGTTATTCCTAATAGATTCAGGTGGACAGTATTACGATGGAACTACAGATATAACAAGAACTATAGTTCTTGGTGACTTAACTGAAGAAGAAAGAAAAGATTTTACCCTTGTAGTTAAGAGCAATTTAGCTTTAACTATGGCGAAATTTTTATATGGTGCTACAGGATCTAACTTAGATATTATTGCGAGAACACCACTTTGGGAAGCCGGAATAGATTATAAATGTGGAACAGGACATGGAGTTGGATTTTTCCTTAATGTTCATGAAGGGCCTCAAGGATTCGCTCAAGTTCCTAATACTGTAGTTCTAGAAGAAGGTATGAATATAACTAATGAGCCAGGGGTATATAAAGAAGGAAAACATGGCATTAGAATAGAGAATTTGTTATTTGTTTCTAAGGATAGTGAAACAGAATATGGAGGACAATTTATGAAGTTCGATGTAGCTACTTATTGCCCTATAGATTTGAATGGTATAATGGTGGATATGCTTACTGAAAAGGAAAGATTATTCTTAAATAATTATCATAAGGAAGTATATAATATTCTATCACCTTATCTAAATGTTGAAGAAAAAGAATTCTTAAAGAAAGAAACTAGAGAAATATAGATAAAATAAACTTTAAGAAGTTACATTTCTTATAGCCACAAATTTGTATTATAAAATATTAAATACATTAAACTAAAAATCATCCCTGATATTAGGGATGATTTTTAGTTTAGTATTATAACATTTTAAATAGTCCTGATATTATAATTAATAACATACCTATAAACAAATAACTGGGCATATTAGAATTACGATTCATGGCCATACCTCCAAACTTAATATTGCCTATATGTACACTTATAATATATATGCTTTAGGTAACAAAAAAATGCCTAATTAAATATAAGAAAAAAATATAATATTTTACTGCAATGTGATATAATTATACTTAGTACACATGCATATAATATTTTATAGATGTTTATTAATATTATTCGAATTGAGAGGTGATATTTAATGGGATTAAACTGGATTTGGTTTGGATTACTTATCTTTGTAATAGTTATAGATATAACTACAAGTAATTTTACCTTCTCATGGCTGGGGATAGGATTTATTCCTGCTTTTATAGCTGGATACTTTGTGGATTTTACTACTCAAATATGGATTGCTTTAATAATAGGCACAATAGCAATTATATTTGGATTAAAAGTATCTAAAAAATATATTCATGGAAATATACCAAATGAGAAACCATTAGTTAGTAAGTATGAAGATAGAGAATTTACATCTGATGTTAGATTAGAGAGTAATAAAGAATGCAGAATAAAAGTTAATGAAGTTTACTGGACAGCTAAAAACACAGGTGAAGATATAAATATTGGTGATACTTTTAAGGTGTTAAAAATTGAAAATAATAAATTATTAATTAAAAAGGAGTGATTTGAATGGGATTAGTGGTTGGTATTTTAGTTATACTATTTGTAGCTCTAGTAATCATAATTTCATCAGTTAAAGTAGTCAATACCGGTTACAACTATGTCATGGAAAGGTTTGGTCAGTTTTATAAAATTCTAGAACCTGGCTGGCATTTAACAATTCCTTTTGTGGATTTTATCAGAAAGAAGGTTTCCGTTAAACAACAAATACTTGATATTGCACCACAAAATGTAATAACTAAAGATAACGTTAATATCTCTGTAGACAATGTTATATTCTATCAAGTTTTAAATGCAAAGGATGCTGTTTACAACATAGAAAGCTATGTTCAAGGTATAATGTATTCAACTATAACTAACATGAGAAATATACTAGGTGATATGACTCTAGATGAAGTGCTAGCGGGAAGAGACTTAATAAACTCAAAGCTATTACAAATTGTTGATAATATTACTGATGCTTATGGAATAAAGATATTATCTGTAGAGATTAAAAATATTGTTCCACCTACTGAAATTCAACAGGCAATGGAAAAACAAATGAGAGCTGAAAGAGATAAAAGAGCGATGATTCTTCAAGCTGAAGGCTTAAGACAATCACAAATTGAAAAAGCAGAAGGAGAAAAGAGAGGACTAATACTTGGTGCTGAAGCAGAAAAAGAAGCTAATATTAGAAGAGCAGAAGGATTAAAAGAATCTCAATTACTTGAAGCAGAAGGTAAAGCTAACGCAATCACAAGAATTGCAGAAGCAGAAGCGGAAGCTATAAAAAAAGTAAATGAAGCTATTATTCAATCTGGAACCAATGAAACTGTTATAGCTTTAAAACAAGTTGAAGCACTTAAAGAAATGGCTAATAATCCAGCTAATAAGCTTATACTACCAAATGAAACACTATCTTCTCTTGGAAGCATAGCAGCTATAGGTGAAATGCTTAAAAATAATAAATAATAAAATATCAGAGCATTAGGATATATCCTAATGCTTTGTTTTACATATAATATAATTACAACATTTATATTATAATGTTGTAATTCTTAAATAAATATTGTAAAAAGTCCTATATTATCATATACTCTTAATACTATATGTTGAGAGAATCCGTATAAGTATAAATATAATTTAAAGAGCAGGTGAAAATTTTATGAATAACTTAGAAATTGATTTAAACTTAATGCTAGAGCTTAGTTTATCGGAAACTAGAGGTGAAGGAGAATGTTATTTAAATTTAAATGATGGTGAATTTTCTTATATTCCTCAAAGTATTATAGAAGCATTAAAAGATGAGTCTAAATTTGATAAACTTGAAGGTTGGGAAAAAGAGTTAGCTATAGAGGCTGAAGATATTACTATGAACTATAGTGATAATTATCTCTACATTCCACTAATAGATGAAGTTATATTAGTTAGTGCTATGAAAAATTACTTAAACATTTTAAATCCTAATGATAAAAGTGAAATTTCAAATAAAGTCGATTGGTCTAATCCTCTATTAACTTTTAATAGAGTTTTAATAAATAAAGATAAGTTAGATGAATTTTATACATTTAGAGATGAATTTTTAATTAATTATCTAATAGATTGGTTAAAAGAAAAAAATATAAATGTGGCTAAATAGTTTTGGAGTATAAATAAAAGAGACATAGAATTTTATTATGAATTCTATGTCTTTAATTTTAATCTAAAAATGGAGTTTCTTTTTCTATATAAATCTTATGCCAAATTAAGAAAATAAGTATAGTCCAGATCTTTCTACTTAGGTCAAATGGACCTTTTCTATGATCTTCTACTAACTTAATAGCAGCTTCTTTATTTATAAACTCATCAGCATTACTGTTCTTTATTATGTCTATAGCCCATTGATAAAGTTCATCCTTAAGCCATAATCTTATTGGAACTGGATATCCAAGTTTTTTTCTATCTAGAGCAGTTAGGAATGGTAGCTCTGATTTAAAAGATTCTCTTAATAAGTATTTTGTTACATGACCATTGATCTTTTCATCAGCGGTAAGCTTTGAAGCAACTTTAAACACTTCTTTATCTAAAAATGGTACCCTAAGTTCTAAAGAATGAGCCATGGTCATTCTATCAGCTTTAACAAGGATATCTCCTGTTAACCAAGTATTAAAATCTACAAACTGCATTTGAGTAATAGGGTCATATTGAGCAGCTCTATCATAAATGTCATTCATAGCGCTCTTAATAGTATATTTTGAATCATACTTATTAAGTATTCCTTCTTTTTCAGCGTCTAAAAAGATTTTCGCATTACCTACATAACGTTCTCTCATTGGAGTACAGCCTCTTTCGAGAAAACTTTTTCCTTTTTTCCCTTCTGGCATATGAGAAGCACCTGCTTTTAAGGCATTTTTTAAGAAGCCAGGTATATAATCGAACATTTTTAATGAATTAGGTTCATGATATATAGTATATCCACCAAATACTTCGTCAGCACCTTCACCAGATAAAATAACTGTAACATGCTTAGCGGCTTCTTTAGCTATGAAATAAAGCGGTATAGCTGCAGGATCAGCTACTGGTTCATCCATATGCCAAATTATCTTAGGTAATTCATTAGCGAATTCTTCATAAGAAACTATCTTGCTTATATTTTCTAATCCTAGTTTATCTGCTGATTCTCTAGCTAAATCAATTTCACTATATCCATTTCTATCAAATCCTATAGTAAAGGTCTTTAAATCTGGCATGTGTTTTTTAGCTAAAGCAGTTACAACAGTGGAATCAATTCCACCTGACAAGAAGGATGCAACAGGTACCTCTGATTGCATATGTAGCTCAACAGAATCTTCTATGACCTTACGAATTTCTTCCATCTTTTCGTCCTTGGATCCTGGAGTAGGGTTAAACTTAATTGAATAATAGCAACTTATTTCATTAGTTTTACCTAATTCCTTCTTTATAATATGACCTGGTTTCAAAACTTTTATATCCTTTAATAAAGTTTTAGGTTCAGGCACAAATTGGAATGTAAGATAGTCATGAAGTGCTCCGTTATCAATATCAACACAAGCACTATCAGGATTAACATGGAAACTCTTAAGCTCTGAAGCTACATAAAGTCCAGTTTCATTTTCTGTGTAATAAAATGGCTTTATTCCAAAGGGATCTCTTCCACCTAAGAATACTTTTTTCTTTCTATCCCAAATAATAAAGGAGAACATTCCTCTAAGTTTTTCAACAAACTTATCTCCTAAGTGTGTATATAATGTAGCTATTACTTCTACCTCTGAGTTAGTAGTAAAATTATATCCTTCTCTTATTAATTCATCTCTTAAAGATATATAGTTATATATTTCTCCATTAAAAACTATTTCTAATTCATCCTTAAAAGAATAAGGTTGAATTCCATTAGCCAAATCTAGAATACTTAATCTTTTAAAACCTAAATAAACATTTTCGTCCATATACTCTCCATCTTGAGTTGGTCCTCTATGTTTAATAATTTGTCTCATATCACGAAGAGTTTCTTTCTTTTCTTCTAGTATTGTAGAGTTGCTAAAAAACGTTACAAATCCGCACATTGATAATCCTCCTTAGTGTTTATACACATAAACATATTTTACAACATATATCTATCTTAATCAATATATTCACGATATTCACGATTACATGGTTAGTAATAGACTTCTTTTATTTATATCACATAGTATACCATATTTCTACATGAAAAGTTATATAAGCTGGATAACTTTTCAAAGATGGTAAGGACTTCATATACTATGTAAAAAAATGTAAAAATTATTAGATGAACAGTTTTTGGAAAATAAAGGTAAAAGAATGTTGATATAGAATAATACTAATAGAGTGAATATGTGTACTAATTAAGGGGAGAGATTTTATGAATAATTATTATGGTAAAAATATCTGTTTTTATTATTATGGAGAGGATCATTTAGTAATTAATCTATATAGATACATAAAACAACAAATAGAAAATAATAACTACGTTTATCTTTATGTAGATGAAGAGATTTATAAATTACTTATTAATAATTTAGATATAAATGAAAGAACAATGATAGAAAATCTTGATATTAGTAATGTATTAATGTCTTCCTACGATGAAGCTCTAAATTCCAAGAGGATATCAAAATTTCTTAGAGAGTTTAAAGCTAAGGCTTCCGATTTGGGATTTTGGGGAGCGAATTTTATATTAGATAGTGTTAAAATACTAAATAATACATGTAATACAATATTTCAAGAGTTTATTAAAACCTTATCTAGTCTATGTGAAAAAGAACACATAGATATACTAACATGTTATGATTTTTTAGACTATGTAAATAAAGGGAAAATAATTACTGAAGATATTATGAAATTTTCTTATAAATACCACGACTATAGAATGTTTGGAAATGAGATTCTACCAATAGAATCCTTTCGAATAGAGGGCAATATAGTGTAGCAAAATTTGGCTATTACAATCCTTTATAGTTATTAAAGTTCTATTGAAAATATCTATATAACAATCTATTGACACTAATAAATGCTATGATATCATATAATTATAAATGACATTGATAATTATTTTTATTTGATGCCATATGAATTTAATTACATTAAAATAAATTATTATATAAGAAATGAGGTAAAAGTTATGTCAATAGTAAAAATAAGTGATAAAGCTACTGTTGAATTCTTACAATTTTTAAAAGATAATGAGGTTACAGCAGATACAGTAAGAATTCATTTAGCAGGTATGGGCTGTGGTGGTCCTGTGTTTAATTTAGTCCTAGATGAGAAAAAAGACAGTGATAATACAGAAGTTATAGAAGGACTTACATTCTTAGTTGATAAATCAGTTACTGATCAATTTGGAGCTCTTACAATTCTTTCAGGTGAAGAGAATGGTGGAAGTGGATTTTCTATAGAGCCAGAAATAAAACCAGAAGGTGGCGGTTGTTCTGGTTGCACAAGTTGCGGCTAAATTTTAAAAACATAGTTATATAGAGAAAGATGTAGTGTTAAACCTTTTTAATACTACATCTTTTGTTTATATTTATTTCAAATAAGGTCTATTAGTAAATTAAATGACAAAATTAATTGACATTCAGAGTGATATTTATTAGTGTAATAAATATGTAGATATAGTCGCATAATATTACTGTATCTATAAAACTTAAAAAGAAAAGAGGTAAAAATATGTCAACAGTTAAGATAAGTGATAAAGCTACCGTTGAGTTCTTACAATTTTTAAAAGATAATGAAGTTACATCAGATACAGTAAGAATTCACTTTGCAGGTATGGGATGAGGCGGCCCAGTATTTAATCTAGTTTTAGATGAAAAAAAAGAAACTGATAACATAGAGGTTGTAGAAGGGCTTACATTCTTAGTAGATAAGTCTGTAAATGACCAATTTGGAGCGCTTACTATTCTTTCAGGTGAAGAGAATGGTAGAGGTGGATTTTCTATAGAACCTGAGAAGCAAGCAGAAGGCGGCGGATGTTCAAGTTGTAGCAGCTGCGGCTAATAAACAAAATATAATTTAATAATTTAAAGTGCAATGTTAAGCTCAATTAACATTGCACTTTATTTTTTTAAATATACTTATTACCATCTATAGAAAACATAGTTGAGTATAAAACTTTATATAATGCTTAAACTAATAGTGATAAATAAGTAGGAGGAAAATATTATGGCAAAAGCAGGAATGAGAAGACCAGATCCAAAAGACTCACACGGTACAGAAAGCAACAAGCATAATCACTTTCCTAAAAATGAAGCTCATCCAGTACCAGAAATTCAAGGTAAAGCTAAAACCTCAGATAAGAAAGCTAAACCGATTAGTTATGATGGAAAATGGTAAAATAATATTTGCATAGAAGTAAAATAGACTAATGTCTAATTTTATTTAAGTATAAGGAATTACTATAAGTAATTGCCTTAAAACTTGTAAAGCGGTGTTGTGTATTAATACATGATACCGCTTTTCGTTTTTATTAGTAGTAAAAATATTTACTACTTTTGTAGAGTGGTTTTAATAATGATTTCCTTAATAAGATTTGATTAAGGCTATAATATAGGTGCTAATAATATAAGAAGAAATATTTGATAAATTATTAACCTAAAGTATTACATACAACTTTATTTATTTATTCTAAGTAGTATGATATAATACTAAATTGATAATTAGAAAACATAGCACTTAATGAAGGAGATTTTTTAATGGATAAAAATTTAAAATACTATATAGAGACTTGGGGTTGTCCGTTTGTGTAAGTAAAGAGGAGTTAATAACGCAGCTATATCAGCAATTATGTTTTATATATAAACTTTAAATCAAGTCCACTTTTGAAATTCATACCAGTCACTTGTTTGTTTTTGACTGTTATTTTATTAATAATAGAATTTGAAAATTCTTTTATAGTATCTCTACCAACTGCATTTATAAACACCTTCATGTCTATATTTTCAGTTTTCATGAATATGTCATTAAGCATAGCATTTGTAGCTAGTTTAATAAAATTAACATCATTATCACTGGATCTTTTTTCATGTTTTAACTTGTTTTCTATTTCATTTAATTTATCATTCAGTTTATTTTTTTTAATTAAATAATCCTTCTCACTGATAGATTCATCATCAAACAAATATAGATCATCAAGTCTAGTTAATGCTCTTTTGTATTTTTCCCTTTCCTTTTTTAATCCTTCATTTTCCAAATTAATTACATTTTCCTGTTTCGAAACTTTAAAATTATCATTCTCATTAAAAATACTATCATATAATTCAGATATGCCCTCTATAGCAAGAACACCATCTAATGCCTTATTACTCAATAATATGTTTTCTAGCTCGTATTCGCTCGATATGGCTCTATTTTTGCTATTTCTAATAACATCAGATATGAAATTGAAAGTAAATTCACCGATTATCTTCTCTGATACTGTTTTTTGTTCACATCCTAAGTGATTATATCTACTAGTGCAGCAATAAAAAGATGGTATATACCCATCTAGGTGAGGTTTATCCTGCTTAGAATACAAACCCTTGTGGCACTCTCCGCATTCTAGGAGTCCAGCAAATACATGCGTTTTAGTATTATCTCTAAATTGTGCATTACTTCTTTTGGCATTTCTGTCCATAATATCATTGCAGTGTTGCCATATTTCTTTAGAAACTATCCCCTTATGGTTATCCTCTATTACTATCCATTCCGATTCATCTTTTTTCTTGCCTCGTGCTTGCTCCCTAAAGTTATATCTATAAATACCTATATAAAATGGATTCCGTATTATATCTGCTATTGTTTTAGTGGTCCAATTACCATCTCTTTTAGTTTTAATTCCATTAGCATTTAAAATATTTCTAACCCTTGAAGTTGATTCAGTATCCTTGTATTGTTCAAATATGAAATTAACTATTTCGGATTCATGTTGATCTGGAATAGGGAACTTAATGTTTTCATCCCATTTGTAGCCAAGTGGTACTGGGGCACCATTCCACATCCCTTTGCTAGCTCTATCCAGCATTACTGCTTTTACTCTTTCTGCTGTTAACTTCCTCTCTAGCTCTGCAAATACCAATATTATTTTTAACATTGCCTCACCCATAGCTGAACTAGTATCAAATTGTTCATTCTTGCTTACAAATACACAATTATATCTTTTAATCTCTTCATACATATCGCAAAAATCAATTAAATTTCTAGATATTCTATCAATCTTCCACACCAAAAGATGTGTAAATTCACCTTGCCTTATTCTGCTCATCATTTCCTGATACTTGGGTCTATCTGTATTCTTGCCACTATAACCAGCATCTTCAAAAATAACATAATCATTTACATTCAATGCATACTTGCTGTAATTAGATAATTCACTACGTTGTAACGGTAGTGAATCTTTGTCTATTTGGTAGTTTGTCGAAACTCTTACATATATAGCAACTTTATTCTTCACCTTCCAAATCCTCCTTTTTAAGAATTATACCTTCAATATCGGATTTTAGTGCAGCTATAAGTAACTCTTCCGTTGCCGTTCCTTTAAACTCTTTAAAAATATCTTTAGCAGAAGTCATCATCCCTAAATCTATAAGTTGTTCTATTGCTAATTTTAAACTTTTAAAATCTTCACGAGTTTTTACATATTCTTTATCAGTCGTTCCATACAACCAGTATTCCGTAGGCATTCCACTTTCCGCTACAAGTGATATCATAAATCTTTTAGATACATCTCTTTTACCATTTTCTATTAAGTTATAGTAAGATTCACTTACTTTTAATTTTCTAGCCATCTCTTTTTTTAGTAGCCCTTTTTCTTCTCTATATTCAATTAATCTTTCTGTAAACAAATTTAACACATCCTTTCTTGTTTATATTAGCATATTGAAAAGTTATTGTACACACACTTTTAAAAACTTTTCAAAATGAAAAGTTAATGAACATAAAGAAATTGCGAGAAAAATAGAGTATTATGAAGATATTTTAAGAATTTGGCATATAATTAACTTTTACAAAATTATAATGGGAATATATACTAAGTTCATGGCAAGGAGGTGACAACGTGGACATGAAACAATTAAGAAAACTTAGCGGATTGAAAACATCTAAAGTGTGTGAAGAATTAGGTATAAGCAGAACACAACTTTACAATTTAGAAAATAAAGTTTGCAAAATGGACAAGCTTAAAATTGAGAAACTAAGTTTTCTATACAGAGTTACAAAGGAAGAAATAATAAAAGCTTTGGAGGTGTGCTAGGTGGGGGAATTAGAAAAAATATTCATGGAAAATATGAATAAGTTTTTAAATGAAAAAAATTTATCAACTATTGAGGATGTAGAAAAGTATATTGAAGAAAACCCTTTAAATATTGGAATGTTTACAAAGTAAAATTTCAAAAATATTCAAGCGGCTCTACGGAAGGTAAATTATTCAAGCAGCTCCAACGTGAGGGTAAAAAATAAGGAGGAGTAAGAATGTTAGAAGATAAAGTGCGCATAACCCAACTAACAGAGTGTGCAGGCGGTGCGATAGCAGTGATCTTTGACGAGAGTAAAGGTAAATACTTTCTAGCACTTGCTACAGAACGAGGATATAACCATTATCCAATATCAAGAACTGCATATTATGAACTAATGAAATAGGAGGAATGGCAATGAATAACATTCAGATTTTTAAAAACGAAGAATTTGGACAAGTAAGAGCAATAACTAAAGATAACGAGCCTTGGTTTGTAGGGAAAGATGTAGCGACAGCATTAGGTTATAAAGATACATCGGATTCTATTAAAAGGCATGTAGATAATGAAGATAAGCTGACAAGGCGTTTCACCGACTCAGGTCAATCAAGAGAAATGACAGTCATTAATGAAAGTGGACTTTACAGTTTAATATTAGGTTCGAAGTTACCAAGTGCGAAGAAGTTTAAAAGGTGGGTAACAAATGATGTACTACCTAGTGTACGAAAACATGGTATGTATGCAACGGATGAATTGTTAGATAACCTAGACTTATTAATAGAGGTTGCAACAAAACTTAAAGAAGAAAGAGCAGCAAGAATTGAAGCTGAAAAGAAAGTTGCAATACTAAAACCTAAAGCAGAATTCTATGATGATGTTGCTGGCTCTAAGGATGCCATTGAAATGTCAGAGGTAGCAAAAGTATTAGCTATAAAAGGAATGGGCAGAAATAACTTATTTGAATTTCTAAGAGAAGAGAAAATACTACAGTCTAATAACATACCATATCAACAATATGTAGATAGAGAGTATTTTAGAGTTTTAGAACAAAAGTATATAACATCTAAAGGAGAAACAAAGATTAATATTAAAACTTTGGTATTTCAAAAAGGTGTTGAATATATAAGAAAATTAATTAAGGAGGAATGTTAATCATGAAAGCAACGGGAATAGTAAGAAAGGTAGATGAACTAGGGAGGATAAGTATCCCAGCAGAATTAAGAAGGAATCTAGGAATAGAAATTAAGGATCCACTAGAAATTTACGTAGATGGTGACCAGGTTATATTAAAGAAATATGAGCCTACATGTCTATTTTGTGGTGAAGGTGCTGGAATTAAAAACTTTAATGGAAAGAATATATGTCAAAGCTGTATTGATGAAATAAGTGAAATTAGATAGCTGAATACGAGAGGATGAGTAAATATGTTGTTTAACTTTTTTAAAGAACTAAAAGCTCAAACTACAGAAAAAGAATTTAAAGAAGTTCTAAAGATAGCAACTCAAGACCTTATGTTTAATCAAGTTAAATTTGATAAAAGAACTAGTGAAAGGAAGGTTATTGAAGTATGTATGGAGAGTCTAACATTTATACAGAAAGGAACAAACTTGTAAAGCAAACAAAAGAGCAAGCAGTTAAGAAGATATCAGAACTTCAACGAAAGAGAAAAAGAGAATTTCTTATTAATGATGCAGATGTACATGCTATGGAAAATTCACAAAGAATACGTAAGAGGACTAATAATTATAAATGGTAAGGAGTGAGAGAATGGCAACATTGCTAACGATAAATGAACAGTGCCATGAAGTTGAAAGACTTTGTAAGGAAGAAGGCAAAAGTATAAGTGAAGCCATAGAAATAGTAAAAGGTTGCTCCACCGACCAAAGTAAGACGCAACCTAAAGAAAATATTCTTTCTGAAATTATACCACCTGGCGCAGAATTAGACAACAATGAGATTTATGACAAACATACAGGAGAAACTATTAGGGATTTAAATTATAAGGGGGAAATATAGATGAATGAATTAAGAGCAATAGATTTAGAGGAAGTTGTTAATGGATATGAAACAGAGGATCAAGGGTTTAAAGTTAAAGACCTACAAGGTGCTAATTGGTGTTTTAGAAAGCTTAAGGCTTTAGAAGAAAGAAAAGCTGAACTTAATGCAGTAGCAGCAGAAGAAATTCAGAGGATTAATAGCTGGTTAGAGTCAACAATAAAGAGCGTTGATAGTGATGAAGAATACTTTAAAACTAAGATACTGGAGTATTATACAGATGCTAAATCAGAAAATTCTAAATTTAAATTGACTACACCTTATGGCAAAGTTACATCTAGAAAGAATAAAAAGTGGTGCTACCAAGATGAGGAAACCATTAAACAATACATGCAAGATAACAATGATAGTGAGGCCATAAGAATAAAAGAGGAACTTAATAAGACTTATATTAAGTCTAAATATAAAGATGGTGTAAATCAAGAAACTGGAGAACTTATTCCAGGTATAGAAGTAATAGAAACTGAAGATATTACAGTGAAAGTTGAATAGGAGGATGAGTATGTTATGGAAGAAATAATGATACAAAATCAATCGCTTAGTTTAATTGATACAGTTGATATAAGTACAATACAAGGGACTATGAATAAAATAGCTACATTTCAAGCAGTTATACAAAAAAACTTAAAAGATGGCCATGATTTTGGTGTGGTAGCAGGAGTAGGAAGTAAACCAACATTACTTAAGCCAGGTGGAGAAAAAATATGTATGATGTTTGGACTTAATCCGGAATATGAGTTTTTAGAGAAAACAGAAAACTATAAAGATGGGTTCTTTGCCTATAACATAAAATGTACTCTTTATAGAAATGGGCAACCAGTAAGCCAAGGAGTAGGTAACTGCAACAGTATGGAAAAGAAATATAGATATATTAATTCTGATACTATTCCAGATGGAATAGATCCTGTATCAGTAGAGCAATTCACTGATAAATACGGTCGAATTAAGTACAAAATACCTAATCCACATATAGCTGATTTAGTTAATACAATACTTAAAATGGCTAAAAAGAGAGCTTTCATAGATGCAGTATTGCAAGTAGCAAGTTTAAGTGATGTGTTTACACAAGATTTAGAAGATATTAAAGACTTTGTACAGGCTGAACAAAGTGTAGCAGTTTCAAATATGACAGTAGATGAAGCAAGAAATGTAAAGGTACCTTTTGGAAAGTATAAAGGAAATACACTAGGAGAGGTAGAGAGTAAAGATAAGAAGTATATTGAATGGTTACATGATAAATCAAAGGACCAAGTAATTAAATCAGCTGCATATATCATCCTAAGTAATAAATTAGAGTCATCAAAAGATAATAACAATGATGCAGTAGAACAAATTGATTTCACTGATACACCATTGGGAGGGGAAGCTAATGTATAAAGAAGAGGTAGACCTTAGATCTGATGATGGTAAGGTAATATCCATCAAAGATGGTGGTGGACATATAGAAATATCTATTGAAGATGGAGATGTGGAGAAACTCATTAAATTTAGCTATAGCCAATGGAATGACTTAACTAATTCTATAGATAGGCAGTGGGGTTTAAAAACCTTTGAAAATATTAGTGACAAGTAGGTGAAGTAATGGCGGAAGGATGGATAAAGCTCCATAGAGCAATACGTAAAAACTGGATATGGGAAGATGCTCAAAAATTAAAATGGTGGTTAGATATCATTCTTCAGGCTAACCACCAGGAGAGAAAAGTGTTATTAGGTAATGAATTAGTAGTGGTAGAAAGAGGGAGTTTTCATACTTCTGAGCTGAAACTTGCTAAAAAATGGGGGGTGTCAAAAACGACTGTAAGGAAATTTTTAGAGCTACTAGAAAGTGACCGAATGATAACAACAATAAAATCAAAAAAAGGTACTACCTTAAAAGTAAGTAATTATGAGGATTATCAAGGATACACTAATGAAGAAGATGTGGTTCCAAAAAGCGAAAAAACCACCAATGAAGATAGTAATACTAATGGTTCAGACATGGTTTTTAACAATGAAAAAACCATATTGAAACCACCGAAAACCACTAAAAATTTAACAGATGATAAAATTACTCAAAAAAACAAACCACCACATCAACAAAATTATTGCAAAAATAGTACCACCAATGAAGATAGTAATACCAATGGTTTAGATGTGATTTTTAAGAACGAAAAAACCATAAAAAAACCACAAAAGAACCATAGTCTAGACCATAAAAGAACCATAGAAGAACCACAAAAGAACCATAAGGTAGACACAAACAAGAATGATAAAGAATTATATAAGAATTATAAGAATGAGGAAGAAGGAAAAGAAGGGGAAGAAAATCCCCCTTCAACTCCACCTCTATCCTTTCCTACTCCATATCATGAGGTCATATATAATCAGTGGACAGAAAATAACTACAGAACTTGGTTTATGAATAGTGATATAGAGGATAAGGAAAATGAAATAGTTATATCAGTAAAATCAGAGTTTGTAGAAAGTGTTATCAATGAGAAGTTTAAAAAGCAGCTAGATATATTACTAGGCAAAAAAGTAGTAGTTAGCTTGAAAGAAATATAGAGAAGAGGTAGAAAGATGATTGATTTAAATAAAATAGTAAATGATACTTTGGTTGAAATGGAAAAGGAAAGCTATGTTGAGAAGGTTGTTAAGTCTACATTAGAAAAAACTATAGCTAGTATAGTTGAGGATGTATTTAGAAGTTATAGTGATTTTGGAAAAAATCTTAAAACTCACATAGAAGAAAATCTAAACGTTAATTTTAGAAACTTGGGAATAGAAGGATATAACGGGTTAGTATTAGCGGCAGTACAGGAGCAACTAGATAAAGCAATAACTATTCAAGGTATAGAAAAGATAAAAGAAAGTATGAATGAGATGCTTAGTGATGTAAAGGAAGAATATACACTTACTGAAATAATAACAGCTCTAAAAGCAGAATCTTGCAAAGAAGAATATGAATTTGATTATGATGAAAAAATTGAATTAATAATTGAGGATTCAAACTATGGATACAAGCACATTTATATGGATGAAGAAGAAAAAATAGTAAATATGAATGTGATTATCAAATTAGTTTAGACAAAGAAGGAAAGCCATATAGCATAAAGCTCAAAGGTGATGAAATCAATACTAAGAAAATAATGGGTGGTTTATATGGATTAGATAAACTTTTATTTAAGATATACTCTTCAGGAGCAAAAATTGTACTGGATCAAGGTGAGTGTTCAGATGATTATGAATATGAGCTGTATTATACTCATGAAGATTAGGAGGCCACATGGAAATTAAAGAATTACTGAAGATGCAAAAGGCTTTCGATAGGTATTTAGCTGCTAAACAAATAGGACAAGCTAATAATGAAAGGCTAGATGAATGGAATAGATCTGTACTAGATAAAAAGTTATTAGCTCTAAGTGTAGAGGTTGGAGAACTGGCTAATGCTACCAGGTGCTTTAAGTACTGGAGTGTTAAAGATGATGAAGGAACAGAGAAAATACTAGATGAATTTGCAGATGTGCTTCATTTTCTCTTATCCGTTGCAAATAGCCTTCAATTCACATCGGAGGATATAGAACATGCTTATATCCGAAAGCACTCTGAAAACTATCGTAGGCAAGCCGAAGGATATTAGCAGAAAGGGGATTGTATAAAAATGAGTTGGTCGGACTTGAAAAGAAAATATAAAGGAGTTGAGCTTACAGAATTCTTAATAATTGAGTATATATCATTAGGATGTTACAGAGAGCTAGAGTTAAAGTATAACGTAAGTAAGCCATGTATAGAGTCAGCTATTAAAGCTAATTTAGAGTATGTGAGAGATGAAAAACCATACCTATATGAACTTTATAAGGATAAAGTAGCCTGGAATAAGAAAAATGGTGCAAAACTCGTAAAGAAACGACCTAAGAAATATAACACATATGGCATTTACTGTAAGGGGTTAAAACCTTTTAAGCCCCAAATGTTTGAAACACTACCAGCACAAATGAACTATAAAGAATTTCTAGATTTAATGTTGAAATACAACACAGGTAATAGAACGGGTGATGATCTAATTCACATAGCTGCTAAGTATGGCACTAGAGTTTATAGGCTAATTAAAAATAAGAAGGTTTTTATATAAAAATGATGGGATAGGAGAGAGTTACTATGATTATAGTTGAAGGTAAGATTAAAGGAAAAGCTAGACCAAGAGTTTATAACGGACATGCTATGACACCACAAGATAGTGTTAATTATGAAAATTGGGTAAGGCTTTGCTATCAACAACAAGGAGGAATACATCTTGAAGGACCTATAAAGGCAAATATAATTGTTTTTCATAAGGTACCTAAGAGTTGTACTAAGAGAAGGTTAAAAGAAATTAGAGAAGGTTTTGAGTATCCACAGAAAAAACCTGATGCTGATAATATAGCAAAGATAGTTTTAGATAGCTTAAATAAAATAGCATATGATGATGATAGCCAGGTAGTAGAATTAACAGTCATAAAAAGATGGACTGAAGATATAGAAAGAATTGAATTTAAATTGGAGGGAATTAGTAATGAATAAAATAAGTGAAAAGTTAGATTTATCAAGAAAGGTATTAGATATAGATATTGAGAGTCCAGTGTTTAATTGTATGTTACATGATCTAAATATGGAGATAGAAAGAGTTATTAAACAAGTTTATGATGAAAAGTTTGAAGGTGGAGAGATAACATTAAAGCTTAGTATTGAAATTCCAAATGGATATGAAACTATTCCTAAGACTGACGAATTTGGAGAAATGATTAACGAAACGTACAAGTACAGAAAGCCTGTATTTGAGCATAAGGTAACTACAACTCTTAAAAAGCAGTACAAAAATGAGGGAATCTTTAATGAAAAGAGAGATATTCAATTTAAAGATGGCAAGTTTATAGCAGTGCCAATCAAGAGGAGCCAAATGCATATTGATGATTTAATACAAATTTCAAATGAATAATTAGAGAAATACCCATTAGCGAGGGCACAGTATTACACCTGTGTTCTCATATAGGAATCAAATAAGAATAAAGTGAGGTTGATAACTGATGAAAAAGATAGTCATGACTGGAAATAAAGAAAATCTAGAAAAACCAGAAAGTATAATAGAATTTCCAGGAGGTAGCATATCTGTTTGTAGAACTACCCAAAATGAATATTGGGCGCATATAGAAGTAAATGAAGAACAAATTCTAGATAGTGTAAGAGAAGCGAAAATAGGAGCAATTAAGAAAATTAGATATGATACAAGCGAAGGGGCTGAAACAGTAGATATAAAAACAAATCATTTTGCTGTGTTAATTGGAGTTTCTTAGTAATTTGTAATAAATAAAAAATAGATCAGAGAAGGAGAATGAAAATAATGAATAAGGTAGTTTTAATAGGCCGCATGACTAAGGATCCAGAGTTAAAGTTTACTTCAGGAACAGGAACTGCAGTAGCAACATTTACTATAGCGGTAAATAGAAGATTTAAGAAAGAGGGCCAACCAGAAGCCGATTTTATACCAGTAGTAGTATGGGGTAAACAGGCTGAAAGTACTGCAAACTATATGAGTAAGGGTAAACTTTTAAGTGTAGCAGGTAGAATTGAAACTAGGTCCTATGAAGCCAAGGATGGTGGAAGAAGATATGTTACTGAGGTTGTAGCTGATGAAGTGAGCTTCTTAGAATATGGTAATAAGAATGAATCGCAGGCAAGTAATGATTATATGCCAGTAGATGATGGAGAAGATATGCCATTCTAAATATTAAAAGAAATTAGGTGATAAATTGAAACTCAAAAGATTAAGCAATATAAAGTGGATAGGTGGAAAACATGGCAAAGAAGAGCTTTATATAGATTTAATGCCTAAGCATAATATATTTTGTGATTGTTTCTTTGGATCCGGAGCGGTTCCATTTTATAAAGAGACAGTAAATCCATCAAAGTTAACCATCGTAAATGACATAAACGATAGACTTGTAAATTATATGATGGTGCTTAAAGATAATCCGGAACAACTATACAAAGAATGTTCAGCATTACCCTATAGTGAAAGTTTATATGAAAAGTGGAAATGGGAGCCATGGCCGGAGGATAATTTGGAATCAGCAGTTAGGTTTTATTACTTAATGAGGGTTTGCTTTGGAGGTGGAGGACATAAGTACCGAAATGGGATTGGATTATCTAAAACGCAAAATAAGGCTAAGCAATTAATAAGTGCAACAGAGCTTATACCTGGAATGGCTGAATTAATTAAAACATGGAATATATTAAGTCGAGATTTTGAAGAAGTAATAAAGTTCTATGATACAGAAGATACACTATTCTTTCTAGATCCACCATATCATGACCATGAAAATATGTACTTTGGAGGATTTGAAGAGAAGGATCATATTAGGTTAAAAGAAAGACTAGACAAAATAAAAGGAAAAGCCATGGTTTGTTATTATAGTAGTCCACTAATTGATGAACTATACAAGGATTGGTATGTAATTAAATATAGTACGGCCAGTCAAATAAAAAATAGAGCTGCAGGTGATAAGATGCCAGTTAGAAATGAATTAATTTTAATGAATTATGAACCAATGATTGAAGAACAGTTAAAGATATTTTAAGTTCAGGACTAAGGTCATATGGGAGTACTGCTGCAAGGTGGTATTCTTATATGACAATCATATAAGAATTGGTTAGGAGATATGGCATGAAGAAACTTAGCAACATGGGTGGCGGAGAATTTGAGTTCAACCCTTTAGGCTTAGATAAGAAAATTAACAAAAGAGAAAAGTACTTTGAAAAGTCCCTAGAAGATTTAGAAAATCTAATTGATAAATTGGGAACTGAGTATGTAAAAGAAGAATTAGGAATCAAAGAAAATTTTGAGAAGGATGTAATTAGACAAATGATGCTTAAGAGAATGTAGTGAGTAATTCAACTAAATTATAAAGACTTTAATAAATAAAAAAGGACACGCTATTGTGCCCCTTTGTCAATAAATACTTCACCGTTACCAACTATTACAATTCTATAGTCAGGTTTAAGAGGAATCAAATTATATTTAGCTGACTTAGGTTCTAGACGAATAGATTGTATTATAAGTTGATTTTCATCATAAAGAGTAAGATAAACACTATAAGTTGGTGAGATATTTTGAACGATATAAGTTTCATTTGCTGAAAAATTAAAATCAGCTGCTTTATAAACACCCTCTTTAAATACGTTAGCAGCAAATGCAGGTGTTGCAATAAATGTACTAAATACTAATGTCATTAAAATTAATAATATAGTAGCAAATTTTTTCATAGTATAACCACCTTTCAGACTTATTTTGTGTAATAGCAATAATAATATACAGATTTGTGGTTTAGGAAAACAGGTCATATATGGTGAATAATTAGCAATTCAAATATAAGCAGAAATAAGCAAGCATGAGAGTGTAAGTACACATATTGTAGATATGGTGAAATAGAAAGGAGATTTGTAGATATGGATAATACAGAAATAATTGAGTTAATGTGGTTAAAATTAAATGGTTTTAACTATATTGTTAGAAACCAAATAGGCTCTGTTGAAGCATTTGTGAATAAACCACATAGAAATTTTGGACATGGATATGCAACATGGGTTGAAAATAAATATCCCATGACATATGAAGAAATGAAGCGAAGAAAAGATATAGAATTAGGAAAATATGATTTCATAGAATGGGATAATGAACCAATTTTGATAAGTGGATTAATGGACAGATATCAAATTGTTATAAAGGATTAATTTATAATTCAAAGATTTTAAGTAGTTGTATAAATAACAACAACTGAGGGTATAGGACAATCCTACATCCTCTCGATATAGATTGGATACGATAAAATTGAATAAAATTAGAGGTAAAGAGATATGAAATTAATAGATTTTTTAGAGAGATATGTATTTGTGAATAGTGAAGAAGAGGAGGAAGAAGATGATAGTAGTAAAAGGGAAGATAAAAGGTAAAGCTAGACCGAGAGTCTATAACGGACATGCTATGACTCCTAAGGATACAGTTAATTATGAGAATTGGGTAAGGATTAATTATAAGGAGCAAGATGGAAAATATTTAGATGGACCAATTAAAGCTAGAATAATAGCTTATTATCCAATAATGAGTAGTTACCCTAAAAAAAGAGTAAAGGCTATAAAAGAAGGATTAGAGTATCCAACTAAAAAGCCAGATGGAGATAATATTGCAAAGATAATTTTAGATAGCTTAAATGGAATAGCATTTAAAGATGATAGTCAAATTGTAGAGCTTACTATACTTAAGAGATATACAGAAGAACTGGAGAGAGTTGAGTTTGAACTGGAGGAGATAAAGCTTGAATAAAGAACTATTTAGAAAGACAGAAGGCGAATTATATGGTTATTTCCATGACATAGAGGATTTAAAGAGAGTAAGAGCAGAAATAGTATCTCTTAATATTGCTATAGAAAACTTAGACAAACGAATTAGAGAATGTAATGTTAGTATAGATCCAGAACAAAGTGGATGTATGCAGCTTACAGAAAGAGTTCAAACTTCTACAAACTATACAAGCTATGTTGAAAAAGAGATAACTAAAGCTATAGGAGATATGGAAAGAGAACAGGCACATAAGATAAGAAAGCTATTTAAGCTAGAATGTAGAGAGAGAAATCTAAGCTACAAGGTTGAGAATATGGAAAGAAACATATGTATGTTAAAAGAAGAATATAAGAAGTTTCTAGAACTAAAGTATAACACTGTGGTATATGAAAAGATGGGAATGAGGGATATAGCTCTAGAATTAAATATGGGTAAGAATAGAGCTTATGAACTTAGAGAGAAATTAGTAAATGATATAGCAAGATTTAATAAAAATTTCGAGACAAAATAGGGACAAAGTAAGGCCACATGAAAGAAAAAAGTTTAGTAAACTATTATTAAGGAAAGTTAATTTTTCTCATGATTCCCCATAGTAAATAATTACCCTGCAGATTTAAAAGTCTGTGGGGCAATGTGGAGATATAACCCTAATGGTAAGGGAGCAACTTGCTAAGTTGCCAGTAATCGAGTAATCGGTGTATAGGTTCAAGTCCTATTATCTCCGCCATTATCCATAAACCCTAACATAATATAAAGGCACTTATAGAAATATAGGTGTCTTTTATTGTTATAATTTAGAAGGTGTTGTAGAATATTTATAGGAGGGGATATTATGGAAGAAAATACTGTAGAAATAATGGAAAGTTCGAATAAAGAAATAGAATTAAAAACATGTTTTGTAATTACTCCTATAGGTGATGAAAATTCATCTATAAGAAGACATATTGATGGGGTAATAAATGCAGCAATCATACCTGCTTTGGGAGATGATTATAAAATAAAAGTAGCGCATAAATTTACGTCACCAGGATCTATCAATAAACAAGTTATAATTGAAATTTATAATGCTGATTTAGTAGTCGCAAATCTAACAGAGCTAAATCCTAATGTAATGTATGAACTAGCTATTAGACATGCATTAAAAAAACCTGTAATAATGATCATGGAAAAGGAGAGCAATAAATTACCTTTTGATGTAGCTACTGAAAGAACTATATTTTATAAAAATGACTTTCAAGGGGTATTAGATTTAAAAGATCAGTTGATTCAAGCTGAGGAGGCAATAAAGGATAATTGCAACTTATCAAATCCTATTTATGATGCATTAGAAAATTATATGCAAGATGAGAAGTTAATAAAGAAGATAGAGAGTGAGAGTTCAGAAGATGTGAGTGTGCTAAAAAGTATTTTGCTTAAAATTGATAGCTTAGAGAAATCCATTATTAATAGCAATTCAGAAGTTGCAGTAACAGAAAGCTATTGTAATGTTAGTTTTAATGTAGATGTAGAATATTTAGGTGAACTTTCTAGAGAAGATTACAATAAAATCAGATTAAATGTCAAGAGAAGGCTAATAAGAAAAATAGACCTTAATTTTGGTATAAGTGCTTCAATATCAATAGATGATGATTATAGACTTATTATAATAAGAGCCAGAATATTAGAGAGGATAGTGAATAATTCAAAGTTTATTAATGATATAGGACGAATAATTAGAGAAACTATAAATAGTGCTGATGAAAGGATTGAATTTAGAGGAATGTCAATAACAAGTCATGAATAGAGCTTAAAAGGAACTCTAGAAATAGGGTTCTTTTTATTTTATCTACAATATATTGTGTATAATGTGGACAAGTGATACTACATATAGAAAGTGAGGTGAGTTCATGGCAAAGTCAAAATATGAAACTAATGTTAAAGATAAGTTGCTATTAGTAGAAGCGTGGGCTAGAAATGGACTCACTGATGAACAAATAGCAAAGAATTTAGGTATAAGCAAAGATACATTCTATAAATATAAAAAAGAACATACTGACTTTTCTGACTCCCTAAAAAGGGGCAAGGAAGTAGTAGATATAGAAGTAGAAAATGCTTTATTAAGACGAGCTTTAGGTTATAAGTATGATGAAGTAACTAAAGAGATTAATGAAACAACAGGAAAGTTGCAAGTATCTAAGATAGTAACAAAGGAAGTTGTTCCAGATACTACAGCTCAAATATTCTGGTTAAAGAATAGAAAGCCACTAGAGTGGAGAGATAAGAGAGATGTTGAGCATAGTGGTAATATAGCTAATGAGGTTAATATAACGATAGATGGTGATGATTATGGGGATTAATTTAAATATAAATTCGAAAGTGTTTAATCCTATATATCTTAAATATCAATTAAAGAATAATAACAGATATCAGATTTACTTTGGAGGTTCTTCTTCAGGTAAATCTTTTTCTTTGGCCCAAAGAACTGTATTAGATGTAATACAAGGCGAAAGGAATTATCTCATAGTAAGAAATGTACAAAGTACTATTAAGAGATCATGTCTTAATGAAATAACCAAGGCTATAAGTAATCTTAAAATGAGTGAATACTTTGAAGTAAACAAAACTGATATGATAATCACTTGTAAGCTCAATAAAAAGCAAATATTATTTTGTGGTCTTGATGATGTTGAAAAGATAAAATCTATAACTCCTATAGATGGTGTTATAACTGATATATGGGTTGAGGAAGCAACTGAAACAGAATATAAAGCAGTAAAGCAGCTAGATAAAAGACTGAGAGGAAGAAGTAAGGTTACAAAGAGGTTAACATTAAGCTTTAACCCTATTTTAAAGGACCATTGGCTATATAGTGGATACTTTGATATATGGGAAGATGATAAACAGTATGTAGAAAAGGATAATGTATCAATACTTAAAACTACATACAAAGATAATAAGTTCTTAACTAAAGATGATATTGAAGCATTAGAGAATGAATCAGACCCATATTATTATGAAGTTTACACATTAGGTAACTGGGGAGTACTTGGAGCAGTTATATTTAAGAATTGGAAAGTACAGAGTTTTGATGATATAGAAAGCACCTTTGATAATTATAGACATGGAGTAGACTGGGGATTTGCTGAGGATCCTTTTGCATATATAAAATCTCATTATGATAAAAGGAAATCCAAGCTTTATATATGTGATGAAATTGAAGCAGTTGGCTTATTGAATGAAGAGTCAGCTCCTATGGTTAGAGAAAAAGCAGGACATAGTAGAGTTATATGTGATAGTGCAGAGCCTAAGTCAGTCAGTCAATTTAAAAGCTTAAGAGTTAATGCTAAAGCAGCAAAGAAAGGACCAGGGAGTATTGAATTTGGTATTAAGTTTCTACAAAGCTTAGAAATAGTAATACATCCAAGATGCCAAAGCTTTAAGAATGAAGTTAGCAAGTACAAATATAAAGAAGATAAGAATGGTAATGTACTTCCTATACCAGTAGATAAGGATAATCACTTAATTGATGCACTTAGGTATAGTTTAGAAGATGATATGACTAATACAAAAGTCAAAGTTAGAAGTAAAGCAAAGATAGGATTAAGGTAGGTGAAATAGTAATGGCAATTTTAAAAGACAGAGATTTATTAAATGAAGATGGAAGTATTCCAGATGAATTACTAGCAAAGTGCATATCTAATCATAGCGCAATGCTGGACAGGTATAATCTCTTAAATAAATATTATGATGGAGAACATAAGATATTAGGGAGAACACTATCAAGTGATTTATTGCCTAATAATAAAATAGTAGCTAATCATGCTGAGTATATTACAGATATGACAACAGGGTATGTATTTGGTACACCTATAACGTACTCAGGTGATGGCGCTGATGAACTTAATGACATATTCATAACAATAGATGAGGATAGCCATAATAATGAACTAGCGCTAGATATGAGTATTATGGGAATAGGTTATGAGTTGTTATTCATGAATGATGATGAAATTCCATTCCCTGAGTTAGCAGTAAGTAGTCCATTAAATAGTTTTCTTGTATGTGATACAACAGTAAAACAAAAGCCTTTGTTTGGAGTAACTTACTTTGAAAAGCGAGATATTGAGGACCAAATAAAAGGCTATGATGTTAATGTTTATACTGAAGATAAAGTATATCACTATTTTACACAGGATATAAGCAGTAAGGCATTTGAGTTAAAGGATGAAGAAGAACATTACTTTAATGGAATACCGCTTATTGAATATAAAAATAATAAAAAGCTTAGAGGTGACTTTGAAGGAGTTATTACCCTTATAGATGCTTATAACCTTTTACAATCTGATAGGATAAATGATAAAGAACAGGTTGTTGATGCATTACTTGCGGTTATAGGTGCTTCATTAGGTGATGATGAAGAGGAGAAGATTAAAACAGGAAGATTACTTAAAGAATTAAAGATTCTAGAGCTTGATGAAGGTGGAGATGCTAAGTGGTTAGTTAAGAATCTTAATGAAACTGAAATAGAAGTACTTAAAAGAGCATTGAAAGATGATATTCACGAATTTAGTAAAACCCCATGCTTAACTGATGAAAACTTCGTGGGCAATGCTTCAGGTATTGCTATGAAGTACAAGCTATTGGGCTTTGAACAGTTAGGAAAAACAAAAGAAAGATACTTTAAACAAGGATTAAGGCAAAGATTAAAACTTATGTCTAATATAGAGAATATAAGAGCTAAGAACATTGATTCTAGCAATATAGATATAGCTATGAAAAGAAGTCTTCCAGTAGATGATGAATTAATGGCTAGAATAGCACAAGAAACAGATGGATTTATTTCATGGGAAACTAGAGTAAAAAGGTTTGATGGTGAAATAGATATTGAAGAAGAAAGAAAAAGGCTTGAAGAAGAGAAGAAAAAGAATATAGAGCAACAGCAAGAAGCCTTTGGTAGCTATGACTTTAAAACTAGTCAACAAAATATAAGCAAAGATGATAAATCTACTGTAAAAGATGGTGAGGTAGATGAAAAAGAATAATTCCTATTGGAGTGATAGAGCTAACTTAAGGATGGCATCTTATCATAAAGATAGTGATGAAACTATTAATAAAATTAGCAATGCTTATGATAAAGCTATGAAAGATATAAATGAGGACATAAATAAAATATTCTTTAAGTTCCAGAGTGATAGTGGATTAAGTATAGCAGAGACTAAAGAACTACTTAATAGTAAAATACCTACAAAGGAATTAGAAAGCATTAGAAGTAAAATTAATGGTATTGAAGATAAGGAATTAAAGAGGTCATTAATGGCGCAGATTAATGCTAATGCCTATAAAGCTAGAATGACAAGATTAGAAGCATTAAAAGAGAGCATTTATATTAATACTAAGTTAGCAGCAGATGTAGAGATAAATAAAAGTACTAAACTATATACAGATAATATAGAGAAAGCCTATTACACTAACCTATTTGACATTCAAAAAGGATTAGGGATAGGCTTTAATGTTGCTCAAATGCCATTAGGAACTATACAAGAGATACTTAAGAATAATTGGAACAACAAACATTATAGTGAAAGAGTATGGGGCAATAGTGAAGTATTAGCACAAAAGCTAGAAGAAGTAATAACTAGTGGCTTAATGAGTGGTAAAAGCTCCAGAAGAATGGCACAAGAGCTACAAGACATGACTGACTATGGTAAGTCTGCAGCGGAAAGACTAGTAAGAACAGAGACAACTTATGTTACTAATATGGCTGAATTAGAAAGCTATAAAGAACTAGGTATTGATAAATATATATTTCTTGCTACCTTGGATTTAAGAACTTCGCCAATGTGTAGAGAGTATGATGGTAAAATTATTGAAGTATTCAAAGGAATATCTGGAGTAAATTTACCTCCGTTGCATCCATATTGTAGAAGTACAACAAGGGCATACTTTAAGAATATGGAAAGGGAAAGACTACAAAGAAGAGCAAGAGATCCAGAGACAGGAAAGACTTATACAGTGCATGGAGATATGAATTATCAAGAATGGTATGATAGGTTTGTAGTTGATAAGTATGGTAAAGATAAAACAGAAGTATTTGAGAAGATGATAAAGAATAAATCTTCTGATAGAAAACAATTCAATGAATTTAAAGAGGTTCTAGGAAAAGATTCTCCAAAGATATTGAAGGACTTCCAGGACTTGAAGTATAATGATATTAAGGAATGGGAATTAATTAAGGATTATGTAAAATCAAGAGAAAGTAATATGATCTCTGTATTTAGCTCTTTTAGAGACTTCAAAAAATATAAAAATATTATTGATGTAGAAATTATAGGTGTAACAACCTCAGATGGAATTAAAATAAAGTCACAAAGCAAGCATTTTGTAGAAAGAGTACTTGGAACATCTTACGATCCAGATAAGGAGAGACCAAGAGATGGTGTTGAAGTGGAAATTATAAAAGATACATTGATTAATCCATTAAAAGTAAAAGAAGAGCGCCACAAGAATAGTTTTAAGTATATTGGAGAAAAAGTTACAATTACTGTTAATCCAGACACTGGGAACTTGATTCAATGTAATCCAACAGATAGTGATTTAGTAAGGAGATTGAAAAATGTATAGAATTAGGTTTAAACAAGAATTATATAGCTATATGATAAATATTCTAACTGACGAATTAAAAAATAAAATAGAAAATATTGAATATAAAGATGATGTTGTTTATTTAAATATAGATGTTGATACAAAGCTGGATATAATGGAATATGTAGAGGATAAGCAATTAGAAATTGGATTTGTTAATGAAGATTACCTAAATGAAGACGGTAAGAAGCTCCAAATGATATATGATATAATATACAATCAGACTAATAGCCAGTAAAAGCACTTACTTAAGGTTTAAAGGTAGGTGCTTTTATAATCCCTGTTTTTAGTATATTATTATATTAGTAGTAATATATGGAGGGGTACAAATGGGATTATTTGATTCTGCAGAAGAAAGAGCAAGAAAGAAAAAACTTAAAGAAGAAGAGAAGGAACGAAAAAGAAAAGAATATGAAAGAATAATGGCTTCAAATCCAGAAGTAACTATAAAAGTTAATACTAAAACAAATACAAAGACTAGTGCACAGAAAGAGTTGGAGTATAAGAGAATAATGGTCTCAAATCCGACAGTTAGTACAGTAACACAATCAAGTACTATTGATAATACAGTTCGTTGTCCTAAGTGTGGAAGTACATCTCTTTCAGCTGATAAGAAAGGATTTAGCTTAGCTAAAGGAGCGGCAGGAGTATTTCTTGCAGGACCATATGGAGCAGTTGCAGCAGGGCATGGAAAAAATAAAGTTCTTGTAACCTGCTTAAATTGTGGAAAGCAATGGAAGCCAGGTAAATAAAATATAAAAGTTATTAAGCACTTACTTATGTGGGTGCTTTTATTATGTTTAAAATTAAGGAGGAATATTAAAAATGAGAGAATTAAATACAATTCAAAAGAAAGAAAAATTAAACAAAGTATTTGCAGTTGATGAGGTTGGTCCAGGAGGTGCTAATCATAGATATATAGTATGTAAACACGAAGAAACTTCATGGTGTAATGGAAATAACTCAGAAGGAGTATATGAAGATATTCAATTTCAGTGTGGACCAAGAAAAGAAGAAAACAGTAAACATGGTCTAATTGATAGTGATTTACTGGAAATAGTAAGAGATAGGCTAAAGGCTTTTCAAGCTGGACCATTTGCAAGCGAATATAATGAGCATGCATTAAAGCATATAGAAGAAGCATTATATTGTATGAATGCTAGAGTTGAAGATAGGATAAAAAGAAATGTTCTAGGAAGGAATGAAAAGTAATTAAGCCTTGGGAAACTAAGGCTTTTTATTATGCTTAAATGAGGTGATAAAATGAAAATTTGTCCTGTTTGTGGAACAACATTTAATGGACCACGTTGCCCTAGATGTGGTTACTGTCCTACATGAAGTGATTAATTAAGGCTAGTATAGCCTTTTTATTATGCCCTTAGCAAGGCTTTAAAAGGCTAGAATAAAATATTTGAACGATATGGGGCAATAGCAATGTATCGGGCAAGGAGGATAATATGAATAAAAAACTATTAATAAACTTAGGTCTATGTGGTAGAGGAGTTATGTTTATGGCACCGGATGCAGGTGGCTCTACTGGAAATGGTGATACTGGAACAGATACTATTGGTACAGAGGGAACCGAAGCAAGTGGAGATGAACAAAATGGGACAAAGAGTTTTGATGATGTCTTAAAAGATAAGTCTTATCAAAGCGAATTTGATAAGAGAATATCTAAAGCTCTGGAAACTGCAAAGTCTAAGTGGGAAGCAGACTATAACAGTAAGCTAGAAACTGCTAAAACAGAGGCAGAGAAGTTAGCTAAGATGAATGCTGATGAAAAGGCAAAGTATGCAGAGGAAAAAAGAATTGCAGAACTAGTAAAGAGAGAAAAAGACATAACCACTAGAGAATTAAAGACTCAAGCCTATGAAACTCTAGCAGAGAAAGGTATCTTAGGAGACACTGCTAAGGAAATTACAGAGGTACTTAATTACAATGATGCAGAAACTTGCAGTAAGTCTATAGATGCAATAGTAAAAGCAATAAACTCTGGAATAGAAAGAGGAGTAAATGAAAAGTTAAGAGGAGGGTTACCTCCTAAAAGTGGACAAGGAAATAATAATCAATCAACATTTGGATTTAATTTTACAGGTGTAAGAGGGAAAAAATAATAAAAAGAAAGAAGGAATGTTAAATGGCAGCATTAAATTATGCAGAACAATATTCAAAGGAACTAGCTCAGGCTTACCCATATGTGCTTTATAGTGGAGCACTATGGAATACTGAAAATTCTACTAAGTATAGAGTGGTAGATGCAAAGACTATACAAATTCCATCTATTAGCGTAGGTGGCAGAACTAATGGTAATAGAGATACCATAGGAGGATTTTCAAGAAACTTTGATAATGCATGGGAAACTAAAACATTAAAAAACCATAGACAATGGAGTACGTTAGCACACCCTAAGGATATTAATGATACTAACCAGGTAGTGTCTATAGCAAATATTACAAAAGTAATGAATGAAGAAGAGAAGTTTCCAGAAATGGATTGTTATATTTTTTCCACTATTTATCAATTAAGAAATGCACAAAAGGCTATAACTCCACTTTCAGCTGACTTAACAGTTAATGATGTACTAGATAAGTTTGATGAAATGATGGATGAAATGGATGAGGCTAGGGTTCCTGCAGCTGGAAGGATTTTATATTGTGATACTTTTACTAAGACATTAATAACTAAAGCTATTGCTATAGTAAGAGGCAATGGAGATAAGAAGTTAGTAAGAGACGTAGAAAGATTAGAAGAAGTTACTATTACTTCTGTTCCAACTAACCTATTAAAAACTAAATATACATTTGCAACAGGATATTCACCAGCAGTAGGTGCATTAGATATTAAGATGTTACTAGTACATCCATCATCAATATTACCTATAGTATCATATGAATTTGCACAGTTAGAATCACCAAGCGCTATGTCTCAAGGTAAGTATGTGTATTTTGAGGAGTCTTTTGAGGATGTATTTATTTTAAATAAAAGAGTAGATGCAATACAAATAGTTGTTAAGTAGAGGAAGGGATACCATCCTCTATATTGTGAATTGAGGTGCTAGTATGACACAGCTAGAAAAAATAAAAATAAGAATACCTGATGCAAATGATGATTTACTCAATCAACTTCTTGAAGATAGTGAAGCTGATATATTGGACTACACTAATAGAAATGTACTATTGCCTAAAATGAAAGGATTACAAAGAGAATTAGCCATTGTTTACTATAATCGTATGGGGAGTGAAGGAGAAGCTTCCAGAAGCGAGGGTGGTATATCTGTTAGCTATGAAATGCCTGAAGGAATTAAGAATAGGCTTAAAGCTTTTAGAAGGCTTAAGGCGGTGGGTATCTGCAAATGAAAATAAAAAATAAAAAGATTTATTATCTTAAAAGGAAAACGCTTATAGAAGACGGTGAAGGTGGTAAGTATCCAGGATACTCTAATCCAATAGAAATAAAGGCCAATATAAGCCCTGCATCTGGAAGATTACAAGCTGAAATTTATGGACAGAGGCTGAATTACATCTTAAATATGCTATATGATGGACCACAAACTATAAATGAAGATGATGGAATTTGCGTCTATGTTTCTAAGGATATGGAGCCAGACTATAAGGTTATATCTATTAAAAGGTATAGCCACTTGTTTATTGAATTGGAGAAGATATAGAAATGGGCGGGAGTATTGAAGGATTAGATAGCCTTCTTAAAAAGTTATCCAAACTAGGTGGGAATGTAGAAGAAACATTATATAAGAGCATAGATAGGCAATCCAAATTAGTGCAGGGTGATGCAAAAGACTTATGTGATGTTGATACTGGAGATTTAAGAAATAGCATCAAAACAGAAACAAAAATTAAGGGAGATAAGATAGTAGGTAGTATATTTACTAATTCAGACCATGGGCCATATGTTGAATTTGGAACTGGCAAAAAAGGAGAAGCTTCTGGTGGAGATAAGTATCCTGGCCCAATATCTTATAAACAAGATAAATGGTTAGTTAATATTCCGGATGTGGGTCCAAGATGGATTGAGGGACAACCAGCGCAACCGTTTATGTATCCAGCCTTAAAGAATAATGAAGAAAGAATACTAGAAAATATAAAAAAAGATATAAAAAAAGAGATAAGGGAGTTAGCTAGAAGATGATTAATGTAAAGGATCAAGTGTATTCAGCTATCAAAGATATATCCTCTAATGTAAGTGATAGCTATCCAGCGGATTGGGCAACGTTCCCCGCTATTCAATATACAGAGGAAGATAATAAAGTAGCTGAATGGGTAGATGGGGAAGAGTCAAAGTCATATCTGAGATATAGGGTTGATATCTGGCACAATAGAAGCACATCAAGTTCAGCACTAGAGGTAGATAGAAAATTATCAAAGCTAGGACTACAGCGTACATTTTGCCAAGATGTTGCAGATACCAGCGGGTTAAAACATAAGGTAATGAGATATGAGGGGGTAATAGATACCTCAACAGAGTTTGTTTATAACAATCAAGTTTAAATAAGAAAGGATGATAATTAATGTTAGCAAATGGAATTACATTAAGTTATAAAACTACAGGAAACACATATATAAAATTAGCTGGATTAAAGGAAGTACCAGAAATGGGAAATGATCCAGAGAAGGTAGAAAATACAACTTTAGAGGATACAACAAAGCAATATGAATATGGGATAGGAGATTATGGGGACTTAGCATATAAGTTTAAGTATGTTAACAATGCAGCAGATAGTCCATACAGGGTATTGAGAGCATTGGCAGATAATAAAACAGTTGTAGATTTTGAACAAGCTTATCCAGATGGTACAAAGTTTGTATTTAAGGCTCAATGTTCTGTTAAGCTTGGCGGTGGTGGAGTTAATAGTGCAATGGACTTTACATTATCTCTAGCATTACAAAGTGGAATTGCAGTAACAGATCCAACAGTAACACCATAATTCAGGGGGCATACTTAAGTGTATGTCCTTTATTATTTTAAGAAAGTAAGGAGAGATTTACATGGCATTATATAAAATATTAACAGTAGGTGAAAAGGAATATAAATTAAAATTAACAACTAGTTCAACTATACTTATAGAGGATAAACTGGGTGGAAATATATTAGACCCAATAATGGAAATGAGTGCAACAGCACCAGTAGATGGCAAAGGTAATATTAACATGAAGAAGATGAATAAAATGCCTTTACCATCATTAAAATATCTTGTAACAGTTCTTTGGGGTTCGCTTCAAAAATATCAACATGGTATGACATTTGATAAGGTTTGTGACCTAGTAGATGAGTATATTGAAAATGGAAAGTCACAAATGGATTTATTTAGTGAAGTAATGGAGCTATTAACTGAGGGTGGAGTATTAGGAAATCCAGAAGAAAAAGAAAATTTAAAGTAGGGGAAGATGGTGAGAATACCACTTCCCCATTTTTAAATAAAGCACCTGAAACATATACAGAGTTTATTGAGGAATATTTACTACATGATGCTCTAGATTGTGGGATTAGTATAAGTGAATTTTATGACATGACCATAAGTGAAATAACAAATTGCAGAGACTCTTTCCTAAGAAGAAGAGAGATTAAAAGAAAGGATTCTGCAGATATGATTTATAGATTATCAGTTCTTATTACCAATGGTACAGCTTGCATAATGAGTAAAGATAATAAACCAATTGAGTTCTTAGATATGTTTGCAGATTTATTTGAAGAAGAGAGTAAGTTTAATGAAGAAAATAAAATAAATGTGCAAATGGAAATAAATAAACAACACATGAAGGAATTTGCACAAAGGGTAAATAGAGAAAGGCTACAGGCTGGGGGTGAGAATAAGTGACATTAGAACAATTAGAGGTTGTCATTAATGCTAATGCTAGGCAGTTTAACACCCAAGTAGCACAGGTACAAAACCAGGTTAATAGCATGGCTAACCATGTTAATAATAGTGTAAATAGAATGAGTGGAACCTTTGACAGACTTGGTAAAATGTTAGCAAGCGTTTTTGCGATTGGAGCAATAACTAAGTTTACAAAATCATGTTTGGATTTAGGCTCTAATCTTGCAGAAGTACAAAACGTAGTTGACGTTACGTATGGAAACATGAGCAGTAAAGTAAATGAATTTGCAAAGAACGCATGGAAAACAGTAGGACTTTCTGAAACTATGGCTAAACAATATATGGGTAACTTTGGAGCTATGAGTAAATCAATGGGATTTACAGTTGACGAAGCCGAGAAAATGTCTGAAACCCTTACTAATCTTTCTGGTGATGTAGCTTCTTTCTATAATATAAGTCAAAATGAGGCTTATACAAAATTAAAGAGTGTATTTACTGGTGAGACTGAAAGTTTAAAAGAACTTGGTGTTGTAATGACACAAGAAAATCTTAATCAATATGCTTTAGCTAATGGATATGGTAAAACTACAGACGCAATGAATCAACAAGAAAAAGTTGCTTTAAGACTTGCATATGTTACACAAACATTGAGTGCAGCCAATGGAGATTTTGCAAGAACATCTAATTCATGGGCCAACCAAGTAAGGTTATTAAGTTTACAATATCAATCTCTTAAAGCAAGTATAGGACAAGGATTGATTGCAGTATTAACACCAGTTATTAATGTAATTAATATTATTATGGGTAAATTAGTAGCAATGGCCAATACATTTAACTCTGTGCTTAGTGCAATAGGATTTACTATTAGCGGTGGCTCTGGAGGTTCCGGTGGTGGAGCAGCAGGTGCAATTGATTTTGGAGGAGCTACAAGCGGTATTGATAATGCCACTGATTCTATGAGTAATTTAGGTGGTGCCACAGATGGAGTAGGTAAATCAGCTGATAAGGCTAAGAAAAAACTTGAAGCATTGATGGGCATAGATGAAATCAATAAGATGAAATCTAATGATGATGATTCTGACGGAGGTTCTGGAGGTGGCTCTAGTGGAGGTGGAGGAATAGGAAGTATTGCATCACCTGCAATTGACACAAGTGCTACAGAGGATTCGTTATCAGCCTTAAACGATAAAGTAAATAAAATCTTAGCTGAATTATTAAGCCCATTAAAGAAAGCATGGGATAACTACGGAGAATGGTTTCTTAGCAAATGGGATTACTTTAAGAGAGCATTTGGGTATAGTTGTGACGAATTGAAAAACTTCTTGGTATCTGTATGGAACCATGGAGGAAAGGAATTTGTTCAACACATGGCTGAAATAGGGATTGTAATAGCTGGTGTAGCTCTTCAGATAGGCGGAGATATATTAGTAGCTTTAGGCAACTTATGGAGACATCTTAATCCAGATAATAATCCATACACTAGAAAGTTTATTGATGCCATGAATAGCTTAGCTATAGCTGTAAGGGATTTTATTATATCTGCAGGTAATTGGTTTGGTAAGTTCTTAGATTTAGGGGGACAGGCATTTATTAATGTCATAGGTGATATTGTTATGTTAGTTGGTACAATACTAGCAGAGGTTATGGCAGACGCAATTAATTTTATAACAGCTTTTATGAACAGTTGGGCAGGAAGCGTTATTATTGGTACTGTAGCTATGACACTAGATATAGTTGCTGGAGCAATTAAAGCAGTGTTAATAGTTATAGAAAAATGCCATAAAGTATTAGAGGTTTTCTTGGTTTTGTGGGCAGCATGGAAGTTCAGCAGTGTAATAGCGGGAATAGGCGATGTAACTACTAAGTTAGGAAGTCTTGCATATAGTCTATTAGGGGTAGTTGCAAATGTAGATCACAATAACAGAATGTTTATTAAATGGATCCAGGAAGGAATAGATAAAGCTGTATTAGCATGTAGAAATTTAGGTATAGCATTATTATCTCCTATTAAAACATTAAAATCCTTTGGAGAAACTATTTACTTAAGTCTATTGTATTTAAAAGATTGGATTGTTGCTATAGGTAAAAATGCTATAAAGGCATTAAAATCTTTTGGAGAAAATATTTATTTGGGACTATTATATTTAAAAGATTGGACAGTAGAAATGGGCGTGAAAGCAATAGCATCTTTGAAAAAATTTTTAGTAAGTATAGGAACAAGTACTGCTGGGTTGATAGGTTTGACTACAGCAGAAGGAACAGCCACCACAGGAGCAGTTGCTTTAGGATTAGCGTTAGATGCATTAGGAATTGGATTAATAATAGCAGCAATTTCAGGATTAGTTGTAGCCGTAAAGAAAATAGGAGATAAATGCGGTTGGTGGAAGTCTATTATGGAGGCATTGGCTCCAGTGATTGACTGGGTTAAAGAAAAAGTAGGTTGGCTATGGGATAAAATAGCTGGATTCTTTGGTTGGGATACAGAGCCAGAAGTTAAAGAAAATATTGAAGAAATTGGGACTACTGCAGAAGAGACTGCAAAAACCACAGATGATGCATTTGGAACAGCTACATCAAATGTAAATAAATATTTAGATGATATCCATTTTAATGCTACTAGACTTGCCCAGGAAGTAGATGAAGCTACTAAAACTGCTACTGAAAAGTTTAGTATGTTATCTCAAAGTGCACAAGATTATTTAGATGCTGTAGCTACTCATAATCAAGATAAACTTAATGAAATGGGTGATAATCAATCAATTTACAATGAAGAAGTTAAAGCCATGTATGCTGATTTAACAGAAGCAGAAAAAAATGAATTCATGAAAAAATATGGAATTATCCAAGGTATCAATGAAGATATGCTTAATTATGAAGGATTAAAGTATGATGATAGAGTTGCTAGACATGCAGCTTATTTATCTACTATAGAAAATGATGAAAGCTTATCTTATCAAGATAAAAAAACTAAAATGGACCAAGCGAATGCAGATTTTCAAGCGGGTATTGATAGTGAGGTACAGAAGTATCAAGAAAGTATAGAATCTAAACAAAAAGCTTTAGATGAATTATTAGCTACTCATGGAAATACAACAGGACAAGGAAAGATTTATGAGCAAGAGTTAAGAGATGCCATTGATGGAGATAGAGCACATATAGAGGAAATAACTCAATCTTCTTATGATGCACAGGTTACCACTGTAGAAGGTGCTACAGATGCAATGGCACAAGCAAATGCTGATACAGCTACTGCACAGGAAGATGCATATAAAAATGTAGCTACTACAGCTGAAGAGTCTATGGCTACAGTAAATAAAAGCATAGATGGAGCTAGAGAGAATATACAGACATTTACCAGTGAGGCAACTACATTAGCAACTCAATTAAAAAATAGCTTTAATGGAGTTGGAGCAAAAATAAGTAGTGAATTTACTATGGCTAGTTCTAGTATATCTGCTACTCTCAATAAAATAAGAAGTATAGTAGAAAGTACAACATCAGATATAAGGAGTTCAATAGCTAGTGCATTTTCTAATATATCTTCAATTATCTCTAGCAATATGAATCAATGTAGTAATATTATTAGATCATCTTTTTCTAATATGTCTAGTATGGTTAGAGATTCCTTAAATGGAATAAATCAAACTACTAGTAGTACATTGAGAAACATGGTATTGATCTATAATTCAGCAGCCATTAATATTAATAACATAACAAGTAATTTAGGAAGTAACATGGCTAATAAATTTAATACTATAAATAGTATAGCTAGTAGTACATTTGAAAGAATAAGAGACAATATGAGTAGAAATATAGAAATAGCTCGTTACAATATATCTAATCATCTGAATAGCATTGCTTATATGTTTAACAATTTTGATGCAACTCTTAAAGTTAAGATACCACACTTCTATATGACTGGGAATTTCAATGCAGAGACTAAAGAAGTGCCAAAGGTAGGAGTTAATTATTTTGCTAAAGGTGGAGTAGTTGATAGAGCTACATTAGGTATATTCGGTGAAGAGGGTAAAGAAGCTATAGTACCATTACAGAATAATACAGAGTGGATGGATACATTAAAAGGCATAATGGGAGCAGCTTTTATACAAGCAATGCAAACAAATAATAGTAATTCAAGTAATTCTATGGATGGAGATTTAAACTTATTTATAGATGGAAGTGTAATAGGCAAAGTAGCATTAAAGCAATTAAGGAAAATGCAACGACAGGGAAATATAACATTAATACCAGGATAGGAGTGGTGATATGCTTAAGATTGGAGGAGTAGATATTGCTACTCCTAAAACATTTGAAATAACAATCCAAGATCTAGACGGAGAATCTAATAGAAATGCTAATGGGGATTTAGTTAGGGATAGAATAACAGTAAAAAGAAAAATTAATTTAGAATGGCCACCATTGACACAAGGACAAATATCAACACTACTAAATGCAGTAAGTAGTGTTTTTTTTACTGTTACTTTTCCAGATCCACAACTAGGATTAATAACTAAGACAATGTATGTTGGAGATAGAACAGCACCAGCATATAGTTATATTAATGGACAAGTAAAGTGGCAAGATCTTAAAATGAATTTTATAGAAAAATAGGAGGAAATAACTATGGAAGATGAAAAGATTATAGATGCAGATTCTACACAAGTTGTAGAAGAAAATAAACCAACAATGGATAAAGGTAATTATATTATAGAAGTAATTAGTGAAGGGAATGTAATTAAGAAAACAGCTATTGCTAATAGTTCTATTAATATTATTAAATTAGCTGATGGAGGTCTTACAATAGACCTAGCGTAGGAGGTGTAAGACTATGTATAATACAAGTACACAATATAAAACAGAAATAAAAAAGCCTAGTAGATCCTTTGAATGCAGGATAACAATAGGCGATAGAATATTTAAAAATGAGGATATAGTAGATATTATTATAGAGGGGAATATACAACCACAAGAGGGGTTTAGTATAGGTAATACAGTATCTACTACACTTGATTTAACACTATTAAATAACGGAGATACTATTTACTCTACTAATCAAATTAAGGTTGAAATAGGTTTAAAAATAGGCAATACAATAGAATATATATTAATTGGACTATTTAATATAGATGATATAGAAAAGACTGACTATACAACTAAATTTACTGCATTTGATAATATGATAAAATTTGAAACTGCTTATTTTTCTAGTTTAGGGGATACATCTACATTACAACAAGTAGTAAATGAGTTAGCTAGTAAAACAGGAGTACAATTTACTGGAAGCCTTCCATCTTATACGGTTAAGAAATTGGAAGGCTTTACGTGTAGGGAAATGTTATCTTATGTAGCTTCTGTATGTGGTGGAAATGCTGTTATAACTAGAGATGGAAAGTTTACTATAGTTTATCCAAAAGACATTAACTATTCTATTACTGCAGATAATTATTTTGATTATAAAAGAGAAGAAGTTAAATATAAAATAGGGAAAGTTACTTGCCAAATAAAAGAGAAAGAAACTATCTCTAAAGGTTCTCTAGGTACTGACTCAATGGAGTTATTATTTGAAAATCCTTGGGTAACAGATAGTATTTTGCAAGATATTTATAATAGATTAAACGGATTCGAATATTTAGGCTATAGCATGAAGTGGCAAGGAGACTTAAGTTTAGATGTAGGGGATATTATAACCTGTACAGATAAAAAAGGGGTAGTAAGAAAGTTACCTATACTAAGCCAAAAACTAACTTATACTGGTGGTCTTACAAGTGAAATAGCAGCAAAAGGAGAATCTAAGAATAAAAATAGCTTTTCTAGTAGTGGAAGTACAGCTAATAAAGTAAATAGAGTAGTAACAGATTTGGCTTTAGTTAATAAGGCTTTTGTTGACTATGCACATATAAATGATGCAGATATAGTTAATTTAAAGGCTGAAACTGCAAAAATTCATATATTAGAGGTGGAAGCTGCAAATATAAACAATTTATTAGCTGGGAATATTAGTGCTGGATCTACACAAACAATACATCTTACTTCTAAAAATGTTGTTATAGATAATGCTATTATAAAAGATACAATGATAGAAAACATAAGTACATCTAAAATTAAGGCAGGAAGTATAGATACAAATAAAATTACTTTATCTAGTGCAGATGGAGGATTAAGCATAGTAGGCCCAACGATGCAGTTTAAGGATAAGAGCAACAAAATAAGGCTACAACTAGGACAAGATACTCAAGGTAATTTTAATTTCATTCTTAGAGCAGCAGATGGAACAACTACATTAATAGATGGTTACGGAATAAAAGAGAAGGCTATAGCTAATGATTTAATAAAAGAGAATATGGTTGCAGCAGATGCTATTGGAGAAAAGCAGATTAATTATTCTAGTTTAATAACAGGACTTAATAAGGATACCAATACACAGTTAATTAAAGCTAGTAAAGTTGCAATAGATTTAACTGGACAATCTTTAGAAGTATCTTTTAACAGTTTAAAAAGTAACATGGATAACATGGAGATTGGTGGTAGGAATTTATTAAGGGACACAGCAAAAGTAAAAGGGAGTACAACAGGTGCTGTACCCTGTAATTGGGTTTTTAGTGATCCACAGTTTTTAAGGGGGAAAACAATAACTATTTCAATAGATATAGACTGTGCAAATATTTCTAAGGGTTCTCAGGATAGATTAGGTTGTGAATTTTCTATATCCTATGAAGATGGAACTAATGGTTATTATGGAGTATGGCATAAGGTTTCAGAGGGCGTTACGTTTAAAGGTAGAAAATCAGGAACTTTCAAAATAGCAGATAAACCAATAAAAAGCTTTTCAGGAATGGGTTTGTATTCTAATTTATGTAATGGAGATAGAAGAATTATAGAATTCCCCAAAATTGAGACTGGTAATAAAGCAACGGATTGGACTCCTGCTCCAGAGGATGCAGAACAAAAAATAGAAAGTAATACAACTGCATTAAATATCCAACAGGGTAAAATAGATACTCTTATCTCGAACACTACAATAGTTAAAGATGGCAAGACTATACAACTTAAGGATTCTTATAACTCTACTGTGGCTACTGTAGATAGTATTAATAGTACAATAGGCAAACATACAAGTACTATAGATGCTCTCTCAGGACAGATAACTGGAGTAGATACAAGAGTCAATAAAGTTGAAAGGGATTTGGATGGGGTAAGTTCTACAGTAGCAAGTCATAAAACTTCTATAACCACGCTAGGCACCAATATAACTAATGCTAATAACTTAGCAGATAGTAAAGCTAAAGTATTCACAGCCACTCCAACTACTCCATATAAAGTGGGAGATATTTGGACTAGTGGACCATCTGGTGACATTATGAAATGCAAAGTTGCAAGAGTAAGTGGAGCTTATGTAGCTGCAGATTGGGAAAGGGCTTCTAAATATACTGATGATAGTAAAGCAAATGCAGTAGAAGGAAAAGTTACCACAGTTGAAAGTAAGCAGGCATCTTTAGAACAAAATCTTAATGGGTTTAAAACTGCTGTGAGTTCAACTTATAGTACTAAATCACAATTAAATACAGTAGATGGAAAAGTAACTAATTTAACTACTAGAATTGCTAATGCAGAACAAAAGATAACAGATAGTGCTATTATTTCTACTGTAAGTAAAACATTTATAAGTAAAGCAGATGCAGAAGTAACTTACTCTACAAAAGCTAATATGGCCTTAACAGAAAATCAATTGAGGTTAGATTTTAGTTCAAGTGGTGGAGTTAATAAATTTTATAACTCTAAGATAAATGAGACATCTAATGCTTATGGCTTTGGTATAAGAAGTGTAGATAAAGATGGTTTTATAGCTGGCAAGAAATTTACATTTACTATAAATGGAAGAGTTGTTAATGGCGCTGGTGGAAAGTATCTTATGGGTTTTATTTATAATACCAATTGGACTTTTTCACAAGGAATAGCAATAAAAGAAACAACAGACACAACAAGAAGTATTACATTTACTGTCCCAAATGGAATAGACATAAATGGGCTTGCATTTGCTGCATATCATTACCCACAAAGTGGAGATAGGACCGGAGCAAGTAAGATAAATTGGATATCACTCACAGAGGGTTCAATTGCTGTCCCGTGGAGTCCACACCCAAACGAAATCTATGAAGGAAACACTAGTATAGATTCTGGCGGAGTTACTATATATAACGGAGCAATAAATATTAAAAATAGAGCTGGCGCATCTGTGTTAAAAGCAGATGCTAGTGGGAATCTTATTATGGAAGGTAGTTTAAGTTGTTCAGATGGAGTCCTTAGACTTAACCCATCTATAGGTTCGAGTAGAATAGATAATAGGAACGGAATCCTTAGGCTACAGTACGATAATAACAATTATGCTAGTGTTGCCCCTTGGGGTATGGATTTCTATAATAACGAAAATAAAACTTCTTTTGTGTATACGCCAGAAAAACATTTTAAATTGCTAGGCAATAGGGATACAGGGATTCTAAAGTTGCTCAATGGTGGTGGTGGAGACATCCAGGCAAGAAATTCCTTTGATAATGCTTATAGCAGATTGCAAGCAAGTGCCTTTGTAGTTAGTTCAAAAGCAGAGTTTAAAACTAATATAACGGAGCCTAACGATATAAACTTCTTGGATATACTAATGAATAGCGAGATTAAAAAATATAATCTAAAAACAGAAGTAGAGTTTGTAGATAAAATTCCTACGGTAATAGATGCAAACGGGCATGGCATAGAGGCAGATACTAAAATAGGACTTGTACTAGATGAACTTACAGAAGATGCACAAAGTATATTAAATCCTTACAATACCGATGGGATTGACCAGTATAGTATGTGTAGTGTTTTATGGAAAGTATGCCAGGATCAACAAAAAAGAATAGAGAAGTTAGAAGCACTTATAAATTAGGTGCTTTTTATATTTATTAATAATAAGGAAGGTGTAAAATGAATAATGAATTAGTAGAACATCAACTTAAGGTACACGATGAAAGACTTAATAACCATGGTGAACGTATAGACGAACTTGAAAGAGGTAGAGCTACTACGGATGTTAGAATGGATAATCTATGTGAGAAATTAGGGGCACAAACAAAGAGTATAAATTGGTTAATAGGACTTATGGCAAGTGGTTTGCTAGGGTTCTTTTTTTATGCAGTTCAAAACAATATTTTCAAATAAGGAAGGTGTATATTATGGATCTAATAAACTTTGTACCAGAGCAGTTACTTATATTAGTAGCTGCTCTTTATATTATAGGAGTATTTTTAAAAGACTCAAAGAAAATTAAAGATTATCTTATACCATGGATACTTTTAGTTGTATCAATAGGATTTTCAATAACTATCAATGGTATATCGGCAACATCTATACTTCAAGGTATTATTTGTACAGGAGTAGCAGTACTTTCTAATCAGCTTATTAAGCAAACACTTAAGGGGGAATAGTAATGAAATCAATAATAAGAAAAATATCAGGTTATAATTTTTCAAGTAGAAATGGAAATAGTATTAAATATATAGTAATGCACTTTACAGGGAATACAGATGACACAGCTCTAAACAATGCCAATTATTTTGGTGGAGGTAATAGAAATGCTTCAGCACACTATTTTATTGATGATAATAACATAGTTCAAGTTGTAGAAGATATTAACGCTAGTTGGAATTGTGGTGATGGTAATGGCGCATATGGCATAACTAATCAAAATAGTATAGCTATAGAGATGTGTGGCACTAATAGAGATATATCAGCTGCTACAGAAAACAATACTTTAGAGCTAGTTAAGTATCTAATGGATAAATATAATGTATCTATAGACAATGTAGTAAGACATTATGATGCAAGTAGAAAGATTTGTCCTAGTCCATGGAGTAGTAATGGCTGGTCAAAGTGGTATGAGTTTAAAAATAAACTAACTGGAAGTGAAAGCAATGCTGACAATCCTGTAGCTCCAATAGTTGAAGAAAACATAGACGTTATCTATCAAGTGTATACTGGTGGTAGATGGTTGCCTAATGTAAAGAATTTAGAGGACTACGCAGGTTTATGGAGTCAACCTGTACAGGGTGTATATGCTAATGTTAGCGAAGGACATATAAAATATAGAGTCCATACTCTTTGGGGTAATTGGCTTCCATGGGTAACTGATAGACAAGACTATGCTGGTATTCTAGGAACTAATATAGATGGGTTACAAATGGAACTAGTAGATTTACCAGGATATAGTGTTAATTATAGAACCTATGTAGATGGTAGATGGTTGCCATGGGTATTAGATTTAGAGGACTATGCTGGACTATATGGACAGGCAATAGAAGAAATACAAGTGGAGATTATTAAGAGATAAGATTTAAGGGTAGTGAGGTTAATTCCTTGCTACCCTTATTTTTTTATGTTATTAAAGTATTTCCATAATTAAAGAGTATGTAGAAAATATGTACAAGATACCAAAATATGATAATATGTGATAAAATAAAAATAAACCACTATGACGGCTAAATCAACAGTGGTTTAAAACGAATACGTATTTGTAACTTTATTACCTTCATTATACATTAGTAAAGTTATGAGTGCAAGAATTAATGGAGGAATAGAAGTGGCTACAAAAAATATAAAAATACATTATTATTTTCCTATGTGTGAAAAAAATAAAAAAACTAAAATATTAGAATTAACAACATTATTTAATGGACTCAGAAATATAAATATAGAGGAAAGGATACTTAAAATAGGAGAAGAAAATGTCCAACTCAAAAGAATAAACTATGATGAAAATAGTCATAGATGGAGTTTATGTTTTCTTAGAAATAGAAATGATGCACCCTTTATATCTAAACTTGAAGATGAAGGCGAAGCTATAAGTTTAGATCCTAATGAATTTGTTGGTGAAGAAGTGTGTTTAATTTATGATGAAGGCACGAAAATAATAGCGCTGCAAAATAATATTTATAGTGTTTCATTTAATAGTATTGGAGAATTTTTTAGACAGTATATGGATATGAATAAAGTAGGGAAATTTACGTTATCACCGATAACGTATCCTAAAAGGTATACTGAGATTTCAGATGAAATGCTAATAAATTATAAAAGTATAATAGTTGGTTTTACTGATATAGATAAAATGATAACGTTATTGAATGATCAAGATAGCGAGGAGTTATCAGATATAAAGGTTATTTCACAGTTGGCGAATAATCTTAATGCGCTTAATGGAAAAATTGAATTAGGTGTAGGAAGATATCAAAGTAAATTCCTTCAAAAGAAAACTTTAAAGTCAATAGTAGAATTTTTTAAACAACATCTTAATATAACAAAGAGTTTAAAAATAAAGATGGTAGATGGTGATGTCATACGAGTTATTGATTTGATTAATTATAAAGTTAATGATGAAATAAAAATAAATGTAACTAAGGAAGACCCTAAAACTTTTGATAAAATACTTACACAAATGAACGCAAAATTTGATTTTTCATTAGATGATACTATAAAAGAAATTGCATGTAATATAACTGAATAATATTTATAAGAAAAAGGGAGGAGATTATAATGAAAAGATATTTATCAAGTATATTGAAATTTAATATTGTATTTATTATTGTATTTATTATTATATATTTTACTTCTCCTGATGTTATAAATACTATTAAAGATTATATTTTAAATAGTAAAAATATAATTGGTGAATTTAATGATTTATTATCAACGCTTATAACAGTTATGTCAATATTGCTTAGTATGGTTATAACTATAGGAACACTTCTTCTGTCTATGTGCGATAAAAGAATAATGATATTACTAAAAAGATTTAATAGAGTAAATTTAGTAATTAGTTCTATAAAAGTATCTATATGTAGTGGCGTATTGACAATATTAGTTAGTTCAGTACTTTATTTAAAATTAGATTTTGGAATAACTTATATTAGAGTATTTTTATTATATCTTTTAATTAATTTATTGAATTTATTTTTGAAGGATAGTTGCATGCTTGTAGCTTTAATAAATGAATTGTTACAAGAAACATTTTATCCAGAAAAATATAAAAGTGTAGAAAGGTCTTATTTTAAGAATAAAGATAATTAACTATATAATACATTGAAAGTAATTACGCTGTTATTTTTAATAAAAACGTTAAATAATTCAAAAAGCTAGTAGGGAATAAATCCTTACTAGCTCTTATTTTGTTTATAAACTCAATTAATAAGGGGTTATATGACACGTTTATATTGTGATGCTAAAATTATATTTTATACATTAGAATGTAGAACATATTTAGTAAAGTCTAATATATTGATAATATAGAAACAAACTATAGTGAATCAATTACATTCCTGGTGATTTGTAAAAAATTGAGCTGTTAGATAGCTACTAATCAAAAAGAGCATCAACTATATAAGACTATTTGATACTCTTTTTCTTTTGCCAGTATATAATGAAAGACTAAGAGTGAATATTAATTTATGGTAATATCATATAAGATACGTATATAATTATATGATATTAGTAATAAATACAAAAATACTAATATAACATAAAGAGTAGTAATCTTTCAATTGAAGTTACTACTCTTTATATTTTGATTTAAGAGGATGTAAATTAATAAGTTAAATGTTACATTAGCATTTACTATTGGAAGGAACAGTTAATTAAATAATAAAATTAGGTATTCCAGTAACCATATATTTTATTACGAAGTTAGTATTTTCAACTTTCAATATAAATATTCAGAAATTATAAAAGCTAGTAGGGAATAAAATCCTTACTAGCTTTTTACCTGTTTCACATAGAGAGTTTTAATATATTTATTATTAATTTTCAACCATGGTCTGCTTTATATTACCATGGCCCGCAATATACAAAGTTTACTGCGGAACTATCAAAAATGAGATAGATTGAACACTACTTACCTACAGCTCTGTATAGAATAAGCAGCATAATAAATATATTAATTGCTTCCATTAAGAAACACCTCCCATATTTAATTAACATAATATCATTATACTAATTGTTAAAATATTGAGTAAACATAGTGGCTAGAAGGAAGTAGAATCCCTACTAGCCTTTTTTCTTTTGTAACACATATTTGGAGAATTAGTGTAACTAGATTATAGACAAAAATATAATATTTTAAACATTTATTTTGATATTTATAGAAAAAAAGCATATAAAAGGTTGACAATCATATAGTACGTGTAGTATAATATAATATAATTGTAGGGAGGTGATAAAAGTGGCAAATAAAAAGAAGAAGAAAAAAGGGATAGAGACTAAAGATTTAATACAGCTAGTAACAGCTAGTAACAGCGATTGCGGCGATGATAACAGCTATAATAAATCTGATACTTGTACTTAACAAGTAAATCAAGGAAGGGTTAACAGCCCTTCCGTTCCTTAAATCTTCTTCTTAACTATATTATATCATATTAGTTAAGGAGGTAAATAAAAAATGAAAAAAATAGAAAAGGTAACTTTAGCTATAAGCTTATTGGCATTAGGTATAAGCATAGTAACTCTTATATTATTAATAATGAGATAAGGAGCAATGAATATGGATAAAAAGACAAGTGAAGCACAAACGAAGGCAAATAAGAAGTGGGCTGAAAATAATAAAGAATATTCCTCTTATTTAAAAAGCCGATCTAGTGCTAAGAGTTTTATAAGAAATAAAGCTACATTAGAAGACCTAGAAGAAATAGAAAAGCTAACAGCTGAAAGAAGAGAACTATTAAAGAGCCTAGAGTTAATCTAGGCTCTTTTTTAATTTATCAATATGGGCAATAAATATAACAAGTGTATAAATAGAAAAGACTAGATAGATTTTACGAAGAGTTATTTATTTCACCTTTATGGAATATAAATTGTATACTTATATGATATAAATTATATACTTATATTATATAAAATGTATATTTATATAGTAATGTGGTATTAAATTGATATTTAGGGAAAATAATAAATCTATTATACCGAAATAGAAATAGGAACAATATTTGCGTAATTAATTGATTAGTGCAAAAGTTGGAATACATAGGTATCTACATTGGGGGAGGACTAAAGATATGAATGATAACGAAAAAGAATTTTATAAGTTATTATTAAAAATTATTTCTGAAGAAGAGAAAAAGACTGAGGAATAATCCTTAGTCTTTCTTTTTCTGTATTCTATATGCTATAATACTATAGAAATTTAATAACTATAATTGGAGGAAATAGAATATGAATGATGATAAAGTAAATGATAATATAGATGAACTAAAGAAACCTAAAACCTTCTGGATTTGTACATGGGGTTGTCAGATGAATGAGGAAGACTCTGAAAAATTATCTGGTGGATTAAAACCATTAGGACACATTAGAACTAACTCCAAAGAAGAAGCAGATATAATAATATTTAATACTTGTTGTGTTAGAGAAAATGCTGAACAAAAGGTAGATGGAAATCTTGGAGCTTTAAAGAAGTTAAAAAAAGAAAATCCTAATAAGGTTATCGCTATTACAGGATGCATGATGCAACAAGAAGGTATGGCAGATAAAATAATAAATAAATTCCCTTATACAGATATAATTATAGGAACTCATAACGCATATAAATTTACTGAATATCTTGGACGAGTTTTAGGCGGAGAAAGGCCTATAATAGAAATTTGGGATAAAGAAGCGGATATAATAGAGGGAGCTCCTATAGATAGAGCAAGTACTATAAAAGGTTTTGTTACAATAATGTATGGCTGTAATAACTTCTGTACTTATTGCATAGTTCCGCATGTAAGAGGGCGTGAAAGAAGTAGAAATTCTGAGGAAATAATAAAAGAAATAGAGGGTATGATTAAAGAAGGCTATAAAGAAATCACTCTTCTTGGTCAAAATGTAAATTCCTATGGTAAGGGGTTAGAAGAAAACATTAACTTTGCAGAACTTCTAAGAAGAATAAATAGGATAGAAGGAATTGAAAGAGTTAGATTTATGACTTCCCATCCAAAGGACTTAAGTGATGAAGTAATTGATGTAATTGCAGCTGGAGATAAGTTATGTGAATCTATTCATCTTCCAGTGCAATCTGGATCCTCAAGAGTATTAAAAAAGATGAATAGACACTATACTAGAGATCAATACCTGGAATCAATTAAGAAAATTAAGGAAAGAATTCCTAATGTAGCTTTAACAACAGATATAATTGTAGGATTCCCTGGAGAAACTGAGGAAGATTTTGAAGATACTTTAAGTTTAGTAAAAGAAGTAGAATATGATTCTGCCTTTACCTTCTTATATTCTAAGAGAAGTGGTACTCCTGCAGATTTAATGTTTGATCAAATTGATGAAAAAGTCAAAAAGGAAAGATTTAACAGACTGGTTGAAGCAATAAATGAAATTTCTGCTAAGAAGAATAAGTTTTATGAAGGAAAAGTAGTAGAAGTTCTTGTAGAAGGTGAAAGTAAGAGTGATGACACAAAACTAACAGGTAGAACAAGAACTAGTAAGCTAGTTAACTTTACTGGGAATAAAGAAAATATAGGTAAGCTAGTAAATGTTAAAATTACAAAAGCAAATTCCTTCTCACTTGTAGGAGAAGAAGTATAAAAGCGACTTTGTCGCTTTTTTTATCAAATAATTATGAAGGAGAGATATAGATGGCATTAACTCCAATGATGCAACAATATTTTCAAATTAAAGATAAATATAAAGAATGTATCTTATTCTTCAGGTTAGGTGATTTCTATGAAATGTTCTTTGATGATGCTAAGATTGCATCCAAGGAGTTAGAATTAACACTAACAGGAAGAGATTGTGGTCTTGAAGAAAGAGCTCCCATGTGTGGAATTCCTTTTCATGCAGCTAAAAACTACATTGGAGCACTAATATCAAAGGGATTTAAAGTAGCTATATGTGAGCAGGTAGAAGATCCAGCAATAGCTAAAGGAATTGTAAAGCGTGATGTAGTTAAAATCTATACACCAGGTACCTATACAGAAGGTTCATATCTAGATGATAGTGAAAATAGCTATACTGCTAGTTTATGTATAGACGGTAATAAAAGTGCTCTAGCATTTTGTGATGTATCTACTGGAGATTTCTATATTACTGAGTTTAAATATAATATTAATGTACTTATAGATGAATTATGTAAATTTAACCCTCGAGAAATAATTATTAGAGAAACATTTAAAAAAGATATTATAGATGAAATTACTAATGGGACTTCTTTTTATATATCGCATTTTCAAGATGATAATTTTAATATAGAAGAGCAGGAATTAAAAGAACAGTTTACAAACTTAGAAATAGATAGGTTATCAGAAATAGGCATTAGAGCTTGTAATGGGCTAATTAGATATATAAAGGAAACTCAAAAGGTTTCTTTGACTCATATAAACAACATAGAAATTTATGATATATGCACATACATGACTATTGATATCAACTCAAGAAGAAATCTAGAACTTGTAGAAAATCTACGAGATAAGGGCAAAACCGGAACCCTTCTATGGGTTATTGATAAAACAAACACATCTATGGGTGGAAGAAGAATTAGAAAATGGTTAGAGGAGCCTTTAATTATTAAGGAAGATATTTTAAATAGGCAAGATGCTATTGAAGAGTTTACTAAGGATATAATATTAATGGAAGATTTAAAGGAAGCTTTAAATAGTATTTATGATATTGAAAGATTAGTAGGTAAAATAAGTTCTACTGCAATAAATGCTAAGGAGCTTATATCTTTAAAGCATTCTCTTACTAAAATTCCAAGGATTAAAGAGCTTATATCTAATCTTACTAGTAATTTAATGAAAGATATTTATTTCAATCTAGATGAGTTGAGAGATATTTGGAGTTTCCTGGAAAGCTCTATTATGGATGAGCCATCTTTATCTGTTAAAGAAGGAAATATTATTAAAACTGGATATAATTCCTTAGTGGATGAATTAAGGGAAAGTAAAACTAATGGTAAACTTTGGCTTGCTAATTTAGAAAATGAAGAAAGAACAGCTACTGGAATAAAATCTCTTAAAATTTCATATAATAAGGTTTTTGGATATTACATAGAAGTTACAAAGTCTAATCTTTCTTCAGTACCAGAAGGAAGATACATTCGTAAACAAACTTTATCTAATGCTGAAAGATATATAACTCCTGAACTTAAGGAGATGGAGGATAAAATTTTAGGAGCAGAAGAAAAATTAATAGCTCTCGAATATTCTATATTTACAGAGATTAGAGTTAAGTTAGAAGAGAATATAGACAGAATGAAAAATACAGCTAAACTCATATCAGAAATTGATTGTATCTGGGCTTTAGCCATGATAGCCAGAGAAAATAATTATATTAAGCCAACAATTAATACTGAGGGTGTAATAAAAATCGAAGATGGGAGACATCCGGTTGTAGAAGTTATTACAAAAGCAAATAGCTTTATATCTAATGATACTACCCTTGATCTCCAAGATAATAGACTTATGTTAATTACTGGTCCTAATATGGCTGGTAAGTCCACATATATGAGACAGGTTGCTTTGATTACTCTATTAGCACAAATGGGCAGCTTTGTCCCTGCTAAGGAAGCCAATATTTCTATTTGTGATAAAATATTTACTAGAATAGGGGCTTCTGACGACTTAGCTGGTGGTAAGAGTACCTTTATGGTAGAAATGTGGGAAGTGTCAAACATCCTTAATAATGCTACTAATAAAAGTTTAGTACTTCTTGATGAAGTTGGAAGAGGTACTAGTACCTACGATGGTCTTAGCATTGCCTGGGCAGTTATTGAATATATATGTGAAAATTCAAATATAAAATGTAAAACTTTATTTGCTACTCACTATCATGAATTAACTAAACTAGAAGGTGAAATTCCAGGAGTAAGAAATTACTCTATTTCAGCAAAAAAAGTGGATAATAATATTATATTTTTGCGTAAGATTATAAAGGGTGGAGCAGATGAATCTTATGGAATAGAGGTTGCTAAATTAGCAGGTCTTCCTTCAGAAGTAATCTCTAGAGCAAGGGAGATTTTAGAGACTTTAGAAGATGGAGCACCCAAAGATATAATTAAAGAGGAAGAGAAAAAGGTAGTTTTACCTATAGAGAAGATAGAAGAAATAGAAAAAGAAGTTTGTATAACTCATCAAATGAATTTTGAAGATATTACTATGCAAAATTTAATTGAAGAAATTAAATCCATAGATGTACTTAATCTTACACCAATGGATGGATTTAATAAACTATATGATATTATAAAGAAAGCTAAGAATATATAAAGTTAAACTTATCTAGGATCATGCCACTGTTATCTCTCACTTTTATAGTGAATGAGAGTGTTACAGTGGCTAGACACCAGATAAAATAATTATTTAAGGTAGGTGTATTATGAGAAGAATCGATTTATTATCTGAGAACACTGCCAATAAAATTGCAGCAGGAGAGGTTGTTGAAAGAGCTAGTTCAGTAGTTAAGGAACTAGTGGAAAATAGTCTTGATGCTAATAGTAAAAACATAACCATAGAAATAGAAGATAGTGGTAATAAACTTATAAGAATTACAGATGACGGAAATGGTATTCATCCGGAAGACATAGAAAAAGCTTTTCTGCCTCATGGTACTAGTAAGATAAGTTCATTAGAAGATATTTATGATATTCAATCCTTTGGATTTCGAGGAGAAGCTCTTCCTAGTATAGCTGCTGTTTCAAAAGTTAGACTAAAGTCAAGAATGCAGGATTTTGATTATGGTAGAGAGATATATATTGAAGGTGGAAAGGTCATCTATGAAAAGGATATAGGATGTAATTTAGGAACAGAAATTGAAGTAAGAGATTTATTTTTCAACACTCCAGCAAGACAAAAATTCTTAAAGTCACCTCAAAGAGAAAAATCCATAATAAATGATTTGGTATTAAAACTAGCTCTAGGAAATTACAAAACTTCAATAACATTAATTAACGATGGAAAGCAAACTCTTAGAACATTCAATGAAGATGAACTCGATAAGACTCTTAGAATATTATATGGAAAAGATGTATATGAAAATGTAATACCGATAGAAAATCATAGTGATATTTTATCTGTATATGGATTCATTGGCAAAGAAAGCATTAGTAGAGGTAGTAGAAATAGGCAAAGTATATTTGTGAATAAAAGACTTATTAAAAGCTCTCTGATAACCGCAGCAGTAGAGAATGCATTTAAATCATTTATAATGGTAAATAAATTCCCTTTCTTTGTTATATATATTGATATATTCCCAGAGTTTATAGATCCAAATGTGCATCCTACAAAGAACGAAGTTAAATTTTTAGAGGAAAGAGTTCTATTTAAGACTATATTTGATGGAGTTCATAATGCATTAAAAGAAAGCTTAAAAAAGAGTTTTATTATACCAGAAGAAATAGAAGATATTTCTACAGTCCATGAGAATAAATCATATAAAAACTATGATTCTTCAGAAGTAACTCAAATGGGATATTTAAATGAGAACAATTATATAAATAAAGATAATAATTCAAAATGTAATAATGATTTTATTTTTAATAGAGATCCAAATTATACTGAGAGTTCTTCTTCATATATAAGAGAAATTTCCATAGAAAATGAAGTTGAGCCTAAGGATTCCAATAGTTACTCTAGTAAGGAAATATTAAATTTACCTAAATTTCCTCAAATTAAACTTATAGGACAGTGTTTTAATAGTTATGTAATTGGTGAGTATTTAGATGAACTATATTTGATTGATCAGCATGCAGCTCATGAAAAAATATTATTTGAAAAGTATAGAAAGAATATAGGTAATCTTAATGTTGTAAGTCAGATTTTAGCTGTGCCCGCAATTATTCCATTAACCTTTGATGAATATGCTATTTATAAGGATAATGAGGATATATTTATAAAGGCTGGATTTGCAGTTGAAAGTTTTGGAGAAAATGACGTATTGGTAAGGGAAGTTCCTTTATTTTTAGGTAAACCTCATATAAATAATTTATTCCATGATATGATAGATAATATAAAATCTATGGGTAGTGGTTTAGCTATAGATGTAAAATATGATAAAATAGCATCCATTGCTTGCAAAGCAGCTGTAAAAGCTAATGATAAGTTATCCGATTTAGAGATTTTATCACTCCTTGAAGAGTTAAGATATATAGATGAGCCATTTACTTGTCCTCATGGTAGACCTACTATAATTAAATACTCATTAAAGGAAATAGAGAAAAGTTTCAAAAGAATTTAGTATAAAGGGGTTAAAGCTATGAAAGATTTATTTATATTAGCAGGACCTACAGGCATTGGTAAAACAAAGATTTCAATTGGCATTGCCAAAGAGCTTAATGGTGAGATAATATCTGCTGATTCAATGCAAATATATAAAAAGATGGATATTGGGTCTGCTAAAATATCATCAGAGGATATGGATGGTGTTAAGCATCATCTAATAGACTTTTTAGATCCTAGTGAAAGCTTTAGTGTAGCTGAATTTAGTAACTTAGCAAAGAAAAGCATTGAAGAAATAAGTAATGCAAATCATCTTCCAATGTTAGTAGGTGGAACTGGCCTTTATATTAATTCTCTTATTTATAATTATAGCTTTGCAGAAACCGATAAAGATGAAAATTACCGCAAAGAATTAGAGGAGTTGGCTTTAAAAAAAGGTGTAGATTATGTTCATAATATGCTAAAAGATGTTGATGAGATAAGCTATAAGAAGCTATACCCTAATGATCTTAAAAGAGTGATTAGAGCTTTAGAGGTATATAAGGTAACAGGAGTTCCTATATCTGATGCGGCGAAAAATGATGAGATTTTTAATATACCATATAATGTTTATTACTATGTATTAAATATGAATAGGGAAAAGCTTTATGAGAGAATTAATCATCGTGTTGACTTGATGATAGAATCTGGGCTTTTAGAAGAAGTGGAAGAATTAGAAAAAGAAGGCTATACTACAGAAATGCAATCTATGAAGGGGATAGGTTATAAAGAATTATTACAATATCTTCATGGTGAGGTTTCTAAAGAAAAAGCTATAGAAAACATAAAACAGTTTAGTAGGAATTATGCTAAGCGTCAACTTACATGGTTTAGAAAAGACCCAAGAGTTAAGTGGATAGATAAAGATAATTTCTCTAATGATGATGAAGTTGCAAAGTTTATTATTAATGACTTTAAAGAGAAAAAGTATAAAGGCTAAAGGAATTTTAAATATTATATAAAGCATTATAATAGCTATGAATGTTAAGGATTTATTTGCTTAATATTCATAGCTATGTTAGTATTAGAATGTCATTTTATGTTTAAGGAGCGATTTTTATGATAGAAAAAACTAAAGAGTTTTTAATAAATAATTTTAAAATAAATGAAGAGGTTTTTAAGGTATCTGAGCAAGCATTAAAGGATATTCAAGAGCAATTTTCAATTATGGACGATATTCGTGAATATAATCAACTAAAAGTATTAAATGCGCTACAGGATGAGAGAGTTAGTGATATGCATTTTACTAATTCTAGTGGATATGGATACGGAGATGTTGGTAGAGATACTTTAGATAAAGTTTTTGCTAGGGTGTTTAATACGGAAGCTGCATTAGTACGTCCACACTTTGTAAATGGAACTCATGCTATTGGATGTGCTTTATTTGGAAACTTACGTCCAGGTAATACAATGCTTAGCGTATGTGGTTCTCCTTATGATACATTACATAATATTATAGGAATAACTAAGGATGTGAATATAGGATCTTTAAAGGAATATGGGGTAAACTATAAACAACTAGAATTAACTGATGCAGGTAAAGTTAATGTTGAAGAGATGCAAAAGCTTTTAAAAGAAGATACAAGTATAAAAATGGTACATATTCAAAGATCTACAGGCTATGGATGGAGAAATGCATTGCTAGTAGATGAAATAGGTGAAATAATAAAAGCAGCGAAAGAAATTAAGCCAGAGGTAGTTTGTTTTGTTGATAACTGCTATGGTGAGTTCATAGATACTATTGAGCCAACAGATGTTGGAGCTGATCTTATAGCGGGATCACTAATTAAAAACATTGGTGGAGGAATTGCCCCAACAGGAGGGTATATAGCGGGAAAAGAAGCTTTTGTAACTCAAGCTGCCTATAGATTAACCATTCCAGGAATCGGTGGAGAGTGTGGTTCTACCTTTGGTGTAATGAGAAGTTTATATCAAGGATTATTCTTAGCTCCTCATGTAGCTATAGAAGCTGTGAAGACAGCTATATTTTGCTCAAGAGTAATGGAACTTTTAGGTTTTGATGTATTACCTAAGTATGATACTAAGAGAAGCGATATTATACAAGCTATTAAATTCAATGATAAGGATAAATTAATTCAATTTTGTAAGGGAATTCAAGCAGGGTCTCCAATAGATTCCTTTGTAGAGTGTGAGCCTTGGGCTATGCCTGGTTATGAGGATGAAGTAATTATGGCTGCAGGTGCATTTATACAGGGTTCATCCATAGAGCTTTCTGCTGATGCTCCAATAAGAGAACCTTATATAGCTTATCTTCAAGGTGGATTGACTTTTGATCATGGTAAGGTCGGAGTTTTGATGGCTTTATCTAGGATATTATCTTAATTATATGTTTAATTATGCAAAAAAATTAAGAAGCTATTATAGCTTCTTAATATTTTCTATAGATTCCTGAAAGTTTACCTAAGATTTTGCAGTTATCTACAATTATTGGCTCCATAGTAGAGTTTTCTGGTTGTAGTCTAACATGACCATTTTCTTTAAAAAATCTTTTTATAGTAGCTTCATTTTCTATTAAAGCCACTATAATGTCGCCGTTAGCTGCAACGGAAGTTTTTTCTATTATAGCTAAATCATTATCATGTATTCCAGCTTCTATCATACTATCACCTTGAACTTTTAGTATGAATAATTCATTAGTACTATTTACAAAATCAAGGGGAATAGTTAGATAATCTTCTATACTCTCTTGAGCAAGTATAGGAATACCAGCTGTAACTTTACCTATAATAGGAATATCAACCATCTCTTTTTTATTGTGATTTTCCTGTAATAATTCTATTGCTCTTGGTTTAGTTGGGTCACGTCTTATTAAACCTTTTTTCTCAAGTCTAGTAAGATGTCCATGAACTGTAGATGTTGAACTTAAGTTTACAGCTTCACAAATTTCTCTAACTGAAGGTGGATAGCCTTTAGCATTAACTTGATTTTTAATAAACTCATAAATTTCTAATTGTTTACTACTTTTAATGTCAATCATGAAAACACCTCTCAATCTAGATAATTATACCATAAAGAATGAAGAATATCAAACCTTTGTTCTCGTTAAGGAAAATTATTCTAGAAACTTTAAATAAAAAACAGGAGATGAAAGAATGGAAAATTTTTTAGAATTTAATATAAATACAGAAATAATTAATGCTTTAGACGCATTGAAGATAATTAGACCAACTAAAATACAAGAACTATCAATTTCTAAGATAGCAGAAAATAAAGATGTAATAATGCAAAGTGAAACAGGTAGTGGCAAAACCTTGGCTTATCTACTACCATTAATTCAAAGAATTAATTATGACAAAAGAGAAAATCAATTTATAGTATTAGTTCCTACCCATGAATTAGCTGTTCAAGTGAATGAAGTTTTAAATACTCTAGCAGATAAATCAACCTTGAATATTAGATCTACAGTTATTATGGGAGACGTAAATATAAAGAGACAAGTTGAAAAATTAAAGGATAAACCTCAATTTGTAATAGGTTCCCCTGGAAGAATTTTGGAGCTCATAAAAATGAAAAAGATAAGTGCTCATACAGTTAAAACCGTAGTCATTGATGAATGTGATAAGCTTCTTGATAAAAATAATTTAGCTGTGGTTAATGATGTTATAAGAACTACACTTAGAGATAGACAATTGGTTATGACTTCTGCTACTTTAACAGAGGAGGCTTTAAATATAGGAAAAAGTTTAATGAAGTCTCCTGAAATAGTAAAGTGTAATAATGATTCAACTATAAATACTAATATAAATAATCTATATATAGTTTGTGATAAAAGAGATAAGGTACTTATTCTTAGAAAATTAATGGCAAGCATAAAACCTAAAAAAGCTATCGCTTTTATTAATAAAACTGATGAAATAGAGATATTAGCTTCAAAATTGAAATATCATGGATTAAAAGTAGATGGTATACATGGTAGTTTTGTTAAAAATCAGCGACAAAAAACCATGCTAGATTTTAAGTCTCAACGTATAAATTTATTGATATCTTCTGATTTATCAGCAAGAGGACTTGATATAGATGATGTTACTCATATATTCAATGTAGACTTACCAGAAGATATAAACACCTATGTTCATAGGAGTGGTAGAACGGCTCGTGGAGATAAAAGTGGCACAGTTATATCTATAGTTTCTCCAAATGAGATATCTCAGTTAAAAAATTATAGCAAAAAACTAAACTTTAAACTTACTGAAAAGACATTATCACATGGAAATATAGAGGATGTAGCTACTGTAGTAAAAGGCTATAAAAAAAGTAATACCTCCTCAGTAAAAAGCTCTAAACCAGCTCAGAAATCACTTTCATCTAGAAAGAATAGTGATAAAAAGATTAAAAGAGATAAAAGGTAGAGCATAAAGTTAATATAAGGTATATTTGATGCATATAATTTAATAAAGTTCTATCTAGGAGGATTTATGTCTAGACATTTTACAAACGCAATTTACTTAAGTAATGAAGTGGAGAATATTATACGATCTTCTGATTTTTTAGGAAAAGGTAATAATGGGGTTGTATATAGAATTGATACTCATAAAATCATAAAAATATTTAATGATGAAGAAGTATGTAAAACTGAGTATGAAATTCTTAAAGCATCCATGCATTGTGCTCCATTTCCTAAGGTTTTTGACTATGGAGACTATTTTATTATAAGAGAGTTTGTAGATGGTGTAAGATTAGATAAATATCTAAATCATAACCCTCTAAATCAAAAATTAGTAATAAGTCTAGTAGATTTAATAAATAATTTTAAAGAACTTGGATATAAGAAATTAGATATACGCTGCAAGGATCTTTATGTTCAAGAGGACTTTTCTATTAAAGTTATAGACCCAAAGGATAATTTCGATAGGTATATGCCTTTTCCAAGGCACCTGATGAAAGGAATATTAAAGAGGAATAGTATAGGTGAATTTTTTTATTATCTACAAAAAATAGATAACAGCTTATATGAATCTTGGAGGAGTCAATTTAAAGAATATCTAAAAAAACTTGCGAATAAAGATAAGGAGCTCTAAGAGTAAAATTCTTAGAGCTATTGTATTTTAATAGCTAATTTTAATTAAAAATTAACCAATTATAGGTTTTATTTTTAAACATACAATGATAAACTTAATTAGTAGAAATATATAAGTATAAAAGGAGATAATTTACATGAGAAAAAGGATAATAGGAACTTTACTTATTATAGCCATAACTTCCATGGCATTAATTGGATGTAGTGCTTCTAAGAAAGATGATACTAACCCTCAAGGTAATAGTAATAATAAAGAAATATATCTTTCGAAAGAAACGGAAAAAAAGACAGATGATAAAAATCCAGTTGCTACAATAGAAATGGATGATGGTAAAATTATCAAGCTAGAACTTTATCCTGAAATAGCTCCAAATACCGTTAGAAATTTTATTAGTCTTGCAAATAGCAAATTTTATGATGGATTAATTTTTCATAGAGTAATGTCAGATTTTATGATTCAAGGTGGAGATCCTGAAGGCACTGGAATGGGAGGACCTGACTATTCTATATATGGCGAGTTTACAAATAATGGATTTGAAAATACGCTTTTACATACTAAAGGAGTAATATCAATGGCCAGATCAAGTAATAATAAGAACTCTGCTGGTTCTCAGTTTTTTATTATGCGTGAAGATTCCCCTCATTTAGATGGAGATTATGCAGCCTTTGGTAAGGTTATAGAGGGTATGGATGTGGTAGATTCTATAGCACAAGTGGAAACTGACAGTAAAGATAAACCGAAGAAGGATGTAAAAATTAAATCCATTTCAGTAGATACTTTTGGTGTAAGCTATAATGAACCTGTCAAATACATAAAATAATTTTAAAAAATAATTTAAAGCAAATCCAGTTATATATAGCTAGATTTGCTTTTTTATATAAGTTCTAATAAATAAAAATAGTCAATATTTATTACTACAACCTGGTAATCGTAGAAACATTCTTCAATTCTAATTTGAGTTTTATTTTTAGATTTAGATTGAGAAAAAATTCCGAAAAGTGAAAAATTTCTATAGATAAAAGGCTATGAAAACGTTATAATGTTTATGAAATAGTAAATTAAAAAAGATATAGTAGAAAGGGAGAGAAGGATTTAATGAAATTAGGGGATTACTTATGGGGAGGATTATTGCTATTATGGGCTGCAGTTTTAATTATGCCAGCCACTAGAGAGGTATTTATGTCTATAACTGAAGCTTATCCTTATATCAGTGGCTTTCTTAAGTTCTTTATTTTAGCTACCATGGGAGATATGCTAGGAACTAGAGTTTTAAATGGTCAGTGGCAAAAAAATAAAGGGCTAGTTTTTAAGGCAGCTATATGGGGAGTCATTGGAATGATGATAACTTTAGCATTTACATTATATTCAGAGGGGGTATTAGCTGCACAGAGTATAGGTAGACTACCTTTTAAAGGTTCGAAGTTAGGACATGCATTTTTAACAAGTGCAATAATGAACATCACCTTTGCACCATTCATGTTTTTATTCCATAAATTCAGTGATGTATATATTGATGCTAAATGCAAAGGTGTGAAAAAAGTAACTATAAATCACTTAATTATGGAAGTAGATTTTAATACTCTTATAGGATTTAGTATGTTGAAAACAATACCATTTTTCTGGATACCATGTCATACTATTGTATTTTTAATGCCACCACAGTATAGAGTAATAGCATCAGCTTTCCTATCAATAGCATTAGGTCTTATGATGGCTATAGCTAAAAAGTCACAAGGATCTACATTAAAGCAGCAAGAGGTATTAGAACAATAAATGCTAGTATATGACTATAAGGAGGATTTCAATGGCAACTTGGATAGCTCATCTTAGAATTGCAGAAAATATATTAAAGAATATGGATAGTTTGGATTCTACAGCCTTTATTCTGGGTAATGTGGGGCCAGACTCAGGAGTTCCTAATGATGATTGGAGTAGTTTTAATCCGCCAAAAACAATTACCCATTGGCTTGATAAAGAAAATAACATAGATGCAGAGAAATTTTTTTATAAGTATATAAAGAATAATTCAATGAGGAGTGAACAGTTTAATAAAGCAGTTATAAAATCAATGGATTATTCAAAATACGCTTATTTACTAGGATATTATGTACATTTACTTACAGATATAGAATGGTCTAAGCTTTTTAGTGAAAAAAAGAAAAATGCTTTGTATAATAAGAAATTGAATGAAGATGCAAGCTTTATTTGGACAATAAAAAAAGATTGGTATGGATTAGACTTTTTATACTTAGAGAAGAATCCCAATTTTATTTTCCATACTGTTTTTAAACACATAAACCAGGTACCTGATTATTTAGAGTATTTTCCTGATGGAGCTTTAATGAAACAAGTCACCTATATAAATGAATATTATTTAGGTGAAAATGAAGAAACTAAAGAGAATTTCATATATCTTAATGAAGAAGAAATGAATAATTTTATAGAAAAAACTTATAGGGATATACTTATTCAGTTAGAAAAAAAGCTAAAATGTAATTAAAGTGATATGTTATAAAAGTATATGCAAAATAAAGATTACCCTAGAAAATAGATGATTAAAAATCTGTTTTTTAGGGAACTTTTATGTATGACAAAGTGAAGCATTTGATAGTTTTTATCATAGAATATAAGTTCTAATAAATAAAATTTATTAACGTTTCTTGGTGCAATTTAGGATTTTAAATAAATTTAATGCATAAGAGTTATTAAGACTTATAAGTCATTTAAGTCATTATTTATGAATGATAAGTTAATTATAAAATTTCAATAAGAAAATTTATTGCGTACAATATTAAAATGCCTTATAATAAAAATATATTTTGATAATCAAAATATTTGAAAATCAAAGCAAAGTATATTGAACTTGAAAGGTAGTGTTTTTATGAATATAAAAGGCTTAAAAATAGGAAATATAGTAGTGCCTATGCCTATAATCCAAGGTGGAATGGGGATAGGAGTTTCTAGATCAAAACTTGCATCTGCAGTAACTAATGCAGGGGGAATTGGAGTTATATCAGCAGCTCAAGTAGGATATGATGAAGATGATTTTGAAAGCAATAATTTAGTAGCAAATATTAGAGCATTAAAAAAGCAAATTTCATTAGCTAAGGAATCAACTAGAGGAGGAGTTATTGGTGTTAATATAATGGTTGCTATGAATAACTATAAAGAGCATGTTAAAGCTGCCATAGAAGGTGGAGCAGATCTTATAATTTCCGGAGCTGGGATACCAAAGGATTTACCTAAATTGATTGAAGGGTTTTCAGTAAAGATTGCACCTATAGTTTCTTCTTTAAAATCAGCCAAAGTAATTTTAAAGCTTTGGGATAGACATGATAAAGTTGCTCCTGATATGGTTATAATAGAAGGGCCTAGAGCAGGAGGACATTTAGGATTTAAAAAAGAAAATATAAATATTAGTGAAGAAGACTTTGATAAAGAAATAGTAGATATAATTAATGAAGCTAAGGTTTATGGGGAAAAATATAATAAGCATATTCCAGTAGTAGTGGCTGGAGGAATATTTGATGGAAAAGATATAGCTAAATACCTAGAGTTAGGTGCAGATGGAGTTCAAATGGCTACTAGATTTGTGGCAACAGCAGAATGTGATGCATCAGAAAGTTTTAAGGAGGCTTATGTTAATTCAAAAGAAGAAGATATAGTTATAGTTGATAGTCCTGTTGGATTACCAGGAAGAGCTCTATGTAATTCTTTTGTAGAGGAAACCTTTAAGGGGAAATTAAAGGTGGAAAAGTGCTATAGGTGCATATCTCATTGTAACCCAAAAGAAACTCCGTATTGCATTAGTGAAGCACTGATAAATGGTGTTAAGGGAAATATGGATAGGGCTTTAGTATTCTGTGGAGATAATGCTCATAGGATTAAAGAAATAGTTACAGTGAATGAATTAATGAAAGAATTAGAGGAAGAAATTTTAAAGGCATAGACTGAAATATAAAATCAATATACAGATTCAAATATTAAAGTTAGAATTAACAAAAAAAATTAAAAATCTTTAATTGAGGTTTTACTAAAGAGGAAAATATGTAATAATAAAATGTATGTTTATTATTAGGATGAGGTGTTAAGATGAAAATTGGATTTGATCATGAAAAATATCTTGAAGAACAATCAAAATATATTTTAGAGAGAGTTAATAATTATGATAAACTTTATCTAGAATTTGGAGGAAAGCTTTTATTTGATATGCATGCTAAAAGGGTTTTACCAGGATTTGATGAGAATGCTAAAATAAAGTTACTTCATAAACTTAGAGAAAAAGCAGAGATAATTATTTGTGTATATGCCGGTGATATTGAAAGAAATAAAATAAGAGGCGACTTTGGGATTACATATGATATGGATGTGCTAAGATTAATTGATGATCTTAGAGGATATGATTTAGAGGTAAATAGTGTAGTTATAACCAGATATAGCGGTCAACCAGCTACTAATATTTTTATAAATAAATTAGAGCGTAGAGGAATTAAAGTTTACAAGCATGAAGCTATTAAAGGATATCCTACAGAGGTTGATACCATTGTAAGTGATGAGGGATATGGGAAAAATCCATATATAGAGACAACTAAGCCTATAGTAGTAGTTACGGCACCAGGCCCAGGAAGTGGAAAGTTAGCTACTTGTCTTAATCAGCTATATCACGAAAATAAAAGGGGAAATGCCGTTGGATATTCTAAATTTGAAACCTTCCCTGTATGGAATGTACCTTTAAAACATCCTTTAAATATTGCCTATGAAGCAGCTACAGTAGATCTTAAAGATGTAAATATGATAGATTCCTTCCATTTTGATGCCTATAATGAGGTTGCTGTAAACTATAATAGAGATGTTGAGATGTTTCCAGTTATAAAGAGAATTATTGAGAAGATAACAGGAAAAGAATCTGTATATAAATCACCAACAGATATGGGAGTTAATAGAGTTGGATTTGGAATTACGGATGATGAAGTTGTTAAAGAAGCTTCTATACAAGAGATAATTAGAAGATACTTTAAAACCAGTGTTGAATATAAAAAAGGATATGTAGATGCAGAGGTGTTCCAAAGAATTAAAATAATTATGGAGAGCTTAAATCTTAAACCTGAAGATAGAAAAGTAGTTATTCCTGCTAGAGAATATTCTAGTAAGCTTAAGCTTGATGCAGATAAAAATGACGCTTGTCCTGTAGTGGCACTAGAACTTGAGAATGGGACTATTTTAACAGGAAGAAGTTCAGAGCTTATGGATGCATCTTCAGCAGCTATTCTAAACGCAGTTAAGCACTTAGCTAATATATCTGATGATATTCATTTAATATCACCAGTAGTACTAGAGCCTATTAAGAGTTTAAAAACCAATGCACTAGGAAGCAATAATACTTCTTTAAATTCAGAAGAAATATTAATTGCCCTTAGTATTTGTGCAGCTACAAATCCAATGGCCCAAGTAGCTTTAGAAAAGCTTACAAAGCTTAAAGGCTGTCAAGCTCATTCTACTACTATTCTTAGTACTGGGGACGAACAAATATTTAGAAAGTTAGGAATCGATGTTACTTGCGATCCAGAGTATCCTTCACAAAATTTATTTTATAATATGTAATTAATCTATTAAATTGGTATAATTTAATATCTGAAATAAAACAGTGTATATGATAATTAATTTTAAGATCATATACACTGTTTTATTTCGAGAAAAATATATTTCGATATCCTAAATTTTGTATAGAAATTTATAGTATATATGGTATATAATATATATTGTGGTAAAATAATAAATTTTTATGATAATTTAGGAGGAGACATGATTAAAAATAGAAGAAATTTTATTTTAAATGGGAATTTATATAAGGTAATAGGGGTATTGGCATTTCCTATTATGATAAACAATTTAATTCAGACGTTATATAATTTAGTAGATGGATTATGGGTAAGTAAAATTGGATCTGTAGAATTTGCAGCTACAGGATTTGTTTGGCCAGTAAATTTTTTGTTTATATCTATAGGAACAGGCTTATCCATTGCAGGTACATCTATTATTTCTCAATTTATAGGAGCGGATAAATATGAGGAAGCTAACAAATATGCAAGTCAACTCATAGTGTTATCCTTTTTATCGGCTATTGTCTTTACAATAGTAGGGTATCTATTATCTCCTTCTATTGTAAGGTTAATGGGTGGAACAGGGGAACTAGCGAGAAACAGTGTAATATATTTAAAGATTACTTTCTTAGACATGCCGTTTATGTTCTTATTTTTTAACTTTAATTCTATAATGAATGCAGAAGGAAATACGGTACTGCCAACTATACTTAGTGCAATTAGTGCAGTGCTTAATATGGTTTTAGATCCATTATTTATATTTACATTTAATATGGGAATTGCAGGAGCTGCCATAGCAACTTTATTGGCAAAGGCAGTATTAGCTATAGCTGGAATTTATGTGTTAATGAGAAAATCATCTAAAGTAAAACCTTCCTTTAAAAAGTTTAGATTTGATGGAGATATAATTAAAAAGGTAGTATCCGTGGCGCTACCATCATCTATTGGTCAATCTGGTTCTGCTTTAGGATTTATGGTTCTAAATGGCTTTATAGTATCCTATGGGACAGCTACCCTAGCAGCCTTTGCTATGGTAAATAGAATTACTTCTCTTGTGAGTCAACCGGCCATGGGGATTGGAGCAGCCCTTACATCTATTGTAGGGCAAAATTTAGGATGTAACCAACTTGAAAGGACCAAGGAGGCTTTTTCGAAGGCCATAAAACTTACTATTGGTTTCTCAGCTTTAGGTTTGATTGTTTTATTAGTATTTGATAAAGAAATTATAAACTTCTTTATGCAATCAAAGGATGACATGATGGTAATTTCAGAGGGAATAACATATCTTCAATATATAGCATGGTCTATGCCACTTATGGGAATATTTAGCGTACTGCAGGGAATATTTCAAGGTTCAGGTCATACTAGATATTCCATGGAGATGGAAGTGGGAAGACTTTGGTTTGTAAGACTTCCAATGATACTTATATTTAAAAACTTTACTAATGTAGGATCAGTAGGTATATGGTTTTCTATGAGTTTTAGTAATCTTATAATATGTATCTTTGGATATATAATGTATCGCAGGGGTGTATGGGAGAAAAATATTATTCATAGCAAGGAATGTATAGAAATTAAAGAAGCAAATTAAAAGAAATCTATGTCATAAAATCAGAAATAATTGTAAAATATACACATGAGACAAATACTGATCTCATGTGTATTTAATTTAAATATATATTATACTTTTACTATAATATAAGGAATAATAAATAGAAGGGGTGTTATCATGGGCGATATTTTAGTTGAAGAATATAGGGGAGATATTTTAGAATGTGTGCATAGAGGATATATTTGCTGTGTAGATGAATACGGACAAGTTATTTACTCTATAGGTGATCCAAATTTTGTAACTTATATGAGGTCATCAGCAAAACCAATACAAGTGATTCCATTAATAAAGAGAGGTCTCGAGAAAAAATATAACCTTAGCAATAAGGAGATCACAGTTATGGCGGGATCTCATAGGGCAGAACCTTTTCATGTTAATGTACTAGAATCTATAATGAAAAAAGTTAAGGTAGAGGAAGAGGAGTTAATATGTCTACCTACATATCCATTAGCAACGAGTGCTAAAGAAGAAATATTAAGACAAGGTGGAGAAAAGAGACGAATCTATCATAACTGCTCAGGGAAACACATGGGAATTTTAACTTTATGTACTGACATGGAATGTGATAAAAAAGACTATTGGAACATTAATAGTCCAGCTCAACAGGAAATACTTTCTCACATTTCAATGATTTCTGGATATCCAAGAGAAGATATAAAGATTGGTACAGATGGTTGTGGAGTTCCTGTATTTGGTATGCCTATGAAAAATTTAGCTAAGGCGTATATGACTATGGCATGTCCTGACACCATTGAAGATGAGTTAACAAGAAATGCTGTTATAAAAATTACTAAATTAATTAATGAAAATTATGAGATGGTTTCAGGAACTAATCTAATATGTTCCCTACTTTTAATGGATGATAATATTGTGGCAAAGGGTGGAGCTAAAGGTGTATATTGCTTTGGCTTAAAAGAAGAAAGACTTGGTTTTTCAATTAAGATAATTGATGGTTCAGAGGATGAATGGCCTTTAATTGTAGCATCAATTTTAGAACAAATAGATTATAAAAATAAGGATACAATAGATAGAATAAGGGACATATTCCCAATTGCTACAGTTAATGACAATAACAAAATAGTTGGAGAAAGTATTGTAAAGTTTAAGCTAAAATAGATAAGCATATTTCTAATATTAAGTTTACCTAAGGAGGTTATATATTTTAATATGTAAATTTAGGTTTATAAGTAGATTACAAATTAAAAGGTATTAGGAGGTAATTAATAATGAAAGAAAAGGTGTTAGTAGAGGTATGTTGTGGTTCCTTAGAGGACGTTATAATAGCTAAAAAAGTAGGAGCACATAGAGTAGAGTTAAATTCTAATATGTTTTTAGGTGGTATAACACCATCTATAGGAACTATTGAGGAGGCTAAAGCTTTAGTAGATATTCCTGTCATGGTAATGATTAGGCCAAGATGTGCTGGATTCTGCTATTCTGAATATGAAATTAAAACTATGGAAAGGGATATTAAAGCAGCTGTAAAAGCCGGTGCTGATGGGATAGTTTTTGGAGCATTAAAAGAAGATGGCACAATTGATATAGAACTATGTAAGAGATTTATGGATATTATTGGAGATAGAGAAGCAGTATTCCATCGTGCCTTTGATGTAGTTAAAGATCCTTTTGCAGTTTTAGATATTTTAGTTGACTTAGGTGTAAGAAGAATCCTTACTAAGGGACAAAAAAATACTATAGAAGATGGGGCTAAACTTTTGATGCAACTTATGGAATATGCTAAAGGTAAAATAGAGATACTTCCAGGTGGGGTAAGACTACATAATGTAAAATGGATGATTGAAGATATGAAGTTTAATCAACTTCATGTAGCTTCGTTTACTAAAAGAAAAGATTATTCAACTCAATGTCATCCAGAGGTTTATTTTGGTAGCCCATTGAATCCAAAAGAAATCGACTATGATATAGCTAATTATGATTATCTAAAAGAAATGTGTGATAATATTAAGATTATTACTAAAGCTAATTGTATTAAGTAAACTTAAATTAAGATAAGGTTTAATATCTAACTGAAAATTAGAGCTCTATTTATATAAAAATAGTTATATACTAACTTTATAAAGAAGGAAAATATAACAATATCAATGCATAAAATGGGATAAATAAAAAATTGCTAAAAAAATTTTTTTAAACTACTTGTATTTTATATACAAGTAGTTTTTGTTAATTTAGCCTAAAAAATAATAGTATATATCTCTATCTAATATGAGAAAATATGATTAAAAGCATTTAACGATTTATATTGAGGAGGATTAATATGAAGAAATTAAAATATTCTTCTATGGTTGTACTTATACTTATCTTTGTATTTTGCACCTTCAATCTAGCTTTAGCTGAAGATGAGAAGAAAGCTGATTCCAAGGAAGATGTAAAAAAAGTAGTTTATTTAACTTTCGATGATGGTCCTACTAATAATACCATAGAAATACTAAAGGTTTTAGAAAAAGAAAATGTTAAGGCTACATTTTTTGTTATAGGTGAACTAGTTGAACAAAATCCAGATATATTAAAGCAAGTTCAAGAACAAGGCCATGAAATATGCGTACATACCTATAACCATAAGAAATGTATATATTCGAGTAAGGATGAATATTTGTCGGACTACAACAAAGCTTTTAAGGCTATTACTGATGTTATTGGGCATGAACCTTCAAAATTCATGAGAATGCCTGGAGGCTCTAGCACTACCGTAGCTGATAAAGGCACAATAAAAGCTATAAGAAATGAATTATGTGATGAAGGATTATATTATGTAGATTGGAACATATCTATTGAGGATGCTTTGTCAACCAATGTTCCTGTAAAAAAACTTCTAGCTACCTTTCAAAAAGAGCTTAAAAAAACGTATATAGATCCTAATACTGCTATAGTGCTAATGCATGATGGTAGTTCAAACTGTACTACTCCTAAAGCATTACCGTCTATAATTAAATACTTTAAAGAAAATGGTTATGAATTTAAGAATTTTGGAGATATATCAGAGGAAGAATTAAATCATCTTTTAAAGCAAAGACAAGTAAACAAATATAATCAACAAAAGCAAACGGATGATCATAAGCCTAAATCTAATGTTTCGAAAGATAAAAAGTAGATAATTCTAGTATATTAATTTCAGTATGTACGATTTTTGTATCTTTGAGTATTATGACTCCATCTAATGAAATAAATTCTGATAAAGAAGGTTTGTTTATATATACTAGATGTGGTAAAGTATATAGATATGTTATAGTTACAGGAAAATTAATTTGTTAAGAATGTGGTCATATATATAAAGATAGAAGTACTATAAATTATGTATTTATGAAGTGTAAGAACAATTACACAGATATAAAATAATTATAATTACCATAAGTATAAAAGAAGGGTTAAGTATAATATACTTAGCCCTTTCCGTTTATAAAAATGATCATATGTAAGCTTCAATAAATTAAATTCATTAAATTTTTACATGAAAATTATCATCTGCCGCAATTTGCTTTAATTCAAAAATATCAAATTAACATAAACCATCCTTATGATATTTAGTTTATTTTCTACGTAAGTAATAATCACAATTAAATTTTATAGACAAAATTATTTGGGTTATAATAAAATTTGACAAAGAGTTAAAGGTGTGCAATATTTATGTATATGATTAATGATTTTAATTATTATTTTACATAATTAAAATGTAATTACTTTATTTTTAATGATATTAAAATAAAGAGTAGGAATTATAACTGATAAATTATTTTATTAAGGATGTAGATATTTATGAGTAGTGTTTTAAAGAATTTAGACGATGGTAAAGGTAAATCTATAAGAGAAGTAGTTCTTCAAGAACTTAGAACAGCTATATTCACAGGAGATATAAAACCAGGTGATAGGTTGGTGGAGAATAATATAGCTACAGCTATGGGAGTCAGTAGAACTCCAGTTAGAGAAGCACTAAGACAGTTGGAAAGTGAAGGATTAGCTATAAATATTCCTAGAAAAGGAACTGTGGTTAAGGGGATTTGTATTGAGGATGCCATAGAAATTTATGATATACGTGAAGTATTAGAAGGCCTTGTTGTAAGAGGAGCATGCTTACATATTTCTAGAATTGAGATAAGAGAGTTGAAAGAAATAATAGAAGATATGAAAAGCCTTATTGAGAATAATGAAGAAAAAGAATATGTAGAAGTTCATAGTAGATTTAATAGGATAATTTTAGATGCTTGCCACAATAAAAGATTAATAGCACAAATGGAATATATATATGAGTACTTACAAAGCCTAAGAAAGGTTAGTTTAATGACTAAGGAAAGAAAGCTAGAGGCACTTAAGGAGCATATAGAAATTGTAGATGCTATAGAAGTAGGAAATGAGGAGCTTGCTGAAGAAAGAGCAAGAGCTCATGTTAGGTGTGCTAAAAAATCCTTCCAAAGTGCTGTAGCTAAGTAAATTATTTAGATAGATGTCTAAATAATTAAAATATGTAAAGTAAAAAGAATTGTTAATACTAAGTTGTATTAATAATTCTTTTTATTTTATAAGAAAAATTATCTAGATCATAAAATTATGAAAAAATTAAAAAAATATTTAGATTTCTATTGATTTTCATAAATTAATTGTATACACTATAATAAAGATGTATACAAAATGTGTTGATAATATGAAAAGGAATACAAAATGCATTAATATTTTTAATCAGGAGGCGTGAATATGGAACTTAAAACAGTAGCTAGCGCTGGTACATTGGAGTCCAGTGATATTCAAATTATAATTGAACCTTCAACTGCTGGAATAGAAATTACTCTAGAAAGTACTGTTAAAGCACAATTTGGAGAGGAAATAGAAGCAGTTATTAATGAGACTCTTAACTCTTTAGGGGTAAAAAATGCAAAGATATTTGCTAATGATAAAGGTGCAATCAACCCTGTAATTAAAAGTAGAGTACAGACTGCAGTTCATAGAGCAGCTGAAAATAAGGAATATAAATGGATGTAAGGGGAGATTAAGATGGAGCTAAGACGTTCAATGTTATTTGTTCCTGGAAACAACCCAGGAATTATAAGAGATGTACACATATACAAACCTGATTCAATAATGTTTGATTTAGAAGATGCTATTGCAATAACAGAAAAAGATGCTGCAAGATTTTTAGTACACAATATGCTAGAAAGTTTTGGAGATTATTATAAAGAGTTAGGCATAGAGACGGTAGTTCGTATTAATGGCCTAGATACAGAGTTTTGGCAAGAAGATTTAAAAGCAGTAGTAACAGGTGGAGTTGAGGTTGTTAGGATTCCTAAAACAGAAACTGTCGATGATGTTATGACTGTAGATAGAGAAGTAGAAAAAATAGAAAAAGCCTGTGGAAGAGAAGTTGGCTCCACTAAGATAATGGTAGCTATTGAATCAGCTCTGGGGGTTATGCATGCCTTTGATATAGCAAAATCTCCTACTAAAAGATTAATAGGTATGGCTTTAAGTGGTGAGGATTTTGTAACTAGTATGAAAACTACAAGAACTCCAGAGGGAGATGAGCTCTATGTAGCAAGAGGAATAATTGCTATGGCCGGTAGAGCGTGTGGTCTTGAAGTATTAGATACAGTTTATTCTGATGTAAATAACGATGAAGGATTCTTAAAAGAAGCAAATCTTATCAAGAGAATGGGATATGGTGGTAAATCACTAATTCATCCAAGACAAGTTGAACTTATACACAGTGTTTATACTCCAAGTGAAAAGGAAATTGTTAAAGCTAAAAAGATAGTAGATGCTACAGCAGAAGCATTGAGAGAAAATAAAGGGGTATTTACTGTAGACGGTAAAATGATAGATAAACCAATTATAGAAAGAGCTCAGAGAGTTCTAGAACTTGCTAAAGCAGCAGGAGTTTTAATTGGAGGTGAAGATAATGAGTAATAGAGTAAGTAAGGAAATATTAAGTACTATTCCAGGATATGAAAATAGGAAAGTTTATGAAGCCCCATTTGCTAATCAGCCAGAGGGAACTATGGTTAAAAGTGACAGTGAAAATTTAAAAGAGCAAGTAAGAAGAACTAAAGTTGTAGAATCTTTAAAAGTTGCTATAGAAAAATGTGAAATTAAAGATGGAATGACAATCTCTTTCCATCATCACTTTAGAGCTGGAGATAAGCTTTTAATGATGGTAGTAAATACATTAGCAGAAATGGGTGTTAAAAACTTAAGAGTGGCATCAAGTTCTTTAACTAGTGCTCATGATGACCTTGTAGCTCATATAGAAAATGGTGTTGTAAGCAGAATTGAAAGTAGTGGACTTAGAGGAAAACTTGCTGCAGCAATATCAGAAGGAATACTTGGAAATAATCCAGCGGTTATTCGTTCTCATGGTGGGAGAGCTAGAGCAATTGTAGAGGGAGATTTAAAAATAGATGTAGCATTTATTGCAGCTCCATCTGCTGACTGTATGGGTAATGCCAATGGAGTAAAAGGAAAATCTATATGCGGATCTTTAGGTTATGCAAAGGTAGATGCTGCTTATGCTAATAAAGTAGTTGTAGTTACAGATACTTTAGTTGATTATCCGAACTTCCCACAAAGTATACCTCAAACTCAAGTTGACTATGTAGTTGTAGTTGATGAAATAGGTGATCCAAAAGGAATAATGTCTGGAGCAACTAGATTTACATCAAATCCAAAAGAGCTTTTAATGGCAAAAAGAGTATTAGATGTAATGCTTGCATCTGGAAGATTTGTAGATGGATTCTCAATGCAAACTGGTAGTGGTGGAGCATCTTTAGCAGTTACACGTTTCGTTAAAGAAGAATTAAAGAAGAGAGATATTAAATTAAGCTATGCTTTAGGTGGAATTACAGGACCTATGGTGGATCTTTTAGAAGAAGAACTTTGTGATACTTTATTTGATGTTCAATGCTTTGACTTAAAAGCTGCAGAATCTATTGGAAAAAATGAGAAACACATAGAAGTTAGTGCTGACTTTTATGCTAATCCATTTAATAAATCAGCAGCAGTTAACAAATTAGACTTTGTTATCCTAAGTGCTTTAGAAATAGATACTGATTTTAATGTTAATGTTATATCAGGTTCTGATGGTGTTATTAGAGCTGCATCAGGTGGACATAGTGATACAGCAGCTAATGCAGAAATATCCATTATAGTTGCACCTCTTACAAGAGGAAGAATTGCAACTATAATTAATAAAGTAACTACTGTTGTTACTCCAGGAAGTACAGTAGATGTAGTTGTTACAGACCATGGTATTACTGTAAATCCAAGAAGACAAGATCTAATAGAAAAGTTTAAAAAGACAGGTCTTCCATTAATAACTATGGAAGAGTTGAGAAGGATTGCTGTTAAGCTAATAGGAACTCCAAAAGAACTAGAGTTTACAGATGAAGTAGTAGCAGTAATAGAATATAGAGATGGAAGTATTATAGATGTAGTTAAAAAGCTTAAAAAGTAAGCTGAAATATTATCTTTGAGAAAATCTTTAAGCACATAATTTATTAACCCTACTAAGCTTTACTAAAATATAGTGAAGCTTAGTAATGAAATTATAAAATTTAATTTTAGGAGGATTAATTATGCCAGAAAATCTTATTGGAGAAAAAAAAGGTCCGTTTAAAGTATACGGTATGCCCTGGTACATTTTTGCAGGAGTTGCAGTAATAGTGTTCTTTGCAGCAATTAAAGGATACTTACCTAAAAACTCTGTAGGTGCCTTTGCATTATTATACTCAGTAGGTATACTGTTTGCAATGATTGGAGACAGAATTCCAATATGGAAAGAATATGTTGGAGGAGGTCCTATCCTTGCTTTCCTCGGCTCAGCAGCATTAGTTTACTGGGGAATAATACCAGAAGCTAGCGTTGAAACTGTAAAAATATTTATGGATACAGCAGACTTTTTAGACTTATTTATAGCAGTACTTATAACAGGATCAATATTATCAGTTAATAGAAAATTACTTATGAAAGCTTTCCTTGGGTACATTCCAGCGATACTAGGAGGAGTACTTGCAGCTTTCTGTCTCGGAGCTTTAGGTGGAGTTATATTTGGAATTCCAGTATCAGAGATAGCTACTAAGTATGTATTACCAATAATGGGTGGTGGTACTGGAGCAGGAGCAATTCCTATGAGTGAAATCTATTCAAGTGTTACTGGGGGAGATCCGGGAGCATGGTTATCATTTGCTCTTTCAATTCTTACAATAGCTAATATCATAGCTATCATAGCTGCTTCTATATTAAACAAATTTGGCGAAACTAAAGCTGGAGCTAAATTTAACGGACATGGTGAATTAATAAAAAAGGCAGAAGATATATCTAAATTAGAAGAAACAAGAATAGTAAAAGTTACAGCTAAAGAAGTTGCAGCAGGATTAATTCTTGCATGTACATTCTATGTATTTGGAAATATCTTATCAAAAACTTTAGTTATACCAGAATTCACGTTAATGGGAATTAATGTGAAAATTGATATTCATAGATTTGCTTGGATGGTTATTTTGGTAGCCATAACTAACGTGGCTAATATAATTCCATTAGAATTAAAAGAAGGGGCTAAGAAGCTTCAAGGATTCTTCTCTAAACAATTCCTACTAGTAGTAATGGTTGGAGTTGGTATAGCTATGACAGATCTTGGAGAGCTTATAGCGGCATTTAGCTTTGCTAATGTTATTATAGCAACTTTAATAGTTTTAGGTGCAATCCTTGGATCAGCACTTGTAGGTTGGTTAGTAGGATTCTATCCAATAGAAACATCAATTACAGCTGGATTATGTATGGCAAATCGTGGAGGATCAGGAGACGTTGCAGTTCTTACAGCAGCAAATCGTATGGATTTGATGTCCTTTGCACAAATTTCTTCTCGTCTTGGTGGAGGAATAATGTTGATATTAGCAAGTATAGCCTTTGGAATATTCTTCTAAAATCAGTTTTGAAAATAAATATAAAAGGAGTGTTGATGTCAACACTCTTTTTATATTATGATACAATGTAAGTATTAAATGTAATTTAACTTTAGCGAAGATTAATATTTTAATGAAACTAAGTTGAAACTATGTAGGATAAAGTTACTAGTTTATCTTCAACTTAAAATATAAGAAATTACTATAGGACTAGGCATTAAATAAAATGGTCATTAACTTATAATGGAGTGAAAAATATGGGGAAAAAGAAAAATAGAAAAACCAATAAAGAAATTCTACAAGAAGCTCATGCAGAAGGAATGTTTATTGAAGCTGAAGAAATGGCTAAAGGTAAAAAGAAGTATGAGTTTAGAAGTGGATTTGATACTATATTATCAGTAATCATAGTAATTATTGCATTATTAATAATATCTTTTGTAAGAAGATATTTTAACCTATAAAGTCAATAGTATATATAATTTATAAAATGAGGTGAAAAAATGTATTATAGTACTCAGAAAATAAATCTTAAATCTAAAATAGAAGCAAATAGAGTTAAGGAATTTTTAAAGAGATTTGACCTTAAATATGAAGATGTAGATTATACTTTAATCATAGAGGAAAATGGTGATATAATAGCTACTTGTTCTAAAAAGAATAATATAGTTAAATGCTTTGCTGTAAGTGAAGACTATCAAGGTCAAGGAATATCTAACATCCTTATTACAGATATAACTAATAAACTTTTTGAAGAAGGAATATATCATAATTTTATTTTTACTAAGCCATCCAATAATTTCCTCTTTGAAGGACTTGGATATAAGGTCATAGTTGATACAGACAAGGTAAGTTTACTTGAGACAGGAAATAAAAATATTAATAGTGAGCTGGATAAGGTAAAGAAAAATTATAATATAAATAAAAACGAGCATTATGCAGCTCTAATTATGAATTGTAATCCATTTACATTAGGTCATAAATACATAGTTGAGAAAGCAGCTAAGGAAAATGATAATGTAATAATATTTGTAGTAGAAGAGGATAAGTCATCATTCCCATTCAAAGTTAGATTTCAGCTTATAAAGGAAGGCGTTAAAGATCTTGAAAATGTAACTGTAATACCGGGTGGAGATTATATTATATCGTCAGCTACATTTCCAAATTATTTCTTAAGAAAAGATGATGATATTTTGAAGGAATATACTAAAATCGATGGAAATATATTTGGAAAATACTTTTGTAGGATATTAAATATAACTAAAAGATATGTAGGTAGCGAACCTTATTGTAATGTTACTAATACTTACAATGAAACTTTAAAAGCGGTATTGCCTAAATATGGTGTAGAAGTTGAAGTTATAGAAAGATGTAAAATAGATAATAAAGCTATAAGTGCATCTAGAGCAAGAGAATTACTCAAAGAAGATAAAATAGAAGAAGTAAGAGAATTAGTACCAGAAACTACTTATGAATTTCTAAAGACTAGATCAGGAAAAGAGATTATAGAAAAACTTAAAGTTAGAGACTTACCTCATTAGAAGTAAAATATTAAGTATAGTTTATAATGTGAGAATACAATTTAATGGTATAAAGTTAGCTTTATGAAATTAAATTTATCTTAGTAAGGAAGGGGAAGGTGATAGGATAATAGTTCCTATCCTTACATTAATATGAATGATATAAATGATATAGAAATAAATGAATTTTTGAATCAGAGAGAAAAAAGGGTACTTCATCAAGAAAAACTTCTTAAAGATATTGAGGGAGGAACTACTCTTGCCACTGTAAGAGTAAATTATCCAGGTATAAAAAAGTCAAATTATATTACAGATAATATTGCTAAGATAATATGTGAAGATATATATTTATTTTACAATAAAAATATAATCTATAAAGAAGTATATAAGAATAAAGAAGGTGTCATAGGACATTTTATATTCGATATTAATCATATTGAAGTAAAAAAGAAACTTATATATATGGAAGAAAACCATATATTAGGGAGATGTGTGGATTTAGATGTATATTACATGAATGACAGCAACGATATGATGCCAGTATTACATGGAGTATCTAGAAATAATATAGGTCTAAAGCCTAGAAAATGCTTTTTATGTGAAGAAGAAGCTAGAATATGCTCTAGAAGTCAAAAACATAGTATTGAGGATATAAAAGAATATTTTACTAAAAAGTATGAAGAATATACAGGTTATATAGAGAAGAGAAATAAATTAACCTATGAAATATCTCAACTGGCACTTAAAGCAATGATTACAGAGGTATCTACTATGCCTTCCTTTGGATTAGTATCACCTGTTACCCAGGGATCACATAAAGATATGGATTATTATACATTTTTAGATAGTAGCTTTGTCATAGCTCCTTTTATAAAGGAAATGGCATCTACAGGATACAGTTATGAAAGTCCTAAAAATATTTTTAAAGCCATAAGAGTCATTGGAATAAAGTGCGAAGAGGAGATGTTTAAGGTTACTAAAAGAGTAAACACCCATAAGGGTATGATATTTTTAATAGGAGTAGTAGCTGCTGCCATAGGTAAAGCACTTTATGAAAAACTAACCTTTGAGAAAATTGAAATTATATTAAAGGATATGTGTGAAAATATATTAGATGACTTTAAGGATTTAGATAAAAAGAAAGAATTAACTCATGGAGAGAAGCTATACTTGAAATATGGTTTTATTGGAATTAGAGGAGAAGCTAAGGAAGGTTTTTCAAACATTTTCCATGAAATATTACCCGAGTATGATAATTCTAAGCTTAAAGGTAATAATTTATATTCTCAAATATTGCTTAAGTTAATAAGTAAAGTAGAAGATAGTACCGTTGTACATAGACAAAACATAGAAAAACTTCATGAAGTTCAAAGATGTGCTAATGAAATTTTAAATTTAGGTGGCTTCAATACAAAAGAAGGAACTGAGGCAGCTTATGACTTCGAAAAACAATGCATAGGTGAAAATATAAGTCCTGGAGGTTCAGCAGATCTATTGGCGCTAGTTATATTTTTGACAGAATCTAAAAAGTTTTTTGCATAAACTTTATCTTGATATAGATGTAAACTCTTAAAGTAGATGTTTTTAATGTATAAATAATATTAAATACATCTATTTTTTATTACCTTTTAGAAAGATTATGATGAAGTAATAAATTTTTTAAAAAGATTGAAGGATAGAAATATATATGGAGTTCAAGGCATAGAAAAGAATTAGAATAATATTTTATACAACTAATACAGTTAATATAAGTAATATGATTTATAGAAATAAATTATAAAAAATTATTAATAATTTATATTGAAATATTTGAAAATTCAGTATAGAATGTATTTGTGATAATAATTTAACAACCGTTACAGGGGGGAAAATAATGAATACATCATTTGATTATGCTCAGTTAGATACTATATTAGAAAATCATGGATATAGTTCTACTAATATAATTGCCATATTACAAGATACTCAAGAAATCTATAGATACCTTCCAGAGGAAATATTTCCATATTTCGCTAAGAAGTTAGAGGTGAGTGAAGCTAAGATTTATAGTGTAGCTACATTTTATGAGAATTTTTCCTTGGAACCAAAAGGAAAATATGTAATAAAAATATGTGACGGAACAGCATGTCATGTAAGAAAATCTATACCAATATTAGAAAAGCTGCAAAGCCAATTAAATCTTTCAGAAAATAAGGTTACTACAGATGATTTAATGTTTACAGTGGAAACGGTTTCATGTCTTGGGGCTTGTGGGTTAGCACCAGCAATAACAGTTAATGACAAGGTTCATGGAGCTATGACTCCGGAAAAGGCAGTGGAACTTCTAAAAATGCTTAAGGAGGACAAATAGTATGCTTCTTAATAGACATGATTTAATTAATATAAGAAATACCTATAAAGAGAGTTTTCAAAATGAAAAAGTAAAAATTCTTGTATGTTCAGGTACTGGTTGCATAGCGGGTGGTGCATTAGATATATATGATGAGTTTGTAAGAATAATGAAGGAAAAGGATATAAAATGTGAGGTTAGATTAGAGAAAGAACCTCATGATAAATCTGTAGGAATTAAAAAAAGTGGTTGTCACGGATTCTGTGAAATGGGGCCTCTTGTAAGAATAGAACCATGGGGATACTTATACATAAAGGTTAAGCCGCAGGATTGTGAAGAAATAATAAATAAAACAATTCTTTCTGGTGAATGTGTAGAAAGGTTAGCTTATAAAAAGGATGATAAAGCTTATAAAACCCAAGAGGAAATACCTTTCTATAAAAAACAAACAAGATTAGCATTAGAGCATTGTGGTCATATTGATTCTACATCTATAGAAGAATACTTTGCTATAGGTGGATATTCTGCTTTAGAAAAAAGCTTATTTGATATGACAGCAGATGAAATTATAAAAGAAATTGATGAATCCAACTTAAGAGGTCGTGGAGGCGGTGGATTCCCAACAGGGCGTAAATGGTCTCAAGTAAAACGTCAACCTGAAGGTGAAAAGTATATTGTATGTAATGGAGATGAGGGAGACCCAGGTGCTTTCATGGATAGAAGTATAATGGAGGGAGACCCACATAGAGTTATAGAAGGAATGATGATTGCAGCAGTAGCTTGTGGAGCACAGGAAGGATACATATATGTGCGTGCAGAATATCCTCTTGCTGTAAGTAGGTTAAAAAATGCTATAGAAGAAGCTAAAAAGCATGGAATACTAGGTGAGAATATCCTTGGTACAGGCTTTAATATGAATATTAAAATCAATAAAGGAGCAGGAGCCTTTGTATGTGGAGAGGGAAGCGCCCTTACTGCTTCTATTGAAGGTAAAAGAGGTATGCCTAGAGTTAAGCCACCTAGAACTGTAGAACAAGGTTTATTTGGTAAACCAACAGTACTCAATAATGTAGAGACCTTTGCCAATGTACCTATAGTAATTGAAAAGGGCTCTGAATGGTATAAAGCAATTGGACCAGAAAAGAACAATGGAACAAAAGCCTTTGCTTTAACAGGAAATATTGAAAATACAGGACTTATAGAAGTTCCAATGGGTACAACTTTAAGAGAAATAATATTTGATATTGGTGGAGGAATAAGAGACAGAAGAGAATTTAAAGCTGTTCAAATAGGAGGTCCTTCAGGTGGATGTTTAACAAAAGAGCATTTAGATTTACCATTAGATTTTGATTCCTTAAAAAAGGCAGGAGCTATGATCGGTTCTGGTGGACTTGTTGTTATGGACGAAAATACTTGTATGGTAGAAGTGGCTAGATTCTTTATGAACTTTACTCAAAATGAGTCTTGTGGTAAGTGTATACCATGCCGTGAAGGTACTAAGAGAATGCTTGAAATTTTAGAAAGAATTGTGGCTGGTAAAGGTGAGATTGAAGATATTGATTTATTACTAGAACTTGCAGATACTATATCTTCTACTGCTTTATGTGGATTAGGAAAGACAGCAGCTTTCCCAGTAGTAAGTACTATTAATAATTTCCGTAGTGAGTATGAAGCTCATATTATTGATAAAAAATGTCCAACGAAGACATGTCAAAAATTAAAAACTATCTTTATAGAAGCAGATCTTTGCAAAGGTTGTTCAAAATGTTCAAGAATTTGTCCAGTAGGTGCAATTTCAGGTAAGATAAAGGAGCCTTTTGTAATTGATAAGAACAAATGCATTAAATGTGGTGCCTGTGTTGAAGCTTGTGCCTTTAAAGCTATAAAGGAGGATTAATAGAATGAATGAACAATTTATGATTATAGATAATATCCCGGTAGAAATAAAGGGAGAGAAAAATATTTTAGAGCTTATTAGAAAAGCAGGCATAGATTTACCTACTTTCTGTTATTACTCAGAGCTTTCTGTATATGGAGCTTGCCGTATGTGTATGGTGGAAAATAAGTGGGGAGGTATTGAAGCTGCATGCTCTACTCCACCAAAGGCTGGTATGGAAGTATACACTAATACTCCTAGATTAAGAAAATATAGAAAAAATATATTAGAATTATTACTTTCAAATCACTGTAGAGATTGTACTACCTGTGAGAAAAATACACACTGTAAGTTACAGGACCTAGCTCAACGTTTTGGAATTAAAGATATAAGATTTAATAATACAGCAGAAAAAAGTGAATTAGATAAATCCTCTTTATGCATAGTAAGAGATAAGAGTAAATGTATCCTATGTGGTGACTGTGTTAGAATGTGTAATGAAGTTCAAAATGTAGGTGCTATTGACTTCTTAAAAAGAGGAGCAGAAATGACTGTAGGCGCAGTATTTGATAAACCAATTGGAGAATCAAACTGTGTAGGTTGTGGTCAATGTGCAGCAGTATGTCCTACAGGTGCCATAGTAGTAAAAAATGATACACAAAAGTTATGGAAAGAATTAAGTGATAAAAACACTAAAGTAGTGGTTCAAATAGCTCCAGCTGTAAGAGTAGGAATTAGTGAAGAGCTTGGACAAAAAGATGGCGAAAATGTAATGGGCAAAATTGTTGGGGCTTTAAAGAGAATGGGCTTTGACGAAGTATTTGACACATCCACTGGAGCCGATCTTACAGTATTAGAAGAGACAGGGGAATTCCTTTCAAGATTAGAGAATAATGAAAAGCTCCCTCTATTTACTTCATGCTGTCCAGCTTGGGTTAATTATGTAGAAAGAAATTATCCAGAACTAATGAGTAATGTTTCTTCATGTAAATCTCCTATGCAGATGTTTGGTGCTGTCTTAAAGGAGCACTATAAACATTCTAATAAAAGAATAGTAAGTGTTGCTATAATGCCTTGTACAGCTAAGAAATTTGAAGCTAATAGGGATGAGTTTGAAGTTGAAGGAATAAAAGATGTAGACTATGTTATAACTACTCAAGAGCTTATATCTATGATAAAAGAATCTGGAATTGTATTTTCAGAGATAGAGCCAGAAGCTGTAGACATGCCTTTTGGTGTTAGCAGTGGTGCTGGAGTTATATTTGGTGTTACTGGTGGAGTTACAGAGGCAGTTTTAAGAAGAGTTCTAGATGACAAATCTGTATCTACATTGCGTTCTATAGCTTTTAATGGAGTAAGAGGAATGTCAGGAGTAAAGGAAACTAGTGTAACTGTAAATGATAAGGAATTAAAGATTGCTATAGTTAGTGGTCTTAAGAATGCTGATGACCTTGTAAAAAAGATAAAATCAAAAGAAGTACATTATGACTTTATTGAAGTAATGGCTTGCCCAGGTGGATGTGTAGGTGGAGCTGGTCAACCATTTACCATGTCAGAAGGAAAACAAAAACGTGGAGCAGGATTATATGCAGCAGATAAGATGAGTAGCCTTAAACGCTCAGAAGAAAATCCAGTAATGATATCACTTTATTCAGGATTATTAAATGGAAAAGTTCATAAGTTATTACATGTGAATTACAATAGAGGGGAGTAAGAGCTGTGATAAACGTGAGTGTTTGTATAGGTAGTGCCTGTCATGTAAAGGGTTCTTATAATGTTATAAATGCATTTCAACAGAGTATTGAAGAATATGATCTATCTGACAAAGTAGAATTAAAGGCAGTATTTTGTTTAGGTCACTGTTCTGATGCTGTATCTGTAAAAATTGATAATGGAGAAGTCTATAGTGTATCAGGATTAACAGCAAAGAGTTTCTTCAAAAAAGAAATATTACCAAGAATAAAATAAAGCATTGTTTTAAATTTTAATTGATATATGTCTACAAAAAATAGAGTTTTTTAATCTAGAGAATATAGAAAAACTATAGAATTTTATATAGAACTATTACTTAACTGTTAATTTAAATTTATATATGTGATATAATGATTTGAATATTAATTGTTAAACTTCAGAGATGTTTATAGATATCTCTGAAGTTTAATTTAACTTATATCACAACTAGTTATATTAATAATTTCTATTTATAAGCTATAGGAATGTTATGAAGCTAGTATGGATTAAAATTAAGAATAAATTAACAGGAGCTGATAAAAATGTACGTACTATTTGGTGATAATGTAATTCATAATGATGAGATGAAAGAAATAATAGAAAGTAAGTCAGATTTTAAAGTTATTAAAGACATGACAAAGGGAACTAAAAGAGAAGATGTTCATGCCTTTTGCTTAAGCGTGCCAGTTTCAACTTTAAATGAGATTATAGAAGAGGAGTATGAGGATTTTAACCTAAGTGAAATGGAAGAGGATGACCTTTTTGATGAATATCTTAGTTTAGCAGAAGAAATGGCTTTAGATATGGAGGAGTTTATTCCAGAGGAAGCTATTATAGATGCAAAGGCATATAAATGGGATCAATCCGATAATGATATAAAGGTAATTGTTATAATTGGTAACGATGAAGTAGAAGAAAGAAAACTAAGAGATCTAATGAAAAGATTATTAACTCAAGCAGAATAAAGTAATATTTCACAAAAAATTTACAATATATCCTTTATTTTATATAGATTTGGGTATAGAATATTTTGTACGGGCAAGTATAATAATTTTTATATTAAAATAAAACTATTTAAATTTAACTATGACAATAAATTATTAATACTTTAATATTTAACATTTTGTATTTGGAGGAGATATATATGCTTAAGGAGAATGGAAACATTTCAATTCACACTGAAAACATAATGCCGATTATAAAAAAATGGCTATATTCAGATAAGGATATATTTGTAAGGGAACTTATCAGTAATGGATGTGATGCCATTAATAAGCTAGAGAGATTAGTAACCTTTGGAGAAGCTAATATAGAAGAGAATAAGTACGAAGTCGCTGTATCCTTAAACAAAGATGAAAAAACTATAAAATTTATTGATAATGGTATAGGAATGACTGCTGAGGAAGTAAAAAAATATATTAATCAAGTAGCTTTCTCAGGAGCAGAAGAGTTTTTATCTAAATATAAAGATAAAATAGATGAGGGTAAAGGAATAATTGGTCATTTTGGCCTAGGGTTTTATTCAGCCTTTATGGTGTCTGAAAAGGTTGAAATTGATACTCTATCCTATAAAGAGGGCGCAGAAGCCGTTAAATGGACTTGTGATGGCGGTACAGAATATGAAATTGAACCTTCTGAAAGAAGTTCAAGAGGAACTACTGTTACTCTTCATATAAGTGAAGATAGTAATGAGTTTTTGGATTATTATAAATTAAGAGAAATAATTAAGAAACATTGTAATTTCTTCCCTGTAGAGATTTATCTAATAGATGAAAATGAAAAGAAAGAGGAGAAAGATGCAGAAGAGAATATAGAAAAATCTCCTTTAAATGATACAAAGCCACTATGGATGAAAGCTCCAAAGGATTGTACGGATGAAGAATATAAAGAATTCTATAGAAAAGTCTTCAATGAATATAATGATCCACTATTTTGGATTCATATGAATGTAGATTATCCATTTAACTTAAAAGGGATATTATACTTTCCTAAATTAAAACACGAATTTGAAGCTGCAGAAGGTGAAGTAAAGCTTTATAACAAGCAAGTATTCGTTGCAGATAATATTAAAGAAGTTATTCCAGAATTTTTACTACTATTAAAAGGTGTTATTGATTGTGAGGATATTCCTTTAAATGTATCAAGAAGCTTTTTACAAAAGGATAGTAATGTAGCTAAGGTTTCTAGACATATTGTAAATAAAGTTGCAGATAAGCTTACATCTTTATTTAAAAATCATAGAGATGAGTACAATGGATTTTGGAAGGATATAAATATCTTCATTAAATATGGCTGCTTAAGAGATGAGAAGTTCTATGAGAAGGTTAAAGACATAATAGTTTTTAAAACAACTAATGGAGAACATGTAACCTTAAAGCAATATCTAGAAAATAACAAAGAAAAGCATGATAAGAAGGTTATTTATGTTAACGATGAGAAGCAGCAATCTCAATATATTAAAATGCTAAAAGATAATGGATTAGAAGCAGTAATCCTAAATACCACACTGGATAGTCATTTTATTACTTTAATTGAGAGCAAAGAAGAAGGAGTACAATTTAGTAGAATTGATTCTGATCTAACAGAAATACTTAAAGCTGATGTAAAAAATGAAAATCAAGAAGTAAATAAAGAAATAGAAGATATATTTAAGAATGCTATAAGTAAAGAAGCTCTAAAGATTTCTGTAGAGCCTATCAAAGCTGAAGAAACACCTGCCATGATTACTTTATCAGAGCAATCTAGAAGAATGGCTGAAATGAGTGTAATGTTTGGTGGAGGGGATATGTCAATGTTCCCTAAGGAAGAGACTTTAGTTGTAAATAATACCAATTCACTAATTAAAAAATTACTTAACATATCTAAAGATGAGAATAAAAAGGATTTAGTTAATGAAATTTGTAATCACGTTTATGATTTAGCTATGATAAGTCATGGACAGTTAGAAGCCGATGAAATGGCTAGTTTCATTAAAAGAAGTAATGATTTACTTCGAAAATTAATTGATTAGAAAAATTATATAATTTTATTTTACAAATAGCCTCCTGCTTTTTAAAAGCAGGAGGCTATTTTAAATAAAAAAGTCAAAATAAGTTGTAATAGATTTAATTTAAATGAAATATATGTAAAAAAAGATAATTTTATGATATAATTACATTGTTATAAGTATTAACCTTTTATGAATAAATTTCAAAATGGAGTGGTATATTTTCGATAAAATAAAGACAATTTATCTTTGAGGAGGAAAAATGTATGGATACTATAGGTATAATTGGAACTACGGATATTGAAATCAAGTATATTAAAGAAAGCATAGAAATAGTAAATCAAATTATGTATGCAGGATTCTTATTCTATATAGGAAATTACAAGAATCTGAATATCGTACTATGTTGTGCAGGTATTGGAAAAGTGAATTCAGCAGGATGTACTCAAATATTAATCACAAAATTTAATGTTAAAAGAATCATTAGCACTGGCATTGCTGGTAGCTTAAATCCAAAGGTGAAGATTTGCGATATAGTTATCTCTAATAGGGTTACTTGTCATGATGTAACAAAATCACAGATGAAGAACTTCTTTCCTCACGAAGATGAATTTATTTCAGATGAGCATTTAAAAAGAATGGCTATAAAGGCTTACAATAAGATAGAGCTAAAGGAATGTACCTATCATATAGGAAAAATAATTACAGGAGAAATCTTTGTAGCAGACAATAAATTAAGAAATTCTTTAAGAACAAAATATCATGCAGAATGTGTGGATATGGAAGGTGGAGCCATAGCACACATATGTTATATAAATAAAATACCTTTTATACTTATAAGGGGTATTTGTGATAATGCAGACAACTATGCATACATAGTATATAAACAGCTAGATATGGTAGCAGCTTATAACTCTTCAAAATTTTTAGTGAATTTATTAGAGGAAGCTAATGCAAATAAAATATCTTGATGATTTTCAAGATATTATATATATAAAGAAGTTATTTTAAATCAATATAATTATTTTAAAGTAATTTTTTCATGTATAACACTCTTTATATATGGTAAAGTATTGTATATATAATTAGAAGGAGATAAAGTAAAGGAGAAAAATATATGGAACATGTGAAGCATACTTTTGAACCTGTCTTTGATAAGGACTCGGAGATTTTAATATTAGGAACACTTCCATCAGTAAAGTCTCGTGAAGTAGACTTTTATTATGGCAACCCACAAAATAGATTTTGGAAGGTAATTGGAACATTAACAGGATGTAATAATTATAGTACCATAGAAGAAAAGAAAAAAATGCTTTTAGAAAATAAGATAGCTATCTGGGATACTATAGAATCTTGTGACATAGAAGGTTCGAGTGATTCAAGTATTACTAATGTGGTACCAGTTGATTTATCAGTTATTTTAAATAATAGCAATGTTAAAAGGATATATGCAAATGGAGGAAAAGCATATGAACTTTATAATAAGTACTTATTAGATAAGACTAGAATTAGAATAATTAAACTACCATCAACTAGTCCCGCTAATGCAAGATTTAGTTTAGAGAAATTACTTAATGAGTGGAGTGAAATATTTAAATAGATGTATGAGTACTATGGTTTGCTACATCATTAAAACTTCAATAATCTCAACAATAAAGTAATATATACACTAAAGATTAAGGGGGAAATAAATAGGCGAATGGTTATAGTTTTTAGATTATGAATTTTTGTTTACGTCCCGTGTATATTACTTTGCATTATACCACTTTTATAATCAGATTGCATTTTAATTATCAGAAGATTATGTTTCTTCTAGGCAGCCTAAGCCTAGTAGTACTAATAGATTGAAAGTCCAAGAACATAAAAACATACGAAAGGTCAATGAGGTTTAGCTAATAATCCTTAATCAGGATAAATATAATTACTTTCTAAAATATGTTGTTACTTGTGTATATATTTTGAGTTTTTGGTGTGAAATAGATATGATTTAAATAAATACCATTCAGAATTATTAAAGAAATTTGTCTATAATGAAAATCGAGATGATGATGAAAATGTATTAAGCAATGTAGAAAGTGATGTTTAAGATAAGGAGGATCTATGGGATTTGAAATAGAGAAAAAAGCAGTTATAGAAAGATCATTGGATGATGACATAACTTTTGATTTAGCATCTGTAAATACTCAAGATGAAGATAACATATTAGACATAATGAATTTCAGCAATGTATTAAATGTGTCTGCTAATCCAAGCGACTTATTATATGGAGATTACTTCACTAATAAATATAATAACTTTTCTGATTTAGGAGCATGGCATGGATATTATTTACCTAAAAAGGATGTCAAGAACCTTTATGGAAGTTTTGCAGGACCTGTAATTATAGCAGAAGAATATCCAGTTAATTTAGGTGATACTATAAGTAAAGTTAAAATTACAAATTTGGATAATGGACAAGTCTATGATTTAACTAAAGGGGAAATATCATTTCATTATTATCCAGGTAAATTAGTGCAAGTATATAAGTTAGCAGATTTAAATTTAACATTAGAATTAATATTTGTAACTAATAGAAGTGCATTAATTCAAACTAAGATAGAGAATAATACTAATGTCAATTTAAGAGTTAATTTAAAGTGGGTAGGAAACATATTTAATCAATTTAAGGAAACAGAAACAGGAGCAATACATGAGTTAGGACAAACTTTACAGGTCACTAAAGGTGGGGTTCAAGTTAACTTTTCAAGGTTAAGATGTGCTTCAAGATATTTTTTTACTGAGGAGACTAAGTTTGTAGTAAATTACGAAGGTAATGTTGAAACTGAAGTAAAAGGAAACTCTTATACAACTAAACTTAACGATGTAGTAACTATAGGTGCAAGAGATGCATTTATAACTTATTCAACGCAAACATATACCTTTACTGAAGAGGAGTTAAAGATAGAGCAGGCTAAGCTTCAAGATTTAATAGTAAATCCAGAAGAGTGTTTTACTAAAAGTAATATTCGTTGGCAAGGATATTTAAATAAAACTTTTGCTAATGGTAAAGAGGAAGTAAAAACAACCTATAGGAATACTGTTGTAAAGGCTATTGAAACATTAATAACTAATTGGAGAAGTACAGCAGGAGATTTATTACATGATGGTGTAGTACCGTCAATGTCCTATAAATGGTTCATAGGAATGTGGGCTTGGGATTCATGGAAGCAGGCAGTTGCCACAGCTAGATTTCATGGAGAATTAGCTAAGGATAATATAAGAGCTTTATTTGATTATCAGATAACAAAAGAGGATGAAGTAAGACCACAAGATGCTGGCGCTATAATAGATGCTATATTCTACAACAAAGATGGCACTAGAGGTGGGTATGGTGAAAACTGGAATGAAAGAAACTCAAAGCCGCCGTTAGCAGCTTGGGCTGTTTGGAATGTTTATAAAGCTACAGGAGACGAGTCATTCTTAGAAGAAATGTATTCTAAACTAGTTGCTTACCATAATTGGTGGTACATTAACAGAGACCATGATAAAAATGGTATAGCTGAATATGGTGGAATGGTACATGAGGCTAACAATAGCAAAGAAGAAATCATCTTAGCAGCAGCTTGGGAAAGTGGAATGGATAATGCACCAAGATTTGATGTAAAAGGATATGGTGAAGAGGATACTGGAGTAGATGTATTTGAAAATAAGGATAATCAAGGAAAGCTTTTAGGATACTCTATAAATCAAGAATCTGTAGATTTAAATGCCTATCTTTATGCTGAAAAAGGATTCTTAAAGTCGATTGCTGAAGTATTAGGAAATACAGTAGATGCCAATAAGTATGAAAAGGAAGCTGAATATGTTAGAAAATATGTTAGGGATAACATGTTTGATAAAGAAACAGGCTTCTTCTATGATTTACAAATAAACGCAGATGGTTTAAAGAAGAAATTGTTAGTAAATAGAGGTAAGGGACCAGAAGGATGGATACCATTATGGGCTAAGATGGTAACGGAAGAAGAAGCAAAGCAAGTTATAGCTAATATGCTTGATAAAGATAAATTTAATACCATGATGCCCCTTGGAACAGCCGCTAAGGATAGTCTAGGCTTTGATGAAAGTAAATACTGGAGAGGGCCTGTTTGGTTAGATCAGGCTTTTTATGGAGTTGAAGCCTTACAAAACTATGGATATTATGATGAAGCAGTAGAAATGGTAGAAAAGATGTTTCATAATGCAGAAGGATTAATGGGAGATGGTGCTATAAGAGAAAATTATAACCCATTAACAGGGGAAGGTTTACACACTAAGAACTTCAGCTGGTCTGCATCAGCATATTACTTAATGTATCAAAATATACTAGCTGGGCGATCAACAACTTCACAAGAAGGAATGAAAATTTAAAGTGATCATATGACATTATGATAAAAAAGAAAATATATCTTTCAAATCTATTTTCACTTTTAAGGTTTTATCTAAAAGAAAAGTTTTATCTCCCTCAATTGAATCACATATTATTTAAACATATCAATAAGTAATATGTAGATTCTAAAATAATTGGAAAGAAAAAATAAAAGTAAATAAAACTTAAAGTAGATTCTTTATTATTAAATTTCACCACAATTTCAATAAACAAATCAACTAGTTACTATTTTAATATTAACTAGTTCTATAGGCAACTATGTAATAGTTGCCTATAGAAAATTTTAAAAAGTTAAATAG
>DCDL01000024.1:178247-345009 GCA_002316385.1 Clostridium sp. UBA1056
ATAGATAAAATTTTAAAAAGTTGGCTAATTTCAGATAGAACTACATACATGTTAGTTATAGAATAAAGGGATTTTTATAAAAATTTATGGAAGGAGAAATTGTTGTATTTAAAGAGTCCAGAAGAATAGTAGGTAAAAAGATTTATTATTCTTCGTGATAATAGAAGTTTAAGGTATATGGATTAAGACTATAAAATATAGCTGATAGGCTTATTTAAGAGGCCATAATGCATACCTCTTAAATTGTTTTATAATAATCAATATTAACCTTAACTATAGGAAAGTTTCAGGAGGAGTTTTTATGAATTTGAAAATAAGAGAAGCAAATATGAAGGATTATATAGAGCTTAATGCTTTAGTTGCAGAAGTACATAAGTTACACGTTAAAAACAGACCAGATGTTTATGTAGATGTGGATATCCCTTTAGGTGAAGATTATCTTCAGGAGTTATTGAATGCTAGTGATACAAAGTTATTTGTAGTTGAAAATATGAGTAATAAGGAATTACTAGCATATAGTATTGTAAGAATCATGGCTAATAGAAATATTCAGATACTTATTCCTATGACCTTTGCCTATATAGAGGATTTTTGTGTTAAAGCTAGTGAAAAAAAGAAGGGCATTGGTAAATTGTTGTTTGAATATGTAAAAGATTATGCAAAATCACAGGGAGCATTATCATTACAGTTAATTGTATGGGAATTTAATAAGAATGCAATTAAATTTTATGAAGCCATGGGAATGTCCACAAGAAACAGAAGGATGGAACTAAACTTATAGTATGTTAGCAATTTTAGTAAACTGTGGATTTTATGAAGGCTATCAAAATTAAGCAGCAATTGAAATTATGGAAAACTGGTGTGAAAAAGCAGAAATTAAATGGAGACAAGGCATTTGGATTGGTGCTGGTGCAATGCTACCTTCCTTAAAGAATGTCACAGTTGGGCATGGACCTAAGAAAAATTTAGGAGAAGCATTAGCAGCTTTCAAATAATATATTGGCAGATACATCAGGAGATAATGTCTTTATAACAGAAAACTTTCCTAGATTTGCTTATAAACTTTCTGGAGAACTAGGATGGAGACAGGCTATTAGAGCAAATGGTTTAAAGAGAAAAGATTTATTTTTAAAAAAGTAATGTAAAGAGACAGTAAAGGAAATATATTTTTAAGATATATGAGTAATAATACAGAACACTTATTAACATAAGCTAATGATATTAAAATTATCATTAGCTTATGTTATACTTTATTAAGTGAAAAATAAACTAGTTTTGAAGAAATATTATATTTAGCTAAGTAGGATATTAATGAACATTAGGAGGAAAAAATGGAAGGAAAATGTTATTTATGTAATAAAGAGATTACAAATAGAAGCGCTAAAAGACATATATTAACTTGTGAGAGTAGAAAGAACATAGTAGAAGAATCAATGAAAGAAGCTGAGAAGACAAAAGAACAATTTATTTTAAAGATAACAGATAAGTATGATCCATCAACTTACTATATATACATAACTATTGATGTTAATTTAACATTAAGAGCACTTGATACATTCTTAAGGGATATATGGATGGAGTGTTGTGGGCATTTAAGTGAGTTTAATATAGATGGTGTTACATATGCTTGTGATGGAGCTCTTGAAGGATCAGTTTTGGTAGAACAAGAAAGCTTTGATTTCTATTTAAAGAATATTTTATATATCAATAGCAAAATTAAGTATTTATATGATTTTGGCAGTACATCAGAAGTTTTAATAGAAGTAGTAGATAAGTTTGAGACTGTGTATAATTCAAGCTCCATAGAAATTTTAGCTAGAAATAATAAGATAAATCATAGTCGTAGAAATGGAGAATATACTAATTCCCCTAGAGATGGAGTCTGTGGATACATTGGCTTCAAGGAGAGTGAAAGTAAATATTTACCAGGAAATAAAACTGAATTTGAAAATAATATAGAGCTAGCAATTAGGAGTAGTTTAGAAGAAACAGAAGGGTTTTCTAAGGAAGATACAGCAGAGTTAATAGATGAATTTATTTTTGAAAAAGTTGAAAAAGCAGCAAAACGTGCAATGAAACGAGAATGCTCTAATGATTTGAAGGAACTTTTAAAGATTGAAACAAAAGACACTTTAAAAGAACTAATGAATGCCTTAAACATCAGCTATAAATCAACGGATAAAAAGGAAATTTTAATTGATAAAATTGCCATGGATTATAAAGAAGCAATTTCAGATATATTAAAATATATAAATGGTAACTGTTATGATTATTTACAAAAAGTATTAAGAAGTCAGGGAATTCTTCCTTTAAGTAGTAATAAAGATTATTCTGAAAGCTTTATCTTTATGGAAGATATAGGGATGTTATATATTGCTGAAAAGGAAGACGAATTATATTTATGTGCACCACAAGAAGTTCTTCAAGTTATACCGGAAATAGATAAGAAGTCTACAAATAGAAATGATGAAATAATAAAGTTGTTTAGGGGAATGCTTTATTACTATGGAAGTGTTTCTATAGAAGATTTCATGGAAAGATTACCTGAAGATTCAAAGATAGATTTAGACTTAGAGGAATTAGATATGATTCTAGCTATAGGTGAAAGAACTTATGCTGACTATATCTATGAGGATGGATTTGGAATAAATATCTTTATAGACAATATTTTAGAACTAGAAGAACTTCAATTATTAGCAGAAAAAGATGCTTATAAAAGATATACAAGAAGTGAATTACTTAAAGCTAGTAGAGCATATTATGTAGGAGATAAAAGTAACTACAGAGCATTTATGAAAGTTATTAAAGAAAACTATGATATTTCAGGAGAAGGTCTAGAGAATTTACTGGAGTTTTTATATAAGACATATCAATTAGAAGGAAGAGAAAATTTAATTAATAAGGTTCTTGATGAATTATCAGCACCAGAGTATCTTCAAAGTGAAATAATCCATGCTTTAGATGAAGTGATGAAAAAAATTCCAGCATGGAGATATAATGGTTATACTGAAGCTGAAAAAAATAATTCAGTGAGATCTAATTTAGAGAAGGTTAAGGTTGGAAGAAATGATCCTTGTCCTTGTGGAAGCGGTAAAAAGTACAAGAAGTGCTGTGAATCTAAGAAATAAAACTTGAAGAAGGAAAATCTTTGTAGATAAAATAGAAGAACTATAGATATAGATAGGCTTTTAGTCTATCTATATTTTAAAATCTATTATAAGATAATTAAGACATAGGTTTTAAATTATATATTTATCTCGAAAACAAGTTAATTAATAAATAGTGACAAAAGTTAAAGATTGGGGGAATACAATGAACTTCTTTATTGAATTTAGTTATAATGATGAATTTGTATTTCAAAGAATTTCGAGTTTAATTAATTATATAAAAGATAAGAAGGATTTAGAGGAATTAAATTGTGATGATATTTCAATATTAGACTTTTATAGTGAAGATGAAATTAATTATTATTGGTGGCCTACAGAAGAAGAAAATAAAGAGTTTTGGGAAAAGTATTACTCTATGACAGAGGAGAAAAGAAATTTATATTTAGTAAATTCACCATGGGATTTTGAATCTGTGATTGATGCAATTATTACAGGGGAATATGAAATTATAGGTTGTGAAGTTGTGGAAAGTGGCATTGGTAGATTATACTTTGAACCTTGGGCATATCCATATGGTGGAGCTGAACCTTTAGTACAATTGATTATGCCTTTTAATATTAAGATAATCAGGGTAGAGAAATAAAATGCATAAGCAGTTAAATAGAATGGAGTTAATAGAACCTTTAAATAATATTATTGAATGCAATAGAATAGAAGAGGAAATAGATGAAATACTTGAAAACTTTTAGGCTAATATTGCACATAATACAGAAGTAACAAAAATAGAAAAATTTTGTTCAGATAGCAGATACTAATGCGCAAAGATATGAAAAAAGAAATTTGGAGAACCTGAGCATCTTTTGAAAGGTTATTGGGGTAAAGGATATGACCACATGGCTTAAGCCATAAAGATTAATAATAAACAAAAAACTAAAAAGCCAGTACTTAATATTATTAAGTATTGGCTTACATTGCAAAATAAAAATCCAAAATACCGGTACTCTGATTTTGATCCCTATCCTCCGATAGGTGGGTGCCCTCACAAATGCTTCAATCGCCTTTAATGCCTTAAAAGGACTCACAGAAAGGTACATTTCTCCATTTAAATATTGAACTCCCTAAATTAAAATGTAGGTTCAAAATAAGAGCTTAACGCATATTTCAGAAATTATAAACGATGAATAATTATTTATTCTTTTGTTATGAGATTATAATATCATATTTGAAACCGGCATGCAAGAGATAGATGTGTGGTAATTTAATTCTTAATTTCAAATATTATCTAAAACTTTCTTTACAATTAAAAATAAACTTCATGGTTTTTACTAAAAACACTATACTAAAAACAAACAATCCTAGCAAATATATAATATTTAATACAGGAATAAAGATTATTGCAAAAGCTACTGCAGTGGCAATGATTAAGGCTATATATTGCTTCCATCTTTCCTCAGCTTCTATTGCTAAGGTATACTTATTATAGGTCGACATTAATTCTTTTACTCCCATGAATAAGTTATATACAACTAATAAAGTTAGGATAAAGGATGATATTACCATAGGTATACTAAGGATTCCTAAAAATCCTAAGTTAATTCCACCATTTGCATTTGGAGCTTCATATATTGAAAAAATAGATATTACTATCATAAAGATATTAAAAGTTGAAGCTTTTGAAAAATGTTCACTATTTTCTTTAAGCTGATTAAAGGCAAGGGCAAATAATATATAACCAATTACATCTGGAAATATGTCAATGCCACAAATCCTGAAATTAATAGAAATAAATAAAAAACCCCAAAATAATTTATTTAGCCCAGTTTCAATCATTTATTTCACCCCTCTGATTTATATGATATAAGATACCACTTTATCCCATTATATGATATATTTTTATGTTAATCAATAAAAGTTTTAAAGCTCTAATAAGATATTACTACTTCAATTATGTCTACAGTTCCTTACATTATGGTATAATATTAAAGCAAGTTTACAGAAGGCTTATAATACAAAGCCTATTTATAACCTAGGTCTAGGAATAAGTAATAGTAACCAGGGGGAAAAGATGAGTATAAAGGTAAAGGATTTATTTGGAAAAGAAATTAATAGGAATATTAAAGGAGTAATTAAAGTAGGTCAATGTGATCAAGAAAATATAAAGCAGGAGCTAGAGGAATATGTGGTTACTGGAGAATTAAATAAGCATTTAGATGAATTCTTTAAAGCTTACAGTAAAAGCATATTGAGTGATACTGATAAAAATGGGGTATGGATTTCAGGATTTTTTGGTAGTGGTAAATCTCACTTTCTAAAGATTTTATCCTATCTTTTATCTAACAAAACCATAGAAAATAAAAGTGCTGTAGATTATTTTTATAGTAAAGAATTGCAGGATTCTACCCTTAATAATATGGAACTTGTTAAGTCTATATCAACTGATATTATTCTTTTTAATATAGATTCTAAATCTGACTCTAATTCAAAATTCAATAAGGATGCTATTGTTAATGTATTAAATAAAGTATTTAATGAGATGCAGGGATTTTGTAGCTCTATGCCTTGGATTGCAGATATCGAAAGGCAGATGACTAAAGATGGAGTATATGAGGAGTTTAAAAATAAATTTCAACAGATATCAAATAAGTCTTGGACTGAGGCTAGAGAAGATTTTTACTATGAAGAGGATACCATAATAGAAGCTTTATCAAAAACTACTAAGATGAGTAAAGAAGCTGCAAGAAATTGGTACAGTAAATGTGAAGAGAATTACTCTTTAAGTATAGATAAGTTTGCTTCAAGGGTTAAGGAGTATTGTGATTTAAGGGGAGAGAGTCATCATATAGTATTTTTAATAGATGAAATTGGCCAATACATAGGAGAAGATACTCAGTTTATGCTAAACCTACAAACGGTGGTGGAGGATTTAGGTAATAAGTGTGAAGGTAGATGTTGGGTTATAGTTACAGCTCAAGAGGATTTAAATGAGTTCACTAAGACTAAGGGGAATGACTTTTCTAAAATTCAGGGAAGATTTAATACTAGATTATCCTTATCTTCAGCCAATGTAGATGAAGTTATTAAAAAGCGTATTTTAAGAAAAACTCCCGATGCAGATAGTGAGCTAAAGAATTTATATGACGAAAAGAAATCTGTTATAAAAAATATTTTAACATTTACTACGGATTTTATTGGAATGAAATTCTATAGGAATAGTGATGATTTTGTAGAGGTTTATCCCTTTGTTCCATATCAGTTTAACTTATTACAAGCTGTCTTTAATGGAGTAAGAGAACATGGAGTAGCTGGGAGGAGCTTATCAAAAGGAGAAAGAAGCTTACTTGGAGCATATCAACAGGTGGCAGTGGAATATATGAATGAAAGAATAGGCATTTTAGTTCCATTTTCAGCTTTTTATAGTACCGTAGAAAGTTCTCTAGATTCTTCTGTTAGATCAGTTATTAACTCTGCTGAAGATAATGAAAGATTAAATGCATTTGACGTGAAAGTGCTTAAACTGTTATTTCTTATAAAGTATGTTAAAGAAATAAAGTCTAATATAGAAAATTTAGCTACTCTTTTAGTAGATAACATAGCGGCTTCAAAAAAAGATATTAAAAAGAGATTACAAGAATCCCTAAATAAGCTTATCGTAGAAACGCTAGTTGAGAAAAATGGAGATGAATATGTATTTTTAACTATCCATGAGCAAGAGATAAATAAGGAAATAAAAAATATGCAAATTGATAGTGGAGAAATTACTCAAAGAATAAGAGATATAATTTTTGATGATATATATGAAGAATCTAAGTTTACATATTCTAAGAGATATAAGTTTAGTTTTAATAAGATCATAGATGATATGGGAAAAGGCCCACAATCCAGCTCTATAGGAGTTAAGCTGATAACTGCTAACTATAATTTAGCTGAAGATGCTAGAAAAAGTGAGCTTAAGCAATTATCTGATGTGGAAAGCAATGTAATAGTAGACATATCAAAGAATGATAGTTACTTAGAAGAAATAGAGAATATGCTAAGGATAGATGCTTATTTAAGGATTAAGAAAAGTAGAAAGTCAACTGCTATTATAGAAGCTATTGAAGTTAAAAAAAGTAGAGAAAGAGAAGATAGATTAAAACGAGTTAAGTTTTTAATAGAGGAAGCTTTGAAAGAATCTGATATATATGTAAGTGGTGCTCTCTTAAATATAAAGCACCAAAGTGGAGTAAGTAGAATCAATGAAGGGTTAAGAGTTTTAGTAGATTCTACATATAATAAATTAAATTATATAAATGAATTTATAGATAATAGTAAAGAGCTTCATAAGTTAGTAAATTCTTATGACAACCAACAAAGAGGTGAAGAAGATACTGAGGCTAATAGCTTAGCTGTAGATGAAGTGAATAATTATATAAAAGCTAGCTGTGAAAGGAATCTTCAAATAACAATGAAGCACATATTGGCTAAGTTTTCTAATCCGCCTTACGGTTGGAAGGTCATGGATATAAAAGGAGTAGTAGTTTCCTTATTTAAAAGACAATATATAAAGGCTTTTTATGATAATAGAAGACTATTTACTGATAAAGATATATTAGAATGTGTTATGGATAAATCTTATGAAGATAAACTCATATTAAAAAGTAAAAAAAATATAAATATAAAATATATACAAGTAGCAAAAGAGCTGATTAAAGATTTATTTGGAATATCCACTATATCTGGTAATGAAGATGAAATCATGAAACAGTTTAAAGAACTAGGTAAAGAGGAATTAAATATAATTGAACATATAATTATGAATTATGATTATAATGTGAGTTATCCAGGGAAGAAAGCAGTACAATTAGGGAAGCAGTTATTTAAAGATATGCTTAATGTAGAAGATACAATAGAATTTTTCAAGTATCTTTATGATTTAGAGGAAGAGTTTCTAGATTATGTAGATCACATAGACAATGTTAAGGACTTTTTCTATAAAAAAGAGAATAACGAAATAGACCTTAATACAAGTGGGGAGCAGCTAATGAGTTTCAATGATGCAATAAAGATTATTAGCGCTTATGAAGAAAATAGAGAGTTTATAGATAATGCTCATATAGAAAATATAATAAAAGAGCTTCAAAGCATTATAGGAATGAGGGAGCCTTATAGCAAGATTCCACAGATATCTATACTTATAGAAAGCTATAATGACACAATTCTAGATATGCTTAAAAAAGAGAGAATTCCAGTACTAGAATTTATTAAGAGCTGTAGTGAAGAAGTTATAGAAATTTTGAAAGAATATGATTTCAGTAATAAGTTTATAGATGAAATTCATAGGGATTTTAAAGGCCTTACTAATAAAACTGAACAATCAAGTAGTTTTGCTGTTATTTTAGCTACAGTAGATCTTGCAGAGAAGCTGAAACTAAAATGGATAAGTGAAATTGCAAAAGAAGCTGGAATAGAAAATACAACTAAGCTACTTAGTGTGAGAGAATTAGTTAAGGATCAAAGGGTGATTAAAAGTGAAGAGGATATTAATCTAATAGTAGAGGAACTGAAAAAGAAGCTCATAGAAGAGTTAAAGGGAGAAACAATAATAAGTTTGGTTTAGAAAAATACAAAAGCTGAGGAGGTTTCCTCAGCTTTTATTTTTAAATATTATTGTATTATTTATGACATTTATTGGCTTGTGAACAACCTGAGCATCCACATCCACAACTATCACCTTTAGAATGTTTTTTGAATTGTTTTATTGCTACTAAGATCATTACACCTATAACTACAGAACCGATTAAAAATGTTGACATAGTAACACCTCCTTTATAGAAAGATTAAACGTCCAACTTGATATATAATTAAAGCAACAATATAAGCTAAACCAGTTTGATATCCTAAAGCGATAAATGTCCATTTCCAAGAACCCATTTCACGTTTAATAGCACCTATAGCAGCAAAGCATGGAGCAGCTAGAAGAGTGAATGCCATGAAAGCATATGCACTAACACTATTAAATAATTGTCCCATAGTTGAAACTAGACTTGGATCAGCTTCAGTTAACTCAACACCTAGACCGAAGAGAACTCCAAAGGTAGCAACCACGTTTTCTTTAGCCAAGAAGCCAGTTATAGTAGCAACGGCAGCTTGCCAGTTACCAAAACCTAAAGGTGCAAAGATAGGAGCTATTACATTTCCTATAGAAGCTAATATACTATCTTGTGCTTCCACCATTTGAAGAGACCAGCTAAAGGATTGTAAGAACCATATAGTACCTGAAGCTACAAATATAATTGTACCTGCTTTAATAATGAAGGCTTTTCCACGATCCCACATGTGAATAAGAAGACCCTTTAAGCTAGGTATTCTGTACTGTGGTAGTTCCATAACAAATGGAGCAGGCTCACCTTTGAATAACTTAGTTTTCTTAAGAATAATACCTGATAGTATAACCATTGCTATACCTAAGAAGTACATTGATGGTGCAGCCCAAGGCTGATCAGGGAAGAAAGCACCAGCTAGCAGTGCAAATACTGGTAATTTAGCACTACATGGAATGAATGGGGTAAGCATTATAGTCATTTTTCTATCTTTATCATTTTCAATTGTTCTACTTGCCATAACAGCAGGAACACTACAACCAGAACCTATTAACATTGGTATGAAAGATTTACCTGAAAGACCAAATCTACGGAAGATTCTATCCATGATAAAAGCTACACGAGCCATATAACCACAATCTTCTAATAGAGATATTAAGAAAAATAAAACCATTATTTGTGGAACAAATCCAAGAACGGCACCAACTCCGCCAATAATACCATCTACAATTAGTCCATGTAACCAGTCAGCAACTTGCATGTCCATTAACCAGTTAGAAACATTACCTTGAATGATTTCAGCAAATAGAGTATCATTTACCCAATCTGTAGCAATGGTTCCAATAGTAGTAACGGCAATGTAATATACACCTAACATTACAAGTGCAAAAATTGGAAGAGCAAGCCAACGGTTAGTAACTATCTTATCAATTTTATCTGAAGTAGTTAAAGTAGATTTATTTTTCTTTTCAATACATGAAGTAGTTATTTTACCTATATAGTCATAACGTTCAGTAGTAATAATACTTTCTGCATCGTCATCAAGAGTATCTTCATAACTTTTTATTAAATAATCAACTTTACTTTTTGTATTGTCATCTAATTTTAAGTAATCAAGAACCTTTTCATCTCTTTCAAAGATTTTAACATAAAACCAACGTGGGTTTTTAATTAAGGAATTATCTTTTAGTAAATCTCCTATATTACTTAAAAGATTTTCTGTATCCTTACTAAAGGTATTAAGTAGAGTAACCTTTGGATTCTTTTTACCAATCTCTATAGCTTTATCAGATAATTCCTTTAAACCTTTGCCTTTAACTGCAGAAGTCTCTAACACTTCACACCCAAGTAGTTTAGAAAGTTTTGATGTATTTATAATGTCGCCGTTTTTATTTACTACGTCCATCATATTTAAAGCTATAACTACAGGAATTCCAAGTTCTACAAGCTGAGTTGTCAAATACAGATTTCTTTCAATGTTTGAGGCATCAACTATATTAATAATTACATCTGGTTTTTCATCGATTAAGAAGTTACGAGTAACAACTTCTTCTAAAGTATAAGGCGATAAAGAATAAATACCTGGCAAGTCAACTATAGTTACATCTTTATGTCCTCTTAATTTTCCTTCTTTTTTTTCAACGGTAACTCCAGGCCAATTTCCTACGTATTGGGAACTACCAGTAAGTTCATTGAATATAGTGGTTTTACCACAGTTTGGGTTTCCAGCAAGAGCTATTTTTATACCCATTTTAATTCCCCCTTAAATGTTAGCCTACGCTAACTGAATAATAAAAAATATACAGAGCTTTAACTCTGTGAAAAGTATAGATTTAAAAGCTATTCAACTAATATTCTTTCAGCGTCAGCTTTTCTAATAGACAATTCATATCCTCGAATAGTTATTTCGATAGGATCACCTAATGGGGCTATTTTTCTAAGAAAGATAGAGGAGCCTTTAGTAACACCCATGTCCATAATTCTACGTTTTACAGCACCTTCCCCTTGAAGTTTTGTTACTGTAACAGTTTGTCCTGGCTTTACATCTTTTAATGTATACATAATTTACCTCCTAAAATAATTGCTATATCATAATCCTATTTGCCATAGACTTATCTATAGCAATACGGCTATCCTTTACATTAATAATTAAATTTTCACCTAACTTCGATATAAGAGTTACACTTTCGCCTACAATAAAACCTAGGCTTTTTAAGAATCTTACGGTTTCCTCTTTACCATTTATTTTTTTTATAAGAACTTTTTCTCCAGCTTTAGCCATAGTAAGTGGCATATTAATTCCCCCTTTGAGTATGTACAAGCTAACTAATATTTGAAAATATGGGTTAGCTTCCGTAACCTATATTCTAAGTTTACTGTAAATGACTTGTCATGTCAACTGAAAATGAGAATAATTTTCAAATAATGTATGATTAAAACTCATATTAACACTATTTCATAAAGTTGAATGAAAAATTAACCTATGATAGAATAAATAAAAAGAAACTTTACAGGAGATTATTATGAAAATACATGAATCCGGAGAAAATTATTTAGAAACTATCTTATTGCTTCAAAGAAAAAAAGGCTCCGTACGTTCAATAGATATTGCAAATGAGCTAGATTATACAAAGGCTAGCATAAGTAGGGCTATGGGCATTTTAAAGAAAGCTGAATATATAAATATGGAACGCAGTGGAGAAATAACTCTCACAGAAAAGGGTATGAAAAAAGCTAGTGAAATATATGAAAGACATACTCTTATTACTAAGTATCTTATGGACACTTTAAATATTGATGAAGAAATAGCAGATCAGGATGCATGTCGTATTGAGCATATACTGAGCAATGAAGCCTTTGAAAAGATAAAAGAATTATATGCAGATAATAAAAATTAGAAATATAAAAAGACTGTCTCAAAATAATTTACTTATTTATTTGATGAGCCTGCACTTTAATATAAGTGCAGGCTCATCACAAGCTAGTTTATTTTGAGACAGTATCTTTTTAAAAGTCTCTATGGAATATTTCCGTTTTGTCTTCATCTTTATAGTCATCAATGGTATATATGCCTATAGCATCTAATATGCCATTCATTATAGGGCTATCGTATGCAACTTTATATTTAGAGTTATCTGCAAAGGTGTCCACAGCTGCTTTAGAATTATCTTTAGGAACGATAGATTTAGGTCCACCTACACAGCCACCAATACATCCCATTCCTTCAATGAAGTTTCCATTTATATTGCCATGTTGAAGATCTTCTAATATAGCTTTACATTCCTTGATTCCATTACCTTGTATAGCTTTTAACCATTTGTGCTTTTCAGGAAACATTCTTTCTATACAGTCTTCTATGGCAATTGAAACACCTCCAGTACGTGCATAAAGCCTTCCACCACGAGATGCATATTCCATGGACGGCGTACCTTCAAGGGTGCCTGGAATTATTTCAAAGGCTTCAAAGATTTCCTTTAATTCTGCAAAGGTTAAAACAAAATCAATATCATCAATTAAGTCGGGAGATTTAACTTCAGCTTTTTTAGCAACGCAAGGGCCTATAAATACTACTTTTACATCAGAATTTAGTTTTTTAAGCACTCTACCAGCTGCAATCATTGGCGATACGGTAGGGGATGTATGAGGCAATAAATCATTATATACTTTCTTTAACATGCCTACCCACATAGGACAGCAGCAAGATGTAATCATAAAGTCTGAACTGTTTTTAACATGAGTATCAAACTCAATAGCTTCTTTAAGAGTAAGCATATCTGCAAAAAATGCTACCTCCACCATGTCAGTGAAACCTAAGTGTTTAAAAGCAGTTCTAAGTTGTTCAATAGTGGTACTATCTCCGAATTGTCCCATTATAGCAGGAGCTACAGCTGCAACTACGGTAGAATTTTCTTTTAGAAGTTTAGCAAGAGGTATGAATTCCACGGTATCTAAAATACTTCCAGTTGGACATCCTTCTACGCAAAAACCGCAATCTGTACATTTGTCATTATCTATATAGGTAGTTTCATGTTTCTCGTCATATAAAATGGCATCAAAGGGACAACTGTCTTGACATCTTGTTTTATCATCACAATCTACTTTACAATCCATTTTACAGCATTTGATTTTATTTACGATTTTATGATTTGATTTATAATTATTTATAGCCTTCTCTAAATCCTCCATATAGTTATTAGTGAAGGAGAGATTTACTCCACACAAGGAAGAAATTTCTGCTGCTAATATCTCCTTATCTATGGATTCGTCCTTTAACATTTTATTAATAGTATCATCTAATTTATCATCATAGTAGGCCTTAACAAGCAATTTAAATAACTCGCTATGTTCTTTTTTCATAATAGCACATCCAATCTTAAAATAATAAAGTAAATTATGTAGATTCAATAAGTATAATTATTATTGATTATATATGAGATAATTATCCAAGAAAAAAGCTATGTATAATGATTATTCCTCATATATTGAGTAATAATCATCAACTCAATATTCTTGGATGGATTCATCTCTTCCAGATATACTTCTGTCTTTTTGTATTCTATAGGGTTGGTTTTATAAAAGTTTTGATGATAATCTTCTGCGTTATAGAAGATTGATGCAGGAAGAATTCTATCTAATATGTCAAAGTGGGATACCATGCACCAAATCATCCACCAGCAAATATTGCGATTTTATAATTTATGTTATTAGTATTTTGCATATAAAGTTGCCTCCTAGAACCTACTTTTACTTATATATTATCATATTTTAAAAATGGAAAATACCACTATAAATTAATGAGAGCTGTTAATTATATATCAATATACTAAATTTAATCATTTATTAATTTAGGTTTATATACATCTATGGTAAAATCTATATGTGTAGAGAGTATTTATATCATATTTAGGAGGGATTATGGATTACAACAAGTTTAATATAGAAGAAAAATATGATAGTTATAATAATATAACTAAGATTGAAGCTGAAAAAATACTATTAAATTTAGAAAATGGAATGGATTATGATAAAGGCTACGATTATTATATATTAAAGGGAAAGATGTTACTTAAGTTAGATAGAATGAAGGAGGCCTCTGCAGCTCTAGAGAAAGCTTTAAGTTTTAATAAAACTGATGAAGTATGTGACCTTTTATCCTTTGCATATTATGAAGAAAAGGATTATGAAAGAGCACTTTATTATATAGATTTATCTTTTGAAATAGCTGTAGATGAATATATTTATAATCATAAAGGAAAGATTTTAGAAAAACTAGATAGATTTGAGGAGGCTTTTGAAATATATTATAAAGGTCTTAACTACACTCTTTCTACTTACAGTAGCTATGGTGATATAGAGATATTTGGAGAAAATCTAGCTAGATTAGGGGGAGTTTTAAAAAATTTATACGTAGATAATATAAATAAGTATATAGTGAACAAGGATTATTACAACCTTTATGGTAATTATATGAAACTCCTTCAAGTTATTCTTAAGGAGGAAGAAAACGACCATTATCATAGTAGCTCTGAATATGTAAATGTAAAGTATTTGGAGTTAATAGAAGAAGGTAAGTATATTTTAATCGACAATAGCTATTTCTTAGAGATGATTAATATATATAAAATACTATATGATATAGAGAATAACTCAGAATATGATGATAGAGACTATATAAATAAAGACTACATAGATGATAAGGTAAAAGAATTTATTGATGCTGTTATGGAAAGAACTTCATTAACTAATGATGTAGATCTAATTATAAGAGTATTGAATGAGATCATAAGTATTAAAAATAAAGATTACTATGGTTATATATATCATAAAGGGTTTATTTTTATGAAATTAAAAAGATATGATGAGGGCTTAAAAGTATTAGATACTATAGTTAAAGATAAAAAATGTAATTATAGTATAAGGGTTCAAAGCTATGAATGTATAATTAAAATTATGGATGAGGCTGAAGGTATATATAAGGAAAAATGTAATGATTATAAAAAAAGAATGTCAGAACTACTTAAAAGTGAAATTCATAGACTAAAATCAGATGAGTATTTAACTTTAGATAATAAATGTGAAGGAATAATGCACAACTGCAATAGAGCTATAAATTTAGAATTAGATAATGAATTTTGGTATGATTATATAGAAATTTTATCCTTAGATTTAGGAGATGAATATGAAGTTATTGTAAAGAACCAATCAATATATAAAGTAATAGAGAATTATAATAAGGCTATTAACATTTATGATAGGCTTATTATAATAAAAAGTAATTGTGCTCATGGCTATTATAGAAAAGGTAGAGCTATTGTATTGATATTAAGGCTTTTAAATAGTTCTAAAACCTCTTTGAAAGATTTAATTGGAGTTCATAATTTAGATTGTTTTTCTTATTCAGAAGTCATATACAATCTTAATAGAGCAATAAGCTTAAAAAATGATAATGGAAAATACTTTAATCTTTTAGCTAGAACTCACTTTGAAATTGGAGAATATGATAAGTCTCTAGAATACATGGAACAAGCTCTTTATCTAGAACCTAATGATTTATACATGAATATAAATAAGGTTTGTATTTATATTAGAAGATATCAATATACAGAGGCAGTAGATTATTTATTTAAAATGTCCTATAAGGATATTGACAGAGGAACAGTAAGAAAGACATTTCTTTCAAGAAAAGAAATTCTTAGCTTTTTAATGGGAATATTTAATTTGTACCAAAGACAAGATAAAATCTACTATATAATATCATATTATTTTTACGCAATAGTGGATTTCCATTATGATAAGGCTTTAACCTTTATAAATAATGCTATAGAAATTGCGGATGATGAAAGATATTACTTGCTTAAAGCTAAGATATATTTTAAAGATTGTAAGTATAAAGAAGCATTAAAGTGTGCAGAGGAAGCTATAATTATTGATGATCATTACGATGAAGCTTTTCTTATAAGAGAGCAGTGTAACAAAAAATTAGAAGAGAATTAGTACGGTAGTACAGATATAATTGAAAATGGGATTTTGCAAATAAGCTAATCTTAAATAAATGTTGAGAATTCGCTAGTAATAGCATTGAAGTGAGTGCTCAACATTTTATAGTAGATAGCAAAATATTTTGCAAGATTCCTTTTTCTATTTTCTTAAAAGAATATATTAACAAAATATTGAAAAAGTAAAAATGATATGTATAAATATGTATCTAATGGATAATATAGTTTATAAATGATATAAGTACAAATGTTATGAAATAAAAAATATAGAAAGGAGGAATATAGATGAGTAAAAAACATAATAGGGCAAAGAAAAAAGGATTTACATTAATTGAATTATTAGTGGTTATGGGTATAGTAGGAGTATTGGCTTTAGCTGTAACTCCAACAATGATATCTAAGGTAGATGAAGCAAAACAAAAAACAGATATTTCAAATGCTAGTTCTATAGCTATGGCAGTGAAGACAGAAATAATAGAGGGTAATTTAGCACCCTCAGGAGAGATTACAGGTAATGCTTTAACACAACTAGCTAATAAATATTTTGATGGTAATCTTCCAACATCACAATCTGAGGAAAGTGATTTTATTGTAACAGTTAATAACAATGTAATTAAAATTACTACTGCTAATAGAACACAGTTTTATCCTAATTATGTATCAACACAAGAATAGTAGTATGTAGGTAATTGATATTAGAACATAAAATGCATCTTAAAGTAGTACATAATTAATAAAATTTAGAAGAGTGGAATTTAAACAGTCTTTCATATTATCTGATGGCAAGAATAGATAATAGTAAGATAGATCATTTATTTTCTACTCTTTTTTTATTGTAATAAGTTATTAAGTCTAATAATTTAATTAGGCAATATATGCTATAATAAGGTATAAATTTTCTTAGGTACCAAATTAAGACTAAGTAATATATAATGTTTTGTGATTATACTTAAGCGCAGAGGAGGAATAAAAATGAATATCATAAAAGCAGAAGATTATCAGAGTATGAGTAGAAAGGCTGCTAATATAATTTCTGCTCAAGTTATCCTTTACCCAGATTCTGTATTAGGGCTTGCCACTGGCTCCACACCTTTAGGCATATATAAGCAGCTAATTGAGTGGTACAATAAGGGGGATCTTGATTTTTCAAAGGTACATAGTGTAAATTTAGATGAATACTATGAATTGTCACCAGAGCATAATCAAAGCTACAATTATTATATGAAGGAAAATTTCTTTAAGCACATCAATATACCATTAAATAATACTCATATACCTAATGGACTTGCCTCAGATATTGATTTAGAGTGTAGTAGATATGATAAGTTAATTTCAGATTTTGGAGGTATTGACCTTCAGCTTTTAGGAATAGGTCATAATGGTCACGTAGGATTTAATGAGCCCAATGAAGAATTTGATAAAACCACCCATAAGGTTAAATTAAATCAAAATACCATTGATGCCAATTCGAGATTTTTTAGTAGTATTGAAGAGATGCCTAAGTATGCTATTACTATAGGAATAAAGGCCATTATGCAGGCCAAGAAAATTCTTTTAGTAGTAAACGGAGCTAGTAAAGCGGACATTTTATATACAGCTCTTTTTGGAACAATTACACCGAAAGTTCCTGCGTCCCTATTGCAACTACATCCTAATTTAACTGTTATTGCAGACAAAGAGGCTATTTCCACTATTGAAAAAAGAGTTAAACTTTAATTTATATAAGGAGTGATTTTCTAAATTAGAAACCACTCCTTTATAATAAGTAAAATTAGTTATATTCTACTATACTATTTTATTATAAAAGCATATTTAGGAAGTCCATTTTCATATTGAACTTTTGGTTCTCCCATAATTAAAGGTAATGCATATTCATAGGCTTCCTTAGTTACATTATTACCTTCTTCATTAATCCATTCCTTAGGGAAGTATTTTATAGAGTTTGCTACTTTAGAAGTGTGTACAGCAAAGGTTTCTGACTTATATGGAGCACTAGAAACACGCTTAATACCTATCATATTACCACTTTCACCTTGAGCTGAATATTCTAATGCAGCAAAGCCACAGTTAAAAGCTTCATCAATATCAGTTTGAGAAGCAATATGCATTGCACAACGTTGCATAGTTGAGAGTTCTATAGCTCTTACTTTTTTACAAACTCCATTTTCAGTGATTAGATTTTTAATATATCCACAAACGCCACCTAATTGAGCATGACCAAATTTATCTAGACCAGTGCAGCCCATTTCACCAAGGAAAGTACCATCAGCGGTTCTTATTCCTTCAGAAACTACTACAACTACAGAATTTTTTTCTTCCAATTTTTTAGATACATCTTTTAAAAATTTATCTTGATCAAAGGCAACTTCAGGAAGATAAATTAAATCTACAACTGGCTCTCCATTTAATGTAGCAACACAGGAACTAGCGGCAAGCCATCCTGTATCACGGCCCATTGCTTCAATGACAAATACGTTCTTTGCACTATAAACACTAGAATCCAATTTATTTTCTAAAGCTATAGTCGCTATAAATTTAGCAGCACTTCCAAAGCCAGGAGTGTGGTCCATTACAGGAAGATCATTATCTATAGTCTTAGGAATTCCAAAGAATTTTACAGGAAGGTTATGCTCTTTTGCATAATTACTAAGCTTATGGACTGTATCCATAGAATCATTTCCACCAATATAAAAAAAGGTATCAATTTCATACTTCTTGAAGATTTCAAAAAGTTTTATGTATTCCTCTTTATTATCTTCATAGGTTTTTAATTTATATCTACAAGATCCAAGTCCTGATGAAGGAGTATAAATTAACCTATCAATAACGTCTTTATCAACATCAGAAAGATTTATCATATTTTCATTTAAAATACCTTCAATACCGTTAATACCTGCATATACATTGTCAAAATAATGTAGTTCTTCGTTTGACTTAAATACGCCCATGGCACTGGCATTTATTACAGAAGTAGGCCCACCAGATTGAGCTACTATACAATTTTTCATATACTTAAACACTCCTTTATATTATGTAGAGATTTCTACACTTATTATTCCATCTTTTTAATTATAATATAAATTATAATTACTAACAATTAGTATAAGTAAATAGTTATTATATTAATAATATATAAAGTGTGAAATAATAATGGATAAATAGTTAAATCTATATAAAAGGGTACCTTTAATTAGGATATTATAAGACTTTTTATTCGTATAAATGGTATAATATTCATATATTAATTAAAATATATTAATTTAAATAAAGGAGAAAAATAATGAAGATATATCCGATTGAAATAGAAGAAAAGTATGGTTATATAGATGAAAGTGGAAGGACAATAATCCCTTTTACTTTTGATTTTGCAGATGAATTTGAAGACGAAATGGGCTTTGTAGAAGTTGATGGATTATGTGGCTTTATAGATAAGAAAGGAAAGTATATAATAAAACCAAAATATCATGATATAAACTATTTTAATGAAGGTATGGCATTAGTAGAAATAGATCATAGATATGGATATATAGATTTAAATGGTAATGAAGTAGTATCTATAAAGTATGAAGAAGGAATGGGATTTACTGAAGGGCTTGCTGCAGTAAAAGTGTTAGGAAAATGGGGATATATAAACAGAGAAGGTAAGATGATTATATCGCCAACCTTTGATGAAGCTAATGAGTTTGAGAGTAATGGATTAGCTATAGTTAGAGAAGGAGACAAATATGGGTATATAAATAAGGAAGGTAAATGCGTCAGTGGATTTATTTATGAATACGCTAATAATTTTAATGAAGGCTTAGCTAATGTGGGATTCCATGGAAAAAATATCTTCATTGATGAAAAATTTAATACCAAGATAGAGAGTGATTTTGATTTTACTAATGAATTTTTTAATGGGCTAGCAGCTGTATCAATAGAAAATTTATGGGGATATATAAACAGAGAAGGAAACTTTATAATTGATAGGAAATACAGCTGGGCGGACAACTTTAATACTGAATATGCAGCAGTTTCTGTAGAAGATAAATATGGCTTTATAGATAGAAATAATAATATAATAATACCTATAGAGTATGATAATGTATTTGAGTATAGTGAAGGCTTATTTTCTGTAGAAATTAATGAAAAGTGGGGATTTGTGAATTTAAAGGGTGACATGGTGATAAAACCTCAATTTGATGAAGTAGATAATTTTTATGATGAAATATGCAAGGTTACAGTAGATGAAAAAGAAAGATATATAAATAAAGAAGGAAAATTTATATTATAATAAGTGAATGATATAGGCCTTTATAGTAAATATAGTTATGATCTAAAATTAAATACAAAATATAGTTTTATAGTTAAGGGGAAAGTAATATGAATATAATTGATTTGCATTGTGATACAATTGAACATCTAACCGATAATAAGGACATGGAATTAAAGAAAAATAATTTAGCTATTGATTTAGAAAAATTAAAAAGAGGTAATTCCTTAGCACAGTTTTTTGCTTTATTTATTGATTTGTATGAACAACCTAAAGCATTTAATAGAGCTATGGATATGCTAAATAGATTTTATGAAGAGATAGAGAAGAATAATCATGAAATAAACGTAGCAAAAAATTATGAGGATATTAACAAAAATAGAGAAGAAGGAAAAATATCAGCTTTTCTGACTATAGAAGAAGGAGAAGCTATAGAAGGCTCTCATAAAAACTTGAGAAATTTTTATGATTTAGGAGTAAGGCTTATGACTTTAACCTGGAATTATGAAAATAGCATAGGTTATCCAAATTGTAAGGAAGAGTTTAGAAATAAAGGATTAAAGAACTTTGGATTAGAAACCGTTGAAGAAATGAATAAGTTAGGAATGATTATTGACGTTTCTCATCTATCAGATGGAGGTTTCTATGATGTGGCAAGGTATAGTAAGCAACCTTTCGTAGCATCACATTCAAATAGTAGAACTATATGTAATCACAGTAGAAATCTAACTGATGATATGATTAGAGTTCTTAGTGAAAAGGGGGGTGTAACTGGAATTAATTTTGAAAAATCTTTCCTAAGAGAAGGAGGAAGTAAAAGTTCTGTTATAGATATGGTTAAGCACATAAATCATATTTCTAATATTGGAGGAATAGATGTAGTAGCTCTTGGTAGTGATTTTGATGGAATTAATCCTAAGAACTTGGAAATTAGTAATATGGGAGAAATAGATAAGCTTATAATAGAATTACAAAAAGCAGGATATCATGAGAGCAATATAGAAAAAATACTATATAAAAATGCGTTAAGAGTAATAAAAGAAGTTCTCTAATATGAAATAGTTTATAGAAATTTTAATATTATATTATAGAAGTTTTAGACTATTCTAATAAAATATTTATAGGTTACAATAAAAGAAAAGGAGTGAGGTTATGGAATATGGAGAGTTACAAAATAGTGTGTCCCACGGAGAAATTACATTAAAAAAAGTAGATATAGAAGGTAATATTTGTGGAGAGTTTGTTGAATTTACAATAAGTCATATTTATGAAAACATAGGTGAAGATGATGTAAAAGGCATATATACTTTCCCAATACCAGATACTGCCGTCATATCAGGTTTTGAAGCTAATATAGGTGGAAGAGTTATAAAAGGTAAGGTAGAAGATAAAAAAGGTATAGAAAAGATATATGAGAATGTTGGAGAAGATTCTGGAAGCAAGCTTTTGTTAGAAGAATTAAACAAAAACTACTTTAAGATGTCTATTGGCACAATTTTAAAGGGTGAAACTGTAGTTATAAAAATTTCCTATATAGAGGAATTAGTATATGAGCAATCAAAGCTAAAATTAATTATACCTAAGATTGTTCCTCCAGTAAATCCATATAGCCAGAAACAACAGCAACAAGACGAATATAATCTATCTTTAAATTTATTAGTGGAGACCTTTGAAAATGCTAAATTTTATTGTGATACTCACAAGATAAAGGTAGAAGAAGGGGAGAATAATTTATATAAAATAACTTTAGAAGATGACAATCAAATACTTAATAGTGCTATGACAATTTACTTAGAAGAATCTCTAAGTGAAACTAGTGGAATTATATATGAAAATTATAGTGAAGATAACGGAATTGTATATTTGAGATTCCTACCTGAAATTGAAGAAGATGTAGAAGGAAAAAGTGGGAATTATATATTCCTTATAGATATATCTGAATCTATGGATGGAGATAAGATAAAAGAAGCTAAAACAGCTTTACAATTGTGTCTTAGAAACCTATATAAAGGTGATACATTTAATATAGTTGCCATGGGTGATACATTAAAGTATTTCTCAGCGAATAAAAAAGTTGAATTTAATGAAGAAAATCTAAAGGAAGCATCTAAATGGATAGACAAATTATCTTGTGAGAAGGATGCTAGCATATTTGAGGGAATAAAATATGCATTTTTAAATGAAGGAAAGGGTGAAGAAAATACTATTATTCTATTTACTGATGACATAGTTGATGATGAAAAAGAAATTCTTGATTATGTTGAAAAGACTTGTGTAGAAAGTAGAATCTTCCCTTTTGGAATAGATGCATCAGTTAATACTTATTTTATAAATCAGATAGCACGACTTACCTTTGGTAAAGCTGAATTTATTAATAGAAGTATAAGAATTGAAGATGTAATTTTAAATCAATTTAATAGAATAAGAGGTCTACAAATAACAGGTATTGAAATTGATTGGGGCGGAATGAAAGTAGAAAAAACTTATCCTAGAACTATAGAATATATGTATGATGGAGAACCATTTTCAATATTTGCTAAGATCGATGGAGAGCTTGACGGTATTGTTACTCTTAACGGTATGGTTGGAAATAGAAGAATACAAAGAAGAATAAGTTTAACTAAGTTAGATTTAGAAGTTAATGCGAACTTAATTGAAAAGGTTTGGTATAAAAAGAGAATAGAGTCTTTGGAAAATAGAGTTATCTATGAGCGCGGAGAAGTTCATGAAGCTATGAAAAGTAAAATAATAGAGCTATCTACCTATATTGGAATTATAAGTGATGAAACTTCATTTATTCTAATAGAAGAAATTTATGAACCTGTACTAGGTGGGGTTATGAGAAAATTCCTACCAGTTAACGTAGATTTTAACAAGGGTGATACTAATATAATTTCTCCGAAATTCTACTATAGTCAAAGCCTTGATGAATTAGAATTAGATACTTTAAATGATGAGGGAACAGATAAGTCAGAGTTTTTACGTATCTTAGCAACACAACAGTTAGCTAGTGGTGCCTTTGGTAAATCTGTAGAAGATGATGAAATAGATAAGGTTATTTATACTGCTAGAAGTATATTGGCTTTTACTATTCATGGTGAAGGAATAGATATATATAAAAATCTATTAACTAAAGCTATAGTTTATCTTTTAGAAAATTATGAGAAGTTTGTAAGTGATAAAGAGGTTTTAATCTTAACATATCTTGCCCTTAAGTCTTTTGCAGATAAAGTAATAGTTAAGGATAACAAGAAAGTAAAGCTTCTAAATGCAATAAATTCCTTAGAAGATCTTATTAATGAGCTAAATATTGATTTAAGTAAAATTAAAGAACAAATATTAAAAGATATAGAAGGTGCAAAAGAAAAAGATCAGTTAAGTAGACTTATCTATAAATCAATTAAATAGTACTGTCTTAAAAATGAAATGAATTTTAAATAAATATTGAGCTTGTGCTTTAATATAAGTGCAAGCTTAATATTTTACTATAATTAGTAATTATTTTTAGTTAGCCATTGTTTGTAGTATAATTTACTAAATGATATTATTTAAATAGAATATTACTAAGGGAAGGTAGTACATACTTAATGAATAAGCTCACAATTAATAGAGAAGAAAAAGAAATCATGAGAAGTTTTATAAAGAAAGAATTTTGTAGAAGGTATAACATCGATATATACAATTCACTAGATATCATAACCATAGAGAATATTTCTAATTTAATAGATTTGTATGATACTTATGTATTAGATAAGTATTTAACACAAGTCATACCACAAGGAATTAGAGTATCCACATCTAACAGAATGACCTCTAGTGGGGGTAAAACTATATTTTCTAAAGTAGGAAGAGAGTCCAAATACGAGATTAGAATAAGCAATAGGATTATGGAAAGATTTATAGAAGATGATGAAAGTAAAATTGTTTGTGGAATTGAGGCTGAAGATACATTAGAAGCTCTTATGCTTATTTTGGAGCATGAGATATGCCATGTTATAGAATTTAGTAAGTATGGAAATTCTAATTGTAAGGGCAGAAGGTTTAAGACCATGGCCTTTAATTTATTCCATCATAAAAACAGCTATCATGAAATATTAAAAAGTGAAAATAATTTAAATAAAACCAATAATAGATCTTTTTCTAAAGGACAAGTTGTCCAATTTACATATAAGGATATATTACATGAAGGAATAATCAGTAACATTAATAAAAGAGCTACAGTAATGGTTAAGGACGTGAATGGAGCTTATGAAGATAGAAATAGAATTAAATATTCAAAGTGGTATATATCATTAAGTTTACTTATAAGTAAGGAGTAGAAGAAATATGATAAAAGCAATATTATTTGATCTAGATGGCACCATAATAGATACAAATGAGTTAATATTAACTTCCTTTGATTATGTATTAAATAATTATTTAGGATTAAATATAGGAAGAGAAGAGATTTTAGAATCCTTTGGCGTACCGCTTAAAGATGTGATGAATCACTATGAAAAAGAGAGAGCTGAGGAATTAGTTAATGAATACATAAGGTATTCACTAGATAGCCATGATAAATACATAAAATCCTATGATCACGTAGAAGAAGGGCTAATAAAATTAAAAAATAAAGGATTAAAGGTAGCTATAGTTACATCGAAAAGAAGAGGAACAGCTTTAAGGGGACTTAATTGTTTTGATTTAGAAAAATATTTTGATGTAATAATTACTCCAGAGGATAGTAAAAAACATAAACCAGATGGTGAACCTGTTTTAAAAGCTTGTGAAGCTTTAAATGTTAATCCAGAGGAGACTATAATGGTAGGAGATAGCCATAATGATATTTTATGTGGTAAAAATGCAGGCTCTAAAACGTGTTTAGTAAATTATACAGCTTTAGATATAGAAAAAATAAAGACATATAAACCAGATTTTACAATAGATAGGATAGAAGATATTATTGAAATAATTTAAAATAAAAACTGCTTTGAGTTAACTAGATTTTAAGTTGATATTGAGCTATATAATTAAGTTATATGAGAAATCAATATTTACATGAAATCTAGTTTAATTATTTTAGTAGTTTTTATTTATTATGATGTAAAATGCATATATTATATATGAGAGACTCTACTTTATTCATATATATAATTGTCATAATTGAAAATCATCATAACAATAATATCCAAAATTTAGAGTAAATTTAAAACAACATAGTATATAATAATTAAGATTGTATCATTGTAAAAAAATTTTAAAAAGCATTGTGAAAAGGAACTTACAATATAACCATATTAAAAATAAACAAAAAAGATTCTCTATGATTAATTTACATAGAGAATCTTTTTTTATCTATATATACGTCTTTTTTTATTTCTACGATTTCTATTTATTTTAGAAATTATTAATAATACTAAGAATACTACTATTATTAATACTAATAGAGCTAATATATAATAAAGTATATTGCTTTTAATTATATCCATATTAGATATTCCAGAATATACATCATATTGTTTTTCATAGCCCTTTACTGAAACAGTAGTATTTCCGATTGATTTATCTTTGCTTAAGGTCCAAACATTTATTTTTTCAACCTCAGAATTAAGTTCAGGCTCTAAATCTGTAGGATATAAGGAGATATCCTCATGAATAGTAACAGGAATTTTAATTGCTTTCTTTGGACCTATAAGAGGTATAATATTATATTCCATGGTAACTTCTGAAATTTCAGAGTCCTTAGCCTTAAAAACTTCTTTTTGTGCATTAAAACCATAGTTTGATAATTTTGTAGTATCTTCAAAAACTTGAGTATCTACTGGGAAGTTATAATCAGAACCTAATACAATCGTTGCAAGAGTACGTCCATTTCTTTGATATAAAGCTGCTAGACATCTTCCAGATTTTTCTGTATAGCCAGTTTTTCCACCAATATTTCCATCAACACCTATAAGCTTGTTTCTATTTTCAACTATTGCTGAAGGTCCATTAGTTGACTTTACTTCTGATTCTTTTTTATCCATAGTTTCTCTAATCCACTCATTACTATAAGCTGCATCTAATAGTAATGCTAAATCGTATGATGTAGTATAGTGATCATCAGTATTATCATCAAGTCCATTTGGAGTTACAAAATTAGTATTAGTCATACCTAATGCTTTAGCTTTTTCATTCATCATATTAATGAAATTATCCTTTGTTCCACCAACATTTTCAGCAATCATGTAAGCAATATCATTACCTGAATAAAGAAGTAGTATGTCCATAGCATCCTTTGCAGTAAATGTATCACCAGGAGTTACTGGATGAACATTAAGGCCATAAGAGTAAGGAGCCTCATTTAAAGCTGCAGCAGGATAAGTAAGTAAATCTGTTTTACTTTTATTTTCAGCTAATAATAAAGCAGTCATAAGCTTAGTTAGACTAGCTGGCTGTTTTTTTTCGTCGATATTTTTAGAATAGACTATTTCCTTCGTTTCTAAATCCATAATAATAGCTGAAGTACCAACAATTTCAGGTTGACTATCTGCTAGTGCTATGGTTGAGAAAGAAAAGGTAAACACTAAAGTAAAAAATACCCACAATGCTAAAATTCTCTTTTTCACAAGTCATCTCTCCATTTATTATATTTTAGAATTAATTAAGTCCTATTTAGTATACCATTTAGTAGATTTTTCAACAAGGATAAAGAAAAAATATGTTATTAACAATATATTATATTTTTATTATCATTTATTATGATATGCTATAAATAAGTATACAGTTAAAGGAGTAGTGGATATATGACAAACATAAATATTCATACAATAAATAATATATTTAAAGATAGAGAATCTAAACCTATACAATCTATAAAGAAGGCAGCTGTAATGATTCTCTTAGAGGTTATAGATAAGGAAATTTATATAATTTTTCAAGTTAGGGCTAAAAAGTTAAATCATCAGCCAGGGGATATTTGCTTACCTGGTGGAAAGGTTGAACCTGGGGAAACTTTTAAGGAAGCTGCAATAAGAGAAACAATGGAAGAAATGAATATTAAAAAAGAAGAATTTGAAGTTCTAGGTGAAATGGATTATTTTATCTCACCATATAAAATGATTGTGCGTCCTTATATAGCTAAAATTAATACTAGTAATATCAATTATAATAAAAATGAAGTTGATCATATATTTAAAGTACCATTAAAGTTTTTTATTGATACAGATCCATTACTATATAAAATGGACATAGGACCAATTAATCAAGAGGGATTTCCATTTGATTTAATAAATGGAGGGAAGGATTATAAATTTTCAAAATGTATTTTAGAAGAGTATTTTTATCAATGGAATAAGTATGTTATCTGGGGATTTACAGCTCATATTATAAAATCTTTTATAGATATCATAAAAATGGAGATACCGCCATATAAATAAGTAAAGTAAATACTATAATAGCCTTAGGAGGTGTAATATGTATGACAATTAGAAGCTCTGTAAGCATATTAATACAAGACACCATGGATAGACTTGAAGAGATTGGTATCCATAGTATTCTTGTCAGATCTAAGGAAGAAGCTAAAAACTTTATTATGTATCATATCGATATTGGGACTCAGATAAGAATAGATGATTGTTTAGAATTAGAGGATTTAAATTTAGAAAGAGCTATTATAGAAAAGGGAGGCACCATATTAAATAATAAAGAAGAAAGTTTAGAAGCTAAAGAAATCCAAAAAAGAAAACCTGCTATTTCAAAATTAAATTTATATGGTAGTAGCTACATATTCAAGGAATTTAATGAATTTACTCATTATAATATTGAGAGTAATAGTTTATTAAATTGCATTGATGGGGAAAAAACGATAGCCGTTATCAATGCATGCTTAAATGATACATTTTATGACAAGCTACTGCTCACGTATAAGAGAATAGTAGGTACTCATGCCAAAGCTACTAGTAATACTAAGCCACGTATGTTAGATAAAGAAAGTGGTATTATTTCTTTGGACACTATCCAAAGAAATATAGGACAAGAAAATATCAATAATGACATAAGTGTAGTTTTTATAGAGTAAAACTTATAGAAATTATGCAATAAATAATATATAAATATGCATTTCTAGAAAAAATAAAATTACATTTAAAAAAATCTTAAAAACTCCTAAATCAAGAAAAGTAGGTAATAAATCCACTAAAAATACTTTATTTTGCGAAAATTCTCATTTATAATTTAGGTTATTAAATGTATATTTATCTGGGGGTGTTATGATTGGCTAAGTGTGATTTTTTATCAACTTACGATGAGGATGTAGAATGTTCAGAAGATTGTGCTCTTTACAATTGGGCTGAAAATAATAACAAGTGCCCCTTTAAAGAGCTTAAAGGTAAGGGGAGCAAGGTGAAAAGTATCTATGATTATGATTTGTACAAAGAGGATAAGTCGCTACCTATATCTCTTTTGTATAAAGATAGCTACTTATAATTAAATTGTTTTTTATAGATTTTTACTTATAGTATTCTATATATAAAGAGCATTTTAAATTAAAATCTTGTTATGCAAATTAAGAGAGTGTTATTTTAATATATACTTAGCAAATGTATAAATCTCCTAGCCTTACGGTTAGGAGATTTTATTTTATATATTATATTACTTTTGAACTACACTACACCCTGAGCATGATGCACATTTATTTGTTCCTTTTGATCCACATCCGCTACAACCCTTACTCTTAGATTTATTAGTATCAGAAGGCGTGGCTTTTAGATACAAGGAATCTTTTTTTAACACAATGATTATTTCGATAAAGTTATTCACTAAATTCTCATTATAAGCAACATGCAAACCATCTATATTTTCAATAATAGTATAATTAATTCTATTATCTAAAATAATATCAACTTTATTAGTCTTACAACATCCACCGCCTTTAGGTTGACTTAATGCTATACAATCATACTCATCGTGAAATTCTAAGAGTTTATTAATAAAATCAAAGGCATCATTAGAAATTTTTATTTTAAGTTTATTATTCACTAGATATCATACCCTTCATAGATAATATAGTAATATTATTCTTCATATATTGAAGAGTATTCATGTAATAGTGATTCTTTTAAATTCCATAAATTTTTAGATAAATCTACATAGTACTGATGAGGATTTTGTAATCTCCTTATTTCTGACCATAAACTAGCTTTTTCCTTATTACAGAATTCTCTTATATCCATTACAGAAGGACTTTCATAAGTACATACACCCTTATTAAATACTTGTACCATAAGATTTTTTATAACATAGTTTTTAATTCTTTTTCTCTTCCAAGTATAATTAGGATCAAATAAATCTAGCGGTCTATTGCTATCAAACTTTTCGTCACCCAAAGCAATTAAGTCTGCTATAGCTTTATTAGTTTTCTTGTCATAAACTCTATAAAGAGATTTAAAACCAGGATTAGTAATTTTCTCTACATTTTCACTGATTTTGATTTTAGGAACAATTGCACCATCTTTTTCAATAGCAACAAGTTTATATACACCACCAAATACTGGTTCACTTCTTGCAGTTATTAATCTTTCACCAACACCAAAGCTATCAATTTTGGCACCGTTATCAAGAACAGCTTTAATTATAAATTCATCTAGAGAATTAGAAATGGTTATTTTTACATCCTCATAACCAGCTTCATCTAACATTTTTCTAACTTCTATAGATAGATAAGCAATGTCTCCACTATCAATTCTTATAGCTTTAGGTCTTTTACCCATAGGTTTTAAAACTTCATCAAAAACCTTTATAGCATTAGGAATACCAGATTTTAATACGTTATATGTATCTACTAAAAGTACTGTATTATCTGGGTAAGTCTTAGCCCATGCTGCAAAAGCTTCATATTCATTATCAAAAAGCTGAATCCAAGAGTGAGCCATAGTTCCAGTTACAGGTACGTTAAATAACTCATCTGCCATAGTACAAGCGGTTGAATTACAACCACCAATAATTGCAGCCCTAGCTCCATATAAAGCACCATCATAACCCTGAGCTCGTCTAGAACCAAACTCCATAACAGATCTACCACTAGCAGCTTCACAAATTCTTGCTGCTTTAGTAGCAATTAAAGTTTGATGATTTATTGTTAATAGTATCATAGTCTCTATAAACTGAGCTTCCATTATTGGACCCCTTACAGTTACAAGTGGTTCATTAGGGAATACAGGAGTACCCTCTGGAATTGCCCATACATCACAACTAAACTTAAAGTTAGCTAAGTAATTTAAAAATTCTTCACTAAATATAGCTTTACTTCTTAGATATTCTATATCTTCATCAGTAAACTTAAGATTAGTTAAATATTCAATTAATTGTTGAACTCCTGCCATTACGCAGTATCCACCACCATCAGGAATCTTCCTAAAAAACATGTCAAAATAAGCTATGGTATTTTCTACTTCATTATTTAAATAACCATTAGCCATAGTAAGCTCATAAAAATCTACTAGCATAGTAAGATTTCTTTGGCTTCTTAGGTCAAGTCTAGTAATTGTATCCATTTTTAGTTCTCCTCACTTATTTAAACCATAAAATTCTATAAATTCTCCATGGGTTAACATTTACATCTTATATATCGTACCATAAGAAAACTTCCATTTCTATAGTATATGGACAAATAATATGGTAATATTATTAAATTGAAAGTATATAAAAGGAAAGATCTATATTATGATAAAAAATAAATATAACAATTTAAGTGAAGAGCAATTAACAGCTATTAACTGTGAAGATGAAAATATAATAGTCAGTGCAGGTCCTGGAAGTGGAAAAACTGTAGTTATTGTAAATAGGGTTTACAATCTTATAAACCATAAAAATATATCACCTAGAAATATAGTTATAATAACTTTTACTAAAGCAGCAGCAGCTAATATGAGAAATAGATTTTTAGCTATAGATAAAAAGAAAGTAAGTCCCTTTTTTGGAACCTTTCATGGACTTTGTTATAAAATATTAAAGGCCTATTACGGGGATATAAATATAATAGAATCTTGGGAAAGCTACAGAGTGGTTAAAAGTTTTTTAACTACATATGTGGAAGATGTTAGTGAAGATAGAGTTAAGGAATACATAAATGCTATATCTATTTATAAATGTAAGGGGGAGTATAGTAGAGAAGGAACTAATCAAATTGATAAGGAACTTTTAAAAAATTGTGTTAATTTTTATGAATCTTATAAAAAAGAAAAGTCTCTGCTTGACTTTGAGGATCTACAGTTAATGTGTAGAGATTTATTTAATAAGAATAGCTCCCTATTAAATTCATATCAAAATCAATTTAAACATATATTAGTTGATGAGTTTCAAGATAGTGATGATGTTCAGGTTGAAATATTAAAGCTTTTAAATAAAAATAACAACTTATTTGTAGTAGGTGATGAGGATCAATGCATATATAGTTTTAGAGGTGCTAATCCATCTTATATAGTAAACTTTAAAGATATGTTTGAAAATGGAAAAACTTTATACCTATCCACAAATTATAGATCTAGAAAAAATATAGTAAGTTTATCTATGAAATCTATAAAAAATAATAGGGTTAGAACCTCAAAGAATATTAAGTCAAATAAAATAGATGAGGGTTTAATAAAGGTTCAAGGAGTTAGAGATGAGATAGCTCAAGGCACATATATAAGTGATTATATTCTTAAGCTAAAGGAAACGGAAAATTATAGTTTTAATAACTTTGCAGTGCTATATAGAACTAATATAGAAAGCAGAAGTATAATCGACAGCTTTATAAGAAAGAGAATTCCTTTCACATTACTAGATAGACAGTATAATTTCTTCTCACATTTCGTATGTGAAGATATACTAGCTTATTTAAAACTAAGTATATATCCATTAAATGTGGATAGCTTTACTAGAATAATAAATAAACCTTATAGGTATATTAGCAAGAATAGTATAGAAGAAGTAAAAAAGAGTACTGGATTAGGTAGTCCATTTGTTAAGTTAAAAAACTTGGAGAGTATCCCTGTGTTTCAATTAAAGATAATAGATAAACTTGAAAGGGATATTGCTAGCTTAAATAAAATGTCGCTATCTACTGCAGTGGATTTTATAATAGGTGACTTACTGTATCATAAATATCTAGTAGAATATTCACAAAAGTATAAGTTATCCATAGAAGATTTAGAAAATGTACTAAATGAATTTAAAGAAAGTATAAAAGGTTTTAAAAATATTAAGGAATTTTTAGAACATGTAAATACAGTGGAAGAGGAGACTAAGAAAGCTAGTACTAGAGATAAAGAGAAAAATGAAGGTGTAATTCTTAGTACTATCCATGGCGTGAAAGGTATGGAATTTGATACAGTATTTATGATTAATGCTATAGATGGATTTATTCCCTACAAAAACAATGATATAGAAGAAGAAAGAAGACTGTTTTATGTAGGAGTTACTAGAGCTATTAATAATGTAGTGTTTCTTGTTCCTCAATTCATGATGGGAGAAAATAGAAATAGGTCTCAATTTTTATCTGAGTGTAAAATAGAAGAGGAAATATTAGAAAGGGTCAAATTTAAAGTAGGAACAGCTGTATTACATAAGTTTTATGGAAGAGGAATTATAACACTCTTAGATAAAAGTAATATTTCTATTAAATTCTCTGATTTAGAGAGAAAATTTGACTTTGATATCCTTATATCTAATGGGCTTATGGATATTGAAGAATAGTAAGGGATAATAAAAATTGATGTTCTAGTGTATATAAACATATATTCGTTTCGTACCTTTTTTAATTAAATTTTGTATTGAGGTATGGAATGATTTATAAGTTTGATAAATTGTTTGTTACATTTTTCGATAATAAGAGTGACTATTATATATACAAAAGCACTTTAAAAGACCCCACATTTATAACCAGACATATATTACATGGAGAAAGATTAGATTTAATAAATAAAAAAAGCATGATGAGTTTAGTGTTTCTTACAGATTGTTTATATAAAACTCTTATTGATTACCAAATTTGATATTACAATCATTAGATACCGTACTATTCAAATGATTATGCGGTATTTTTTATACTAAATAAAATCTAAAATTTAAATGAGGTGGTAAAGATGAAAATAAAAGCAATATATTTACCAGACTTAGCTTTTGATTCAAGTAAGCGAGGCTTTAATTTTGTTTATGAGCCTAATATAAAAAGATTTGTAATGGAATCAGATAAAGAAATAAGATATTCGGAAGATAGTGTTTTAGAAGATATAGAATCATGGTTATTGTTTGAGACTAGGTTAATAACAGATGATGATGGTGCAGAATATGGGGAATGTAAACAAATAAGTATAGAAGAGTTTAGAAAGTTAAAAGAGGTGTAGATATGGATAAAAAGTATTATTGGGTAAGTTATGTTTATAAAAATAATATAAATAATGATGTTGGTTTTGAAAATACAGTAACTACAACTCATCCATTTAAAGATGAATTATTTAAAAAATCAGATGGATATGATTACTACAAAATTTTAAATTTTAAAGAAATACTAGAAGAGGAATATGAAATGTTCAAAGAATAATATTGATGATATTAAATGAAGGGAGCGAAATGCATATAAATCATAATTATATTAAATTATAAGCTAGATTGATATATAAATCAAGGGAATATATGGAAAATTTTAAATATACAATAATACAATCGTCAGAAGAGTTATTTGATATGGGAACTGGATATGTGATAGATTTTTCAAATAATTCATTATAAAGATTTATAAAAGTAATTATTGATATTGATGATGGATATAAAGATTATTGTTCAAAAGCTAATAAATTGCGTCAAATATTTGATAAGGAACCTAATTTAAAAGTTGTCCAATTAATAAGTGAGCTACTAAATTATTATGAGAACTATAAATTTAAAAATAATAAATTAACAGAATATGACAAAAAGAAAATTAATGATATAAGAAAAGATATTGAAGAGTTGAGAAAAGAAGATGATTGTAAGGTTATTATAGATGAGGACGTCGATAAATTAATTCAGAAAATATCAACTAGAAATGCACAACTTAATGAAATGGCACTAGATGAGAAATTAAAAGAATTAGGTAATTTAATTGAATATCTATTAAAAAGGGTAAAAAGTTTATCTCGTTAAATTATGAGCATATTTCTTTAGGATTTATTAAAGAAAGTGATGTAAAAGAATTAAGAAATAAAGTCCAATGCTTTAGACATTCATCACAAGAAAGTATTAGAGAAAGAAATGCATATACAGAAAAGCAAAAACAATTTATCGCTGAATATGGAGTTGTAATATGCAATTTAATTTATAATGAATTAAAAAATGATTAAAATATTTTTAAATACCGTACTATTCAGAAATGAATATGCGGTATTTTAGTTTTAACGAGAAAATGACATGGGCTATAATAACATTCCTGAAGAACTTATACAACAATTAGATAATGAACAACTATCTATAAACAAAGCATGCATAACATTGAGAGAATAATTAAAGTCTGAAAAAGAAAAAGCTAATCAGCTAGAACAGTAACTTAAACAAGAGCAATCTAAGCCACCTAAAGTTATTGAAAAAGAAATTGATAATACAGATTATCATAAAATAGATGAATTACAAGATAAAATAAAAAAATATGATAATGAAAGTTAATTTATTAATATTGTATTAGTATCAATATCAGTACTTTTGGTAATAGTAAAAGCAATATTTAATATATAGAAAGAATAGTGAGAATAATTAGGAGGCAATGAGAATGTATAAAAATGACTATTTAGAAAATTATATAAATAACAACAAGAGTAGTAGATATTTGGTAAAGGGATATGACTACACAGTACAAAATAAATTTGATATATTGGTTATCAAAGAGTTAGGGTTTATTTACAGTGAAGAGGGCAAACACGATTTAATGGAATTTAAAGACGAACTTATAAAAGCAAATATAAAAGAATTTTTGTTAATTGAGAAAAGCAGCGGCTTGATGGATATTTTACATGCTCTAAATTCTGTAAATATAAAAATTGTAAACTTGGTAAAGATTGATCATAGAGATAAATGGGAAGATATGCACACAATAAAAGGTATTAAAATGGAAGTAGAATCATAAAATAAAAAAGCTATATAAAATATAATAACTAAAGGATAACTATTCCAGTTATCCTTTTTACATATAAAACCCGGAGGTAATTATTATGTGTAAATGCAATATAGAATTAGAAAGGATTTATGGAATTAGACAAGGTAACAATCAAAATAGCAAGTCAAATAATTTGACTTCCGAAGAACTTTGTAAAAATGTAGGGTTAACAAAACAACAAATAAATAATTATTTTCAATTAAATGACCTTATTCCAGAATTACAATCCTTAGTAGAGTCAGGTAGTATGAAAGCACTGACTTTATGAGTATTTCAAGGAAATCCGAAAAACCTAGAGGAGGAGAAGGTTTTAAGAATTCTGAAAACCTTAATAGTGTCGTTACACAAACATTTGGGGAACGTGGAGGATTGATTATTATCGATTCGTTAAGCTTGTCGACATTACCTCTGTGAACGTTTAGAGGGGGTACGCAAAGTTTACATATCAGGTTATCGTACTAAATACGAGTACCTAAAGTATAATTGGCAAGGGTGAGAAAGATTTCACACAAGTATAGGGAGAGTATCAGATAAAATAGCACAAGACTTAGACTTAGGTAGTAAACAGATAGGAGGTGCGTACATGTACAACGAAACTGAAATGTGTGAATGGGATGCAATCAGTGATATATTTTCAAAAGCGATAGATAAGCAAAACATGAGTAAAAGTGATGTTGAAAAAATGATAACTGAAACTAAAAATGAGGTGCGAAAAAGATGAATGTTTGTACTTTAAGAAATGATAAAGTAGCATTGAAAGCCCTTCTAATGAAAAATGTGAAAATATATACTCAAGGAAGAGTATTGATAAGCAAAGATGATGAGTGGAGAGAAGAAACAGAATGGGATACTCTGTACGAAGAAATTTCAGATAGAAGTATTGATATGTAGGTACTATCATTTTATCCTAATATAGGAAAAAATAGGATAGTTTAATACGCTTCGAAATGTGCGACAAAATACATTGCAGTATTTATTTTAATTATAACTGTTTTGAAATAGTCAAAGGATTACTAAGTGGTTAATTACTATCTTTATTAATATTATCTAATTTTAAGCATACAATTTAATATAATATTTGTGCGTAGGAGATTAATGTATATGTATGAAGTAAAGGAGATTCTTTATTTATTAAAATTATTTTTAATTACAGGTTTAGTTGCATGTCCAGTAATGGTACTAATTAAGAAGAATGAAATAGCTAAAAAGACAGCAAAGGAAAACATTGAAAGAGATAGAGTAAATAAAGAAAGAAAACTAAAAGAAGAATTTTTACAATCTCAAATTGATGTTAATAATAGTATTTTAGAAAAAATAAAGGCTGGGTAAATTATCCTAGTCTTTTTATTATTTTAAGATTAAATGTCACGATAGATATATTTCCACTCAAAACCACTAGTATTATTTTAAGATGTAGAAAATGTCGCTATTTTATAATACAACTCATAAAGTTTTATTCAACACCACACCTGTGATTTTGAATCTTAGATTTTAAGTGTAGTAATGGTCGGTAATTTATCTTTTAATATATATGAAATGGAATTTAATTGCAATGAAATTTATGAATATATGTAAATAAATTATGAAATGGCAGTAAAATTATTTAACATAGTGGTATTGAGTGAAAAATATATACTATTTAAGATATAATACCGACTAAAACTACATTTTCAAATTCAATGTCACGACATTTGCTACATTATAAAATTAAAACTCCATGTCACAATGGTATTGAATTAAATCATGACATTTACTACATTTTTATGATTACTACAAAAAAATGAAAGAGGGGCATCGATTAATCACCCCTATGAAGATAATAAACAAAATAGTGGCTACTATATCACCTTATAGTAACTACTATTATAGGTATTCTAAACTATAAATATTTTAACATACTTTGAATTATATGTAGATGGGGATATGTTCTTTGAAAATTAAATAGTACGGTATATTAAACAAAACATCGTACAAGATAGATAAAATATTATGTATAATATTGGAATATATGCTATAATCTTAATTAGCATTATTATACAATTATTTTAAGAAGTAATATTAATAATACCAGCTAAAAATAGATTATATTATTTTTAGGGAGGCTAGTAAATGAGTGTAAATGGAAGAAGGTACAAAAGAAAATCTAAAAAAGGATTTAAAAGAGGCATATTTCTAGTATTAATTTTTATAGCTTTTATCTCGCTAATGGGTGTATCTTATGAAAAAATTGGAGAATATAAGGATTCTAAGAAGTATCCTCCAGTAGGGGAAATGGTTAATGTAAATAATCATAGAATCAATGTATTTACCAAAGGAGAAGGGAATGTAACTGTAGTTTTTATTGGAGGATTAAATGAGCCAAGTGCTTATGCAGATTTATATCCTCTTTATAATGTAATATCAAATCATGCTAAAATAGCTGTTTATGATAAACGGGGACATGGATTGAGTGAAATAACAGATGTTTCAAGGGATATTGATTCGATTGTAGACGAAGTACATACAGCTCTTTTAGAATCGGGGCAAAAGCCACCATATATATTAGTTGGACATTCGTTAGCATCATTAACATCAATAAGATTTGCACAAAAATATAGAGATGAAGTTTCAGGGGTTGTGTTAATTGATGGGGGTAGTCCAGAATATTATTCTGAAAATAAATTAGGAATAAGTAGTAGTTCAGAATTTAAATATCAGATGCTAAAATCATCAGGAGTTGATAGATTAGCAATTTATCATACAAGCTATTTTTCAAAAATTATATCAGGAGCAAATAATCTTGAATTATTGCCTGATGATTTAAAACAGTTGTATAAGTCGATGACTCTTAAAACTATGTATAATAAGAATATTATAGATGAAAGTAACATGGCAAGCGATAGTGCAAAAATAGTATTAGATAACGGAAAATTAGGAGATATTCCGCTTAGAATATTTACTGCTGAAAGTAATACTTCAGCAATTTCTGAATGGGAAGATAGTCAAATAGCCTTGAAGGAGTGGTCTACAGATAGTAAGCAAATAGTAGTAAAGAATTCAAGACATGCTATACATCAATTCGAGCCTGATGTTATAAATGATGAAATAATGAAATTAATAAAGAAGCATTAGTAATTAAAATAATAAATGGAAATACCGTACTATTCAAAATGAATATACGGTATTTTTTTACGTCATAATCAACCTACATTAAGAAATAACCAAGGGTGTAGGAGGATCCTACATCATTATATAATTTGTTCTTTGAAAACTGAATAGTACGATATTAAAAGATAAAAGTTATCTCAAGTATATTGAAGAGTAGCTCAAAAAGTGGTAAATATGATAAACTTACTCTGTTGACTAAGTCATAGTTGCGATATATTGCGAAGCAATCGCTAATTATATTTGCCTATTGAAAACTTAATAATGTAGTATAATCGGGATTCATAATTTACATTATTGTAGGTGTAGTATTCTTGCTTATGCTATACTAAAACAAGATAATTTGATAATGTAATCAGAGGGGTGGAGAAAATGAACACAAAAAAATTCATAGAAATTATGTCTGTTGCAGAAAAATTAAAGAATAATACAAGACACTCATGGACTTCTTCTAATCGTCATGAAAGTGTAGCAGAGCACAGTTGGAGATTATCTTTAATGGCATACTTGGTGAAGGATGAATTTCCTGATGTTGATATTAACAAAGTAATACTAATGTGTATTTGCCATGACTTAGGTGAAGCAATTACAGGTGATATACCTTCATTTAACAAAACTGAAAGCGATGAAATTATAGAAAATAGAGAAGTTCATCAGTTGCTTTGCAATCTGCCAGAACCATATAAAATGGAACTTTCTATGCTATTTTTAGAAATGTATGAACAAAAAACTATTGAATCTAAGATTTATAAGGCACTTGATAAGATGGAGGCACTAATACAGCATAATGAGGCTGAGATATCAACATGGATTCCTCTTGAGTATGAAGTAAATCTGACATATGGAGAAAAAGAGGTGGAGTTTTCAAAATATATGAAAGAATTAAAACAAACTATATATGAGGATTCTATAAATAAAATACAGCGTTCAAAAGAATCAGTATCATAAAAACGCAATCTTCTTAAATGATGAAATCAATATACAATTAAATAATTTATTCATAATCCTGTATTATTCAACGAGAATATGTGGTATTTTTTATTATGACAATATAAATAGGTAATTCATGGTTTAAATAAGATCCAAATTTTAGGGGAGAATAAAGTGATTATAAATTTAGAAGAAATGAGACAAGAAGATTTAATGCTAGAAATGACATTGCGAAACGAAAGAGATTATGAAGAGTTCTTAAAGAGAAATAACTTATCAAAGAGTTGGAATACCTGGGACATGTTTGCTGAAGAGAAGTGGGGATATTAAACAAGTAGCGGTGCAAACTTACACCACAATTAAAAAATAGGGATAGTTGTTCTAGATAGGGATTTTGACTGGAATTGGAAGAAAAATATAATAACTTTAAAGGATAAAGAAAATGAAGCTTCTATAAAAGTAAGAAGAGTCAGGGAGGACGAAGAAAGTTTAGACGAGCTATACATAAATAACTATATGCTAACAATTTTATAGCTCCTCCCCAAAAATGAAAGAGGGATGTCGACTAATCACCACTGAGATAAAAGAAATAGTGATACTATATCACCTTATAGTAACTACTATAATAGGTATTCTAACCCGTGAGTATTTTACCATAGTTTGAATTATATGCAAACAGGAATATGCTCTTTAAAAATTGAATAGTACGGTATTAGTAATATATATGTAAATTATGAAAACTTTAGTGTATAATTGTATCAAATTGTGGGTTAATTACTCATTGACTAACATATAAATGGGGATTTGGAGGTAACAATGAATAAGATAGGGCAAGTATGGGAAAAGTGTGGATTTATATTAAGGCTAGCACGTACAGAAGAGGCTGAAGAATATTTCTCGCAGAATTTCAATCCTTTAGATGTAGAGGTAGCACGTCTTACGGGATGCAAAGAAGTATTTACATACGATGAAGTAGTCAATTTCTTTAAGCAATGTATAGAGTCATATGACCGTTATGATTTTCTAATTATTTCACCTGATGGACGTATTATTGGAGAAAGTGTAATCAACAAAATCGACTGGGATACACGAAGTGCAAATTTTCGTATTTGTATTTTCAACTCAAATGAACGTGGTAAAGGAATCGGCTCTTGGGCTATAAAAAAGACAAGAGATTTTGCATTTGAAAAATTAAAACTTCATCGACTGGAGTTAGATGTATTCTCATTCAATCTTCATGCAGAAAAGGCTTATCTTGCGGCTGGCTTCAAACGTGAAGGCGTACTACGTGATGCTATCTGGAATGGAAAAGAATTTGCTGATGATATTTTAATGGCAATTCTAGAGGATGAATGGAAACAAATAAAAAATAACGAATAAATTCCAATTTGTATTAAAGATTAGATAGAAGGTTACAGAAATAATTTTTAATATTATGAAGATAAAAATAAGTTATTTATTAAGATACCGTACTATTCAAATGAATATGCGGTATTTTTTATGTTGTGATTCAAATAAATAATAAAATAAGCAAGGGTGTAGGATAACCCTACATCATTATACAAGTTGTTCTTTGAAAATTGAATAGTACGGTATTTAAAATAACATGTAAATTATAGTTAATATGGTATATAATTGAATTAAGTAAGCTAAATAGTAATTTATAACGGAGGGATAAGATGGGTAAAAAAAGCTTAACTTTAGAGCAAAAGAAGCTAGATGCTGATATATGGATTATTACATTAATAACATTGAGTTCATTTATATTATATATGCTGTTTGGAAATCAAATGGTTAATTATATAAAGGATTCTAATAATTCTATTGTCCTACGTTTGTTACTTAATACAGGTGTTCAATTTGGTATAGCTGGATTAGGAATTACAGTAGTATGTATTTTTAGAAAGGAACGATTTTCTGATTTTGGATTAGTAAAAACAAATACAATTAAATCTACTTTAGTTTCAATTATCTGTTTTATTCCATACTTAATGTATATTATTATATCAGGACAATATACAGGTTATCACCCGCTCAGCATTATTATTACAAAGGATGTATTAGAAAGTGGTATTCCAATCAATATTTTAGGAATGGCATTGATTTTTATAGTGTGGGGATTTTTTGAAGGATTTAATTATGTTGTTATTAGCGATAAATTAAACAGTATATATCCACCTAAAAGTAAGTGGTTTAATGTAGGTGCTATTGCTTGTGCTGGGGTATGTATTTTATTTCATCCCCTTAGCATATCTTTTTGGGGTATTATTGAAATAATCACTACATTCATAGCTATTTACGGTATGCTTATAGTAAAAAGAGAAACTAATAATGCATGGGGATGTGTATTTGTATTTTGCTTCATTTGGAACGCTTTCTAAATTCAAATTTTGTAGGGAAGATTAAATCAATTTTAAGAGAACAATTTCTTATTTAACGACTAAACTATAAAATCGAATAACATTTCGGACCACTGTACTATTCAGAAGTGAATATACGGTAGTTTTTATTTTTACGAATTGTGAAATAATAAATTAACCAAGTATAAGAATAACTATTCATCTGTAGTTCTTTGAAAACTGAATAGTGCGGTGTTTACAAAATGGGCTATAATTAATTCTTAAGTAAAAATTATTTTTATAAAGCATATAACATATAGAATTTGACTCTCTTATTTAGAAATGATATTATTAAAAATAAAAGAAGAATAAAAACTACCACCGGATAGGGGTGCTATAAGCATTCATGTGGACATCATTAGGTCATAGAAGATGTACATATGGATGCTTGTTTTTTACAACAGCAATAAGTTTTATGAAGGAGAAAAATTATGTTTAGAGAAATGCGTAGAAAAAATCAGTTACTTACAGAGAGAGAAACAATTAAGATATTAGAAAAAGGTACGTCAGGTGTATTGGCAGTATTAGGTGATGAGGATTATCCTTATGCAGTTCCACTTAGTTATATTTATTGCGATTCCAAAATATATTTTCATGGAGCTAAGTTTGGTCATAAGATAGATGCCATAACAAAGTGTGAAAAAGCATCTTTCTGTGTAATAGATGAAGATAATGTCATATCAGAAGAATATACAACTTACTTTAGAAGTGCAATTGCATTTGGAAAGATAAGAGTTATTGAGAACGAAACAGAGAAAAGAAATGCAATTGAAAAGTTAGCAGCAAAGTATACTCCAGAAGATGAAGAAGGCCGTCTAAAAGAAATTGAAGGAACATACAAAGCACTTTGCATGATTGAACTAGATATTGAACATATGTCAGGAAAAGAAGCAATTGAGTTAGTACGAGCAAATAGTAAATTTTAACTTATAAAATATAAATGTAGATTGTCAATTCCACTTAAGTATAAAGCAATATTTAAATAGATTAAAAATAAGCAATCTTAAACCGTGAACTCTTAGATAAATTTCAATTTTAAAAATAAATATAAAATGATATATTAAAACACCGTATTATTCAAAAATGAATATGCGGTATTTTTTTACGTCGTAATCCAAGTATATTGAGAAATAGCCAAGGGTGTATGATAACCCCACATCATTATATAGTTTGTTCTTTGAAAATTAAATAGTACAGTGTTGGGAAATACATGGAATATATAGAATGTTTCATATATAATTATTTTATATTATGAAGAAAAGGTTAGGTGGTAAGAGAATGATACAATCTGTTATTCATATAGCTTTAGTAGTTAAAGATTATGATGAAGCTATTGAGTTTTACACAAAGAAACTTTATTTTACGTTAATTGAAGATACATACCAACCAGAGCAAGATAAACGGTGGGTAGTAATAGCACCTCCAGGTTCATCTGGAACTACAATATTACTTGCAAAGGCTTCAAAACCAGAACAAATATCTTTTGTTGGAAATCAAGCAGGAGGAAGAGTTTTTCTATTCCTTGGTACAGATGACTTTTGGAGAGATTATAATGATATGATAGCGAAAGAAATTGAATTTATTAGAGATCCAAAAGAACAATCGTATGGTATTGTTGCAGTATTTAAAGATTTATATGGGAACTTGTGGGATTTAGTTCAATTTAAAGAAAGTCACCAAATGTCTGGACGAGTGAAATAGATTAAACCTAATAAGAGCTTGTTACACAAATTTCTTTTTTAACGTCACAACAATAAAAAACCGAATAATTATTTTGAACACCGTACTATTCAGAAATGAATATGCGGTATTTTTAGTTTTATAATCAACTAAAACTAGAGATACCTGAAAATGAAAACAGAAAAGATTTTAGTTTTAGTGAAAAGATGAAATGGCTGAAGAGTTAAAGAAAGAATATAGTAAAATCGCTAAAGAGAATATGAGCGATGGCGTGAAAGGTATGGAGTTTGATAAAGTATTTATGATTAATGCTAATGATATGATAAGTATGGGATACAAAGGAAATTATTATAAAACATTTGTTATGAGTAACCATTCAGTTATTCATAGTAATTGTGAAATGCATACATAAAAATAACAACATCGTTTTGGAAAATAATTACAAATATTCTAAATGTTTTTATGTTCTTATACCCTTAACATATCGGTATTAATAGGTTTAAGTCTCCTAGAGGATTAGTATTTTTATATGATTTATATTAAGCGCGAAATATATTTACATAATAATTATCTTTGAAAATTTAATAGTACAATATTTGAAGATATGTTATTTTAATTGAACTTAATAAATATATGATAAAGAATACAAAGAGATTATATTTAACGATTTATCCTTATAATTAACATGTATTTTACTAGAATGTTGAAATATAATATTTTCTGTTATATAATGGTTTGAAGTACAATATAGTTAAGAGTTTATATAGACTTTAAGTCTATTATTTTTTTGTGTATTTGTATATAATATATAATTATTAGTTTAAGGAGGTTTATGATGAACTTTATCCATGAAGCTAAAGAAATAAGTAAAGAGTTAGTTCAAATCAGAAGAGAATTTCATGAAAATCCAGAATTAGATTTTGATTTATATAAAACGTCTAATAAAATAAAAAAATTTTTAGAGGATGAAAATATAGAATTTCATGATTGTGCAGGTACAGGTATCGTAGCTATTATATATGGTAAATGTAATGAAGGAAATGGAAAAACTATAGCAATTAGATGCGATATGGATGCCTTACCTTTAGAAGAAAAGAATAATCACTCTTATATATCTAAAACTATTGGAAAAATGCATGCATGTGGTCATGATGCTCATATGACTATGGTTTTAGGAGCTGCTAAACTTTTAAATAAATGCAAGGATGAATTAAAAGGTAATATAAAATTTATCTTTGAACCAGCAGAGGAAACTACTGGCGGTGCTAGAATTATGATTGAGGAAGGAGTTTTAGAGAATCCTCATGTAAATGCTATTATTGGGTGTCATGTAGATGAAAGCTTAGATGTAGGCACCATTGGAATAAAAAAAGGTGTTGCCTATGCTGCTTCTAACCCTTTCACTATAAACATATATGGTAAAGGAGCTCATGGTGCAAGTCCTCATAAAGGAATAGATCCAATAACAATATCGGCTCAAGTGATAAATTCTTTACAATTATTAGTTAGTAGGGAAATTAATCCTGTATCTCCGAGAGTAATAACTATAGGTTCTATAAATGGTGGTACTGCGGCAAATATTATACCAGATAAGGTTACTGTAACTGGTATAATTAGGACTATGAATTTAGAAGATAGAGAATATATAAAAAATAGATTAAGAGAAGTTGTAACTTTACAAGTAGAAAGTTTAAAAGGAACCTGTGAAATTATTATAGATGAAAGTTATCCATGTTTATATAATGATGAGAATATATACAATCTATTTTATGATAATAGCATTGAACTATTAGGAAAAAATAAAGTTAAAATATTAAGTGAGCCTACTATGGGTGTTGAAAGTTTTGCGTATTTTTCTCTTAAAGTTCCCTCTATGTTTTATCAATTAGGATGTGGAAATCATGAAAAGGGAATAATCTATCCACTTCATAGCAGTAAATTTGATATTGATGAGGAATGCTTACAAGTAGGCGTAGCAGTCCACTGTGATATGGCTATGAATTATCTTAATAAACTATAAAAGAAATTTTAGGAGGACAATATGAAAACTATACAAATAGGAGCAAATGAATCAGGTCAAAGATGTGATAAATTTCTTAGAAAGTTACTTAAGGATGTACCTTTAAGTGCCATATATAAGGCATTTAGAAAAGGTGATATTAGAGTAAATGGGAAAAAAATCAAAGAACAATATGTTTTAGAAGAAGGAGACACTATAGAGATAAGATATATTAGAACTAGTGGAGAAAAAAAGAATTTTCAAAGAATAGATAATAATCTTAAAATTACATACGAAGATGAAAACATACTTATGGTAGAAAAGTGGCCTAATTTATTAGTTCATAGTGATACAAAGGATGGTGAGCCAACTTTAACAGACTATGTGTTATCATACTTATATGATAAAGGTGATTATGAACCAGAAAAAGAGGTGACTTTTACTCCTGCTCCGTGCAATAGACTAGATAGAAATACCTCAGGTGTTGTTATATTTGGGAAAAACTTTAAATATTTAAAAGCGTTAAATGAGGCTATTAGAGAAAGAAGTATTGAAAAATATTATATGGCTCTTGTACAAGGGAGAATAAAGGATGGAATTCATACAGGATATATTTTGAAAAATGAAGATGCAAATATATCTAAGGTATATGAAACTAAAGTTCCGAACAGTAAGGAAATTGCCATGGAAGTTAAAACAATTCAAAGCTGTGGTACTTTTTCACTAATAGAAATTAATTTACTTACTGGAAGAAGTCATCAATTAAGAGCCCATTTATCAGAATTAGGAAATCCTATAGTTGGAGATTCTAAATATGGAGATAAGAAACTGAACAGCTTCTTTATAAACAGATATGGATTAGATTATCAATTCTTATATGCATTTAAAGTAATATTTAAATCTAATTCAGATGAACTTGAATATATGAAAAATAAAACTATAGCAGAATCTTTACCACCAGTACTAAAGAAGATAAAGAATGATGTGTTTAAGTTTTAATGGAGGGGTAATATGAATGACAGAACTGAGGGGGCTCAGCACTCTGTAGCTAAAGGCTTTATGGTACTCACCATATCTATGATGTCTGTAAAGGTGTTATCCGTAATTTATACACCTTTGCTAAGACAGATTTTAGGTGCAACAGGGTGGGGAGTATATTCTTCTACATATACAATTTTTACTTATATATACACTATAGCTAATGCAGGTATACCTGTAGCCATTGCAAAGTTAGTATCAGAACTTGAAGCTAAGGGAAACTACAGAGATGCAGTAAAAACCTTTAGGGCATCTAGAACTTTGCTTATACTATTAGGACTTGTCCTATCTGTATTTATGTTTTTATGGTCTGAACCTTTAAGCATGATTTTTAATAGTCCTGAATCAATATTAGCTACTAGATGGCTTGCACCAGCACTATTATTTACATCACTAATGAGTGCATATAAAGGATATTTTCAAGGAATAGGAAATATGACTACCACTGCAGTATCTCAAGTAGGGGAACAAATTCTAAATATAATATTCAGTTTATTATTTGCATATCTACTTATGGGAAGAGGGGTATCTTATGGAGCAGCTGGAGGTACTATAGGTACAGTAGTAGGTGCTGTTGGAGCATCTTTATACTTTGTATTAGTATATAAAAGACATTCATCTAATCACATTCATAAAAAGAACGAACCTGGAGTTAATAGACTAAGCAATAGACGTATTGTTAAATCCATACTAAAGTATGCATTTCCAATAACCATAGCTTCTGCACTGCAAAACTCTGGAACTCTAGTAGACTTAAAAATTGTAAAGTCCAGGCTTTTATCTACAGGATTAACTCAAAAAATAGTAGATACCCAATGGGGTTATTTAACTCTCTACAATACTCTTATATCAATTCCTATGGCTATGATTGGCGCTTTAGCTATTGCTCTAGTTCCTGCTATATCAAGGGTTCATGCTTTAGACAATAAGAAAGGTCTTAGGTTTAATATTAAATCTTCCTATAGAGTTGCTTTTATGATAGCTATACCTTGCGCTGTGGGATTAGGAGTTTTATCAATGCCTATTTTAAGAATCCTTGGCTATGATAAAGAAGTAGCACCACTATTGATATGGGGATCTTGGGTTTTAGTCCTATATGCTATCACTTTAGTTCAAACTTCTATTTTACAGGGAATGGGTAAGGTAAACATAGTAACTATATTTTCTGTAGTTGGAATTTTAGCAAAAATTGTTGTGAACTATGTACTAGTAGCAATGCCTTCTTTTGGAATTTTGGGAGCTATTTGGGGTAATGCAGCTTGTTATTTAATAATGCTTTTATTATTCCAATGGCAAATAAATGATTCTATAGACGGAAGAATACAATTAACACCTTGTTTCATAAAACCATTAATAGCTGGTTTATGTATGGGTATAATAACCTTTTTTTCATATAAAATATTTAATGGAATTTTCGGATTAATTTTTAGTGGATATATATTAAACTTGCTTGCATCAGTAGTAAGTATAGCTTTATCTGCTGGAGCATATGGTATAGTACTATTACTCATAGGTGGAGTAAAAAAATCTGATTTAAATTCTCTACCAAATAAAATTACAAAACTTATACCTAAAAAAATATATAGAAAATTAAAGTAGTGATTAAAATATGAAAATATAGAATTTATTATAAAAATAAGAACCACTCAAAAGTGGTTCTTATTTTTATGAACTTCTACGTATTAAAAAACTTGATAAGAAGAATAAAGAAAATGCAATTCCAATGATAGCTATAACTTTTGGAATAATAAAGACATTGTTAATTGTTGAATTTATGATTGTTGCCACTAAGTATATAAGTACTGTTAATAATGTTATTATTACTATTTCTCCAATAGGAAAAGATAGCTCTATTACTTGTCCAATATAATATAGATTTATTAAAAGACCTATTATAGAGGTAGCAATTAAGGAAATTCCATACCCATAAATATTAATACTTGGAATAGATATAAGTATAAATATTAGAACTAGCTCAATTAAAGCTGTTGCAATGGAGCTTATAAGTATAACCTTTTGTTTTCCTATACCATTTAAAATACTATAAGTACAATAGTGACAATACATAAATGGAGCTGCAAGAGATGCTATTTTTATATAGCTACCTAAGTCATTTCTATCAAATAATATTTCACCTAATGAATTAGGACATACAAAGCAAATAATTATTGTAGATACTCCTAGCATGAAGCAGATTTTAATAACTTCATTGACTCTAGAATTTATATTAGAAAAATCCTTTTGACTGATCTTCTTGGATATATCCGGAATTATTACAGTAGATAATGAATTAACTATAACTAATGGAAAATATACAATAGCAAGAGCCATACCATTAAATTTACCAATTATCTCTAGAGCACCTATATAATCAAATCCGGCAACAAGAAGTCTTCTTGGAACTAACAGTGTAGATACACTTTGTAGTGCTGTAGTTAAAAATCCATTTATGGCTAGTGGGACAGCAATAATTAATATGTTGAATAACAACTGAAAGCTATTATCTGTTCTTACACTGTTAGTATAGGGAATCTTTTTATTACTTCTTCTATAAAAAATATATAAAAATATAAAGCTTATTACTTCACCAATGGTGAATGAAAAATAAGTCGCTGCAACTGTGTTTTCAATGGTTTTAAGAGAGAAGTAGTAAATTATTCCTACCAACAAAACCATTCTAACAGCTTTTTCTAATATATCTATAACTGAAGGCTTAATTACCTCACTTACTCCATAGAAGTAGCCTTTATATACACAGGATATAGCAATAAAAATAATAGCTGGTGAAGCTATCCATAAGGATTTAATTGCTCTAGGATCTTTAATTATATAGTTACAAATTAGTGGAGTAAGTATAAACATAATACCTGCTATAAAAATTGACCAAAGCACTATAAAAACCAAGGAAGCATTAACAGTTTTATGTAAATCTTCATATCTATGTGTGCCTAGATAAGCAGAAGTTTCCTTTGAAATTGCAGCAATTATTCCTCCGCATACTAAGCAACAAAACAAATCATATATAGGCATTATCAAGCCATAAAGTCCAACACCTTCTGGACCTAACTGTCTTGAGAGTATAATCGAAAACATAAACCTCAATACCCCCATAGCTAAATTAGAAAGAGTTAACACAAACGTATCTCTATAAAAAGTATCTTTCCCCATATTTATTACCTCCAATTAATATAATAATACTTATGAGGATAAATTGAGGATTATTCTCTAACCATATATTTTTATCATTTATTTAACTAAATGTAATTTAATGAAAATTATCTAAATATACATTAGTGTAAATCAATATTTAAGTGGAGGAGCTATGAAAAAAATAATAGGGTGGGTTCTATTAATAATAGTAGCCATTAGTTCTTTATTAATAGTAAAAGATAAAAGTGAAATATATGATATAGACGTTAAGAATTCAGAAATTGAGATGAAGATTAAATATAAGGGATTAAAAAATGCCATAGACTTTACTACGAATGACAAAGGGTTATATGTTGCATTTAAAAACAAAATAATGGCTATTCCATCAGCAGGAGAGCCATATACATTGATTGAAGATAAAAATTTAAATATTACTGCCTTGGAAAGTAGTGGGGATAAATTGTATTTTGTTACTGATAATACTATAATGAGTTTAGATGTTAATAATAAAAAATTAGAAGAATGTTTAACTAATATACCCAATAATGGTGATTATAGACAAGTATTAATAAAAGGATATAAGCAATACTTATATATTTCAATTGGAGCTGCAACTAATTCAGGAGTTGTCGGAAGTGATAACCAATGGGTGGATAAAAATCCAGTAGGTCATGATATATCTCCTTATGATATAATTGTAAATAAAAATGAAAATGGAGGCTTTGTACCAAAGGGAACCTTCAATGAAGATAATGAGATTATAAAGAGAGAAACTATAGGTAACTCATCCATTATAATTTATAATACTAATACTAAAGCTATTGAAACCTATGCATGGGGAATAAGAAATGTAGAAGGAATGGACATAACTGATGATGGAAGAATATTTGCTACTGTGGGAGGATATGAAAATAGAGGTCTAAGGCCAGTAGAAAATGATAGTGATTACATTTATGAGATAAAAAAAGATTATTGGTATGGTTTTCCAGACTTTTCTGGCGGTGATCCCCTAGATTCTCCAAGATTTCAAGGGGAATCTAGTCTGAAGAATGCTTCAATATTAAAAAAACATCCTATGTTACCGCCAGCTCCAGCTTATCAATACAGTGATGTAAATAGCTTAAAATGGCTAGTGATTGATGATAAAGGGAAAATAAATGGAAAAAACTCATTGCAACTATATTTTTATGATTGCAATAAGAATAATATAATGTTCAGTGCACCAAATGGAGTTGCAAGTGAATTGATAACATTAAAGGATAATTGTAATGTATCGAATATGAAAGTTTTTAATGATGAATTATATATTTTAGATGGTAACCATGGATTTTTATTTACGATAGCTATTAAAGACAAAATTTTAATAAATTAGTGTTCCCAATAAATACTACGACAAATATGATAAATAATAAAATAATATGATTAAATTGGAGTATAATAATGTATAGATATATTATTATTTTATTATTCTTAAAGAATCGTAGGTGTATTACATGAAGAGAATGGAAAGAACTTACAACAAAACAATGACAGCGGTTATAAGAGTTGCAAATCCTATTAAAAAGAAGATAAAAAAGACTGAATGCATTGTCCATAAATTTATAAATAAAGAAGCTATCAGACTATTAAAGAAAGAAGGATATATCGAAGAATATAACTTCTTTATGAAGCATATTTTAGATCTAAATAGAGGTGTAAAGTGGGCTGATTCAGACTTGAAAAGTACAAATCATTTCTATCATTATGAAAAAGGAATTGGGCTATATGGATTTTCTAACGCAAAGGTAGAATGTGTAAAGTACTATAAAGCATCCATATTCTACGGTATTAATTCTGATATGAATAAAGCAATATTTCTTTTAGGTGCAGCATGTCATTTAGTACAAGATTCCACAGTGCCAGCCCATGCTATGAAAAACTTAAAAAAACATAAGCCCTTGGAAAGTTTCATAATAGATAAGGTTCTTAATGGATATAAAATTTCTTTCAATGAGCACGTTATTAGCTATGGAACTCCTGAAAAGTATGTAATTGAAAATACAAAGTTTGCTGTGGCAACTGCTAGATCATTCGAAAATATAAGAGTCAAACATGATAGATTTAATGAAATTTCAGAAATCATATTACTTAGAGCCTGCAATACTACTGCAGGAATACTTCTTGATTTTTATAATACAATGAAAGCTATGGAATCACCATTTGAAGATTAATCAAAATCTCATTATAAGAGCTACCAATCGGCGTATTTGGTAGTTCTTTTTATTCTTATTAAATAAATATTAAATCGTAAAGGAATTTGCATAAATACAAAGAATAGTATCATTAACATGAAAATATGGAGGTGTGGCATGGAGAACTTATTTGTAAATTTAGAAAAGGAAGTCTTTAGAGGTAATGTATTAGATATTACCTATGAAAGCGAGGGAATAATATATAAAGCTAATAAGTATTATGATAATTTTATAGATGTAGATTATTTAGAAAACACTCTTTCCAAAGAGTGTGATAATGAAGGATATTATGATAGTTGTATATTATTTTTTTCTTTAAATAAAATTAAATCCTATAGACAAAAGTTAAAGCTTTTTGATAATATATATAAATTAATGCGAAAAAATGGGTATGTTTATATTTGGGATGTAGAAAAGGAGCCCTTGAAAACTTCACAAAAAAATATAAAAGTTTCATTACCTGATAAAAGCATGAAAGATGTTCAAATAAATTTGCTTGATATATTGGCAGATAATACTTCATCAAAAATTATAGACGGGCTAAAAGATTATTTTGATATTGTAGAAATAATATCTTCAAATGGTACTTTTAGAATTGTAGGCAGAAAGAAAGGATGTTAATAAAAATGAAAGTAGTTTTAGTTGCAGTAAATTCAAAGTATATTCACAGTAATTTAGCGGTAAGATATTTAAAGGCTTATACAAGAGAGTTAAATTACAATTGTCAAACTATGGAGTTTTCTATCAATGATAGGGAAGAAAGAGTAGTTGAAGACATACTATATGAAAAGCCAAGGATAATAGGATTTTCATGCTATATTTGGAATATAGAGTTTGTAAAAAAGGTGGCCACATTAATAAAACTTATTGATAGCAGTATTGAAATTGTATATGGAGGCCCAGAAACATCTTACAATCCAATTGAGTTTCTAAGAGAAAATGTAGGTGAATATCTAATTGAAGGAGAAGGTGAGGAAACTTATAGGGAATTAATTGATTTAAAAATAAATAACGAACTTAATGGAGATACTAACAATTATGAAAATATACAGGGGCTATACTATAAGAATGATGAAGGCATAGTATATGGGGGCAAAAGACCATTGATGAACATTAATAATATAGTGTTTCCTTATGAGGTTGATGATGATCTAAAAAATAAAATTGTATACTATGAAGCTTCAAGGGGGTGTCCTTTTAATTGTAAATACTGCTTATCTTCAACTACTCATGGAGTAAGATTCTTAAATCTTGATAGAGTGCTAAAAGAATTACAGTTTTTTATAAATAAAAATGTTAAATTAGTTAAGTTTGTTGATAGAACATTTAACTGTAATAAAGTTTTTGCCAATACTATATGGAGTTACCTTATTGAAAATGGAAAAGATACATGTTTCCATTTTGAAGTGTCTGCGGATCTATTCAGTAAAGAATCCTTAGATATATTAAGTAAGGCACCTAATGGCATGTTTCAATTTGAAGTAGGAGTTCAAACTACCAATAATGAGATATTAAGAAATATTAATAGAACTATAAAATTTGCAACTATTAAGGAAAAGGTATTAGAATTAAATAAATTAAACAATATTAAACAGCATTTAGATTTAATTGCAGGACTACCTGGTGAAGATTTTAACTCCTTTAGAAAATCTTTTAATGAAGTATATGAAATAAGTCCAGAGGAATTACAATTGGGATTTTTAAAACTTTTAAAGGGATCTGAAATGAGAGAAGAAAGCGAGAAATGGGGTATGGTTTATTCTCCATACCCACCTTATGAAATTTTAAAGACAAAAGATATTAGTTATGATGAGTTAATTATACTAAAGAAAATTGAACATATGGTCGATAAGTATCTAAACAGTGGTAAATTTTATAATATATTAAAGTTCTTTAATGAAAGTAAGAAATTTGTCGATATATTTGAATTCTACTATGAACTATCTAATTTTTTTGATAGTAAAGGTTACTTTAAACGCAGTATATCTTCTATTGACTATTACTATCTCTTTGTTGAATTTAATGACTATATTAAAGGAGAAGATAAGGAATTACTGTTAGACATAATAAGATATGAATACTTTTCATATAATAATACTAAGTGGGTACCTGATTTCCTAAGAACAGATATGTCTAAATCTGAAGAGAGAAGTATAAAAGAGTATGTTATGAATAAAAAATCTATAGATAATATTAATAAAATAAGCGTGTTTAAATTTAATCATGATATACAAAGTTTTATTGAGGATGGTCATGTAAAAAACTTCTTAAATTATATTGCCTTCATAAATAATGATAGTAAGGAAAGAATATTTATACATGAAAATGAACTAAAAGCTTAATAGTATTCAAGTAAATTATTTGTTATTTTTAATGTACAATATATTAATTTTTTATATTAATATATTGTACTATTGAAGAATATATTTAAAATGATATAATGGATGTAAATATATTATCTAAAGCGTTTAGAAAATCTATATTATGAGTTGTATAATACTACTTACGATATTGTGATTACAAAATATAGAAATCATACCTATCGTATAAGTGGTAAATATAAAATAAGTTAATATTTTAAAGGTGGTGATATTTTGGCCCTAGAAGCAATTAATAAAATACAACAAGCAGAAGCTACTGCAAAAGACATACTTGATAAAGCAGTAGAAAATAGTAAACAAATAGTTAGTGATGCTCAAACTAAAGGAAATGAAGAGTACAATGCTATTATTGAAGCTGCTATAGAAAAATCAAAACAAATGAAGGCAGACGCTTTAAATGAAGGCAATGAGAATTCACAACCAGCCATGGCTAAAGGTGAAGCAGAAGTGAAAAATATAGTTAATACTTCTAAAGAAAAAATTGATTTAGCTGTTAATTTAGTAATTGAGAGGATAGTGAAGTTCAATGGCAATAGTTAAAATGAATAAATTTATGCTCTTAGCCTTTGAAAATCAAAAAAAATCTTTGCTTGAGAAACTGCAATCTTTCGAAAATGTACAATTCTTAGATTTAAGTAAAAACGAATCTAGTGAATTAAATCAATTAAAAAGTGATAATGCAAGCAGTGAAATTTCTGAAGTAGAAGGTGAATTATCAAAAGTAAAATTTACTATTGAACTTTTGAGCACATTTAGTGAAAAGCTTAACCCACTAAAAAGTCTAAAGGAAGGGAAAAAGAGCTTTAACTATGATGTGTTAGAGCAAATTACCAATACATCCCATTGGCGAGATGTATATAATGAGCTAAAACAAAAAGATAATAAAATAAACATGAATCATAATTATATAACTAAATTAAAGGCCAACATAGAAGAGTTAAAACCGTGGGAAAACCTGGATACTTCAGTAGAGAGTATAAATAGATTGAAAAAATCAAAGGCTCTATTAGGTGAAATTCCTCAAGGTAATATAGATTCTTTAAGGCTTAAATTAGATGAATCAACTAAAAATTATTATTTTGAAGTTATTAGCAACATGGGTAGAAACAGCTACATACTGATCATAGTTCACAATGACGAAATAGCTGGCATAGAACAATTAGTAAAGTCTTTTAATTTTAGTAAGATTGATGTTCAATGTGATGGAGTACCTAAAGAAGTTATAAAAGAGTATAAAAAAACTATTGAATCAATAAAAGCAGAAAATAATTTTATTCAAGAGAGTATGAAAGAACATGTTAATAAGTTAGAGGAATATAAAATAGTTTATGAATATTACAGTTCTTTATTATTAAGACTAAAAACTACCGAAAATTTCCTGAAAAGTAAAAACATTGTGGCTATAGAAGGATATTATCCTAAAGAATTGCATAATGATTTTGAAAGTACTTTAAAAAATACATTGGGTAATGATTATTACTTAGAAGCAGAAGCTGCTGAAGGTGACGATGTACCCATTAAATTAAAAAATAATAAAGTCTTTGAATCCTTTGAAACCATTACATCCATGTACAGTATACCTAAGTACAAGGAAGTGGATCCGACACCTTTACTAGCACCTTTCTATATATTCTTTTTTGGAATGATGCTATCAGATGCAGGATATGGGTTTCTGATTTTTATAGGAACATTAATTGCACTTACTACCTTTAATTTGGATGATGATATGAGAAAATCAGTAAAGATGTTTTTCTTGTTAAGTATTTCAACTATATTTTGGGGCATAATGTATGGTAGCTATTTTGGAGATTTTATAAAGATACAACCATTATGGATGAAACCTGATAGTAATGTAGGACTATTAATGATTGTATCTGTAGTAATGGGATTAATTCAAATTTATGTAGGACTGGGAATCAAAGCATATATGCAAATAAGAGATAAGGACTACTTTGGAGCTTTTGCAGATGTAGGTTTATGGTATATAACCCTTAGTGGATCAATTATTTGGGCACTAAGTGCTTTTGTAGATTTAGCTTCCATTGGAGTTCCAAATCTAGTAATTAGTATAGCAAAATATGCTGCTATTGCTGGAATGATAGGAATTGTACTTACTAATGGACGTCATGAGAAATCCATTGGTGCTAAACTCGGTCAAGGGTTCTATTCTCTATATGGAATTACATCCTATGTAGGTGATTTAGTTTCTTATACTAGACTTGCAGCTCTAGGACTTGCAACTGGATTTATAGCCTATGCATTTAATATAATGGTAAGTATGGTGTCAACATCATGGGCTACAGTTATATTTGGTATAGCAATCTTTGTAGTTGGTCATGTATTTAATTTATTTATTAATGCCTTAGGTTCATATGTTCATACATCTAGATTGCAATACCTTGAATATTTCGGGAAATTTTATGAAGGTGGAGGCACAGCCTTTGAACCTTTAAAATATAACTCTAAATACTTTAAAATATCAAAATAGAGAAATTAGGAGGAATAAAATATCATGATGGAATTTTTAACACAAAACGGTGGAATAATTATTGCAGCTATAGGAGTTGCTCTTGCAGCAGCATTACCAGGAATAGGATCAGCAAAAGGCGTTGGTATAGTTGGTGAAGCAGCTAGTGGACTTCTAGCAGAAGAACCTGAAAAATTTGGTAAAGTCTTAATCCTTGAACTATTACCAGGTACTCAAGGCTTATATGGATTCGTTATAGCACTTTTAGTATCTTTACAATTATCTCCAGATATGTCTTTTGGTAAAGGGTTCTACTTATTCGCAGCTTGTCTTCCAATAGCTATTGCTGGATGGAAATCAGCTATATCTCAAGCTAAAACAGCAGCTTCAGCAGTTCAAATTCTTGCTAAGAGACCAGAACACAATACAAAAGGTATAATCTTAACTGTAATGGTTGAAACTTATGCACTTTTAGGATTCGTAATGTCTCTTCTACTAGTAACGAGCGGTAACTTTTAATTAAGGAAGTGAATAATATGTCTAACTTAGATAATCTTACTTCTAAAATTATAAAGGATGCAGAAGTAAAAAAAATAGAAATTTTAAATGAGGCTAGTATAAAAGCTGATGAAATAGTTAAAAAGAAAATAGAAGAAGCCAATAAAAAAGCTTCTTCTATTTTAGAAAAAGCTGAAATAGAAAGTAAAACTATAAAAGAAAGAATTATTTCTAAAACAGATTTAGAAGTAAGAAATAAAAAGCTTTTAGCAAAACAACAAGTTATTGAAAAAGTCTTTGAGGAAGCTAAAAAAAGACTTAAATCAATGAATCCAGATGAATTCAATAAATTTGTAAAAAACTCTATAATGTCTTTAAATATTGATGGAGATGAAGAAGTAATTATAAACGTATTAGATAGAGAAAAGCTACATGATAAGTTTTTAGTAGAGTTAAATAAATTATTAATAGCTAATGGAAAATTAGGAAAGTTAAAATTTAACGTTAAAACTCACGAAATAGACGATGGTTTTATCATTAGCAAAAATGGAATTGAAATAAACAATTCTTTTGAAGAACTTGTAAACTCACTGAAATATGAATTAGAGTATGAAGTTGGGAAAATATTGTTTACAGAATAATAAGGAGGTATTTAAATGGACAGAATGGATTTTACCCATGCTGTAGCTCGATTAAGGGTAATGGAAAAAAGACTCCTTGATAAAAATAGAATTGAGAGATTATTAGATAGTGATGGTCCTCAGGAGGTTTTGAAAATTTTACAAGAGACCACCTACGGAGATCTTATTAATAATATAGCTTCAGTTTATGATTATGAAAAAGTCCTTAAAGAAGAGCTAGTAAATCTTTATAGCACTTTATATAAAATATCTCCTATGAAAGAAATTATAGATATTATGAGTATAAAATATGATTATCATAATATCAAAGTTTTATTAAAAGCAAAAGCTTTGAGTAAGGATTTATCTAATATTTTAATACCAATAGGAACTATTCCTTTAGAAACTCTTAAAAGCTCTATATTATCTGATGAGTTAAAATCCTTAGATAAGCATACTGGAGAAATTGTAACTAAGGTAGAAGGGGAGTTTGAGGTTAATTCTGATCCTCAAGTAATTGATACTCTTTTAGATAAATATATGTTTGAAGATATGTTAGAAAAAGCAAAGGCTATAAATGTTGAATATATAACTAGATATATAAATGAATCTATAGATATTACTAACATAAAAACTATGCTTAGAGTTAAAAAGCAAAATAAAGATGGAAGATTTCTTGAAAGTGTATTAATACCTGGTGGAACTATAAATCATAATTTATTTATTGATGGTATGAATGAATCTTTAGAAATCTTTACAAGTAAAATATCTAGAACTCCTTACTCAAAGGTACTTCACGCTATCTTAGAAGAATATATGGCCACAGGTAATATTTCTTCCTTAGATACACTTTATGATAATTATATTATGGACCATGCAAAGGATGCAAAGCGAGTTAACTTCGGACCTGAACCTATCATTGCACACATCATTGCTAAAGAAACTGAAATTAAAATAATTAGAATTATTATGGTAGGAAAGATTAATAAGGTTGCTACTGAAGTTATCAGAGAAAGGTTGCGTGAACTATATGTATAAGATAGGTGTAGTTGGGGATAAAGATTCAATACTAGCATTTAAGGCCTTAGGAATTGATGTTTATCCAGCAGTTGAAGCTGAAGAAGCAAGAAAAATTGTAGATAAAATGGCTTTTGAAAATTATGCTGTAATATTTTTAACTGAGCAATTAGCTCAGCATTTAGATGAAACTATTGAAAGGTATAATAAAAAGCTTATACCTGCAATTATACTTATACCAAGCAATCAAGGTACGCTAAATATTGGTAAACAAAAAATTAGCGATTATGTAGAAAAAGCTGTTGGAGTAAATATCTTATAGAAAGGTAGGTAAAAAACTTGAAGAATGGTACTATTGTTAAAGTTTCAGGTCCATTAGTAGTTGCTAAGGACATGGATAATGCTAATATATTTGACGTTGTAAAAGTTGGTGAAAAGGGACTTATTGGTGAAATCATTGAGATGAGAGGCGATAAAGCTTCCATTCAGGTTTATGAAGAAACTTCTGGTATAGGACCTGGAGATCCAGTAATTACAACAGGAGAACCATTGAGTATAGAACTTGGACCAGGATTAATTGAATCTATGTTTGATGGTATCCAAAGACCACTTAATGCTATGCAGGAAGCTGCAAATTCTCATTTTCTAAAAAAAGGTGTTGCAGTTAAATCATTAAATAGAACAAAAGTATGGGAATTTAATGCTACAGTAAAAGTTGGAGATGTGGTAGAGGCTGGAGATATTATTGGAACAGTGCAAGAAACTGCCGTAGTGCTTCACAAGATAATGGTTCCTTATGGAGTAAAAGGAAAAATTAAAGAAATAAAATCAGGTAACTTTACTATAGTTGAGACTGTATGTATTGTGGGAACTGAAAAAGGTGATAAAGAATTAACACTAATGCAAAAATGGCCAGCTAGAAAAGGTAGACCTTATGCTAGTAAGTTAAAGCCTATAGAGCCAATGGTTACAGGGCAAAGAGTTATAGATACATTTTTCCCAGTAGCTAAAGGTGGAGCAGCTGCAGTACCAGGACCTTTCGGAGCAGGTAAAACAGTAGTTCAACACCAAGTAGCTAAATGGGGGGATACAGAAATTGTTGTTTACGTTGGATGCGGTGAACGTGGTAACGAAATGACAGACGTTCTTAATGAATTCCCAGAATTAAAGGACCCTAAAACTGGTGAAAGCTTAATGAAGAGAACAGTACTTATTGCTAATACTTCAAATATGCCAGTTGCAGCTCGTGAAGCTTGTATCTATACTGGTATAACTATAGCAGAATACTTTAGAGATATGGGATACTCAGTTTCTATAATGGCAGATTCCACTTCAAGATGGGCTGAGGCTCTTAGAGAGATGTCTGGTAGACTTGAAGAGATGCCAGGTGATGAAGGATATCCAGCTTACCTAGGATCAAGACTTGCAGATTACTATGAAAGAGCTGGTAAGGTTATATGCTTAGGAAAAGATGGTAGACAAGGAGCAGTTACTGCCATTGGAGCCGTATCGCCTCCAGGTGGAGACTTATCTGAACCAGTTACTCAATCTACCTTAAGAATAGTTAAAGTATTCTGGGGACTAGATGCCCAGCTAGCATATAAGCGTCACTTCCCATCAATAAACTGGTTAAGTTCATACTCATTATACTTAGATAGTATAGGGCAGTGGATGGATGAAGAAGTAGCATCAGATTGGTCTCAATTAAGAGTTGAAGCTATGACACTACTACAAGAAGAAGCTAGCCTTGATGAAATTGTTAGATTAGTAGGTATAGATGCTTTATCTGAAAAGGATAGATTAAAATTAGAGGTTGCAAAATCTCTTAGAGAAGACTATTTACAACAAAATGCTTTCCATGAAATAGACACCTATGCTTCGCTTAATAAACAACATAAAATGTTAAAACTAATTCTTTTATTTAAAAAGGAAGCTGAACGTGCTTTAGAAGCTGGAGTATATTTAAATAATATACTAAATTTATCAATGAGAGATAAAATTGCAAGAAGTAAATATATTGCTGAGGATAATATTGACACTATCAATAATGTCGCTGATGAGTTAGTATCAGAAATTAATAGATTAATTAGCGAAGGAGGGGTTCTAGATGCTTAAGGAATATAGAACAGTTACAGAAGTTGTAGGACCTTTAATGGTTGTTGAAGGTGTAGAAGGCGTTAAATATGATGAATTAGTTGAAATAGAGTTACAAACTGGAGAAAAGAGAAGAGGTAAAGTTTTAGAAGTTAATGGCTCTAAAGCAATGGTTCAACTTTTCGAAGGTTCAACTGGTATAAACCTAAAGAGAACTAAGGCTAAATTTCTTGGAAGACCTCTAGAACTTGGAGTATCAGAAGATATGTTAGGAAGAATATTTGATGGTATGGGAAATCCAAATGATGGTGGTCCTAGTATAATAGCTGAAAAGAGAGTAGATATAAATGGTGAGCCTATTAACCCAGTATCAAGAGATTATCCATCTGAGTTTATTCAAACTGGAATATCTGCTATAGATGGACTTAATACATTAGTAAGAGGTCAAAAACTACCTGTATTTTCAGGATCAGGACTTCCTCATGCACAATTAGCTGCTCAAATAGCACGTCAAGCTCAGGTTTTAAATTCTGACTCTAAATTTGCTGTTGTATTTGCAGCTATAGGTATAACTTTCGAGGAAGCTCAATTCTTCGTAGATGAATTTAAGAAGACCGGTGCTATAGATAAGTCTGTACTATTTATGAATTTAGCCTCAGACCCAGCTATAGAAAGAATAGCTACTCCAAGAATGGCTTTAACTACAGCTGAGTATTTAGCTTATGAAAAGGGAATGCACGTACTTGTTATAATGACTGATATAACAAACTATGCAGAAGCCCTAAGAGAAGTATCAGCTGCTAGAAAAGAAGTTCCAGGTAGACGTGGATATCCAGGATATCTTTACACTGACCTATCTACTCTTTATGAAAGAGCTGGAAGATTAAAAGGTAAGGAAGGATCGATAACTCAAATACCTATCCTTACAATGCCAGAAGATGATAAAACTCATCCTATTCCAGACTTAACAGGATATATAACTGAGGGACAAATTATTCTATCTAGGGAGCTATATCAAAAGGGTATAATGCCTCCAATAGATGTATTGCCTTCACTATCAAGACTTAAAGACAAAGGAATAGGTAGAGGTAAGACTAGAGAAGATCACGCAGATACTATGAACCAATTATTTTCAGCATATGCACAAGGTAAGCAAGCAAAAGAATTATCAGCAATTCTAGGTGAATCTGCTCTTTCAGATGCAGATAAGAAATATGCTAAGTTTGCTGAGGCTTTTGAAAATGAGTACGTTTCACAAGGCTTCAATGCAAATAGAAGCATAGAAGAAACTTTATCTCTTGGATGGAAGCTTCTAACCATACTTCCTACTACAGAGCTTAAGAGAATTAGAGATGAATACCTTGAAAAGTATATGCCTAAGGGAGATGAGGCATAGCATATGGCAAGATTAAATGTCAATCCTACTAGAATGGAGCTATCAAAGTTAAAGAAAAGGCTAACTACAGCAACTAGAGGGCATAAACTTCTTAAAGATAAACAAGATGAATTAATGAGAAGGTTCATAGATCTAATAAAATACAACAATAAGCTACGTGGTGAAGTTGAAGAGAAACTTCAAGGTGCCTTTAAGGATTTTCTTATGGCATCAGCAGCTATATCACCTGAGTTCTTGGAAGAAGCTATTTCTTATCCTAAGGAAAGTATATCTTTAGAGCTAGCAGAAAAAAACATAATGAGCGTAAATGTACCTGTGATGAACTTTGTACGTAAGCTAGAAGGAGATTCAGGTAGTATATATCCTTATGGATTTTATAGTACTTCCTCAGAACTTGATAACTCAATAGAGCAGCTTTATTTAATTCTTCCTAAACTTCTAGAACTTGCAGAAGTAGAAAAGTCTTGTCAGCTTATGGCCGATGAGATTGAGAAGACAAGAAGAAGAGTAAATGCTCTAGAATACATGACAATTCCACAGCTTCAAGAAACAATTAAGTATATTAAAATGAAGCTAGATGAAAATGAAAGAGGTGCTTTAAGCCGTCTAATGAAGGTTAAAGACATGATGGAAAAAGCACAGGCTGCAGCTGAAAATAGTTAAAGGCTAGAAAGGTAACCTAACCAATAAGGTTACCTTTCTAGCCTTTCTAGCCTTTCTAATTATTTAGAATTTCTAAGAATTTTATTTCCTCATATAAGAATATTAATCAACTCCATTTATTGAATTATTTAAAAACTTATTTGCTTCATGAAGAATTCCTCGCCCATTATCAAAGGTTAATAAACTTTGTGCTTCTTCATAATTACACCATCTGTAATCTTCAATTTCTTCTGCTTGAATTTGAGTTAAACTATCATTATCAGCTTCTCCTAAAAATAACACTACTTCTTTTCTAGCTATATCATTAATAATATAGCGATCTATAGTTCTAAATCCATTAACTAGTTTAACTTTAAGTCCACATTCTTCAAAAACTTCTCTTAATGCTGTTTCCTCTTCAGTTTCTGAATATTCCATATGACCTTTTGGGAATCCCCAATAACCATCTACACCAATGCTTTTTAGTAGTAAATACTTAATTTCTTTATTTACACTCCTATATACTATTCCTCCACAGGATTTCTCATGAACCATATCATCATATAAAGGTAAAGCATACAATACCTCGCCATCAATAAATCTTCCAGTGTTTTTAAATCCTATTTTTTCATAAAGCCTTTTCCCTATCACATTTTTTTCATCTATTGATAAATAAATATCTTTACATCCTTCAATTTTCTTCATTTCTTCAATAATAATTTGTAATGCTTCTTTCCCATAACCCTTGCCTTGGTATCTATAATCAATCATAAATCTACATAACTCATAAAATTTAGTTTTCTGGCAGTAACCATACATGGTAAATCCAATAATCTCATCATTATTACATATACCTTTAATAATCCAACCTTCTTCTATCTTTGATTGGGCTATAGATAGCGCATTAGAGGCAATAAATTCTTCAAAAATACTATGATTACCATCTTTATTAGTAGTTAGCATAATTATGTTTAACCAATTCTCTCCATCAATATCTTTTAAATAAATACTCATAATTAGATCTCCTTAATTAAATTTTCTATTTCCCTCATAGGTTTCACTTCTATAAAATCTCTATGTCCAGTAGTAATGGGAGTATTCTTTCTATTATAATTCTAGCACTGTGTCTCTTAAGTCAAACATATAAATATTATACACTAATTTGAATATTATGGTTTGAATTTTATGAATTATCCCTATATAAATGTTATAATATAACTACTATTTAAAGTCCATTCAATAAATAAAATTTAAGATTAAGGAGAAGCATTAATGAAAAATATGAATTACAGGAAAGAGGTGATATAAAATGATGAATGTAACAGCAATATTAGAAAATATAGTAAATAGTTATAAGAATATCTTAAATAATAATCTTATAGGCATATACCTTCACGGTTCTTTAGTTATGAATTGTTTTAACCCTGATATAAGTGATATAGATTTTTTAGTTATAGTAAGAGAGCCTTTAGACGTAAGCAACAAAAGAAAACTAATAGATATTTTATTAGAGATATCTAAAGATGGACCAGGAAAAGGTTTTGAGATGAGTGTAATTTTAGAAAAAGATGCAAAAAACTTTAGATATCCAACACCATACATACTTCACTATTCTAATTTACATAAAGCAAATTATGAATCTGATTATAACTATTTGTGTGAAGATGGAGAAGACTCTGATTTGGCTGCGCATATCACAGTGATAATGGCTAGAGGCATTTGTATATATGGGAAACCCAGAGAAGAAGTATTTTCCCCTATACCAAGAAATTACTACTTAAAATCAGTTTATAATGACATAGAAGATTCAAGAAAAGAAATAATATTTTCTCCAGTATATAAAACTCTTAATCTTTGCAGAGTTTTATATTATCTTAAAGAAGGATATATTTCTTCAAAAAAAGAAGGTGGACAATGGGCATGTTCTAATCTTCCAAAGGAGTATATAAACACTGTTGAAGAAGCTTTAAATTGTTATGAGAAGGGAATAGGGGGTAATTTTGATAAAAAGGATATGGTAAGCTTTGCTGATTTCATGATGAAAAGTATAGATAATTGCCTAAATAGTGAGTTGTAATTATGGATTATGCAAATAGTGCTAAAGTTATATAAAGAAGATGAAGACATAATCTATATAGATTATGTTAAATTTATTCTCCAAAATATAGACAAGTTAATTATGGAAAAAGTAAGAATTTCTTTATACTAGTGGACATTATTGCTATGAAGAAGTGCTATTTAAAGGCTTAAAAGATAAATATGATATATTTAATTATTTGAAAATTACGAAGTTAAATTGTAAGATTAATTTTTAACAAATATATAATTGATGTAAGGAGTGATAGAATTGTTGAAATTAGTTAAGCCTAAACTATCTATGGAAAAAGAATATATGGAATATATTACTGAGTGGGAAGCTACTGGAGAAAAGATTGTTCCTAGTGCATCTCAACAAGATGATAAAAACTATAAAGATTTGATATCTACTTGGAAAGAGTATGAATCAGAAAATATGTATGAAAGGGAGAGAGTTCCTTCTTCTATGTATTTTCTAGTAGATGATGATAATAAAATTTATGGTGCTATAGATATTAGACATGAGTTAAATGACTACTTATTGAAGTATGGGGGACATATAGGATATGGTATAAGACCTTCTGAGCGTAGAAAGAGCCATGCCTCAAAAATGCTATCTTTAGCACTACCTATAGCAAAAGAATTAGGTATAAATAAGGCATTAATTACTTGTGATAAAAATAATATAGGTTCTGCTAAGACTATTATAAATAATGGTGGAATTCTAGAAAATGAAGTTACAAATGAAAATGAAATAACTCAAAGATATTGGATAGAACTTAAGTAGGTTAATTACTTCAAGGTATTATATTTAAATTTGACAATAGGTAATATCATATTTATAACTCATACCTTATATGGCACATTAAATATTTAATTAATAGTATTAATATATTTATTTACTATCATATTAAAATCAAGGCATGGGAGTCAAATCATGACCTCCATGCCTTTAAAGTAATTATCATAGAAAGCTATTTACAGAAATAATTTCACACTTTCTCTTCAAAAGAGGGCTTTTATTTTATAATTCTATATTTTTTAATTCAGCAGTAGCTATAACTCCCTCATCACTAATTTCTATAAAGCCTATATATTTTCCTTTAGCCCAAGGTGATGGCTTAGGAATACTACCTGGATTCATGAATACTATATTTCTATATTCCTCTCTCAGTGGTATATGAGTATGTCCAAAGAGTACCACGTCAGCACCAATACTTTCTGCTTTTATAGCTATACTATTCATAGTATTCTTCACATTATATAAGTCTCCATGAGTAAAGAAAATTTTTACTCCATTAATATTAATAACATTTTCTTTAGGATATATATTAGAAAAATCGCAATTTCCAGCTACTGCGTGTATTTTACCCTTAAAGCTTTTTTCAATTAATTTTATATCTTCTACACAATCACCTAAATGGATAACTATATCTATTTCAAGATTATTTATGTATTTTGTAACTACTTCTATAGCTCTTTCATTATGGTGAGTATCTCCAATAAAAGCAATTTTCATATTATCCCTCCAATAATCTAATATTATATAGATTATTATATCATCTATAAATACATAATAAAATTTTATTAGTTAATTATTAATATAACCTGTTTGCGTTAGCTAAAAATACTACACTGCTCAATGCTCCATGTTTTATCTAGAATTCTAGAAATAAATATCCTAAAATTTTCATGGAAGGAACAACTTTTTAAAATGTTTCATATTTAAAAAGTTTACTTTATGACTTTTTAAAATGCTTCATATATAATTAAGTATATTTGTTCAGCTTATAAGTCTATTTTACTGAAAAGCTCTATTATTTATAATACTGCATACTGCCTTTGTATGAAAATTTAAAAATTATAAAGATGAAGTTAGTATAGGAGTAAAAGGGGTCAGAATTACTAATATTGGGAAAGATTTAATGGTAATAGTTATTCCGTAGCTGTATTGATCATTATAATTACATGTCTTATATAGAGTTGCGAAGGTAAACTGTACCCTGGATATACTATGCCTCTGGTAAGTGTGCGTATCTATAAACTATCAAAGATGGCTGTACACGTCAAATACTACCTTATGTGTTAGGTGAATTACTTGAATTCCCCATTGTTATGGATACAATACATCTTTTGCTAGCTAATGAAGCCTATACTATGTCAATAGATGTTTATTTGCATTAAGATCAAGAATTCACTATACAAGCACTAAGTTTTTCAGAAATTGATAAAATCAAAAGGTTTAACTAAGCCAATATCTCTAAATGGTAATTGTTGGATAATGCTCCTCGGGAACTATTTTGGGGATATATGAATGATAAACTAAACCTAAATCAATGTGAAACATTTGAACAACTTAAGCCTGAAATTGATAAATATATAGAATACTATAATAATGAGGGATATCAATGGGATCTTATGAAAATGGCACCTAATAAATATTATATATATTTAACTACAGGCATATTCCACATTAAAAAAGCCACCTAGAATTTAAATTCCAGGTGGATAGCCTGTTTTATTGTGTACTTGACGAAGGGTATAGTTTACCCTTAATACTTTGTCCTACATTTTAATATTAAAACTTTTACTTTTTATTAAGACAATATAAGAATCTAATTAAATTTACACCTGCTAGACCTATTAATATATATATTGCTCTAGCTAGCATATCTGAAAAACCAAAGATGAAATGAATAAGATCAAAATTGCAGAGTCCAAATATACCCCAATTAATTGCGCCTATAATAACAAGTATAAATGATATTTTATCCAACAAACTGATTTTACACATAAAAACTTTCCCCCCACCTTAATTATATTATTATATGTTAACATCCATTAATATATTTTATGTTTAATATATATGACATACTTGGGGAAAATAGAACAGTAAAAATAACCTATTATTATAAATAACACGAATTTTAATTGGACGTTAGCTTATAAAGTATGTTATAATACTGAATGATATTAGATAAAAATTTATATTTGTACGGAGGTTGTTATGAGAGATACATATAATTCACCATTAAATACTAGATATGCATCTAAAGAAATGAGCTATATTTTTTCAGATGAGATGAAATTCAAGACCTGGAGAAAACTTTGGGTTGCATTAGCTGAAGGAGAACAAGAACTAGGATTAAATATAACTGATGAACAAATAAAAGAACTAAGAGATAATATTGAAAATATTAATTATGAATTAGCTGCCGCTAGGGAAAAAGAAGTTAGACATGATGTAATGAGCCATGTATATGCTTATGGAGTTGTGGCACCTTCAGCAAAGGGAATAATACATCTAGGAGCTACTAGCTGCTATGTTGGAGATAACACAGATTTGTTTATCATGAGAGATGCACTTATATTAATTAGAAAAAAAGTTATAAATGTACTAGATCAATTAAGTAAGTTTGCTTTAAAATATAAAGATCTTCCTACTCTCGGATTTACACATCTTCAGCCAGCCCAACTTACAACAGTAGGGAAGAGAGCTACTCTTTGGATGCAAGAGCTATTAATGGATTTAGAAAATCTTGATTTTGTAATTGATAAAATGAAATTTAGGGGAGTAAAGGGAACTACAGGAACTCAAGCTAGTTTTATGTCTTTATTTAATAATGATGAAGAAAAAGTAAAAAAATTAGATAAGATTGTATGCCAAAAGATGGGCTTTGAAAAAGCATATCCTGTTACCGGCCAAACTTACTCTAGAAAGTTGGATTCTATAATATTAAATACATTATCAGAAGTAGCTCAAAGTGCATATAAGTTTAGTAATGATATGAGAATTCTTCAAAATATGAAAGAAATGGAAGAACCTTTTGAAAAACATCAGATAGGATCTTCAGCTATGGCATATAAGAGAAATCCCATGAGAAGTGAAAGAATTAGTGCGCTTTCAAGATATATAATTGTGAATTCTCTTAATCCAGCAATTACTGCAGCAACTCAATGGTTTGAAAGAACCCTAGATGATTCAGCTAATAAGCGTATATCAGTTGCTGAAGCTTTCCTAGCCCTTGATGGAGTACTTAATTTATATATAAATATAACTTCTAATATGGTAGTATATGAAAAGGTAATAGCTGCCCATGTTAACAGCGAACTACCGTTTATGGCTACAGAAAATATTATGATGGAAGCTGTTAAACGTGGCGGTGATAGACAAGAACTTCATGAAAAAATAAGAGTTCATTCCTTAGCTGCTGCAAGACAAGTAAAAGAATTTGGAGAGAAGAATGATTTAATTGAAAGAATCCTAGCTGATGAATCTTTTGGATTATCAAGAGAAGAAATTTTATCTATTATAGCTCCAAGTAAGTTTACTGGAAGAGCTAGCGGTCAAGTAGTTGATTTTATAGATGAATATATTAAACCAGTACTAGATGCTCATAAAAATGAATTAGGTGAACAAGTAGAAATAAACGTATAATATAAACAGAGTTCTTAGCTTCTTCGAAGGTTAGAAATCGTTATCCAGGGACGTAGCAGCTCTTTACTCACACTTTGAAGAAGATGGGAGTATTAGAGCTGATAGTCATCGGATAAAAATAAGCTGGAATACAATTGTATTCCAGCTTATTTTATGATTCCAAATAGGATAAATCCTACTGTATTAATAGCTAAGTTAGCCGACATGTGAACTATCCAAGATACATAGATATTATTAAACCTTTCATTAAGGTAATTAAAAATTAATCCTGCTACAAATAGTGAAACTATAAGCAAAATGAACAGTAGGGGAGTAAACCAATTATTCATAATGGCCACATGATAAATAGCAAAGGCTAAAGCACTAAAAATATGTGTATGTTTCTAGAAGCAACTCCTTTTAGAGATAAAAAAGAAAATCCTCGAAAGAAGAATTCCTCTAAAAGAGAGTTAATAAATGTAATATATAATGCTACAAATAAAAAGTTAGTTTTATTTATTCCTATATTATTCTCTAAATTATTGGTAACCATAGAAAAATCAAAATACGGTCCTAAAATAAAATAAGCTCCTAAAATAAAAATATATATACCTATACCTAATATAAGTGCACAAAGTATACTTGTTTTATTGCCATTAAAAAGTGATTTAAAGGAAATTGATTTATTTTTTATACATACAATTAAAGGTAAGAGTAGAAAGGTGAACATTTTTATTAAGGATTTTATGAAATAACTAGGTGTAATTAAGATTTCTACTAGTGCCATGAGAATACAACCTAATATTACTACAGAGACAATAGATAGGGTAGCTTGTTTATTTTTCATTGAAAATCCTCCTTATGTATTTCTAGCATACAAGTTTATAATTTTATTATAATAATTTAATTCCTAAAATATATTATATCATATTGCTTTTATAAAATAAAAATAACATTATTTGAGCTATTAATACATTACGCAAAAGTATATATGGAGCTATTTTAGCAGGAGTACTATAAACTATAAATAATTTTTTGTTATTTTAAAGGATTTTTACCTTTCTTCATAGAATAATTAATGTCGTGAAATATAAGTTTCGCGACATTATCATGTAAAAACTAAAAGGGGGATGGATTTTATGAATTCTAAAATAAATTATATGCAAGATAATTCTCTACCTAAAATATTAAAAGATTATTTAAGTTATCTTTCTTCTGTTAAAGGTGTTTCTAATAACACTTTGGTTGCCTATGCCTACGATCTAACTTTATTCTTTAAATTTCTTAAAGTGCATAATAATGAAGTCACATTATCCCAAGATGTTATATTTGAAAATATTCCTATTGACAATATATCTTCTGATTACCTTAAGGATTTAGAATTGGTTGATTTTTATACTTATCTCTCCTTCTTAGAGAATATAAGAGAAAATGGGAATTATGCAAAAGCTAGAAAGATTGCATCCTTGAAGTCTTTTTTCCATTATTTATACTCAAAAGCTAAGCTTATATCTACTAATCCGACTTTAGACTTAGAAAGCCCTAAAATAGGAAAACGCTCCCCTATTTATTTAACTTTAGATGAAAGTAAAGACTTACTAGCTGTAGCTAATAATAGAGATAAGAATTCACCTAGAGATTTATGTATAATCACCTTATTTTTAAACTGTGGTTTACGATTATCAGAGCTTTGCAGTATTAACACAGCAAATATTAAGGGTGATACTCTTGCGGTTATTGGTAAAGGAGATAAAGAACGAACCATTTATCTCAATAAAGCTTCTATTAAATCCATAAATAAGTATCTTATAGTAAGAAATGAAATTGCGGATAAGGTTCATTGTGAAGATAAGGAAGCATTATTTATAAGTGGAAAGTATAGAAGGATCAATAAGAGAACAGTGGAAAGAATAATAAAAAAATATGTAGACGCAGCAGGTCTTGATACCGATAAATATACACCTCATAAGCTAAGGCATACCTCTGCAACTCTCCTTCATAAACATGGTGGTGTAGATGTTAAAACTCTTCAAGAAATACTAGGTCACGAAAACGTAAGTACTACTCAAATATATGTTCATGTAGATGATGAAACTTTGAGAGAAGCAGTTAAAGCTCATCCCTTGGGGGATGAATAAAATAACAAAGGATAATAGCTATAGATTTTATAGTTATTATCCTTTTTCCGATTAATCGTAGAGTCTATTATTTTTTATCTTCTATTTCAGATATACGTCTGCAAATAGTTAGAAACTCCTTTTCATATTCCTCTTTAATATTATCTTCTAATAGCTTATTATCTAATAGGCCACTTAGTTGAGAAAGCCTACATTGAAGAATTAATACTTCATCTTTATTTTCTTTTAATTTATCACCCTTAGATTTTACATTCTTGTAAGCAAAAAACTTTATTATTTCATCTTGATCTCCAACAAAATTAACTATTTTATTATCTTCTATTTTTAATACCCTATTACAAACAGTAGAAATCAAATACCTATCATGGGAGACTACTAAAACTGTACCAGTGAACTTTTTTAAAAGTAAACTTACTCTTTCTTTAGATAAAATATCCATATAATTAGTTGGTTCATCTAGAATTATTAAATCAGGATTTTCAAGAATTATTTTAGTGAATATAACTCTGCATTTTTCACCCATGCTTAAATTTCTAATTAAAGTATTCACCCTATCCCCCTTTATAAATACACTTCCTAAATATAGACGAATTATATTTTCAGATTCATTGGTAGATAGTAGATACTCCAATATAGTTTCATCTTCCTTAAGCACTTCTAGATATTGTGATAAGCTACTTATCTTCATATTTTTATTTAAGTAAATGTCACCAATAAAATCTTTATCAATACCTAAAAGTATATTTAACAAAGAGGTTTTTCCACTACCATTATCACCAATAATGCCAACTTTATCTCCACCAGTTATAGTAAAGTTTACATCTTTAAATAATAACTTTTTATCAAAGGACTTACTAAGATTTTCAACCCTTAGAGCTGTTTTAAAACTATTTTCATTATGCAGTTTAAGGTTAATTGATGGAGTATCCTTCAATCTTTTAACTTCATTCTCCTTTATTTTACTTAACTTTTTTTCCTTTGATCTCATTATAGAAACGTGCTTTTTACTTAAAGCTCTTAAATGATCATTAGTACCAGCCATCTTATGTGCTCTATTAAACCACTGTTTTCTTTCGCGAATATTTTCCTCTAAAGCTTTTATTTCCTGTTGTTGTTTATGATATAAGTTTTCATTTGTTATCTTTTCAAGATCTAATTGTTTTTCATAGGAAGAGTAATTACCTTTATAGATTTTTAGTCCTTCCTTACTTAAAATGAAGGTTTTATCTGTAACTTTATCTAAGAAAAATCTATCATGACTTATTATAATCATAGGTTTATTTATAGAATTAATAAGCTTTTCTAGCCATTGAACACCATTTAAATCCAAATGATTTGTGGGTTCATCTTACTATATAAATTTTCATCTATAACTCCAATAATAAGATTTGAAGGAATATAACTAATAAACCCTTCATCATAGGTTATATTCTGAGTAACTATTTTTTTCAAAGTACTCTTACCTATGCCATTTTCACCTACAAGGCCTATTTTAGAATTATCACTTATTTCAAAGCTTATATTTCTAAGAATTATACGTCCTTCAAAGGCTTTAGAAATATTTTTTACAATTATCCTACCCATTGTAACAACTCCTTTTAATAAGATTCATAAGAAGTAGCATTCCTATGAAGTCTGTTTATCAAAAGGCAATGATATTTACATTTAATTTTAATAAATAAAAAGGTTTTAATCACAATTAGCAATTAAAACCAAACTTATAACTCTATAATTGACTCATATAACATAAATAAAAGAATACAAAATTATTATAATAAAAGATATTAAAATTATAAATATAATATCTTTAGTCTGAAAAAACCATTGTTATATGATTAGAATTAAAAGAATAGATTACCATTGCCTAATTAATTGGATAACAAAAAAACTTTAAATATAGCTATATTTAATTTTTGTTTCGTTATGCCATATAAAATTAATTAAGAATAGTAATGTTCATCCTTTTGTACCTCCACAGTAAAATATTACAATATTATTATATCATATATTATTATTTTGTATAACTAGATTTTCTTATTTACTATATATAATCCTGGATATTCTTCATGAAGTAATCCTTCTTTATCTGTCTCATCCATAAGCTCATCCATACCTGCTATATCAGATATATACTCCCAATTTTCACCATCAAGAGCATCTATATATGGCACCTCTTCTTCTAATGATGAAATTTCTTCATCTACCTCAAAGTTATCGTCATTCTCAACTGTATCAAAATCACTAAAGGATTCAAGATCAATTTTAACCTCTTCATCTTTATTTTTTTCAAATACTTCATCTATTTTTATCGCTTTAACATCATATCCTTCAATCTCTAAACATTTACCACAATTATCGCAAATCTTGTCTCTATTATATTCACATACATCGCAATCACCACAATTGGTACACACTTTTTTTTCATCAAAAATACAGTATTTCATTATTATCACTTCCTACGTTATCTTTATTAAACCATTAAATCATTTTAACAAAACTAATAAAAAACTGCAACCCAAAAATAAACTTAAATTTTACAAAATATATATAGACATTTTTAAATATATAAATTATTATATATTTATATGTTTTTTACATATAAATTATTTTAAGGAGGTTCTTAGTATGGCAAGTTCATATTCCTTTGATGTGGTATCTGAAATTAATATGCAAGAAGTTGATAATGCTATTAATCAAGCCCTAAAGGAAATTAAACAGAGGTACGATTTTAAAGGTAGTAAAACAGAAATAAATTTACTGAAAGATGAAGTTAAAATCATATCCGATAATGAGTTCAAATTAGATACTGTAATCGATATACTTAAGGGAAAATTTATTAAAAGAGGTGTCTCTTCCAAAGCTCTTGAGATTGGTAAAATTGATTCCGGTTCCCTAGGAACAGCTAAAGTTACTTGTAAATTAATAAAAGGTGTATCCACTGAGAAAGCTAAGGCTATGGTGGCAGATATAAAGGCTAGCAAAATAAAAGTTCAGACTCAAATCATGGATGATCAATTAAGAATATCTGGAAAGAATAAAGATGACTTACAAGAAACGATGCAACTTCTAAAGTCTAAAGACTATGGTATAGATGTACAATTTACAAACTATAGGTAAATCAATTTATTTGTAAAATTTGACAAACCCAAAAAAGCTCTGTTAAAATTTAAAAGAATAAGTTATAATAGATATATATTAACTATTACTGTATAATTTAATTGGAATTGGATAATTTAATAATGTATACAAATTACAATAATAATATATAATAGTTATATACAATTTATACTTATGAAAAAATAAATAACAAACATTAGGAGGAAAATATTATGAAATCAACAGGTATAGTAAGAAAAGTAGACGAATTAGGGAGAATAGTAATTCCAATAGAATTAAGAAGAACTTTAGACATCGAGATAAAGGATGCTTTAGAAATTTATGTAGATAGAGATCAAATCATATTAAAGAAATATGAGCCAGCATGTTTATTCTGTGGTAATGCTAGAGATGTTAAAAACTATAAAGGTAAAAACATCTGTGAAGAATGTCTTGACAGTATTGCTAAAATGCAAGAATAGTAAGTTCTTACATAATTAATTTAATCTTAAAATAAAATATAAACCGTCTTGAGTTTTATAATCTCAAGACGGTATTTTTTATAGAATTTTTTCAACAAATTGTAATTAATTGACTATATCCAAAAAAAAGTATATAATAATTCAAGAGTATATAAGCACTCATTATTGCTTATACTATAATTTAGGAGTGATTTTTTGAAAATTTATGAAGATCAACAAATAGAAGGAATAGAGAAACTGTTAAGAAGAGTATGCTTTTATATAAAGAAAAAAGGAAGAACTATATTAGAAGATTATGATATTACACCTGCTCAATTTGAAGCATTGCAGATTATCATAAATAATAACGAAGTAACTATTAGCGAACTCAGTAATAAACTTTATCAAGCTCCAAGTACCATTACTGACTTAGTAGATAGAATGGAAAGCAAAGAGCTAGTTCAAAGAGTTAGGGATTCAAAAGATAGAAGAATAGTTCGAATAAAAGCTCTGGATAAGGGAAACAACATCCTGGGAGCAGTAATTATGGAAAGATGTAAGTTTCTTGATTATGCCCTAGAGGATGTGTCTAAGGAAGATAAGGATAATTTTACTGAATACTTAAACATACTAGAGCATGCTTATACAGATGAAAAATAACAAAAATGCTGAAGTCTAATTCAAAATTAGTAATACTTCAGCATTTTTATTTATATTTTCACAAATACTCTATAATGTTATTTCTATAGTTTAATTTGTTTTACCTTTTTGGCTATATATTATCCCCATTATTGATTGGTTATATCATCTCTCATTTTTAATAACAGTTGTTCCTTATCATCCATTAGTTTAGAAATTTTATCATCGTAAGTAGCTTTTATTGACCAAATCTCTTTTCTATACTCTTCCTCTTTTTGTAGTACTTCTCTTTGAATAGCAATTTTTATTTCATCATCATTTAGCTTCATCTGTCTCTCGAAATCTTTTGTCATTTTTATTATCTTATCTTCATAGGAGATTTTAACCTCCTTTAATTTACTCTCTAATATATCACTATGCTTCAATTCCTCATTTAATTTGCTTAAGCAACTATCTTTCTCTCTCTCCATAATTTTTAAATCCTCATTTATTTCCTGATTTATCCTTCTTAGATCTTCTGCCTCATTTTTATAGGAATTCAAATCACTAATTTTATCCTTCAGCATTAAATTTAGATCTTTATAGCCTTTGATATCTTCTCGTTCTTTTTCTAGTAAAGCTTTATATTCCTTTAGAGAATCTTTAAGCTGCTTATTTTCTGACTTTAAATCTTCTAGCTCTTTTTTTATATTACCCATATCCTCTTTTAATTTCTCGTTTTTATTAGATTCTTCTTCTAAAGTTCCTTTAAAGCTATTAACCATTTCTGAATTTTTAATTTTATTTTTTTCTACAACATTTATGTATATATCTAAAATTCTTTTTATTATACCCTGTAATTCATCTATATCACTTTTAATAAAGTCTGTATTGACTGCAGCTTTATTCACTTCATAGTTTCTTATTATGAGATCCATAAATTCCTTATTATTTATCCCCTCCCCCTCAGCTAGACTTTGAAATTTTTCTTTTAATTCATCACTTATTCTTACACTTAAAATTGAATCCATTAAATACACATCCTTAAAATTTATATAATTAAGCCTCAATTTAAGTATACATTATTCTACATATGTAAACAAGTTAATTTGTTATGTTTACACGATGTATACTTAATAGAAATAAAATAATTTTATGTTAATAGATTTTTACCATTCAATATAACCTTTATTATATTGAATGATGGTTATATTAGAATAATTGAATTATCAAAAAGAGGGAGTGGATAGAAGAACTATTAAAAATCGTGTATACATAGACAAGTTTTGAGATATAAAAAGAGGTACCAATATATCTTATATAATAAAAGAGTGTGTCTATTATTGTTTTGACACACTCTAATTTTATTCATTTGCTGAATTTTTCAATTTTTATTTTACAGTTGAAAAGTTTTAGTTCGTTATATTAAATCTTAACTTAACATTTACTTGATGCCCTTTTATGATTATAGGATTTCCTACTGAATTTACAGTGACCTTAGTACTTACAGTATAGCCTGGATTTGGAATCTCTACTTTATAATGTTTAGTTATTTCCTTCATTTTTCCATCTGCACTTCTATAGGATAATACTATTGAATATAACACATTAATTACAATGTTATACTTTTGGCTTGAAGGTGATATTGATCTAACTGTCGGAGTTACTTGCAATACTGTATCTACCAATGGGTCACAAGGTGATAAGTTTATAGGAACAAATGCATCATATTTTGATGAATTATTTGTTATTCTAGTACTTACAGTATTAGTATTTGTTGTCATAGAAAATCTACTGCCTACACGTCTATAAGTCACAGTAGCCATATTTTGAATACATGGTCTTCTATTAAATACAGAGTTAGAACTAATAGATCCAACTGTTACATCAAAGGCTACAACAATTGGTTCTAAGCTTCCAGCTGGTGGTACTGGCATATTTGGTATCTTCAAGTTCATCAAAGTATTAGCTGCTGCTCCTGGTACTGGAACTCCATTAATTTTTATTGTTGAAGGGTTTACAATTAAATTAGTGGGAACTATATCAGATAGAACTATTCCTGTAAGAGGCATATTTCCTGTGTTATTTAAAATAATTGTATAAGTCAAGATATCTCCTACCCTAGCACATTCACTCGAAACTGATTTAACTGCTGTTAAACAAGGACTTGGAATTATTATATCTGTGCTAACTCTATTAGTTTTTAATACTCCTATTACTTCTCCATCAAATCCATATGCTATCATAGCGTGATTACAAACTGTAAATGGTTTGCTTGTTTCTTGACAATACATAGATGAAGAATTTAAATACCTTTTTATATCTTTTATCACTGCATCAAAGGTTATTGTTAGAGTAGTCATAGTCTGAACTCCAGTAGGTGCTAAAAGATCTGGTAGTGATAATTTGTGAATATCAACTTTTTCTTGAAGTGGTGGTGCTCCATTAATCCTTACACTTCCTGGAACTACTTCTAATCTCTCATCCAATTTATCAGCTAATATAATGTTGGTAATTTTTACATTTCCTCTATTAGCAATAATAATTGTATAACGAAGAGTATCTTTAATCATTGCCCGACATAGATTCACTGATTTAGCTACTGATATATAAGGAGCACTAATAGTTGTAGTAACAACATTAGAAGCTGCTGTTCTAGTCTCATGTTCAGCACCAACTAAATAGGTTGCTGTAGTTTGATTTGTAGCTACTGTTCCTACACCAGTTACCTTGGCTGAAAAAGTTACAGTATTAGAAGACTTTGGAGTAGTTACTGGTAATGATGGAAGAGATAAATTATTTAAAGTTATTTCAATAGGCTTTAGTACTCCATTAACATATATTGAACCTGGAATTAAAGTCAAATTACTGTCTAATAAATCATTAAGCACTATATTATTTAATGGTTGTAAAGAATTATTAGTAAGAACTACAGTATAGGTTAGTATTGTTCCTAGGGATGCAGATTTGGAGCATACAGTCTTGGTCATTCCTAAAAGATCTGCATTTACTTTGGCTATAGTTGAACTCTTAGTAGTTGGTGATATTTGGCCGGTGTAATTATAGGTTATCGGTGTCGCTTCATTGAGGATGCCAATTCCATTACTTAAAACTTTAGCGCTAAATTTTACTGTTATTGACGATCCAATATTTAAAGGTGGTAAGGTCATATTATTTAGGTTATTTCCTATCACTGGCACAATAGTATTTCCTACAAAAACTGAATTTGCTTCAACGGCTAAGTTGTCATTTAATATCTCCGTTAAAGTTCCTCCATTATTAAAGGCTACATTACCAGTGTTAGTTATTGTTATTCTATAGTTAACAGTATCACCTTGATTTGCTGTAGTACTAGCTACATAATTACCAGATTCATTAGTTCTAACTTCTTTTACTGCTATAAAATCAGGATTTTTTGATGGGTGATTAACTGTTATTATGGCTGGTGATGGTGTCTTATTTATAGGTGGCTGTGGTCCAGCAGGATTATAGGATATACTTGCAGTATTGGATATTATAGGTCCTAATCCTGTGATTGTTGCATCAAATAATATAACTGTTGTACCTGGATTTTGCGGTCCACCCACAGGTAGTGATGGTAAAGCTATATTAACTAAATCATTGCCAGTGGCTGTTCTAGGTAATCCGTTTACAGTTATAGAGTTACTAACTATAGTTAAATTACTATCTAAGATATCATTTAGTGTTCCACCTGTAAATGCGATTCCACATGTATTAGTTATAGTTATTCTACAATTAACAATATCATCTTCATTTGCCATTTTATCAGATGCGTAGTCACCTTGTTTATTTATTTTAAATTCTTTAACAACTGAATAATCTGCTGTTGGTTGAACATTAACTATAACTGCATTTGAATCTTTGGTTAATAAAGCTAGGCTAGTTTCAACTCCTTTATAGGATATTGTATCAATATCACTTATAGAGTTTTTCTTACTTGTAATTACAACATTAAATTTAATTATAGTTGTAGATGGATTTAATGTTGTACCTATAGGTAATTCCCCTAAAGGTATATTTGTTAATCCGTCTCCTGCAACTACAATACTTTCTTCGTTAACTGTAACTGAGTTTTCATCTAATTTTAAACCATCACTTAGGAATTTGTTAAACGATCCGTCTGTAAGTGTTACATTTCCAGTATTAGTTACTGATAATATAAAGTTTATAGTATCTCCAACTATAGCAGAAATGTTATCACTTGGAACACCTAAACCATTTACTGTGGCTTCTTTAGTTACAGTAAAATTAGCATTTGGCTCTATTAAATTAATAATAGCTGTATTTGATATTTTTGATATGATTCCAGTAGTAGTATTATAAGTCAAATCTGTTGTACTAGGTTGTGATATTATTTCTACTGGTAGCGATGATAATGCTAAATTACTTAAATCTCTTGGTATTGTTGTTGGGGTAGTACTATTTGTTCTTATAGAAGATGGTGTTGATACTAGACCCGCTGGTGGTGTATCAGAGAGTGTTCCAGAATTTAATTCAATATTTCCTGTATTAGGTATGTTAATCCTATAATTAACTACATCGCCGACTTCTGCTTCTGTTGTAGTAGAGTAGGTTCCTATATCATTTACTCTCGCTTCTTGCACAACAGTAAAGGATGGACCAGTTGCTGGGACTACTAAGGTACTTTGCCTTAGTTCAATCTGTCTATCTGGATTTCCTGGTTCAATTACATCTGTATAAGTCACTTTCGCTTCATTAGTAACTTTATTTGGATTACCTATTATAGTTCCTTCAAAGATTATTTCTGTTGGATGTACTCCTGAAAGTTGCACCGGTATTTCTGGTAGTGCTAAATTATCTACTCCAAGGTAGGCTCCTTGCTTTAGTGCCAATCCATTAATTCTTATAGAACTTAAATCTACATTTATATTAGGATCTACTAAATTATTTAATCTTGTCCCACGCACAGGCATATTTCCACTATTTGTAATTGAAATCGTATATCTTAATCTATCTCCTGGATTTGCTAAACTTTTATCTACCTCATGAGTAACATATATAGACATAATTGGTGATTCACTTGTGGGAATTTTTAACATCTTTGGAACGGCTTCTGCACTTACTTGTGTTGATGGTGTGATTGTAGTATCTTCATAGGATACTGTAGCTTCATTAACTATATTGCCATCTAAAGGAATTCCAATTACTCTTCCACTAAAAGTTACTACTGTAGGATTTGTATCAACAGTTCCCATCTCACTACTTTCTTCAGCTGGAATATCAGTCAATTGTAAATTACTCATATCTGTGATTACTTCTGGCATCTCACCATTAATCTTTACTGTAGACAAATCTACTTTAAAGTTAGAATCAAAAATATTGTGCAAAACAGCTCCTTTAATTAAAGCAGTTCCTATATTTCTTATATTTATAGAATATTCTATAATATCTCCTAAATTAAATTGTGATTTATTTGTTTCTTGTGCTACATCTAAAAGCATAACTTTAGCTGTAGCTATTACCTCATTAGAAATAATCTCTTCTGAAATCTCTTCTCCTGGCGTTAACTCAAAATAATATTTAGCTGTAGCTGTATTTAAAAATTCATAAGGTGAAGTTTTAAAAACTGTATCTACATTAGCTTCAAAACGTACAGTTATAAATTCATCCTTTGAAAGTGTATTTGTTATAGTTATTCCTGATTGGATATCTTCGCTTGAAGGATCATTTCCTATCTTTAAAGTTCCTGGATTTATACTCAATCCTACTGGCAAAGTATCTTTCAATTCTATTTTAGTTATATCTATATCACTAATGTTTTTTATAGTAATTTCATATGGGATTGTATCATTTTCAACTACAAGTACATTATCAGAATCGGGTGTTTTTTTCAGTGTTATTTTAGCATCATTTGTATCATCTGCAGATATATCTTTCATCCTATTTTTGTTTATACCTTTTGCATCATCATTTGTTTTTGCATCTACATGAATATGCATAAAATCACTCCTTATTATATCTAATATTTGTACTCTAAAGTTAATTAATATGGATTCATTAGTTATCAAGAAAACTACGTTCTTTAATTTTATTTTAGATAACTATAATCTCATTTTGTAATATAACCTTCTCCTCTTTTGATTCTTTAAACTCTCTTTAGTTTTTCTTTAATAGCTAATTAAATAGCTTCTTTATATAATATGAAAATTTTATTAAGGTTGTACCATATAACTTTTAATTTTTTCAATTCTGATACTCATTAACTCTATTATTTCTAAATAAATATTTATGTACACAAGTGTAAATATTTCCATATAAATATTTACATTATATTTGTTATATGGTAAACTATATTTAAATTGTTAGATAATAATTATTATTAAATAATAAGTTACTTTAAATGGTAATATTATTAAAAAGAAGAAAGCGGGGAATAATGATGGGAAACTTAAAAGGAACTAAAACGGAGGCTAATTTAGCAGCAGCATTCGCAGGAGAATCTCAAGCTAGAAATAAATATACTTTTTATGCTTCAAAGGCTAAAAAAGAAGGCTATGAACAAATTGCTGCTCTTTTCACTGAAACTGCAAATAATGAGAAAGAACATGCAAAAATATGGTTCAAGCTTCTTCATGATGGCATAGGTGATACTATGGAAAATCTTAAAGATGCAGCTTCTGGTGAAAACTATGAATGGACAGACATGTATGCTAAATTTGCAAAAGAAGCTAAAGAAGAAGGTTTTGACAAAATTGCTTACTTATTTGAAGCTGTAGGTAAAATTGAAAAAGAGCATGAAGAAAGATACTTAGCTCTACTAGCAAATATTGAAGAAGGAAAAGTTTTTGAAAAAGAAGAAAACGTAGTATGGCAATGTGCTAACTGTGGATTCATCTATGAAGGAGAAAAAGCACCTAAGGCATGTCCAGTATGTGCACATCCTCAAAGCTACTTCCAACTATTAGCTAAAAATTATTAATACTATAAAAGTGCATATTCACTTGAAAAATTTCACAGTGAATAAAAAATAAATTACTAGGCTATTTTTAGATACTCTAAAATTTCTTCAACAGGCTTACAACTTGTTGCAGCATCATAAATCCAAATAAAAAAACTAATCTTATTAAATGATATATTGCAGACCTAAAGCTTACTAAGAGAGGTTTTGGGTCTGTTTTTAAGAGAAAAGTTATCTCTATCAGCATGTCCTCGACAATACTTAATATTAGTGTTGTCGAGGAGTTTTTGCCTTATAAGGTAAATAGATATAGCTTGATAATTGTAAGCACATTTATTATATAGAAGAAATTTTTTATTCATATAGGAACAAAAATTAAAAATTCATATATGAACAAAAATTAAAAATTCGTATATTATGTAGTATAAGGTTTCACTAACCATATTTTCATTAGATAAAAATGGAGGAAATGTTATTATGAATGATAATAAAATGAATATAAATAATAATAGATGTCCAGCAGCTCCTTGTGCAGCTGTTACTTCTGTACCACAATCACTAACTGAACAAATTCCTGTAACTCCTGTTGTTATTGCACCTGGACCTGCAGTTGTTAAGATTCCAGTTGTATTAGCAGAAGTAAATATAACCATTCCTGTTGAAGCTGTTATTACATTAGACCAACCAGCTATGGAAATTAAACGAATTAGAAAGAATGTATTTTTAACTCAATCCCGTATTATTCCATTTTCTCAAGATGATGAATTTAATACTGGAATACTATTTATAGCAGGTTTTATAAGAAAGAATATTGAGTTTGCAACTCAAACTTGTACGACAGCTGGAACTCCAAATTTTTGTGGAGATATAAGACAGTGTACAGTTGAAGTACCTTTTAATTTCACAACAAGAATTACTTTCCGTAGACCACCGATTTTTGTTGAAAATACCACTCCAAGTGAATTAGAATTCTTTACAGATAAACTTCAAGGTTGCGATGTTTGTGCAGATCCAGTAATTGGACGTAATCCTTGTGATCAGAGTCTTTTCTTTAGAGAATTCTTTAATGAAAAACCTTTTACTGAATTAGTAAGAGCAGATATTGCTGAAGTTGATATTCATACAAATCCAACCTTCAGTTGCACAGTTCCTACAGAACAAAGGTTTACTGAAATTACAGAAAAAGCAGTAGTAAATTTAACACTAAAAGTATTACAAAAACAACAAGTAGAAGTTATGGCAATAGGAACTTGCTAGGAATTGAATTTAAAAATTACTCTTATTAAATGATATATTGCAGACCTAAAGCTTACTAAGACAGGCTTTAGGTCTGTTTTTAAGAGAAAAGTTATCTATACCAAGCATATCCTCGACAATACTTAATATAAGTGTTGTCGAGGAGTTTTTGCCTTATAAGATAAATAGATATAACTTGATAATCGTAACCATATTTATTAGCTAGAATAATTTTTTTATTCATGGATGAACAAAAAGTAAAAATTTGTATATGATGTAGTATAAGGTTTCTCTAACCATATTTTAATTAGATAAAAATGGGGTAAATGTTATTATGAATGATAATAAAATAAATACAAATAATAATACATGTGTAACAAATCATTGTGCAACTGTTACTACTCTACCACAATCACTAACTGAACAAACTCCTGTAACTCCTATTGCTATTAAATCTGAACCTGTATTTGTTAAGATTCCAGTTGTATTAGCAGAAGTAAACATAACCATTCCTGTTGAATCTACTATAACATTAGACCAACCAGTTATGGAAATTAAACAAATTAAAAAGAATGTATTTTTAACTCAATCTCGTATTATTCCATCTTCTCAAGATAATAGACCTAGTAATGGAATACTATTTATAAAAGGTTTTATAAGAGAGAATATTGAGTATGCAACCAAAACTTGTAGTATAATTGGAATCCCAAATGTTTGTGGAGATACAAGACAGTGTACAGTAGAAGTTCCTTTTAATTTCACAACAAGAATTGCTTTCGTTAGACCACTGATTTTTGTTGAAAATACCACTCCAAGTGAATTAGAATTTTTTACAGCTAAACTTCAAGGTTGCGATGCTTGTTCAGATCCAGTAATTGGACATAATCCTTGCGATCAGATTTTTTTCTCTACAGAATTCTTTAATGAAAAACCTTTTACTGAATTAGTAAGGGCAGATATTGCTGAAGTTGATATTCACACAAATCCAACTTTAAGTTGCACAGTTCCTACAGAGCAAATGTTTACTCAACTTACAGAAAAAGTATTAGTAAATTTAACACTAAAAGTATTACAAGAACAACAGGTAAAATTATAGCACTATAATTTTAAATAATATAAATCTAAAAATTTACTATTTTTTGATAATATAAAACAGACCTAAAACTTACTAAGAGAGGTTTTGGGTCTGTTTTTAAGAAGAGATAAATATTCATTAATTTATATTGCATATTGATTTAAAATCTATATTGTAGTTGAATGCTATAATAGTGCAAAAATGATTCAATAATTTTACAACTGATGAATAAATATTAAAACTGGCTACAACTACATAGGTACGCTAAAGACTAATAGAGTTATTTTTCCTATAAATTAAATATAAATCCCTACGTTATAGGCATTAGCTTTTGATATATATCATTTTTATATCTTTTATCTAAAAGTACTATGGTACCTTTATCTTCTTCAGTTCTAATAACTCTACCCATAGCCTGTATAACCTTATTCATTCCTGGAAATGTATATGCATAATGAAATCCTGGCTCTCCTATTTCATTAAAGTAATCTTCTATAAGTTTTCTTTCAAAGGATATTTTAGGTAACCCTACCCCTACAATTATAGCTCCCTTCAGCTTATCACCAATTAAGTCTATACCTTCAGAAAATACTCCTCCAAGAACTACAAAACCTATAGTTCTATTATTTAAGCTTTTATTTTTAAATGAGAATCTTTCTAAAAATTCTCCTCTTTCTTCCTCTGTCATAATACTATCTTGTAGATATATATTATCTCCACTAAAATTCTCACAGTAAACTTCATATACCTTTGTCATATATTCATAGGAAGGAAAAAATACTAAAAAGTTTCCTTCACGGTTGTTGAGAGTTTCGTTAATGTATTTACATATTGGATAATAACTGCTCTCTCTATACTTATATCTAGTATCTACATCATATTTTAGAATTAACTCTCGATTTTCTGGAGGAAAGGGTGACTGAAGTTTTATACTATAGCTTTTTTCATCTCCGCCTAACAGTTTTTTAAAATAGTTCATTGGAGATAAGGTAGCTGAGAAGAATATACTGCTTATATTACCTTTAATACATTCCTTTATTACATTGCTTGGATTTAAACAGAATATTTTTATCTTTATATCTTTATCCTCATTGTTACAATAAAGTACAAAATCCTTTGAAAATAGCTCACCTATTCTAATGAAATCTAGAAATGAAAAATACACATTTAAAAATATTTCATCTATATTTTCTCCACCATGTTCTTTTAAGTAATTTTCACCTTCAGTTACGAAAAGCCTTAAAAGAGCTAGGATTTCTCCCGGGCCTTCCTTTATTATTACATTACCTTTTTCTCCTAGGGTATATTCCTTTAAAAGTTTAGTTACTTTATTTATTATACCTATGAGTTTTTTGTTCTTATATTTAAATTCTTTTTTTAACTCTTTTAAATCACTTGTGTTTATTTCAGCAGAATACATATCTCTTCCACGATCTACTAGATTATGAGCCTCATCTATAAGAAATATATAAGGGGTATCATTAAAGGCCATTCTCTTTATCATAGCCTTTGGGTCAAAAAAGTAATTATAATCACCTATTATAAAATCACACCAAGCAATTAAGTCTAGAGATAATTCAAAAGGACAAACTTTATACTGCCTACTGTATTCCTGTATAACCTGTTGATTAAAAACCTCATTATTCTCTAGCAGAGCTAATATGGCATCATTAACTCTGTCAAAGTGTCCCCTCGCATATTCGCAGGCATCCCCATTACATATTCGTTCCTCTTGAAAACAAATTTTATCTTTTGCTGTAATAGTTAAAGTTCTAAGCTTCATACCAGATTTTCTTAATATATCTAGAGTGTTTTCTGCAACTCCCTTAGTAATATTTTTTGCTGTAAGATATATAAGTTTAGATGAATTATCTATAGTAAAAGACTTTATAGCTGGAAAAATTGTTGAAATTGTCTTACCTGTTCCTGTAGGTGCTTCAATATAGATATCCTTCTTTTCCTTTATAGTTCTGTATATATTTACAGCTAACTCCCTTTGACCTTTTCTATAATTTTTAAAAGGAAAAATTAACTCTTCAATGGAGTTATCTCTTATTTCTACCCAGTTACTTTGTAGTTGAATCCACTTAATATATCTATCCATTACTTCATAAAAAAACTTCTGTAATTCATCTCTGGAAAAAGTTTTTGAAAAGGTCTTAGTATGTAAGCTTTCTCTATGACAATATATGAGATCTATGTCTATTTCTCTTAGGTTTTCCTCTTCACAGTATACATATCCATATAGTTTTCCTTGAGCCCAGTGAAGAAAATTTTCATTTTCTTCAAGGGTAAGTAGGTCCTTCATAGTTGTCTTTATTTCTATTATTTTTACTTCTTTATTATCCTCTTGTAAATCAGTGATAATAACACCATCGGCCCTGCCTTCTAAAGTAATGCTTATGTCCTTGTAACATAACTCTTTAGAAAGATACATCTCATTTATATAGGTCTTTTCATCCACTTGCTCACATTGCTCTTTTAGCTCTTTTTGTATGACCTTGTGAAGCCTAGTGCCCTCTTGTGCTGATGAAATTCCACCTATTCTATCATCAATATCTCCTTGTCTATAAATAAATTCTATTAAATTTCTAACAGATATCCTCATATTATTTTCTATCATATTTTTCTCCTAATAGGTAAACCTATGATTAAATTTTAGGAATTATTTATTTTGCTTCTGTCTTTCTATCTCTTCAAAAACTTCATTTAAATATTCCCATCTTTCTAATAAAAAGTTCAATTCCTCTTTTAATCTATTTTGATCTTCTAATAACTGTTGTAATTTTACAAAATCACTTCCACACTGATTTATTTCAGTTTCAACTCTTGTAATTTCTTCTTCTTTATTTTCGATGTCCTCGTCTATGGTATCAAATTCTCTTTGCTCCTTAAAAGTAAATTTAAGTTTAATTTGCTTTTCTTTTTTATTTTTGTTTTCTCCCGCTTTTTTCTCTTTAATATTAGAGTTTGTCGTAGCAACCTCTTCTTCAGCTTTTATATCCTTATACTCTTTATAATCACTATAATTCCCTACAAGTTCTAAAATCTTTCCTTTTCCTTCAAAGCTAAAAATTCTATTGGCAATTCTATCTAGGAAGTATCTATCGTGGGATATGGCTATTACTGTACCATTAAATCTATCCAAATAGTCTTCTAAAATTGTTAAAGTCTGAATATCTAAATCATTGGTTGGCTCATCTAAAAACAATACATTAGGTGCTTCCATTAGTATTCTTAAAAGATATAATCTTCTCTTCTCTCCACCAGACAATTTAGATATAAAACTATGCTGCATGGTTCCATCAAATAAAAAGTTCTCTAACATTTGAGAAGCAGTAATTTTACTTCCATCATTTGTAGTTATATACTCAGCTATTTCTTTAATATATTCAATAACTCTCATAGTTCCATCTAACTCTACATTTTCTTGAGTAAAGTATCCTATCTTAACAGTTTCACCTTGTGTAACTTCTCCCTTATCAGGGCTTAATTTTCCACTTATAATATTCAATAAAGTAGATTTGCCCATACCATTATTCCCTATAACTCCTACTCTCTCTTCCTTAGTAAAGATATGACTAAAATCCTTTATAATTACCTTGTCTCCAAAGTCCTTGCTTATATTATCAAGCTCTAATATCTTCTTTCCTAACCTTGAACCAGCTGTATTTAGTTCCATTTTTTCTTCATCTATCTTGTAGGATGTTTCTTTTAACTCTTCAAATCTATCAATTCTTGCCTTTTGCTTAGTAGATCTAGCCTTAGCTCCTCTTTTTATCCACGCTAACTCTTTTCTGTAAAGATTTTGTCTTTTACTCTCAAGCGCCTCAAAAAGCTGCATTCTCTCTGCTTTCTTCTCTAAAAATACAGAATAATTTCCTTGATAGGAATAAAGATCTCCCCTATCTAGTTCAAAGATTCTATTAGTAATTCTATCTAAGAAATATCTATCGTGGGTTATCATTATAACCCCACCTTTTCTTTTCTGTAATAGCTCTTCCATATAATCAATTATTTCATTATCCATGTGGTTAGTAGGTTCATCCAATATTAAAAGATCACAAGGAGTTATTAACACATTACAAAGGCCTACTCTCTTTCTTTGCCCTCCAGAAAGCTTTCCCATTTTAGCATCGAAATCCGTTATTCCTAACTTTGTTAGTAATGCTTTAGCTTCACTTTCTATTTGCCAACCTCCTAATGCATCAATTTTGCTAGTAAGCTTAAATAACTTTTGTTGTAACTGAGAGTTATCACTATCGCTTTTTAGCTCTTCTAATACGTGCTCATATTCTCTTAGCACTTCCATTATTTCTCCTGTTCCATTAAAGACATGATCAATGACTCTATCTTCTGGATTAAACTCAATATGCTGAGGTAAATAGGAAATATTAAGTCCATTCATCTTTGTAATTATTCCTGAATCCTCTTGCTCTACACCTGCAATAATCTTCAGTAATGTAGATTTTCCAGCTCCATTTACGCCTATTATTCCAATTTTATCTTCTGATGTTATAGTTAGTTTCACATCTGCTAATAATGGTTTTTCACTAAAACTCTTATATATATTTTCAAGTGTAATTAAATTCATATGTATCATCCTCAATTCTTAACTATGTTTAAATTTTATAATTCCATCTACAAATTCTGTCATCATAAAACTTTTCCTATGGACATTATACCTAATTAAGAAAGAAATAAAAACCTTTAGATAATATTTATTACCTAAAGGTTCTTGCTTAATATTTATAGTAATTCTATACTATATTGCTGATTAATTTTACACTGCTATATCTTCATGCGCTTTTTTCTTTTTCTCACCTATAGTAGATAAATTTATTCCTAATCCCTTTTGTATTATTTTGATTATTGGAAGAGAAATTATACCATCTATCACGTGATGAATTATAGTTCCTATTCCTGTTACAACAATAGATAAAACTATATTACTTGTAAATATAAGTACTATTAATCCTTCAAGAATTCCATGTATTGGTGCTGTAAATGCCACCACTTTACCATAAGAAATTTTTTTCATAATCATTTTAGCTCCAATATATCCCACTGCTATATGAGATGCTGCTCTCATTGCTACAATTGGATCTGGTATCGCAAATAAAAATCCTATCACAGAACCTATTCCGACTACAGCAGCCTCAAAAGGTCCTAAGAACATAGCAATAAACATAGGTACATGTGATGCTAAAGTTGCAGAAAATGGTGGTATATATACCTTAAGGAAAGGCCCAAATACTACTGGTATTATTATGGACATAGCTATTAATAATGAGCTTATTACCATCTTTTTTAGATTTGTTTTCATTTTTATCCCCCTAACACAATGTATATACACTAGTATATATTATATATTTACACTTGTAAATAGAAAAAATCCATTACTAAACATAATGGATTTTTATATTTATCTTTCTATTTAATTTTAAAACATTTAATCACCTATACTTCTAGTTGAGATATTAATAGTACTATCCATTGCTACTTTGTTTTAATATGACTTTAATCGTATTATCTAAATAATAAAACTCTGAAAGTATCATGTATAAAACAACATTTTAAAATGTTAAAATGTTAAGATTATAAAAAGTTAACTATTTAAATAATTTTCTAAAAATCGCTTTTCATTCCTTCAGTGCATGCTGTCAATACCATTTTCTCTGCTACTTGAAAATACTCATCTAAATCAAATTTTCCTTCATCAATTAGATATTGTAATGAGGCTCCAAGCATTAAGGATATCATAGTAAATGGAATATTTTTCATGGTTTTCTCATCTAAATTTTCCTTATATGTCTCTGTTAAAATATCCTCTATACTCTTTCTCCAAATATTAAAAGTGTTTTGAAATATAGCTCTTATTTCTTCATTTACTGTCCCTTGAACCCAATAATCAATTTGAGTATATTCCATCTTTTTATTTATCAAAATATCATCTTTTTTCTGTTCAAAAAAACCTTGAATATTTTCAGTAACAGATTTGTTTTCGATATCTATATAATTTTTACGCCCCTTAGAAAACTCCTCTTGTATGCTATTAAGTAATCCTACCATAATATCATTTTTAGTAGAGAAGTGATAATGCAGGTTAGCTTGGCTCATATTGGCCTCCTTAGCAATCATATGCATACGGGTACCACTAATTTTTTCCTTCGATACTACTTCAAGCGCTGCTTTAAGTATCTTTTTATTCACATCTTTTTCCATAATTAACCTTCTTTCTTACTTAACCCTAATTTCATCTAAATGTATATAATCTTTTACCTTATTTATTGGCTCTTCCAGCCAAATACATGTTGATAATATTTTTAGGATTTCCTGTGTAAATAAATTTTGTAATCTTTCTTCTAAAGATAGCTTTTTAAATTATTTGATGATCTATTATCTATAAATAAGGCATTAAATTCGTAGTCTTCTTTAAAGCTACCAACCTTTCCAAAGAAACTTCCACCCTTTAGTTACTAGATAGAACAATTCAACTGTACTTAATGATGTTTCTTTTTTACCACTTTCAAGCCTGCGAACTATCTACCACTACATTACACATAGATAAGCTATGGCCTTACTATATAACTGTAATTACATTTTTCTTTAGTAATATTTTATTAATTAAAGATCATTCTAAAATGAACCTTAAAATATTTATACATAACTTTCTTGAAACTTATAATATAACTTAATTTTTCGATTTTCTATAGGTTTCCCTTCTTATTTCTTATAAAATAGACCTTTTATTGGTAATGTACCTCCAAAACTATGATCTTGTACATAATAAGCTTCATTTATGGAATTGATTGCTCTTTCAACATCGTGTGTAGCAACCATCTCTTTAAGTTTATCATCTTTATCAAGTATTGCAAGCTATGTAGCATATCCATAGGCTACATGACTAACTGGATTTTCTTTTGGAGAATTTATAGGATCTGTAATTCCTTTATAATAGGATTACACCTTCATATGTCTTGTAGCTATACTCTTATTCCTATTCCACTATTTTTCATACAACAAGCAATTCCCACCAGTTAATTACTATCATATTTGTATTTTTATACAATAAACTTTTCTTTAAAATTCTACTATACAAACTATAAAAAAAGTATTATACTGTTAGTGATTTGATGAATTATTAAAAATATACTTAATATTTTTAATGTTGAATTTATTTAGTAAGGGGGTACTTTTTAAGTGTGTTGTAACTTAGAAAAAAATCGAATGTTTAAGGAATTGGATGATTTTATTAAATCCTTACCTAGCAAAGATGGAGCTTTAATAGAGGTTTTGCATAGAGCTCAGCATATCTTTGGATATCTACCTAAGGAAGTTCAAACTTTTGTAGCTGATAAACTTAATTTACCTGTATCTAAGGTTTATGGTGTTGTAACATTCTACTCATTCTTTACTACAGAACCTCGTGGTAAAAATGTAGTAAATGTTTGCATGGGTACTGCATGTTTTGTTCGTGGCGCTGGAGATGTTCTTAAGGAATTTGAAAAAGAATTAAGCATTAAATCTGGACAAACTACAGAAGACATGAAATTCACGCTAGGTTCACTAAGATGCGTTGGTGCTTGTGGTCTTGCTCCTGTTTTAACCATAAATGATAAGGTTTACGGTCATTGTACTCCAGACCAAGTAAAAAGTATATTAGCTGAATATGAATAGGATTAGGAGGTAACAAAGTTGAATAGAATAAATTCCTTTGAAGAATTAAATAAAATTTATCAGGAATATAAATCATCCCTTAATATTAGAAAAGCAACTGGTATTGACGATCTTGTTTGTGAAAAAAATAACTATGAAAAAGAAATACTTATTTGTGGTGGAACTGGATGTAAGTCTGCACAAAGTGATTTAATTAAAGATAACCTTGAAAATGAAATTAAAAAGCTAGGTTTGGAAGATAAAGTATACGTTTCTATAACTGGCTGTTTCGGATTCTGCGAAAAAGGTCCTATAGTAAAAGTTACTCCAGATGATGTATTTTATGTTCATGTGACTCCTGAAGATGCTGAAGAAATTATCAATGATCATATTGTTAATGGAAAAGTTATAGAAAGATTACTTTATGAAGAGCCAACTATAAAAGAAAAAGTTAAGACCCAAGATGAAATGACATTTTATAAAAAGCAAGTAAGAATAGCTCTTAGAAATTGTGGATTAATAAACCCTGAAAATATTGATGAATATATCGCTGAAAAAGGATATTTAGCTCTTGGAAAATGTCTAACTGAATACACTTCAGATGATGTAATAAATGTTATATTACAATCTGGGCTAAGAGGTAGAGGTGGCGGTGGCTTTCCTACAGGTAAGAAATGGCAATTTGCTAAAGGCTATGATGCTGATCAAAAATATATTATTTGTAATGCTGATGAAGGAGATCCAGGTGCATTCATGGATCGTTCAATTTTAGAAGGTGATCCTAATAGTGTCCTTGAAGCTATGGCTATAGCTGGTTATGCTATAGGCGCTACTAAAGGTAATATATATATTAGAGCTGAGTATCCTCTAGCTATAGAAAGACTTAGAATTGCTATAAGCCAAGCTAGAGAATATGGATTACTCGGTAAAAATATACTAAATTCAGGTTTTGATTTTGATATTGATATTAAATATGGAGCTGGTGCTTTTGTATGTGGCGAAGAGACTGCACTTATCCACTCTATAGAAGGTAACCGTGGAGAACCTACAAATAAACCACCGTTCCCTGCTGAATCTGGTCTTTGGAATAAACCAACTTGTGTTAATAACGTTGAAACTTTAGCAAATATACCAGTTATAATCAATAACGGGGCAGATTATTTTAGCTCTATTGGGACTAAAACCTCTACTGGAACTAAAGTTTTTGCTTTAGCTGGTAAAATTAATAATGTTGGTCTTGTAGAGGTGCCTATGGGAACAACTTTAAGAGAAATCCTTTATGAAGTAGGTGGAGGAATTAAATTTGATAAAGAATTCAAGGCTGTTCAAACTGGAGGTCCTTCTGGAGGATGTATTCCTAAAGAATTCTTAGATACGCCTATCGACTTTGACTCTTTAAGTGCCATCGGATCTATGATGGGTTCTGGTGGTATGATAGTAATGGATGAAGACAACTGTATGGTTGATATAGCTAAGTTCTATCTAGAGTTTACTAGAGAAGAATCTTGTGGTAAATGTACTCCTTGTAGAATTGGTAATACTCGTTTACTTGAAATTCTTGAAAGAATTTCAAAGGGCGAAGGTGATTTAAGTGATTTAGATAAGCTTCAAGAGCTTAGTAATACTATTAAAGATACTTCTCTTTGTGCGTTAGGTCAAACTTCTCCTAACCCTATTCTTAGTACAATGAAATATTTCTATGATGAATATAAGAGTCACGTTGTAGATAAGATTTGTCCAGCAGGAGTTTGTAAAGACCTTATGAAATTTGTTATTACTGATAGATGTATTGGTTGTACTAAGTGTGCAAGGCAATGTCCAGTTGGATGTATCCAAGGGAAAGTTAAGGCTAAACATGTAATTGATCATAGTAAATGTATTAAATGTGGTGCATGTAAATCTAGCTGTCCAGTAGATGCAATAGATTTAGTTTAATAATTTTAAAGAGGTGAGATCATTGAGTTTAGTTGCACTTAAAATAAATAATAAAGAAATATCTGTAGAGCAAGGAACTACAATTTTTGACGCTGCACGTAAACTTAATATAAAAATCCCTACCCTTTGCTATCTAAATCTTCATGATAAAAAGACTACTAATAAACCTGGATCTTGTAGAGTTTGTGTAGTGGAAGTAGAAGGAAGAAAAAACTTAGCTCCAGCTTGTTGTACTGCTGTTGCTCACAATATGGTGGTTAACACTGGTACCCCAAGAGTAATAGCCGCAAGAAAAACTTTAATCGAACTTTTATTGTCAGATCATCCAATGGATTGTTTGACTTGCCAAAAAAATTTAAATTGTGAACTCCAAAAGCTTGCTAGTACTTATGGATTAACCAATTTAAAATATATTGGTGCAAAATCTGTGGCTATGAAAGAAATTAAAAATCCGTCTATCGTAAGAGACACTTCTAAATGTATTTTATGTAGAAGATGTGAAACTGTTTGTAGCCAAGTTCAAAAGGTTGGTGCCATAGGTCCAGTGAATAGAGGTTTTGATACTACTATAAGTACAGCCTTCTTCGAAGATTTAGACAAAAGTGTTTGTACCTTATGTGGTCAATGCGTAAATGTATGTCCTACAGGTGCCTTAATGGAAAAAGATAATACCTTAGATGTATTAAATGCTATAGACGATAAAGATAAATATGTAGTAGTTCAAACTGCTCCTGCTGTTCGTGCTGCCCTTGGTGAAGAATTCGGAATTATTGAAGGTGCTGTTACTGGTAAAATGGTTGAAGCTCTAAAAGAGCTTGGATTTGACAAAGTTTATGATACTGATTTTGCAGCAGACTTAACTATTATGGAAGAAGCAGCAGAGTTCCTAGAAAGATATAAAAGCGGCGAAAACCTCCCTATAATTACGAGTTGTTGTCCAGGTTGGATTAATTTCATAGAAAAACATTATGTAAACCTATTAAATCTCCCATCAACCTGCAAATCTCCTCAACAAATGTGGGGAGCTATAGCAAAATCATACCTAGCTGAAAAATTAGGTATTCCAAGAGAAAAACTCTTTGTCGTATCTGTAATGCCATGTATAGCTAAAAAGTTTGAAGCTACCAGAGAAGAATTTATAAATGAAAGTGGATATCCAGATGTAGATGTGGTTATAAGTACAAGAGAATTAGCTAAGATGATTAGAAGCGCTGGATTAGATTTTTATTCTTTACCTTCTTCTGATTTTGATACTATAATGGGTGAATCCACTGGTGCTGGAGTTATATTTGGAACTACTGGCGGAGTTATGGAAGCTGCTTTACGTACTGCTTATGAGTGGATTACGAATAATACTTTAGAAGATCTTGACTTTAAGGCTGTTAGAGGCCTTGAAGGAGTTAAGGAAGCTTCATTAGTTATTGATGGTAATACTATTAATATAGCTATTGTAAGTGGACTTGCAAATGCAAAGGAATTGTTAGATAATATAGATGAGACATCTAAAAAATATCACTTCATTGAAGTAATGGCATGTCCAGGAGGATGTATAAATGGTGGTGGTCAACCATACTCTAATGAGCAATACTCTTTAATAGAAAAAAGAATGAATGCTCTTTATAGTGAGGACGCTAATAAGGTTATAAGAAAATCTCATGAGAACCCTGAGATTATAAAACTTTATGAAGAATTCCTTGGAAAACCTAATGGAGAAAAATCTCACCATTTACTTCATACTTACTATATAAATAAACAAACTCGCTAATCTAGTTATTAGTTATTAGTCCCTAACTAATATAAATATAGACATAAAAAAGATGGTATAAATTATTTATACCATCTTTTTTATGTAGCTTTTTAGATTTTTAATTGTGAAAATTAGAAATATTTAAAGTAGTTTATCCTAAATTATAAAAGAATGTAACAAATACTGGAACTAAAGAGCTCATTATAACTCCATTGATAAATGAAATTACAGCTATCTCCGGATTGGTAGCTTTGGCTATAAGTGGTAATGTAGTATCCATGGATGTAGCTCCTGCAGGTGCTATTGCTGTGTAACCATTTAGTCTCTTAGCTAAAATAGGAATCAGGATAACAGTTAGTATTTCACGAAATACATTTGTTAGAAAAGCTATAGCTCCTAAAGTGTCTCCACCCATCTCTTTAAGCATTACTCCAGATAGACTATACCATCCAAAGCCTGCTCCTATAGCTAAGCTTTCATTAATAGCCATATTAAATAGGAATCCAACTAAAAGTCCTCCTAGTAAACTACCAGTAATTCCACCAAAAGGTATTAACAAAGCTTTAAGTCCTACTTTTTTCAGATCTTTAAATATCTTTTTATTTCCTCCTACATCTATACCAACTAAAAAGATTAATGCGATTAATGAAATAGAAGCAAGTTTGTCCATATTATTCATTATTTCTGGTGGAAATATAAAATAACCACAGCCCATTCCAACTAATATAGATATTATTATTATGTACGTCATAATTATTTGCCCTCCTCACATGTCTCATTTAAAAGTTCATCATTATTTTCAATTATACATTCTTTATCAAAATTTGATTTTTCTTCCTTAGGCATAAACTTTTCTGATAAAATATATATAATTACTATACTGACACCTATGGTAGCTACTGCAAATAAAAAAGACTTTAGTCCTATAGATGGAAGATTTTTTATTATGTCTTTATCAGCTCCTATAGAAGCACCCATGGAAAACAACAAGAATATTACTCCAAGTTGTTGCAATTTACCATTTATACTTTTTCCTTTCTCACCTAATTTTAGGAAATATCCTACAATGGCACCAAGTATTAATGCTATTAAAATATTCATATGTCCCCCTCCTTTTCCACATTATTATATCATATATTTGGAAACAGTTACATTATCTTTGTGATAAATTTATTATATATTTAACTTTATATCTTTTCATGTAAAATTATTTGTAAAAATAATAATAAATATATTTAATCTTGAATATATTTAGGAATATATTGAAGATTATAAATAAGGAGCTATTGTATGAAGAATGTTTTTATGCCATATTATATTAATGGTGATACCATTAGAGATGCGTATAAGATAGCTATAAATAGATTTGAAAATATAGAAATAAATGCAACAAGAGAAGATACTACTATTCAGGCTACCCTTCCCTTATCCGAATTAACCTGTGGAAAGATTATTCAAGGCTCAGCTACAGTAACTCTATCTAAAAGTTCTCAAAGAAAATCTATAGATGAAACAGAAACTTCCTTAATCAATATATTTGTAAATTTAGAGACGTTATTACATCGCAATAACGTAATTAAAACCTTAGATACAGATAGTAATTTAACTACAATTTCCCCTGGTGATATTGTAGAAGTGCAATGCATCATAGAAAAATCAGACAGCACCTTAGAACTTTTAAGAAATACATTAGAATTAATGGAATTTCAACAAGTTACCTCTAACGTAGATAATACAGCTATGATAAATTGGATAAATAGAAATATAAAAGCTTTAATGGAAGATAGAGTATTAAAGTATCCTACCACTTTTACATTTGATTCTGATACTTCAGTTATTACCTCAGTTTGCAGTAAACATTCATCTATGGATCTAGAGTGTTATATTGGAAGACCATGTACTATTGTTGGAGAGATATCAAATTATGAATCTTCTCCATCAAACCCTAATATTATTGATAGTAATCCTTTGGTTTCTAAATTATTATGGGATTTTATTAACTCTAATGACAAGTATAAAGACTTTATTTCTCATTTAAATTACAATAATGAATTTCCAAAAGATAAAAAAATATTAGAAATTGTTCCTTTTGTAATTTATGTATAATAAGTATGTTATTGCGATAATATCTATAGATCGTATACTAGTAATATAGATGCATGCTTAATCTAAATTGTATTTATAATATTAGAAAATGCTATAAAAGTAAAAATCAATTTCTATTGTAGTGTATATTTTATCTATAATAACTTACATTAAACCTTATATTCATATAACTTAGGAGTTATCTATTATTAATTTTAAGAGGTAATCACTAGAAATTATCTAATGATTACCTCTTAATTTTTATGAATATATTTATATGTCCATAAGATTTCTTCTATAGTTCATATATAATATTCTTAGCTCTCTCATATCATTATCTACAATTAGTTGAAGCTCAGATAATTCATCATAATTCTTTTCATTAATTGCTTCTCTCATCTGAGTAAATAGACTTTTACTTACATAATTATCCTTCATAAGTCTCTCTCTTAATTTATTTATTTCACTCCATTTTTCAAGATCATATTCCATGAAGTCATCTCCATTGTATTTTTTAATGTTTCTAATCTCATTGGAATAGTTTAGAATAATTCTATGCTCTAGCTCAGTAGTCCATCTCTCAAGTACGGCTTCTCTATATCCTCTAATTACTTTATCAGTTATTACTCCATCTTTAGTTAATACATTTACCCTTGCCCTATCATTAAAAGCTAATAAATTTTCATATACAGTGCTTGGAGCCTTTCCAAAATACTCTTCTCTTTCTTCCTCTGTATAAAATTCAAATACATCTTCTTCACTTCTGTAGCATCTATTTTCTTCTAAGTAAGAGGCTTTTTCTCCTGGTTTTTTAGAAAGCTCTGCTAAAAGTTCTTCTCTATTCTTGTTATTTTCAACTACATAGCTTATTCCATCTACCATAGATATTATAACTGAAGATAGCGCTAAATAAATATTTGTATTTGGATTTGGAGATCTTAATTCAAATCTAGTAGCCATTGGATTAATCGAATCCCTTACTAGTCCTATAAGTATAGTTCTATTTCTTGAAGGCACATCTTTAGTAAATCCCAATGATGTAACTATACATACTGGAGCTTCAAATCCTGGTTTTAATCGTTGTAATGCATCATAGCTTGAAGAAACAAATGGGTTTATTACTTCATAGTTCTTTAATACTCCCATTATCGCTCCATATCCTATTTCACTTAAAAAATCTTTCTCTGCATAGCTATGGAATAGATTCATTACCTTACCATTCTTAAGTTTTAAAGTTACACCTACATGTAAATGCTCTCCATTTCCTGCTACTTCTTCAATTGGTTTAGCTTGGAATGTAACCTCGAGACCATTTTTTCTAAAAGTTTCTTTTATTAGTCCTCTTACTAAAAGTTCATTATCACAGGTTTGAAGAGCTGTAGAGAACTTCCAATCAATTTCTAATTGCTCCATAATATGAGTTAAAACTCCTGATTCAGAAAGCTTAGCCTTAACTCCTCCTACCTCTTTATGACCCATTTCTGGCTCTAATCCATATTTAGCTAATATATCTAAAGATTTTTCTAGAGCTGTTCTTACAGGTCCTTTAGTTCTTTTCCAGTACTGCTCTTTTAACACTTGAGATGTTGATAACTCTTCTATTTCAGCTAATTCATTTGGAGTATTTACCCAAAATTCTAGTTCTGTAGCTGCTGTAATACTTACATCCTCTATTTCATCATATGTTATATTAAAATTTGCTAAAAACTGTGGATTTTCTTCAAATAATCGCATCATTGAAGCCCTAAAGTGGTCTACAGAATTTTTTAATATATATCTAGAGTCTACTGCAACATCTTCATGATATAAATGACACGGCATTCTAATAGTTCCCACTGGCTTGTTTGTTTCTTCATCTATATAATCATAGTTATAATCTATAAACCAATTACAAGTTAAATCAACCTTCATGTCTACCTTTGCATTATTAAGGGTAGCTATTCCCGGCAAAATTACAGAAGATCCATCAGTCTGGACAGCTGTACCATGTAGAAATGTATCAATATCTTCTATAAAGTTTTTAACAGGAATTTTTTCGTCTGTATCGTTACCTAAAAAGTCAATTCCAACTAAAGAAACAAATCTTATTTCCCTATGCTGCTGAAGTATTTTTAGTAACTCCTCTTTATTTTGTCTATTAGTAGGTATTACGAATAATAAACTCATTTAATATAAGCCCCCTTTTTTAATTACACTTAATATTTGTCATTATAGCATAATATAAAAATAATGAATATAATTAATTTTGTTAATAATAAGTTAATATATGTAGTTTTTCATCGAAAGTTTATTGATAATTTATTAAACATTCATTTTTTATTCATATATAATCCTTTACATTGCATATTAAACCTTTTCAAAAATTTTAATTTCTAATGTGTATATAAAAATTTTTTTATAATATTTCTATTTATTTTATTTACATATTAAATTCATACAAATATAAAAACTATAAAATTACTGAATATATTGACATAGCTCTAAGAGAAATATACTATAAGTTTATTAATTGAAATTAGTAAGTAAATAATTTATGTTTATTATATAGAAATTTAAGGAGACATATTTATGAAATTATTATTTTTTGATACAGAAACTACGAGTATAAAGCCAGGCAATATATGCCAATTATCCTACATTACAGTAGATACTAGTACAAAGCCTCAAACAACTATAGGTAAAAACTTTTTCTTTACTGTGGAAGAGATGAGTGAAAGCGCTGAAGCTATTCATGGATTTTCTTTGGAAAAGCTCTATAACTTAAGTAATGGAAAATATTTTGAAGATAGATATGAGGAATTTATAGATGATTTTATCAATAGTGATGTAATTATTGGACATAATGTTCAATTTGATATTAAATTTTTGAAAAGTGAGCTAGAATTTTTAGATATTTCCTTTAATCCTGAGCGTTGCTTCTGTACAATGGCATATTATAAGGAAATCTGTAAAGCCACTAATTCTAGAGGACTGCTAAAAAACCCTTCTCTTGGAGAGGTCGTAAATTTTCTTAACCTCAAAGAAGACTTCCTTAAAAATAAGTGTACTAGTCTTTTTGGCGAATCATCTGACTATCACGATGCAAGATTTGACACAACTTGTACATATATGTTGATTATTCAGGGAATAAAAACTGGGTTAATACCTCCAAAGTTTTTTAGTAATATGTTACAATTAAAGTAATACTTTGAATTAAAACTTTTACCTTAGGAGTGATAAAAATGATAGCTATTAAAAATGTTACTATTCATACTATGACTGAAGATGAAATTATCGAAAATGGTATTATTCTAATTAATAATGGTAAAATATGCGACATTGGTTCAAACATAATAATTCCTGAAGATACTGAAATTATCGATGGTAAGAACGGGTTTCTGATGCCAGGTATTATTGATGCTCACTGTCATGTTGGAATGTGGGAAGATGGACTAGGCTTCGAAGGTAGTGATGGTAATGAAGCTACTGATCCCGTTACACCTCATCTTAGGGCTATAGATGCAATAAATCCTGTAGATAGATGTTTTCAGGAAGCTTTAGATGTGGGTATTACTACTGTAGCTACTGGTCCTGGAAGTGCTAATGTAATCGGTGGGACCTTCGCAACTATGAAAACTTATGGTAAAACTATAGATGATATGGTTATAGATGGTTGTACTGCCATGAAATCTGCCTTTGGTGAAAATCCTAAGAGAGTATATAGTGGTAAAAAAGCTACTCCTAGTACTAGAATGGCTACAGCGGCTATTCTTCGTGAAAATTTGATAAAAGCAAAAAATTATGTAGAAAAACAAGAAGCATCTAAAAATGGTATAGATAAAGCTCCTGACTTTGATATGAAGTTAGAAGCTTTAGCAATGGTAATCAGAAAGGAAATCCCTTTAAAAGCTCATGCTCATCGAGCTGATGATATTCTTACTGCTATTAGAATAGCTAAAGAATTTGATTTGAACATTTCTTTAGAACATTGTACTGAAGGACATTTAATAACTGAAAATCTTAAAGATGAACATATAAAAGCTATAATTGTGGGGCCAAGCTTATCTGATAGGAGCAAGGTAGAACTTAAAAATCTAACCTTTAAAACTCCTGCGATCTTAAATAAAGCTGGTATAAAAGTTTCTATAATGACAGACCATCCTGTAATTCCACTTCAATATATATCTATCTGCGCTGCCCTTGCTGCTAGAGAAGGTATGGATGAGGAAGAAGCTTTAAGGTCTATCACCATAAACCCAGCTCATGCTATAAATGTAGACCATAGAGTTGGTAGTATTGAAATAGGAAAAGATGCTGACATTATAATATATAATGGTCATCCTTTTGATCTTAGAAATACTGTTAAATTTGTAATGGTTAATGGTGAAGTAGTTAAAAATCAACTTTAGTTTTCTACTTAAAATATAACTTTTAAATATTAGTGTTTAGTAATTTTGATATTATGGGTATACCATATTTGAAATGGGGTTGCTGCATTAGCGATTTTTTAAATCGCTAATGCAATAACTCCATTTTTTTGTTATTAGTCATTCTATTATTCACCTTTACAATTCTACCATAAGTTACATTTACAAATCTTAGGTCAATTAGTGGACTTTAATTTTAGATTTTGTATAATACTAATTATAGCATCAAATAATCTTTTTTATAGATAAGAATTGTGTAAACACTAGGAATTGTATATACGTAGTTATACGTTACATAAGAATATATAACTTATATATACAAGTTATCAAGGAGGTAAGATTATTGATAGATAAAATTAAAAAGAATTTAATTTTAATTCCACTTAGTATATTGGTATTATCTGTTGTAGCTTTAGTTCTTTTAAATATAAGTGCAACTGCAATGCCCTATAAATCTTATACTGATTTTTTACTTGATTTAGAAAATAACAATATATCCAAGGTATCCATGTCTCAAACACCTAAAATTACCGTTATAGATAAGTCTGGGAATAAGTATTCTACGGATAATCCTAATAGCTATACCCTTAAAGAAACTCTTCTAAAGGAAGGTATTGATGTTGAGAGCTCAGCTACATTACCAACAAGTCAACGTATAGCAGTTATAACTCTTGGTATTTCTGCTATAGCTACTATTTTCATGGCTATAAAAAGAAGTAGCTCCAGCAGTTCCATGACTTCTATTAATGCCATTAATGGACAAAGCGTTTCTAAGGATAAGTTTAGCTTTAATTCTGTAGCCGGTAATGATGAAGCTAAGGAAAGTTTAAATGATATAGTAGACTTTCTCAAGAATCCAGAAAAATATGCCTCTTATGGAGCAAGAATGCCTAAAGGTATAATTCTTTATGGTGATCCTGGTACGGGTAAAACTTTACTAGCTAAAGCCATAGCTGGTGAAGCTAATGTTCCTTTTTATGCTGTATCCGGTTCTGATTTTGTTCAGATGTATGTAGGAGTTGGAGCTAGTAGAATAAGAAATTTATTTAAAAAAGCTAAGTCTCATGGTAAAGCTGTTATTTTTATTGATGAGATAGATTCTATCGGTAAACAACGTAGCTCCAATAAAGCTGGTAATTCTGACGAGAAAGATCAAACTTTAAATGCCCTTCTGACTGAAATGTCAGGATTTAAAGAGAGTGAAGGTATCGTAGTTATAGCTGCTACAAATAGACTTGATATGTTAGATGAAGCCCTTTTAAGACCGGGTAGATTTGATAGACATATAGAAGTATCTCTTCCAGATATTAATGCAAGGGAAAAAATATTAAATCTTCATTTAAAGAATAAACCTGTTAGTGATATGAACATAAGGGATATTGCCCATAATACAGCCTACTTTTCTGGTGCTAAACTAGAGAATTTAGTGAATGAGGCTGCTATAATTGCATGTAAAGAAAATGCTCCCTACATCACTGCCATTCATATGGATAAAGCTTTCTCAATAGTTGTTGCTGGTCATGAAAAACTTGATAAAGAAGCAATTAAAAAGGAAGATATGAAAATTACTGCTTATCACGAGGTTGGACATGCTCTAATTTCACACTTAAAGCTACCTGAAGAAAAAATTTCTAAGGTAACTATAATTCCTACATCTAAGGGCGCCGGTGGCTATACTTTAACTATAGGTGAAGATAATATCTATCATAATCTAGACTATTTAAAAAGAAAAATCATGGTTTTATTAGGTGGAAGAGCTGCTGAAGAAATTATCTTTGGTATAGAAAAAATAACTACAGGTGCCTTCAATGATTTAAAGAAGACTACCAATATAGTTAATAATATGGTATGCGAATATGGTATGGGAAAATCTTTAGGTCTTTTAAGACTTTCAGAAATCCAAGGAACACCTAATGATTACTATACTACAGTGGTGCTGGAAGAGTGTAAGTCTCTAATCGATGAACTATATAAAGAAGTTAAAAATACCTTAAGTGATAATTTAGATTTATTAATTAAAATAGCTGAAGAATTACTTTTAAAAGAAACCTTATATACTGATGATATTCTTAACCTAGTTTATGGTAAAACAAGCTAATCTACTTATAATATTTTTAATAAAAGCCTAAGAATTATTTAAAATGTATCCTATGTCAAGGACAGTTTTAAGGAACTAGCAGAAGTTAAAAGATGATTCCTGTATTGAACAGGGTCGTCTTTTTTTAGGTGTAAGCGGTAAATACCAAGTCATATTGACAAAATATTTACTGCTTAGTTTTAATCTTTTTTATTTATATAACATTCTTTTGGAAGCTTAGCCCAAGGCAATGCTGTCAATATTGTAGCTTCGCAGGTGCTGATTTAATGAGTTCGGCTTTTCGTGTCTACAATATTATACTAACACTAAAAGTCTGCCGCTATATTTGTTCATTCAATATCTATAACACAAGCAAAGTCAGAGTTTTTACATATTATAATATAGAAAATAAAACAGTGTAGGAGAGAAAAAAATGGTTAATGTAACGAAAACCTACCTTCCTGAACTAAAGAAATATGAAGTATATTTGGAAAAAATATTTAAACGTGCTTATGTTACCAATAATGGTCCATTAGTAAAAGAGCTACAAAATAGGCTGGAAAAATATTTAGGAGTAAAGCATATACTTCTGGTTGCAAATGGAACAATAGCCCTTCAGATTGCCTATAATCTTTTAGATATAAAAGGTGAAGCGATTACAACACCCTTTTCTTTTGTAGCAACTACTAGTAGTCAAGTATGGCAAGGTATCAATCCAGTTTTTGTGGATATAAATAAAGACACCTTTAATATAGATTATAAAAAAATCGAAGAGAAAATTTCAAAAACTACTTCAGCTATAATTCCTGTACATGTGTTTGGAAATGTCTGTGATGTAGAAAAAATAGATGAAATAGCAAAAAAATTTAATATAAAAGTAATTTACGATGCTGCACATGCTTTTGGAGTTAAATACAAAGGAAACAGTGTACTCAGTTATGGAGATATCTCTACCCTTAGTTTTCATGCCACAAAAGTTTTTCATACCATAGAAGGTGGTGCACTTGTAATAAACGATGATGAAATTTATGACAAGGCCAGAAGAATAATTAATTTTGGAATAAGTGACCAAGAGCATATAACTGAGGTTGGTATTAACGGACGAATGAATGAATTTGAAGCAGCCATGGGATTATGTGTATTGGATGATATAGACAAAATATTTGAAAATAGAAAAAAAGTATATGAAAACTATATGAACTATATAAGTAAAAATGCGATTAGACAAGAACAAAATATAAACAGCAGCTTAAATTACTCCTATTTTCCGGTAGTATTTAAAGATGAAGAAACCTTATTAAAAGTAAAAGGAGCTCTTGCAAATGAAAATATTTATCCAAGAAGATATTTTTATCCATCTTTAAACGATTTACCATATATAAAAGACAAAACTTATAGAGTAAACAATTCAGAGTTTGTTTCAAGCAGAATCCTTTGCTTGCCTTTGTATGATTCACTAGAATTGGAAGTACAAAAAAATATTATAAGTATTATAAATAAAGTAGTTTGAGTATTAAAAGATACTTGATGCATCATTAGGAGATGTTTGTTTTGAATATTATCGTTATTGGCTCTTCTGGACATGCGAAAGCTGTAATTGATTGTATTGAAAAAGAAAATAAATATGAAATTATTGGATTGCTAGATAGATTTAAAGAAGTAGGTTCTATCGCTTTCGGATATAAAATAATTGGAAAAGAAGAGGATTTGCAGAATTTGATAAAAATGCATAAAATAGAGGGTGGGATTATTGCAATTGGAGATAATTTTATTAGACATATTGTTTATGATAAAATTTCACATTATATCCCTCAGTTTAATTTTATTAAAGTAATTCATCCTTCTGCACAAATAGCCAGGAATGTATTAATAGGAAAAGGCACAGTGATAATGGCCAATACTACTATAAGTAGTGAGGCAACAGTAGGCGATTTTTGCATAATAAATAATAATTCATCCTTAGATCATGACAGTAAAATGTTAGATTATTCAAGTTTAGGCCCAGGTTCATCTATTGGTGGAAATGTAAAAATAGGTTTGTTTACAGCTGTTTCTTTGGGTGCAAAAGTTATTCACGGAATAACAATTGGAGAGCATACCATAATAGGAGCTGGAGCCACTGTGATAAAAGATATTCCAAAATATGTTGTAGCATATGGTAATCCAGCGAAAGTAATTCGAGATAGAGTCGCTGGGGAAAAATATTTATAAACAGAGTTCTTTGCTTCAGAGATGGTTTTTACTCCTACTGAAGCTTACTAATAGACTTCTAAGTATCAGTATTTTTGATANNATCGCTTTCACAGAGTGCGATGAGAGTATTAGAGTGGTTAGTTATCGGATAAAATAAAGAATAGCTTATGTTGAGTAAAAGAGGGTTGCCTTTAAATGATTAGAAAATCATTTAAAGGCAACCCACTTTGTGCCAGTACTGGATATAAAGCATACTCAATACTATTGAATACTTGCTTATAATAATCGTATTCTAGGAGTAATTTAATTATAAAAACCATACAGATATTCTGTAGCCTTATACCCACACTGAAGTTTTCTCTTTACTTAGAGTAGAGAACTCCCACTTATAGAATAGGGAGACTTCTCTTCTGAAATGTCGTTAATAATTTTTAATGAGGTGATATTAATAATCACTATTTGTTCGTTGTCTTTAAAGTGTAAACTATTCAAGTCTACCAGGTCTGTACATAAGATATTCCAAATATCTATTGCCCAATTTTGACTCACAGAATTTACGAATATTAGAAAACTGTTCGTTATAGGTGTAATTTAAAAATTTATTGTAAGTGTTAATTAATTCTATAGTTTGTTTGTTCTTATCATCTTCGCTCATTCCGTTCCAAATACCCTGTTCATGCCTTCTGTATATGGTCATTGCTTTTTTGACGTGTCCTATTTCTCCAAACATTGAAAATTGAATATTTAACATCCAATCTCCGACAAATATTTCAAAAAACTCATCAGGAATTTGATCAAAATACTTGCTATAATAAAAACAGCAGGAGATATTGGCAATAAAATTTATACTTGTTATATCTGATGTAGTTAAAATATCACCTTTAATTTGTTGCTGTATATTATAAAAGTTATATTTATTTTCTTTTTCATCAAAAAATATAATATCATCGAATGAAATAGAGCACTGTGGGTGGCTTTCCATAAATTCTATATGAGTCTGTAATTTGTTCTCATCTTCCCAGTAATCATCACCATCAATTAATGCAGTATACTTGCTTTTGCTACAAGCTTTTAATAATCGCTTTAAATTTTTTACCATGCCTAAATTTTCTTTGCTTTTCAAAAATTCAAAAGTTACGTTTTTGCCAACTTCTAAATTATTAATATAGTCTTCAATAATCTCTGCAGTTCCATCATGGGATTTATCTTCACAAATAATAATATTTAAGTTGAAATCACCTTTTTGTTTTATTACTGAATTAAGGCAATCAACTATATATTCTTCGTGATTATATGCTAATACACCTACATTTACAGTAACTTTTTCTTCTTCTGTTTTATTCTCTATCTCAAGCAATCTAAAATATAGATTTTTCAATTTTTTTCGTATATCAACTTTTCTGTTTAAATTGCTCTGATTTTTTATCAGTATCCCAAAATTATTTGTTTCAAGCAATATTATATAATCATTTTTATATTGATCATAGCAGCATTTTACAGACTCCAAATCTATGCGATTAAATATAATAATCCCACCCTCTCTTATTAGTGGTGAATAATTATTAAAATAAGCCCGAATACTTTGGAAATCATGGTTACCATCAATATGAAGCATATCTATTTCAATAGCTTGGAAATATTGAGCAATTTTTGTGGAGGGTTTTCCCCCAATTTTAACATCCATGGAAAGTTTTGGTATTTCTGTATTCATTAAGACGTCATTATAAATGGCTTCAGAGTCTGTGTCTTCAAAAAATTTATTGCTCCTTTTACTTAATATTTCATCCAAATCATATTCTCTAACTTCATCAAAGTAATAAGGGTCAACTCCATAAGCTTTTCCTTCATTATCCTTAAATGCCTGAGCAACAGAAAATAGACTCTTACTTTTATAATTACCAATTTCAACATAATTTTTTAGTTTAAAGTAATATGCCAAATACGCCATAATATAGCATATTGGTAATGAGGTATCTCCTCTAGACTCATCTAAAAAAGAATGGCTTTGAATATCTTTAATTCTGTTAAGCAGACTGTATTCCCATTTCATATTCTTTCACTCGCTCCTATTTTGTAATATCTCTTAATTCTACTTGTTTACATTTACTGTCGTATTATAATATGTTGATTAAATTAAAAATTCTACTAGTTCACTAAAATAAATATAGCACCAAGCTTGTACTATTTGAATATATTAAATAGATGACATTAATAATATGCAACATCGTGGATTCAAGTAAGCCACATCTATCATGTTGCATTTTTTACTCTATAGATAATTGTATATGTAGATGTAAAAAACAATTTATCTGATGACTAGCCGCTCTTTACTCCCATCGCACTCTGTGAANNTACGACCCTGGATAACGATTTCACCTAAAGGACAACGACTTCTAAGTATCAAAAATACTGATACTTAGAAGTCTGTTAGTAAGCTTCGGTGGGAGTAAAAACCCCCTCTCAAGCAAAGAACTCTGTTTATTAAAGGTGAAGTATTACACTTATAGATATTTCTCACATTAAAATAATAACGACATTAATAGTAGGAAATAATAAGTATATCAGAGTGATTAATTATTAGAATTTAATATATGAACAAATTATAAGTTAAAACCTAAAATCTATAAGGAGGTAAAAATGAAAGGTATTATTTTAGCTGGTGGGTCAGGAACAAGACTATATCCAGTAACAAAAGCAATATCAAAACAAATACTCCCAGTATATGATAAGCCAATGATATATTATCCATTATCCGTGTTAATGCTCGCAGGTATAAAAGAAATATTAATTATTTCAACACCTAGGGATATAGCTACTTTCAAAGAATTATTAGGGAATAAAAATGATATAGGACTAAAATTACAGTATGCCGTTCAGGAATATCCAAGAGGACTTGCAGACGCTTTTATTATTGGAGAAGAGTTTATAGGTAATGATAAAGTAGCATTAGTTTTAGGAGATAACTTTTTCTATGGATATGATTTTCCCAAAATACTAGAAAGAGTAGTAGATAGAGAAGAAGGAGCTACTATTTTTGGATACCATGTAGACAATCCAACTGAGTTTGGTATTGTTGAATTTGATGAAAATAAAAATGTAGTATCAATTGAAGAAAAGCCAGAAAAACCAAAATCAAGTTATGCTGTTCCAGGGCTATATTTCTACGATAATAATGTAGTTGATATAGCTAAAAATATTAAGCCCTCTGCTAGAGGTGAACTAGAAATAACTGCAGTAAATAATGAATATTTAAGAAGAGGAAATTTAAGAGTAGAGCTTTTAGGTAAAGGATTTGCATGGCTTGATACAGGAACTCACAAAAGCCTTTTAGATGCATCTAATTTTGTACAAACTATTCAAACAACACAAGGTTTATATATAGCTTGTATAGAAGCGGTAGCTTATAGAAAAGGCTTTATAAATAGAGATCAATTTTTAAAATTAGCAGAACCTTTTATGAAAACAGAATATGGTAGGTATTTATTGCAAGTTGCTGATGAATCTTTAACGACATTTTAGGATGAAAGACTCCAACTTCTATAAGTGGGAGTCTAAATCTCCTTATGAAGTCGTTAATATTGCAGCATCGCAGATGATGATTTAATATCTAAAAAGGAGTAGTTATATATGAAAACGTATTTGGTAACAGGTGGGGCTGGATTTATAGGTTCAAATTTTGTTCGCCACATGTTAAATAAATATTTGGAGATAAAAATTATAAATTTAGATAAATTAACTTATGCAGGAAATTTAGAAAATTTAAAAGATGTAGAAAATAATCCAAACTATATATTTATTCAAGGCGATATATGTGATAAAGAGTTAATAGAAAAATTATTTTCAGAAAATGACATTGACTATGTTGTGAATTTTGCAGCAGAATCACATGTAGATAGGAGTATAAAAGAACCTGAGATTTTCGTTAAGACAAATGTTTTAGGTACAGTAAATCTTTTAAATGTAGCTAAGAATGCATGGGAAGTACAAGGTGTATTTAAACAAGGTAAGAAATTTATACAAGTATCTACGGATGAAGTATATGGAACACTCGGTGAAACCGGATATTTTATTGAAAATACACCACTAGATCCACATAGTCCATATTCTTCAAGCAAAGCTGGTGCGGATTTAATGGTGAAAGCTTTTTTTGATACCTATAAAATGCCTGTAAATATAACTAGATGTTCAAACAATTATGGACCATACCAATTCCCAGAAAAATTAATACCCTTATTAATAAACAATTGCTTAAATCATAAATGTCTACCAATATATGGTGATGGAATGAATATAAGAGATTGGTTATATGTAGAAGATCATTGTAAAGCAATAGATATTATTATAAATAGTGGTACAGTAGGTGAAATTTATAATATAGGTGGACACAATGAAAGAACTAATATACAAATAGTTAAAACTATTATAAATTACTTGAGTGAAAAAGTAGAAAAAGAAATAACAGAAGAACTAATAACTTACGTTGAAGACAGAAAAGGTCATGATAAAAGATACGCAATAGATCCAACAAAGATAAAAGATGAATTAGGTTGGTATCCAGAAACTCCCTTTGAAGTAGGAATAAAAAATACAATAAAGTGGAATTTAGATAATAAAGATTGGATAAATAATATTACAACTGGTGAGTACGAAAATTATTACAACAATATGTATGAAAATAGTAAGTAAACTCATAAACAGAGTTCTCTTTGCTTCAGAGGGGGTTTTTACTCCCACTGAAGNNCTTTAGGGGAAATCGTTATCCAAGGTCCGTAGCCGCTCTTTACTCACACTTTGTAGAGCGGGTAGTTATCGGATAAATTTATTTTCCTATAAATGAGTTGGTCAAGGAAAAAAGAAGAGAAAGATATTCTTTTGATATATACTTTTTATATGAAAATACCCTATGGAATAGACTTTTTTAAATTGTCTGTTCTATAGGGTACATTTTATTCCTTTCGATACTAATTCTTTATTTATTCTTCAATTTTCATAGCTCTCATAGCGTTCAATACTGCTATTATTGTAACTCCTACATCTGCAAATACTGCCATCCACATATTTGTGATACCTAGTGCTGTTAATACTAACACTACAGCTTTTACAAGTAGAGAGAATACTATATTCTGAACTACAATTTTTTGAGTTTTTCTAGCTATTTTTATAGATGTAGATATCTTTTCAGGATCATCAGTCATTATAACCACATCTGAAGCTTCTATAGCAGCATCTGAACCTATGCCTCCCATAGCTATTCCTATATCTGCCCTAGCTAGTACAGGAGCGTCATTTATTCCATCTCCAACAAATATTAATCGACCTCTTTTAGAAAGACCCTTATATAATTTTTCGACTTCCCTTACTTTTTCATGAGGCATTAATTCAGCTCTGACATCATTAATGGAAATAACCTTTGCCACATATTCAGCAATTGTTTTATTATCTCCAGTAAGCATGACTATTTTCTTAACTCCTAGTTCCTTTAATTTTGCAATGGCTCTAGGTGAAGTACTCTTAATTCTATCAGAAATCGATAAACTTCCCACAAAATTATTATTTACTGCAACATATATAATAGTACCTACTTCATTTGATTTTACATATTTAATTTCAAGCTCTTCCATCAACTTATAGTTTCCTGCATATATATATCTATCACCAAAGTATATTTTTACACCTTTACCTGGAATCTCCTCATAGCTCTTTATTCTAGCTTTATCAATTATAGCTTTAGAGCTCATTTTTTTATAAGATTCTACAATAGATTTCGCAATTGGATGGTTAGAATATATCTCAGCATGTGCTGCATATTCAATTAACATATCCTCTGTAATAAATCCATAAGGAGAGATTTTTGTAACCTCAAAGCTTCCTTCGGTTAAAGTACCTGTTTTATCAAAAACTACAACTTCTGCTTTGCTTAATGCTTCAAGATAGTTTCCTCCCTTTACAAGTACTCCACTTTTAGATGCTCCTCCAATTCCCCCAAAGAAACTTAAAGGAATTGATATCACAAGAGCACAAGGACAAGATACAACTAAAAATGATAGTCCTCTATACAACCATGTATATAAATCTCCACCCATGATTATTGGTGGTAAGAAAGTCAATAGAATAGCTAAAGCAACAACAATTGGAGTGTAGTATCTAGCAAACTTTGTTATAAATTTTTCTGTTGGCGCCTTTTTATTTGAAGCATTTTCTACCAATTCAAGAATTTTCGAAACTGTAGATTCACCAAATTCTTTATTTACTCTAACTTCAATAAGGGATGTTTTATTTATAGAACCAGCTAAAACCTCATCTCTTTCTTTAACTACTCTTGGAACAGATTCTCCTGTTAAAGCAGAAGTATCTATTTGAGAATCACCCTTTACTATAACTCCATCTAGAGGAACTTTTTCACCTGGCTTGACAATTATAATATCATCAATATATACTTCTTCTGGAGAAACAGAAGAAATATCTCCATTACTTAGTTTTAGATTTGCATGATCTGGACGAATATCCATTAACTCTGATATAGAGTTTCTAGATTTATTTACTGCTAATTCCTGAAAAAGCTCTCCTATTTGATAGAATAGCATTACTCCAATAGCTTCTGGATATTCTCCAATTAAGAAGGCTCCAACTGTAGCTATACTCATTAAGAAATTTTCATCAAATACTTGCCCTTTTATTATATTTTTACCAGCAATAAGTAGAATATCTCCACCTATTACTAAATAAGAAGCTATAAAGAATACTAGACTGACTATATCTTTAGTTAATATACCTCCAATTGCAAGGGAAATTCCTATTACAAATTTTATTATTCGTTTCTTCTTAAAGCTTTCACCATAGTGACTATGACCATGGTCATGTGAATGATGATCTTCATTTTTATCTTTTGAGTTGTTATTATCTTTTTTCTGATTAGTATTAATAACTTTTACATTTCCATGAACCTTTATAGGTCTTTTACCTACAGAATTTTCATCAATTTCTTTAACTGTAACTCCATGTTCAATTCTAGTGGCTATACTTTCTACATCATTAAATATTAAATATTTATCAAACTCCTCTTCAACTTCTAAAATAGCTTTTGATGTTAAAGAGTTAACTACAGCACTTTGTACGTAGGGTAATTGATTTAATTCATGTTCAATTTTTGAAGCACAGTTTACGCAGTGCAATCCTTTGATTTCATAAAGCCTTTTTGTTTGTCCCATTACGTTACTCCCCCTTTAATAGTTTTATTCATTAACGTGATTAAGTCCTTTGTGGAAAATATCTTTCACATGGTCATCATCTAAAGAATAATAAACAACTTTTCCTTCTTTTCTTGATTTAACAATTCTAGCTAGTTTTAATACTCTTAATTTATGTGATATAGCAGAGTGTGTCATATTAATTAAGGCTGTTATATCACAAACACAAGCTTCTGTATTTAATAAAATATTTAATATTTTTACTCTTGTCGGATCTCCCATAGACTTAAATAAATTTGAAAGTTATTCTACTGTATTATCACTTATAGTTTTATCTTGTAATTTATCTATGACCTCATCATGTATACAAGTTTGCATACAAACATCATATATATATATATCTTATATTCCTCTCTTCATATGAATACTTGTTCATATTATTCTTATTTCTTTATTTTGTCAATATTTTAATAAATATATGTAGTCTATGATATACACTGTTATTATAAATTTACACATAAAAATAAAAGAAAGTAGTATTAATTGATGGTACATTCTTAGTATCGTCAATTAATACTACTTTCTTTTCAGGTTAAATTTATAAAATTTTTAATTGTAATGATGCATTTAAAACTAATAAACTAGTTTGTTCAGTAATAGATTATGTTTTTAGAGTTTTCCTACAATAACTTTGTTTTATTCTTAATATTTTCTACAGTATTTTTATTCTGCATAAAGCTCTTATACTATAGAAATTCTCTAAATGTACTTCTCCTAACAAAATCAATTGATAGATCCATAGCTATGACTCCAACAAATTTACAATCTTTACTTTTAAATTGCTTTGATATTATAATTACACTTTTACCAGTCTGCGCATTCCATGAGAATCAAATATACAGATAGTATAGAACTATTATTATAACTTAAAAATAAGTATCTATTATCTTTTCTGCAATTCGTTTATTTAAAGAAGCTGAATTTAGAAGTGTCAATGTAATTAATAGTAGCTTCTTGTAATCCTCATAATTTTTAATTGTATCTTTTTCACATAAGTTATTTACCTCATTAAGAATCGAATTTAATAATTCTTTCTCCCTATCTATTTCATTTTGCTTTAATAAAAGATATTCGTCATATATACTATTTAAATTAAATTCAGACTCATTCTCTGATAGGGTCTCTGTCATAGGTGTAAATAGTCTTTTTATATCTGCTATGGATAGGATTTGCTTTAAATCATAAATCAAGATCATTAAAAGTATATGATTTTTGGAATACTTTTTATTTTTATTCTGAAAAAGTAATTTATCTTTTGAGTAATTATTTATCATAGTTTTAGTTAAAATTTTATCTGTAGGGTTTCTTTTTACATGGTCTAAGTTGTTTTCAAATAGTTGAATTACCTGGTCTATATATAGATCAATGTCAGGTATTTTACTGCTATCAATCTTATTATCTAAATTTATGCTAATAAGAAATTCTTCTAAGTTCTCTGTACTAAAGTTCATATTATCACCTCATATGTATATTTAATTTTGTAGGGCTAATCATATTGCTTACCCCTTATATATCAAGGCTTGCAAAAGCCTTTTATACGTTAATCCAGTCTACAAAGCAGGTTTAGCATTGATAATCCTAACTTTTCCAATATTAATTTTCTAAATTAATATTTACTTTTAAAGGATCGATTACGCTCATTTCTATATTTAGATTTATTATAATATTATTACTAGTAGTAGTAAATAATATTATACATAAATACAAATAATATTTTTATAATATTAACAATACATAATTCTCTTATAATAATTATTAATATATTTTTAATAATTATTATGTACATTTATCTTACCGACATGATATAATATACATATCAACTAACATAGTATTGAAAACTATATATAAAACATAATTTAGGAGGTATAATATGATTAATTCAAAATTTAGAGAACCTTTTAGTGGTTTTTCGCATATGATAGGAGCTATAATTTCTTTATTGGGTTTATGTTTTTTACTATTTGTTCAGCTTTATACTAACAACTATAATTTATATACTTTGATATCAACTGTTATCTTTGGTATAAGTTTAATTCTACTTTATACTGCAAGTAGTGTATATCATCTCACAATTGCTAAAGAATCTATAATTAATATTCTTAGAAAAATCGATCATGCAATGATATTTGTACTAATAGCAGGAACTTACACTCCTATTTGTTTAGTGTTATTAGAGACTCCAATTAAATACTATATGTTATCTTCAATTTGGGGAATAGCTATAATTGGTATTCTTTTTAAAGTGTACTGGATTGATTGCCCTTCATGGCTATCATCAGCTATTTATATAGTCATGGGGTGGATGGCTATATTTATTCTTAATCCCCTTTCAAAGGTTGTATCTAGTAACGGTCTATTAATATTAGTATTAGGAGGAGTACTCTATACTATAGGAGGAGTTATATACTGCTTAGAAAGAAAAGGAAAGCATAGAACTTTCGGAGCCCATGAAATATTTCATATATTTGTTTTACTAGGTAGTATTACTCATTACTATTTCATTTATAGATATGTATTTAATCTTTAACAATTAATTAATAGAATTCTTAAAACAAAAAGGCTATTGGTGGATTATACCAATAGCCTTGTAATATCCCTATTCTTTTATATCAATTTTTTCAGGAATTCTCATAATAAAAGCTTCTATCTCATCATCATCTTTATTTTTAGAAAGTTTAGAGTCTAAAGGTGGAGAAATAAGATAATTAATTATTATGGATATGACAATACCGACTATAGTATCAATAGTTCTTTGAAATGCATATAATACTATGTTTTCATTGGTCATTGTAATCATAATTACACAAAACACAACACAAGCTATAGATATAGAGTCTTGCCATTTTAATATATTAAGTAAGGTTATTAAAAGTACTGTTCCAAGAAAAAGTAAAAATATATTACTTGGAGCTATTAGCGCAGTTATAATCCCTATTAATCCTCCCATGATAGTACCTAGTACTCTTGCTATTCCAGCATTAATTCCTTTTTTCACTGTAGTCTCCATAGAAATTAAAGCTCCTGTAGCAACAAAAAATGGTGATTGAAGATGAAATATTTCAGCTACAATTACACTTATTGCTACAGCTAAAGCAGTCTTTATATTTCTCATGCCAACATATGTCTTAAAATTTTTTATAGCCTTTAAGTTCTTCAAAATTATATTCTCCTTAATTAATGTTGCTTGCCTTTAAATTATATAATAGGCATTATTAATATTATATATGCTTTATAATATTATATCATCATTAATCAAAAGAAAGTTTAATAAATTTAAATAAATCATATGAAAATAACCCTTTACTTGTAAGCTTCACCTCTGGAATTACTGGTAAACTCATAAAGGATAAGGTTATAAATGCATCCATATCAGGAGTTAATCCATAGCTCTTTACTATACTATTCAAATTTTTAAGCTTATTATATACATAATCTATATGTAAATTAGTCATTAAGCCTCCTATTTCTAGTGATAAGCTATCAATTAACATACCATCTCTTACTATAGTAATTCCTCCACCTATGTCAATTAACTTATTTACAGCTTTAGCCATATCCCCATCATTGTCTCCTACCACAATAATATTATGAGAATCATGGGCTATACTTTGAGCTATAGCACAGTTTTTAATGCCTAACCCTGATAAATATCCCAAGGAATAATTATTAGTATTTTTATGTCTCTCGAAAACTCCTATTTTTAAGATATCTTCATACTCATTCATATCTAAATATCCATCTACGGCATTACTAGGTTTTACTAATAATTTAGTTTCAAGGGATCCAGGATTTACACCAATTACATTTACCTTACTTCCATTAGATATTATTTTGAAGTTCTCTTCTTCTACTTTTTCTATATTCATAGTATTTTTGCTTTTAAGTGTATAAGATGGCTTTTTATTGTTATCTATTTCTTTACCTGATTTAATAACTTTGCAAATATCTACCTTTACTAAATCATTTAAAATAACTAGATCAGCCTTATATCCAGGAGCTATAGCTCCTTTATTCTTTATTCCATAGCAAGTATATCCATTATAACTTCCCATTATGCAAGCTTTTATAGGATCAATTCCTTGTTGTATGCTAAGCCTAATAGCATTATTTATGGAGCCTTCTTCTACCAAATCTTCTAGATGTCTATCATCGGTACAAAATAAAAATCTCCGAAAATTTTTATCATTAACTGCTAGAATTAAATCCTTTAAATTTTTAGCTGCAGAGCCTTCCCTTATAAGAACATACATTCCTAATTTGATTTTCTCTAAGGCTTCTTCCTTTGAAGAACATTCATGGTCTGTTTTTATACCTGATAAAATATATTGATTAAGGTTTCTATAAGAAATTTCAGGTGCATGTCCATCTATAATTTTTTCCTTAAAAGCATTTAATTTATTTATCATAGACGGTACTTGATTTATGACAGAAGGTACGTCCATTACTTCTCCAAGACCAATTACTTCAGGTTTATCTATAAACTTAGATAAATCTTCAGCACTTAATATAGCACCATTTTCTTCAAAGGATACTGCTGGAACACAAGAAGGCATCATAAAATAGATATCTAAAAGGCTCTTTTGTGAATTATCTAGCATAAATTCTATTCCTTCTGTACCAAGTACATTAGCAATTTCATGAGGATCAGCTACCACTGTAGTAACTCCATTTTTTAAAGCTACATTTCCATAAGATTCAGGAGTTACCATGGAGGATTCCACATGAATATGCCCATCTATAAAGCCTGGACATATAATTTTTGAACTACAATCAATTTCCTTAACTCCATCATATGAACCTATTCCTATAATTGTATCATCAATAATTCCTATATCCCCTTCTTCTATTTCTTCTGTAAATACGTTGATAAATTTTCCATTTTTAAGTACTAAATCACATTTGTCATTTTCTATAGTAGCACATCTACTCTTCCTTAATATTTCCATAACGTCACCTCTATATCTTAATTTTCATTAGTGTAATCTTGGATTGTAAGCAAATTTAATATAGAAATTTTAATAAAACTTATATATCAAAGGTTTATGTAAAATATAATATATATAAAACTATCTCATAGAAAAATAAAAATTTATATTTTTCTATGAGATAGTTTTAATTATTCTGGTCTAACATACTTATTCCACTGAGTATAGATATGAAATAAGCTAACCACATCTTGCATGTTGTATAAAAGTATTTTTTCTTTCTTTTCCATTGGCATTCGTGAAAAATACATATCATCCTTCATAACTTTGCTAAAGGTTTTTGCTAGTGTGGACCCACTTATAACTTCACTTTCTCTAACAATAGCACATTCACTCTCTAAAGCCTTAAGTCCTATTGACTTCTGCTTAACTTGCTCGTATTTTTTTTGCAAATCTATGCTTTGAAAATAATCTTCAAGAATATAGTTTAACTTATACTTTTTAAAGAGATAGTCAATCACTATATAGTCATTGTTCCCTGAAAAAGTAACCACATATTCTTTTTTAAGCTCATTTTTCATCTTTTCAAAATAATCCTTAGATAAAATAAGAATATTTTCAAGCTCATGTTTATTTTCAATCATATATTGAGTAATTATCAGCTTATTATTTTCTTCGTCATAATATCCTGCTCCAAAGACTCCAATACATATAGGTTTCTTATAAACATAATGTTCTAAGTCAAAGAAAACTGATTTTTTGTAAAGTTCATTATCTCCATCAATGTTTAGACTCTGTTTAAACTCATCCTTTTTAATGTCTATAGTACTTTCTTTAACTATCACCTTACCACTCATTTCTTTAAATAGGTATTGTGCTTCAAATGTACTTTAAAGAAGCTTATATATTATTATATGATGTATACCATAAAAATATATAATTATATTATATCACAATTAAATCCTTTTTATCTATATTATATATAAGTTTATTAATACGCACTTTAAGTTGACATTAATTATCATTTAGAATATAATGTAAATATAGAAATTGATAATTATTTTCATAAAGGAGTGATATTCATGAACGTTTTTAATTTAAAGCCTGGCCATAAAGGATTAATTAAAGAACTTGCATGTGATGATAAATTAGCTAAAAGATTATTGGCTTTAGGATTTGTTGAAGGGACAGAGGTTTTAGTGAAGAAAGCTGCTCCTTTAGGAGATCCAATTATTATAAGCCTGAGAGGGACAGACCTTGCTATTAGAAAAAAAGATGCTGAGTTAATTTATATTAAGGAGGCAGTGTAATATGAAAACCATTGCCCTTATTGGTAATCCTAATGTAGGAAAAACAACTTTATTTAATGCACTAACAGGTTCTAACCAATATGTAGGTAACTGGGCGGGTGTAACTGTAGATAAAAAAGAAGGATATTTATCAAAGGATATAAAAATTGTTGACCTACCAGGTATATATGCTATGGATACCTTTTCTAATGAAGAAAAAGTTTCTAAAAACTTTTTATACACCGATGAAGTAGACTTAATTATAAATATAATAGATGGTTCTAACCTGGAGAGAAACCTTTACTTGACCTCTCAATTAACCGAATTTAATAAACCTATATTATTAGTAGTAAATATGATAGATGTAGCTGAAAGTAAAGGAATTCATATAAATTATTATGACCTCTCTAAGGAATTGGGAGCTACTATAATGCCTATATCTGCTTCTAAGGGGGAAGGGGTAAAAGAGGTTAAGGATTTTCTTCTTAATAATGATTCCTTTGAACATTTAGATAAAACTATAAATTCTAAACATGAATTTAATAAAATGAATGAAAAAGAAACCTATTATTATATGGAAAATATTTTGCAAAAATGTGTAGAGGGTAAAAAAACAAATACAAATACTATTACTGAAAAAATAGATTCTATTGTTCTTAATAAATTTCTAGCCTACCCTATATTTCTAGGAATTATGTTTATTATTTTTAAATTTACTTTTGATTGGGTTGGTGGACCTTTACAGGAGTTAGCTGATAAATTAGTTAATGAAAGCTTTGTGTCTCTAATAGAAATACCTTTGGCTAATGTATCACCTTGGTTTAAGTCTTTAATAATTGATGGTATTGTTGGTGGTGTTGGTTCTGTAATTGTATTTTTACCAATCATATTAACACTATTTATAGGAATAAGTTTTCTTGAGGATAGTGGTTATATGGCTAGAACAGCGTTTATTATGGACAAGTTAATGAGAAAATTAGGACTTTCAGGAAAGGCTTTTATACCTTTAATAATGGGATTCGGCTGTTCAGTACCTGGAATAATGTCTGCTAGAACCTTAGAAAGCGAAAAGGATCGAAAGCTAACAGCTTTAATTATTCCATTTATGTCTTGTAATGCTAGATTACCTGTATATGCCCTATTTGCTGGTGCTCTATTTGCAGGTTATGAATCCCTAGTTATATTTGGACTATATTTCTTGGGGCTTATCGTAGCATTTATAATAGCATTTATATTTAAAAATACTTTATTCAAAAAAGATGAAGAGCCATTTATTATAGAATTACCCGAATATAAACTTCCTGAATTTAAAAGTTTGATAATTCATACTTGGGAGAAAGGTAAGGGATTTTTAAAGAAAGCTGGAACTTTAATCTTCTCTATATCAGTCCTAGTATGGTTCTTATCAAACTTTAATATGAATGGAATGACTGAAATTGACGAAAGTTTCCTTGCATATATTGGTAACTTTATATCTCCAATTTTCACTCCATTAGGATTTGGCACATGGGAAAATTCTGTAGCTCTATTAACAGGGCTTATGGCAAAAGAAGTAGTTATAGGAACTCTTGGAGTACTCTATACTGGAGATTTAGCTGCTCACATAGCTACAACATTTACTGTAGAAAGCGGTATTGCATTCTTAGTATTTACTTTATTATATACACCATGTGTTTCAGTTGTAGCTACCTTAAAAAAAGAATTCAGTGGAAGGCTTGCTATCTTCTCAGTTATATATCAATTTGTTGTGGCATGGATTTTTGCCTTTGGAATATATCATTTAGCTCTGCTTATATAGTAATGAACATAATTGATCCTTTAAAAGTGAATATTGATTTAAAAAATTAATGTCTCATGTTCTAGATGGACAGTAAAATTTTTGTTTAATAGAATCTTTAAGATAGTGCTTTCCATATTTATCATTGCTAAGCCTGCTTCGTAGATTGGATTACTGCATGAAATTTTCCTAAGTCTTGACATATAATAGTTAAGCAATATAATTAACACTATTGGCTATATTTTAAAGAGGTGATATCATGTTAGAAATATTAATAACTATACTTATTGTTGCGTTAGCTACATTTTTACTTTTTAAAAGTTTAAAGAAAAAATCTAAAGGATGTAATTGTGGTAGTTGTACCTCTAAATGTCCTAATTTCGTTAATACAATAAAAAAGGATGAGAATAATAAATAAGAAAATCCCTTCGATAATTTACTATCGAAGGGATTTTTATCTATTACTTCTTAATTACATTTCATCTACTGTTTCAAGTCCTATAAGGTGTAATCCATTTTCTATTACTTGAAGAGTAGCCTTAACTAAAGCTAATCTGGTACTTTTTGTTATATCATCTTCTGAGTTAGATATATTTACAGAGTTGTAGAATTTATTAAAGGCTTTAGCTACATCTATAGTAAATCTTGTAACTATACTTGGTTGTAATTTATCTAATGCTTGTTTAATAGCATTATTAAATCCAGCTAAAGTTTTTACTAACTCAAACTCTTCTTCCGAAATAAGCTTACTATAATCAACTTCTCCAGTACCTTCTCCTAATTTTCTTAGGATACTCTTTCCTCTAGCATATGTGTATTGAACATATGGCCCTGTTTCTCCTTCAAAGCTAAGCATTTCATCCCAATCAAAGATTATATCTCTCTCTCTTGAATTTTTAAGATAAGCAAAGACAACGGCTCCTATTCCTACTTTTTTAGCTACGTCTCTTTTATTTTCTAATGTAGGATTTTTCTCATTTATTATTTCTTCTGTTTTAACTACAGCTTCATTTAATAAATCTTCAAGGAATACTACATCGCCTTTTCTTGTAGAAAGCTTCTTATCTGGGAAACGAACTAGTCCAAATGGTACATGTATACAATCATCAGCCCACTCATAACCCATCTTTTTAACTGTACTAAATACTTGTTTAAAGTGAAGAGATTGATCCTTTGCAACTACATATATATTCTTATAGAAATCATAAGTTTTCTTTCTATAGAACATAGCTGCTAAATCACGAGTTGCATATATTGTAGCTCCATCTGCTTTCTTTATTATACAAGGTGGAATATTAAGCTCCTCTAACATAACAACCTTAGCGCCGTTACTTTCAGTTAACAAACCCTTAGATTCAATCTCATCAATAACAGCATCCATTTTATCTTGGTAGAAGCTCTCACCAGCAAAAGAATCAAATTTAACATTTAACATTTCAAATAATTTATCAAATTCCTTTAAGCTTAAGTCTTTAAATTTAGTCCAAAGCTTAACTTCTTCTTCGTTACCATCCTCTAAAAGCTTAAAATGCTTTCTTCCTTCATTATCAAGAGCAGGATTTTTTTCTGCTTCATCATGGAATTTTACATAAACCCTTAACATTTCTTTAATTGGCTCTTCCTCTAAAGCCTTCTCATCACCCCAATTATTATATGCATATATAAGTTTACCAAATTGTGTCCCCCAGTCTCCTAGATGGTTTATTCCTATAGCATTATACCCTTGAGAATTGAATATTTTATAAAGCGAATTACCAATCATAGTAGTATATAAGTGACCTACATGGAATGGCTTTGCAATATTTGCTGAACAATATTCAACAATTACGTTTTTCCCTTCCCCTTCTTTTGTATTTCCATAAGTCTCTTTTTCATTCAATATTTTTTCAATGATTTCCTTCATGAAATCATTTTTAGCTACAAAAAAGTTTATATAAGGTCCAAAGGCTTCTATTTTTTCAAAGCCATCTATACTTCCTAATAGTACTTTTAAATCCTGAGCTATCATATTTGGTGCTTTTTTCATAGATTTTGCTAGTTGAAAACATGGAAATGCAAAATCACCCATTTCCGGTTTTGGTGGGTTTTCAACCAGTCTTTCTATTGTTTCCTTTTCCATATCTATATGCTTACATAAATTTTCTGCTATTATACTTTTATAATCCATAATAAATCCTCCTTTTGCTTTATATATTCTCATTTGTCAAAACTTTAAAATGCATATAAAAAACCGCCTCTTTCCATAGGAAAGAGGCGGTTATATAACCGTGGTACCACTCTAATTGACTTTTATAAAAGTCCACTCATAATTTTAACGCAATAGCGACTTACCCTACTAAGTAACCTTTTGGGGCAGTTTCTCCAAGGTTCTATTCCTAATTTATTATAAATAAATCTCTTTACAATTACTTGATAAGATTCTTCAATTCTTGTGAAGCTCACACCAACCTCCACTCGCTTTAAGAATTAACAAAGAAAGTACTATCCTTTTCATAGAATTTTCATATTAAATTTTATATTATTTGTATTATAAATAAATATTGTCAGAATGTCAACTAAATTAATTTATACAAATAAGTAGTTAGTTTATACATAATGATGTTTAACTAAACATTATTATAATTATTAACATATTATGCTCTATTTTAATTCTAGATACTCATCATAAGTCATATTTTTATCAATTACACCGCCAGGAATAATTTCTATTATTCTGCTTGCAACTGTATTAATAAACTGATGGTCATGAGATGTAAATAGTATAGTTCCAACAAAATTGATTAATCCATTATTAACTGCTGTTATAGATTCTAGGTCTAAGTGGTTTGTTGGCTCATCTAAAATTAACACATTAGCTCCACTTAACATCATCTTTGATAGCATGCAACGAACTTTTTCTCCTCCAGAAAGTACAGAAGCTTGCTTTAATGCTTCCTCTCCTGAGAATAGCATTCTACCTAAGAATCCTCTTATAAAGCTTTCTGCTTTTTCTTCTGAAAATTGTCTTAACCAGTCCACAAGGTTTGAATCACAATCATCAAAGAACTCTGAGTTATCAGATGGGAAATACGATTGAGATGTAGTTATTCCCCATTTAAAGCTTCCACTATCTGGCTCCATTTCTCCCATTAATATTTTGAATAAAGTAGTTTTAGCAATACCATCACCTAAAAATGCTACTTTATCATTTTTATATATCATAAAGCTGACATTATCAAGAACCTTAACTCCATCGATAGTTTTACATAGATTTTCGACAACCAATAAATCATTTCCAGCTTCTCTATCAGCCTTAAATCCAACGAAAGGATATCTTCTTGAAGATGGCTTAATATCATCAAGGGTTAATTTATCTAATTGTTTCTTTCTACTAGTAGCTTGCTTAGCTTTTGATGCATTAGAACTAAAACGAGCTATAAAGTTTTGAAGTTCTTTTATCTTTTCTTCTTTTTTCTTGTTTTGATCCTTAGACATTTGTAGTGCTAGCTGACTTGATTCATACCAAAAGTCATAGTTACCAACATACATTTGAATTTTCCCAAAGTCTACATCAGCCATATTGGTACATACTTTATTTAAGAAGTGTCTATCGTGGGATACCACAATAACTGTTCCCTCAAAATCCATTAGGAAGTTTTCAAGCCAAGCTATAGATTTAATATCTAAGTGGTTAGTAGGCTCGTCAAGTAAAAGAATATCTGGATGACCAAATAAAGCTTGTGCAAGTAAAACTTTAACCTTCTCTGAACCGTCTAAATCCTTCATTAACTTGCAATGTAAATCTTCTGTTATTCCAAGCCCCTGAAGTAATGTAGCCGCTTCACTTTCAGCTTCCCAACCATTAAGATCCGCAAATTCTCCTTCAAGCTCAGAAGCTCTTATCCCATCTTCATCACTAAAATCTTCTTTAGCATAAAGAGAATCCTTTTCATTCATAATTTCAATTAATCTAGTATGACCCATTATTACGGTTTTTAATACTTCTTCTTCATCATAAGCAAAGTGATCTTGTTTTAAAACTGCTAATCTTTGTCCTGGGGTTATACTAACTTCTCCTGTATTAGGCTCTATATCTCCTGCTAATATCTTTAGGAATGTAGACTTTCCTGCCCCATTTGCTCCTATTAATCCATAACAATTTCCTTCTGTGAACTTAATATTAACATCCTCAAAAAGTTTACGTGCTCCGTATCTTAAACTAACTCCTGTAGTACTAATCATAACGTTACCTCCAATTATCATTAAAAAAGTCTTACCCATTGGGTAAAACCTTTTGAACTATTCATTAAAACATACAAATATCATTATAACATAGATTTATCCTTTATACTATTATTTACTATGAATATTTTTACTTTCTACTGTTATTTCTTCAAATCGATACTTTTGTCCTGTTGGATTTATCTTATTATTTGGTACCTCTTCAACAAACATGTCATAAGGTCTTACAAATAATCCACATTCACCATATAATGCTCTATAAAGTACCATCTTCTCTTGGGTTTCTGAATTTATTACAAAATCCTCAAACAAATATAAGTCACCCTTAAAATGTCTAAAAATTTTACCTTTGAATTCTGATATATCTCTCATAATTCCTCCAATATCACTAAATTAGGTTGAAATATTTGATATTAATTTAATTTTTATACTACATCTTTACCAAAAGGTGCTAAAGATAACTTGGCCATTTTTAAAGATTGTGCTGCAAAAGGTATGCCTATTATAGTAATAGAAAGTAGTAATGCACTAATCAAATTAGTTATTGCAAGAGGTAAACCTCCAAATATCAACCATAAAATATTTAATAAAAATCCCATACTACTGTCATTGGTTGTGATAATTTCTTTGCCAAAGGGAGCAAATTGTAACTTAGCTAATTTAAAGCATTGCATTCCAACGGGGATTCCAACTATAGTTATACACCATAGTAACCCTGTTAAGAACCACTGCATACTAGTAATTAATCCTCCAAACACAAACCAAATAATATTTCCCAAACAACTCATAATATACTCCTTAAATAACTCTAATAATTAATATAATATATAATTTAAATATAATTGCAATGGAGTTTAATAAAATTTAATGAAAAGAAGCTTAGATAAAGTTAAACTTACCTAAGCTTCTATAGAAATATTATTTATCTAAATTTTTATTTACTTTCTCTAGATAATTTGTTTCACTAACAATATTTTTCTCAAAATTTTCTACAGCACCTTTAGTATAATTACCAAGGGCCTTTGAACTTACATCATGAAAATTATTATTGTCATGGTTTTTTAATGTATTATTTTCTTTATTCATAGTAACACCTCATACCCTTAAGAGTTAGTTATGATTGAGATACATTGTATAATCTATACATCCTAACTTTATTATTGGCAATCGTTGTTTTGACAATTTTTATTTTCTAGATTGTTATTCTTATTTTTATTTTTTAAGTTATTGTTATTATTGTTTTGGCAATTGTTGTTATTATTTTTTAGATTATTGTTATTATTGTTTTGGCAGTTATTATTATTCATTATAATCACCTCATAATTTTTTAGTGGCTAAGTATTTAGATATTTAAATAAATAATCTATTTACTATCTAAAGTTGTTGTTTTCACAATTATTTTTTGAATTTTGTTTGTTATTTTTTAAATTGTTGTTATTGTTATTTTTTAAATTATTATTATTTTCACAGTTATTGCAGTTATTTTTTAAGTTATTATTTTTGCTCATTTATTATCACCTCCCAAGATTATTGTTAGTAATTTTATTAGATTTATTCATTAATATTTATGTTTATTAATTCTTTAGAATCATATTTATGTTAATAAATTTATTTTATTATTGACATTTTAAAAAATTTTTTATAAAATCAAAAAGACAAATCTACTTTTAAGTTGGTCCAGAGAGGCCAAGAAAGGAGACGTAATAATGGCTAGAAGTATAATTATTTTAAAGAGAAACCCATAGGATAATAAATTAAGCAATGTTTAATTTGCTTCGTTTGTTGTCCTTTTTGTTATGCACTAATTTATTTTGATTGGAGGGTTTCTCTTGAAAACGAAAAATATTGAAGCAAAACTTATATTAGAAAACGGAATGGAATTCAAAGGTAAAGCCTTTGGATATATTGATGACACTGTTGGAGAAGTAGTATTTAATACATCTATGACTGGCTATCAAGAAACTCTTACAGATCCATCTTATTATGGTCAAATTGTAACTATGACTTATCCCTTGATTGGAAATTATGGAATTAACTTGGAAGATTTAGAATCTTCTTCACCAAAAGTTAAGGGATTTATTGTAAGAGAAAAATCTAATAATCCTTCTAACTTCAGATGTGAAATGGAATTAGACGGATATCTTATGGAAAATAAAATTTTTGGATTAGAAGGTATTGATACAAGAGCTCTTACTAAAATTTTAAGAGATCATGGATCTATGAAGGGTTACGTAACAACTAAAAACTTATCTATACAAGATATAAAGGATAAGTTAGAAAAATTTCAAAATGACAATGCTGTCTATAAAGTTTCCACTAGTGAAGTATATGAGATACCAGGTACAGGACCTCACGTTGCTGTTGTAGATTTTGGAGTTAAATCAAATATCCTAAGAAACTTTAAAGAAAGAAGTTGCAGACTAACTGTGTTTCCTGCTGCCTCAAAGGCCGAAGATATATTATCAATAAATCCAGACTTAATATTTTTATCTAATGGTCCTGGAGACCCTATGAAATTAAGTAATATTGTAGACGAAGTTAAAAAATTAGCTATAGCAAAACCTACTTGTGGAATTTGTCTTGGACATCAACTTTTAGCTTGGGCCTTTGGTGGAGAAACTAGTAAGCTTAAATTTGGCCACAGAGGTTCAAATCACCCAGTAAAAGATGTTATATCAAATAAGGTATATATAACTAGTCAAAATCATGGATACTATGTTTCAAAGCTTCCTGTTGATATGAAGGTTACCCACCTTAGTGTTAACGATGGTACCTTAGAAGGTATGATTCATAAAGATTTACCAATAGCAAGTGTACAATATCATCCTGAAGCATCTCCAGGTCCTAAAGAAAATAACGTCATATTTGATAACTTTTTAAGCTTAATAGAATAAATTACATTAAGAAAGACAGTGAGCTTTCATGTAGGAGGAATAATCAATGAGTAAAAGAAATGACATAAAAAAAGTATTAATAATAGGATCTGGTCCAATAGTAATAGGACAATCAGCTGAATTTGACTACTCTGGAACCCAGGCTTGTAGAGCACTTATGGAAGAAGGAGTAGAAACTATACTAATAAACTCTAATCCTGCAACTATAATGACTGATAAGGAAGTAGCCAATAAAATCTATATAGAGCCATTAACTACTGAGTTTATAGAAAAAATTATAGTAAAGGAAAAACCAGATAGTATTTTATCAGGTATGGGTGGACAAACAGGTCTAAATCTAACTATAGAGCTTTCAGAAAAAGGCATATTAGATAAGTATGGAGTTAAAATTATAGGCACTTCTGTAGAATCCATAAAAAAAGGCGAAGATAGAGATTTATTTAAAGCACTAATGGAAAAAATCAATGAACCTGTTATTGAATCAGATATAGTAAATCATGTAGATGCCGGAATTAAGTTTGCAAAAAAGATTGGATATCCTGTAATCGTAAGACCAGCCTATACTCTAGGTGGTACTGGTGGAGGTATTGCAGATACTGAAGAAGAGCTAATTACTATATTAGAAAGTGGTCTTGATCTTAGTCCTGTGAATCAAGTACTTATAGAAAAAAGTATTAAAGGGTGGAAGGAAGTTGAATATGAAGTTATGCGTGACTCTGAAGGAAATTGTATAACTGTATGCAATATGGAAAATATAGACCCTGTTGGTGTTCATACAGGAGATTCTATAGTTGTGGCCCCTTCTCAAACCCTTTCAGATAAGGAATATCAAATGCTTAGAACTTCCGCTTTAAAAATTATTCATGAAGTTGGAATTATTGGAGGCTGCAATGTTCAGTTTGCTTTAAACCCGAATAGCTTTGAGTATGCTGTTATTGAGATAAACCCTAGAGTTTCTCGTTCTTCTGCCCTTGCATCAAAGGCTACAGGATATCCTATAGCAAAGGTGGCTGCAAAAATTGGACTTGGATATACTCTAGATGAAATTGTAAACTCAGTTACTGGTAAGACAATGGCATCCTTTGAACCTACTCTTGATTACGTAGTTGTAAAAATACCAAAATGGCCTTTTGATAAATTTAGAAATGCTAACAAATCCTTAGGAACTAAAATGATGGCAACGGGAGAAATAATGGCCATTGGCTCTAACTTTGAAGCAGCCTTTCTTAAAGGAATTAGATCCTTAGAAATAGGAAAATATGTATTAGACCATAAACCATCTCAAGAAAAGACTCTCGCTCAATTAAAAAGTAGTGTAATGGTTCCTGATGATGAAAGAATATTTGATTTAGCTGAAATGCTAAGAAGAAAATATTTAGTAGAAAAGCTATCAGAAGTTACAGGAATAGATACCTTCTTTATAAATAAAATTAAATGGATAGTAGAACAAGAAGAATTCTTAAAAACAGCAAAATTAGAAGATTTAAATAAAGACTATCTAAAACTTTTAAAGAAAAAAGGTTTTTCAGACAAAGGTATTGCAGACTTAATGAATATTAATCCTGTAGAACTATATACTCTTAGAAAACTTTACAATATTATGCCAACCTATAAGATGGTGGACACTTGCGCTGGAGAATTTGATGCCATATCACCGTACTACTACTCAACCTATGAGGAATTTGATGAAGTAGTAGTATCTAATAGAAGAAAGGTAATGGTTATAGGGTCCGGTCCTATTAGGATAGGCCAAGGAATAGAGTTTGATTACTGTTCTGTTCATGCTGTTAGAGCTCTTAAGAAAAAAGGTATAGAAACTATTATTGTAAATAATAACCCTGAGACTGTATCAACAGATTTTGATATATCGGATAAGCTTTATTTTGAACCATTAACTGAAGAAGATGTATTTAACATAATCAATAAGGAAAAACCTGAAGGTATAATTCTTCAATTTGGTGGTCAAACAGCCATTAAACTTTCTAAGTTCTTAAGAGAAAATGGAATTAAGATTTTAGGCACAGATGCTGATGGAATAGATAGAGCTGAAGATAGAGAAAGATTTGATTCAATGCTTGAAGAGCTTAATATCAATAGACCCAAAGGAATAGCTGTATGGAATCTTGAGGAAGGAATTTCTGGTGCTGAAAAGCTTGGATATCCTGTTGTTGTCAGACCTTCTTATGTATTAGGTGGACAAGGTATGGAAATCACTTATAGGAAGAAAGAACTTAAGAAGTATTTAGAGAATTCCTTTAAAAGAGATCATAAAAACCCTGTTTTAATTGATAGATATTTAGTTGGTAGAGAAATTGAAGTGGATGCCATCTGTGATGGTAAAAATATATTAATACCAGGAATTATGGAACATCTTGAAAAAGCTGGTGTACATTCTGGAGACTCCATAAGCATCTACCCTTCTCAAAATATATCAGATAAATCTAAGAAAACAATTTTTGAGTATACAAAGAAAATTGCTTTAGAACTTAATGTTCTTGGGATGATAAACATTCAGTTTATCGAGTTTGAAGGAGAAATATATATTATAGAGGTTAATCCTAGAGCTTCTCGTACAGTTCCATATATAAGTAAGGTTACTAATGTATCTATAGTTGAATTAGCTACTCGTGCTATGCTTGGGGAATCTCTTGAAGATATGGGATATGAAGAACAAATATGTCCTGAACCTAACTTTGTTACTGTAAAAGTACCTATATTCTCTACAGAAAAGCTTCCAAGAGTTGAAGTAAGCCTTGGACCTGAGATGAGATCTACTGGAGAAGTTCTTGGTGTAGGACATACCTTTGATGAAGCTATGATGAAAGGCTTCTTAGCTGCTAAAAGACCTATACTAAAGTCTGGAGATAAATTACTTGCAACTATAAATAATAGTGATAAAGATGAATTCTTAGTGTTAGCTAAGGAAATGGATTTACTTGGTTGTAAGATGATAGCTACAGAAGGAACTGCTAAAATGCTTAAAGGTGAAGATATAGATGTAGAAATAGTTAATAAAATTGGTGAAGGAAAACCTGACATAGTAGATTCTATTAGAAATAAATCTATAAACATGATAGTTAATACCCCAACCAAAGGAAATGACTCTCAACGTGATGGCTTTAAGCTTAGAAGAACAGCTGTAGAATCAGGTGTTTCATTAATGACTTCTCTAGACACACTGAAAGCTATGGTAACGGTAATGAAACGTAATTTAAGTATAAATGATCTAGAAGTTTTTAACCTAGGAAAGTAATATAATTAGCAAAAGCATGTATGGCTATACTTACAGTATAAGCATATATGCTTTTCTATTTGTTCTTAGTATTTAATTAAAGTTATACAAAGCTTTCTTTAAATAAATATATTTAATTATATATTTTTAGCATTTTAACATTTTAACATTTTAAATAGTTTCCTATATAGTGATTTAAGTTAATCTACCCTCTAAATTCTTCATAAAACATAGAATATTGTTGGTGACCTTCACAGTGTTTTTAACTATAAAGCAGGGTAACCCAAGATTTTTATAGCGAATCATATCTTTCTATAAATTCTTTAGCAAATTTTATAACTTGAAGTGGATTTTTACCTACTCCAACCTCTCCTGCGAGCATAATCCCATGGACTTTATTCTTTATAAAATTATATAGATCATCTACTTCTGAAATTCTAGGGCTAAAGGAGCTTCTCATAGAATCAAGTACATAGGTTGCAATTATAAGTTCCTTATTTTTTGCTTTCATCTTTCTTATTATCTCATCCTGTACAAAAGGAATCTCAATTATATCTAATTCTGAAAGTAAGTCTCCCCTACCTAACATAATTCCATCAACTACTTTTAAAATGGAATCAAAGTTAAGAATTCCCTCTTTACACTCTATTTTAGCCCAGATTTTAGGCATATTAATCTGAGGATTATGCTTTTTTACTTTATTTATATATTCCTTTAATTCTATAATATCTGATTCACTTGTAACATAGGAAAGGCATATTGTATTTACACCATTTAAAAGTCCAAATTCAATATCATTCTTATCCTTCATAGTTAAAGTCATGCTGGTTCTGTCCATTCCTGGAGCATTTAAGCCCTTCTCACCTCTAACCATACCACCTAGAATAACCTCAGCCTTCAAAGCCTCTTTATCTTTAAGTTTTCCTATAACTTTAAATTTCATGGTTCCATCCTTCATTAAGATTTTTTTACATTTAGTAATCCATGAAAATTCTCCCTGAAAGGAAATTGGAATTAATGTATGTCTTCCGCTATGTCTAAGATTTTCTTTAAAAAATTCTTCACTACAAAAATATACTGTTTCTCCAGCATTAACTCTTAATAGTCCATTAAATAGTTTAGACACCCTAAGTTTATTGCCTTGCAAGTCTTGAATAATAGAAATATCAGGGTGTTTATCTTTCATATACTGAATTTGTTCCTTAGCTTTTTCATATTCTATATGAGAAAAATTTAATCTCATAGAATCCATTCCCGAATCTACAAATTTGTCTAGATCACTTAATGTCTTAACATTAGGACCTATTGAACACACTATCTTCATTTCATCACCTAATCATTTATTTGTATTTATAGAATAAAGAGTTAATTAATATATTTTATCTTTATTGTAACATATTATAAATCTATCACCTTTATTCATAACAAACAATAGTATTTCCAAATAATCCTTAATTTCAAGGTAATATTTTTAAATTCCATATTACTTTGTTAATCTTAATTAGAATTAAATATTAAAAACCCAGAGTGTTGCTCTGGGTTTTTATCTTTTCTAAAGAATAGAAATTTATAAGAAGTAAAGCGTCTAAGAGCTTTATTCTCTAATTTAATGAAGTTATTTCATTATACATAGGATTATTAGTGGCTCCAGATATTTCATTAAAGAAATTTAAAAGCGTTGTGTTCATATATGGGACTAACCACAAGAAGCCTATACTAGCAATATTAGATAATATAACCACAGCAACCTCATTTAAGGAAAATGCTGTAAGTATAGCAATAAATATAGTAGGTATTATACATAAAATTGCCCAGCCTATAAAGCTAAGTTGCAATACAAATAGATTCCACAAGTTACCTTTCATTAATTTTAAGCTTTCCTTTATGCATTGAATAATTCCTCTATTATTATCTTCGCATACTAAAATTACTGCAGGAAAGAAATATAACCCTAATATTATTAAAGGTATACACAAAATTAATGTAAGTAGAATCGTAATCCCAATCATAATCCCATAGGATGGTGTTAAAGAATTAATTATTGCAGTGCTCATATATAAGCCCCATACAACTCCAATAATTATTGCAATAATTATTACTATAGGTATAATTATTAACCCTAGTAACACTTCTATTCCTATCCCTTTTCCAAAAGTCTTCCAAGAAATAAATATATCAGAGAATCCAACCTTCTTATCTCTAGAAATTTTTAAATAAAAAGAATTAACCATAATTCCTATACTTAATGTAATAAGTAAATTTAAGATAAGTAATAAGATGTATATTGGTAACTTATCAACAAAAATTTCCATGGTATAGCTTGATATTATCTGTATTATACTTATTATCAAGGTTATAAGTACTGGTATTTTCCACTGACCTCTTAATTGTTCCTTCGATTTACTTTTTAGTTCTTTTCGATTTACCATCATTTTCCCCCTTAAACTTCCTTCTATTTATAAATTAATAAAATGTAATATTACTTATCATGCTTAAATTAACTTTTTAATAAGTAATATAATATCTTGTATTATTAAAATATTATGAATATAATGAATATATTCCAAATTTTATAAAATAAAATGTTGAAAGATTTCTATTTAAGCTTTTTATGAGTTAATTTACCATTATTTACAACCAGTAATATTTAGACCATTATGCCTGAAACTATATTCTATAGTTTTAACCTCCTAAGTCTATACTAATAGGTACATATATTTTATTCAATAACTCTTTATTAGATCCATCTAGACCATATGATAATAGAAAGCGATAATGAATTTCCTTTTATAAAAGGCTTCATTTCTATTTATTACATTATATCATCGTGTATAAAAAAATACCATCTAATACAATATTTATGTATTAAATGGTATTTTAATGAATATATAATTAAGCTACTTTTTCTTTCTCTTTTTTACTCTTTTCATTTTTAAAGTTTAAGATCATATTTAGTATGACTCCTACAAGTGCTGCTAAACTAACACCTGTTATCTTAACTGATGCACCAATGGGAATTCCAATTGATATACCAGTATATTTTTCTAAATTAGTAGTACCAAGGCCAATGATTACTATAGCAGCTATAACTAATATGTTTTTCCAATCAAAGGTTACATCTCCATTTTTAATAGTTTTAACACCTATTAAAGCAATCATTCCAAATAACATAATACTAATTCCACCCATAACAGCGTTAGGTATAGATAAAAGCAATCCTCCTAATTTAGCTACAAAACCTAGAATAATAGCAAATACTGCAGTAATTCTTATTATTGATGGGTCATAATTTTTTGTTAATGCTAAAACTCCAGTATTTTCTCCATAGGTTGTATTTGCTGGTCCTCCAATGAATGCAGAGAACATGGTTGCAAGTCCATCTCCTAATAAAGTTCTATTAAGTCCTGGATCTTCAATGAAGTTTTTGCCAACTACCTGTCCATTTGTAATCATATCACCAACATGCTCCATTAATACTGCTAGTACCACTGGTGCAATTATTAGTATAGATGCCGTATCAAATTTAGGTAATGTAAAGTTAGGTATTGATAAAAATGCTGCTTGAGATATTGTGCTAGTATCTACCATGCCCATAAATAATGAAAGTATGTAACCAGATGATACTGCAATAAGTATAGCTAATTGTTTTGAAAATCCTCTTCCAAAGAAGTTAATTGATAAGGCTATAGCTAAAGTTATTCCTGCTACAATAAAGTTCTGGCTAGCCATTCCTATAGCTGTAGGTACAAGATTTAATCCTATAACTATTATCATAGGCCCTACAACTTGAGCTGGAAGAAATTTTTTTATAGTAGATACACCAATCTTCTTAACTATTAATGAAATTATTACATAAATAAATCCTGCAACTAGCAATCCGCCTTGAGCATATGCTAAGTCTCCACCATTTAGTTCACTAGCAGCTATTATCACTGGTATAAAGGCGAAGGATGATCCAAGAAATGCTGGAACTTTTCCTTTTGTACAAAGGTGAAATATCAAAGTACCACATCCTGCAGCAATAAGCGAAACTGAAGGATCGAGTCCTGTAAGCACTGGCACAAGAACCGTTGCTCCAAACATGGCAATTAAGTGCTGCATGGCAAGAACCATTCTTTTACCTTCCTCTTTAATAGTTCTTTTTGCCAAAGTTTTCTCTGCTTCTTTTTTAAATGTTATTTCTGACATATAGGCCTCCTTAATATTTTTAATATTAGGAGAAATTTCTTTCTCCCCTTTCAGTCTCTCAGTACTGATTAAAAGGTATATAAATAAAAAACTTCTTACTTGCGCAAGAAGTTGTATATACAGAAATATAGTATAATCCTATAATATGTACCTTCTTGCCAGCCTCTCTGGACTGATTTAAAGAAATATTTTATTCTTCAACATATTATACTACTTATTCTTGTAAATAACAAGTACTTTTTATATTTGGTTTCATTGCCTTTACACTGCATGAAAATATCTTGAAAAAAAGTGTAAATAAGTTATAATTAAAGCATAGTACGTAAGATGAAGTAGTATAACTAATTTAAAAAGTTTAATTAGAGAGGTGATATATAGATATACGCTATGCAAATAGGACTTCAAATTTAAAAGTGTCTGAAATAAGGTAATTTTTGAAATTGACTGAAAAGCCAGAAATTATTTCTTTTACAGGTGGACTACCAGCACCTGAACTATTTCCTTTAGATAACCTAAACGAAATAGTATCAAAAGTTATAAAGGAAGAAGGTAAAGTAGCTCTACAATATGCTTCTACCGAATTGAAGTGTATAGAGTTAGACGTGATTTAATGATTGGTAGCATTGAAGAATGTTTTCCATAATATGTGAAATGCACTTATCCTTTAGGCGGATTATTTACTTGGATTGAACTCAGAGAAGATTTAGACTCTACTATTATTATGGAAGATGCTCTTAAAGAAAATGTAGCTTATGTACCTGATGCTTCTTTCTTCCCTAATGGTGGTAAGAAAAATTTTTTTAGATTAAACTATTCTAACATGCCAGAGGATAAAATTGTAGAAGGAATTAAAAGATTAGGTAAAGTGCTTTATAAATATTATACAAAATAGTTATAATAAATTATATATAAATTAAAATAGTCATTAAAATCAATAAATTTAAATATTTATACTATTTTAGGAGGAGTTAAAATGGAATTTTCAAAAAGAATACTGGCTATGGGGTATTCCCCAATCAGAAAACTAGCACCATATGGAGCTGAAGCTACACGTAAAGGAATAAAAATATATCACCTTAATATTGGTCAACCTGATATTGAAACTCCAAAGGAATTCATGGAGGGAGTTAACAACTATAAAGATGATGTCCTTAAATATGCCCAATCTCAAGGGATAGATGAAGCAATCGATAGTTTTATAAAATATTACAAAGAATGGAATATAGATTTTCTCTCTGATGAAATTCTTATTACTAATGGTGGTTCTGAAGCTATTTCTTTAGCTTTAACAGCAATTTGCGATGTAGATGATGAGGTAATTATACCAGAACCGTTCTACACAAACTATGCAGGATTTGCGCAAGGTGTAGGTGTAAAAGTAGTACCTTTTATAACTAAAGCTGAAGATGGATTCCATCTTCCTGCAAAAGAAGTTATAACTTCTAAAATAACATCTAGAACAAAGGCTATAATGATTTCTAACCCTGGAAATCCAACAGGCGTTGTTTATACTGAAGATGAAATAAGAATGCTTGCTGATATATGTAAGGAAAATAATTTATTCTTTATAGCCGATGAAGTATATAGAGAATTTGTTTATGATGGATTAAAATATACTTCAGCTCTTTATATGAAAGATATTGCGGATAGAGTGATTTTAATTGATAGTATATCTAAGCGCTATAGTGCATGTGGTGCAAGAATTGGTATTGTAGCTTCTAAGAATAAAGAACTTATAAGTCAAATCATGAAAATGTGCCAAGTAAGACTATGTGTTCCAACTATTGAGCAATTAGCAGCAGCAAATTTAATCAATACGCCTAAAGAGTATTTCATTAACGTAAAAAAAGAATATGAAGCTAGAAGAGACATAATGTTTGAAAAGCTTTCTAAAATGCCAGGTGTTATCTGCGAAAAACCTACTGGAGCATTTTATATAGTAGCAAAACTTCCAATAAAAAGTGGTGAAGATTTTGCAAAATGGTTACTTACAAATTATAACTATAATAACAAAACTGTTATGGTTGCTCCTGCAGAAGGTTTCTATGCAACAGAAGGCCTTGGTATGGATGAAATAAGATTATCTTATTGCTTAAATACTGAAGCTTTAGCTGATGCAATGGATATATTAGAAAAAGCTTTAGATGAATATATGAAAATTGAAAAATAGTAATTAATAAAAAAAGAAATTAAGTTTTATGATTTAATTTCTTTTTTATTAGAACTAATAAATAAAATTTATTAATGTTTCTTTATGCAATTTATGATTTTTAAATAAACCTACTGTAGAAAAGTTATTAAAATTTATCTTATACTTTTTTATAATTATAGAATTATATTATTCAAATAAATTCATGTTATCTTTTTTATATTCATAATAAGTATCAAGAGCTTTAAAGCCTTCACATATATATAAATTCACAGCTTCTATGTTTTTTTTATCACACTTAAGATATATTTTGCTATTACCAAGTCCATATGCTAGATTTATTATAAATTTAAGTAATTTCTTTCCATAGCCCCTCCCCCTATACTCTGGTAAAATTCCAAAGTTGGCTATATAAATTCTTAAATCTTTTTTTATTAGTTGTCCATAACCTACATGCATACCTTTATATTTTATGAAAATACATCCCTCAGGAATATAATAGTTTTGATATTTTTCATATAGAATGTCATCTTCATTTATAGCTTGCCTATTTGCTGAATTAAATACTTTATTCTGAATTAAACACCTATACTTCTCATCCTTTCCATCCTCAAAAGTTGTAAAAGAAATATCCTTATTAATATCATCATCCTCATAACGATTTATTTCTCTCTCCATTTCAATAATAGTTTTTTCAACATTAAAGCCTAAATTAATCAATAAATTTGTATTTAAATTATTATTATCACTAATAATAATTGAATTACAACTATTAAAGAACTTAAATAATTCTTTATAGTATTCAAATGTACTATATTCTGGAATAAGTTTTATGCAATGTATCTTATACACTTGATGGTGAAGTTTACTATACCATAGAAAACCTATATATTTTTGTTCTGATTTTATATACTTTATATTTTTCCCAAACAGAAGCTTTTTAAATATGTTTTTATTTGTACATATATCTATAAGCTCCTCTTTATACTCATTAGTAATGTTAAATTCATTTATAAAATTTAAATTTGAACTATTTAATGTTTCTAGTCTATACATAAATTCATCTACCTCTTATCTTGAATCTATATATATTATAATCCAAATTCAAATAATATAACCATTTTTAGGATATTTATTTTAATTTATAAAAATAAAAGGTACACTTAGTGTACCTTTTAATAATATATTATGCTTCTACATCTTTAATACTAAGACCAATTTTCTTTCCTTCAGAATCTACTTGAGTTATAACCGCTTTTACTGTTTCTCCAATTTTTAAAACATTTTCAACTTTTTCAACTCTCTCATTGGAAATTTGAGATATGTGTACTAAACCATCTATACCTTCTTCTAATTCAACAAATGCTCCAAATGGTGCAAATCTTACTACTTTTCCTGCTACGATATTTCCAATTGGATATTTTTCACTAATATTATTCCATGGATTTTCACTTAACATCTTAACACTTAAAGCTAATTTGTTATTTTCTTTATCAACTTCTAAAATGCCAACTTTAATAATTTCACCAACTTTAAATAATTTTGATGGATTATTAACTTTATTCCAAGACATTTCAGAGCTATGAAGCAATCCATCTATACCGTTAATTTCTACAAAAGCACCAAAAGCAGTTAATCTCTTAACTTCACCTTCAATTACCATGCCCTTTTCTAAAGAAGCCCATGTAGTTGCTTTTTTAGCTTCGTTATCTTTCTCTAAAAGCTCTCTTCTTGAACCAACAACTTTAACTCTATTTCTTTCTTTAGTGTATTCAATAAGTTTTATATCAAAATTTTGACCTACATATTTAGATAGATCATTAACTCTACTTAGTTCTATATGAGATGCCGGTATGAATACTCTTTCACCTTTAAATAAAGCCACAAGTCCACCTTTTACTTCTTGTTTAACTTGAACGTTTATTACTTCTCCATTATCAAAAGCAGCTTTTAGTAATTGTTGTTGTTCTGCTCTTAAAACTTCAGTTCTTGATAATACAACTAGTCCATCAGAATTTTTTCTATTTATTACCTTTGCTTTAATAATATCTCCTACTTTAATCTGTTCATTTAAAGGAGCTTCATTATCTCTTGAGTATTCTTCTGCTGTAATTATAGCCTCAGTTTTTGCGCCTATAGTTAAATATGCTTCTTTTTCATTTACCTTAAATACTTCACCTTCTAAAATGCTACCTACAGATATGTTGCTGGTATCCTTAAAATATTTATCATAAAGGTCCATATCCTCTTGACTTACATCGTTTTGTTTTTTCATTTTACTAATAGCCTCCTCAATTACATACTCTGGAGTTGATGCTCCAGCAGTAATTCCAATTTTATTTATATTTTCATTCCCTATCATATCGAAAAGTGAAGAATCTACTTTTTCTACATGATAAGTATTTTTACAATTATTTTTGCAAATTTCATAAAGTTTTGTAGTATTAGAGCTATTATATCCACCTAAAACTATCATCAAATCAACATCCTTTGAAAGCTTATGGGCTGATTCTTGTCTCTCTTCTGTGGCATTGCAGATAGTATTAAAAGCAACTATTTCTTTGGCTAATAATATTACCTTATTCAAAACCTTTTCCCAATTACTTTGTTTTTCTGTGGTTTGGGAGACTACGCACACCTTACCTTTAATTGCATTTATGTTTTCTCCATCCTTAGATATAATCGCTGAATTATTACACCATCCATTGATACCTATTACCTCTGGGTGCTTATAATCTCCAACAATAATTATATTATATCTTTTGTTGTAATACTCCTCAACCTTTTGTTGTATATTTCTCACATATGGACAGGTCCCATTCTCTATTATAACATTATTATTCCTTAAATAGTCAAATACATTTTTACCAACTCCATGAGATCTTATTACTACAACATCATTTTCTTTAAGATTATATGCTTCTTCAAGGGTTATAGAATGTATTCCCTTTTCCTCTAAGCTTTTTACTACATCGTTATTGTGTATTAATGGTCCCAATGTATATATTGGTCTATTATATTTTTCTCTCAATTTTATAGTTTCTTCAACTGCTCGCTTTACTCCAAAGCAAAAACCTGCTTTGCTCGCAAGAATTACTTCTGCCATGTGATTATCACCTTCAATTCTGTTTATTATAAAACAATTTACGTTAAATTATATATCACTATTTTTTCACATGCATCGATGATATGTATCTAGATATAGCCTCTACTACTTCATTTATGTCCATAGTAGAAGAATCAATTTCTATAGCATCTTCAGCTTTTCTTAGAGGATCAATTTTCCTATTTGAATCAATATAGTCTCTTTTTTTTATATCCTCTAATATATTATTATAATCTACTTTTACATTCTTGGCTATAAGTTCATCATATCTACGTTTAGCTCTTTCCTCTGCTCTAGCTGTTAAAAATATTTTTAAACTTGCGTCTTTAAGTACTACTGTGCCTATATCTCTACCATCCATGACTACATCATAATTTTCGGCTATCTTCTGTTGCATTTGAACTAGCTTTTGTCTAACTTCTAATATGGATGCATATCTAGACACATTATTAGTAACTTGAATACTTGTTAACTGGTCAGTGATATCTACATCATTAACAAATAAATTTTCATTTTTAAAATACATATTTAAAGTATCTATAAGTTCACATAATTCTTTTACTTGGGTAGGCTCTATTCCTCTTTGCATTGCAAACAAAGTGACTGCTCTATACATAGATCCAGTATTTATATACATTAAATTATATTTTTCACCTATTAATTTTGCTATAGTACTTTTTCCTGCTCCAGCAGGTCCATCAATAGCTATTGATATTTTCATAGTATCACTCCTCAATTGCATTGTTATTATTAATACATAGTTTTAATAACTCTTTTATAATTCTCTATTTATAAATAATAACTTACATATATATTTATATCTTACTTCCTGCTATAAATCCTGTAGAAATAGCAATCTGAACATTGTATCCACCAGTATATGCATCTACATCTATTATTTCTCCTGCAAAACTTAAATTAGAAATCAATTTAGATTGCATTGTGGAAGGATCAATTTCCTTTGTATCAATACCTCCAGATGTTACTATTGCCTCTTCTACAGATCTTAAGCCTCTTACATTCATTGTGAGATTTGAAATAAGATTTACAAAATACCTACGTTGTTCTTTTGTAATACTATTTACCTTCTGATTTTCTGGTATTTTACTTAAATTAATCATGATAGGAATTAATTTTTGTGGAAATAAATCATTTAAAGCATTTTTAAAGTCCTTATTATTATACTTTAAAAAATCCTTTTGTATTCTTAAATCTAGCTCTTTTTCGCTAAGTGCAGGTTTAAGATTTATTACAATTTTATATTTTTCTCCAGGCTTTATTAAACTACTTGCACTAAGACATAATGGTCCAGAAATTCCGAAGTGAGTAAATTGCATTTCACCTTGCTCTTTAAAAATTATTTTATTGTTATAATTTAATACTGTAAGCTGTATATTTCTCAGTGATAGTCCTTGGATTTCTTTTACCCACTCTTCACCAATTTCTATAGGAACTAAAGATGGCTTTATAGGTATTATACTATGTCCAATCCTTTTGCAAATTTTAAATCCATCACCATTAGATCCCGTTTGAGGATATGATGCCCCTCCAGTAGCTAAAATTACATTGTCGCATTCTATAAATTCACCATTATCAAGTATTACTGAAGTAATCTTGTGATTTTTGACTATTAAGTCTTTTACCGCAACTCCAAGTTTAATTTCAATATTATTTTCTATTAAAGCTTTTTCAAAAGCTTTAATAATATCTGAAGATTTATCTGATTTAGGAAATACCCTATCTCCTCTTTCTACCTTAAGTTCGACTCCTCTTTCTTTAAAAAACTTCATAGTATCCTCATTAGTAAATGTATAAAGAGCACTATAAAGAAAATGAGGATTGGTTGGAATGTAATCAAAGAATTCACTAATATCCTTACCGTTAGTTACATTACATCTACCTTTTCCAGTAATAAACAACTTCTTCCCAAGTTTATTATTCTTTTCTATTAGAATAACCCTATTGTTTTTGCTTGCCGCTATTGCAGCCATCATACCACCTGGACCTCCGCCTACAACCACTACCTGTGTCAAAAAATCACCACCTCTTCTATTCTAAATATACACCTATATTATAATTTAATATAAATTTCTTTATTATTCAATGAATTTATTCTGTTAAATCAAATTTTATATCATTAATATTGTATCTTATCTATCCTAGCACCATTAAAAATCGAATATTATAAAATTAAGTATTATGTAAGAAGCAAATTTCTATTTACTCTAGTAAAACATGATTAATGTTATTGAAATATATCTTCATATCACATGAAAAAGGAGAGAATTTAAAAATTCCCTCCTTTTAATATTAAAACTATTATAATTTAATATTAAAAATCTCCTTGAGCATACATTGCTTCAGCAACTTTCATAAATCCAGCAATATTAGCACCAGCAACTAAGTTATAGCCAAATCCACATTGTTCAGCTGCATCCATAGCATTTTTATGGATTGTTACCATTATTTGATGAAGTTTTTGGTCAACTTCTTCAGCTGTCCAAGATATTCTCATACTATTTTGTGCCATTTCTAATGCAGAAGTAGCAACTCCACCAGCATTAGCAGCTTTAGCAGGTCCAACTATTAATCCGTTAGCTAGGAAGTAATCAACAGCTTCATTTGTACATGGCATATTTGCAGCTTCACATACGAATTTAACTCCGTTCGCAACAATTTGTTTTGCATGTTCTATATGAATATCATTTTGAGTTGCACAAGGCATTATGATATCAACTTTAACACCCCATGGTTTTTGTCCTGGGAAGAATTCACATCCAAATTTATCAGCATAATCTTGAACTTTATCTCTTCCTGAATTTCTCATTTCCACTAAGTAGTTAATTTTCTCTGGAGTAGTTATTCCATCCTTATCATAGATGTAACCATCTGGTCCAGATAAAGTAACAACTTTACCACCTAAATCAGCAATCTTTTGGCATGCCCCCCAAGCAACGTTACCGAAACCAGAAACTGCAACTGTTTTTCCTTTGAAATCAGTTCCTTCATGTTTAAGAATTTCTTCACAGAAGTAAGCAACACCAAATCCTGTTGCTTCCGGTCTCATTAAGCTTCCACCATAAGTTAAACCTTTTCCAGTTAAGACTCCATTTTCGAAAGCTCCTCTAATTCTTCTATATTGACCGTATAAGTATCCTATTTCTCTTGCACCTACACCGATATCTCCAGCTGGAACGTCTATATCTGGTCCAATATGTCTTTGTAATTCAGTCATATATGATTGACAGAATCTCATAATTTCAGCATCAGATCTACCTCTTGGGTCGAAGTCTGAGCCACCTTTACCCCCACCTATTGGAAGTCCAGTTAATGCATTTTTAAGAATTTGTTCAAATCCTAGGAATTTGATAATTCCTAAGTAAACAGATGGATGGAATCTTAACCCACCTTTATAAGGTCCTATAGCTCCATTAAACTGAACTCTATATCCTCTATTTACATGAGTTTTACCATTATCATCTTTCCAAGATACTTTAAACATTATTTGTCTTTCAGGCTCACATAATCTTTCTAGTATGTTAGACTCTACATATTCTGGATGGTTATTAAGTACAGGTCCTATAGAGTTCAAAACCTCTTCAACAGCTTGGATAAATTCTGGTTCAGCGCTGTTTCTTTTTTTCACGTTTTCTAATACTTGCTCAATATAAGCTTTAGTGTCCATAGTATCAATACCTCCTAAAATTTAAACAAAATTATTTATATAATTTACTTTGCTGTATGATAGCATACTTAAGTAAATCTTTACATGTAATATATATTCTATGCAAACGCTTTTTTTCCTTCTTTTCAAAAACATTTTAACAGATTTATTGCAGTTTTTAAAAACGATTACATACCTTTATTTACATAATAGAATACTTTTAATCATAAATCAACATAATTTTATAAAAATTTAGACATTTTAAGTATAAAATTAAAATTTATTAATATCTTTACTTGTTTTGTAAGAATAAATCTGATATTCTTGCCATACTTGTTCAAGGTCCGTAAAGGTTTTAGATATTTTATCCTTCTCCCTTAATCCTACTGCTATAATAAGAGCGTTAATGACACTTAATGGTGCTACTAGTGAATCGACGAAAGAAGCCATATTACTTTCAGCAATCAGCACATAATCAGCTTTTGTAGCCAGAGGAGATAGTACACTATCTGTAATTGCAATTACATCAGCTCCCCTTGACTTTGCATAGTTAAGAGTTTCAACAGTTCTCATAGCATAACGTGGGAATCCTATACCTATAACACAATCCCCTTCTCCTAAAGTTAACATTTGCTCAAAAATATCACTCATTCCATAAGACACAATTTTCACATTATCTAATATTAAATTTAAATAAAAGCCTAAAAAGTCTGCTAGTGCAGCGGAACTTCTTAATCCTACAATATATATCTTTTTAGAGTTTAATATGCTATTCACTGTACTCTCAAAGGCTTCGTAATTTATTTTTTCCATAGTTGATCTAATGTTTTCTATATCTGATTTTAAAACTCCCTTTAACGCATTATTAGGAATAATGAAATCATTAGATAATTCTATTCTTTGAGCTGTTGTAAGTTTATTCTTTATAAGCTCTTGTAATGCTTTTTGAAGTTCAGGATATCCTTCGTAACCTAGCTGATTAGCAAATCTAACCACAGTTGATTCGCTAACGCCAACACTTGCTCCAAGTTTTGCAGCAGTCATAAATGCAGCTTTATCATAGTGCTTTAAAATATATTCAGCTATAAGTTTTTGTCCTTTGCTTAGCCTTGAAAATTTAGTTTGTATCATTCTCATTAAATCAGTCCCATTCTTTTCCATAACATAGCTCCTTTTAAAAGATTATAAAGTATATAATTCATTTTTCAGTAAAATGAATTATATACTTCATATTAACATAGGATAGATTATCCTTCAACCTAAAACTTTGATGAATATGATTTTTATGAAGTTTTTTCCATATAAGAGATATTTATAAACTTATAATAAGATTTATAAATCTATATTAAACATTGTAAGTTCCTAACTTCTAAGGTATTATTTCTTTTCGACTACTAGTAAATATGGTGCTTTCTCACTCCTATTTATCACTTTATGAAGCATGACTCCAAACTTATCTTTAGGCAGAGAACTTGCATATTTTAATACTTCTTCACTCTCATGAGCGCCTTCATTATGACCAACATAAACTGCTATTATGGCAAATCCTCCACTTTTTAGTATTTTTAAAGTACCTTCAATACTCTTTAATGTAGACACAGCTTTAGTAGTTATAGACTTATCTCCACCTGGAAGAAATCCTAAATTATATATGGCTACATCTATTTCTTCATTTATGTATTCTTCTACATTTGCATGGGAATCACAAATAAGAGTTACATTGTCTTTACATCTTTTCTTATATTGCTCTATAGCCTGTGATTGAATATCAAAGGCATAAACTTTTTTAAAGTTCTCACTTAGAAAATCACAATCTCCACCATTTCCAAGAGTTTCATCAATAGCTATATTTTTATCTATTACAAAGTTTTTAATTATATAATGAGACAAATCTGTTATCTCACCTAGATATCTAAACATTTTTAACTCCCCCACTCTTTAAATACTCTATTTCGTTTTCAGTTAGATATCTCCATTGACCTTCTTTTAATTCTTTATCTAATTTTATTTTTCCTATAGAAATTCTTTTTAATTTTATAACTGGATGTCCTATAGCTTCACACATCCTTCTTATTTGCCTATTTTTCCCTTCATGAATTGTTATAGCTACATCACAACTTGCCTGATGAGCTTTTAATAATTTGCACTTTCCTGGTGCCGTTATATAATCTCCAATATCAATTCCATTTTCAAAAAGCTTTATTTCATTAGCACTTATTATTCCTTCTACAGTAGCTACATATGTTTTATCTATAGAAACCCTTGGATGCATTATATTATTGTATACATCGCCATCATTAGTTAAAAAAATTAGTCCAGAAGTATCATAATCTAACCTTCCAATAGGATATATCCTCTCCTCTACTTTAACAATATCTAATAAGGTTTTCCTTCCTCTATCATCCTTTACAGCGGATATATATCCTACTGGCTTATTAAGAGCTACATATGTCTTTTTTTCCTCTGGTACTATTACTATATTATCTAGTCTAATCTCATTAATGTCAGCATTAATTTTCATTCCTAATTCATTTACTATAGTACCATCAACCTTAACTCTACTAGACAATATTATTTCTTCACATTTTCTTCTAGAAGCAACACCACACCTAGCCATATATTTTTGCAATCTCTCTTCCATTCTAAACATCCCTTCATACCACTAATAAAATGAATTATAATTTTTATTAATAAAAAAATCAATGCAATTAAATAATAAACCGATAACTCCACATGTTATATTCCATAGAGTTACCGGTTTTTGTATGATATAGGCTTATTTTAATTGATTTAAGTGAGAATTAGGTGTTTGTTCCTTATATCCCGTCTTTGAATTTCTACTTTCATTTGATTTGTCATTCATAGAAGTAAGTTCACCATTCATCTTATTTGAAGATTTTTTAGGTTTATTTTTTTTATTCTTAGCCATAAAGCTCACCTCCTACTATCTATTATTTTCAAAACTAATTTTAATATTCAATAGGTATAATTTTTATAAACAAAAATTTATATAACTGTGGTATCTATTAATTAATTGAGAAAATCTGTAATAAATGCTATATTAAAATATAGGAATAAAACTTAAAAATTATAATCAAACTTTAAGGGAGGAATGAAATTTTGAGCAATCCAATATTTTTTATGTCAACTAAGGTTATATGTGAAAGAAATGCAATAATAAATTATGGTAGTACAATGAAATCTCTAGGTAATACCGCTTTAATAGTTACTGGTAAACATTCTTCTAAAGCTAATGGGTCTTTAAACCATGTCTTAAATTCTTTAAAAGAAAATAATATAGAATATCATATTTTTGATGATGTAGAAGAAAATCCATCTACAGCTACAGTTAGTAAGATTAAAGCCTTTGGTGAAGGTAAACATATAGATTTTATTATAGGAATTGGTGGTGGTTCACCTATAGATGCTTCTAAAGCTGCAGGTGTACTTCTATCAAACCCTCAAGCTGATATTGAAGATTTATTTACAAATTCAAATCTTAGCTCCATTCCAATTGTTGCTGTTCCTACTACTGCTGGAACTGGCACAGAAACTACTCCTTACTCTATATTAACAGACCATAGTATAAGAAATAAAAGAGGTATATCCCCTAAAATTTTTCCTGTAGTATCTTTTTTAGATGCTACTTATTTGATGGATACACCCATAAATGTAACAATAAATACTTCTATAGACGCTCTTTCACATTTGATAGAAGGGTATTTGTCTACTAACGCTAACTACTTTAGTAACTACCTTGCAGAAAGTGGCCTAAGTCTATTTAGTGAATGCATTTCACATATATCTTCTGAAAGTATTTCATTTGAGATACGTGAAAAATTATTAATTTCATCTTCCATAGCTGGAATGGTAATTTCACAAAGTGGTACATCTATTCCTCATGGAATGGGATACCCTTTAACCTATTATCATAATATACCTCATGGTAAAGCTAACGGAGTTCTTCTAAAAGAGTATCTTGAAATATATGCAAAGAATGATAATAATAGAGTAAATAAAATTCTATCTTTATTAAACTTCTCCAGTCTAAATGAATTTGGAAGCTTTATAGATCAATTATTTGCAAGTGATTTTAAAATAACCCATGATGAATTAAAAAATTATGCTTCATACATGAGCTCCAATGAAGCAAAACTTAAAAATCATCCTTATACATTAAGCTATGAAGATATACTTCAGATATATGTAAAAAGTATAAAATAATATTAGACCCATTAGCACTTAATATGCTAATGGGTCTAATACATTCTTCATGAATAAGTATAAACTTAACATTCATTCTTTTTAAAAAGAATTTAATCATTATCAGTTGATTCTATAATGTCCTTATACTCAATGTTTAGCTGAGAAAGAATTCCTTTTGCTATAGCTTTACCAAATTTTTTTTGATTTTCTGTAGTATTAATTACTTTATTATCCTCATCATTATCTATAAATGCACACTGAATAATAATCGCATCCATAGTTGTATCTCTTAATAATGGAAAGTAATCTCTCCCACTATTATTCATTCTATTATAAGTTTTAACTTGAGTCTGACCATTCTTCATAATTTCACTACTAATTTTATTTGTAAGCTCTAGACCGTTACCATTATATATAGAATAAATTATTTCACCTCTATCTCCTCCACCTACATTGCAATGGATAGAAATAAAATAATCTGACATATTATTATTAGCCATGGTAGCCCTTTGGGAAAGTCCTAAGTATTTATCAATAGTTCTAGTCATCTGAACTTCCACTTCATGTCTACGTAACTCTTTTTCACATTCTAAAGCTATAGCTAGTACTATATCCTTTTCTATTAAATCACCATAAACTCCTCCCGGATCACTACCACCGTGTCCAGGATCTAAGGTTATCTTATACATAATTTAATGCCCCCTATTAATTAACCTCTTCATATATGATATTCTTTTTAGATTGTATATGTGATTAAGAATTGTACATAGACACTAATAATGCTATATCACAAAATACCTATTTTTTATTATAGATTTGACTTAAAACATTATTATAAATAGAAATATTATACTCTATGGCATCAAAATAATCTGTTTTTATTCTTTTATAATGTTCTATACCTTCATCTGTAATCTTATATAATCGCTTATTTTTTCTGTCGAAATCCTCCCACTTAGCTGTAAGATATAAATTTTCTTCCATATCTCTAAGAAGAGGATACACTAAACCATTGGAAACTTTAGTAAAGTTTTTATTTATGTAGTTTACTATTTCTAGACCATACTCCTCGCTATTTTCATATATTAAATAATGAAGAATATATAACTTGACAAGTTTTGTAGTATTAATTCTGTTGTCTAATGTTGCAATTCTCTTTCTTGTTTCACCTTTCATTTTTTTCTCCTTTAATTTTATTTTTATAATTTTATTATACTACTTGTTTTCAATTATGACAATCATTTTTATGATATATAATTTTAATTTTCTTAAACAAATATATACTCTCTTCTATATAGATAGATTAAAAAGTTGTACAGTAAGCTATTTAACTTTTTAAAATTTTAAATAGTTATTTTATCTATTAACATTTTGGTATATTTTCACTTAATATTACTACTGAAATCTTAAATACTTATAGTGTAATTTATATTACTTTTAACTAGTATAACAAATTATATTATAAATATAATAAATATGATGATTATATCTTATTTAAAATTGTAGAATCGTTTTATTTAGTATAAATACTTCTCTATGTAAGATATAATAAATTTATATTACTTAAATTATTTACTGTAAAGCGAAAGGAGATATTTTATGAACGTTATAGCGGAGTTTCATTGTCATACAACTGCATCAGATGGGAGGTTTTCCCCTACTCAAGTAGTAGAAATGGCTAAAAATAAAAATGTTCAACTTTTATCTATTACAGACCACGATACCACAGAAGGAATTGAGGAAGCCTTAGCAAAAGCTAATGAAATTTCCCTTAATTTTATACCTGGCATTGAATTAAGTTGTAACCATAATGGAGAAAGTATACATATATTAGGATATTTCAAGGGGTCTGATTATAAAAATAAAACCCTAATAGAATTTCTTAAGAATTTAAAAATAAATAGAGAAACTAGGGCCTTGTCTATAGTTAATAATTTAGATAAATATTTTAATATTAAAATAAATGCGGAAGATGTTTTAAAAATTAGTAATGGAGTGGTCGCTAGACCTCACATAGCTCAGGCTATAATCCATGCTGGATATCCATATAACTTTCAATATATATTTGATAACTTTATAGGAAATGATAGCCCTGCTTATGTTTCTAATAAACATATATCAATACCAGAAGGAATTGAACTTTTAAAGAAATATAACTGCATAGTAGTTCTGGCACATCCTAAACTTATTAAAAAAACATCTATTAAGAATATATTAAAATATGATTTTCATGGTATTGAAGCACTCTATTATCAGAACTTCAAAAGAGAAACAGACGAATTTATATCATTAGCTAGATCACGTAATATGATTATAACTTGTGGTTCTGATTTTCATGGTATTTCTAATGATGACACTAAACACGGAAATATTGGAGATATGTTTCTAAGTGAGGAAGATTTTAAGAAATTTATGATTATGTATAATAATTAGAATAATTAAGTATACTAAATTAAAATGTAACTATTTATCTATTACATATTATATATTGAGTTTCAGTAAAATTTAACTACAATATGCTGTATTTATTGTAGTTATTAATCATTATGTGGTGGATGAATGGTTACGTTAAAATTGATTTTGGAGGAGATAAAATGGTTTTACTTCAATGTTCAGTTCATAACTGTGTAAATAATAATTCTAATTACTGTAACTTAAGTGAAATAACCATTAGTGGTTCTAATACTTATCAGCCAGATGGTACAAATTGCGAAAACTTTATAAACAAAGCAAACGCTTTAACTAACTCTATAAGTATAAATAGACCTTATTCCAATATAAATTGTAGAGCTAAACATTGTGTTTATAATAAGAATTTTAAATGCACCGCAAACTCTATTGATGTTTCTGGCTATACATCATCTACTAATGAAGAAACTCAATGTGCTACTTTTCAATATAACCCTAGCTAAATATTTACCTTAAAATAAGTATAAGTAATAATANNTATTATTACTTATACTTATTTTTATGCAATGTGAAAAATATTTATAATTATTCATTTTGTTAAAGATTGTTAGCAAAATAACTTATACAACAAAATGTGAAATTTGTCTCTATTTTTTATGAAGTTATGTAACTATAAATATATATTATAAAACTTTTTCAAGTATAATATCTAATTTTAATATATTCATTCAATAATAATGGTGGCCATCTTTCAAAATTATAATGTTTTATGTATAATGTAATTTATAAACAAAATAGAAAACTATAACTTTTTAATAAATAATATATAACTTATTATAATCTATGGATATTTAGAGAAGGAGGCATAACAATGTGGATTAATAATTTAATTAATATAGAAAGAGCAACTATAGAGGATATATCTACTCTTATAATATATCCTAAGAACTTTACCAATAAACTTCCTATAGTGTTCTTTTACCACGGCTGGAGTTCTAACAAAGATGTACACAAAAATCTTGGGAGCTTCTTAGCTTGTAATGGATATATGGTAGTTATACCTGATTCAATAAATCATGGCGATCGTGGAACCTTAGATTATTGGCACGTTGATAGTGGGCTAACTAAATTTTGGCCAACTATCTTACATTCTGTTAAGGAATTTAATTCTATTCTATATTATATTAAATCTCACTATAATATAGATGAACATCGGATTGGAGTATGTGGTCATTCCATGGGTGGAATGATTACTTCTGGTATTATGGCCCATAATAAGTGTATTAGAGCTGGTGTAATTATGAATAGCTCTGGAGCATGGGTTGAAGCAACCATGGAGATAATAGGAGATCAGCATAAAGAAAATAAAAATTTTATAGATAAAATTTTAAATGAACTGTCTTCTTTTAGTCCTATAAATAATATTAATAAATTTACTAATACACCTCTTCTCTTACTTCATGGAGATAAGGATGTTTTAGTACCAATAAAAAGTGAAATTACTTTCTTTAATGCAATAAAAGAACATTATGATAATAAGGATTTAATAGATATGAAAACCTATGATAGACTAAATCACTATATAACAGAAGCTATGGTTTCTGAAACTCTTCAATGGTTTGACACATACTTATAACCCAATAGATTCAACTTAATATTTAAATGTATATAGAATAATAAAATGGGTNNACCCATTTTATTATTCTATATATCTAACTATATTTATCCCATTTAACTTCATTTTGTATAAACTTATCCTGATTATTTTTTATTTTTTATTTTCATCACAGCTTTAGTAACCTTATATCCAATTCCAATGGCTCCAATAACTGCACCTACAACTAATACTGAAGACATTTTCTCATTGTGCTTTTCCAACTGTTTTAATTCAAGATTTTTGAATTTATTCTTTATGTCTATATCCTTTAAAGTCATAGATATCACCCTTTCTATATTATCTTATAATGGATTATACCACTTATTATATGAAAATTGTTAAAACTTTTATTTAATAATTTTCTAATATTTTATAATTTCCTTAGGATATAATTTTTATTCTTTATTAAATTGACACTCTGTACTATAATTATAATAGTATAAATTACTATAATGGAGGATTTATTATGTTAAGAACGATTATATGGTTTGGTCATTTTGCTCTAAGTCTGTTGACCAAAACAGGACCTATGTATAAAGTTAAGTCCTTAGATAAACAAGGTAAAATAGAAGAAAAAGAGGCCTATATACATAAAGTAACTTCAAAGTGGGCTATGTCTCAGCTCAAATACAGCGGAGCAAAAGTGTCTGTTCATGGAAAAGAAAATATTCCAAAGGATATCCCTGTAGTATTTATTAGTAATCACCAAGGCAATTTTGATATTCCACTATTAATGAGTTATATTGACAAACCTAAAGGATTTATTGCTAAAGTAGAGACTTTAAAAATACCTATAGTTAGAACATGGATGCAATATATTCACTGTGTATTTATGGATAGAAGCAACCTTAGGAAGTCTGCATCTGCTATAATTGAAGGTGTAAAGATAATTAAAGATGGACATTCACTAGTTATATTTCCAGAGGGTACTAGAAGTAAAGGAGGCCCTCTAGGTGAATTTAAGGCTGGTAGCTTTAAGCTAGCAACTAAGTCTAATGCTCCTATTGTGCCCATAACTATAAATGGTTCCTACAAACTTATGGAGGCCAATAACAATAAAATTAAAGCTGCCAATGTAGATTTATTTATTCATCCTCCAATTGAAACTAAAAATTTATCTAAGGAAGAACAAGAAAAGCTTCCTAATATGGTTAAAGAAATAATAGCTAGTAAAATTTCTAATTAGCTTCTAATTATCACAACATTATCTATTTAATTATAAAATAATTGTTATTTAATGTTGAAGTATTAACCAAATTAAAGTATTATCTAATAGTATGTTAGTTTGCATGGGAGGCGTAATAAATGAAATATATTACTTCAGGAGTTTGTTCAAAGGAAATTAACTTTGACGTAGTTGATAATAAATTAAGAAATGTAAGCTTTGTAAGAGGTTGTGCTGGTAATCTATTAGGAATTGGCAGTCTAGTAGAAAATATGGATATAGATGAAGCTATATCTAGGCTTAAAGGAATTCATTGTGGTGTAAAGGATACTTCATGTCCTGATCAATTAGCAAGAGCCTTAGAACTATATAAATCTGAAAATTAAAGTCAAGCTATCTTAGTAATCTAAGATAGCCTTTACATTTTAATTATTTTCTAGCACTAAATCTCCCATTACAATCCCAACTACTTGTCCAGCATGGTTTTTAATAGGTACTGAAAGTGCTATACAATATCCATCAGTATCAGAAGATATATAGGGCTCTGATTTATAAGCTGAACCTTTAATGGCTGCCTTAAAATATGGCCTATGGGAGTAATTACAATATAACTCAGCCCTACTTCCCTCTAAAGTTATCCCCTTGGTATCTCCATTTACATCCATAACTGAAAGCAAATAAAAGAATGGATATTTTCTTATAAATTCCTTTAAGACTTTATTACACTTAATCTCCTCTAAAGAAATTATTGATTTTTCTCTTGAAATACTACTTAAAATATTCTTGGCATTATTTATATATATTTCAGTATCTTCATCTAAAGTATAATTCTGTGCAAATGACGATATTACTAGTTTCATATCCTTATTCATACTTACAACTTCTTTAATATTATCTGATACACTCTTTACTACCTCAAGTTGAGTCTTAGAACGTTCCGCTGTATCTTGAACATGAATAGTAGTCTTAGATACAAAGTTAGAGATACTATTTATAGATAGCTCTATATTTTTTAAATTTATATTCTGCTCATCAATAGCTTTATTTATTTCTTGTATAGATTCTAAGGTATTCATACTCTCTTTAGATATAGACTGAAAATTTTTACTATTTTCTTTGGAGTATGAAATGGATTCTTTTATAACTGATAAATCTTCCTCCATAATAGTTCCAAACTCATAAATATCATTTTGTACCTTATCTGTAATTTTCTGAATCTCATTAGCTTGTACAGATGACATTTCTGCTAATTTTCTTATTTCCTCTGCTACTACAGAAAAACCCCTTCCTGCTTCTCCTGCTCTTGCAGCTTCTATAGATGCATTTAAAGATAATAGGTTAGTAGTAGCGCTTATTTCTTTCACTGTATCAGATATAGCTTGAATCTTCTGAGCCCCTGCACCTAAGTCTTTTAACCTTATGGATAGCTCACTTTCTAAAATTAATGATTTTTCCATTTTACTAATAAGTTTATCAAACTCATTCTTACTTTCATTTACAGATTCTAGCATTGATATAGCTATTTTTTCTACATTATGAGAATTTTTAACCATACTTCCATGATTTAAAACAATATTTTCCATATCTCTTCTAACTGATACAACTTTATCAACCTGACTATTCATATCCTCAGATATTGTGGTTATGGACTCTACGTTTTCAATCACATTTAATTCCATGTTTTTTATATTTTTATCTAAGGTAGCACAATTTATAAGTATTCGATCACCAATCTCTGTAGATTTTCCTATAAGTCTTCTAACCTTTACCATGAAAGAGTTTGTATAAATTATTAAGTCTTTTACGATTTTAACTTTATCATCTTTTAGTTTCTTTGTTAAATCTCCTCGAGCAATTCTTTCCATCTCATTAGATAATCTTCTTATTGAACTTTTAATTCTTCTATTAAGTGTAAAAATAATAATTAAAATTATAAGAAAAATACATACCATTCCCCAAATTATACCTTGTGTTTTCAAATTCTTACCCCTTTCTTTATAAAATTTATACCATATAATATATAATTATACATTAATATGAAGCAATTTCATACAATAAATATTACTTCTTAAGCGAAATAGCTGATTTTTGAATATATCCCACAACTATTCCTAATAATTTTCTGGGAAGGATTTTAGATATTCCTATAGCTATTTTATTCTTAACTCCAGGTATAATTATTCTCTTTCCATTAATAAGCTGCTTATACCCTATTTCAGCCACTAACTTAGGTGACATGGCTCCTTGCAATTCTCCTTTACCAGCTCTACTATGGAAGTTAGTTTTCGTATTTCCCGGACAAAGCCCACTTACTTGAATATTATAGGGTTTTAGTTCAATTGATAAAGCCTCTGTTAAAGACAATACATAGGCTTTTGATGCATAGTATACTGCAGTATAAGGACCTGGTTGATAAGCACCAGTAGAAGCTATATTAAGAATCTTTCCCTCACCTCTTTCAATCATATCCTTGGAAATTAAATGAGTAAGCTCTGTTAAAGAAATCATATTTGTTTTCATAACTAAACTATGATTTTTCATACTAATTTCATGAAATAAACCACAATCCCCTATGCCAGCATTATTTATAAGTATATCTACTTTTATATTTAAATTCATAAGCTCATTAAAGATTTCTTCTCCACTGTGAGATTTTGATAAATCTTTTTGAATTATAATAACATCTATGCCATAAATCTTTGATAAATCTTCTTTAATTCTATCTAAAGCTTTAATGCTTCTAGCAACTAAAATTAGATTATAGTTATTTTTAGCAAATATTTTGCTAAACTCATATCCAATACCTGATGAAGCTCCAGTAATTAGCGCCCATTTTCTTTTAATTTTCATTTAAAATTCCTCCTGATAAAGCTGTAACCATATTAATATAATCATAATTTTATTTTTTTCAATATATAGATTCCAATAAATAAAATTCATTAATACTACCTAGCGTAATCTAGAATTCTAAACAAATTTAATGTATAAACTCTATTAAAACTTATATATATCATTAGTTCAAATTTTAATTCAATTTAGCTAAAATTACTAGATAAATTAACTTAATAACTCTAAAATTATTTATATAAAGTAAATAATATATATACTATTGATTTAAACTATAACATAAAGTGAAGCTCACTTTCAGATAAGATTTGATTTTCTAATGAAGTTTAGTTAAACTTATCTGTAGTCACATACTGTTAGATTCCACCTTCATAAATATGGAGTTTACAGTACTTAGGAATTAAATTTATTATTTCAACTATAAAACGTAGATATGGAGGATACTTATGAAATTAAACGCTCTTCCTCTTAGTTTTTTTCAGCGCGATGCAAGAGAAGTTGCTGAAGACCTATTAGGCAAAATAATAGTAAGAAGCTATGAAGGATTTAAACTTACAGGAATAATTGTAGAAACTGAAGCTTATGTTGGTAAAATAGATAAAGCTTCTCATGCCTATAACTATAAAAGAACACCTAGAACTGAGCCCTTATTTGCAAGTGCCGGTATAGCTTATGTATACAAAATATATGGTATGTATAACTGTATGAATATAGTAACTGGTGCTGAAGGTGATCCTCAAGGGGTCTTAATCCGTGCTATTGAACCAATAGAAGGTGTTGAAATTATGAGTGAGAATAGATTTAAAAAACCTTTCTCCCAGCTTAATTCAAAAGAAATATTAAATCTTACTTCTGGACCAGGAAAACTATGTATAGCCTTTAATATAGATAAATCTTTAAATGCTCATTCTATATTCAGTGAAGAATTGACCTTATATGAAGATAATTTTAAAGACTTTAATATTATATATTCTAGAAGAATAGGTATTGATTACGCAGAAGAAGCAAAAGATTTTCTTTGGAGATATTATATTGATGGTAATAAATATGTTTCAATTATAGATAAAAAATCATCCCTGTAAAATTACAGAGATGATTTTTTTTATTTAGGTACCTTTAATTGCACTATTAATTATAATTGTATAAACTTATCAAATCTATTTCTAACTCTTTCTTCACCCATTATTTGCATAATAGTATAAAGATCAGGTGTATTATTTCTATGAGCTAAGGCTGTTCTTACGCAACCTGCTACATCTGAAACCATACCTTTGTATTCTTCTGGATTTTTCTTAAAAGCTTTTCTATCTGTAGCATATCCTAATTCCACAGCTACTACTTTTAACTCTTCAAACCAAGTATCTTTATCTGTATTGAAGTTGTAAGCTTTACTATAAGCTTCTATTACTCTTTTAGCTTCTACTAAATCAATATTTTTAGGGAATTCTATTTCTTCTAAAGTATCATTGAATAATTCATCAAAAAAGAAAAATATTTTTTCCTTAACATCACTCCACTTAGCAAAATCCTTTCTAGGTTTTGGACCTTCTTTATCAATTTCAAATATTTCCTTACACATTGCTTCATTTTTAGTTACTAAATCATACATTTCTTTATCGTAATCTTTAGCCCAATTTATATAATACTCATATACTAAATCAGCCTTTAATTTGCAAATAACATTTTTACTTACATCATTTAATTTTACAATATCAAATAAAGCACCACTTTTACTCATCTTATCTAGATATACTCTGAACTCATGATAATCAGACGATGGATTTTCTTCTCTCCACTGTTCAAAAGTAGAATTTATTATATTAAGTAAGTACTCGATAACAGATATCATAGGATATCCTTCTTCATCATAATAGCTTACCGCACTTTCTGGATCTTTTCTCTTTGATAATTTTCTCTTTGAATCTCCATCTAACTTCATTATTGTAGGTGTATGTGCATATTCAGGTCTATCAAATCCAAGAATATCAAAAAGTTGAATATGAATTGGAAGAGATGATAACCATTCCTCTCCTCTAATTACTGTGGTAGTTCCCATTAAACTATCATCAATAGCATGCGCAAAATGATAAGTTGGAAGTCCATCTGATTTAACTATAACTATATCTTGATTATTTTCTGGGAAGGAAATATCACCCTTAACTAAATCATGAAATTCCACTCTATTTTCTGGACTACCTGGTGATTTTAATCTTATAATGTATTTTTCACCTTTATTTATTCTTTCTAAAGCTTCATCTGGAGATAAACTTCTACAGCTTGCATACTCTCCATAATATCCTGGAGTTAATTTTTCATTAGTTTGTTTTTCTCTAAGCTGTTCTAAATCCTCTGCTGTACAAAAACATGGATAAGCAAGACCTTTTTTAATTAAATCTTTAGCAAAGTTTTTATATATTTCTTCTCTTTCACTTTGTCTATATGGACCATAATCACCTTTAAAGGAATTATCTCCTGTCATACCTTCTGTGAAATCTAATCCAAACTTATGCATAGTATTTATAGTATCTTCAATAGCTCCAGCTACTTCTCTCTTTTGGTCTGTATCTTCTATTCTTAAATAAAAGACTCCTTCACTTTGAGTAGCTATTCTTTCATCTATTAATGCAGAAAATACTCCTCCTATATGTTGAAACCCTGTTGGGCTTGGAGCATATCTAGTAACCATTGCACCTTCTTTAAGGTTTCTCTTTGGATACTTTGAAATATAATATTGTGGCTCCTTATCAATATTAGGGAAAATTGTATTTGCTAATATTTCATAGTTCATGTTACTCACCTTACCTTATATATTTATTAAATATCCCATACTTTAACTTAATCTATATATTATAACTTAGACTCATGTACAGTATGAGACATGTAGTAATTTTATTTTAATTTTAACTTACACAAATTCTATTAAATGTGAATTAGTTCAGTGTATTACCATAAATTAAAAAGGATGTATAAATATTTTACTAAACTTAACACAATTTTGATTATAACTTTAAGAATTAACATTGTAAATATAATATTAATTATTTTATATGTAATACTCAAATATCCTCTTTTAAATTAACTTTTATAATTTGGAATTTACATAGTTATAGGTTGTTAAAAAGTTAATGTTGCTTTCCTCCTCTATAATGCAGATAGAAGAAAAAACACTATACACTCCATTTTATCTAATGGCTTTCTTATTCAAAGTTTTATATAATTATTTTCTATGAATCCACTATCATGATTATCTATCACTTTCCAAACATTTCCTGGGAAAATATTACTCGAAGTCGTTGTTTCCTCAATATATTTTAAGTGCTCTTTACCTCTATTCATACAGCCTACTAAAAATAAGCCAGATGCATTTTCCTTCAATATCTGTTTAAAGAAATTGCACTTATTTAATATTCTTATTATAATAAAATGATCAGAGTAAATATTTCCAATAAAATAATATTCTTAGTCTGAATTTTAAAATAAATATATCCTAGAGTTGCTTATTGATTATTATTTATATTTTCCACCCATAATTATCCCTCCAAGATTTAAATGTAAATTATTTAGATTTTATATAAAAGATTCCTCTTAGATTCCTTGCCATTTCTTTTAATTATCTTAATACCTTGAAATCTATCATAATTTTTCCTGATTCCCTCATTTAGACTAATATCTATTTTTTCATTAGCTACATATCCAACTATTTCATCATATTCAATAAGCTCTTCTATTTGCCTTTTTAACTTATCACTTCTTTTTCTGGCAGTGGCCCTTTCCTTTGCACTATATTCCTGTGAATTACTTACTAATTCTAGTCTACTTAGCTCATCTTCATATTTTCTCTGCATGGTATGAACATATTCTGTCCTTAATCTAGCCACCGTAGCACTATCATATCTATGGACATATATTAAAGCCTTAAATCCTTCATTCTTACCTGAATCGAATAACCAATAGATAGGTTTCTTAGCATACATCTTTATATGATCTTTGTAGAATTCTTTAAAGAGATATCTTCTTATACTTTGCTTTGAAGTTTCGCCATCTTTTCTTCCTAAAGTATCAGCTATAAAATTAAGATTTTCTTCTAGTGTATCTTCTCCATAGACTACAGTCACAAACTGAACAAATTTAGTCATTATATCTTCTGAAAAATATTCTTCTTCTGTTATAAGTATTATATTATCACTCTTAGGCATAAAATTTGAATCTATCCATTGATCAACAATTACTTTTTCCATATTATCTTTTTCAACTTTTTTAACTTTATTATTTTTAAAATCCCACTTATCTTCAAAGCATCCTCCACCATATATTAATCCCTCAACGTCTAGTGAATACCTACCCATAATACATCCTACCGCAAAGGATATGAGAGATTTTACTTCTCTTTCTACATCAGCTCTTCTTAATGTGATATCCTTGTAAGACAGTTCTGGACTCAATTCCTCATTTAATCCATAAACATCTATAAAAATTTTATTTAGCTTTTCTTCGTTACTTTTAAGTTTCTCTATAATTTTAATATTATCTTTTTCTAAAAGGTTAAACGTAGACTCTATTGTTACATCCTTAAAATTATTTTTCCTTGCCCCTCTCAACAATGGGTGAACCTTAAAGTTCCATGATATCTCAAAGTTATTCCACTCTTCTTCACTAATGTCTATATTTTCTTCTACAATGTTATCCACTACAGATCTAATTTCTTTTTTAAATATATCTTCATGTACCGGAATATTCTTTAGGTCACCTACTTGTATATTATAAGTAGGATTCATTATATCTAGAAACATATTTGCAACCTTACTACATAATAATGCCAATATTACTTTTTCTATAGATTTATCATTAAAAAATATAGAAGAGCCAGCAACATCAAATATAAATCCCTTTGGAGAATATCTCACTCCCATATCTTCAGAAATAAAAGTATAAGTAAGGCCGCTTCTAAAATAAAATTCCTCATTCTTTATAGTTCTACTATATGATTTATATAGTTTTGCTGCATAATCCTTTACCTCAGCACCATTATTTTCCCAATTAATTATAAATCTATTGTTTCCAAACCATTTTCTAAACTCTCCACCCTTATTATATGGGAACCACTTTTTTTTACTTGCTAAAGCTTCCTCACTATCTGCAGCTGTAAAATTGATTTCATTTATATTAACCTCATACCATTCTCTTAAAAACCGTTTATTATCAGATGTAGCCATTCCTTGTCTAGGCTTCGCAATATCTTCGAATCTACCTAGGGTATAAAATAAATTTAATATATTGTCATTTATCCAATAAGCAATAGGTTTTGTTGGAATTGTCATAAGTTTTTTTAGCCATATATCATAAGTTCTGTGTTTATCAATGCCATTACAAACTGACTTTATTTTCATTTCTTTTTCTATAGCAGTTGTATCCTTGGTTACATCTATAATTCTAGTTCTATATTTAGGAATTTCACTATTTTGATTTATAAAAGCAACATTTTGTACTATGGTTCCAACATTATCTTCAAATACCCTAGCTCCTAAATGAATCATACTTATAAAAGTACTTTCTTCTAAAATTTTTGTTCTAAGCTCTAGAAAACTACTTAAAAACATCCATGAATGTTGATTTACCATAGCATAAATTCCATCTTTTTTTAGATAATTCTTACATACCTCCATATACACAGAGAATAGATCATGCTTAGACAAAGGATATTTATTAGCTAAATATTTAGCAATGGTATCATTAGCACCTCTAAGCCCCATATAAGGTGGATTAGTAATACAAACTTCATATTTATTACTCATTATTTTTCCCTGATTTATAAGCTTAGGTAATTTATTTAAAATTACCTGTCTATAATCACTAAATACTAAATTATTTTCTTCATTTATTTCTTTCAATCTTTCTTCTAAAACTTGAAAGTTAACTTCCTCAACTCTTAATATTGATCCATACTCTCTACCATCTCTAAAAGTATTTACTAGATAAGATAAATCTCCCCTTAATTCTTCATTTCCCTTTGCGAAGTACTCTATAATTTCATAGGTAATACCATTACTTTCTTCTATGGCTTCTATATTAAGCTTCAAAGGTCTCTTTTCAACCTCTCTAAAAAATCTTCTATTATAAGATCTAGCCTTCATGACAAGGGCAAAAGTACCAATTTGAGTTGCTCTTGAATCGATGTCTAATCCAAAAATATTATTTTCTAATATTTTTCTTGGAATCTCCCTTTCTGGATATGCCGCAGATTTATAAATTTTATGAAGCACATCAAAAGTATATAGTAATATGTGACCTGATCCCATACATGGGTCAAGAATTTTTATATCTTCAGGATATAAATTTTTTCTATTTAATCTAATGCTATCTAAAAGCTCATTTATTTCTGATTCTTGAATACTTTCTGGCAAATAGTATTCCAATTCTTTCTTTAAATTTTCATCTTCATGTCCTTGAATCCACATAGTTCCTAGAGAGTTCTCTACTAGGTATTTCACTATCCACTTAGGAGTGAATAGCTGAGTAGCTGCCGGAATATTTTCTTTAGTAATTTTTATATTTTTCTTTAAATCATTAAAAACCCTATCCTTTTTTTCAGATATATAGTACTGGTACATCCATCCTATAATCTCTACTTCTTGTTTCCAATCTCTTTCATCTATGTCATTGCACATTCTTCTCAATATAGATCCTTCTTCCAAAAGATTATCTGGAAACAACAATTCTGTATAGTCTTCTATTTTTTCAAATAGACTAGGAATAATATTCCCTAATTCATTACATTGTCTTATTATAATATATTTATATAATCTTTCTCTATCAGCATTTCTACCGCTATCTAATAAATTATAGACTAAGTCAGAATCTAGTTTTAGCTCTCTTATAACTTCACCAACTCTAGATATAATATCAGGCTCTCTCTTACCTGGTATCTCTGAAGACATAATTCTTATTCCAATAGGAAGATAATCATTCACTTCCATATACCTTAAAGCTATAAATCTATTAAACCAAGTATATGCCACATCTTCTACAACTTCATCTAAAGATTTACTTTCTATTTCCTTTATTAGCGCTTTTCTATGGGTAGGTAAAATATTGAATACTTCTTCTCCTCCAACTACTTTAAATCCACCTTCAACTTCTTCTATATCTTTAATCCTATTGTCTTCAATACCAATTTTATATGCTCTATCTTTTACTCTTTCAATCAGATTATTTCTTGACCATATTGCAAAAGCCTTAACCTTATTCTTATCCATAATTTAATTGCTCCTTATACACTATGTAAAAATTTAATAGCTTTATTATACCATAGGTAAAATTCTTTATTAAAAATTTATGTAATTTAATTACTTATAAACTATACTATTTTATTTTTACATTTAAAAATATTGTAATAAAAATTTAAAGCTTTCATTCAAAATTAATTGAACGAAAGCTTTTATAAATAAAATATTTGATTTTAATAACCATTCTTCTTTGCTACAATACCACTATCATTCGTACCTGGCTCTTCTATAGTTGTATTGAAGCTGCTTTGAGCATATTGTCCTTGAGATTTACTACCGTTACGAAGATAGTTTTCTTTTGTATATTTTCTTTTATCATCTTCGCGTTGTTTAACCTCATATTGCTGCTCTCTTATTAGTTTATGATCCATATTTATCCCTCCTTTAACACATCTATTCATATTTATTATGTGTTAAAGTTTCTTTAGTATACTGTAAAAACAAACTACTCTTTACTTTAAATTCAACTATAAATTTAGTATATAGTATAATTTTCCTTAATCTATTAATTTTCTTGAAATACTAATACTCCTTGGAATATTAGGCAAATTATCTGCATCAAACAACTCTGCCCATACAATCCAACTCCATCAACTTCTATTTCATAAGCATCATATTCTACTTTGAATCCTACCATAAGAAAGTTAAGAAAAGGTCATGACTGATTTCTAAAATAATTTATATTCTTAACTTTTATGCAACTTATTCCATTACCTCTCTCTGCACATTGTCTAAAGTTTCACTCGGTTCCAAAAATCCTGTTAAAACACTATAAAAACTATGTTTTGATTGAGCACTACTAACAATAGGTAACTTTACTTCCTTAACTATAGCAACTATTATAGCCGGACTTATTCTAGGATACCTAATAAATCCACATTGAGGACATATCTTACCATACTCATTACTTTTTCCTTCTTATATCACATATAATATCTATACTTACTTTAATATATTTTATTTAAAAACTATACTGTTCTATAGTTTTTAAATAAAAAGCTCGCAATACTTTTATTCGTATTACGAGCTTTGGTGCGCCATCAGGGGTTCGAACCCTGGACCCCCTGATTAAGAGTCAGGTGCTCTACCAACTGAGCTAA
>DCDL01000024.1:345111-367725 GCA_002316385.1 Clostridium sp. UBA1056
CCAACTGAGCTAATGACACATATCCTTGTCACAACTACTATTATATTAAGATTATTTAATTTTGTAAATAAATATAGATATATAAAATAGGTATTTGAAAATCTATTTTATATATCTATAATAACTACAATACAATATATTTTATCTATCTAATATACAAAGATTCTATTCACATCTTTAGAGCCACTAAGATATAATAAATGTGGATAATATATATTAAATTCTATAATATCTCCAATTTTATAATTAGTTTGACAATTTTCTATATCTATAATTAAATGATCACTACTAGCGCCAATTACCTCTATATTTTTATCTTTAGGTATTAAAGTATCTACAGAAACAAAGTCCTGCTTGCCTATTGCCAATAATGCTCTCCGTCTTTCTCCTCTATCCTCATAGGTTGGTGTATTCCCAAAAGCATCTATAAAAATTTCACCTATTGGATGGGATGGCTTATCTTTAACCTCTACAATCTGTGCCTTCAGTATAAATGAATCTTGATGAAGCATAGACATATCGTACTTCCAAAAATCATCTAAATCTTTAGCAACTAATATACCTTCACCTATTCTTAAATTATTGATTTTACTAGGTATTTTTCCATCCCAAATTAAAGTTAAAGAAGAAGTAGCTCCTCCTGATATCACATCTAATTCTCTACCAATTAAAGATTCAATTTTTTCTGCTACATCACATAGTTTTCCTAAGTTATCTTCTGTAGGTTTTACAGAGCCATAACATCCTAAATTAGTTCCTATTCCATAAAGCCTTAGATTATTTAATTCTTTCTCCACATATAAGGCTAAGTTTAAGAATTCCTCCTGGTCCACAACACCTTCTCTTAAGTCACCTAAATCCATCATCAAAATAACCTTATGAGTTTTGTTTTGATTTTTACATTCTTCATTTATTTTTTTTAAGGTTTCTATTTCAGAATTCAAACTTATATCTGCATACTCTACCAACTGCTTTATTTCACTATGCATAGGTATTCTAATAAGCATAATGGGTTTTTCTATACCTTGTTTTCTCATAGCTATAACTTGATTAATTCTAGATGTAGCAAGATATTTGCACCCTGCTTTATCCATTTCTGATACCACTTGAGGCATAGCATGTACAACTTTAACTACTCCTGCCACAGAAATTCCTTGGTTTTCACATAAGTCTACCACATATTTAGTATTTTCATATACCTTTTTTAAATTTACCTCTAATGAAGGAAATCCTTCCTGTTCCTCTATACTTTTAATATGAATATCATTAATTAAAGTGTTTTCTAACATAGTATCCTCTCCAGTCCCCAATTATAAAGATACCTAATTTAAATTAGTTTTATTTAACAGCTGCTATCTTATTTATATTATAAGAAAATTCACTTAACATCTCTCCATCCATATTAATTTAAATGAACCCAACCAAAAACCGCCCATAACACAACCATATAATTGCGTTATGGGCGGCTCTTAAGAATCAACTATAATACTTAATTAATCATATATATTACAAATATATTGATGAAATTAACTTTTAATTAACTCTTTAATAAGTAATGATAACTTAAACAAACCTTCCTCTAGCTCTCTTATGGGTGCATAAGAAAATGAAATTCTTAAAGAATAATTAAAGTTAGAATCATATATGTATCCAGGGTATAATAAAATTCCTATTTTACATGCTTCATCAAAAAGCTTATACATACCTATTTTATATTTTAAAGTAATCCATACATAATATCCACCTGAAGGTACATCCCATGTAGCTATATCCTTAAAATATTTATTTAAGGCATTTACTGTTACATCTCGCCTTATAGATAACTGTTTTCTTATCTCCTTTAAATGTTCGTTATACAATCCAGTTTCTAACCACTTTCCTACAGTAATCTGTGATAAAGAGCTAGATCCATAATCTGTTTGCATCTTTATATCACCTAATCTCTCAATTACCGGTTCAGGTCCTACAATCCAACCAATTCTTAGTCCTGGACATAATGTCTTAGATACGCTTCCAACATATAGCACTAATCCATTAGTATCTATGCTCTTAATAGGACTAGGTGGTGGTGCGTCAATCCACAGCTCTCTATACACATCATCTTCTATAATAGGTAACTTTTCCTTCTGACAAATTTTTAATACTTCTTTCCTTCTTTTTTCTGACATAACTATAGAAGTAGGATTTTGAAAGTTCGGTATAGTATATAGTATAGATGGCACATGCTTTTTAATGTAATCAGGAATTAAATTAGCTACAACTCCTTCACTATCCATCGGTATTCCGCTTCTCCTCATATCCAGGGATTGAAATGTTTGAAGTGAGTACATGTATGAAGGGTTTTCTAACAACACTGTTGATCCCTTTTGTAATAAGCCCATAGATATTAGCTGTATTGCTTGTAATGCTCCAGAAACAATTAGTATAGAAGATGGTGCTGCATCTATTCCAAAAGCTTTTAAATATTGGCTTACCTGCTCTCTAAGATAAATAGTTCCACTAGGACCTTCATATCCGAGATTGTCTATATCTTTAGCTACTTCATTTAATATTATTTTCATATTTTCTTTTGGAAATAATTCTGAAGATGGCTCTCCTGTGCTTAATCGGATATAATCATCTCTAAACTCAAGAGTATTGATTTTCTTAATGGTCTTAACATTTGGAATGTGAATTCCCTCATCAATATAAGACTTCCAATCCGGTTGTATGTTAGCTAGTAAAGGTGATACATTATTTACTATTTTAGTTCCGCCTTTACCTTTTCCTTCCAAAATACCTTCTGCCTTTAATTCATCTATAGCTGATACAATAGTACTTCTATTTACATTAAAACTTTTAGCTAAATCTCTTTGTGTAGGAATCATAAATCCTACTTGCCATTCTCCACTTATTATTTTCCCCTTAAAATAATCTATAATTTGAATATATAGGGGTTTCTCTAAATTTTTATCTGGTTTCCAATCTATGTTCATTATAATTTTCACCCCTCCAAATATCTATTAAATAAATTTACTTATTTATATATTAGCTTAAATATTATCTTTTTTATAGTCCTTTATAAAAGTAGAGCTTAATTATCCAATGATAATTAAGCTCATATATGTTTAATCTTTTTATAAGACTTGTATTTCCATCTCTTTTCTTTCTAAATAGTTACATATGGATTTGAAATCATCTATCCAATGAATCTTAGCAAGTTCCCGTAAATCTAAAATTATACCTGTACTTTTGTGTTTAATATATTCCATATTATAAATTTCCGTTTCTACAAAACTATCTATATAATTATATATACAAGGAACAAATTTGTCCCAATTCTGTTCAAAGTATTTAGTTTTTGCGTAGCATAATCTATTTATATGAAATATTATTCCTATAGGTGAAGTCTTCATAGCTAGTTTATGACTAAAATATTCTTGATTAGGATATTTAGGTTCTATTCTTTCCCAATATAAGTTTTCATTAGGATGCAAGTTGAATTTATCAATTATCCTACATTTTTCCTCTCCCAATTCTTCTCTCATAATCTTTTCTCTATTAGATTGCCCCATATCTCTTAAATATTCTAGATTCATAATGTAATGCCCCCCATTTAATCTTTTATAAAATGTAATACATTATTCTTAACCTTATTTTATTTCTTTATATAATAATTTACCAATATTAATTATTGATAAATATAATATTACTTATAGATAATACTGATATAATTAGTATTATATTGGTGCTTAGTAATTAATTTAATATAAAAAAGCTTTTATGAAGGATTTCTACCTTCATAAAAGCTTCTAAACAAAATTTAAATTTAATAACTATACTGCTATACTTCTTCTCTTTGGAAACACATTAACACTCTCTTTTGCTAAAGTCGTAATTATGGATGATGATCCAATAAACAATATTCCTATTTGTGGAGTTATTATTGTAAAATCAATAACTCCATGAATTAAAACAATTGTCTGCATTGCCATAAGCAGAGCTACACTACTATATCCTGCTTTATAAAGATAAATCAAATTTTTATATATATTTGCTCTCATATATAGGTAACCCAAAAGTCCAACTACTCCTAAAGAAGTCAAAAATGATAGCCAAATATTATGAGAATGATTAATAACATCACTATATCTTGAAAATTCATTACCATGCTCTATAGTTCCTAACATTCCCCACCCAGTTAAAGGTTTTTCTTCTATCATTTTTAAGGATCCTCTCCAAATCTCTTCTCTAGTATCAAAAGATCTTTCAATGTTATGTCCTGTAATCTCTTGAGATATATCAGATACCTTAGGAGGCGTAAATCCAACTACTCCTATAACTAAGGCAATAGCTAAAATTACTATTAATTCACTCTTACTTCTTTTTAACTCCAATAAGAATAATACACCTAACGCAAACAATAATCCAACAAAAGCACCTCTTGATCCTGTGAAACAAAGATTTATTACGAAAAGAGTTGTGGCAAAGTAATATGGTATCCTTTCTTTAAAGTTTTTGTTGTTAGAAGCATAATATATAGTCATTATGATCATAGTGGCAAACCAGTCACCCGCTATGTTAGGGTTTCCAAAGGTACTAAAAATTCTATGATCAGTTGAAATACTAAGTGGTAACCCTAAGACTTTTTTCCAAAGTTCCATAGGAAAATATGCAAAAGTAACCTTTTCTATTATTCCAATAATACCTGAAAAAACCGAGAACTTAATTAAATAGTTACATATTATTTCCAACTTTTCTTCTGTCTTACAATAATTTTGTAAGACTACACTTATCGTAAAGTATAAGAAAAATACTATGGAAACAGCTGTAGACATAATACTTTTATTTAGAAGTCCAACTAATAAAGACCAAATGAATAATAGAATCAATCCTATATTCCAACTATTTTTTTGTATTTCCTCTCTCATTCTTATTACCTTATAAGTAGTATATACTCCAATAAATAATGCAGTATATGGAGACATAATAATTAATAATATTAAATTGAACATACTCTTCACCTTTATTTTCCCATATATAACATACTATGTTATTATTATGAAATTTAATTTATAGCTTTGTATAAAAAATGTATTTTTGTTATCTTTCATGCATATATATTTTACACAATTTTCATCAGTTTGTTAATATTATTTTACATTTTTTAGTATTAATATGTAAGTACATAAGTATACATACTGATTATAATACATTATGTGCTTATTTATTTCAACAAAAAAAATATATTGTAATAAATTCTTAAGAACTTTTTTACTATATATTATCAGATTTAAAGTTGCTTCATATACCTTTAAACATATAAAATGCTAATTTATTTAAATCACAAAGAATACAACAAAATAAATAACTTAGACCTTTGTAAACTAATCATAACGACACAAATAACTTGAAAAGTTGGTTTGTTTCTATGAATAGTATTAGCAATAAATCAATAATTAAAACATTAAATAACTATCTTTCTCAATATGCAAATATATTTTATAAAAAAGTTTTAAAAACTCTACTATGATAATTATTGCAATGTTTTATATTGAAAATGTTCGTTCAATTAAATTTCTTTATAAAAAGTATTGAAACTGCTGTTTAAATAGATTTTACTTTTTTTGATGGTAAAAGCTTTGATATATCTAAGCTTACAGTGAGTACACTAAAGTTGAAATAAGCATACCGACATCATTCTTATTGGAGTCATGAGATTTCATACTCTATTAGAGTATATATTGGTTTTGGTAGTTTTATTGATGTTTACAGGGCTTTTTTAGATACTCTTTTAAAAATAACCATAAGAAAAGTATGACATTTACTATGCCTCGTAAAATCCATAAACGAGTGGTTAAGGGTAATGAAAAAATGAATATCCCAAGAACAAGTATATGTTATTGATAAAATAGGTAATATTATTATGGAACTCATATGTAAATATAGAATAAAGCATACATATTTAGAAATGTTCTTTAAAATATAAAAAATCAAAAGAAATGGGGCAAAGATGTGATATTCAAAATATATGATACAAATTTGTAATATAGACATCAACAATTATTTAACAATCATTTTTAATAAAATGTGAATTAAGAGAAGCCATTTTGGCTTCTCTTAAAAATTGTCATATTATCAACACTGTTCTTAAACATAGGATATAATAAAAACAATCTTTTTAAAAGTAATCACTTACTTTTAAAAACCCGAACTACATATATATCTTATAAGACATATTCTAAGTTTAGAAGATAAAAATTTAGCTCTTGAAATAAAGAAATATATTAATGAAAATTTTAATAATAAAATATCTATTAATTTTTTGTTACTAATGTTTATTTACCAATATCTTTTCTATAATACATTCCATTAAAGTTTACTTGAGAAAGGCCTTTATATGCCTTCTCTATAGCTTCTGACAAATTCTCTCCAAGTGCTGTAACTCCTAATACTCTTCCACCACTTGTAATTAATTTGTTAAAAATAACCTCAGCTCCAGCAATAAATACTTTTTCACTACAGCTCCCAATACCAGTAATTAATTCACCTTTTTCATATTTCCCTGGATACCCCTTTGAAGCTCCTATAACACAACAAGCCGTCATTGGCTTAAATTTCACCATATCCCTACTAAGTTTTCCCTCTATAGCAGCCTCAATTATATCAAGAAAAGAACTTTCCATAAGAGGGAGTACAACTTGTGTTTCCGGATCTCCCATTCTAACATTATACTCTAATAGGTATACTCCTTTTTTACAAATCATCAATCCAAAGAAGATAATTCCTACATAATCTAGACACTCTTCCTGTATTCCTTTAAGGGTTGGATTTAAAATATCCTCTTCAAAAGCTTTTAAAACCTTATCATCACAATATGGATTCGGAGCCACAGTTCCCATACCACCAGTATTAGGCCCCTTATTATCCTCAAATATGGTCTTATGATCCTTAGAGGATATAAAAGGAATTATAGTATTTCTATCAACAATACTTAATATTGAAGCTTCTATACCCTGCAAAAACTCCTCTATAATAATTTCCTTTCCTGCTCCTGCGAAAGTATCATTAACCATAAAATCATTTATGGCTTTAATACCCTCTTCCATAGATTCAGCTATAATAACACCCTTTCCAGCTGCAAGACCGTCCGCTTTTATAACTATTGGATATTCAGCTTTTTCCAAATACTCTATCGCTTTCTTTGAGTCATTAAAAGCTTCATAGGCTGCTGTTTTAACCCCATATTTTTTCATGAACTCTTTTGCAAAAGTTTTACTTCCTTCAAGAGTTGCTGCTTTTTTACTTGGACCAAATATTTTTAGATTATGGCTTTTAAATAAATCTACTATACCACTACAAAGATATACTTCTGGCCCAACTACAGTTATATCTATAGAATTGTTTAGAGCAAACTTTAAAAGCTCTTCACTATCTGTTATATTAATATTTTCACATTTATTCTCCATGAAAGTTCCACCATTTCCTGGAGCACAATATATTTTTGTAACCTTCTCATCCTCTGCAAGCTTCCATGCTATAGCATGTTCTCTTCCACCATTTCCTATAACTAAAATTCTCATAAAATCACCTCAAGTTTCAACTTATAAGGTACTAATGCTTAAAATGTCTAATACCTGTAAAAATCATAGGTATACCATATTCATTACATGCATCAATACTTTCTTGATCTCTCATAGAACCACCAGGTTGAATTATTCCTTTTATATTATGATTGTGTGCTTCATCTACACAGTCTCTAAATGGGAAATATGCATCAGATGCCAGAATTACTCCGTTTCCTGATCTATCTATCGCTTGTGCTGTAGCCCAAATTCTATTTACCTGTCCACCAGCTATCCCATTAGCCATGCCATCCTTAACTACTACAATAGCATTAGATTTAACATATTTACAAATCTTCATACCAAATATCATATCATCTATATATTTTTTTGAAGGTTGAGCTTCTGTAACTACATTTAACTCTTCATAAAGCTTTTTATCTACGTCCTGAACCAATATTCCACCATCTACAGAAATAACTTCCTTTTCATCACTTGGTCTGCTAGTACATTTTATCACCCTTAAATTTTTCTTTGCTTTAAGAATCTCCAAAGCCTCATCTTCAAATTCAGGTGCAATGATAATCTCTAAGAAAGTCTTTTTCATTTCTTCTGCTGCTTCTTTAGTTATTTTAGTATTAAGTGCTACTATACCTCCAAAGATTGAAATAGAATCACAACTATAAGCTTTTACATAAGCATCTAAAGCAGATGTTCCTACTGCAACTCCACAAGGTGTATTATGTTTTAAAGCACAGCATGTAACTTCTTCAAAGTCATTTACTACCTTCCAAGCTATATCCATATCCTTTATGTTGTTATATGAAAGTGCCTTTCCATTTAATATTTCTATATTGTTAAGCATTCCAGTTTTATTTGTGTTAGTAAATACTGTAGCACTTTGATGAGGATTTTCTCCATATCTTAAATCATCCATCTTTTCATAGGATAAAGCTAAATATTTATTTGAAGTATTCTCCTTATTCTCCATATGATTTAATAAGTATTCACATATTGCACTGTCATATGCTGTAGTCAAATTAAATACCTTCATAGCAAGATATTTACGAGTTTCAAAGGAAACCTCTCCCTTTGCCTTCATTTCTTCCATAACTACCTTATAATCTTCTGCATCACTTATCACAACTACATCTCTAAAGTTCTTAGCAGCGCTTCTAAGCATTGTAGGTCCACCTATATCTATAAACTCTACAGTTTCTTCAAATGTTAGACTCTCATTAGCTTTTTCAAAGAAAGGATATAGATTAACACATACTAAGTCTATGGTCTCAATTTTTCTTTCTTCTAAAGTCCTCATATGCTTTTCATTATCTCTAATAGCGAGTATACCACCGTGAATTATAGGATGTAGAGTTTTTACTCTTCCGTCTAGCATTTCTGGTGCATTTGTAACTTCTGCTACTTCTTTAACATCTATATTATTCTTCTTTAAAAGATTATAGGTACCTCCAGTAGATATGATTTCTATTCCTTGCTCTACTAAGAATTTTGTGAAATCTACAACTCCATTTTTATCGTAAACACTTATTAAAGCTCTTTTCATAACTTCATTACTCCTTTATAATAACTTTTCTGTCCTCTACAACAATCCTATGCTCACTTATAAGCTTTATAGCCAAAGGTAATGCTTTATGCTCCTCTTGCAGAACTCTTCTTTGTAGCTCTTCTGGAGTATCATCTGCATACACCTTTACTACATTCTGAAGAATTATTGCTCCTGTATCTGTATTTTCATCTACAAAGTGTACCGTGCATCCACTAACCTTCACTCCATAATTTATAGCTGCTTCATGAACTTTAATTCCATACATGCCTTTTCCACAAAAGCTTGGAATTAGTGAAGGATGAATATTAATTATTTTATTTTTAAAGCTTTCTATTAATGGAGAAGAAATAATTGATAAATATCCTGCAAGAACAACTAGATCCACTTTATCCTTTAATTCTTCATAAATTTTATTACTTAGCTCTTTTTTATATATTTTTCTATCTAAAACTAAAGTATCTATATTATGTGCTCTAGCTCTCTCCATTCCAAAGGCTCCTTTCCTATCACTGATAACATATTTAATTTTTACATCCTTTAAATATCCATTTTCAATACTATCAATGATAGACTGGAGATTAGTTCCTCCACCAGAAACTAATACCGCTATATTAAGCAAACTCCTCCACCTCCAGCTTGTACTATACCCATTTCATAAGCATCTTCTCCAAGGGCTTTAAGTTCACTAATTACATCATCCTTGATTGAACTGTCTACCGCAAGAACCATACCTATTCCCATATTAAAAGTATTAAACATGTGATATTCGTCTATTCCTTTATCAATTAAATACTTAAATATAGGCTGTCTTGGGAAAGAGTCCTTCTTAATTTCCGCTGTGAAATTTTCTTTAAACATTCTTGGTATATTTTCATAGAATCCACCACCAGTTATATGTGCCATTCCATGAATATCAAACTTCTCCATAAGTGCTAACACTGGCTTTACATATATCTTTGTTGGCTCTAATAAAATTTCACCTAGAGTTCTTCCTTCAAGGACTTCATCATAATTTGTAACAACTTTTCTTACCAATGAATAACCATTACTGTGCACACCAGAAGAAGTTATGCCTATAAGGGCATCTCCTTCTTTAATTTTGCTTCCATCTATAATTTTATCTTCATCCACGATTCCAACAGCAAATCCAGCAAGGTCATAATCTCCTAAATCATACATTCCCGGCATTTCTGCTGTTTCTCCACCAATAAGTGAAGCATAACTTTGTAAGCACCCCTCACTAACACCCTTTACAATATCACTAGCTATAAGAGAATCTAATTTACCGCAAGCAATATAATCTAGGAAAAATAAAGGCTTAGCACCATGACATAGAATATCATTAACACACATAGCTACACAATCTACACCAACTGTATCAAACTTTTTAAGCTTGATTGCAATCTCAATTTTAGTTCCTACTCCATCTGTACCAGAAACTAGTACAGGTTTTTTATACCCCTCAGGAAGTTTTACCATTCCTGCAAAGCTTCCTATTCCATTTAAAACTGATGAAGTTAAAGTTCTAGCTGTATACTCTTTCATAAGTTTCACAGCTTTGTAGCCTTCTTCTATATTGACTCCTGCATCTTTATACGTAATCATCCTATATCACTCCTTGCTATATTTTTACTGGTGCTGAAATTGGATACTCTCCATCAAAACAACCACAACAAAATCCATGGTCACTTCCAAGACAATCTAGCAAATCTTTTTTTGAAAGATATACTAAACTATCAGCTCCAATTACTTCCCCTATTTCTTTTTCGTCCATTTTCTCACCTATAAGCTGACTTCTATAAGGTATATCAATACCATAGTAACAAGGATATTTAACCTTAGGAGAGCAAACTCTAAAATGAACTTCAGCAGCTCCAGCTTCCTTAAGCATAGCCACTAATCTTTTACTAGTAGTTCCACGAACTATAGAATCATCTATTAAAACTATCCTTTTTCCAATAACATTTTCTTTTATAACATTAAGCTTAACGTTTACTGATGCTTCTCTCTCTTCTTGAGTTGGTGCTATAAAAGTCCTACCAATATACTTATTTTTAATAAGTGCCATATCTATAGGTATTCCTGAAGCTTTTGCATATCCCATAGCAGCTGACATACCTGAATCTGGAACTCCAACTACTATATCAGCCTCTACTGGAGCCACTTCGTATAATTTAATACCGGCCTTATATCTAGATTGATTAACACTAATTCCATCTATAACACTATCTGGTCTTGCAAAATATATATATTCAAAGGAACAAGTAGCGAGCTTAGATTTTTCACCAAACTTAATGGATTTTACACCTTCTTCATTAATTACAACTATCTCACCTGGTTCCACATTTCTTATAAATTCAGCTCCTGTAGCATTTAGAGCACAACTTTCGGATGCTAATATATAACTTTCATTTACTTTTCCAAGACATAGTGGTCTAATTCCATATGGATCTCTAACTCCTATTAGTTCATTTTCAGTTAATATTACAATAGCAAAGGAACCTTTTATAGCTTGCATAGAATCAATTACACTTTGAAGTATTCCTTTCTTAGAACCTCTTGATATAAGGTTAATAATTACCTCAGTGTCAGTAGATGTTTGAAACATACATCCGGAATCTTCTAAAAGCTCTTTAATTATATCTGCATTAGTTAAGTTTCCATTATGGGCGATGGCAATGTTTCCTAGCTTAAATTTCCCCATAAGAGGTTGGGCATTTTTCACTGAACTATCTCCTGATGTAGAATATCTAACATGTCCAATTGCACTATGCCCATTTAACCCCTTTAGAATTTTCTTACTAAATACTTCAGATACAAGTCCCATATCCTTATGACAATGCATATCACTTCCGTCAAAAGTTGCTACTCCTGCACTTTCTTGACCTCTATGTTGAAGGGCATAAAGACCATAATAGGTCCTTTTTGCCACATCTAAATTATCTTTTTTGCTATATATTCCATATATTCCACATTCATCGTGGAATTTATCTTCATCATAACACTCATATCCGTCATAAATAGAAGCCTTAAACTTAAAATCCATTACTGTTTCCTCCTAAAAAATATCCTTGCTAGTGATCTTATTTAATTCTTTCAAGTACCTTTGTATATCCTTCTACTAAATCTCCTAGTTCTCTTCTAAATCTATCTTTATCAAGCTTTTCTCCAGTTTTAAGATCCCATAATCTACATGTATCTGGCGAAACCTCATCTGCCAATAATATTTCTCCATTAAGCTTTCCAAATTCTAGCTTAAAGTCTACTAACTTTATATCTTGTTTCAAGAAAAATTCAGTAAGTATTTTATTTACTTGAGATGCTTGTTCATATATATAGTCGAGCTCTTCACTTGTAATTATATCTAATGCAATGGCATGATAGTCATTCATTAAAGGATCTCCTAAATCATCGTCTTTATAGCTTATTTCAAGTACTGTAGTCTTAAGCTCTGTGCCTTCTTCAATCCCATATCTCTTAGCCATACTACCAGCTGCTATATTTCTTACTATAACTTCTAGTGGAATTATATCTACCTTTTTACATATTTGCTCTCTATCACTGATTTTTTTTACAAAGTGAGTTTTTATTCCTTTTTCATTTAGCATTTCAAAAATTATAGAACTAATAGTGTTATTAAGAATTCCTTTTGAAGATATTGAAGCCTTCTTTTCACCATTAAATGCTGTAGCATCATCCTTGTAGTAAACTAATACCTCATCTTCTTTTTCAGTTTTAAATATTCTCTTTGCCTTTCCTTCATAAATAAAATTTTTCATATCCATTATAATTCTACCCCCACTTCATTTTCTTTTATAAAATTTTCTTTCATATTCTTTCTGTATTCACTTAATTTATTCTTAATCTCTGGATACTTTATTGAAAGCATTTGTACCGCCATCATTCCACCATTATAACTATTATTTATTCCTACAGTAGCTACTGGAATTGACTTTGGCATTTGCACTATTGAATAAAGAGCATCAAGTCCACTAATAGCTGCATTTATTGGAACTCCAATTACCGGTATGATGGTTTTTGAAGCTATAACGCCTGGAAGGTGAGCTGCTAATCCCGCTCCAGCTATTATTACTTCACATCCCTCTTCTTCTAAGTTTTTTAGAACTTCTGTTAGTTTTTCTGGAACTCTGTGAGCTGAGAGAACATAGGCTTCAAAGGGAATATCAAATTCTCTTAAGCATTTTGCTGCACCCCTCATTACCTCAGTATCAGATTTACTTCCAAATATAATTGCTACTTTCATTTAGTACTCCTCCAAATTTAAATTTTATTTAAAGTATTTAACTCCACTTTCAAAGATTTTCATGTCGTGTTCACCTAACACATTTTTAATAACACCATTTCCAATTCTCTCACTATGAGCCATCTTTCCAAATACTCTTCCATCTATACTTGTAATTCCTTCTATTGCATATGCAGATCCATTTGGATTAAAGTTTATATCATAGGTTGGATTTCCACTATTATCTACATATTGAGTTGCAACTTGACCATTTATAAACAATTCTTTTACTATGTTTTCATTAGCAATAAATCTTCCTTCTCCGTGAGAAATTGGTACTTTATAGATTTCACCTTCTCTACATTCACTAAGCCATGGAGATTTATTACTTACTATTTTAGTATTTACCATAGTGCTTTGATGACTTCCGATTAGATTGTGAGTTAATGTTGGACTATTCTCTTCAATGTCTCTTATCTCTCCATATGGTACAAGTCCTAATTTTATAAGGGCTTGGAAGCCATTACAGATTCCTAGAATCAGTCCATCTCTATTATTTAATAACTCCATAACAGCATCTTTAATTCTTGCATTTCTAAGTATAGCATTTATAAATTTCCCTGAACCATCTGGCTCATCCCCTGCTGAGAATCCACCTGGTAGCATAATTATTTGTGACTTTTTAATTTCCTTCTCCATATCTAAGATAGATTGCTCTATATGCTTAGGAGATAAATTATTAAATATTAAAGTTTCAACCTGTGCTCCTACTTTTGCAAAAGCTCTTTCACCGTCATATTCACAGTTTGTACCTGGAAATATTGGGATAAACACCTTTGGCTTTACAATCTTAATCATTGGTGATATTTTTATATTCTCATTTCTTTTACTTTTATCATTTAATATTTCATCTTTCATCTCAAGATTATTTAATTTATTATTTTCATAGTTCTTAATAAATATTTCTTTAAGTCCCTCTTCATACATAGCTGCCAACTCATTTAAGTCAACTTTTTCATTCGATTTAATTACTAATGCTTCTTTTATTGTTTCTCCAAGACAAATAATGTTCTTATCTTCAACATTTAATTCCTTATTAACTTCTAATATTATAGAACCATATCCAAAACTTTGAAGTTGCTTCATAGATATTTTCTCATTTAGTTCAATACCTATGTTGTTACCAAAGCACATTTTAGCAAGAGTTTCTATAACTCCACCATAGTTTATACTACCGCTAGATAAAACTTGTCCCGATTTTATTAATTTATTTACTAGCTTATAGTTATTATTTAGCTCCTTAAAGTCTGGGGCAAAATCCTCTTTTATAGGTGTATTTACCACTATAACTTTACTTCCTACTTTCTTAAAATCGTTACTGATGGTACTCTCTATATTTCCTGTGGTTACAGCAAAGCTTATTAATGTAGGTGGAACTTTTAATTCTTTAAAGGTCCCTGACATACTATCCTTACCACCTATAGCTGCTATTCCTAAATTATGCTGTGCATAAAGTCCACCTAGTAATGCTGCAAATGGTTTTCCCCACTTTTCAGGGCTATCACCTAGCTTTTCAAAATACTCTTGGAAGGAAAGGTAAATTCCATTCAAATCTCCACCTAAAGCTACTAATTTAGTAACACTTTCTACTACTGCATATAACGCTCCATGGAAAGGGCTCCATGATGAAATTTTTGGATTAAACCCATGAGTCATTAAGGCTGTAGTCGTAGTTTCGCCATTGTCTACAGGCATTTTTAATACCATACCATCCACTTGAGTCCTTTGCGTTTCTCCTCCATATGGCATTAATACAGTATTCCCTCCAATAGTAGAATCGAATATATTCATAAGACCCTTTTGAGATGCAACATTTAAATCCTTAACAACATTTTCGAAGGTTTCCTTTAACGATGAAGTAGTATCCCTCATACTAAAATAATTTTCCCCTTCTATTGGTGCAGTAACGTAAACTTTTCCATAGGTACTAGCCCCATTTGTATCTAGGAAGTTTCTCTTTATATTAACTATATCTTTTCCCTTCCACGACATAATCATAGCTTTCTCTTCAGTAACAGTTGCCACTACTGTGGCTTCTAGATTTTCTTCCTCACAAAGAGTCATAAATTTCTTTACATTTTTTTCTTCTACAACTACTGCCATTCTTTCTTGTGATTCTGATATAGCTAATTCAGTTCCATCTAATCCATCATATTTTTTCTTAACTTTGTCTAAGTTAATTTTAATACCATCCGCAAGTTCTCCTATAGCTACAGAAACTCCACCAGCACCAAAATCATTACATCTTTTTATCAGTGTTGTAACTTCATTCTTTCTAAATAATCTTTGTATCTTTCTCTCTGTTGGTGCATTTCCTTTTTGAACTTCTGAGCTACAATTATCGATGGATCTTTCATTATGTTCTTTTGATGAGCCTGAAGCTCCTCCAATTCCATCTCTTCCAGTTCTTCCTCCAAGCAGTATTACTACATCTCCTGGAGTAGGCACTTTTCTAATAACATTTTTAGCAGGAGCTGCTCCAAGAACTGCTCCAACTTCCATTCTTTTAGCCACATACCCTTCATCGTAAATTTCCCTTACATAGCCTGTAGCTAATCCTATTTGATTTCCATAACTACTGTATCCTCTTGCTGCCTCCTTAGTAATTTTTCTTTGTGGAAGCTTTCCTACTAAAGTTTCTTCTATGGCCATTCTTGGATCTCCAGAACCAGTAATTCTCATAGCCCCAAATACATAACTTCTACCTGATAAAGGGTCTCTTATTGCTCCTCCAAGACAAGTTGAAGCTCCTCCAAATGGCTCAATTTCTGTTGGATGATTATGGGTTTCGTTCTTAAACATTAGGAGATATTTCTCTAATGCTCCATTCACATCAACGTCAACAACTATACTGCATGCATTTATTTCTTCTGATTGATCTAACTTTTGAAGCTTTCCATCTTTTTTTAGCTTTTTCATAGCTATAACTGCCATATCCATTAAAGTCATTGGCTTTTCTTTATCTTCATATACTTCTCTTCTGTAATCCTCATATACTTTAAACCCTTCTTTAATAGGCTCCATATACTTTCCTTCATCGAAATCTACATCTGTTAGTACCCTTTGAAATGTAGTATGCCTACAGTGATCTGACCAGTAAGTATCTAGTACCTTTATTTCTGTAATAGTAGGGTTTCTATTTTCACTTTTAAAATAATCTTTTATTAAAACTATATCTCCTGTATTAAGGGATAACCCTCTTTCCTTTATAAAACCTTCTAATTCATCTTCCTTCATGTTTATGAATCCATCTATTATCTCTACATCAGATTGCAATTTCTGCGTCTCCATTATAGTTTCTTTTTTATTTAATGAACTTTCCTTAGAATCTACAGAATTAATATAGTAACTTTTTATTCTTTTAAGTTCCTCTTTAGTAATGTCTCCATATAAAGCTATCACTTTCGCAGTCTTAACTTGTGGAGCTTCCTTTTGAGTGATTAGTTGAATGCATTGAACCGCCGAATCAGCCCTTTGATCATATTGACCCTCATGATACTCAACTACAAAATATTTACTTCCTTCTAAATCTATATTTTCCTCATATATATTATCAGTATTTTTTTCACTTAATACCGTATATTTTATCGCTTCTAACTCTTCCTTTGTAATTCCACAAATGTCGTACTTGTTTATCAATCTTATTTTATTAATACCTTTAATAGATAATAAATTTTTAAACTCCCTTAATAATTCTTGTGCATCCTTATTAAATTCCGATTTTTTTTCAACGTAAATGGTGAATATTTTATTCATCTAACGTATCCCCCTTCAACATATACGAACATTATATTTAAAAGTATATTTATTATTCGTGTTTATTTATATGATAATACAAAATTGAAAAAAAATAAACCTTTATTTGAAAACTTCATATATTTTTTATATGTGCTACACATATAGTACAATTTTAGATTTTTCTGAAATATTTTATGAATAATTTATGAATTGTAGAAGATTAATACATAAATATCCTTATCATAGATATATTTAAAATTATAATTATTGAAAATAAATTCTTTATTATGAAACAAAAAGTACCTATGGAAATTTTCTATTTATTCCATAAGTACTTACTTATTAAATATTTATTTATCACCTATATCTACATAATGCAGCTGCTCCTATAATTCCACCATCATTTCCAATCTGAGATAATACAATTTTCCCAGTATTCATACCTTTATAATAAGGTATCTTTGACACCTTATATTTTATTATGGAAACAAGATATTCTCCTGCTGCCGAAAGCCCACCTCCTATTACGAAGACTTCAGGATCTATTATAGAAATAATGTTCATAATCCCTATTGCTAAATAATTTGTCATTCTATCAATTACTTTAACAGCTATATTGTCTCCAGCTTTAGCCTCATCAAATATAATTTTACCATCAATACTATTCAAATCTCCATTAACCCTAGTTGTAATAGTTGAATAATTTCCTTCTTCTATCAATTTCCTTGCATAGTTTATTATAGCTGTAGATGAGGAAAAAGTCTCTAAACATCCATTTCTTCCACAATTACAGTGATAATAATTTTCACCTACTATCATATGTCCAATTTCAGACCCTATCCCGTGAAACCCATCGTATACCTCTTCGTTAATTATTATTCCTCCACCAATACCTGTACCTAAGGTTATTAAAACTCCCGTCTGGTACCCTTTCATAGCTCCAACTACTAGCTCTGCTACTCCTGCTACGGTAGCATCATTACCAACTGAAACTGGAATATTCAGCTTATTTTCAATAATTCCTTTAACGTCTACAGTCTTCCACCTTAGATTTACGCAATCAATGACAATTCCACTTTTTGGATCTACTATTCCAGGTACACCTATTCCTATTCCTTGAATATGATCCTTTGATATATTATTAATACTTATAACTCTAGAAATTAAAGCTACAATATCCTCAACAATTTCATTGAATTCTCTTTCTCTTCTAGTAGGAATTGAATCTTTGTATATTAACTTATTTTCATTATCTACCATACCAATACCTATATTAGTGCCACCTAAATCTATTCCTATATACACCTAATTCCCCCCTATTAATTCTATTTAATATAGTGATAAATTAATTCCTTTATACAGGCAAAGCTTTCTCTTACATAAAAATTTAATGCTGTAACTATTTCATTTGGAGCACTATAACAATATATATTTAATCCAGTATTAGTACCTATGTATTTAGCTCTAAACATGTGAAATCTATTGGTTATCAATGTAACGCTTATATCTTCTTTGGATTCACTATTATGTTCCTTATTTTTATTTTCCATTATTTCTTTTGAAAACTTAAAATTCTCATAGGTATTAGTAGACTCTTCTTCCATTATTATATTATTTTCCTTTACTCCATTACTTACTAAGTATCTCTTCATAGCCAGAGCTTCAGTAATATCTTCTCCTTTACCCATACCACCACTAACTATAATTGGTATGTTACTGTGAATTCTATTGAATTCTATGGCCTTATCTAATCTAAAGCGTAAAGATTTAGATATCTTCTCCTTGTTTAGTCCAGCACCTAATACTAATACATAGTCTGTAGCACGATCATCCTCTATAGTTCCAGTGTATATAATTAAACCTTCTAAAGTTAAGAAAATTATAAGTCCTATAGAAATAAATATAGCTAATATCCTTACTAAGGAATGTCCTATAAGATTGCTTTTTAACATCTTATAAATTATATAGCTTAATATGGATAAGGCCAACCAAAATTCTGCAAAGGCTGCATGGAAACTAACTATTGTTAAAATAAAGTAGTATATGATAGCAAACCACCCTATGTATGCAAATATATTATATAATTTTAATTTTTCCATGAAATTATCCTCTTTTCACAATCTTTATATGAGTAGTTATATGATTGGCTAAAAAAAATGTAAGCGCACCACTAAAATCAATAAGTACATCTTTCACCTCAGAACTTCTCCCCATAATAAAACTCTGTAAAAATTCATCACTTAAAGCTACTAATATGCACATTAATAGAATAAAAGAATGATTTCTCTTATCCGTAAAAGCTCCATAGGTGGCTGTAACTAAACCACTCAATATTAAATATTCCGTAAAATGAGCTCCCTTTCTAACTATTACAGTCAACACTTCTTCCTTAGACTCATCTAAATTAAATGTGTTCAATACCATATCTACTATTCTAGAGCTAGATTTTGAAGATTCCTCTGATGGCTTAGAGGACATATAAAATATAAAGCTAATCCACAATATTGTTACAAGTAACAATACATATTTCTTCTTAATAAGACCCCACCCCTTTCAATAGTTTTAAATCCTATTTTAATAATTCATATATAGCCATAGCATATATTTCTATTAAATTCATTAATTCATCTATAGTGACAAATTCATCAATCTCATAATCTAATTCTTTATTTTTAGGAAGTATCGGACCAAAGGATACTGTATTGCTCATAACCCTTGCATAGGTTTCTTTCCATGTCACATAAGGTTGTGATTCTTCATCTCCAGTAACTTCCCTATATACCTTCATAAGTTTTTTTACCACGAAACTATCTTTAGAAAAGGAAATTGCCCTAACATGGTTTGTGTTATTTATCTTAAGTGGAGAATACTTGAATCCATTTTTAACAAGTTCCAACACATCACTATAAACATACGAAATTGGATAAGTAATATTTACTTTTATACAAACTCTATCATTATTTAAATCTATGGTGCTCACATTGAAAGTAAATTCTCCTGAATCTTCATCATGTAATTTACAGTTTATTCTTTCTCCATTATAAGAAGTACAAATTAATCTATTATATTCATGAATAAATTCCTTTTTGTCTATGAATTCCTCAAAGCTTGCAAGAAACTTCAGTCCATAGGATATAGCATTTATACCTTTATTCGGGTTTCTACTATTAGCTTTCTTACCTATAAATTCAATATTAATAAGTTTATTCTGACTGTGGACTTCATAATTTATATTCTCAACCTCTGAAAACCTTTTTAATTCAGCTTCAATTTTATCCTTAAATATATCATCACAACTTAGTATAATGCTTGCTTTAGAAGGTACAGTATCTATACTATCTCCTCCAATTATTTGCACTATATTAATAGGCGCATCATAGTCACTAGAGAACTCCATTTGAAGATCTAAATTCATGATTCCTTTTTCTCCATATATTACAGGAAACACACCATCTGGAGTAAACCCTATATCCGGAGCTATTTCATACTCTTTATAGTAATTTATGCTCTTTATTCCAGTCTCTTTATCTGCTCCAATAATCATTCTAACTTTTTTGGTTTCTGGAATTAACTTTTCATCCTGTAAGAATTTCATCGCATATAAACAAGCTATTAAAGGGGCTTTTCCTTTTACAATACCTCGTCCATATATCTTGCCATCATAAATTTCTCCTGAAAAGGGTGATTTTGTCCATCCTTCTCCCTCTTCATTTACATCTACATGACATAAAATACCTATTGTATAATCACCGTATCCAGCATCTACCTGACCACAATATCCACAAAAATTTTGGACTTTAAAATCCATTTCTTTCCCTTTATCTAATACATATCTAAGGCTTCTATTCACCTCTTCTCCAAAAGGCATATTAGGCCTTTTCTCAGCAGCTACACTTCTTATTTTTACTAACTCTACCAAATCTTCTATTATATAATCTTTATTTACCTCTATATGTTCCTTAAACATAACTTAACTTTAGAAGTATGTACTAACCAATAAGCACATACTTACTAAAGTTCACCTCCTTATATTTTAAAAACTTTCATAATTTACAATAAATTCACTTTAAACCTATTTATTGTGCTGATAAATTATCATTATATATGACCCCTATTAAATTCCTTCTTTCTATGTTATAACATAAATATTCTCCATATGAAATACTCTTATACAACCTTTATATGATTTTTATAACATAACTTTCTTTATGTATAACTAACACTATAAAATAACTGTATTCTATTATGCTCACAACGTATTATTTCTTTCATTTATGGGTATGCTATTAAAATCTATGATATAAGTATAAATTTATCTAGAAATTTAGTAATTTTACATATATAATGGAAATACATAGAAAGCTATTGTATTAGAATAATCTAAAACTATTCTTCAACTAATAAACGGAGGATCTAAGTAATATGAAAATAAATGATGAAATCTTGAGAAAATATGCAAAGCTTAGCGTATCCATTGGTGTAAATGTACAACCTAATCAAATCCTTGTTATAAAATCACCTGTAGAATGTTTTAACTTCACAAGAATGATTGTTGATGAGGCCTATAAGGTTGGTGCAAAAGAGGTTATTGTTCATTGGAGCGATGAGGAATGCGGTAAACTTAAATATCTTAATTCCCCAATGGAAGTTTTTGAATCATATCCTGATTGGATGAAAGACTCCATGCTAACTTATGCTAAAGACGGTGCTTGCTTTTTAAGTATCAGTGCATCAAATCCTGAACTATTAAAAGATGTTGATCCTGCTAAAATTGCAGCTTCTCAAAAAACTTCTAGTATTGCTACAAAAGAATTTAGCGAAAGACTTATGAGTAACAAAAATTCTTGGTCTGTAATAGCCATCCCAACTAAAGGTTGGGCAACTAAGGTATTCCCTAATATATCTGAGGAAGAAGCAATGAATAAACTATGGGAAAACATATTTAAAATAGTGCGTGTAGACAAAGATGATCCAATTGAAGCTTGGAATTATCATAAGAAAACTTTAATTGAAAAAATAAACTATCTTAATAATAAAAATTTTAAAGCCCTTCACTATACTAATTCCTTAGGTACATATTTAAACCTAGAGCTTGTTGATAATCACTTATGGGTAGGTGGTGCAGAATATACTCCTGAAGGCATAGAATTTATTGCCAATATGCCTACAGAGGAAATTTTCTCAATGCCAAAGAAGACTGGTGTTAATGGTAAAGTCTTTAGTTCAAAGCCTCTAAATTATGGAGGTAATCTAATTAACAATTTCTCTCTTACATTTAAAGATGGAAGAGTCATTGATTTTGACGCTAAGGAAGGTTATGAATCTCTAAAATCTTTAATTAATATTGATGAAGGATCTCACTACCTTGGAGAAGTTGCTTTAGTCCCATTTGATTCACCTATTTCCAATTCAAATATAGTGTTCTTTAATACTCTATATGATGAAAATGCTTCATGCCACTT